>NZ_JAEFCD010000009.1 GCF_016405965.1 Alteromonas sp. IB21 | reverse complement strand
GGTGTTGTATCTAAGATCCTAGACTAATCTAGACTTAGCAACACAAGCCAAAAAAGCGCACTTAGGTGCGCTTTTTTTATGCCTGCGATTTAGAAATTCGGGAGTAAAGCCCCATCAAAAACACGCCGTGAACCCATCCGTGCTTTATGTAAGAGCTCCTACACCGCATCCCTGCGGTGTGGGGTTTCAGAGGGCATACACTCACTCCCTACTTAATCGGCATAGGAAGAAGTTTGCGGGAGAAGGAAGAAACACGCCGTAAACCCATCCTATCTTTTGTGTTAGCGGCTCCTGCACCGCATTCATTCTTTGGCGGGATTTAGCGAGCAGTTGTTTAACATTGATAAGGCTAGTGGGTAGCTTTAATCGAAAGTTTAGCTAAGCTTAGGTATTGATAAATCTTAAATTTATCATTGCCATGCCTTTCTTTAGTTAGTGCGAAGTGGCAAGCTTCGGTTTAGTCTTACATTAAGGTTTTATAAAGCAATGTCATTCGAGTCAGTTTTAAACGAATCGGAGTTCAGTGCGATTATCTTGGAAAATCGCAGTGCCTATGAGCAAGACTTAATAGAGTTCAACGAGTTACTGCAGGCTGACTATCTTTTTTTAGGTGTCAAAAAAGCACATAGTATTTCTGTGTTGATAGGGTTATCGCATAACTCATCGATTCCACAAATGGAATACGAGCTGAAAGGCTCTCCTTGTGAAAGCGTCTTAATAACAGGGCCGTGTGGTTATGAGTCAGACGTTTGTGTCCATTTTTCCGAAGATCAAACCCTTAAGGCGCTTAACGCCGAAGGGTATTTAGGCGCCGGGCTTTTTAACGAAAAACGTCGTGATATTGGCGTTCTCGTCGCTGTGTTTAAAACGCCGAAAAAAGACATCTCTGAGTGGCTACAAGTTTTTTCACTTCAGGCCAAGCTGTTTTCTACGCAGCTTCAAAAAGACTTTTTTGCGACAAAAACCGCCCATAACTTGTCGCTTATTGATGAGATAAGTCGTATGTCGCACACGGGGTCTTGGGAATTCTACCCCGAAACTGAAAAGTTGATATGGTCACCGGAAACCTATCGAATTCACGATTTACCCATTGATAGTGAGATAAACATACAAAAAGCACTCAATTTTATTGCGCCTGATTATCTTGCCGAGCTCACACTCGCCTTCGAAAATTTACGCTATAAGCAGTGCCCTTATGACATTCAATGCCAAATTATCGATTCATCCGGTTCTGTTAGATGGGTAAGAGCTTCTGGGAAGGCTGAGCTTTACAAAAACGGCGCTGTTAAGCGTCTTTTTGGTGCATTCGAAGATATTACTGAATATAAAACTGCGCTAATTCTCAGTGCAGACCGGGCTAAGAAAATTCAAAGTATTTTGAATAATATTAATGATGCCGTATTTAGTATTGATACGAAGGGCACGATTACACACTGTAACGACGTTGCGCTTAAAATGTTTGGTTACACCCGAGGCGAGTTACTCGCTCAATCCGTTGAGGTATTAATGCCAGAGCCTTACGCCTCTAACCATGCTTATTATATGCGTAATTATATGGAATCTGGAGTAGGCAAAATTATCGGTGTAGGCCGTCAGCTCCCTGCTAAGCGAAAGAATGGCGATATCTTTCAGATGGAGCTGTCATTGTCTGAAAGTAGCGATCTGGGTGAGAAGGGCTTTATAGGTGTTATTAGAGATATTAGTGAACGCATAGAAGCGCAAGATACAATCTATAACCTCGCTTATACTGACCCTGTTACACACCTTCGAAATCAACAGTGGTTTCATCAACGTTTTAAAGATTTGATGCTGCGCGCATCAATGAATCAAGAATATATACACATCTTGTTGCTAGATATCGATAATATGGCGCAAGTTAACACGCGGTTCGGCTTTGGTAACGGAAACTATGCCATAAGAAAAGTCGCCGAGCAGTTGCTCTTCGTCATCGGTCATGATTATGAGATATTTAAGTACGGTGGCGATAGTTTTGTCGTGTTGTCGAAGAAAACCTACAGAAAAGAAGAGCTCCACAAGTTTGATTCTAGCTTGGTGGAAAGTGCACTGCTCAATCCACGTCATTTCGATATTGTTATAAATTCACTGAAATGGTCTCTGACCGCTTCACTAGGAAGCGCTATTTTTAGCCCACAAGGCCAAAGCTTCGAGTCGATCATCAATGTAATTGAACAGGCTGTTAAAAGGGCAAAACGGTCAGCACCATTTGGACTATGCCATATATCAGAAGATGGTTTTAAAGAGTTTGATCGTTACTTAGATATAAAATCCAAGCTCAAACAAGCGATTGATCATGATGAATTATCTGTCGTGCTTCAACCCCAAGTCACCCATGAAGGAACAATATCGTCCTTCGAAGCGCTGGTTCGATGGTACTCGAAGGACCTGGGGCAAGTAAGCCCAAGTGAATTTATTCCTATCGCAGAAGAGAGCTATGCTATCTGCGAAATAGGCGACATTGTTTTACGAAAAACGCTGAACGTGATGAGTAACTTTGTAAAGGCCGGCTTAAATACGACTATTGCGATTAACATCAGTGCTAGACAAATTGTTATGCCAGACTTTGTCAATACGCTACTTTCTCGCGTAAATCAATTCGGCATTCCACCTCATAGGTTAATGCTAGAGTTAACAGAAACCGCTTTAGTCGTAGATATTGAGCTGGTTAAGGAAACCATGCTTGAACTGGCGAAATTCGGCTTTCGTTTTTCAATTGATGATTTCGGTACGGGCTATTCCAGCCTCGCATACCTGAAAGTGCTTCCTATTAGTGAACTCAAAATAGATAAATATTTTGTGGATGACATAGGTAAAGATTTTGATGGAAAAGGGGCGCAGATTGTTGATGCAATAATCGAAATGGCAAAAGCGCTTAATGTGACCTGCATTGCAGAAGGTGTGGAGAGTGTAGAGCAGTTAAACTATCTGAAAGGTAAAGGCTGTGATAAATTTCAAGGCTATTACTTTTCACGTCCAGAGCCGGAATCCCATTGGGCAGACCTTAAGCAAAACACAACACTTCCTTAGATTTAAGAAAATGTTTGCGATTACCGTTTACAGTATTACCCAGTCTTAAGCGTGTTTTATCCGCTGTTTATCGCTTTCAAGAATGGCACGCTTGCCAGTTTGAATAGGCCATGTTGTTATAGTGTAACAATATCTGACGATAATAATTACTTTTAACGCAGTTAGAGATTTTTATGATTACACGACGTCAATTTATAATGGGCTCTTTGGCATTTGGTGGTCTTGCAACCAGTGCTTTTGGTAAGACGTCGAATTTGGCGTCTATGCTGATAAGCGAAGGTTATGGAGCGCTTTCACCCGACCCTCAAAAGCTGCTCGATTTACCTAAGGGTTTTAGTTATAGGGTTATCTCAAGTCTTGGCAATGTGATGTCTGATGGGATGCACGTTCCGGACAGGGCCGACGGTATGGGTTGCTTACCTATCAACGGCAGCAGTAACAAAGTAGCGCTTGTACGTAACCACGAACTGCATCCCAAACATTTGAGTGCTCAGCCTGCGTCTATTCAACAACATACCAGTGAACTCGCCTACGACAATTACGCTGATGGTGTAGCTTTACCCGGCGGCACTACAACCATTGTGTATGATCTAAGTACGCAAAAGGTAGAGCGAGAGTTTATCAGCTTAGCTGGAACGGTACGAAACTGCTCTGGCGGCATAACCCCTTGGGGCACGTGGCTTACGTGTGAAGAGTCGGTAGACCGTCCACATGGCCCTAATGGCGATGTGGTTAATAACGACCATGGCTATATATTTGAAGTGCCAGCAGATGCTGATTCGCTGATTGAAGCTAAACCGCTCAAAGCCATGGGCCGCTTTAATCATGAAGCCGCGTGTGTTGACCCTAAAACCGGCATTGTTTATCTAACCGAAGATAGAGGCGATAGCTTGCTTTATCGGTTTGTGCCTAACGAATATGGAAACTTGGCTGCTGGCGGTCAACTGGAGGCCTTAGTAGTAAAAGGTAAACCTCAGTTCGATACCCGTAACTGGCGTGCTACAACCATGCCTGCAGCGACGTGGTTTGACGTTGAGTGGATAGCGTTAGACAATCCAGAAAGCCCGAATGATGACTTACGCATGCGAGGCCATGAAAAAGGCGCTGCCTTATTTGCTCGTGGTGAGGGTATACACTGGGGAGAAGATGAGCTGTATTTTTGCTGTACCAATGGCGGGCAAAAGCAGCTAGGTCAGGTAATGAAACTTGTTCCTTCCGAAAATGGTAAACAAGACAAACTGCAACTGTTTTTAGAAAGCGCAGATAAAAGCCTGTATAACTTCGGCGATAACCTAACAGTATGTCCAAACGGACATTTGCTGGTATGTGAAGACCAATACACCGACATCGTCGATAATCATTTGCGCGGTGTCACGCCAAGTGGCGAAGTGTATAACTTTGCTAAACTACATGCTCAAACTGAGCTCGCTGGTGCGTGCTTTTCGCCCGACGGCAATACGCTTTTCGTAAACCTATACTCTCCGACGAAAACCTTAGCCATCACAGGACCGTGGTTGAAAGGCTAACTTGTATCTCCTACAGCGGCGCCACGCATTCTCCTTATCTAAAAGTGGCGCAGTTACTTTCGAATTCGTGTACCTAGCGCTCTAGCCAAATTAACCCGTTAATCCATTACTCCGCTAAGGCCCTGCACTTTCTATTGGCATTCTCTACGCTACTTTCACATCTTTTTCCGATTAAGGTGATTCTTTATAATCTAATAAGTTAATCATATGAATCGTTTTAACTCGTTTTAATAGTTTTGTTCAATTAATGATAATGCTCTCAACTTAACAAGGAGAGCGAAATGAACGCATTACTACATAAACTAACAACGACGAACAGCCAACGTGTAGCTTCCACCCCAAATCAACCATTAAAGATACAGTGTAATTACGCTGACAATTATTATGGCGATCAAGTATGTGTAGAAGTAAAAGCCCCTAAATCTCTTTCCAACCTTCATGTGGGCGTGCAGCTATGAGATCTTAAAAGAGAGTTAACCTTAGCTCAATCCGTATTAGGCAGCGTTGCTGCTAGCATGCTTACCTAGACGTAAATCATAGGTGCGCTAACTCGCCAGAATCGCGCACTTATCGGTGGTGTTTATAATTGCAAACAACAAGGTTATGGAAACGAGTATTAGTTTTCTACGAAGGTTTAATTAAAACCGTCATTTTTTGTGCCTATATTAAACGTGCTATTTGTATAGCAAGTGTGGGGTTTAGTTTTTACTAAAATTTGCATTTTCTATCCTTTTAGAAGGATTTCTCCATGAAGTTCGATTCAATAAAATCTCGATTAGTATTGATGACGTTAATCTGTGTTATCGGCATGGGGATACTGGTGGCCAGTCAGCATTATTTTACACAGCGTCTCATAAGTCTTAATCAGCAGCGAGACGCACTTTTGCGTATGGGACAAGACCTACTTCAAATGCGCAGGCATGAAAAAGACCTTCTGCTAAGGTTAGACGAAGCCTATTTTATAAAATTTTCTGAGCAAGCCGTTTCGTTCAATACTCGGCTAGATAGTTTGGTGCCTATGTTCAGTCAGTATCAGCTACCAATTACAGATGTGGAGAGTTTGTCTGATTCGATAGAAACCTACAGAGAAAAGTTTCAGGCGGTTGTGGCACTACAGCGAGAGGTCGGGTTAACGTTAAATAGTGGCATCCGCAGCGAAATCACTAGCCTAGAGAATCAATTAACTGAGACTGAAGTCAATAGTTCAGCAACACGTGAGCTATTTGGTGATTTGCAGCTTGCAACACGCAACTTTCAAATAACGCAAGAAAGGTTTATGCCCGAGAAATTGAAGAGCTCAGCGCCCGCTTAGTGGCGATGTTCGAAGGTGAGCAAAATCTGAATGTGACGCTTCAACGATATCAGTCTGCGCTCTCGGCGTTAGTGAACAACTACATAACGTTCGGTTTAACTCATAACGATGGACTACGGGGTGAGTTTAGACAAAGCGCGCATAAGGTTGAAAACCAACTGAAAAGTGTTGATAGCGCACTTCAACCTCTTATTGAACAACACGAACCTCAAGTGCGTATATATAGATTAGGCATTACCGCGCTCACATCTGTCGTATTAATTCTGGTTTTAATCAAGAGTTTTGCGACTTTTTATCAGGCTTTTGTTAACGTTCTTACTTTCTTTTATCGCTGCAGGCGTCAGTATCAATAAATTGATACCAGAAAGTTAGGGTTTGCAGAATTAAAATCACTTGCTGAACTGGCAAACGAGATGGTCGAGTCTAAACGAAATATTGAGGCGCGATTAGCCAGTGTTGAAGCCGAGTTGGCCAATAAAAAAGCATCATAGCACCTAGTGGTGACTTTTTTGCACCAAGCGATCAGCTCGCTATTGCATTAATAAGGTATAAGTAAAATGAAGTTTAACCGTTTGGGAACGAGCGATTTACAAGTGTCAGACATATGTTTAGGCACTATGACTTGGGGCATTCAAAATACTCAGCAAGACGCTGACGAGCAGTTGGCCTTTGCGCTAGACAAAGGCGTAAATTTCATTGATACCGCAGAAATGTATCCAGTACCGCCAAACGTTGATACCTATGGAGACACAGAGCGTGTTATTGGAAATTGGCTATCACGCAACGCGTCTAAGCGTAAAGACATCATACTGATGACCAAAATCGCTGGCAGTGGGCTTAAATACATTCGCAATGCGGGGCCAATTACTTCTGGTGCGATTGCCAACGCGTTAACGTACTCGTTGGAACGTTTGAATACAGATTATATAGACGTTTATCAACTTCACTGGCCTAACAGGGTTACCCCTCACTTCGGTAAACATTGGCCTGATGGCGCAAATCCAACAAAAACCGATCGTGAGAAAGAACTCGACGGTATGCGAGATATCCTAATGGGGATCAAACGCGCCCTTGATGAAGGAAAAATTAGGCACTGGGGGCTGTCGGATGATACGCCTTGGGGAGTTCACGCTTTTCTTATGCTCTGCAAAGAGCTTGACATGCCTTTGCCTGTCTCTATTCAAAACGAGTTCAGCCTACTTCACGCGAAAGATTGGCCGTATCTCATTGAAATGTGCGAGCTTGAAAATATAGCCTACTTACCATGGTCGCCACTGGCCACGGGTATGCTAAGTGGTAAATATCAAAACGGTGCGCGCCCGGAAGGGAGCCGATGGACATTAGCTCAGCGTATGGGATTATTCAGAGACAAACCGCCTGCGCAAGCTGCCACTGCCAAATACATTAAAATTGCTGAAAAAGCCGGCGTGACGCCCTCTCAACTTGCTTTGGCCTGGTGTAAACAGGTACCCGGTGTCACTTCTACTATCATAGGGGCAACGACAATGCCTCAGTTGAAAGAAAATATTGAAGCGTTTGATATAGATTTGTCTCAAGAGACGTTGAAGGATATTCACGACGTACTGCGCCAATATCCTCTGGGCTTTTAGGCCCGTATAAGGTTCGGTCTTCATTTTTGTTGTCTAGGTGGTTCAAGACCGCTACAAACTGTCGTAGTGCAAGTCAAGGAGCTCGAATCTTTTAAGCAAATCTTTTCGCAAAAGTGGCGGGCGTTTCCCGTCATTTTTGTGTCACACGGTCGTAATACTATGGGGCTTTCTGTTATAACTCGTACCCATTATTAAATGATTGACCCACAGATAATTTCAGCCAGTACCGTAGAGAAAAACAACAACTGGCAACGATGGCTTCTTCTTATTTTACTTGTTTATGTCATGCTACTGGCCGTCAGTATGATTGGCAGCGGTTTCAAATATGCGGCGGGCGAGCAAGCGCGAGAGCTCTTCAACTTTGCTTCTAACCCTATCATGGGGTTGATTATCGGCATGGTCTCTACCGCTTTAATTCAGTCTTCAAGCACGGTTACCTCGATTATTGTTGGAATGGTTGCTGGTGGGCTACCTATTACCATTGCCGTGCCCATGATGATGGGCGCCAATATTGGAACCAGTATCACGAATACACTGGTAAGCCTTGGGCACGTTGCAAAAAAAGAAGAGTTTCAGCGGGCTTTTAATGCCGCTACCATCCACGACTTTTTCAATGTGTTATCGGTGCTCATATTTCTACCGCTTGAGATGGCGTTTGGCATTCTAGAGTATCTAAGTGGTCAAATTGTAGCGCTTATTCATACGGGAGAGGCGTTAGGGGTAAGTGGGTTTAATCCTATCAAAGCGGCTACACAACCTGTGACAGACTTAGTGTCTCACTCGCTTCAGTTTTTGCCATCGGTTTATCCGGGGATCGTTAAAATCCTTCTGGGCATTGCACTTATCATGGTTTCAATCACCTACATGGGGAAGATCATGAAATCGCTTATGGTAGGCAAAGCTAAGGACTTATTACATAAAAGCATTGGGCAAGGCCCCATATCTGGAATTACATCTGGCGCTTTAATGACGGTTCTGGTGCAGTCATCATCTACCACAACGTCGCTGATGGTGCCTTTGGTTGGTGCTGGCGTTTTGAAAGCACGTGAGATATACCCTTTTACCCTTGGGGCTAACATCGGAACCTGTATCACAGCGTTAATTGCTGCTCTAGGGGTAGTGGGTGTAAATAGTGGGTTCGCTCTGCAAATTGCGCTGGTACATCTTATTTATAATGTACTCGGCGTAACGCTCATTTACGGTATTCCTGTGCTGCGAAATATTCCCATTAACTTGTCGTATCAGCTATCCGTTTTGGCAGCGGAGAGGAAAGTGTATGGCGCAGCCTATGTCGGTGGGCTCTTCTTTGTCGTTCCGTTGGGTATTATCTTCACTACAATTTAGTATTTCTAGCGCTAAAAAAGCGGGTTTTGTGTGTAGGTAGGCGTAGCTTTTCACTTATCAGATATAGAAAACCGGCGCTTCTTATTCAAGAAGCGCCGGTTATTTATCACGTCGTATATTTTCTTAGAACGCGTATTTCGCTGAGACTTGGAAGCGGTTCATGTCGCCTTCAAGGCCTGATTCAACTTCTCGTTTTGCGAAAGCGTATTCGGCACCTACCGTTAATGCCTTAGTTGGCGAATATAGGTAGTTCACACGTGTGCTGTATGTGCTTTCGGTTGTAGCCAAGCCAGTTAGCGATACATCATTGTCAGCTTCAAAGGCCGAGAACATAATGCTACTGCGCGCCTTATCGCTCCACTTGTGGCGATATGCAATGCCGTAGCCTGTTGAATCAATAGCTTCGAGGTCACCGCTTTCGTTAAGAACTGCGCCATTTACCGCATTAAGAGCAGAATATCGGCCAAGACCGCTACCCGTATTAAATGTGAAACGGATATCATCGCCGTTTGACAGGTTGTATTTACCTGTTACTGACACACCAAAGCTGGTTTCGTCAGCATCAATGCCCGCGGCATTGTCATAAGAAAGCTGTCTCACTAACCCCGCTACCTTTACATAACCCCAGTCTTGTTTTGACGTATATGCTGCGATTAAATCAGGCATGGTGTTGTCGTCACTGGTGATACGGCCGCCGCCACCAAAAGGCGTTATGGTTGATTCCGGGTTTTCTAGTGCAATTTGAAGGCCGCCGTTGGTATATCTCAACATGACTTGGCGACCAAACGTTATGCCGTCGGTCGTACCAATAAAGTCGAGTGATTCTGGGAGTGCACCTACATCCATAAACGTGGTCCAGGTTTGGCCTACCAACCAGTTTTTGTACGTTATATAGGCGTGACGAACACGTGGTACGTAAGAGTTACTAATACGCTCATCACCGCCGCTGGTAACAACGAAGTCAAGTTCGAATACACCGTTTATTGTATCGCCTTCTGCTGTCGGCGTAGACGTTGCAAAGCGGAATCGTGAAGTTCGAATATGCGCATCAAACTGTGGATCTTCGTCAACGCCACCAACAGGGGTTAGTGAAGGAATGTAAAAGTCTCGGCCAACGCTACCCGATGCAATAGTGCCGTCTGAGTAGTCACTGACCATTGCGTCAACTTTCACATAGCCTGTGAATTTCACACTTGTATCGCCGATCGTTGCTGCTTGTGCAGCACCGCTAGATGCTGCCAGGCACAGCGCTACCGCCGTAGCCGTATTTTTTATTTTAGCTTTCATCGTGTCTGTTCCAAAAGTGGTTAAATAAATGTAAATTCAACGTTAACATTACTGATTGTGTACGTATTATCTAAAAATTAAATACGCCTATGGTCGCATAAGACCATAGTCGTAATACTTTTTCGTAATACCTGACGTCTAGCACCTAAGTAGGGTGCTGCTAAGACCAAAGTCTCATTTTGCTTTGTGCTTGAATGGCTAGAGTGTTTCATCATACAACAAGAATTTTACATTATTGATATTGGAGGCAATCCTTATGAGCGCCAGCAAGACTTATCCTGTACCTGAGAACATTCTTCAGTCTACCCACCTCAATGCATCGCAATATGACGCGATGTATAAGCAGTCAGTAGAAGCACCAGAAGCGTTTTGGGCAGAACATTCGTCTATTCTTGAGTGGTATCAAAAACCTACGAAGATCAAAAACACGTTTTTCGGTGAAAATGATGTCTCAATTAAGTGGTTCGAAGACGGTGAACTAAACGCTAGTTACAACTGTATCGACCGCCACTTGGCTAACAACGCCACTAAAGTTGCCTTCCATTGGGAAGGCGACTCTCCAGAAGATAGTCAAGATATCACTTATCAACAAGTGCATTATGAAGTGTGTAAATTAGCTAACGCGCTTAAAGGAATGGGTGTTGAAAAGGGTGATCGTGTCGCTATTTACATGCCGATGGTGCCAGAGGCGGCGTACGCTATGCTAGCGTGTGCCCGAATCGGCGCTGTGCATTCGGTTATATTTGGTGGTTTCTCACCAAATGCGATTGCTGATCGCATTAACGACAGCAGTGCTAAAGTGGTTATTACCGCTGATGAAGGTCGTCGTGCGGGCAGAAGTATTCCACTAAAAGCGAATGTGGATAAAGCTCTATCGAACGGCGCGTGCCCATCGATTACTCATGTTTTAGTTCACAAGCTAACGGGTGGCGATGTAGATTGGAACGAAGAGCATGATGTATGGTGGCATGATGCTATCGAGGATATGTCAGGTCAGTGTGAACCTGAGGTTATGAACGCTGAGGACCCGCTATTTATTCTTTATACGTCGGGCTCAACGGGCACACCTAAAGGCGTTGTTCATACAACCGGTGGCTACCTGCTTTATTCTGCAATGACGTTTAAATACGCATTTGATTACAAAGACGATGACGTTTATTGGTGTACGGCTGATGTGGGCTGGATCACAGGTCATAGCTATATGGTGTATGGACCTATGGTGAACGCTGCATCTCAGGTATTTTTTGAAGGCGTACCTACCTATCCTGATGTAAAACGTATTGCGCAGGTAGTTGAAAAATATAAAGTAAACAGCCTTTATACCGCGCCAACGGCAATTCGCGCGCTTATGGCTCATGGTGATGTGCCAGCAGAAGGGTGTGATTTGTCATCCCTACGTTTACTCGGTACCGTCGGTGAGCCAATTAATCCAGAAGCGTGGGAGTGGTATCACCGTGTTATCGGTAAGGGTCGCTGCCCTATCATTGATACTTGGTGGCAAACCGAAACGGGGGGGCACATGATTTTACCTCTTCCAGGTGCTACGGAGCTAAAACCAGGGTCAGCAAGTCGTCCATTTTTTGGTATTCAGCCTGCCTTATTCGATGCCGATGGCAATGAATTGGAAGGTGCTGCAGAGGGCAATCTAGTTATAAAAGACAGTTGGCCAAGCCAAGCTCGCACCGTTTACGGTGATCATCAGCGCTTTATAAACACTTACTTTAGTGCGTACAAAGGCGTTTATTTTACCGGTGACGGCGCGCGCTGTGATGAAGACGGTTACTATTGGATCACAGGGCGTGTAGATGATGTACTGAACGTATCAGGGCATCGCCTAGGTACCGCCGAAATTGAAAGCGCGCTGGTCGCCCATCCTAAAGTCGCAGAAGCGGCAGTAGTCGGGTACCCTCATGATATCAAAGGGCAGGGGATTTACGTTTACGTCACGCCTAATGAAGGTGTTGAGGCTGACGAAGCGCTAACTAAAGAGCTTAAAGCCTGGGTACGTCAAGAGTTAAGCCCTATCGCCACCCCTGATATGATTCAGTGGTCTAATGGTTTGCCTAAAACCCGCTCTGGCAAAATCATGCGTCGAATATTACGTAAGATTGCTGCCAATGAGCATGAGCAATTAGGTGACACATCTACATTGGCGGATCCGTCGGTTGTTGATACACTGATAGAGGAACGTCTAAATAAGTAAGCATTAAGGACATAGACAATGATAACTCTTCTGATCGCTGATGATCATCCGCTGTATCGCGATGCACTGAGAGGGGCTTTGTCATTGTCTCTGCCAGCCTTAACCCTCAAGGAGGCTGGCGATTTACCTACTACCGTCGATATCCTCAGCAAAGAGGATATCGACTTATTGCTATTGGATTTGCATATGCCAGGGAGCAATGATTTGTTTGGTCTGTTGCACATTCGAAAGCTCTTCCCAGAACTTCCTGTTGCCGTGGTTTCAGGTACAGAAGACAGCACACTTATTTCAAAAATTATCAGCGTTGGGGCGCTTGGCTTTATTCCTAAAACTGCAAGTGCCCAGGATATTGCGAATGCCGTGGAAGCAATTTTAGATGGCGATGTCTGGGTACCTGATAATCTCAGTGAAAATGTTGATGAAGTTGATGAAGCGTTCTCTGAGCTTGCAGATAAAGTAGCGTCGCTAACACCTTCCCAATACAAAGTCTTATGTTACATGCGGGATGGATTGTTAAATAAACAGATAGGCTTCAATTTAGATATAGCGGAAGCGACAGTGAAAGCGCATGTGACCGCAATCTTCAAAAAGCTTGGTATTAACAACCGAACTCAGGCTGTACTTATAGCTTCTCAACTTGAACTGGAGCCACCGGCTCACTAGGGCTGAATTGCTGCAGTGTTTGGGTCGCGGAAAACTCAGGGAGAAACTTTTCAAGAGCAATACGACTGGGTTCACTCAACAGCGGGTTTTGAATTTTAATTTCAGTTCGGCCTTCTAACATTGACACACCTTGTCGAAAGTTATCCTGAGAGAGCAGAAGTGCTTGAAACCTTCCTGATTCAAACATCATCAGTAAGCCTTCAGTAATACGGTTGGCCAACGCGGTATTATCGCTTCTCACAAAGAAGAATATAGGGCTTGGATAAGAAATAATAAGGTTGTCATCAATAACAAGTCCGCGAGAGAGGGTTTTATCTTCGAGCTCTTCTTGAATTTCCATGACACTGCGCGGAAATATGTCTGCAAACCCCTCAGAGACAATACGAAAAGAAGCGCGATAGGTGGTTTCTAAAACCGGCAGGTCATTAGCGCGAAAGATTTTTGTGTCAGGCCAGTCATAGCCTAGAACTGCTCTAAACGATTTGAGTTCTTCAAGGGTTTTGACGTCCTTAAGGCGCGTATCTCCCTTTTTAACAAGAAGCGCTCGCTTTCCAAACAAACCGGCCATTATTGGTATGCGAATAGGGAGGAACTGTCGTTCCCGCTCAATTGAAGTAACGCTCCACGTCACATCTAAAAGGTTGTGTTCAAGGCTACGCAATTGGCGCTCCTGCGCCGACTCTTGGCCACTAACAATAATGTCAAAGGTACCGTATTGAGATTCTGTCACAAGAAGCGCTTCAGTCAGCAGTGCCTTGGCATACGCGTATACGCTATCCCTTCCAGGATGAATATTGGGTAAACGGATCAGGGTGTGAGGTAACTCTTTACTCTCTTTTACAAATGCTGGTTCTGTTGCGTAAGCACTGGAAAATGAGAATACGCTTATCAGTAGTAACACTGCGACTAACATTTTTGCCCTTACCATATGTTTTATTTCATGCGATTAACGCACGCCTTATAGGAAGATGCCTTATGACTGCCTTTAGCCGAGCTTTTGACTACTAATCTTTCCCGGTAAGTAGAAAATCATATTCAGGGTCCACGATAAACTGCCCGCTCATCGCCTCACGTCCAAGCAACATGAGATAAGTCATTTCGGACCGATCAGTAAGGGTTAATTGAATATCCCACTGATAACCATCCATTATTATAGGCGTAATTATCACATATCGCCTCTCGCGTGTAGCGGTTGAACTTTTTACTCGTTTCTGACCTTCTACGCGCGCTTCTCTTCGCACGACGCGATCCACATTATGGATATCGGGATGGATGTCAAATTTAATCCACAGCTCACCGTCTTGCTCAAATTCTTCGATATTATCTACATGTAGTGAAGAGGTTGCCGCCCCTGTGTCCACACGCACATTTAAATCGGTAATCGCGAGTTTAGGTAAATCGCACAGTTCTACTGCACCGACAATTTTCTTATTGTTCATCAGTTTCTCTACCATTTTTATGAAATAGGGTGCTGCTCTGGTGGCAATAAATTATCCTGTAATAGTTCTACGTGTTCTGCAACCGTATCGGGTTCTGAGAAGTACGCAATGTGATAAACCGCCTCGCCTTCTTGCGTTAGCGGTATATTCTGTTTACCAATTACTACGCCTTCTGCAGGGCTTTCTAAACTGTCTAGATAATTACCAAAAGGGTCTGCAATAATAGCAAGCTTGTCGCCTTTCTCGACGTGATCGCCCAGCTGGGCTAAGTGCGTAACAAAGCCGCTTTCAGGCGCTCTTACCCAGCCACTTTGTCTGGCAATAAAACGCTCAATGTTATGCCCTTTACTTCGGCTTTTATTAAGCATGCCCAAGTGGCGCATGGTGTTTATGATACCTCTCACGCCTGCACGAATGGAAAACTCGTCGTAACGCAATGCTTGCCCCGCTTCATAAAGCAATATTTTAACGCCGCTTTCGCTTGCCGCCTCTCGCAAGGAGCCATCCCGTAATTCCGCGTTCAAAAGTACGGGAACACCAAATGCTTTCGCCATTTCAAGTACTTCTGCGTCGTCTAAATCTGCGCGAACTTGAGGTAGGTTGCTTCTGTGAATGGCACCTGTATGTAGGTCGATGCCGACATCACATTTACTCACGACTTCCTTGAAAAATAAATTTGCCAAGCGCCCCGCCAAAGAGCCTTTTTTGCTGCCTGGAAAACTGCGATTTAGATCACGCCTATCAGGTAGATAACGAGATTGGTTGAGAACACCGTAAACGTTAACCATTGGCACCGCAATAAGTGTTCCCCTTAAACGCTCTATCGCTTTTGAGCGGATAAGTCGTCCCACAATTTCGATTCCATTGAGTTCGTCACCGTGAATGGCGGCGCTGACAAACATAATCGGTCCAGGCCGCTTGCCTCGTTTCACATAAACAGGGATGCTCATATTGGTCGCCGTGTATAACGGCGGCATTTCCAACTCAATTTTTTTCGTTTCGCCAGGTGCAATGTTTACACCCCCGATTGTTAAAACATTATTTACCACTAACGTTTCCCATATCTAGGTTTTTTAATAGCAATAGTTAACAGGGCTAGCCTCTGCCACGGGTTTTCGTTTTATGCGGCTCAGCGCTTTTTTCGATAAACTCAATGATCATACTTGCCACATCTTTATGAGTCGCTTTCTCGATACCTTCCAAACCAGGAGATGAATTTACTTCCATTACCACAGGGCCATTATTTGAGCGAAGAATGTCTACGCCACAGCAGTTTAGGCCCATTGTTTTTGCCGCATCTACTGCCGTTTTACGTTCGGCAGGGCTTAAGCGTACCAGACTTGCCTGGCCGCCTCGGTGAAGGTTAGAGCGGAACTCTCCCGGCGCCGCTTGGCGCTTCATTGCTGCCACAACTTTTCCGCCAACTACGAAACAGCGAATATCCGCGCCGCCCGCTTCTTTGATGAATTCTTGGACCAGAATACTCGCGTTTAGCCCCATAAAGGCTTCAATAATAGATTCTGCCGCTTTTTGTGTATCGGCTAGTACAACGCCGATACCCTGGGTGCCTTCAAGTAGTTTTATCACTACAGGGGCGCCTCCCACGGTTTTGATAACATCATCAATTTTATCTGGGTGGTGGGCAAAACCCGTTCTCGGCATGCCAATGCCTTTGCGCGAAAGAAGCTGCAGAGAGCGAAGCTTGTCTCGCGAACGGCTTATCGCCACTGACTCGTTAAGGCTGTAAGTGCCCATCATTTCAAACTGACGCACGACTGAGGTGCCGTAAAAACTCACTGAAGCGCCTATTCGAGGGATAACGGCATCGTAGTAAGGCAGTTTTTTCCCGTGGTATCTTACAGAGGGCCGCGCACTAGTGATATCCATGTAGCAATGCATGGTGTCAATAACGTCAACTTCATGCCCGCGAGCCTGACCAGCTTCGACTAAGCGTGAAGTAGAGTAAAGACGAGGATTTCTGGAAAGTATTGCAATGCGCATTATAAAAAGCCTGTAGTTTGTGTTTTGTTTGTCGTCTAATCGACATGTCTTTTAACACGTTAGAACGCGAATTTGAATTAGACAAGTCATTTTTGCGCGCATACTAATGTATGTGGTAAAGAGAGTCTTACGAATATTTCTTGTTGTGGCGATTGCTTTTAATGCATGAACTCGCCTTTTATTCACGTTAGCATGGTAGGGCGCAGGAACTCAGGTCGTAAAGGTCTGAAAATTTAGTTTGCTAGAATTAAAAATGAGAGAGGGTTGAGGTTGATGAACGAGTGGTGGCATACGTTTTTGGCGTGGTTGATTCAGTACCAGTCAAATGTCGTGTGGAGTGGTCTGGCTTTACTATTTTATTTAGCAATGTCTCGCAAGCTTCTGCCAAAATTAGAAACCAATATTGAAAAATCGAAGCTGAAGTCGAGCAGCGCGCTAAAAGGTTTATTCGCCGCACGGGTAATTGTGGCCACCGTTACCGTTGCTTTGCTGTTGCTTGCATGGGGCATTGATTTCTCAGGTTTATTGGTGCTTTCAACGTCTATTATTACGGTAACAGGCGTCGCACTTTTTGCAAGCTGGTCGCTTATCAGCAATATCACTGCGTATTTCATTTTACTGACTAACGTTGCCTATCGCAGAGGCAATTACGTGCGTATTCTCGATGGCGATAACTACATTGAGGGCGTAATCGCCGATTTAGGGCCGTTCAGCACCCGATTAGTTACCGCTGACCGTGAAACCTTGATGTACCCCAATAATTTAATCCTCACACGACCCGTGTTACTCAACCCCAAACAGAAATGGGGAACCATGGGTAAAGTAGTGGCTAAATCGAGTGTTGAATCGCCAGTAACGAAAACCGACGAAAACAAGCCCCTTGAGGAGTTGCTTTAGCCGGTTTCGCGTTGTTGTAATGGAGCAGCCAAAAAAATAAGGCCAAGATAACGTTAAGTAGCACTACACGTTTTTCGCTTCCCTGATATAGCGGGTCATGCTCTGTAGTAGGGCCCTTAACTTTGCCGGTTTAAGTGGTTTAGCCAAGAAATTAACTCCTTGGGCTTTACACTGGGTGACTAAGCTTTCATCTGGCGTTGCTGTGATCAACGCAGCCGGCATTACTACATTTAACCTATGTCTAATCTCTTCAATAAGTGCCAGGCCGTTTTTCTCACTATCGTGACTGAGTTGATAATCCATGAGCAGAATTTGGGGCTGAATGGTCTCACACACTTTAAGAGCGTCATCCCAGTTGTTAGCGAGCACAACGTTAATTCCCCATTTTCGTAATAAGGTTTGCATTGCGTCTAGGTTTTCTCTCTGGTCGTCCACACAAAGCACATCCATGCCGGTAAATGTTGTGGAGCGCGGTTTGGTTGTTTCGCTAGACACCACTTTAGATTCAGCTTTCGCAAGAGAGAATGTGAAGCAGCTACCTTTCCCTATTCGCGACTTTACTTGTATATCGCTATCTAGCTGTAAACTTAATCGGCGCACCACGCCCAAACCAAGTCCGATACCGTGCTCTTTGCTCTCATTTGCGCGAAAGAAATCACCGAAAATGCTGTCTTTTTTATCACTCGATATACCAATTCCGGTGTCGAGTATTTTGAAATGAACGGTATTGTTAATCGGTTTTACGGCAAACAGTACTCTTCCACTTTCTGTATATTTCACGGCATTTGATAGTAAGTTTTGCGCTATTCGATAAAGATAAGTCTTGTCGGCTCTCACCCAGCATGGGCGTACTATGGCTTTAAAACCCAACCCTTTCTCTTTTGCTCGCATTGCCATCTCGTCTACCAGAGGAGAAAGAAGAGCGCGAACATCAATAGATTCAAAGTCCGGTTTCATCTCACCCTGGTCTAAGCGTGCAATATCTAACAGTGTGCCAATAAGCGTTTCGCTCGAGGTAACGCTATGCCCGAGCTTCTGAATAATGGCGTGGGCTGATTCTGGAAGCTCTTGTTCTTCTAACGCGCTGACATAAAGCTTTGCAGCGTTCAGTGGTTGCAACACATCGTGACTGGCAAGAGCAAGAAAGCGAGTTTTGCTAGCATTGGCGTCTTCAGCCGCTTTTCGCGCTCTTATCAGTTCCTTTTCAGCTTCGGAGCGTCGCTCAATTTCAAGACGCAGTTCGGCGTTTATTGAATGCACCTCTTCTGTACGCTTTTTAATTCTAGCTTCAAGGTCAATGTTCGATTCTTCAAGTGCCTGCTGAATTTCTACGTGGCCGGTTATATCGTTAAAGCTTGTTACGAAGCCTCCCCCAGGCAGAGGGTTGCCCACCATTTCGATAACGCGACCGTCTTTACGCTGACGAGTAAAGCGGTGTGGCATACCTGAGCGTAAATGGCTTAAGCGCTTTTCAACTTCGTCATCCACATTATCGGTACCAAATTCTCCCTGAGCAGCATTGTATCGAATGAGTTTTTCGATAGGCGTACCTACAGCCAGCAGGTTATCAGGGTAGGGATAGAGATTGGCATATCGCTTATTCCAGGCCACCAGATTTAAATGTTTATCAACAACGCTAATACCTTGGTCCATATTCTCAAGTGAGGTTAACAGCGCGGTCATGTTAAATTGCATGGCCTGGGTGGTATCGTCGAAGAAGTTAATCACTTCGGTAAAGTCCATTTTTTTACCACGCAGAGCACTGTCTAACAGTACCTTTGCACTCGATGCCCCTATCACGCCACCTAGCGCACGCTCACAAAAAGATAAAAACGACTCGTCTGGTGTGCTGTCGTGGTCGAGGTTGCAGTGATTTAACTGTTGGTATTGTCCAAGTAGTTGTTCACAACGACCTGTACCCATGAAGGTTGAAAGCAAGGTGACAAGGTCGGACACGGTAACACTAATAGCTTGCGTTTTAACGGTGTTGTTTCCAGTGATGGCAGGGGAAACAAAGGCTTCAGCCTGTATTCGGTCGATAAGACGTTGAGGCGCGAAATGTGAAAAAAGAATATAAACAAAACTGTTTGCCGCCAAGCTGATCATCGCCCCTTGGCTGATTAGCTCGTTTTGTTCCATCTGGGAAACCTGTTCACTCACGATAGGAAGTACTAGCCATAGCACCCAGATGACCAAGCCTACCATTAGGCCAGCATACACGCCGTGCGCATGCGCCCGCTTCCAGTAAAGCCCGCCAACAATAGCAGGCATCAGCTGAATAACCAGAGAGAATGCAATTAACCCGATAGAATGGAGAGAGCGGCTACTGGTCATTTGTTGATGGTACAAAAATGCCATCAGCAAGATAAAGGCAATGACTACCCTTCGAATTAAACGAATTTTTTTCGATATATCTTTCTTGTCGTCGGTATTTCCCGTAAAAGCCAAAATGCGAGGAAGGATGACATCGTTGGTCAGCATGGTGCTAAGGGTTAGTGTTGCTACGATGATCATGGCTGTCGCTGCAGAAAGGCCGCCTACAAATACAATAACTTGGAGCAGAGCTGATTCTGAAAACATTGCCAACGACAACACATAAGAGTCGGGCTCTATGCCTTGGCCTGCAAATATCGATTTACCGGCAATGGCAATGATAGGGATCACTGCGGAAATCACCGCAAGGTATAAGGGGAAGAGCCAGCGCGCGGTTCGCAAGTGCCCTAAGCTCAAGTTGTCGATAATCGCCACGTGAAATTGTCTTGGCAAGCAGACGATAGCTGCTGCTGCCATGATGGTCTGTGCGATAAAGCTAAACGAGCCAAATTGGGCTAAGGCGATTTCGTTAGTGAAACTTTCAAAAAATGGCCCAGTTTGAGTGCGTTTCCACGCGCTGTAACCAACAATGGCAACAAGAACCAACGCCAGTAATTTTATTGTCGATTCAAAAGCAATGGCCAGCATTAAACCACGACGATACTCGGTAACATCAGTTCGTCGTGTACCAAAATAAATGGCAAAGGCTGCGATAAATCCCGTTGCGGCAATGATAATGCCGTTACTGTTTGGTTGCTGCGTCAGTAATTGAAAGGTGGCGCCTACTGCCTTTAACTGAAGCGCAATATAGGGAATAGTGGCAAGTAGCGCGATAAGCGTAACCACTAGCGCCACCGTTTGACGTTTACCGTAGCGCGAAGCAATGAAATCAGAAATGGTTGTAATATGTTGCTTCTTGCTGACGAACGTAAGCTTATAAATAAACTTGTAACCTAAAACGTAGACGAGGATAGGCCCCAGCATGATGGGAAGGTAAATCCACGTATCCCTGCTTGCTTGGCCTACCATGCCAAAGAACGTCCAAGCGGTGCAATAGATGGCAAGGGCTAAAGAATAAATCGCGGGATGAGACGTCAGCGCTCGCGCGGTGGGTGAATTTTTTTCTCCCCAACTTGCTAGTGAAAAAAGCAAGAAGAGATACAAAACTGCAAGTGTGACCCAACCAAAAACCATAAGATTCCTTTAACGAGGTTTTAACAACTTTGTTGTTATTATAATCATTTCGACCATAGTCTACCTACGACCATGGTCTCATTTTGAATTTCACCTTCCAGGTCTAGAGTAATACGCAAGCTCCTAAGTGCTTGACTTTGCTGCTGGTGATTGTCTTTAGTCAACTACCAATTAAGTAGCAATAACGTTAACAAAGCCGGGCGTTAGGAATATGTAAAAACATAACAATCAATTAACCTGATGTGAGGGTGAAACAATGGCATTTAGAAACGAAGAGGACAAGAAAGCGTATTGGAGCGAAAACCTCGCTCTACTCGCTAAACTGCTAGTCGTTTGGTTTATCGTATCATTCGGCGCCGGCATTATTTTTGTCGATATCTTAAATGAAATCCAATTTTTTGGCTTTAAATTAGGCTTCTGGTTTGCACAACAGGGCTCAATTTATGTATTTGTTGCATTGATCTTTGTCTATATGGCGAAGATGAACGCCATGGATAAACGCTACGGCGTAGATGAGGAGTAAATCATGGACGTTCAAACATTAACGTTTATTATCGTTGGCGCATCATTTGCGCTATATATCGCAATTGCAATTTGGGCTCGTGCAGGATCTACCAATGACTTCTACGTAGCTGGTGGCGGTGTGCCTCCGGTCATGAATGGTATGGCTACTGCCGCTGACTGGATGTCGGCTGCATCGTTTATTTCGATGGCAGGTCTCATCTCTTTTATGGGGTATGACGGCGCGGTTTACCTAATGGGGTGGACTGGCGGTTACGTATTGCTAGCCTTATGTTTAGCGCCTTACTTGCGTAAATTCGGCAAATTCACGGTGCCTGATTTTATCGGAGATCGTTACTACTCTCAAACTGCACGTACGGTTGCCGTATTCTGTGCAATTTTTGTTTGCTTCACCTATGTTGCCGGCCAAATGCGTGGCGTGGGCGTAGTATTCAGCCGCTTCTTAGAAGTAGATATTGTAACCGGCGTAGTCATCGGTATGGTTATTGTGTTCTTCTACACAGTGCTTGGTGGCATGAAAGGTATTACCTATACACAGGTAGCGCAGTATTGCGTAATGATCTTTGCCTATATCGTACCAGCGGTATTTATATCAATGATGGTCACAGGTCACATCCTGCCGCAAACAGGCTTTGGAGCAACGCTCGCCGACGGGTCGGGGATGCACCTGCTGCAAAAACTCGATAATTTATCCGTCGAACTCGGATTTAACGAATACACATCGGGCACCAAAAGTACCATAGACGTATTCTTCATTACCTTTGCACTAATGGTGGGTACAGCGGGTCTTCCTCACGTAATCGTTCGCTTCTTTACCGTACCTAAGGTACATGATGCGCGTAAATCAGCAGGTTATGCACTGGCGTTCATTGCAATCTTATATACAACAGCACCTTCTCTTGCTGCATTTGCTCGCGTAAATATGATTGAAACCATTAATGGCCCAGAGATGACAGGCACAAGCTATGAAGAAGCGCCGTCGTGGATTAAAAATTGGGAACAAACCGGCCTTATCGTTTATGAAGATAAAAATGGCGACGGCAAGATGTTCTATTCGGGTGATGAGCGCAACGAAATGAAAGTTGACCGCGACATCATGGTATTGGCTAACCCTGAAATTGCTAACCTACCAGCTTGGGTAATTGCACTAGTAGCAGCGGGTGGTGTGGCAGCAGCCTTGTCTACCTCTGCGGGCTTATTGTTAGTTATTTCAACATCCGTGTCTCACGATCTGTTGAAACGAAACTTTATGCCAAATATTACCGATAAAGCAGAGTTGATGTACGCACGTTTAGCGGCGGGGGTTGCAATTGTTATTGCAGGCTACTTCGGTATCAATCCGCCCGGCTTTGTTGCGCAGGTCGTGGCCTTTGCCTTCGGTTTGGCGGCATCGAGCTTCTTCCCGGCAATCATCATGGGTATCTTCAGCAAGCGCATGAACGACAAAGGTGCCATTGCGGGAATGATATCAGGTATCGCGTTTACTGCGGCTTACATCATTTACTTCAAGTTTGTAAACCCTGCAGCTAACACCCCTGACAACTGGTGGTTCGGTATTTCGCCAGAAGGCATCGGAACGCTAGGTATGATGGTTAACTTTATCGTGGCTTTCCTAGTGTTCAAAGCTACCGATGAAGCGCCTGAAGAAATTCAAGAGCTAGTAGAAAGCATTCGCTATCCAAAAGGTGCAGGTGAAGCATCAGCTCACTAACCTGATACAGCCTAAAGATAGGCGATAGCAAAATGAAACCAACCTATTGGCGAACGTGAATAGGTTGGTTTTTTCTTTTGTTTTTTGTTTTTTTGAGGGACGAGCTCATTTTTGTTGTGTATGTGGGCTAAAATTTACACAGCGAAGGCGAACAAACCCTATCACTGGACGATTTCTATGACTGCAATGGCTAAACAAGTTGAAGACTTTCTGAATACGTCGGCGCCGCTTGATACCCTCGATAGCGAACAGAAGCTGCAATTAGTTAAACACGCAGATTTAATCTACGTGACGGCTGATATTGTTGCTGAACTTCAGCAAGGTGCTCCGGCGCTTTTCTTAATTCAAAGTGGTCAATTTTCTGTGCAGGATTCAGATGCGCCCCTACGTCATCTAAGTGAAGGGGATTACTTCGGCTATGCTAGCATCATGGAAAAACGTCCATTTTCCTTAAATATTAGCGTGGATAGTCCGGGGTTAGTTTATCGTTTTGATGCTGCCGTGATTGAGCCATTATTTGAAGATACCGCGATACGCCATTTCTTTGATGGACTTCGAAATAATGCCCTGCAAAATCATGCGATATCTGATACCAATTCCATGTGGTTGTATAAAGGTCTTTCAGATGTTATCGAAAAATCGCCCGTTTCGGTGGAGGAAATAACGTCAATATCAGCGGCTGCTCAGCTGATGACAGAGCAGAAAGTTTCATCCTTACTGGTAACTAAAGAAGACAAACTTATCGGCATTGTGACCGATCGGGATCTTAGATCAAGAGTGGTTGCCACGTCATTAGATACGTCGTTGTCGGTTGACCACATAATGACGCCTAACCCTGCCCAAATAATGGGAAACAGAACATTATTCGATGCGTTAGCGTTAATGACTGAACGCAATATTCATCATTTACCCGTCATTGATCATCAGTCGCTTGTGCCATTAGGTATGGTTACGGCAAGTGATATTATTCGCCACCAACGAGGAAACGTTCTTTTTATTATCGGCGAACTGAGCAAAGCAGAGAATTTATATGAATTAACTCGTTTATCTTGGCAGCTTCCTCATTATTTTTCGGCGCATGCAAAAAAAGCCGGCGATTATGACATTGCGGGAAAAATTTTGTCTCAGGCAACAGACATCATGACCAGAAAGTTGATCGGTTTTTTTCAGCAGGACAATGGCAAAGCACCCATGATGTTTTCGTGGCTGGTTTATGGTTCTCAAGCCCGGGAAGATCAGACTATGGGGTCTGATCAAGATAACGGTTTATTGCTTGCAAATCGCCCTACAGAGTCTCAGGCAGACTACTTTGCTGCTATGGCAGAGTATGTCTGCAACGGGCTTGCGAAATGCGGTATAAAATTATGTGATGGTAATATTATGGCCAGTAACCCCACGCTTCGCTTATCGCTAGATGAGGCAGTGGAAGAGGCGAAGCAATGGGTTAATGCGCCTACAAAAGATGCCATTATGCATTTTAATATTTTTCTTGATGTGCGATGTGCAGCAGGTGATGTCAGTTTATTTAAACAGCTACAAAAGCGCAGAGCCCCTTTAATGCAGCAAAATATGTTTTTAGCAGCCTTGGCCAGACACAGTAATGAAATATCGGTTCCTTTATCGATGTTTCAAAAATTTATTTATGAAAAAGCCAAAAACGACAAGCGCAAGGAAAAGGACGTTATTGATCTTAAAACCAGAGCGGTGGCACTAATTAATAATATTGCCCGTATTTACGCCCTTGCAGACGGCATATCGCTGCCTAATACGCTCGCTCGTTTGGACGCGCTCTCATCAAATTCTCAGCTTTCTAAGCGTGATGCAGCTAACCTTAGAGACATCTGGCTTTTCTTAAATCGCTTGCGCTGGCGTCATCAGTTAGAAAACAAAGTCACGGACAATAGAGTGTCGGTATCTATGCTATCTTCGATAGAAAAGCATCAGTTAAAAGCCGCTTTTAAGGCTATTGATCGAACTAATCAAGCCATGGTGATGAAGTTTTCTGGCGGAATAAGCTAATCGCTATGATAAAGCAATTAATACACGCTTGTACGTCGGCGATTTTTAAGAGAAATAAGTTTAGGTATTATCTACGCGATAGACATATCCGCGATACCACGTTTGCAGCGCTAGATTTAGAGCTTACTTCGTTAGAGGCAGCCAGTTCACATATTACATCAATTGGCTATGTGGCGGGTAGAGCAGGGCACATTTCCCTTGCTTCTAGCGGCTATCATATTATTAAAACAAACGGGGACTTGGGGCAAAGCCCAGTCATTCATGGGTTAACGCAAGATATTCTGTCAGAGGGTGAAGACATAGCAGAAGGGCTAGCTGCCGTATCTTCGTTATTTAAGGATAATATTTTACTTTTTCACAACGCCAGACTCGATCTTATGGCGCTAAACTCTGCGTTCAAGCAATGCCAACTTCCTCAAATCGAGATCACTTATATCGACACCCTGCAATTAGCATTGTACCAATTAAACAAACAACATCAGGTGCTACCAAATAATAGCGCAACACTTACCGTATGCCGACAGCGTTTAGATTTACCCGCATTTCCCGCTCATAATGCACTGGACGATGCCCTCGCCACCTTGCAGTTGTTTTTTGCACAATTGAATGAATTAGGCATTACTCAGGAAGATACGTTAGAAACGCTTTTACATACAAAAGCAGTGGGAAGCTATCAGCTAGGCTAGGGCCCGTTTATCGCGGACCGGTTTAGCAACGTGTGGTGTCTATCAATGTTAATTAATGCATCCGAGATGAGCAAAACACTTACGAGCTTTTTGTTAAAGAGGGCATCTTCAATCGGTTTCGTCCCCCTGTTTTTGCCAAATACAAATTTTTATCTGCTTCCAACATAACGTAATCGACGGTTTTATTATCGTCTGCATGTTTAATCGCTAACCCTGCACTCAGTGTAACGCGTTCGTATTCAGAGGCTGCGTGAGGTAGGTTGAGATCGTAGACAGTGGTGAGTAAGCGCTCTGTCACCAACCTAGCACCTTCTAAGTCAGTGTTAGGCAATATTACCAAAAACTCTTCTCCCCCGATCCTTACCAACTTATCCATGGGTCGTAGCAGCGCTTCATTGATGGTTTTGCTTACCTTCCATAGACAGCTATCTCCGTCTAAGTGCCCATACATATCATTGTATAACTTGAAATAATCCACATCGAATATGACTAAGGCAAGAGGACAAACATTGCGGAGCCCATCTTTTACTAAACGCGGAAGATAGTCATCTAGATAGTGTCGGTTGTAGGCGCCGGTGAGTTTGTCAATGTAGATAAGCTTTTCAAGTAAATCATATCTTAACTTGTGGTTTAGGTGTGACTTTACCCGATTGCGCAAGGTGCATGCGTTTACTGGCTTTAAAACGAAATCGACACATCCAGAATCCCAGCATTTATTTTCTTCTTCATCAGAGCTAGAAGAGGTGACAAAAATAATAGGAATGTTAGCAAGGGAAGGTTTTTTTCTTAACAATAGCGTTGTCTCATGCCCATCTAGTTCAGGCATAGATACGTCCATTAAAATTAAGTCTGGTGTGCGAAATTTACAATAATCGATCGCATCTTGTCCTGAGGCTACAGAAACGCAAGAAACCATATCTTCGAGTAGCGTTACTAGCACCAGTCTGCTGCTCGCTTGGTCGTCGACAATTAACACAGTGCAATCATCTAAAGTGCGTTCGCCGACCTGTTTATTATACACACTCAGTCCTATCTGCGGGAGGAACCATCTACCCCACACATTACTCCTGTAAGCTTCAAAAGTGGATTAAACATAAGTTGAATATAACAACATTTACTTCTGGTCTATCGAAATGATTTTAAGTAAACACTTGGAAGAAGGCGAGAATGAAAACGGCAAGGTTGCAGAGCATACCAATCATGTAGAAATAGCTTCTCGGGCTAGGATTCTTTTCAGTCGCAATAGCATAGTAAAGGGCCATGTGGATAATTCTGCACAGTGCATACAACCAAATGAGCGATGCCAAGATGTTGGTCGGCGCACCTAAAAAAATACAAAACAGCGCGGGAAGTGTAAATTGATGCACGTTTTCTAACGAATTATGAAACGTTCTGTGACTTCTAAAAACAAAACTGTCGTGACTTAGCTCTTCGCTTACTTTACCCGGGATGTAGGTTGACTGTTTTCGATGTGCAATCGCAGCCACGATATTCTGTACAAAAACGGTCAAACAAATAACCAGTAAACCAGCAATGCTATAGGTATATACCGAAAACATAAGAACTCCTTTTCAGACTTTTGTAACGTTTAATTTGTTTAGCATCTAGTAAGTGAATTTGTACGAGAAGTATAAAGGATTGGATCGAGCGTTTAAAAAAACGGAAGCACTGACGTATCAGTGCTTCAGAGTCTTTTTTAATTTCTTTGTATTATAATGCAGCCGCTACTTCAGCAGGCAACAATACAGTATCAATCACGTGAATTACGCCATTGCTTGTCATGATATCCGCTTTAATTACCTTCGCATTGTTGATCATAACGTCGCCCATCTTCGCAGAGATGTCTACTTGACTACCTTCTACCGTTGTTGCATTAGAAAGCGTTGATACGTCTTCTGCCGTCACTTTACCTGCTACAACGTGGTAAGTGAGAATTTGAACAAGCGTTTGCTTGTTTTCTGGCTTCAACAACATTTCAACGGTACCAGCTGGTAGGGCCGCAAATGCTTCATCAGTAGGAGCAAAAACTGTGAAAGGGCCGTCACCTTTTAACGTCGACACTAAATCAGCTGCCTTTACCGCGGTGACAAGGGTTGAGAACATTTTGTTACCAGCTGCGGTATCTACGATGTCCATATTTTCAGTATCTTTGTGATGCCCAGCGAATACTGAAGCACTAAAAAGAATAACGACAAACGCACTAATTAACTTTTTCATACTATTTCCTATACATGATTACAAAATTTAACACTAAATTATGTGCTCTCTAGTTACTTGCCACTTCATTCAGCTAGCGAGCGTTACTGAACTGTCAATGGTTACGGTAGAAAGGTAATAATTGATAATTAACTTTCCGTAATCTTATAAAAGGCTTGTTTCGCCTCGGAAAGCACGAGATGAAGATTTGCGCCGAATATATAAAAGTCAGGATGTAAATAAAATGTAAAAATCAGATGGTGAGCTATACTTATGGCATCGAGTACACAAAAAAGGTGCCTGTAATGAATGCTCGAGTAACTGCCTTATTAATGCTTTGTCTTATAATAGGGGCGTGTAAGTCTACTGAAACAGAAACGACTGACGCTGCGCCCACCTTACTTAATGACAGTCTGTTCCCTACATACAGCTTGTTTTCCATTGAAACCCCTGAAGAGATTTTTTTCTTAGATGAAGACGCAAAGCGCTTTGCGGAAAAAGCAGTGTATGAGAAGAGCATCTTACAAAAGAATGTGAAAGGCTTGGTTAAGGCAATATTCGATCATGCTGATCAGGGTATGCTTTATCGCAACAGCGCAAACACTACTGCGAATACTACTTTCCACAACCGCGCGGCAAATTGCCTTTCATTGTCAATTATGACTTACGCTCTTGCTGAGCATGTGGGTCTCAATGCGACATTCTACGAGGTAGATATCCCCGAATACTGGACGCGTCGAGACGGATATAGCCTGCTCAACGGCCATATTAATTTGCGAGTATCAGTGCCTAACGATAGTGTAGTTGCATCCCTTGGCGGCGCTTGGGCTGATGTCGATTTCGACCCTCAGATGTTACGAAATTATTTTCCGCGTAACGCCGTATCTCTTAACAAAGTGATATCAATGTACTACAACAATAAGGGAGCGGACGCTCTGGTGGCCAATAGTTACACCCGAGCCTACAGTTATTTTCGCGCAGCGGCGAAGCTATCGCCAGAGTTACAGCAAAGCTGGGTTAACTTGGGCGTGTTGTATCGCATGGTCGATGAATACGAACAAGCAGAAATAGCCTATAAACATGCGCTGTCGCTTAATGACGATAACCTAACAGCGTGGGAAAATTTATCTATTCTTTATATTTATCAAGACAGAGACGTTGAAGCTTCCCGCATTACGCAAATGGTAGAAACAAAGCGCCAAACCAATCCTTTTTACCATTATATCTTGGGAGAACAAGCATTCGATTCTGGTGATATCGAGATAGCAATTAGCCACTACGAAAAAGGGCTAAGGCTCGATAAAAGCCGTCATGAGTTATTCTTTGGCATGGCGAAAGCACATCATGAGTTAGGGGATGTGAGTGAAGCCCAGCGTTATTTACAGCAGGCCGTTAAGCATTCACCCAACGAGCAGGATAGGCAACGCTATACTTCAAAGCTTGCAGCGATAGCTAGTAGGTAAAAAAAAGCCGCAGACTAGCTGCGGCAAAAGAATAACACTACAAAAGGAACTTAATTTATATAACGCCCAGCTCACGAAGGCGCTCTTGCAGGTATGACCCTGCAGTATGACGTTCTGAAAGAACAACATCCGGTCTTGGGTGTAAAAACAGTGGCAACGAGATACGAGATTTCGTCATATCTGCACCATCTGGGTTTACAACCCTATGGGTAGTTGATGGGAAATATTCGCCTGATGCTTCTTGAAGCATGTCGCCAATATTCACAATTAAGTTCCCGAAATCACAAGGAACGTCAATCCAACTACCGTCTTTAGCTTGTACTTGCAATCCTGGCTCGTTAGCCGCAGGTAAGATAGTAATCAAGTTAATATCTTCATGCGCAGCGGCGCGAATTGCGTCTACTTCTTCATCACCTTTCAGTGGTGGGTAGTGCAGTATACGTAGCAAGGTTTGATCAGAATCTTTGATCATTTCGCCTAGCGGTTGACTGTACTTATCACTCACCTCTGAAGGAGAATGCTTTTCTATCCAACCCAACAGCTCTTTCGCTAGCGTGTTTGCTTCCTCATAATATTGAGAAATTTGAGGACGTAGTGCTTCAGGGCACTGACCCCATGGATAGAAGTGGTAATACTCTTTAATATCTTTTTTCGTAAAGCCTTTAGCTACCTCAGATACGCTCTGAGGGAAAAATCCGTCTTGTTTACCTTTGTTGTACAGGTAATCATTCTTCTCTTCACTGTCGAAGAAGCCCTGCCAATTGTCGTAAATACCTTGAACTAATGACTGTTGGATAGGGTGATTTTTTAAAACACCGAACCCCGTCTCGCGAAGTGACTTCACGAATTCTTCTTGTGCGTTTTCCGCTTGGTAATCAACAGCAACTAATTGCATAACTTTATCCCGTATATTTTGACTGCGGCATTATAAAGGTAGACGGGCTACAGAAAAAAGTCGCAGAAATTGACATAAATCAACCCCGCGATGAATTGGCGCGTAATTTACAGAAACCTGACTAGTTAGTCTAGTTTTTTCTTGACCATCTGGTCTAATTTAATGATCTTTAACCCAGAGAGAGGAAAAAGCCTGCCAATGCGGCACTCATTAAATTAGATAGCGTAGCTGCGATAACTGCTTTTAATCCTAATCGCGCAATTTCATTTCTGCGTGTTGGTGCCATTACACCAATTCCACCCATCAAGATTGCGATAGAAGAGAAGTTTGCAAAACCACAAAGAGCAAAGGTGATAATGGCCTGAGACGCTTCAGATAGCTGTGCTTGGTTTTCCAAGAAGTTAAGGTAGGCAACGAATTCGTTCACCACCATTTTCTGACCAATAAAGCTGCCTGCAAGTTGTGCTTCTTCCCATGGGACGCCGATTGCCCATGCAAGAGGTTGAAGTACATAACCCAGGATCCCTTCAAACGTTACGTTTTCATAGCCAAATAGTCCTGCACTCCAGCCTATAAGGCCGTTGAGCATTGCTATAAGTGCAATGAAAGCGAGTAGCATTGCGCCCACGTTTAGCGCAAGCTGCATGCCTGACGATGCGCCACTGGCGGCAGCGTCAAACACATTAGCGTAAGCGGTATCTTCCGCTTCCACATTTTTAGATTCTATACTGGCAGTGTTTGTCTCTGGCAATATTATTTTTGCCATAAGCAACCCTCCAGGAGCAGCCATAAAGCTTGCTGCAAGTAGGTATTTTAACTCCACACCCATACCAGCATATCCGGCCATTACCGAGCCCGCAATAGAAGCCAATCCACCCACCATAACTGCAAATAGCTCAGATGTAGTCATATTTGGGATAAAAGGACGCACGACTAATGGTGCTTCAGTTTGCCCAACAAAGATGTTAGCGGCCGAAGACATTGATTCCGATTTGCTTGTTCCCAATAGCTTTTGTAGCGCACCCCCGATGATCTTTATAACGATATTCATCACTTTTAAATGATAAAGAACCGCAATCAATGAGGAGAAAAATACGATAACCGGAAGTACATTGAACGCAAATATAAAGGCTATAGATTTGTCGCCAATAGGGCCAAACAAAAAGTTAATTCCATCTTGGCTATAAGCAATAATATTGGCAACAAACTCTGTTGAAGCTAACAGAACCTCTTTTCCAGGTTCAGAATACAGGACAAATGCGCCAACGGATGCTTGAATAGCAAATGCGCCACCTACGGTGCGCAAATTTATACTGCGTTTCGCTGATGATAACGCAAAAGCAATACCCAGAAGGACTGCAATGCCCAGTAAACTTACCATAGAAATGTTCCCTTAAAGAAGCGCTTGCTGAATGTGTGATTTGATCACATCTAATGCAATTTGGTTTTTGCCACCTTGCGTCACTACTACGTCGGCAGTGAAGCGGCTTGGTTCGATAAATTGATGATACATAGGCTTTACAGTCTCTTCGTACTGTTTAGCAACAGATTCGATACTGCGACCACGTTCTTTAAGGTCACGCATCATCCTGCGCATCAGACAAATATCTAGAGGCGTATCAATAAAAATCTTAACGTCATAAAGAGGGAGCAAATCTGTTCGAGCCAACAACATAATACCCTCGAGAATGATAACAGGAGCCGGATTAAGGCGTTCTGTTTCAGGTAATCGAGTATGCGTTTTATAGCAGTAGTGCGGATAATCAATCGGCTGACCTTCGCGCAAAGCTTGCAGATGTGCTTTTAGTAGTTCGTGTTCAAAGGCATTAGGGTGATCGTAATTATTTTTCTCGCGCTGTTCCATCGGGAGATGGTCTTGCGCACGATAATAATGATCTTCACGCAGCACTTGAACAGGACGACCCTGAGCACTGAAGCCGTTGAACAAATTTTTTGTAAAAAGAGACTTCCCAGAGCCTGAAGCCCCAGAAATGGCAATAATAAGTGGCGATTGCATAGTACTATAAAGCTGGTTTTGTTGGTGCAAAGATACGCGTTTAGGCCTCGCGAATCAATGATATATTCACAAGTTATCTGTTTTTGGATCGGTCTTTGCTAGAACTTTATTGTATTTTCAAGGCATTGCAGGCTGTTTACTTAATTAGCAAAAAATGACAAAAAGCTCTCCAAGTGGTCAGTTTTTAGTTAGTTACCAATGATTGTTATATCCTCTTGCTTGATAGACGGTATTGCGTAAGAGTGTTGTTTAGACCGAGAACCCTCGCCCTGAGCCCGCGGTGGGTAATACGTTTCTTTCTCTTCGCTGAATGAAGAGAATACTTCGTCTAGAGCTGCTCTAATTTCGCTTAACGTCTTGTCAAGATTTGCGTTGAAATCTGGGCGTTTACGTTTTGTGTGGCCAAGTTCAATTAAGCGACCGAAACTCTTATTTGCAAGGGCTAGTAGTTCACTTGGCACATCTTTGTGCGGGGGGAGTGGTACACCGGGATGTTCAATGCAATATTTAACCAGTGCAGTGTAAAAGCAAAGTGGCTTGTTTTGCAGGGTAACAACCTTATCGTCGATACCATTTGAAATTGTTTTTTCCTGAAGATTAATTACCAGCTTCGGTGAAGGAGGAATCACTTCTTCTAGCGACGTCGGTTTCTTTTTAACCTTATTTGAAACACTGAAAATAGGGGTCAATAGTAGTGACGACAGTAGTGCAGTCCAGCTAAAAGAGAGCGCACTTAGCGTTCCAACGGCTCGAATTTCTGCGGTAATCGTTTGTTCTGCGTTCTCGAATTTAGCATTAATAACAGAACTGTAAGATGTAAAGTCTTCTTTATCGTCCTCAACAGTCTGAATACTCTTTACAAGGACTGGATAACCACCTTCTTTGAGCGCCTTGTTGAGTTTTTTTAGATACCTAATGATTGCAAATTGATTTACGGGGGTATTTAGCGTGCGGTTTCCTACGTCAAGAAAGGCGCTATCCAAGCTTATTCTTCGTTCTACCTTATCGACTGCTTGATGAATTGAAGATTGATGAGACCAGTATTGTGCAATGAGAGCCACACACTGTATACACACAAAAAGTGAGAAGAATATAAAAAAGGTAAAAGGCTTTGGCTTCCAGTTGAGAGGTTTATTACTCATTAGTTACAGCCTTCTTCAAGTGTAATCGTCTTGTAATAAGGCCTTGGATGTGACATCGCTATCTCGTTTACAACCGTTTGCATGGCGCAAAATAGATCCGTGTTTTGCGTCAGCATTTTTAAGTACCATTGCATGCCGCTAACATCCTCTTGAAGTGGCGTTGCATAGTTTCTAGAAAAGTTCTCACTATCTTCTTCAGCCCAGTAGGACGAAATTATATCGATTTCTCCGGCGAGTAATGCTCGCCTTAATTCTTGATGAGAACTGTAGTAAACAATGTTTACGTTGCTGTCACTTAATCCTATGTTTTGTATCACGGTCTTCGGCACAATGTGGCCAGAACGGCTGCTCGGATAATCTAAAAGTCCAATGCTTTTTCCTAGCAAGTACTCCTTTGACAGCTGTGGTCGTTCTCTCAAGGCAATAAAAAACGCTGAATAATCTGGATGGGAAGCTAGTTTCGTTAATCCATATATCTGATCTGCGCCAAACGCATCAACCACATTACTCTTTACCAGCGCCAAGTTAACCACACCGTGGTTAATGTAGCGGAAGGTGTCATAGTCGCTTTGACCGATAGTTACCTTGACCTCGCCATATTGACGCTTGATGATTTTATCATCACACAAACGCATGCTTGCCATTTCTGCGATTCTGCCATCAGTAACATAAACAGAAAAAACATCATTGTTACCCTCAAGACCAGTCTTGCAGGTTATGTAATGACCAGTTTGTGGCGCAATATCGCCATACGATGCAGAATTTAGAAAATAGTTTATCGAACCACAACTAACAGCGGCCAAAATAAAAATTATCCATTTTCCTGAAGCAACAATTCTGAAATTAGTCAAAAAAACGACCGAATGAATTAACGATTTATAATGTGATTTCATCAGTTAAGGTTATTTATTGCAATAGGTAAGTTTATTTTAATGTGCTAAAAAATTGAAAATTAAAGGTTTTTTATGAGTAAACCTGATTTTTATTAAACGCTGTTTATTAGTTGCCCGTCTGTCAAGAATAGGCCCAGCAAATCGAAGCGGGTCAGCAATAATAATAACAAGTAAATTAACTTGACCATGTGGTCAAGAAAAAATTTACAAACTCAGTATTCTCGTACGATTGCTGTTAAATAAAAATGTAAAAGTGTAATAAAAATGACATGAACCTTGACGACAATTCATCGGGTTCCGGTTAAGATGCAAGCACACTGCGTAATTTATGTGCAGTCTTTAGCCGAAAAAAGAATTTTAAACAAATAAGGGAAACACACACATGAGCTCATCAGCTAAGTTCAGTCGCATCGCGGCTGCGGTTGCGCTGTCAATCGGTTTGTCGACCACTGCAATGGCGCAAGAAACGTCATCTGCAATGGAAGGCCGCATCCTTACCCCTACAGGTGCACCTGCTGCGGGAACATCTGTTACAGTAATTCACGAACCTACTGGTACAGCCCGTGAAGTAACTGTGGGTGCTAACGGTACGTTTAACCTTCGCGGTCTTCGCGTTGGTGGACCTTACAGAATTGTTGTTGATTCTGACGAGTACCAAGACACCACAATCGACAGCGTATTCCTAGAGCTAGGTAACCCATTTGGCGTTAACCTTACTCTAGAAGATGCAAGTGATATCGAAGTTATCTCTGTTAGCGGTAGTTCATTAGCTGCAACAGCGTTTGGCGCAACGGGGCCACAGACGGTATTTAATCTTGAAGCGCTAGAAAATACTCCTGCTATTAACCGTAGCATCGGCGATATCGTTCGTGTTGACCCTCGAGTTTTCGTTGATGAAAGCTTCAACGACTCAATTAGTTGTGGTGGTGCGAGCCCGCGTAACAACAGCTTGACCCTAGATGGTATTCGAATGAATGACAACTTTGGTCTAAACAGCAATGGCTTCCCAACTGAGCGTATGCCTTTCTCTTACGATGCAATTCAACAAGTAGCGGTTGAGCTTGCTCCTTTCGACGTAGAATACGGCGGCTTCACTGCGTGTAATATCAACGCAGTAACCAAATCAGGTACAAACGAAGTTCACGGTGGTGTTTTCTATGACTTTACGTCTGACTCTTACCGCGGCGACGAAGTTGACAGCGTAGAGCGTGACAACGGTAACTACACTGAAAGACGTTACGGGTTCAACGTTGGTCTTCCACTAATTAAAGATAGCCTTTTCCTTTTTGCTGCATATGAGAAGCTTGAAGGCGTTCAGTTGTATGATTATAACGCGCTAGGTGGCCGTGTAACTCAAGACGACATCGACCGCGTATCACAAATTGCGCAAAACGTTTACGGCTACGATGTTGGTGGCACACCAGGTTCTGCACCAGTTGAAGATGAAAAGATTCTAATCAAACTAGACTGGAACATTAATGCTGATCACCGTGCTTCATTAGTATACAACTGGAACGACGGTTTCAGCGTAAGCCAGTCAGATGGTGGTTCAAGTAACCTTTCTCTTAGCAACCACTTCTACGAGCGTGGCGCTGAGCTAACTACGATTGTTGGTTCACTATACTCAAACTGGACAGACGACTTTACGACAGAACTTCGTATCGGTCACACTGACCTAGATAATCGTCAGCAGTCACTAGACGCGGCTTCTGGTTTTGCTGAAGCGCAAATCGAAACAGACGGCGGCGGTCGTATCTATATCGGTCCTGATGATTCTCGTCAGTCTAACGACCTTAACTACGAAGTGTTTAACTTCAAGCTTGCTGGTACTTATTTCTGGGGTGACCACGAAGTTACAGCTGGTGTTGAATATGAAGAAACTGACGTATTTAACTTGTTCATGCAGCAAACGGTAGGTGAATACCGTTTCAGAAGCATAGAAGACTTTGAAGCAGGCCTAGTTGACCGTATTTACTACAACAACTCAGCGGGCACGAACAACCCAGCTGATGCAGGTGCTTCTTTTGCGTTTGACGTAACCACGTTCTATGTACAGGACGAGTTCTATCTAACTGACGACCTAAAAATTATGGCAGGTCTTCGTTATGATACATACGGCTCTGACGATACACCTCGTTTGAACGAAAACTTCACTGAGCGTTACGGTTTTGCCAACACGGCTAACGTTGACGGCATTGACCTTCTTCAGCCGCGTTTCGGTTTTACTTACACAGTTAATGAAAGCTTAGAGCTACGCGGTGGTTTAGGTCTTTACTCTGGTGGTAACCCGAACGTTTGGATCTCAAATGCGTACTCTAACGATGGTGTAACGAACATTGGTACACGTGAAAGACAAATTGATGGTTTCGTAAGCGGTACTACTTCATTGTTTGACTTAGCGCTAACGGGCCAAGGTCGTCCAATCTTCGACGTACCACAAGATCTATTTGACGAAGTAGCAAACACTAGCCTAACGGATGGTGACGGTAACACTAACGCAACTGACCCAGACTTTGAAATTCCGTCTGAGTGGAAATACGCGTTAGGCTTCACCTACGTAACTGAGAACGACTACCTAATTAATGCTGATATGATCTACACCGATCGCCAAGACTCAGCGATTGTTAGAGACGCAAACATCGTTTACTCAGGTCAAAACCGTTTTGATGGTCGTCCAATTTACGAGCGCATTGACGCAGACCGTAACGAGACGTCAGACTTTATCCTTGGTAACGTGGATTCAAGTGACGACGGTAGCTCGCTTGTATTTTCAATTGGCGTAAGCAAAGAGTGGGATAATGGTTTCGACATGGCCGCATCATATGCTTATGTTGATGCTGAAGATGCTAACCCGATGACAAGCGCAGTTGCATTCTCGAACTACGCGAACTTCGCAACTAGCGATCCTAACAATCCATCTGCAGCAACGTCTGACTACGCTGTTGGCAACCGTTTTAACTTATCTCTAGGCTACACTGCTGAGTTCTTTGACGGTTATGCAACGCGTTTCAACTTGTTTGCAACGGCTAACGAAGGTAAGCCTTTCTCTTATGTTCACAGCAACAACTCAGCATTCCCATGGGATGGTGTATTTGCTCGTCAGCTTATTTACATTCCTGAAGTAAATGACCCGAACGTAGTGTTTGTAGACCAAACTAACCGTGATGGTGATGTACTTCAAACAGCTGAAGTTGCTGAAGCTGCATTTAACCGTTGGGTTGAAGATAATGGCTTCGAACGCGGTGAAATTCTTGAGCGTAACAGTGAATCTGCAGACTGGTGGTTTAAAGCTGACCTACGTGTATCTCAAGAACTTCCTGGCTTCTACGAAGGCCATACAGCAAGCGCATTTTTCGTAATTGAAAACTTGACTAACTTAATCAACGACCAGTGGGGCGACTTCCGTCAGGGTAGCTTCGGTGGTGATGAAGTTATTGCTGCTGACTTCAACGATGCAGGTCAATACGAGTACAGTGCGTTCTCAAGACCAGATCAAAGCGTATCTCGCGGTCCATCTCTTTGGGAAATCCGCGTAGGTGTTAACTACCGCTTCTAAGAAGTAGTAAACATTAACTACAAGTTGTAGTGTTAGGTGCCACTCTCCTTAACAGGAAGTGGCACTTTTTTATGCCCGCGATTTATCTCACTCATTTGCTACTAATCGATCCTTCTCTTCTTTTATGATCTAAGACCCTCCACCACACGAATTAATTGGCGTTACATTTTTTAAATGCTCGCAAGGAGGGCTTATGTCAAAACGTATGTTAATGGTAATGACGTCTCACGAAATTATGGGCGACACGGGTGAGAAAACAGGTATGTGGCTAGAGGAGTTCGCCGCACCTTATTACGCATTTAAAGACCAAGGTTACACAATTACATTGGCCTCGCCGATGGGAGGGCAGGTTCCGATTGACCCTAACAGTCTATCTGACGATGCCATGACAGATGATGCAATTCGATACACGAAAGATGAATTAGCACGTAGTGCAATAGCGTCAACTATTCCACTTGAAGATGTTCGTGCTGAAGAATTCGACGCGGTATTTTATCCTGGCGGTCATGGACCATTGTGGGACCTCTCAGATAATGCGCACTCTATCAAATTGATTGAAGAGACTATTGCCGCTAATAAGCCAGTCGGAGCGGTTTGTCACGCTCCAATCGTGCTGAAGGATGTAAAAACCCCTGATGGCAAGTATTTAGTAGACGGCAAAGCCGTAACCGGTTTTTCAAATAGCGAAGAAGCCGCGATGGAACTCACTGATGTAGTGCCTTATCTTGTCGAAGATGAGTTAGTGAAAAAAGGCGGCAATTATGAAAGTGCAGATGATTTCGCTGTGAAGGTTTGTACAGATGGGCTGTTGGTTACCGGTCAAAATCCGCCATCGTCACGCCCAGCAGCAGACGCGCTCATTAAGCTTCTGTCTTAATACGTACTCAAACCCTAAAATTGAGGAACCGCATTTTATATGCGGTTTCTTTGTCTAGTGACGTAAAGATTTCGTTCGAAAAGCTTTCAGTTTATATAGCTTTGCGGCGCATTAATAAGCAAAAGCAGCCTAATTAGACATTTTCAAACAGGTCTTCAACCCGCTGTCTTAACTCTTCTATTTCAGCTACATCGGCAGGGGCAATAAATATTGTATCGTCGCCGGCAATGGTGCCCAATACACCGTCTTTTTTGCTAAGAGAATCTAGTAAGCGCGCGATTAGCTGTGCAGCACCTGGACTCGTTCTGATAATCACCATTACATTGTTATGCACAATGTCTAGTACAAGCTGTTTTAACGGACTTTTAGCCGTTGGCATACCCAACTCAGGGGGAAGACAATAAACCATGTCACCGCGGGCATTACGCGTTCTTACCGCACCAAATTTGCTCAACATTCTTGAAATTTTTGACTGGCTGATATTGTCAAAGCTTTGTGACTTCAAAGCATCTACAATTTCGCCTTGCGAACCGTAACTTTCCGCTTTGAGAATCTCTTTAAAAGCTTTGATGAGTTGCTCTTGTTTTGCGTTTGCCATTAGCGCTCTTTTCTTTTCTGAGGGTTATCGTTAGGAATTATATTTAGTATGCGTATATTGTGCCGTACAGGTGGACTTTGCGCAATTTCTTTGCATAATCATTCATGATAATGAATATCGAATAAAAATCGCCATAAATAACGTTAATAAGACGATCCGGTGATTGAGTTTTCCCCCGCGTTGCATTAGTGTGACGTTCCGTTTAAATACGTGAAGTAATCCCATAGGAGAAATGGTATGAAAGTAGCCGTGTTAGGTGCTGCCGGCGGTATTGGTCAGGCGCTGTCTTTGTTGTTGAAAACACAATTGCCAGCAGGTTCAGATTTAGCGCTTTACGACGTTGCGCCAGTTGTTCCTGGTGTTGCTGTTGACTTGAGCCACATCCCCACTGCGGTAAAAGTAACCGGTCACGGTAAAGATGACCTTGCTGGTGCACTTACTGGAGCAGACGTTGTTCTTATTCCAGCAGGTATGCCTCGTAAGCCAGGTATGGATCGTTCTGATCTGTTCAACATCAACGCCGGCATTGTTAAAAACCTAATTGAAGGTGTAGCTGATAACTGCCCGAACGCGTGTGTTGGTATCATCACTAACCCAGTTAACACTACTGTTGCGATTGCAGCTGAAACGCTAAAAGCAAAAGGCGTTTACGACAAGAACAAGCTTTTCGGTGTAACTACGCTTGACGTTATCCGCGCTGAAACCTTTGTTGCTGAACTTAAAGGTGTAGACGTATCTTCAGTGCACGTACCGGTAATCGGTGGTCACTCTGGTACAACTATCCTTCCTCTACTTTCACAAGTTGAAGGCGTTGAGTTTACTGACGAAGAAGTGTCTAGCCTAACTACTCGTATCCAAAACGCGGGTACTGAAGTTGTTGAAGCTAAAGCTGGCGGCGGCTCTGCAACCCTATCTATGGGTCAAGCAGCAGCACGTTTCTGTTTATCTCTAGTTGCAGCAATGCAAGGTGAAAACGTAGTTGAGTACACTTACGTACAAACTGACGACAGCGACGACGCAGCATTCTTCGCACACCCAGTTCGCCTAGGTGCAAACGGTGTTGAAGAAATCTTGCCATACGGCGAGCTAAGCGCATTTGAAGAAAAAGCGAAAAACGACATGCTTGAAGGCCTACGTGGCGACATCAAGCTAGGCGTTGATTTTGTAAACGGCTAATCGGATAACATCATTGGCGGAACTTTGAACGCAGACCCGCCGTGAATACGTCCATGTAGGCTTCGCCACCGCATCCCTGCGGTGGAGAGCCTACTTATCAAACTTCCCCCAACTCAATACGTCACCCAACAACCTTTGACAAACTCATTAATTGGGGAAAAGTAAGTCTGTTACGACCTTACCTATCCAGCTTTTTTTTGTGGCGTGTTTATAGACTTTGCCACTGCACATTCAGAACAGGAGAGCTACGTAAAGCGGTGCTTGTTGAAAGCATCACATAGCAGCTATTCATTAGTTTACCACCTAAGAAAATTAGTGTGCTTTGGCTGGCTCTATGCGGTACAGCTTTATTGCGCCCATGGCTGCTGGATAGCCCTTATGAATTGCGTAGGTGTAGCCAGAAATCATGTTGTCTGTTTGCACAAACAGGATGATGTTTGATGCAAAAGTTGTGTGTGACGCTTCAATTTCAATCACTTTGCCATCAATGCTCATATCGCTAGCAGAAAAGCTTGATTGCACTTCATTGAAGGTTTTGTTGCCCTTTCTATAAACCCGTAATGAACCTTGCTCACTTTCATTTAGCTGCAGTAATGCTAATTCAGGCTTGTCCAAATACTGCATAACACCAATCCAAGTGCCAAAAGGGTGTTCAGTTGTATTTTGCTCTGCATCAACAATTAGCTTCCCACGTTTTTCGAGGAATTTTCGAGGCGTAGATTCTGCGTCTTGTTTTACCAGGTGATACGTGTGAGATGTGTAACTCTCTTCACCTTTGAAACTCGACTCAAGTGCCTTCAAGCCCCTATCTAAATAGGGAGACACCGTAATCGTGCGCGTCACATCGCCTTCAATAATAGTTTTTATAGTGCACCTGTTTTCTATACAAGCAATGTCTTCATTGTTGAATGGCGTGCGACGCACTCTTTTTAAGCCACCTGGAATGGCTATTTCAAAAAAGCTGTGTTCGCCACTTTCATTTATTTGAAGTAATCGGAATGTGAGTTCATCTTCACTAATGCCTTCCCACAGACCGAAAGGTAACTCCATATTACTGGGAAAACAGCGGCCACTGAGTGAAAGCAGAGTGATGAAGAGTATCAAGAGAGGTGTGCGCATATTTAGTCCATTAATGCATAGGGTGACAAACTTTGTTACTAATCATATTCATATTCTGTTGAGTCGCAAAGTATTTCATTATTTACTAGTCACTCTCAACGGTTCTATTCGAATTAAACAAGGATGTATTATGACGTCTATGATGCGTAACGTTTTGCTTCACATTATGTATTTTGCATTTTGTTTTAATGCCAACGCGACGGATGAGGCTTTTAACAAAGCCAATGATGAAGCGCAATTAGCAGGCCAAATTTTTACTCAATTACCTAAAACACTTACGTTAAAAGGCAATGCATTGCCCTTCGAAAATTATGAGGCGTGGCTTGCGCAAGCACAAAGCAATAATCAAAACGTAGCGTATGTGGATAGATGGCAAAAAGCGGTAAATCCTAAAAAATTCAATGCGCTTATAAAGACAACAAGTGCGCAATGGATTGAGTATGAATCGGATGGTTTGAAGATTTCAGGTGTTATGGTGTTACCAAAGCATGCTGGCGACAAAAAGTTACCAGTGATCATCTATAATCGCGGTGGTAACCATAAGCATAATGTAACGCGCATAGCCGTTGTTGAGCGTTTAATGCCGCTCGCCGAACAGGGTTATATTGTCTTGGCCAGTAACTATCGCGGCGCTAAATTTAGCCAAGGGAAAGATGAGTTTGGCGGCGCAGATGTTAACGACGTTTTGCGACTGATTGAAATAGCCAAACAGCTACCTAATGCCGACCCCAATAAGATAGCCCTATATGGCGTTAGTCGTGGCGGCATGATGACATGGCAGGCGCTTCGCAAGAACACAAGCGACATTGTTAGCGCGGTTATTGTAGCAGGCCCCTCTGATTTACATACCACTGTGGCACGTCGCCCAGATATGCGGGCGCTGCTTAATGAACTTGTTCCAAATATGGAGCAGAATCAAACGAAAGCCCTCGATGAGCGCTCTGCAGTAAAATGGATTAATGAGCTAAATCCGAATGTGCCTATTTTGTTAGTGCACGGAAGTGCTGATGTGCGCGTCGATATTTCACATTCACTTAAGGCGGCACAGCAGCTAAAAGATAATAATCACTCGCATAAGCTTGTAGTTTACGACAACGGCGATCACAGCTTAACTTTCTATCGCGATGAGGTGGAACGGGAAATCAACAAATGGTTAGCAGTACATTTTCAGTAGCGCAATAAAAAAGCCCGCTACGTTAAACTAAGCGGGCTTCTATGGTTTACTGAATAAGCGTATTTAACCTGTATTACGCATACCGATGGCAATACCCGCAATGGTAACCATCATTGCTCGCTCTAAGCTGGTATTTTGCGACTCATCTCCGGCCTTACGGATACGGTCAAGAAGCTCAATTTGCAGGTAATGTAGAGGTTGTAAATACGCAGCGCGGATTTCCATCGACTCTTTACCCTGCGGGTCGTTAGCCATAATGTCTTTTTCGCCAGTAATGGCCAGTAACGATGAAATGCTATCTTTAAGTTCCGTGCGCAGGGCTTCACCAAAGTGTTTAAGCTCTTTAGGTACAAGGCGGTCGTCGTAAGCTTCACTAATACGAGGGTCGGCTTTGTGGAATACCATGTCCAGCATTGAAAGACGTGAACGATAGAACGGCCATTCGCTGAACATCTCGTTAACGACTTTTTCGTTTTCAGGCGTTTTCACGCTATCAATAGCGCGCATAACGCCTAACCAGCTTGGAAGTACCAAACGAGTCTGTGCCCAAGCAAAAATCCACGGGATAGCACGTAGGCTTTCAATGCCGCCTTGTGGCTTACGCTTCGCAGGGCGACTACCTAGTGGTAGTTTACCTAACTCTTGCTCAGGTGTTGCCACGCGGAAGTAAGGTACGAATTCTTCATCGTGTCGTACAGTTGCACGGTAGTTATCACGACCTTGCGCTGCCATTGCGGTAATAAGCTCTCGCCATTCTTCTTTAGGTGCCGGGGGCGGGAACAGCATGGCTTCAATAATGGCACTGGCGTAGATGCCCAAGCTGCGCTTAGCAAGTTTCGGCATGCCGAACTTGTAGCGAATGGTTTCCCCTTGCTCTGTTACACGGAAGCCACCATCTAGTGAGCCAGGAGGCTGAGAGTAGATAGCTGCATGTGCAGGCAAACCACCACGACCAATCGTACCACCACGACCGTGGAATAGGGTCAGGCTTACGTCAAATTCATCAGCAATGGCTACAAGCGCTTCTTGTGACTGGTACTGTGCCCAGCCTGCTGCTAGTGCACCAGCGTCTTTTGCTGAATCAGAATAACCAATCATCACAAACTGACGACCTTTCACGTAACCGCGATACCAGTCGATTGATAGAAGTTTGCGCATGACATCAGGTGAGTTGTTTAAGTCGTCTAACGTCTCAAACAATGGCGCGACTGGCATTGGCCAATCTACACCGCTTTCCTGAAGTAGTAACTGAACGGCCAATACATCTGATGGCTCACTGGCCATGGAGATAATATAAATACCGAAACCGTGCTTGCTGTGTTTGGCAATCACTTTACAGGTATCTAGCACTTCTTTTACGTCATCAGACGCGTCCCATTGGGCAGGGAATAGTGGGCGTTTAGAGCCAAGTTCTCGCAATAAGAAAGCTTGCTTGTCAGCCTCGCTCCACTGTGCGTAGTCGCCAAGGCCAAGATAACGAGTAAGTTCACTGAATACGTCGGCGTGACGCTCAGAGTCCTGACGTACGTCAAGACGCAGAAGGTGAATACCGAATACGCGTGCACGACGGATAGTATCCAGTAGAAGGCCGTTTGCTACAACCTGCATACCGCATTCTAATAGCGACTGGTAGCAAAGCATTAGCGGCTCGATAAGCTCGTCGTCGCTTTCAATCCAGTTAGACGTGTCTGGATTCTTGCCGGCTAAATAGTCGGCAATGCCGTCGCGGGTAGCAATGAACTTATCTACCAACGGGCGAAGTAGGGCGCGGTAAGGTTCGTTTGCATCGCCTACTTTGGCGCGTAGCTCATCGTTACAGTCGTACATTGATAGTTCAACTTGCAAACGATCGAGATCTAACGCGAAAAGTTTAGCTGCGCGTTTTCTCGCAAGCAGCAATACTTGCTCGGTGACTTTTGAAGTAACAAACGGGTTACCGTCTCTATCTCCACCCATCCACGAGCTAAACTGAACAGGGGACGCATCAAGTGGCAGCGATACGTCGTAATCTTCATTCAAGCGATCGTCAAGCTCGCGCATAAAGTCAGGTACGGCTTCCCATAGCGAGTTTTCAATAACAGAAAAACCCCAGCGTGCCTCATCAACGGGCGTAGGGCGCACCGAACGAATTTCTTCTGTGTGCCAAGCCTGTGCAATCAAATCGGCGATGCGCGTTTCAATTTTCTTACGCTCTACATCATTAAGCGACGCCTGATGCACTGCTTGAAGACAGTCGGCGAGTTCTTTGTGCTTGTGAATAAGTGTTCTGCGCGTTACCTCAGTTGGGTGCGCTGTCAGTACAAGGTCAATGTTTAGCTTTGCTACCGCATCTTGTACTTTATCGGCGGTAAGTTCTGCTTTATCTAGGTGTTTGAACAGAGCATCAATTGATGCATCGACATTCATTGCCGCGTTGTACTCTTGCTCGGCAATATTACCCAAATTCAAGAATTGTGCGAAGGCACGGCCAACAGTCAACAAATCGCTGTCAGACATTGTTTTGAAAGTTTCTTTCAGTTCTTCACTGCATGCAGCGTCTCCCTGATAAGAGGCTCGGCCGCCTTTACGAATCTTTTCAATGCGGTCTAGCCACTCTTGACCCAATTGATTTTTGATTGTTTCACCTAAGGTTTTTCCTAGGTATCGAACGGTATCTTTCAGTTCAGCATCGTAGTGTGTTTGCATGCTATCCTCCTAAATATATGGGCTAACCATACTGTGTCCTTTGCGACTTGTCTAACCACTTTCGGTTATAATTTACAACATTTTGATACTTTTGCACCCTAATTAACATTGCTCAAAGCAAGATATTTTATGGTGTGATACACTCTTGCGTCGGAAAATGCAGAAACATTTTCGCATTATGCGGTTTGTTTGAAATTTGTACTGCATTTGTAATTTAATTTCAGGAGTTCTTGTGACTGATACATTCAATACAGTAGAAACCCAAGCAAGTTACGGCATTGGTTTTCAAATGGGTCAACAATTGCAATCAAACCCTTTTGACGGTTTAGCGATCGATGCGGTTGTTGCTGGCCTAAAAGACGCTTTTGCGGGTCAGGCCCCTCAAGTTGACAACGATACGCTACGTGATGCGTTTGGCGAAATTCATAAGCGTATGCAAGCGGCTAAAGAAGAAGCGAGCAAAGCAGTTATTGAAGAAGGCACAAAATACCTTGAAGAAAACGCGAAGCGTGACGAAGTAACGGTAACTGAGTCTGGACTTCAATACGAAGTAATTACAGAAGGTGACGGTGAAACACCAAATGCATCTAGTACTGTTCGTGTTCACTATCACGGTACACTTATTGACGGTACAACATTTGATAGCTCTTACGAGCGCGGTCAGCCAGCTGAATTCCCTGTTGGTGGTGTGATTAAAGGTTGGACCGAAGCCCTCCAACTTATGAAAGCAGGTGCTAAGTATCGTTTATATGTACCACACGACCTAGCATACGGTGAACAAGGCGCTGGCGCAGCTATTGGCCCATACAGCACATTGGTATTTGATGTAGAACTACTCGATGTTCTAGGTTAAAAACACCACTACAGGAGTGCTCAACAGCACTCCTGTAAAGCTCAGCTTTCTCCGTTTCTTGCCCTATTCCTTTCCTTAACTTTCCCATAAATACTTGTAAGTTCTATGCTGACTAACTATCGTCTTGTCGTTGTTGAATGTCCCTTTATCTATTACACATCTTTAGATCCGAACGCGTGTAGTGACCAAGTTTTGTTGGTGTGACGAGATGTATGCGATATGCTGGCGTCTCATCTGCTCCGAGTTGTTATCAGTGGCTTCGGCATTACAATAGCCCCACGCTCAAATAAGGAAAATTATTATGGTTATCAAGCCTAAAGTGAGAGGCTTCATTTGTACAAACGCGCATCCAGTAGGCTGTGCAAAAGCGGTTGAAGAACAAATTGCTTATGTGGAATCAAAAGGTGACTTAGGCGAAGGCCCTAAAAATGTACTCGTTATTGGTAGTTCTACGGGTTACGGTCTAGCATCGCGCATTACTTCTGCATTTGGCTATGGTGCCAAAACGCTGGGTGTGTGTTTCGAAAAAGAACCAACAGAGCGCAAAACAGGCACTGCGGGTTGGTACAACACGGCAGCGTTTCACGAAAAAGCCCGAGCGAAAGGCCTTTTCGCTGACACCATCAATGGCGATGCGTTTTCTGATGAGATTAAAAATGAAACCATCGAAAAAATAAAAAGTGAAATGGGCAAGGTTGACTTGGTTATCTATAGTCTTGCTTCCCCGCGCAGAACCGACCCAGAAACAGGTATCACCTACAAATCTACCCTAAAGCCGGTGGGAGAGGCATATACCACCAAAACTTACGATACCGATAAAGATAAAGTACACGATGTGTCGCTAGAGCCAGCGAATGACGACGAGATCCTAAATACTATCAAAGTAATGGGTGGCGAAGACTGGGAACGTTGGATGGACTTTTTACGCGACGCAGATGTACTCGCTGAAGGCTGTAAAACCACCGCATATACCTATATCGGTAAAGAGTTGACATGGCCTATCTATGGTCAGGCGACGATAGGAAAAGCGAAAGAAGACCTAGACCGCGCCGCCGCGGCCATCATTGGCAAAAACAGCGAACTGTTTGTCCAGGCAAATGTGAGTTCATTAAAAGCGCTGGTAACGCAAGCAAGTTCAGCTATTCCTGTCATGCCGCTCTATATTTCACTGATTTACAAGGTGATGAAAGAAGAGGGGACGCACGAAGGTTGCATTGAACAGATTTTTGGATTGTTCACACAATGCCTGTTTGGCAGCACGCCTACGTTAGATGAAAAGAATCGCTTCCGTATGGACGGTAAAGAAACTAACGACGCAACCCAAGCAAAAATTAAAGCGCTATGGGACCAAGTAACACAAGAGAACTTTCATGACTTAAGTGACTATAAAGGCTACCACCATGAGTTCTTGAAGTTATTTGGTTTTGATTTAGAAAACGTGGATTACGACAGCGATGTTGACCCATTAGTTAAGTGGTAACCCCCCCGACCTTACTATTAATTAACTTAATGTTTGTGGACAAAAGGCCGTCTGATTCGACGGCTTTTTTTCGCCTAATTACAGGTTGCTGTATGAATGAGCAATACAAAATGTAAATGAGTTAGACCAAAGGTTTACATTAAATTGTAGAAAAATTTGTCTTTATCTTTAAATAGCGTGGCACAAACGTATGGGTTAATGCTAAAATCCCGAAATTAAGTAGGGGCCTTTTCTGTCTCTACCAAAACAGCGGTAGCGATTGCAGTACAATAGCAATAATAATAAGTGTTAATTTCTGCTGGTGGTCTATAAAGAAAGGGCGAATTAAACGTCCGCAAAAGGAATTATGCGTTACGGCTTCATAACAGGCTGACCGTAGCAATTGCAGCAAGTTCCATCAATCAACAACGAAAAGGTGTTCTACACCTGTTAATAGTGCGTTTTTGCATGCTGACAGGCCGGATTTCTGCGGTCATGCAAAAGGGTATTTCTATTAGAGTAGTGCGATTACATATGATAAAAATCAAGAAAGGTCTCGACCTCCCAATTGAGGGAGCGCCAAAGCAGGAGATTGCTGATGCATCTGCTGCAACGCGCGTTGCCATTCTGGGAGAAGAATATGTGGGTATGCGCCCTACCATGCACGTCCAAGTTGGCGATGTAGTGAAGAAAGGTCAGGTACTTTTTGAAGACAAAAAGAACCCTGGCGTTAAGTTCACTGCCCCAGCAGCGGGTGAAGTGGTAGAGGTTAACCGTGGTGCAAAACGTGTTCTTCAGTCTGTAGTTATCAAAGTAAACGGCAGTGATGCTGTGACATTTGAAAAAATTGCAGCTGACCAGATCGCGAACGCTTCACGTGAGCAGCTTCAGTCAATCCTTGTAGAGTCAGGCATGTGGACAGCGTTCCGTACGCGTCCATTTAGCAAATCTCCAAAGCTAGACTCTGTTCCAAGTTCAATTTTCGTTACAGCAATGGATACTAATCCACTCGCAGCAGATCCTGCTGTGATTATTGCTGAGCGCCAAGACGATTTCGTAAATGGTCTTAAAGCGTTAACGCAATTGAGCGGCGGCAAGACTTACGTTTGTAAAGCGGCAGGTGCTTCTGTTGCTACTGGCGATGCGGCAGTTGATGTTGAAGAATTTGGCGGTCCTCACCCTGCGGGCCTACCGGGTACTCATATCCACTTCCTTGATTCAGCCGGCATGAACAAAACGGTTTGGCACATCAACTACCAAGACGTTATGGCCATTGGTGCATTGCTGACTTCTGGCGAGCTAGATAACCGTCGTGTTATTTCACTTGCAGGTCCTGCAGCAACCAATCCACGCCTAGTGCGCACGTTAATTGGCGCAGACTTGACCGAGCTAACTGCAAACGAGCAAGTAGACGGTGAAGTACGTGTTATCTCTGGTTCTGTACTTAGCGGTACTACAGCGATGGGCGTTCACGGCTTCCTTGGTCGTTTCCACACCCAAGTTTCACTACTAAAAGAAGGTCGCGAGAAAAAGCTATTTGGCTGGATAACTCCAGGTTCAGATAAGCACTCAGTGACTCGTGCTTACTTAGGTCATCTAAGTGGCAGCAAGACATTTGATATGACAACAACTACCAATGGTTCTGAACGTTCTATGGTTCCAATTGGTAATTACGAACGCGTTATGCCCCTAGATATCATTCCTACGCTTCTGCTTAGGGACCTGATTTCTGGTGATACTGACGGTGCTCAGACGTTGGGTTGCTTAGAGTTGGACGAAGAAGATTTGGCATTGTGTACTTATGTATGCCCTGGCAAATACAACTACGCTCCTATCTTACGCGACTGTTTGACCACGATAGAGAAAGAGGGTTAAGTCATGGGTTTAAAAGCGTATTTAGAAAAGATCGAACCAAACTTCGAACCAGGTGGTAAGCATGAAAAGTGGTATGCGCTTTACGAAGCTGCGGCGACCATTTTCTATACTCCGGGTAAAGTAAACAAAGCTAACACGCACGTGCGTGACAGCATTGACCTTAAGCGCATCATGATCATGGTATGGATGGCAACATTCCCAGCTATGTTCTTTGGTATGTATAACATCGGTTTCCAAGCACAAGAAGCAATTGCTGCTGGTGCAGGAACACTACCTGATACGTGGCAAGCGGGCCTGTATGCTGCTCTTGGCGGTGACTTGTCGAACGCTGGCGTGCTAGGCATGTTCTTCTACGGCGCATGTTTCTGGTTACCTATATATGCCACTACCTTCATTGTTGGTGGTTTTTGGGAAGTATTGTTCGCGTCTGTGCGCAAGCACGAAGTTAACGAAGGTTTCTTCGTTACATCGGTACTGTTCGCACTAACACTTCCAGCTACTATTCCTCTATGGCAAGTTGCACTAGGTATTACCTTCGGTGTCGTCATTGCGAAAGAAGTATTCGGTGGTACAGGTCGTAACTTCCTTAACCCAGCATTGTCTGGCCGTGCATTCCTTTACTTTGCGTATCCTGCACAAATTTCAGGTGACCAAGTATGGGTAGCGGCAGATGGTTATTCTGGTGCAACGTCTCTAAGCCAAGCGGCTTCTGGCAACCTTGACTACGCGAACATGGATCAGTGGATGAACAGCTTCATCGGTACTATCTCAGGTTCTGCGGGTGAGGTATCAACACTTGCTATTATTCTTGGTGGCTTGTTCATCATGTACATGCGTATAGCAAGCTGGCGCATTGTTGCTGGTGTAGCGATTGGTGTAGCGTTCTTCGCAACCCTGCTAAACCTAATCGGCAGCGATACTAATCCGATGTTTGCAATGCCTGCGCACTGGCACTTTGTTGTTGGTGGTCTTGCTTTTGGTATGTTCTTTATGGCGACAGACCCGGTTTCTGCGTCGTTCACAAACCAAGGTAAGTGGGCTTACGGTATCTTCATTGGTTTCATGACGGTACTAATCCGCGTCCTAAACCCAGCCTTCCCTGAAGGTGTAATGCTAGCAATTCTATTTGCTAACTTGTGGGCGCCACTGTTCGACTATTTCGTCGCACAAAGCAATATCAAGCGGAGGGTAGCACGTGTCGGCTAAGAAAGAATCTTTAGGCAAAACGGTAGGTATTGTTGTTGCCGTATGTTTAGTTTGTTCAATTGTTGTTTCTGGCGCGGCTGTTGGCCTTCGCACTTTACAACAAACAAACGCTGCTCTTGATAAAAAGAGTAACATTCTTAATGCTGCAGGCCTTTACGAAATGGGCATGAGCAATAGCGCAATTGAAAGCACGTACAGCGAGCGAGTAGAACAGCGTTATGTAAATCTTGAAGAAGGCACGTTTGTTGAAGCGCCAAAGCCAGATTACGATATGTATAAAGCAGCCAAAGAAACTGAGTACAGCACTAAGGTAACTAACAGCAATGTTGGTTTCCAACGCCGCCCTAACGTGGCCAGTGTTTACTTAGTTCGCGACGACGCAGGTGATGTTTCTCGTATCATCCTCCCTGTACACGGCAGCGGCCTTTGGGATCTTATGTACGGTTTCTTAGCGGTAGATGCAGACGGCCAAACGGTTCGCGAGCTTATTTACTATCAGCAAAAAGAAACGCCAGGACTAGGTGGTGAAGTGCAAAATCCTGCTTGGCAGGACAAATGGGACGGCAAAGAGCTTTACGAAAATGGCGAAGTTGCTATTCGCGTAGTGAAAAATGCTAACCCTAGCAATCCTCACACTATCGATGCGCTTTCAGGTGCAACCCTAACCAGCAACGGTGTTGAAAACACAGTACGTTACTGGGTAGGCGAGCAAGGCTTCGGCCAGTTCCTGAAGAACCAAGCATGGCGTTCATAAGGGAAGTCTCATGGCAGATACTAAAGAAATGAAAAAGGCCCTCTTTGGGCCAATCCTGGACAACAACCCGATCGCCCTACAGGTATTGGGTATCTGTTCAGCACTGGCAATAACCACTAAGCTGGAAACAGCATTGGTAATGTCGCTAGCGCTTACCAGCGTTGTAGCGTTCTCAAACTTGTTTATTTCACTAATTCGCAACCAGATCCCATCTAGCGTTCGAATTATTATCCAGATGACCATCATTGCATCGTTGGTAATCGTTGTTGACCAAATTCTGAAAGCGTATTCGTATGAAATATCGAAGCAGCTGTCGGTATTCGTTGGTCTGATTATTACTAACTGTATCGTAATGGGTCGTGCTGAAGCTTACGCCATGAAGAGCCCACCTCTGATGAGCTTCCTTGATGGTATTGGTAACGGCTTGGGTTACTCCTTCATTCTAATTGTTATTGGTACAATTAAAGAGCTATTTGGTTTCGGTACTATTTTGGGTTTCGAAATTCTTCCACTGGTTCAAAACGGTGGCTGGTATCAGGGTAACGGTTTGTTGATCCTACCATTCAGCTCATTCTTCTTAATCGGCGGTATGATTTGGTTTATCCGTACTATCCGTCCAGAGCAAGTAGAGCCTAAGGAGTAAGTCATGGAACATTATTTGTCGTTATTTGTTCGCTCAATTTTCGTTGAGAACATGGCGTTATCACTTTTCTTAGGTATGTGTACATTCCTAGCGGTATCTAAGAAAGTTAAAACTGCTATGGGTCTTGGTGTTGCAGTAATCGTGGTACTAGGTATCTCTGTACCTGTTAACCAAGTTATTTATGTAAACATTCTTGCTCCAGGCGCACTAGCATGGGCAGGTTTCCCCGAAGCTGACCTAAGCTTCCTTAACTTCCTAACGTTTATCGGTGTTATTGCGGCGTTGGTACAGATTCTAGAGATGAGCTTAGACAAGTTCTTCCCTGCGCTTTACAACGCACTAGGTATCTTCCTTCCGCTAATTACCGTTAACTGTGCAATCTTCGGTGGTGTGGCGTTTGCGGTACAGCGTGAATACAACTTCACTGAAAGCATCGTTTACGGCGTTGGTAGTGGTATGGGCTGGGCACTAGCAATTGTATTGCTAGCGGCAGTACGTGAAAAGCTGAAGTATGCTGATATGCCTGATGGTGTTCGTGGTCTTGGTTCTGTATTCATGATCGCTGGCCTAATGGCACTTGGCTTCCAGTCATTCACTGGTATTCAGCTGTAATAGAGCTCGGGAGCATATAAATGAATAACGTAGAAATATTTCTTGGCGTCGGCATGTTTATTGCCATCGTATTGGCGCTAGTATTTATCATTATGTTTGCCAAGTCTAAATTGGTACCAAGTGGTGATGTAACTATCACTATCAATGGTGACCCAGACAAGGCAATCAAAACTGCACCGGGTGGCAAACTTCTTGGTGCACTAGCTGACGCAGGTTACTTCGTATCTTCTGCTTGTGGTGGCGGTGGCTCATGTGGTCAGTGTCGTGTAGATGTACACTCAGGTGGCGGTGAAATTCTTCCAACTGAACTAGACCACATCACCAAAGGTGAAGCGCGTCAGGGCTGTCGACTTTCGTGTCAGGTTGCTATTAAGCAAGACATGGAAATCGAACTTGAAGAGTCGGTATTTGGTGTTAAGAAGTGGGATTGTGAAGTTATCTCTAACGATAACAAAGCAACCTTCATCAAAGAACTTAAGCTTAAAATTCCTAACGGTGAAAGTGTACCTTTCCGTGCAGGTGGTTATATTCAGATTGAAGCACCAGCGCACCATGTTAAGTACAAAGACTTTGAAATTCCTCAAGAGTACCGCGGTGACTGGGAGCGTTTTGGCTTCTTTGACATCGAGTCTAAAGTAGACGAAGAGACAATTCGTGCATACTCAATGGCGAACTACCCGGAAGAAGAAGGCATTATTATGTTGAACGTGCGTATTGCTACGCCGCCACCTAATAACCTAAGCCTACCTGCTGGTAAAATGTCATCGTATATTTGGAGCCTGAAAGAAGGTGACAAAGCGACTATCTCTGGTCCATTCGGTGAATTCTTCGCGAAAGAAACTGAAAATGAAATGGTATTCGTAGGTGGTGGTGCTGGTATGGCTCCAATGCGTTCACACATCTTCGATCAGCTTCGTCGCCTGAAGTCTAAGCGTAAGATGAGCTTCTGGTACGGTGCACGTTCACTTCGTGAAATGTTCTACACTGAAGACTTCGACGAGCTAGCGGCGGAAAATGACAACTTTGAGTGGCATGTAGCACTTTCTGATCCTCAGCCAGAGGACAACTGGGAAGGTTACACAGGGTTCATTCACCAAGTACTTCTTGAGAATTACTTGAAAGATCACCCTGCTCCAGAAGACTGTGAGTTCTACATGTGTGGACCACCTATGATGAACGCGGCCGTAATCAACATGCTGAAAGATATGGGTGTTGAGGACGAAAACATCATGCTGGATGACTTCGGTGGTTAATCTACCAAGCTAACAAGCAATATAGAAAGGGGCGTATGCCCCTTTTTTGTATAAGCTTCACGCGCAACGTACATCACTCCTTTATGGCGGTGTACATGTTAGTAAGGACAACAATGTGATTCGATTTGCTATTCGAATTTTTCTCGCTTTTTTTGCTATAGGTATTCTTTTACTAGCAAGCTGTAGCGATGACAAAACGCCTATAGTGCACCTTCAGGGCCAAACTATGGGCACAACCTACAATGTAAAATACCTTGTAGCTGAAACGCCGGTAGAAAGCTTACAGGCTGAAATAGACGCTCGCCTCGTAGAGGTGAACAAAATGATGTCGACTTATGATCCAACATCAGAACTATCTCGGTTCAATCAATATCGCTATACCGATAACTTTGCTGTGTCGCCAGATACGCTAACTGTGGTGAACGAGGCACTACGCTTGGCAACCCTTAGTGGCGGCGTGCTCGATGTAACCGTTGGCCCATTGGTCAACTTATGGGGGTTTGGCCCAACCAAGCGTCCTGAAAAAGTACCGAGCCAGGCAGATATCGACGAGATTCGAGAGTATGTGGGATATAAGAAGCTATCAACCACGCCGACGGGCTTAAAGAAAAGCCATCCTATGCTGTATGTGGATTTGTCGACCATTGCTAAAGGTTTCGGCGTTGATGAGGTGGCTGAGATCCTTGAAAAGCACAGTATTGAAAACTACCTTGTAGAAATAGGTGGTGAAATGCGTGTGAAAGGTGAGCGTGGTGATGGCAGTGAATGGCTTATTGCTATTGAAAAACCGGTTACCACTGAACGTGCTGTTCAGAAAGTGGTGTCTATTGGTACTAACGCAGTAGCCACATCAGGCGATTATCGTAACTACTACGAAGAAGACGGTGTTCGATACTCGCACCTAATCGACCCCACAACGGGAAAACCAATTTCTCATAATTTGGTTTCGGTCACGGTAGTACATCCTTCTTCAATGACGTCAGACGGTTTAGCTACGGCGTTTAACGTAATGGGGTGGGAGCAGGCGATAGCGGTTGCCGAGCAAGAACAACTTGCTGTATTTCTCATTCGTCGCACGGAAGACGGATTTGAAGAGTATGCGTCGCCAGAATTTGATAAACTGGTCACAGTTCATAATTAGGGGGTAGCAATGTCTACATTCATTCTTGCTTTTGGTTTCTTTCTCACAATGGTACTGGCAATGGCCGTAGGTTACCTTTTTCAGAAAAAATCAATCTCTGGAAGCTGTGGTGGCTTAGGTGCACTAGGTATTGAAAAAGCCTGTGACTGTCCAGAACCGTGTGACCGTAAAAAGTCGCGCATGGAAAAAGAAGAAGCCCGCCAGAAAAAACTAAACGAGTGGAAGCAGAACCAAATTTTGTAATGCTTCACCCATCGTTGGTTTAAGGTTTAAAAGCGCTGTTAGAGTAAATCGACAGCGCTTTTTTGTTTCTGTTCACTCTAAGCTTAATCTTGTAATTATTCTAAACCCTAAATGCTTCCTGCATTCCAAGTTGCTCTTGCCTGCTAATACCGATGCCAGATGCAACAGTTTCCCAGTTTTTCACTGAGAGCATCACTTCGTCATAGATTTTCTTAGCTTCAGATTCTTTCAAGTTAAAGTAATCAGCGACACTAAATGCCAAACCATAATCTAGCTCATTTGACATGTCATCTATATTTAGGTGTAAGCCGGTCTTATCAATAGACGGGTTTAAATCATAGGCAGGTGATAGTGCCCAGCCTTTTTTTGTTAGCAAGAAGCCGTGATTACGTAAATGGTCATCGGTATTAGATACCGCAATATTAAACACAATACGGCGCCACAACTGCGCTAAATCTTTTTGAGTTTGCGAGCCATTTACTGTTAAAAATTCTGCTAGCCCTAAGTAACTCCCGTCTTCTGTTTCGCCTCTGCCGTCGTAGTATTGAAGTTGAGTCATGGCTGATGAAAAATGTATTCGCTGACCTTTATCTCGGTCAAATCGTTTAGTGATAAACGTATGATGAGTAGAGTTAAACTTTTGAATATCACATGGATACATGCCAATGCCAGCATCAAGGGCTAGCTTATGGCAGACCATTTCCCAAGCGCCGACATCTATAGTGTCGTTACTATTGGGAAACTTGGCTATCCACAAATCATTGTTGTCATCGTGCACGCACGCTTTAGGGCGAGCACCACCTAATGAAGAGCCTGGCGCAATGAGCATGCTTAACCAATGGTAATACTCGTTACTATCAATGTTTTCATCGTTTTCGATCATCATCGAGGCATATTCTAGTTGTTTAAGTGATGCCATTGGTGGTGCGGCATACTCAGCATTATCATCTAAGAAATTGCCTTCTGGAGATGTTTTGAATCGTAAACCTCCCATCCGGTAGGAATCATGAACGCCAAGTAAATAGTCCATTGAAGTCATCCTAGCGGTTTCTCTGTGGCCATTTTTAAAATCGAGAGCTGCACGCTGTTTCATCAATAACTCGCCCCCACGATCTGGGCAAGAATCTAGAAACACGCGGAAGTTCTTATCACTTCTATCGTTATAATGCTTTCCCGAAGTTAATGCTAATGACGGGTCGAGCTGCATGCGAAACGGAGACGTTAAGAAATCACTATCGTATTCAAAGCTAAAAACGCCACCTCGTGATGTTTCCTGAAATAAAAGGTAGCCAGCCAAAATTGGCTCTTTTATTAGTAACCAAGAAGCATAAACTTCAGCAGTTACTCGACTCATCGCTTTTTCTCCAATAACTTCATGTCTTGAAGTTTACTTCCCAACTCATCGTGCCCGGCTATATCAGCAAAGTTACTTTCCATGCCGAATACCGCCATCACTTTTAAGTAAGCGCCAATAGCAACACCAGGGTCGCCGTTGAATACTTTAGTGATGGTCTTAGGATCTAAGCCTGTACGTTCGGCTACCAATGATTTGGTGAATTCTCGGCGTTTCATAGCCAGAAATAAGTCTTCACCAAAAGTGGTGAGGATCTTCTTTTGTTTGGGAAATAGTTTTTTGTGACCAGCTACACTTGCCATACTCAACTCGCTAGGGATTATTTTCCCATAAATTGTATATTAATACGGATAATTATCCTGTTATTTGCGTTGTAATATGGATAATTATCCCTTTCATCAACTATGTTTTCAGAAGTATCGAGCTGAACAGTAAGATATTCACCAGTGCGATACTTGTACCAGCAAGGCCATGTTCTTCTGGAGTAAAGAAACAAACGTAAAATTTGGCTTTATCTAGCCAGGTAAACCGACACAGAATGCATTTTCATAAAGCCGTTAATCATATGCTTGAATCTTTAATTCTATCTAGAGTCCCCAAGGAGATAGTGTAATTCAACGCAATTAGTAATATACTGTCTTTTTGTACAGTTTTACGTTTGTAGCGATATAGCAAAGGCAGGTAATGCGAAAAATTATCCACGTCGACATGGATTGTTTTTACGCCGCAGTTGAAATGCGCGACAACCCAGCCTTGCGCGATATTCCCATTGCGATAGGCGGCAGTGCCGACCGTCGAGGGGTTATTTCTACCTGTAACTATCCCGCCCGTAAATTTGGTGTGCGCTCAGCTATGGCTACAGCGTATGCCTTAAAGCTATGTCCTAACCTCACTCTAGTGAAAGGGCGCATGGATGTATACGCTGCTGAGTCGCAAAAAATACGTAAGATATTTGCTGACTATACCGACCTCATTGAGCCTCTATCATTAGACGAAGCCTACCTAGATGTTACCAACAGTGAGTTTTGTGGTGGCAGTGCTACATTAATAGCTGAAGAGATACGTGCTCGTATACAAAACGAACTAGGCCTTACCGCTTCAGCAGGAGTGGCGCCCTGTAAGTTTGTGGCTAAAGTGGCGAGCGATGAAAACAAGCCCGATGGAATTTGTGTTATTACTCCTGATAAGCTCGATGAGTTTGTACGCGACATGCCACTAAAGAAAATACCGGGCGTAGGCAAAGTCACCATGCAAAAGCTTCAGCGTATGGGGCTTAATACCTGCGACGATGTTCGCCAATACCCTTTTGAGCGCATTCAAAAAGAGCTGGGTAAATTTGGCAGTGTGCTGTGGGAGCGTGCTCACGGGATCGACGAGCGTGAGCTATCCGTATCTCGTGAACGCAAGTCTATCGGCGTAGAACGCACGTTAAACGAAGATATACACACGTTCGATCAGTGCCTCGATTTTTTGCCGCACCTGTTTGAGAAGCTTCAAGAGCGAATGGAAAATCACAAGAAGCGAACGGGTAAACCGGTACGTATTCGCACGCAGGGCGTTAAGCTTAAGTTTAACGACTTCCAACTAACTACGGTAGAACACCGCTGTGCCACACTCGATGAAGCGTATTTTCGTACACTCATGCAGGAAGCCTTTGAGCGGGCAACGGGGCGGGGGATTCGACTTGTGGGCGTGCATATAGGCCTTGCCGCTGACCAATCAACACAGCAGTTGGTGTTGCCTTTTGAACAGGGTTAGGTGAAATACACCACAGGCTTTTGTTAAATACTCATGCGCTATAGCCTTACCCCAGTCGCTTGTTATACTCAACACGATGGTGCTACACAAAAAAGCGTTCAACATATACACCCTTACGATTTCACTCTACTTTTACCGAAGGACATTATGGACTCAAAACAACTTAAAACCCCCGGTCGCTATAAGCACTACAAAGGGAACTTATACGATGTATACGAAGTGGCTACCCATTCAGAAGATGAAAGTAAGCTAGTGGTATACCGCCCATGCTACGGTAAGAAAGCGCTTTGGGTTCGTCCCCTAGATATGTTTGTTGAGTCGGTTGAAAAAGACGGAGAAACACTCCCCCGTTTTGCTTATGTCGGCAATATTCCCGATGATGAAAAAATGATCTAATTGTGAATTTAAGTCATAGTGTAAGAGGTCTTATATAAACAGGTTTCTTTCAAGGAAATAATAATGAAAACTGCACCTCGTTTTAGCGCACGCATTATGGCTGGGTTTATTGCTGCGAGCCCTTTTGTTTTTTCAACAATTAACACTGCAAACGCACAAGATAGGTTTGCCGATGTCGAAGTTAAAGCGACGGCAATTAAGGGCTCTGTGCACATGCTTACAGGTGCAGGTGGAAATATCGGCGTATCTGCTGGGGAAGACGGTGTTTTGATCATCGACGATCAATTTGCGCCGCTTGCAGAAAAGATAGCGGCCCAGCTTGGTGAGCTCGGGAGTGACAAGCCAAAGTATGTGATAAACACGCATTATCACGGCGACCACACAGGCTCTAATGCGTTTTTCCACAGCCATAAAGGCGCGACCATTCTGGCGCACGAAAATGTGCGTGTTCGCTTAGCTAATGACGAGAAAATAAAGCCAGAAGCGCTGCCATCTATCACTTATGAAGATGGAATTAAAATTTACTTTAATGGTGAAACCCTTCACGTGATGCACTTAGCAGTAGGGCATACGGATGGCGACAGTGTAGTGTGGTTTGAGCAACCTAATGTAATGCACACAGGAGACCTATTCTTCAACGGACGCTTTCCTTACATTGACCAAGGTGCAGGTGGAAACGTAGAAGGTTATATGGATTCAGTTAAACAACTGCTAGCCAAAATTGATGATGACACCGTCATTATTCCTGGTCACGGTGATATGAGCAACAAGCAGGAATACACCGCGTTTTTGAGCATGATCACCGAAACGTTTGACTACGTCAAAGCGCTTAAACAAGGCGGCAAAACCCTTGAAGATGTTAAAGCGATGGGCTTAGACGACAAATGGGCTGACTGGAGCTGGAACTTCATTAATGAAGAGAAGTGGATAGAAACGCTCTATAAAGACGCGTAGTCGTGTCAATCAAAAGAGAAAAGCGGCGTAGGCCGCTTTTTTTACATTTCCTTCACACTTGGCTTTACCTGGGGTAAACGTTTACCTATAATGAAATTTCAAACAATGGTGGAGAAAACGTGTGCTAAAAAATAATAAAATTAAGACGTTACCTAGGAAAGTAATCCTGCTTTTTTTTACGTTTGTAAGCGTATTTTCTCATCATCTTTATTCCGAAGAAGTTCAAGCGCTGTGGGAGGACCCCACAATTGTGCAAGAGAATCGTCTTCCAGCACGATCACACTTTTTTTCTTTTTTTCAAGACCCGAATAAATTCGTCTACACACCATGGGACGCCCAAAACTACTTGAACTTAAACGGTGTATGGCAATTTCAACTGTCTTCGTCGCCTTTTACCGGTGCTACGCGTTTTTACGAAAACGACGCCTTAACAGCTGATTGGGGCACTATACAGGTGCCCGGAAATTGGTCCTTAAACGGCTACGGCGTGCCTAATTACGTCAATATGCGAGCCGATTTTGCACCTGATGAGAATCCGCTCACGGTTAATAAAATCCCTCGTGACACCAATACAACGGGGCGATATAAACGGGTTTTTGAGGTGTCTGAAGAATGGAATGGAAAAACCGTTATTGCCTATTTAGGCGCTGTAAAATCAGCGTTTAAACTGTGGGTGAATGGGCAATATGTTGGATATTCTCAAGACAGTAAAACTGCCGCTGAATTTGATATCACAGAATTCATCGTTCCAGGCAAGCAGAACACTATGGCTATTGAAGTTTATAGATGGTCGGATGGCAGTTATTTAGAGCTACAGGATATGTGGCGACTAAACGGTATTGAACGAGATGTATATCTCTATGCGACCCCTCAAACACGCATCCAAGATATCAGGTTAACTACCACGACCACGACAGATTATCAAAATGGGTTATTTGGAGCAGAGGTTTCTATAGTAGGGAATCAAGCCAGCAACAGCATGGTTGATTTCACTGTTTATGATGAAAGCGGTGATTTGGTTTTACGCGATAACCAGCCGATTAGCAGTCAAGAAAATAGGTCTGTCGCCATCGTTCAGCCGACGGTTGTAAAAGGGGTACAGTTCTGGAGCCATGAGTCTCCCGCACTTTACTCGGTGAGGCTAAGGCTGCTGAATAAAGCGAAAGAGGTCACACAGGTCGTGTGGCTTCGTGCAGGGTTTAGGACGAGCGAACTGAAAGGAGGCAACGTCCTGATTAATGGCAAACCTGTGTTGTTCAAAGGGGTAAATCGTCATGAACATGATCCCCTCACCGGCCATGTGATTTCAGAAGCGTCGATGCGAAAAGACCTTACACTAATGAAGTCGCTCAATATAAATGCGGTGCGCAACTCACATTATCCGAATCACCCTCTATGGTACGCCTTAGCTGATGAATATGGAATGTATCTTGTTGATGAAGCGAACATTGAGTCGCATGGCGTAGGCGCCGCAAATCAAGGGCACAGTTATATTGCTGAAAATCACATGGTCAACATGCCTGAGTGGCGAGACGCGTATGTGGATCGTATTCGCAATATGTATGAGGCGAGTAAGAACCATGCGTCTGTCGTGATGTTGTCACCGGGTAACGAAAGTGGAGATGGTGACAACACCGAATACTTATATCACTGGCTTAAAGAACGAACATCGCTCCCTATCATGTTTGAGCAAGCGCAACTGCGTCCTCATACCGACGTCTACGCCCAAATGTATGCTTCGCTTGACCTCATGCAGAGTTTCGTTGAGATAGGCAGTGACCGGCCTATGATACTGTGTGAATATCAGCACGCTATGGGAAATTCGGTTGGGAATTTAAAAGAGTACTGGGATCTCATTTATAAACATGAATCGTTACAAGGCGGGTTCATTTGGGACTGGGTAGACCAAACGATAACCACCACAACAAATGAAGGGATCGAATATCAAGGTTATGGAGGTGATTTTGAAAAAGCAGGTCAGTATCACGACGGTAACTTTTCTGCAAATGGTCTACTCACCGCTAATCGCGAATTGCATCCTCACGCCTATGAGGTGCAACACATTTATCAAAACATATTTGCAGAGTGGGATTCTAGTCGTGCTGACAGGGTTCTTATCAGAAATGGTCGTTACTTTACCGGGCTCGACGATGTCTATCTCAGATGGGAAAGGCTTGAACAGGGACAGGTGCTTCAAAGTGGAATAGTTGAAACGCTCTCAATACCACCAGGCGAGAGCGCGACAATAGCCATTCCAAACATCTCACAGATGAAAAATGAAAATCGTTATCACACTAATCTGTACTTTGTTAAAAAATCAGACTCCCTAGGTCGTAAAAAAGGAGATGTGGTTGCAAAAATACAGCTGTCGCAACCATTTCAAAATAACGAAAAAGGGGCTGTTAAGTCAAATGGCGGTATTGAAGAGAGAAGTGCTGCACTGATACTTCGCTTTAAAGATTACGAATACACGGTGAGCAAAAATACGGGGTGGCTTTCTTCAGTGCAGAAGAAAGGAAAAGAGGTATTGAAAACGCCGATGATCCCTTGGTTCTGGCGAGCGCCAACCGACAACGACTTCGGTGAGGGATTCCCGCAAAAAAGTAAGGTTTGGATTGACGTTGCTGAACATGCTGAATTAATTTCTATAATTAAAAAAGAAGAAAACGGGGCCATAAGTGTTGTAACGAAACACCGTTTTCCTACCGTACAAAGTGAATACCACACAACATATACCCTGACGGATGAAGGCAATATACTGATTGATGCATGGTTTCTCGCCGCACCAAACCAATATTACCCAGCGCTTCCTAGAATTGGTTATCGCTTAGAGCTCGTCGACACTTATGAGAGTGCGTCATGGTTTGGCCGTGGTCCACACGAAAATTACTGGGATCGCAAAAGCTCTGCATTTTTTGGGCGATACTCAATGCCCATTGCTGAATTAAGCCATGGCTACGTGAGGCCTCAAGAAAACGGACATAGAGCGGATGTTTACGAAGTGAGTTTCTTTGAAAAAAGTAATGCAGAGACGCCGTCTATTACGTTCAAAGGCAGGCCATTGATAGGCTTTAATGCGCAATACACAGATTGGCTGGATTACGACACAACGGAAAAAACCGGACTACACCCACATGAAATCCCGGTTAAGCCAAATGCTTTTATCAATATTGACTTTAAGCAGCGTGGTGTTGCGGGTACAGACTCATGGATGACGCCGCCATTGTTCAAATACACACTGCCTTGGAGAGACTATCACTATCAGTTCGAGATAGCGCTTAATTGACAAAGGTCTGAATATACAATTGTTCGACCTTATCTCTTGCCCACTGTGTTTTTCTTAAAAATTTAAGGGATGATTTGATAGAAGGGTCGTTATTGAAGCAGTTCACTTTGATACGGTAGTACAACCCATCCCAGCCATATCGTTCGTGAAGTTGCGTGACGATTTTCTCAAGCGTTAGGCCGTGAAGCGGGTTGTTGGGTTGTTGGTTCATAACGTATCGCTGCTCTTTCTCAATTTGAGCGGTTAGTTTATCACGAACTTATTAGATTATGGGGGTAGAGTTATGACTCTACCTCTACAATCTTTTAACGTCACATTAAGCATTGTTCTTCGCTGTCTGGTGCATTGTTTGCGGTTCTGAGTCAAGGGCAGGTAAATCCTCACTGGCGGTTTGAGCTTCTACCTGCTTTGGCTTTCTCGGCGTCTTATATAGCGGCCATATCAGTTGCTCTTTCCAGTTAGCGTAAAACATGCCCTCTATGCCGTATTGCGCAGGATATTGGCGCGTGATTTTAGCGGTACCAAATAGCACATCCCAAAAGAATAACAGATTTCCATAATTACCTTTGTAATTGGTAATGCCATCATCCCCTTTTAAGCCATGGTGGGCACTGTGTGTAGATGGCGTTGATATAGTGCGCTCTACCACCCAAGCAATCGGATGTAGCCATGGTGTTTGATATAGCAATCTATCCCACTTCCATTCTGCATGAGCGCCAGTTATCACAGTAAGCTTAACCACTAAATAAAGGGCGTAGGTCCAACCCAATCCCATATAGATTAGCGCGCCAGAAAACCAAAGCGATGGCATAAATAAGTAATAGAAAAAGTTGTTCCTATAGATGATGCGAACGCTCATATATTTGGCGTTGTGGTGGGCTCGGTGTAAGTTGTAGAGAAATCGGGTTGAGTGCGAAAGCCTGTGCCACCAGTATTGCATCATGTCATCGAATATCAATAGCAACGCGATGTGTATCAGGACTGGCGAGTCGGCAAGTGCACCTTGAAGCTGAGGAAAGGCTAATGCCATGATGGCGGCAGAACTAAACAGAACAAAAGGTTGGGTTACCACAAACAAAAGCAACGTACCGATAAGCTCTACCTTCCCATCATCACTGACTTCGCTGGCCTTTTTAAATAGCCTACCGTTTTTTGCTTCCAACAGCGCAAAGGTGATGAACACCGCCAAAATTGCCCACTGATAATTCATTATTGTATTACCTGCTATTTGAATGTTGCCGAGCAATTTACATTGCGTTAACATTTAAGAATATATACTTATATAGATTCTTCCTTCATGTCTTACATTCACGGCATACAGCAAACCGTTATGCTTGACGATTACATTCAAATTTGCCTATCTTTTGGAACGGTAAGAGCCTACGCGGCTACTTCGGCGATTCACGATAGGGGAAGCAGAAACAAAGGATTGTCTATTGTTTTATCAGGAGAGATAAAGGTAGGTAATTATGGTTTAGACGGTAGCTATCAAATTACTACAGTGTTAAGAAAGGGGGATACGTTCGGGGAATTCACACTCTATGCATCACTTGCAAGAACGCATCACGCACAAGCGTTAACGGAATGCAAAATAATACAAGTGCCAGAGCCCGCTTTTCGTTCGCTAATCAGTCAGCACCCCGCGATTTCTGAATTCATCACCCGTTCACTGGCAATAAAGCTTCACGCTGCATTAGAAAGGTTAGACGATATTCGACGTTTGCCTACTCACGTTCAGTTAGCCAAACTTATTTATCAATCTTACCTCACGTCTCAGCAGGTTTTTATGCCCTTGCGGCAAAGCGACTATGCGGAAAGGTTAGGTGTTACAGTACTTACCGCGCATAAGTCGTTAACTAAGCTCTATGATTTACAGTTGATTGAAAAGCGTTACGGTGGCGTGGCTATCACATGTGTTGAGCGCCTTGAATGTTTTCTAAAAGAGAACTCATCACTATTGCCATTGTAAGTAACGGCAAATAGATTTCCAAACGACCTAGCACTTACCCTATACGGCTAACTTAACTATGGCTTCTCACCTCTACACAATTAACTAACCAAGCGCTACGCGGGTTTTAACCCGTCTAAGATAATATGCTGAATATTACTCAGCGTGGAATCGAAGAAAGCGGGATCGCTTAGGTCTTTTCCGGTAACAGCTTTTATCTGCACGCTGAAATCAGCGTAGTGTTGAGTAATGGCCCAAATACTGAATATCAAATGTATGGGGTCGACAGATTTTAGCTTGCCGGCATTAATCCATTCGTTGATGACGGCACTTTTTGCATCCAGCAATGCTTTAAGCGGCGTTTCTAATTCTTTTAACAGCAGGGGGGCACCTTGCACCACTTCCATACAAAAAAGCTTTGATTCGGCGGGGTTGTCTCTCGACATTTCAAGTTTGACTTTTATGTATTCACTGAGTGTTTCAATGGGCTCTTGATCTGCAGAAAAGCTTTGCAATGGCGTTAACCATACATCCAGCAGGTGGGTGATTACCGATAAGTAAAGACCGTCTTTACTTTTAAAGTAATAGAGTAAGTTACTCTTGGAGACATTCGCTAACTCAGAGACTTGCTCTACCGTCGTACCGCTTACGCCGTTTTTTGCAAACAGAGATAGCGCTGCATCCATAATGCGCGTGCGCTTTTCTAAGAGCGCCTTTTCACGTCGCTTTTGGGTTGTAGGGCTAAATGCTCTCGCTGTTTTTGTACTTACGTATCCTTCAGATTTACTCACTTCTCAATTCTTCTTAATCGGATTTCTGCGATCTGGAGCCTAGTTTACGCGGAGTTTTCCTTGCCATAAACCCATTTGCATAATAATGCACCAATTAAGTTCAGTTGCACTGGACTTGATGTTCCAAAATGAACCAACAGGTCTAATTTCAATTTTGGGATTTTATTAAGCCTATGATAAATAAAAGGTTAATGGATTGGCCTGCTTTATGCTGTTCACTAGGCATACTGCCACTTCACTGTTTTGAATTCGGCAACCTTAAAAAAAGCGGGGTAAACCGCTCAAAACGCATACAAGCAGAGGGAACAACATGGATATTGGTGTATTTATTCCGATTGGTAACAACGGCTGGTTAATTTCTAAAAATTCACCTCAGTTCAAACCAACGTTCGATCTTAATAAAGAGATTGTGATGAAGGCTGAAAAGTACGATATGGATTTCGCACTCTCGATGATCAAGTTACGAGGATTTGGGGGTGAAACGGAGTTTTGGGATTACAACTTAGAATCGTTCACCCTAATGGCCGGTCTTGCTGCCGTTACTTCAAAAATTCAGCTATATGCCACAGCCGCCACGTTAGTTTTACCGCCAGCGATTATGGCGCGTATGGCAACCACTATCGATTCCATTTCTAACGGCCGCTTTGGCGTGAACTTAGTTACCGGGTGGCAGCGGCCCGAGTACTCCCAAATGGGCATGTGGCCTGGCGACGAATTCTTTGGTAATCGCTATGAGTACCTTGATGAATACATCACGGTGGTTAAAGAGCTGTGGGAAACAGGGAAAAGTGATTTTAAAGGCGAGCACTTCCAAATGGATGACTGCCGAATGCTGCCTAAACCTCAGCGTAAGATACCGCTTATCTGCGCGGGCCAAAGTGCCGCGGGTATGGATTTCTCTGCCCGCCACGCCGACTATAACTTCTGCTTTGGCAAAGGTGTGAATACGCCCACCGCATTCGCACCCACTGCAGCGCGCTTAACCGAAGCAGCTGAAAAACACGGTCGTAGCGTAGGTTCTGCGGTACTTATCATGGTCATTGCTGATGAAACCGACGAAAAAGCCATGGCAAAGTGGGAAAGCTATAAAGACGGAAAAGATCAGTCGGCTTTAGATTGGATGGCAACCCAAGGTGCCGCTGATAAGAAGTCGGGCAAAGACACTAACATTCGCGATATGACCAACCCCACGTCTGCAGTTAACCTGAATATGGGAACGCTAGTTGGCTCGTATGAGTCGGTAGCTTCAATGCTCGATGAAATCGCGACAGTTCCGGGTTGTGAAGGGGTACTGCTCACGTTTGATGATTTCTTGAAAGGTATGGATGACTTCGGTACTAAAATTCAGCCACTGATGAAGTCGCGCCAGCACCTGCTAAACACATCAGGAGCTGCTTAATGCCAACCGGTGATGTGTTTGAAGTATCAGGCTGTTTTCAGGAACGCCAAACCGGGCAGCCTGTATTGCCCGCTAAACCTGAACCTTTAACGTTAAACCCCAGTGAGACCGCCGTTATCGTAGTGGATTTACAAAACGCATACGCTAGCAAAAACGGGTATTTAGATAAGGCTGGGTTTGATGTGTCAACGACCGAACCTGTGATAGCCAATACCGTCAAGGTGCTGGATACCGCTCGCGCTGCAGGTATGCCGGTAGTCTTCTTACAAAACGGTTGGGATGCCGATTATAAAGAGGCTGGCGGCCCCGGTTCACCGAACTGGTACAAATCGAATGCCCTTAAAACCATGCGCAAACAGCCAGAACTTAAGGGTAGTTTGCTTGCCAAAGGCACTTGGGACTATGCGCTTGTGGATGCGCTAAAACCGCAAGAGGGCGATATCGTTATTCCGAAGACCCGCTACAGCGGTTTTTACAACACCAATTTAGACAGCATGCTGCGGGCCCGCGGTATCCGTAACCTGGTGTTTACCGGCATTGCCACCAATGTGTGTGTGGAATCCACCTTACGCGATGGATTTCACTTAGAGTACTTTGGGGTAGTACTTGCTGATGCAGCCTATCAAGCCGGCCCTCCTGAAATACATGAGGCCTCACTTTTTAATATTCAAACATTCTTCGGATGGGTATCTACCACAGCCCAGTTCTGTGAAGTGTTTGAGGGGGCGAGTTAGGCGGTGTTTTATTGGCCAAGGCTCGCCACGTACAACAAAGCAGCGCGGTAAAGCACTAAGCACAAATTGAAAGAAACCATTTATAAGCGCTAAGCAAAGTAGCTATGCATAGATAGCGCAACGAGAAGGATGAAAACATGCCAAAGAAAGCGATTATTCCAGCAGGTACGTCTACACCGATAGCCCCTTTTGTTCCAGGGTCTATGGCTGACAACATTTTATATGTGTCGGGTACGTTACCGTTTGACGAAAACAATGACGTGGTTCACGTGGGCGACGCCGAAGCGCAAACACGCCACGTGTTAGAAACCATCAAAAGCGTTATTCAAGAAGCCGGTGGCACCATGGAAGATGTGACCTTTAACTCTATCTTCATTACGGATTGGGACAACTATGCGGCGGTAAACAAAGTGTATGCCGAATACTTCCCGCGTGAAAAGCCAGCGCGCTATTGCATTAAGGTTGGCCTGGTAAAGCCAGAAGCCTTAATAGAAATCGCTTCTGTCGCGCACATAGGGTAAGCGGTTATGTTTGGACTCCCCGCTAACTGTGCCCACTGGTTCTATGTAGGTGAGCTCTATGCCTTCTGAAATGCAGGCCGGCGGCACCAGTATGAAAAGCGAAATGCGCAGCAAGTTACATTACGAAATTCACGGGCTAACGTCGCCAGATGCGCCAACCGTTGTTTTTAGTTCGGGGCTAGGTGGCGCAGCTAAGTTTTGGCAGCCCCAATTGGCTGACTTTACCCAAGGCTACCGAGTAATCACTTACGACCAGCTTGGTACCAATAAGAGCGAGGCTGATTTGTGCAGTGAATACAGCATTTTGCACATGGCGGATGAACTCGATGTACTGCTGAAAAAACTTGAGGTGCAGCAATGTCACTTCGTTGGTCACGCGCTTGGTGGCTTGGTAGGGCTTCAGCTTGCGTTAACTCAGCCTGATTTGCTTAAAAGCATGGTTCTAGTAAACGCATGGAGTAGTCCAAACCCGCACACGCTGCGCTGCTTTGACATACGCAAAGCCTTATTGGCAGCAGATAGAAAAGATATGTACCTACAGCTACAGGCGTTACTTCTGTTTCCGCCTGACTGGATAGCCCAAAACGCCGAGCACTTGGAAGAGGAAGAGGCACACTTGCTTAACCACTTTCCCAACGTGAATAACTTGCTTGCTCGTATTGGCGCACTTAGCACGTTTGATATTGATGACAAGTTAAAGGGCATCACCACCCCAACATTTGCGCTGGCGAACAAAGACGACACCCTAGTGCCCTGGCAGCGCTCTCAGATGTTAGTAGACCGCATGCCTAATGCCGAACTGTCGGTGATGGAATATGGCGGTCATGCCTCAAGCATTACTGTGCCTGATGCATTTAATAAATTGGTATTGGAATATTTGCAGCGCGTAGCGTAGTCGCAAGCCGTGCTCCTACACAAGCGTTGCTATCAAAGTCATTTAAGACTTTGTCGAACAACTTAAAACACTGGAAAGAATTTGAAATGACGGTATCAGAGACAACTGAAATTGGAACAAAAGACCCTATTAGCGAAAGTGGTCTAGCCCAGCTATTTAGTGATGCACACACCCACACCACCTGGCTAGATAAAAAGATAGATGAGGCCGTGCTAAAGCGGCTTTATGACTTAGTGAAAGTAGGCTCGACATCGGCAAACTGCAGCCCGGCGCGCTTTGTTTTTATTACGTCAGATGAAGGGCGGGAGAAACTCAAACCTTGTCTTTCAAGCGGTAATGTTGAGCAAACCATGACAGCCCCTTGTACGGTTATTGTGGCTTATGATGAAGAGTTCTATGAAGAATTACCTACGCTATTTCCTTATGCAGACGCTAAGAGCTGGTTTACCTCAAGCCCAGAAGCGGCTTATGAAACGGCGATGCGAAACAGCTCAATGCAGGGCGCGTATTTAATTAGCGCTGTCCGCGCACTTGGGCTCGATGCCGGTGCCATGTCTGGCTTTAACCCCAAATTACTCAACGAGACTTTCTTTTCAGATAGCACGTGGAAGGTGAACTTCTTACTGAACATCGGCTATGGCGACGGCGAGAAAGTCCATAAACGTTTGCCTCGCTTAAGCTTCGAACAAGCTTGTCAAATACTGTAACGCTAACGAAAAAGGATATACGTATGACTATTACCGCAATAAAAAACGCAGTAACAGAAGTGCTTCCCCCGGTAACCCCAGAGGCATACCGTCAAGGCATGTCTAGCTTAGCGGCAGCCGTAAATGTCGTTACAACAAATGGCCCAGAGGGGCGAGCAGGCTTTACCGCCACAGCGGTGTGCAGCGTAAGCGATAATCCCGCCACACTGCTAGTGTGCTTAAACCGAAGCGCCTCTGTGCATCAGGTGTTTAAAAACAGCACGCACTTGGTTATCAACACGCTGACTTCGCAGCATCAATCTATTTCTAATACCTTTGGTGGCAAAGCGCCCATGAATGAACGCTTTGAAATTGGTGAGTGGGTAGAGTCTGCAACCGGTTGCCCGCGGTTAGCGGATGCGGCGGTTAGCTTTGACTGCATTATCACAGATGTAAAAAGTGTGGCCACACACGATGTGCTTTTCTGTCAGGTGGTAGACATTAAGCAAGACCCAGAGGCCGACGCACTTTTATATTATCAGCGTGGCTATCACAGCGCGTGTAAAGACGCATAACTAAAGGATTAGATTTGAAATGAAAGTAGTAGGCCACTTTATAAATGGTGAAACCTGCACGCCGAAAGGGCGCATGCAAGATGTCTATAACCCGGCAACGGGGGAAGCAGAAAAACTGGTTTTACTGGCATCGAAAGCCACGGTGAACGATGCCATTGTGAGCGCACAGCAAGCGTTCCCTCAATGGCGGAATACCCCGGTTAGCAAGCGCGCTCGCATCATGTTTAAATTCAAAAGTTTACTGGAAGAGCATGCTGAAGAGATAACCGCGCTTATTGGCGCGGAGCACGGAAAAATAAGCCACGATGCGGCAGGAGAACTGCAGCGTGGTATCGAGAACGTAGAGTTTGCCTGTGGTGCACCACAGTTGCTTAAAGGCGAGCACAGTAAGAATGTTGGGCCTAGCATCGATTCGTGGAGTGAGTTTCAGCCCCTTGGTGTGGTTGCCGGCATTACGCCATTCAACTTTCCCGCTATGGTGCCGCTTTGGATGTTCCCGCTTGCCATAGTGTGCGGAAATACATTTGTACTCAAGCCTTCAGAGCGCGACCCAAGCTGCGCTATTTTCTTAGCTAAGCTACTCAAAGAAGCCGGGCTACCTGATGGCGTATTTAATGTGGTGAATGGCGATAAAGAAGCCGTTGATCAAATTCTTGATGATGAACGCATTAAAGCAGTGAGTTTTGTAGGCTCTACGCCTATTGCTGAATATATCTATTCAAAAGCAAACGCGAACGGCAAGCGCTGCCAAGCCTTAGGCGGTGCTAAAAACCACGCTATTGTTATGCCAGATGCTGACATTGATAACGCGGTAAACCAGTTGCTTGGCGCAGCTTTCGGTTCTTCCGGCGAGCGCTGTATGGCGTTATCAGTAGTGGTAGCGGTGGGCGATGAGGTGGCCGACAAAATTGTAGATAAAATGCAAACAGCCATGAAAGACTTGAAAGTGGGGGCATTTGACGATGCATCTAACGATTTTGGTCCGCTTATTACTCTACAGCACAAAGAGAAAGTAGAAGGTTATATCACCAGTGCCGCTGAGCAAGGCGCTAACGTGGTGGTGGATGGACGAAGCCCCACCGTTGAAGGCTATGAAACCGGATTTTTCTTGGGCGCAACCCTTATCGATAACGTCACGCCGGAAATGACCAGCTACAAGGCTGAGATTTTTGGCCCTGTATTGCAAGTCATGCGGGTTGAAAGTATGGAGCAAGCCATGCAGCTCATCGACGAGCATGAATACGGCAACGGCACCTGCATATTCACACGGGATGGCGAAGCTGCCCGTTACTTTTCTGACAACATTCAAGTGGGCATGGTAGGTATTAACGTACCGCTGCCGGTACCCGTTTCTTATCACAGTTTTGGCGGATGGAAGCGTTCACTGTTTGGTGACCTTCATGCATACGGCCCAGACGGCGTTCGCTTTTATACCAAGCGCAAAACTATCACCCAGCGTTGGCCTTCAAGTGGCGTTCGAGAAGGAGTGAGCTTTTCTTTTCCTAGCTAGCAAGGCGTTTTTTCGAAAAAACGGTTAGTTCGCTAAGTAAATCTTGTCGTAAAAGCTAACGTTAGCTGGGAAAAAGCACAACAAATTACGCCTGGAACCAGGCTTAACACTAAGCCATTAATAATAACAATTTAAACCCGCAAACCTTTGGCAGTTCCTCTCCAGTCCTGCCTTAGGTTTGCACCCTAGTGGCAATCGATAAGCAGTTCACGTCGACCGTTACTCTTATAAAAATATCGGGACAACACCGCCGCAAGGCTTGTTAAAAAGAACTATAAACGAGAGTAAAACATGCATACGTTAAACACACACAAGCGTCTGCTGGCGTTAACCGTTGGGATGGCGTTGAGTGCGCCAGCGGCCTTTGCTGCAGAGAATGTTTGGGAAAGTATTGAAGTTACCGCGCAAAAGCGCAACGAGAATATAAGCGATGTGGGTATCGCTATCACCGCTTTTTCAGGAGAGCAGCTAGAGGCTTTAGGTCTTGAAAGCAGTACCGAGCTTATCGCCTTTACCCCAGGTGTGTCGCTAGCTGGTGATATTGGTGGCCAGCGCGCTATCTTTAATATTCGAGGTGTGGTGCAAAACGACTACGCCGATTTGGCCGAAGCGCCGGTAGCGGTTTATGTAGACGGAGGATATCTTGCTAGTACCCAAGCGCAAACCTTCGGCTTATTTGATGTAGCCCGTATAGAAATACTCAAAGGCCCGCAGGGCACCTTGTTTGGCCGTAACGCCACCGGAGGCTTGGTTAATACCGTTACTGCAAAACCTACCGCCGATACAGAAGGTTACGGGGAATTCACTGCGGCTCGCTTTGACCAATACCGCTTTGAAGGTGCTATTTCTGGTGAAATTGCAGAGGGCATTTACGGTCGCCTTTCTGGGTTCACCAATCAGCAAGGTGAAATACTCGAAAATATTTATGAAGACGGCGCAGCGCCCGATACGCGCTTGGGGTCAGTGGGCGGCGGGGAAGACGGCTACAACGATGATACCAAAGCGTTCCGCGCCCAGCTGTTGTTTGATATTGGCGAGGAAGGCTCGTTGCTTCTTAGCGGTAACTGGTCTGATACCACAAAAAGTGAAGGCCCTTATCAGGTGGTTAATACCACCGAGATAAAAGATGCTGATGGCAATGTGATAGATGTAATTTACGCTGCCGATGACCCGCTAGGCTGCGACACTATTCAAGCCGGCGTTTGTGTAGACGGTAACTTTAACGGCGACCCCTTCCGCCCCGTTCAAGGTGGTGATTTCAACGGTAACTTCGACCCTGACGGTTCGGGCAATAAGGTAAACAAAGACTTCGCCTTTGACGATCAAAACAAAATCAAATCAAAAGGCCTCGCGGCAACGTTAGACTATGCCTTCGAAGACTTCGACTTCTTTGCTATGACAGATTATAAAGAATTTAAGCGTACCGTTGGCCTTGATTCCGATCAAACGGCATCGCCAGAACTCATCTTTCAATCTAACAGCACCATAGAACAGTTTAGCCAAGAGCTTCGTTTCTCAGGTGAAACCGCAGATTTAAAGTGGGTTGGGGGGCTCTATTACCTTTCTATCGATACGGATTACCGTCAAGGGTTAGCGGGTTCACCCACTACCTTCTTTTTAGGTGGCGAAGAAAACAATACGTTAGTATCGCTTGAAACTGATTCTTACTCTGTATTCGGACAGGTAGACTATAGCTTAACCGATGACCTTGTTTTAGTGGGCGGCTTGCGCTATACCCGCGAGAACAAAGACTTTTTGGGTAATGTTTATCAAAATGAAAATACCAACGATCGCATTATAGAAATTGATACTAGCACGGCCTCGTTAGAGGTAATGGATGAACAAAACGATCAAAACTTATGGTCAGCTAAACTCCAATTAGAGTATAGCGTGGGCAATAGTCTTTACTACGCCGGTATAAATCGAGGTGTAAAAGCGGGCAGTTTCAATGCACCATTATCAGGTGGATTTAGCTTTTATGAACCTGAAGAGCTGACTTCATACGAAGCTGGCTTAAAGCACAGCTTTATGCAGGGAAGTGGCGTGTTTAATGCCAATGTCTTTTACTATGACTACAGCGATTACCAATCGTTTTCGTGGGTAAATAACGCGGGTGTGGTTACCAATGAAGAAGCGTCATTTAGTGGTGTGGAACTAGAGGTCTTTTTAACGCCAGCAGACAGCGTAGATGTCATGGTGAATTTCTCTTATACCGATGCGGTGGTTGAAGATTTAGAAGTGGCTTCAGGTTACTTTGCCGATACAACGCCGCCATTTACCCCCGAATTTCAGGCGTCTGCCATGCTTCGCTATAACTGGGATGCCTTTAACGGCAATATGGCAGCGCAGTTGTCAGCTAGCTATCAATCAGAAACCTTTCACAACGCGCGTAATTTTACCGCTCATGAAATTGATAGCTATGCCACTGCCGATACCCGTTTAACTTGGGTTGACGGACAAGACAAATGGAGCTTAGCTGCCTACGTAGACAACCTGTTCGACTCAGACCATGAACTGATTGGCTTTGACGTGACGGGTTTTTATGGGACCAGCCAAATATCCTATGCGAAGCCAAGAACCTATGGCGTAACGGTAAGGCGTAATTTTTAATTTGAGTAGTAATGCGCTTTATTCCTATTGAATAAAGCGCCAAATTTAGCTCCAAAAAACATGCGTGACTAGGAGAGATACTAAAAGTACAAAACGGTATGTAGGTATAGCTTTATCAAAGCACGCGAAACGGCAGTGTTTTTGCTTTTCTTTCAGTTTTACAGGCAAAGACGCTGTATTTAATAAGCTAAACGTGAGTAAACGACTTCGCGAAGAGCGACTTTTTATCAAGAAGCAACGTTTGTTAAATGTCACTATGAGCACTACAAACTCAACAAGGAAAGAGATCGTGGATAACACCAACAATCAACCCATGACAAAACCTTCCCATTACGATGGCGATTTATGGAACGAAGACTTAGCGCCAACCAGCAAAGCAACAAGAACCTGGGGGTGGAAAGACTATGCGGCATTGTGGGTCGCCATGGTGGTGTGCGTACCTACTTATCTCTTATCTGCCGGCCTAGTATCTGAAGGCATGAATTGGTATCAAGCGGTGATTACGGTGCTGTTAGGCAATATCATCGTGCTCGTTCCCATGATGTTAATTGGCCACGCGGGCGCGAAATACGGCTTACCTTTTCCGGTATTGCTGCGCAGTGCGTTTGGCACCAAGGGGGCGAAAATACCCGCGTTAGCACGAGGTCTCGTCGCATGTGGTTGGTTTGGAATAAATACTTGGGTGGGGGGAAGTGCCATCTACGTTATTTTAAACAGTATTAGCGGCGATGCCTTTGTAGGTCAAACACTCCCTGTTTTAGGAATAGATATCACTCAAACGTTATGCTTCTTTGCCTTCTGGGCGATGCACTTGGTATTTATAAAACACGGTACCGAGTCTATACGCTGGCTCGAAACCTTCGCTGCACCATTTTTGATCTTAATGGGCCTAGCGCTTCTTGCTTGGGCATACATTAAGGCGGGTGGTTTTGGTGAAATGCTATCCACGCCGTCACAATTTGTGGAAGGTGGTGCCAAAGAAGGGCAGTTTTGGCCAGCGTTTTTCGCAGGTCTTACTTCTATGGTGGGGTTTTGGGCTACCATGGCGCTCAACATACCTGACTTCACACGCTTCGCTAAATCACAAAAAGACCAAATGTTAGGCCAAGCCATTGGCTTGCCGTTACCTATGGCATTGTTTGCCTTTATCGGGGTAGCGGTAACCTCGGCAACGGTTACCATTTATGGCGAAGCCATCTGGGACCCTGTCGCTCTCGCTGGTCGAATGGGAGGCATGGGCGTGGTGTTTGCATTAGCGGCGTTAGCGCTTGCGACGTTAACCACCAACTTAGCGGCTAACATGGTAGCACCTGCCTATGGGTTTTCAAACATGGCACCGTCTAAAATTAGCTTTAGAATGGGGGGCTATATAACAGCAGGTATCGGCGTGGCTATTTTCCCTTGGAAGCTACTTGAAACCGCGGGAGGTTATTTATTTACCTGGCTTACGGGATATTCTGCACTACTTGGACCTATTGCGGGTATTTTAATTGCTGATTATTTCATCTTAAGAAAATCGACGTTAAACATTGATGCGCTGTTTCAACATTCAGGTGAATACGGTTCGAACAACGGTTGGAACATGGCGGGTGTGGCTGCACTTGTCATTGGTGTTTTGCCTAATATACCCGGCTTTATGCACGCGGCAGGGTTTGTAGACAGCGTACCAGCCATTTTCGATACGCTTTACGCCTACGCGTGGTTCGTAGGGTTAATAATCGCCAGTGTCGTATACCTGCTGCTGTCCAACAGAGTACCAGATACCACACAGGCAAGAAGCGCCTCTTAATAACGGGGGCAGGGTACATTTCTCTAAGCCCGTGGGGTCGGAGTACTTTTCTACGAAATGTACTCTGACCCCCAAATATACTTCGAGGGGTTATTTTCGCTTCATGTTTTCAAAAAGCGAAGGCTCCCAAGGCCGCATGGCCATAAGTAACCCCACATGTTGGCGCTCTTCAATAGGTAAGTCATTATCTTCGCTACTCAGTTTAGCTGCTTCTTGCCTAAGCTGCTCTAAACGCCGCTGAATAATAGAAACCGAGCTCTGTGAATAGCGCCCTCGCAAGTAAAAGCGAAACATCCACGGTTCGTTCTTCTTCGGATCCATAAACTTCACCATCACTTCCTGTTCCATAAACTTCTCTAGCGGGCCGCCGGGGATCCAGCGAAAATTTTGCGCAATAAGTAGCTTGTAGCGGTTATTCGGTAACAGTTCTATAAGCTTAAGTTTGTCTAAGGTGGTCATTAGCTTAATGCCCTCTACCTCAGAAATATCATAGTGCTTGATTATTTCCGAAAAGCGCCAGCCATCACGCACACATACTGCCGCAAGCAGTAATTTTGGATTGGCAAGTAGCTCCATTTCTTGTTGTTCAGACAGCTGGGAAATTTTTTCCTGCTGCTTTTGCGACAGGCTAAAAAGGTCGCTTAGTGAAAAATTTAGGCATTCACAAATCTGTTCCAGTTTATCTAGGCTGAAAGCCTGTAGAGAAAAATTTCGTTTTACGCTTGCCTCGCTTACGTTCAGTTTTTGTGCGATCTGTTTGTAAGTAAATCGCTGCTCTCGTAAACATTGCTTAAGCGTGTCGTAAACAAGATTAATTTGGCTCATGGTATTAAATATTTATACTTGTGGTGTAATTTAATACTACATCAGCGATTGTGGTTTACGAAATTTATTCTTGGTTCTAGTGTAGAACATGTTCAGGCACATCTCGCCTTTACATACTAGGAGCAAGTGATATGAAAAATTCGCGTTCAACATTGATGTTAACTGCACTATTAAGTAGTGCGCTTCTTACTCATTCTGTAATGGCAGATGATTCCATCGACCACAGTGGCAAAGCCAGTAAGCATAGCGCGCTTGCTGCATCTGAAGGCTTGGCAACAACAGCATCGGTAGCGAGTGCAGTAGTCGCTGTTCCCGTGATACTAACCGGCAGTGCTGTAGTTGCGGGAAGCGCCGTTGCTGAAAGTGTGATTGACGAGAGTAGTCGCAGTTCTCACGGAGCTAGCCATCATTCCTCTTTTAATAATAACCAGCCGTTGGTGATTACCGAAACAATCATTACTGCAGACCCAGCACCAAACAAAGTCGTTGCGACAACTAACACAACAGCGACCACGATAACTACCACCACAACTAAACGCTAACGGTGATTAATTGCTAGCGCTTTGGAGTGCGACTGGAAGCTATAAAAATTGCTGTAGCTTTGTAAAAAACTGCTACAGCGAAGCGTTGTGCATCTAGTACTTCATAAAAATTAGTGAGCGGTTTAAGTGGGTCTTATTCAGTGCAAGTCGAGAAAATCTAAGCAGGGAAGAGTATGAAAACGTTTTTGTATTCAATGGCTGTGGCTTTGGTGCTACTTACTGCCAACGCTAATCAAGCTTTGGCAGGTAGTCAGCAGCACGGAAAACCTTCGTTTTCACCAGAAGCCATTGCCATTTTTTCTAAAGAAGTAGAAAAGTATGCGGCAAGCCAAGGTGCTCGCGCTTTTATTATAGCAAGACGAGGTAGACCTATTGAAGACATGCCGGAGGGCATTCGCTTCACGCACACTGCCATTGCTATCTATTCAAGCATACAGCTAGATAGTGGAGAGACAGCGAAAGGTTATGCAATCCATAATTTGTATCAAGACGCTGATGAACAAGACGTAAGTTATCTAGTTACCGATTACCCTGTGGATTTTTTCTGGAGTGCTTATGCGCTCGAAGCGGGCCTTATTATCCCCTCGATTCCAGTGCAGCAAGCGCTTATAAGCATGTACAGTGAAGATAAAGCAAAATTGCTGCATAACCCACGCTATTCAGTGGTTGCTAATCCGTTTAACAGCGAACGTCAAAACTGTACCGAGTACACATTAGATGTGCTGAACGCTGCGGTGTACTCAACCACAGATACAGCCCAGCTCAAAGCTAATGCAAAAGCACATTTTACGCCGCAAAAAGTCAACATGAGCCGTGCAAAGCTTGGCTTGGCGAGTATGTTCAGCGACGGGGTGACGCTGTCCGATCACGGTCGTAAGGTGGAAACCACTACATTTGGAAGCCTTGCTCGTTACATGCAGAAATATGATTTATCGGAAAAGGCAGTTATTTTTGCGAGTAACGGTGAGACAACTATTATCGAGGAATTTAACAATGCAGACTCAGAATAAACCAACGAAAGCATTTCGCATAGCTTCACTGGCAGCCCTAATTGTGGGTGTAAGCGCTTATTTTATCGGCCTTTACAATGCCCCAATGGCGCTTAATGAAAAGGGTTATTACTTCACCATTATGTTATTTGGCTTGTTTTCTGTGGTGAGCTTACAAAAAACGGTACGCGATAACATGGAAGGTGTACCTACAACTAAGGCATATTTTTTAGCTTCAGCAGTAGCTACCGGGTCAGCCATTGTATTGTTAGTTATCGGATTGCTGAACGCCGAGCTTTTATTAAGTGAGAAAGGTTTTTTCGGCATGGCGTTTACGCTTAGCCTGTTTGCAGCCATCACGGTACAAAAGAACGTACGCGACAGCCAAACTACAGACAAGTCATGCCAAACAAAAAGCGATACCCGAGGCAGCGATACAGAGCTTGAAGACACAACAAAAATAGAAGCCGCTTAAAAAATTGGGTCAGAGTACATTTCCTTCACTACTCAATGTGCTCTGACTCCATGACTTAAATATTTTCTTACACCTTTGTTACGACTCACTCTTTTTGTGCTGCTACATATCGAGTATGGTATAGCGTAACGCTGGTTGGGTTCTCAACCAGCTTGTTTAACGCATCAAGGATGAATTATGCGTAAGCCCGTTAAGTACCGAATCGCTTTTCTAATAGTCGCTGCTGTCTGCTTTTATGTGGGCACGTTATTTTTACCTGCGACCCTTCCTGAAATAACCTTCTCCCTTAAAAGTATTTGGGCAAACACACAGTGGCGTAATACCGTACTGGTTACGTTGGCATATTTTGTCTTTTTGCCTGCGCTTTACTATTTCTGGATCATCCAAATTGGCAAACAAGCGCTATGGAAATTATTACTCATTATTTCTTTAAGTAGTTTGGTCGCACGCTATAACTACCCTGAGCAGTTAGCCTATTACTTTGAGTTCATTACTTATCTTAAATACCCGATTATTGCCGTATTGATGGTAATTGAGCTTCTCCTTCTGGGAACGATAGTTAAAGCGCTATGGGGGGCTCGAAAGCTCTCTGGTGACCCGCGAATACATATGCTGGAACAATACGAAGGCGATAATGTTTATGAAAATGGGTCAAAAGAAGCAAAGAAGCTAGAGTTGGCACTTATGTTTGCTCATGAGCCAGCTAGTTGGTACTACGCCGTACCTCGTTTTAGTAGAAACCATGTTCCCGTTTTAGCAAACCTGCGTTTATGGTCTGCACAATGGTGGCATGTGTCACTCGTATGTATCGCCCTTGTCATTGCAACGTATGCAAGTTATCTCGCCATTGCACTGTGGAGTGAAACAGTTGCCATTGTTGTAGCAACCTTGGTGTTTTACCTTATCGTGATGTTTATTGCTAATTACAGAGTTAGCAAGCATTACTCAGTCTATCTTATACAAGATAAGCTCATGGTGAACAATTCATGGTGGGGGATGACCGTTATTCCACTTTCAAACATTCAACAACTAGAAACAGGTAGTTGGACGGCAGCTTCAACACAAGAACATTTCCATTTCGGTAGAGGCAACGCAAACGTTAAGCTTACTTTTGTTTCAGAACAAACGTATTACGCGGGTTTAGCGACCTTTGTTGAGCAAATGGATACGTTATATCTCAGCATTGACGAACCATCGGCCTTAATGAAAATTAGACTGCCACAACAAGACACCGCATTATCAGCTTAAAACTGAATAATGGGGTCAGAGTATTTTTCTAGCTAATGTACTCTGACCCCATAACTCTCGTATCTTCGATAAAAAGTAGTAATCCTAACCAATGTCGAATTGATTCAACGTGATAGCTTGCGTATTCTCAACGTACTTTATGAGATAACTGCTAGAGGTAATAAACGCTGTGTGTGAACTTTTAGGTATGAGTGCGAACACTCCCACTGACCTATGTTTTAGCTTTACCGGTCTAACTCGCCGCGGTGGTGAAACGGGGCCGCACAAAGATGGCTGGGGTGTTGCCTTTTACGAAGGTAAAGGCGTGCGAATGTTTCACGACCCTGAGCCCTGCGCCACATCGCCTATTGCCGACTTCGTTTCTAAGCTACCCATAAAGAGCAAAAATGCTATTTGTCATATACGGCAAGCTAATGTGGGCAACATCAATTTAGCTAACACACATCCTTTCACCCGCGAATTGTGGGGGCGATATTGGGTATTTGCGCACAACGGACAACTACCTAATTTCTCGCGCCGGACGGGTGTTTACGAAGCAGTTGGGGATACCGATAGCGAAGAGCTTTTCTGCGATATTATGAATAACGTCAGGCAAAACCTCCCCCGAGACGCTATGCCAGAGCAGTTAGCTGAAACGCTGGTGGCGCTTTCAAAGGAGTATGCTCAGCAAGGAGTATTTAATTGCTTACTGAGTAACGGCGACTGGCTATTTACCTTCTGTAGTACAAAGTTAGCTAGCATTACCCGAAGAGCACCGTTTGGGCCCGCTTGTTTAAGCGATGTTGAGGTGGAAATTGATTTTGCAGCAGAAACCACGCCAAAGGATGTGGTAAGTATTATTGCTACCGAACCACTAACGAATGACGAGCAGTGGGATATTTACGAACGGGGCGAGTGGAAGCTATGGCAGGAGGGGGAAGTCATTGCCTCGGGTAAAGTGGATGTGCCTGAACATAAAAGAGAAGCAGAAATGGTAGCGCCCGATCCGTCGCTTCACGACTAATTACGAATTGTGGGGTCAGAGTAACTTTCATGGCTCCACTATCAAAAAGCTTGGTGCTTGGTTGGCAATCCAACTTAATAATGTACTCTGACCCCCAGGCTTCACCCCAATACTTGTTTGATGGCTCGTTTTATTACTTGGTAGCGGGCGGGCAGTTCGCTGTGTGCGGTTTGAACGCTGTAAAGAGGTTCGGTTACGTCGTTTGTTCCGTTGTATACAGTGAGTTTGTTTGCAAAGCTAACAAAGTCTAGCGTGCTGGTGGGGAGCACGGTGAAACCCAGTCCTTCGCTTACCGGCAGCAGAATTTGCGAAAGCTGGTTAATGTAGCCGGCATGAGGCAGCTTATTCGGGTTAACGTTAGCTAATTCAGGTTCTCCGCAATCATTAAAGTAGCGCTGTAAGTAATGTATCGCATCGGGGTGATTGATTAGCCCTAAAGTGTTGATAATGTCTTTTAAAGCGCTCGTATCATTTAGTTCAAGGTTTCCATCTCTAGATAAGCGTTGTGTCTTAGCATTAGCAAGCGGAGTAGCGCGTTGCTCGTTTTTAGATGAGTTTGAAGACTTTTCTTCAAGCGCACTCGATAAGCTACGGGGTAGTATAATCCCTAATGCTTCCTCGCCTAAGTATTCGCTATGTATATCCTCGCTCTCTGGCTGGTTTGTCACAATACCAAGTTCAAGCGTATTGTTCGATATGCCTGATAAAATTGTGCGGCGAGGCGCGACTTCCACATGAATGTTAAGCCCGCTATGCTGTTTTTGCAGTACCAAAAGAGCGGGGTAAATACGCTGAGCAATTGCACCTGAGCAGGCCACAACGCACTTACCTTCAAAAGGGGCGTCAAACTTTAAGCTGGCAATAAAATTTTGTTCTTTTAACTGCTGCTCTTTGGCGTAGTGGTAAACACGCTGGCCCTGTTCAGTAAGCTGAATCCCTTTTCCTAAGCGGACTACTAATTCACACTGGCATACCTCTTCAAGTTTTTTAAGGTGCTGACTTACTCCCGGCTGAGTCATAAAGCGTTGCTCTGCAGTGCGAGTAAAGTTCCCCGTTTCTACTAAAGTGACGAAGGTGTCTAGCCAAATAGGATTTATCATTGAGGTATAATTTTAAATTATCATATTTAGAAAATATCATAATTTCATGTTTTTTCTTTGTCTAGCTACTATGTATGCACGTTCACTTAAGCGGTGTTCGAGATGGTCTTCTAGCGAGAAGGTTTGTAACAACGTCTATATCAAACGCGTATTTGAGCCTGCATTGGTCTTGCTTTGATTTGGGCACCCAAACAGCCAAGAAGGCGGCCGCTTAAGCCATTTTGTTAACTTGCACTACAGAGGAGTAAGTGATGACTGAATCAGTAAAAACACCGTATCCACGTACGTTTTCTCATATTGGTATTTCAGTACCTGACTTAGAAGCTGCCGTAAAGTTTTACACCGAAGTACTTGGCTGGTACCTCATCATGAAGCCCACCGAGATTGTTGAAGATGATTCGGCCATTGGTGAAATGTGTACTGACGTATTTGGCGCAGGTTGGGGAAAATTCCGCATTGCGCATCTTTCAACAGGTGATCGTGTTGGCGTTGAAATCTTCGAGTTTAGCAACCAAGAGAACCCAGATAACAACTTTGAATATTGGAAAACCGGTATCTTCCATTTCTGTGTTCAAGACCCAGATGTAGAAGGCTTGGCCGAAAAGATTGTTGCCGCTGGTGGCAAGAAGCGTATGAAGGCGCCGCGTTACTATTATCCCGGTGAAAAGCCCTACCGCATGATTTACATGGAAGACCCGTTTGGCAACATTCTTGAAATTTATAGCCACAGCTATGAATTACACTACGCAAGTGGTGCTTACGAATAAGCGGTTGAGCTAGCGTAATTTGAGTTGACACCTGTGGTTAACGAAGGCTGCTAGCGACGAAATACCGAAAAGGCGAGGACGCTGCAGTTAAACGCCTCGCCTTTTTCATTTTATTAGTACTTAGGCTACCCAAACCTGCCAGACACATAAGGATTCGAGGCCTTTTCAGTCGCAACGGTAGTGGTTGGTCCGTGGCCCGGGTAAATCGTCATATCATCGGGCAATACCATAATTTTTTGCTTGATAGAGTCGATAAGTTGCTGATGATTACCTTGTGGAAAATCGGTTCTGCCGATTGAGCCCGCAAAAATTACATCACCCACGATAACGCGATTGCTTGATCGCTCTACCAACACCACATGTCCTGGCGTATGGCCCGGGCAATGCAGCACCTCAAGAGTCAAATTTCCTACCGATATCGTGTCGTTGTCGTTTAACCACTCGTTAGGTGCAAAGGGCTGAGCGGGTGGAAAGCCAAACATCTGGCTTTGCTGCATAAGTGCATCTAACCAGAATTTATCGCCAATGTGAGGCCCAACAATGGGTACACCATAATGTTCTGCGATGGCGACAGTGCCGCCAACGTGATCTAAGTGTCCATGAGTGAGAATTATTTTTTCAATACTCACGCCCTTATTTGTCGCAGCTTCAATAAGCTTTTCAATGTCGCCGCCTGGGTCGACAAACGCGCCTTTGTTAGTGGATGAGTCCCAAATTAACGAGCAGTTTTGGGCAAAGGGCGTAACCGGTATAACTTGAATTTCCACTGTTTAACCTTTTGATACTTTGTTGCTTGGAGTGAAATGGAAAAGCGCAAAATAGAGCAGTGCGCCAACGGCTAATTCGCCGAGTAAAAACAACCATGCGTTGGTTGACGACTGTGCAATAGACCATGCGCAAACCGCAAATGCGACAAAGGGTATCAAACGCTTTAACAAGTTTGTAGGACTGACTTTTGAGCCTGCAGCGCGTTGAAAAGGAGTATTCTGCTCAGACGCGCCACGCAAAGAAGCCTGCTGCGCTTTTATCAGCACGACCACACACATGGCATAAACCACAAGTCGAGCAAGCACACTGGAAATAGCCAGCCACACAAAGCTGCCGCTAAGCGCCATAGCACCAGCAAAAAGACCAAGTACTAATATGGACAAATAAGGCGTTGCAAACTTGTTGTGAACCCTTCCCAGTGTATTACCTAGCTTTCCAGGAATGAGTGACTGCTGCGCCATAGAATAGGTAAGGCGGGATGTGGAAATCATATTTGCCAGCAAGTTTCCGGCAACCGAGACTACAGCGGTTAGGGTCATAACAAGCGCCCCGGTTTCGCCGAATATCATATTGGCGAGTGCGATAAGCGGTGCGCTATCGGGCTTCTCCGGCCCGACGGTATGCCAATAAAGCCACTGCACGCAAAAATAAAATATGGCAATGCCTGAAACAGTAAGCATTAACGCGCGAGGTATTGTTTTTTTCGGTGAATTGGTTTCGCCACTTGTCACCACCACAGTTTCAAAACCAATAAAGGCATAAAGCGTAAGTAGGGCGCCGGCTGATATGGTATCAAATGCTGGAATAACTGGAGCAGCAGAGCTGGTTAATGCAGTAGAAAAGTCTAGCTGCCAATAGCCCGCTATAATCAATGCCACGAAGGGCAACAGCTTAAGCACCGAGATAGTATCGAGTGATCGCATGGCGGCTTTAAGTCCGACAATATTCACGAGAATCAATGCTGTTGTCAGTACAATAATCGCAAATGACTTACCTGACCCTGTATTAATTTCCGGCCATATATAGCCTGCGTACAGCAATAAAACATGCATATTAGCGGCTATAGCGGTGGCGCGAGCGAGGTAGTAAACAAAGCCGGTTTGAAACGCAGCGGCGTCGCCAAACCCTTTGCGCGCATATACTACAGGCCCACCGGTTTCCTGGTACAGGGCTGCCAACTGCCCAAAGCACCACACAATGGCAAGCATGAGCGCGCCAAAGATCAAAAAGATATAAGGGCTAAAGGCACCGAGCTCTGCGGCCATTTTGGCGGGCAGCGCAAAAATACCTGCCCCAATTAGCCCGTTTAATACCAAAAGGGCAGCGCCAATACTGCCGATGCCTTTGGTTAAAAGCCCTTTATTTGAACTACTCATTATTAATGCTTAGCTTCTCTTTAATCAACGCTATTGTTTCGGTGCTTGCTTGGAAAACATTTGTTCACCCGCCACATAGGTTGCGTGTACTTCTGTTTTCCAAATGTCCTTGGCATCAATAGTGAAAATATCTTGATCAACTAGGATAAAGTCTGCCCATTTGCCTGGCGTTAACGTACCTAACGAATCCTCCATATGCCCCGAGTAGGCCGCATCGAGCGTAAAACCTTTAAATGCTTGTTTAACAGTTAATGCTTCATGGGCGTACCACCCCTTTACCGGCTGGTTATTTCTGTCTTGACGGGTAACCGCCGCGTGAAGACCGTAAAACGGGTTGGCTAATTCAACCGGAAAGTCAGACCCTAAGGGCAATGCGATACCAGAATCTAAAAGCGTCTTCCACGCGTAAGCCCCTTTCATACGGTCTTTACCAATGCGATCCTCAGCCATGTTTTTATCGCTGGTAGCGTGAGTAGGTTGCATGGAGGGAAGTACTTTTAACGATGCAAAGCGCGCTAAATCGTCTGGAGCGATGACTTGAGCGTGCTCAATACGATTGCGCAATTCGCTGCCGCCGATGTTTTCAAAAGTGGCCTCAAATTCATTCAACGCAACATGGTTAGCTTTGTCGCCAATGGCGTGGTAGTTAAGCTGAAAGCCTGCGCCGATAACGGTAGTGAAAAGCTCTGTCATGTCCTCCGGTTGTGTCAGCAATAGGCCATGTTGATGAGGCGCATCTGAGTAGGGTTCTAGCAATGCGGCGCCTCGGCTACCTAGTGCGCCATCGCCATAAGCTTTTACCGAACGAATGTACAGAAAATCGTCTTCATCGCGTATTGGTCCATTACCCAACATCGTTGAAAGTTCAGGGTCAGTAGCGCTTACCATAGCGTAAATACGCACCGGTAAATCACCTTCCACGGCCTCTTTCAAATAGAAATCGTAAACATCTCTGCTCACGCCGGCATCGTGCATTGACGTGATACCATTTGCTAGTAAGTGCTCACCTGCAGCATTGAGTTGCTGTTCATATATTGCATTGCTGGCTTTAGGTAAATGTTCTTCAATGAGTAGTGATGCGTTGTCAATGAACACGCCGGTAGGGTTGCCGTTTGCGTCTTTTATTATTTCGCCGCCAACGGGGGATTTGGTGTCTTTAGTGATACCAGCTAGCTCCATGGCTTTAGTATTCACCCAGGCTGCATGGCCATCGACCCGAGTAAGGAATACCGGCCTGTCAGACACAACCTTGTCTAAATCTGTAGCGGTTGGAAAGGCCCTGTCAGACCATAATTCTTGATTCCAGCCACGTCCGGTAATCCAAGTTTGCTGTTTATTTGCAAAGGCGTATTCGGCAACCGCTTTGGCTGCGTCTTGTGCACTTTTACTTTCACGCAAGTCTACTTCTAGTAAGTTTGCTCCTAAGCCAAGCAAATGACCGTGAGCATCAATAAGCCCTGGCAGCATCACTTTGCCAGCGCCATTAATAGTCTCGTCGATGCTAGCTTTAATATCAGGCGCTGTTTTATTTACGTCCAGGGCGACCACTTTACCCTCATCCATTACAAGGTTTTTGAACGAAATAAGTTCGCCAGCCTCATTAAGCGTATACCCTTTAACATTTTCAACGAGAGTAGCCGCGCTAGCGCTTCCTATGGCTGCAAAAGACAGTGCAGTGAATAATGCAGAGCTTATGGCGCCAAGTCTTAATGGTTTTCTCATTTTTGATTTACGTAAAGTAGAGTTCATGGAGTTTTCTGCCTTCATTTAATTATTCTAAGATTGTTATTCTGCGTAACTTGTATCGTTATACTTTGAGTTTTTTACGCTTCCGCCTCGCTCGTTTCTGCAAGCTCGTCGGCGTCGCTGAAATCGAGAATAGGGGGCTGTAATAAAAAGTCACGTTCCCATATTTTTGCCATGCTCGACTGGCTAATGTTTCCGCCGCTTAATATCACCAACGCAGTTTGACCAGAAGGCGTGTTTGCTGCCCATGCTGCAACCGCAGCCATAGTCATGGCACAAGTTGGCTCAATGTGAAGTTTCAGTAAATGATGAAGCCATTGAGTCCAGTAAGCAATTTGTAGCTCATCAACTTCGTAAAAATCGTCAAGTTCTTGGAGAAGCGGGAAAGTAACGTCACCCACAGAAGGCGTAGCGGCGCCATCTGCCAAGGTGTCTGGTGCATGATCTAAAGCAACAATTTCCCCGGCCTGAAGCGACATTGATGCATCATTGGCTTCAGCCGGCTCAGCCCCAATGACCAAGGCGTCTGGTTGCAGCGCGCGAGTCGCCAACAGTGTACCCGACAATAATCCGCCACCGCCGCATGGCGCAAAGACGGCATCTACCTTACCAACCTCATTAAGTGCCTCAAGCGCCACGGTGCCTTGCCCGGCCACAATATCCTCGTGATTGAACGGGGGGATCCAGACAGTATCTGGCGCTTTCGATGCTTCTTTCACCGCAGTGTCGGCTTCTAGGCGGGTGGAAAATAGCTTCAATTCAGCACCATAGCTTTGTGTGGCCGCGGCTTTAATAGGAGATATCGTTTCGCTTGCAAAAATTGTCGCTCTAACACCGAAGTGAGCGGCTGCATAGGCTACCGCCTGCGCATGATTCCCAGAACTATTTGCAACCACATGCTTCGGTAAACGGCCTTCATCTTTTAAACGGGCCAAAAAATTCATTGCACCACGAATTTTGAACGCTCCGATGGTTTGCAAACATTCCGCTTTAAATAGAATACGATTGCCCATCCATTGGTTAAGTAACGAAGATTCCACGATAGGAGTTTTCTTTACGTTATGTTTTATACGCTCGTAAGCAAGCTTAATACTGTCAAAGCTGGGAGGTGTTCTCATTTTCTGAATGCTCTTTTATTCTTTATTTTTCAATGCATACAAGGTTTTAGCATTTATGCCAAAATTGCAAAAGCTACTTTAAGTCTCTGTCAGGGTTTATTTTAACTCTCGCTGAGTGGGTAATTATCTATGCGGACTAGTATTATACAGTGCCAGATACTTTTCTCTTATGCCAGTATCCTCACCGCATCGTGTATAAGGCAATTCATATTTATTTCATAATTCTACTTTAGTATACAGCGTGTAGTTTTCGGAGATAGATACATGTTGAGCAAAATAAACCATCGCATTTACGCCCTGCCTGCGGTGTTATTTCTGCTTCTTTCTTTAATCTTCATATCCACAGGCGCCTTTATTCAAAACGACGAACGTGCAGCCCGAGTCTCTAAAGCCCAGTCGGTTGCCGAACAAGTAAAAATCAGCCTTGAAGTGTTTTCAAGTGAACGCATTAAGGCGCTGTATAATCTTATGCAAAACTGGCCTACCTTTGAGCCAAACCAAGTGGACTGGTTTAATGCTCAAGCCCTATCTTTAATGGGAATGCAGCAGGGCTTTTCTTCGTTAGTGTTTGTTGATGCGAGTGGAAAAATCGCTTGGGTAACAGCGCCCAATACTGGTATCAAGACGCGCATTGACAATACGCTTATTGGGAAGCCAATGGAGGCGCTAGGATTGAACGTCTCCAGCCTGTCTGAAGATTTAGAGAGTACACTGCTTTATTCTCAAGAAGCTGAACATCATTTTATCGTGGTAGGCAGAGCCATTAGCCCACAAGAGCCAGCGCACGGCTATTTAATAGCGGGTTTTGATGTTCAAACCATATTAGAGGTAATGCTGGGTGAATTAGTCGGCCCTCAGTTTAATTTCCAAATTCATTCTGACGACGCCACACTATTTCAAAGCGGCGAATTTGCTGACGACGGCACGGTTGTTTCTTTGGCTCCCTTTACTTTTTTAGAAAGAGACTTTTATCTTTCTATGCAGTCACAGCTAAGCCCTTACAACGCAGGGCTCCTCATCATACTAACGGGTTTGCTTATGTCAGCGCTGGTCAGCTATGTACTGTACAAACAGTTGAAGGGGGCGGTTAGTTTATCGCTCAGTCAGCAGCGTTACCTAACCGCAAGCGAAGCCTCTCTTGATGCACTGCTCATATACCAGCCCATAGAAGACGACTTTTCACTTGTCGAAGCCAATTCATATACCCGCTATCTCTTTCGCGGGGCGTGTGATGTGCTGCGCTCTATGACACTGTCAGAGCAAATGCGATATTTAGGATTAAGCAACGAATACAACAATGCGCAAAACGTATATAAAGATGGTGTGCCTTATGAAGCCCATATTGCCATTGAAAGTGACGAAGTCAGCCCAGAATGGATAAAAGTTCAGGTGGTAAAAGCGGGGGAGAATATCGCTTTAACAATAAGGGATGTTACCGAGCGCTTTCGTGTCCAAAATGATCTTAAACGCAGCGAGGAAAAATACCGTCGCTTAGTTGATGGAATGCATAGACATTTTGTTTATACCAAAACCGTAGAGCACAATTTTATCTACGCGAGTGCTGGTATAGGAAAGATTCTTGGCTTTTCTGCGGATGATTTCTGCGTGAATGAATCACGCTATGTACGCCAGATACCAGATGAGACTTTTGAGATACGTCAAACCATTGCTCGTGGCGAGAAGCCTGAACCTTATATTGTACATTATCAAAGCAAAGTGGGAGAGACGGTGGCGCTGGAGTTCTCTGACACGCCAATACTCAATGAAGCAGGCATGTTGGTGGCGGTTGAAGGTATAGCGCGAGATGTAACCAAGGAGTTAGCGCTTCAGGAAGAAGTCCACTTTCAAGCAAATCATGATCAGTTGACAGGTCTTTTCAACCGTTATGCTTTTGATGAAAAGTTAAGAGAGATCCTTGACGACACCCATCGGGAAAGTAAGCAAAACGCGGGTAGCAAAAACGTTAATCACGCCGCGCTAACAGATTACAGGATGTTAAGCCGCGCGGGTTACAATGAAGTGACCTTTCTAAACATGCCTCGTACTCAGAACAAACAAAGCGTGATGTGCTTTATCGACATGGACCGTTTTAAATTGGTCAACGATAGCTGCGGTCACCCCGCGGGCGACAAGCTATTGAAAGAGATATCTACCATATTCAGGCAATATGTAAACGGGCAAGACTTGTTAGCGCGAATAGGTGGAGATGAGTTCTGTATTATATTTCGTCATCAAAGTTTAGACGAGGTGACCAAGCGTCTAGACAAACTATTGTTGGCTATCTCCAATTACCGTTTTGTATACGATGATAAACTCTTCTTCGTCGGTGCAAGTATTGGCGTAATAGAAATAAACGAAAGTACACAAAGTGCAGAAGCCTTAATTAAAGCAGCCGACAACGCCTGCTACAAAGCTAAGAATCTGGGGCGAAATCGTTACTTTGTTTTTCATGACAATGATTCCCAAATGGCTATCGACGATAGCGAAAATCAAGTACTGCATGCCTTACACCACGCGCTGCAAAACGATGGCTTTGAATTGTATAGCCAAGCTATCATGCCGCTTAATGTGCCTAATGAAGATAAAGCGGGACACCTTCAACATTATGAAATATTGCTTCGTCTAAACGCTAGAGAGGGCGGTCTTATCAGCCCGGGATTATTTATCCCGTTAGCTGAGCGCCACGGTTTAATGAATAAAGTGGATTTGTGGGTAGTGGATAACACCCTTAAAACCCTTGAAAGCAACCCAGCGCATATTGATAACGTTGGCAAAGTGGCCATTAACTTATCGGGCATAACGCTAGGTGATGAGATGGCTCTTCATAAAATTACGCAAAGAATGCAAAGCACGTCGGTACCTGCAGAGAAGATTTGCTTTGAAATAACAGAGACAACGGCGGTAACTAATTTAAGTGCTGCTAAACACTTTATATCCACGCTGCGCGATTTAGGTTGTCGCTTTGCCTTAGATGATTTTGGTGCAGGTATGTCGTCGTTTACTTACCTTAAGCACCTTGACGTAGACTACGTGAAGATAGACGGTTCCTTTGTGCGAAACATTGTTCACGATCCAATTGATCATGCTACAGTTACTGCGATTAATAATATTGCGCACAGTATGGGTAAACAAACGGTAGCTGAGTTTGTGGTAGACAATGCTACCGCAGAAGTGCTTAGAGAGCTTAAAGTCGACTACGGTCAAGGCTTTGCTCTAGATAAACCCAAACCGCTGGCGCATAGAGTTCAATGGCGAGTAAAACTTGCCTCTGCCTAAAAGGAAATACTTATGGGTTTATTTGATACCATTATGGGTAACGCAAGCGAGACGAGTGCTTCAGATGTGCAAGAGGAGCTGACGCCCATACTCGCGGCTAATGAGACCGTGACCTCTGCGTTTAAATTAGTGCGCGATTTAAGTGTATTCACGAACAAGCGTTTAATTCTTATTGATAAGCAAGGGCTTACTGGGCGCAAAGTGAACTATCACTCTATTCCTTACAAATCGATTACGCAGTTCATCGTTGAGACGGCAGGACATTTTGACACCGACGCTGAGCTTAAAATTTGGTTGTCGGGTAAAGCCGATCCTATTGAGATTGAGCTGAGTGCGTCGTCTGCGCAGGCGGTACAGCAAAACCTAGCAACCCAGATGTTTAGCTAGGCACTATTGCTAAGCTAATTTATGGCTAATAAAAAGAAAGCGGGCAGTGTAATAAACTGCCCGCTTTTTTAGTTTCTTTCTTTAAGATTTAGTTTCAACAAGGGTTTGCAAATAATTGCAATTTCATGGCAGAAACATAATCTATAAAAGGCTTAGAAAACCACGCTAACACTTGCTGAACAGGTGGTTGTGCCTGCTTCACACACTTGGTAACTGTAACTGCCACCGCCTTTTGAGCTAAGAGCATCGGTATACGCGCCGTCGTTTGCTGTGGTAGCAATAACACTTCCGTTGCGATATACATCAACATTTGACGACGTAGCATCAGTCCAAGAAAGATCCACAAACTGTGCGCCCTTAGCTTTGTAACCAGTCGCTGTAAGCGTTAAATCACCCGTGCCGCCTGTATCACCGCCGCCATTATCACCACCACCATTGTCACCACCGCCGTTGCCGCCAGCGCAGCCATTTTGCGTAAGGTAAGCATTCATATCGGCCGCTTGAGCGATACCATAGCCAAAGAAGTCGTCTTTTCCTGCGGCGCCTGCGTCCATTGCAGTCGCTTTAAGCGCGCTACGGATCTCTTCACCTGTACACGTTGGGTGATTTGACCATACCAGCGCAGCAATACCTGCAACAGCAGGTGTCGCCATTGAAGTTCCGCTCATGTAGCCGTAGTCACTTGCGCCAATTGAAATGTCGATAGTAGATGCTGCAACTAATGCGCTTCTATCTTCGAACGCTGCTCCTACAGCAGGGATTGAGGTATTGTTAGTATCACCTAGTGTGCCGTAAAGCATGCCAGGTTCGTTGTTGATAATAACGGCACCTACACCACCAGATAGTTCACAATTGTTCACTTTGTCGTAGAAAGACACGCTACCGCGGTCAATAACACAAACTTTGCCCGCTGCGCCAGCATCTACCGCATCACCTAAGCCTAGGAAGTAAGTCGCCGCTGATACCGAGCCTGTGTTTTCCATCGCTGATGATGCAAAGCCAACACCGTCAGCGCTCATTGCAGATAGAGATGCACCGCCTGCAGGATAGGTTGAAAGGGTGTCTACGCCTCCTGCGGTTACCTCAACACAGATAGTTTCGTCGGTAGTAACGCGCTTACCGCGGCCCGAGCTACACGATGGATATTGAGAAAAGTCGGCAATATTGTTATCGGCATCGTTTGCGCCAATCATCATCACTGACGAGTAGCCCGCAGGATAAGAACGAACGCTATTGCCGTCATTGCCCGCAGCAGCCACAACTAAGCCGCCCGCTGCAACAAAGTCTTTAAACGCATTTTCTTCTGTAGAGTTTGCGCCACCGCCACCAAGGCTCATGTTTATGATGTTAGCACCAGCCTGAGAACAAAGCTGTGCTGCTTGTGCTAAATCTGATGAATAGCCCCAGCCAGAAGCGTTAAACACCTTGATGATGTGCATATCAACACCAGGTGCCATACCCACTACACCAAAGCCGTTATCAGCCGCGCCGATGGTACCGGCTACGTGTGTGCCGTGAGGACCACCATTTTCAAACCAATTACCAGTGCCAACATCATTATCACCGGTAATTGCAGACCAGTTGAAATCAGCATTCGATGAATCTAGCCCTGAGTCAATAACACACACTTTCATGCCTGCGTTGCTATCAAATGCAACTTGATCAGCCTGCGATTGATAAACAGCATATGGCGTTAATTGAGTTTGTGTCGGGTCCCCAGCGTCATCGTTAAATAATGCCATTGGGACGCGTTTTAGGTCAGCTTCAACTAATTTAACGTGTGGGTTGTTAAGTAAGCCTTTCACGTCACTCAAAGATTTACCGCTGAACGTCGCAGCGATAAAGCCATCGGCATCAACGTGAATTTCTGCCCCAGATTGTTTTGCCAGTGCTTTGACAATGCCTTTTGCGTTGTTGTCTACCTGAATGATGTAACGGTCGTTGTCTGCTAATGCGCCAAAGCTTGAAAGTGCTAAGCCAGCCGCGATTAAAGAAGGGGTAAATTTATTATTTTTCATAGGTACCACTCTGTTTCACCTGTTGTTTAATCCCACTTTTTTGATTATTTTTTGTGGTGGGTAAGCAATATGCTCGCTTTTGAACCTACACTATGAAAAAAAATTAAACAAACCTTGTAGCAAAAAATTATTATAAAGTTTAATAACCAAAAAAAAGGGTATAAAGATAAATTATCTTTATACCCTTATATTTCAGTAATTTATAGTTGCTTCAATGTTCTATTGAAAAAATTGGTTATGGTTTTGTATAAGTGAATGCCCGTTTGCTTGCCACGGATACTGTGCTTCTTGCCAGGGTAATCCATAGTCTCAAACGGAATCGCCAAGTCTTGAAGGTGCTTGTACAGCATAGTCGAGTGGGTGAACAGTACGTTGTCATCCGCCATGCCGTGGTAAATCAAAAGGTCGCCTTTAAGATCTTTTGCGTAAGGGAATACTGAAGACGCCGTATAAGCATCGTCATCCCTATTGGGATTACCCATGTAGCGCTCTGTATAGTGGGTGTCGTACAAGCGCCAATCGGTGACTGGTGCGCCTGATACACCGGCCGCGAAGTAATCGCCGGCTTTGAACATAGTCATTAGGGTCATGTAACCACCGTAGCTGTGGCCGTGTACGCCAATGCGCTTCGCATCAACAAAGGGAAGGGTACGCAAGAACTCTACGCCTGCCACTTGGTCTTCAACCTCAATAAAGCCCATTTTTTTGTAAATAGGATCTTCAAAGCCTTTACCGCGATAGTTAGAGCCACGGTTATCTAACGTGAATACCACGTAGCCCTGGTCAACCCAATGTTGGAATAGCAAGCCACGGTTGCCAGCCCAGCTGTTAGTCACAACTTGTGCGTGAGGGCCGCCGTAAAGGTAAACAATAACAGGGTGTTTTTGCTCAGGGTTTTGCTTGGCACTATCAGGTGTATAAATACGGTATTTAAGGGTTGCGCCATCTTTTGTGGTGATGTCACCAAACTCAGGGGCTGTCCAGCTATCCATAAAGGCGTGTAGGGGGTGGCCTTCTTCAACCTTGTTTTCTTCAAGCCAGGTAATTCGCTTACCGGTGGCACTATTTAGGCTAACCTGGGCAGGTGAGTTGACGGTTGAGAAATGATCGATAAAGATTGAGGCATCTTTGCTAAACGCAGCGCTGTGATATGCGCCAAGCTCAGTCACGCGAGTTATATCACCGCCATCTAGCGATACACTATATACATGGCTTTCTAGCGGCGTGTCTTTGCGCCCAGAGAAGTACAGGAGGTTGTTTGCCGTGTCGATGGCTTCAACACTGTCGACTACCCAGTCACCTTTGGTTAATTGCTTAACGAGCTTGCCGTTATTGTTGAAAAGGTAAAGGTGTTTAAAGCCATCGCGCTCAGACGCCCAGATAAACTGGCCTTTTTCTTTCAAGAAATAAAGATCGTCATGCAGGTTCACCCAGGTATCGCTTGTTTCTGTAAGCAATACGTTTTCTTTTTTATTATTAAGATCGAAGGCGCGAAGTTCTAATGTTTGCTGATCCCGTGTTTGCCATTGGTAGGTAAAGGTAGTGCTGTTTGGCATCCACTTGCCACGGGCAAAATAAATGTCTTTATCTTCACCTAAGTCAACCCATGTGCGGTCGCCAGAACTGATGTCTTGAATACCAAGTTCCACCAACACGTTCGGCGTGCCCGCCTTGGGATATTTTTGTTCGATAAGTTTGATATCGTCAGCATAAATTTCAGAGCGGGTGATCACATCTACCGGGCTTTCATCCACTTTTGTAAACGCAATCTTTGTTTCATCAGGCGACCACCAATATCCAGTCATGCGGCCCATTTCTTCTTGCGCCACAAACTCCGCCATACCAAACTTGATGTTGCCGCCACCTTCTTTGGTAATGGCGGTTTCTTTACCCGATTCAATGTGTTTCACATAAAGGTTCTGGTCGCGAATAAACGAGATGTAGTTGCCTTTCGGTGACAATTTAATATCAGTTTCAAAGGCGTCTGTATTAAGCAGCTGCTTGGCACCTTTTTCACCGAGTTTGTGATAAAACACGTCGCCGCCTAGCGGGAATAACAACGCTTTACCATCGTCTGACCATTGGTAGCTAACAATACCGCTGCCTGATAAGCGCATACGCTCGCGACGCGCTTTTTCTTCATCAGAAAGCACTTCTTCGCCGCTTTGAAGGTCGTTTGAATCGAACAACATGCGGGTTTGACCGCTTTCAATATGGTATTCCCATAGATCTAAGCGTTCGTAGTCAGTTTGTTTACCTTTAAGAAATGTAACGCGTTGACCGTCAGGTGATACTTTTAATGAACGGGGGGCGTTGCCATCCAGTGAAGGTGAGGAGAAAATACGCTCAATTGTGAGCGTTTCAGCGTTTAAAGCAGTAGAGAGCATAGCGGCTCCAATTAAAAGGGCTTTTTTCATTTTTATCTGCATATTTGACTGTCGAAGGTTTGATTGTAGTTATATCAATTTATGATACAAGGTGCGACGTATGAAATCCGCAATGGTGCTAGGAGCGACAGGTTTAGTAGGACGAACGCTTGTAAATATGCTGTTACAGGACAGGCGTTACAGTGAAGTCACTTGTTTAGTTAGAAAGCCTCTTTCTTCGAGTATGTTTAAAGACCCTCATAATAAATTAAAACCTGTGGTTATCGACTTTGACTACTTTCAAGATTATCAAGGCTATTTCAGCGTAAACCACGTGTATTGCTGTTTAGGTACAACGCTTAAAAAGGCTGGCTCTAAACAGGCATTTCGCCGCGTCGATTTCGAATACGTCCACGTAGCAGCCCAGCTCACCCGTGCCCAACGAGCGGACAGCTTTGTCTGGATATCTTCGGTAGGTGCCGATGCGAAAAGCAGTAACTTCTATTTGAAGGTAAAAGGTGAGTTAGAAAATGCAATTATGCGTATGCCACAACTGCCTAATGCTGCGGCGGTAAAACCATCCCTGTTGCTTGGTGACAGAGATGAGTCACGTACGTTAGAAGATCTAGCACAAAAAACCGCACCTATCTGGCAAAGCCTGATGAAAGGACCATTGAAAAAATATCGACCGGTTCACGCTATCGATGTAGCAAGAAACATGATGTCGCTGCAGCGTTGGTAGTGAATTATCATAACCTTAACGTGAAGCGTTTTAGAACTTGATATAAAATGCGCGGCGTTCAAACGTTAAGGTACCTTACCCCCTCTATGTTTCGCTGCAAACAATTTACAGTGGCCCAAGACCGCTGCGCAATGAAAGTGAATACAGATAGCCTAATTTTAGGGAGTTGGGTAAACGTTGGTTCAGCAGCACGCATTTTAGACGTTGGAACTGGCACCGGCATTCTGGCGCTAATGATGGCGCAAAAAGCCTTACCTTCATCGAAAATCGACGCCATAGAGATAGACGATAACGCTGCAATGCAAGCGGCTTCTAATTTTGATAATGCTAAGTGGTCTCGTCAGCTTTCTGTTCACCATTGTGATATCTGTCAATTTGAGCCGCCTTGCCTTTATGATTTAGTCGTTTCAAATCCTCCATACTTTGATGAAGCGCTCAAAAATACAAACGCTTATAAAACTCAAGGCAAAGCTCGAAATGTGGCAAGGCAAACATCAGTCCTTCGCCCTGATACACTTTTCAGCGTAAGTAATGCGGTCTTAAATGAAGGAGCTAGCATGTATTGTTTATACCCTTCAACTTTAGACGCCGACATAGTGCAAGTAGCAGAAACTTACGGTCTCCAGTTGCAGAGAATTCTTTACATAAAACATTCAAAAACCAAGCCGCCTTATCTTTGCGCCTTTCATTTTATTAAATCTTCTCTCGCGTCCTCATTGCATGGCTATAAGAACACGCAGGAACAAAACACTATAGTTAGTAAAAATATACTGACGATAAGGAATGAAAAGGGCGATTACACGGATGAATATAAAGCGCTTTGTGAGCCTTTCTATTTGAAATTTTAATGAGCATTAGCACAGGAATATAGACTCAATGAATATTGTCGCGGAAGCTTTTGGTGCGATTGCTGTAGTTCTGAACTTCATAGGCTATCGTCAAACAAACGTGGACAAATACTTACTTATCTCGGCTTTTGCATTGGCGGCGTTGAGTGCACATTTTTTTATGCTTGATGCAATGGCAGCAGGGGTTGGTACTCTACTCGCGAGCGTGCGTAACTTTATTGCTATTAAGCATAGAAGTAACGTTATCCTGTTTTTATTTATCGCAATAAATATGGGGTTCTTGGCCTATGAATGGTTCGTGCTCAACCACAACTGGATAATATTTGTTGCTTATACGTCGTCGCTTATTTTCACCGTTGGTTCCCTTGTCATTAGAAATACCCATACCATTAGAAAAGTGTTCCTTGTTGCCGAAACCCTAGGGCTAATTTATGCCATTTCTGTTGGCAGTATTTTCGGTACAATGTTTAACGTGAGTAACTTAATAAGCATTGTAAGCAAACTGCGAAAGCCATAAATATTGAGCGCGAAAATGGCGTTCCCCCTGCCTTTTTAGGCATATACCAAAGTACCGTATACCAAAGTGCAATGGGCTAAAGTTCAATTTAAAATTAGGTATGTAAGCGTATCATTATTTATCAGTGAGTATAGTTTCAGTAATTTTTCCTTGAGATGAGCGGAAGTAGACTCTGTATGTAGTAGTGAGGGGAGTATACGCGATGAACTCAATTGATAACTCTAATGAAATTGAACGCTCTGATTTGCTTGAACAGTCATTTCAACGTGCCATTAATAATGGTGCGGCGGTTAATGTGTATGAGCAAGCCCAATTTTTCCGAAACGCCGCGCCGGCAAATGATAAGCCGCGTCTAGTTGAAGCTCGAACCAGCCTGGAGACAGAGACGCTTTGGAAAAAGCGACTTATTATGCTGTTGGAAGCTGAAAACAAATTGTTAAAAGTTATACGTTTACGTAAAATTACTGGTATATTTACTGTATTGAGTGTGGCTGTTTTTATATTTTCCCTGTTCGTAGCCCCTTCGATGTCTCCTGTAGCATTTTATAGCTTGGTGGCTGTGGCGGTATTTGGTGTGGCCACCTACCCAGCATGGTTTTTGATTTCGAAAAGCAATAGGAAGCGAAGAGACCAAATCTCTAGTTTGTTTTACAAAAGCAATCATGAAGTAGAGACGGCAGATGGCAAGATGACGTTAATAAACAGGGCGAACTATGCAAGTGTAACGCAAATACACATACTGGATCGCAAACTTGGATTATTCCCAAACACATAGGCATCATTATACTTCCAAGCTAATCGTAGTACTTTTAGTCGCGTCCCTTATTCTTGGGGCGTTACTGTTAGCGCCCATGGATGCACTTGGGCAACTTCTCTCTTCAATCGTCATTCTTATTTTTATATCGCTCTGCAGCAAAGAAGCGAGGCACACTCAAAAATATCAGCATTTATTTCGCGTGTTCGCACTGGTGTTAGCAATAGCCCTTAGTGTTAGATACTTATTATGGCGAGGTATTTATACGCTGACTTATTCTGACTTTCTTTCAATGATAGCCGTTTGGTTGCTGTTTGGCGCTGAAATATACGCAGGCGTCACATCAGTGTTGGGGGCTATCGTTAATGCGTTTCCGCTCAGTCGACCTTTACTTTCACTTGAAGGCATGGACAAATCTACGCTGCCTAGCGTAGATGTCATGATCCCAAGCTACAACGAAGACGATGAAATATTAGAGGTAACCATTCGAGCCGCGAAAATGCTAGATTATCCAAAGGATAAACTTCATATTCACCTGCTTGATGATGGTGGAACAGACCAAAAAATTAATGCTGAAAACCCAGCTTCAGCAGCGTCGGCAAAACAACGAAGAGAGAGACTTCAGGACCTTTGCAAACGTTTGGATATCACCTACCACACGCGGGCAAAAAATGAGTTCGCCAAAGCAGGTAATGTTAATAGCGCAATTCAAAATACCACTGGCGATTTAATCGTTATCTTAGACGCAGACCATGTGCCTACCTCTGACTTTTTAGATAGAACCGTACCTTGGATGCTCAAAAACGAGAAAGTATTCCTTGTTCAAACGCCCCATTTTATGGCGAACCCTGATCCCGTTGAGCGTAACTACTTCTCAGCATTCACTCGTATGCCGTCAGAAAACGACATGTTTTATGGAACCATACAAAAGGGTTTAGATTACTGGGGAAGCTCATTTTTTTGTGGTTCTGCTGCGCTAATGCGTCGTGAACATCTAGATTTAGTCGGCGGTATTTCTGGCGACTCCATTACCGAAGATGCAGAAACTGCCCTTGACCTGCATAAAATGGGTTATGAGTCTGTGTATGTCGATAGGCCCATGGTAAGTGGTTTAGCGCCAGAAACTTTCGACGCATTTATTCAACAGCGCATGCGCTGGGCGCAGGGGATGACTCAGATTTTACTACTTAAAAAACCTTATAAAGCCGAAGGTTTGAAGTGGTATCAGCGAGTTGGCTACATGAGCTCAATCATGTTTTGGTTATTTCCTTTTGCTCGAATTATTTTCCTACTAATGCCGCTAGCGTATCTTGTGTTTGGCCTTCAGGTCTATCATGCGTCAATGCTAGAAATCTTTGCCTTCACACTGCCTCACGTTATAGCCACTTATATGATTTCCACGATGCTATTTGGGCGAACCCGATGGCCTTTGGTGTCCGAACTTTATGAAATACTTCAATGTGCTTTTACGCTAAATGCTCTGATCAAAGTTTTCTTGAAGCCAAAGGCCCCCTCATTTGTAGTCACGCCTAAGGGAGAGAGTTTAGAAAAAACCTTCGTATCGCCGTTATCCACGATTTTCTATTGGTTGATACTGGTGATTACTTTTGCGCTTGGCAGCGGGATTTATAAATTTATTACAGAGCCACTTACGCGAGAATTAACGGTAGTAGTAATGCTATGGAATGTTTTTAACTTGATTTTATTAATGTCGGTACTCAGTGTTTTACTCGAGAGAAAACAAGTTAGAAGCCAAGCGCGGCTGCCAGCGACAAATAGCGTTGTCATTAAAACGAGCAACGACGAAGCCTGGGTGGGGGATTTAGTGGACCTGTCATTGGGGGGAGCGCGGTTGCGACTAAAAGGAGCGGGGGCGCTTGTACCTGAAAATGCCATCTTTACCTCGTGGAGTCACGCATTAAGTAAAAACGTGCATATGCCCGTTAAGGTACTGCACTACGACAGTTCGTCGAAAATATTGAGGGTGCGTTTTGCCCCTCAAACTGAAGAGCAAGAAAACGAAGTTGTTGCCTTTTCACTTTGCGATAGTTTACGTTGGATGTCGTTTCAACGAAGAAGAACAAGGGCTATTTCATACTGGTTTGGCGCAAAACATGTGTTAAAAGTTGGGCTAAAGCCCGTTTCAATGCACATGCTTGTACTAATAGGGAAATTCGTCGGTAAATTTGGATTGTTTGTTAAGCCGGCAAAGGAAAATCAATGATAAAAAAATACCTTATTCCACTATTATGTTTGTGCATGCCATTTACCCTAGCAGCTCAAACCAACTCGTACCGACTAACCGATTTTTACGGTGGTGAGGGAACGGTCCGACTGCAAGGTAAATCCGCGTCGGTAGACGTTCCTATTCCTTTGAGTTCAGTCGCAGAGGTAGATAGCGCCCTACTAACGCTTGAAGTGGTAAGTTCACAAGCGTTAATTAAAAAGCGTTCGCAACTGTATGTCAGGTTCAACAATGCAACTATCGGGCAGATTGCTTTTGACCCTGACAGGCCTTCACTTGTATCTGAGGTTACTATTCCCAACGCTCTCTGGCGAGCGGGGTTTAACTCACTTACGCTTGCGGTGAGTCAGCACTACGCAGAGCAATGTGTAGATGGTAACGCGCCGGAGTTGTGGAGTGAAATCAATGTGTATAACTCTACGTTAAAGATAACCACCTCAATCAATGAGAAGCGTTTCACATTAGATGCATTGAGCGGGTTCTTCAGTCCTGGGATTGGCGGTCAGCGCAATGTTCAACTCTATACCCCACGCGAAGTAAACCCGCTAATAAAGCAACAAACATTGCCTATTGTCGCACAGGCGCTGGCCCTTCGAAGTCAGTACCAGCCGCTTATCATCCAACACGACAGTTTTGACGATGGCTACGTGCTTCCGCAGCTTAAGCAAACCGAAAGTAATTTTTGGAATGAGCAGAACGTAGCACGCTACGAACGCACGGCGTGGTATCTCAAGACAAACCAACAGCAACCTGTTCACGTGCTAGTAGGCACTGTTGAAGCATTATCACCAGTGCTTCCTGATGAAGTGATCAACGATATCGACGGCGCATTTTTAAAAGCGCAGCGCACCCCAGCCTTCGTAGAAGATAATAAGGTTGTTGTGCCAGCTAGTTATCGATTAATTGTAAGCGGGACAACCCAAGAAGAAGTGCTAGCGGCAGCAAAGGCTTTAGCGGTTATGGATGATGCAATCAACCCCATTTCGCAAGTAAAGGTGCTTTCTCAGTCTCAAATGCAGCCAAATACGCTGCAGCGTAACCGTATCTTGAACCCTGATAACCATTATGCTTTTGAAGATTTTGGCGTAACAACTACGCAGTTTAGAGATGAGGGCGACTTTAACAAGCGCGTTTCTTTTAGGCTGCCAGCTGATTTTTATGTTCCTGAAAACGCATCGGTCAGTTTGCTTTTAGATTTCGGTTACGGTGCAGGATTTGGACCTGGCTCGGTAATGAATATCAGTGTGAATGATGAGTTGGTGCACGGCTTGGCGTTAAACAACATCAATGGTCAAGCGTACAGAGATTACCAGCTACGCATTCCTGCTCGGTTCTTTAAAGGTGGCGTAAATAATTTGGATTTTGCAGTAACGTTGAGACCTCCGCTCGCCGGGGTCGCGTGCGACGATGTCCCTGGGTCACATTTGGTTTTTCAGCTTGATAACTCATCAGTTATTGAGCTTCCTAGTGCCGGACATGTCGCGGTGCAGCCTAATTTGGCCATGCTGTCTGAAACTGCCTATCCGTTTGCGCGCTTCAAATCTGCACCTGTTTCAACCATTTCGATACCCTCAGACGAATTCTTGAATACCGCGTTAACCTTATCTGCAAAGTTAGCGCAGGCGGCTCAAGTCCCCTTGCTTAATGTTCAAATTGCAATGGGAAGTGATATTTCTTCCGAAGGCTCTGTCATTGTTCTGGGAACGCCAGACACCCTTTCAAACTTTGAACAAGCCCAATTCAATACGGCAATAGAAGCCACTAAGCGCTGGTCCTACCGACTTCAAAATAGCCTACATAACCAAGTAAGAAATATGACGGATGACAAGTCTTTCAAAGAAATGCGAATTGATGGGCACACCGTGCAGGAAAGTGATTTGGGGGAGCAGGCGATACTCACCGCGCAAGCACATCCCGTTTCTTCAGACACCGATACACTTTTCATCATGGCAGCGCAAACGCCAGAGTTACTTCAAGCGAGAGTCGAAGACTTGGTTAGCTTGTCGTTGTGGGGGCAAATGGCAGGAGACTTCTTTGCCTGGAAAGACGCGCTATCGCCATCGCTTATCATGCAAGTGAGTGAAAAATATGAAGTGGGTGAAGCTGACGATAACTGGCTGCACTTAAGGCTTTGGCTTTCCAATAACCCTTGGTATTGGTTAATTGGCTTTATCATTGCGGTCTTTGTCGTCAGCATGATTATTTACGTATTGCTTAAACGTAGAAATGAGCAAGTGCAAGACTCATGGTAACGCTAAGAAAAGCAACAAGGGCGCTGTCTATCATTGGCTTTTTCTGTGTTCTGATGTCTTGTACTACTAAAGACGATAGCGAGTTCAAGGCTCAGTTCATGGCCTACAGAGCGCTGTTTATTGATGGCGGTCGCGTAATCGATACGGGTAACGGAGACGTTTCCCATAGCGAGGGGCAGGGCTACGGTATGCTTTTCGCTATTGCCGCCGATGATAAAGAGACCTTTGATGCACTGTGGCAATGGACTAAAAGTACGCTTATGCGCAGAGATGGGCTTTTTAGCTGGCGCTATCGACCCTGTGCAGATAGCTCGTCTTCTTGTATTGATGACCCTAACAACGCCTCGGATGGAGATATATTGATCGCGTGGGCGCTTCTAAGGGCAAGTGAAAAGTGGGGAGTAAGCGGATTTAAAGAGGACGCACGAAATATTGTCGAGGCGATTGAAAACACCTTGTTAGTTGAATATGGCGAGGCTGTTTTGCTTTTACCTGGAGAATACGGATTCAGTGCAAAATCAGGTGAAATCACCAGCATACAGCTCAACATGTCTTACTGGGTTTTTCCAGCACTTTCAGAACTTTCGTCCCTTGCACCAACGCCCGCGAAATGGAATAAACTCTATGAAACAGGCTTGTCTCTTCTTTCGAATATGCAGTTTTCATCTTACCGTCTACCGAGCGACTGGGTGCGCTTAGAACCCCAAAATGCGGACATAGTTAATGAACAGTTTAAAGGTAAGTTAACGTTAGAAAATGTCATATCGCCAGAGTTTGGTTTCAACGCCGTGCGGATCCCACTCCAATTAGTTTGGTCTGAAGACGTTCGTGACGATAACGAGTTAGCAGAGCGGTTGCTTGCGCCTTATTATGAGTGGTGGGCGCTTAAACCAACCCCCGCAACGGTAAATCTGCTTACCGAGCAAACGGCTGAATACGAAATGACAGACGGCATGCGTTCTGTAAAACGTGCAGTAGATGAAATTATGAATTCGAAAGCCGCAAAATGGCCCTCTATTAATCGAAAAATGGATTACTATTCATCAAGTTTAACTTTGCTTTCCATGCTAGCGGTAGCGGACAGTGCCTCGTGAAAGATATATGTAAACGAACTGCTCTTGCGCTCGCTTTGGGCGCTGTAACCGCTTCACTCGTGCCAGCGCAGGCTGTTGGGCAAACTAAAACGACCTATAAAGAGAAAGACTTAGGTCTTCTGCCAGCACCGCAGGCGCAACCCGATTTAACCGGTCTTTGGTATCATATTAATGAACGACAGGTAAAGCAGGCCAATGACGAATTTGGACGGTTAAAAGCACTTTATCCTGGATGGCAAGTACCAAAAGAAATTGAAACTGAACTGAACAAGATAAACGGTAGGTTAAAAGGTACGTTAAAGCCTGCTGCTACAAAGCCGTCAGAGTCAGACGCGCCACAGCGTGTTCCCCAGAAGCGCGATCCAACGCTTTCCAAAACGTCATCGAAGGCTTCGGCGTTAGAGGAATTTGCTCAGCGTACGCCTAAGGTCCGCGCCAATGCCTCAGAGCAACAGGTTAGAGCGTTAGTTGAACTCAGCAACCAGTTAAAGCGAACAGACTTTTATTTACTGATGGGATGGACCGCCATAGATAAAGGTATGCTCGACATAGCGGCGCAGCAGTTCTCTTTGGCATTAGAAACGGCTGTACGAGACATAGATGAGCAGTCGGCGCAGCAAGGACTTAATAGCGTTACGGGAATCAGATTGCAGCAGGCACTGGCGTTACGAGACTTTGAAGCGCTTGAAGCCTTCCTCCAGCGAGATGACAGTTACTACGTTAAAGATGTACTCCAGGGGGAAGCGTGGCAGCAATATGATGCTAAAAATTATACATTCGCTGAAACGCTCTTTCATTTGGTAGATGATGACGAAGGTGAGTATTTAGCGCTGATGGCACAGGAAACGGAATCCGCCAAGCAAGCCGCTTTTGCTTTAGCGTGCAGTATTGATACCGACGTGTTTATTCGTCGCTGTGCTGATGCGCTAGCAACGCGACAAGCGCAGTTTTATGATTCAATGCGTTACAAACAAAGCATTGAGGCAGGTAAGGCACTTTCCCAGTTAAGACGACTGAGTCTTGATGAGCAAGCGCTGATTGGTTGGGCCGCGAAAGAAATACAAGATACTACAACCGCCACTTCAGCGTTTGAGCGTGTGTTATCGAAAACGCCAAATGATAGCGTTATTGCTAACGAACTGGTTTCACTTAATCAAAGTGACGATACCACATTGAATAGGTTGGCACTCAAATACAGTGAAGTAAAACGTATTTTGCAAGAGCGCACTACACGCAATGCTTGGCCAAGAAAACAGTTTTGGCTGGCCTATCAAAACGACGATCCACGAGAGGTTTTGGCACAAACTAAAGATGGTCTAAGTGCAGTCTATGGAATGAATACTCGAAATCGAAGTGGCGGTGAAGGACTTGGCAACTTCGACGTCCTGTCGCAATACGTCGGCATTGGCAGCGGTTATAAAAACTGGCTGTGGCAAGTATCACTCGACTACAAGCAGTTCTTTAGCGGTCGTCCACAAACTAATGATTGGTTTGGTGACAGGCAGTTAGGCAGTACATTTTCAGGAATAAGCGGTTTTGAAGACACTGCCCTTCGCGCTGAAGCGTTTTATCAGGCACCAGACTTTAATTTTTACGTTAATTTAGATTATGCCATGTTTGACCAGCCTGTGAAGGCGGAAGTGACAGGGCAAATCTCGGCAACAAAGTTCTTAGCAAATACTACCGTTGCGGCTACCTTATTTCGAAAAGCGAAAGAAGACAGCTTATTAAGCCAGACTGGCACATTCTATACTGACCATACGCAAGCTTGGGGCTACGTTATAGAAAGTGGGGTTCGGGGTTTGGTGGCTCACTCCATAACTGACAAAGTGTCTGTCGCAGGAACGGCTCAGGTAAGCCGACTCGAAGGCGAACGCGTTGCCAATAATAGCTCGCTATCAGTCCGTGGTGATATGAGTTATGACATTGCAAGTTTGGTCTCCCCCAAACTTGATTATTGGCGTGTAGGGCCATTTTTAAGCTATACACGTTATGAAAAAAACCTAAGCGGTTTTACTGTAGGTAACGGCGGTTACTTTAGCCCAAGTCAGTTCTTGAGTATCGGCGGCTACTCCGAATTGCTCACCCTTGAGGTGCTCAACTGGCAAATCAAATTACGCAGTTCACTTGCGCTTTCTCGTGTTGAACAAGATGATAATCTGCGCTTTCCTACAGGAGAAGCGTTTCGTCCTCAAGACTTAAATGAGACCCTTGGTGAAAGTTCTGATACAGGCTTGAGCGGCAACTTTATGGCTGAGGGGCAATATCGTTTCAACAACAACTGGATTGCGGCAGGTTATATTGGAAAAGCGTTCGCTGTTGAGTATCAGGCGTTTGAAGCGGGTATTCAAATTAGATGGCGAGCAGGGAAAGGTAATGGCGTTACCAGCGACGAGTTGTTGCTATCATCCCCAAGAATAAGCGGCTTTGTATTGTAAAGCCGCTTTTAACTGCATTGTTTGCTATCTTTTCTTAAGATTTAAAGATTTTAGGGACGCTAGCTAGTCTTTCTACGCCTAGTTAGCATAAGACATCCTGCGCCAAACAAAATAGCGATTGAAGCCGGTTCACTGACGTTAATAGCGCCAAACCGATAATTATTTACTTGGCCTGTAGGCGCGTTGTAGGTTTCGTCTTGGTCGTTAACTAATTCCACTAGCGGCGTGACCAAGCTTTTAGCAATCACGTTGCCATCTACATGACCATTGTAAAAACTTAGCTCTGCATATGGCGCTAATACACTACCTTTTACGCCCACGCTGTGTAGCGTAAGGAAGTCAGCATCAACAAAATTAAATAGAATATTATTAGTATAAAGGCCATCGTGACGCTGGCCGACATTGTTGTCGTTGTCTCGATACTGGCCGTTTTCTCTGAAATATTCATTTTCCTGCGTAAACGCGGTATTAAAGAAGCCAGTATTGAAAAGCTCTACCGACTCGCCATACACATTAATGATGTTGTAGCTGGTGGTAGAGAAATCATAAACAATGCCTTTGTCGGCCGCGCTAAACCAACTAGCGTCAATATTGTAGATATTGATATCATCAGAGCCAGAGAAGGTAATGGTATTTAATACATCCTTGCTAGCGTCGGTACAAGCAACCGCTTGATCCGAATCGTTAGCGTCAGTGCACGACAATGTTGTTGTGCCATTCACCGACATTGACGCAAACTCCTGAGACTGCGCTGTTACTTCGGCAGCAATAGCATTAAAGTCAATATTGTTAACGTCAGCCTTACTCACGCTGCCCTGTTCAACAGATGTTGCTGTCGAACCATTGATAGCGGTGTAATTGTTAACGTCGTTAAGCGTTACGGTACCGTTAACTTCGCTGCTATCAAGTTCAACGCTAGACTCAGCAAATACGTTTCCGTTTTCAACTTGGGAGCCATACAAAGTAGGGTTACTCACACTGTCGTAAACACTATTAGGCCCACCAAGTTTCACAGTATTGGCGTGCACATCACCTGATACAACATTTGAGTTACCTAGTTTGACATCACCTTTCGATGAGATACCACCAGATTTCACCGTAGAATTAATGAGATTTACAGTCTGCTGAGCGTTAACCGCTTTATCGAATGTGAGTTCAGATCCAAACACCATACCTGACACGGTAGTTGAACCACCGTGAACATCACCGCGCGTGAAATGAAGGTTACCGCCTACGGCAAGAGCAGACTCTGATAAATCTGGAGGCAGTAATAAGCCAACGTTAAAGTCGGTGACGCGCATCTCTCCACCAACAGCAAGGCGACCTTCTACATCAGAAGACTTTCCTTCAAAATCTTGGAAGATAAATGCGTTGTAATTAAACGCTTCGCTTAATTCAATTTTTGCAGCAGACACTTGTGGTGCTGACGCAATTGCCGTAATCACGGCAGTGTAGAGTATTTTTTTGTGCATAATGGCTCCAGTGACATCCGAGTCTGGAACCGAGTTTCAACATGGATTCTCCAGACACACCGAATGGTACGATCTGAACAAAATTCATGCGATAGCACAAGAGATACTTTGGTATAAGAGCTAATACGAAAAAAGCCACCCAAAGGTGGCTTTCATATATTTAATCAGGTAGTCAGAGCTTATTAGCTACTCTTCTTAACCAAAACAGATACTTTATCGATACCCGCAATTTTAACTTGGTTCATTACTTCTACCACAGTACCGTGCTCACTATCTTCGTGTGCCTGGATTGCTGCAGTATCTGTATTGTTTTCCGCTAAGTATGTCTGAGCGTTTGCTACAACACGACGAATATCAACTTCACGACCGCCCATCATGATTGTGCCATCAGCATCAATACGGATGGAAAGCGCTTTTGAAGGCTTATCGTTTTTAGCTTGATTATCTTCAGGACGGTTTACGTCTAAACCTTTCTCTTTCACGAACGAGGTCGTTACGATGAAGAAAATCAACATGATGAACACGATGTCCAACATGGGGGTCATATCAATCTGAGCCTCGTCTTCAGCCGAGGTATGCTTCTTTCTTTTCATCTCGTCTTCTTTCTTCTGTTACGTTCGAGCCATTTAGTATACTGCTTGTTACAAAAATATACAGACTTTTGTATAAAAACAGTGTGCTCATTAACACTTGTTGTTGAAAAAATACTCAGTTTCACGGTAATAAAACAACAAACTATGTTTGTTTTCGTGAAATAGCGACACCTAATTGGTAAAAATACAACATCAATGCCTGATTGAGTGATATACGCAAGTTACCATGAGGATAAATGCCAAGTCTAGCTTCCGTTGATTTTTTTGTCCCTTGCACCAAGAACGCATTTTTGATTTCGTGATCTTGGATGCAGGCTTCAAATGCTCGGGCAGCCATCTCCTGAGGCATAGCATAATAATACATTTTTAGCGCGCGATCAGCTTCTACGGATCGCACAAAGTACTCATTTGGCCTTTTTTGATCATTTAAGAAGAGCAGCGAGAAACAATCGCTCAATTTTTGATTCAAAGGATGAGGGTTCAAAGGCGCATTGTCGAGCCATGCTTGCGTTGCAAAGCTGCCCGCTGCGATGCCGTCGAACATGCGAGGCGCTATATAGTGATCAAACGCGTGAAACCATTCGTGTGCTAACGCACCGGCGCCGGCGTTTTTAGCCAGTGCAAGCTGTCGCTTTGCACTATTGTAATGAGCACTACTGTGCTTTTGGCCTCCGCTACCAAAAGCAAGCGATAGTGAGCCGTTCAGCGACAACACTTGCTCATTAATGTTTAGGATCGCAACCAGATCGTAAAGCGCATCAAAAAATAAATTGGCTGCGATCTGCTGCTCTTCAGCCGTTACCCATCGACCCACAGTGATCGTAGCGAAATTAAACAGCTTACGGATATCTTGGAATGAGACGTCAGCGCCGTCCCTGTGGCTTGGGCCATTGCGGTAGAACTGCTGATGAATACGGCCTTTACTTTCCAACGCTGACATCCAAATACAATGGGTGCTTAGGCCATTGAGACAAGTAACTGCTCACACCATGCTTCGATGCGTGCGTCTGTTTTGTCGTATTGGTTTTCATCATCAAGAGATAAACCTACAAATTGTGTTTTGTCTTCGGTTAAGGCTTTTGATGCAGTAAACTCGTAGTCTTCATTTGGCCAGTAACCGACTATTCTGCAGCCTGAGGGCAAAATTGCATCGTGAAGCATACCTAGCGCATCTTGAAACCATTCTCCATACCCAAGCTGATCGCCAAGGCCAAACAGAGCGATAGTTTTTCCAGACAAATCTAAGTCATGAACCTCTTCCCAGTGAGACTCCCAATCTTCCTGTAGTTCGCCAAAGTCCCAGGTGGAAATGCCAAATATGATAATATCGTAGTCGGCCGTACGCGTTAGATTCACGTCCTTGATGTTATGAAGGTCAACAATGTCTTCGTCAAAAAGGCTATTGAGCTGCGCTTGGATTTTTTCCGCCGCCATTTCGGTATAGCAGGTTGTAGAGCCGTAAAATAACCCGATGGACAGTGCGCTATCACTCATTAGATACCTCTTTTGAACTAATCGTCTTTAGAAGTTGGGAATTCTACCTCTTTACCGTTGCTCAACAAAGCCTTGCACTGAACATCGGTGTTTTTCTGTGAAATTTTTAATACACCAATGGCGCAACCGTTGAATAATTCACCATACCCCGTGCTTGGTTCCCTTGCTTTTATAGACATATTTCTGCGCCTCGTGAAGAGGTTGAGTGGTGACTTAGAGCGATAAAACACGCGGTTTAATCTATCTAACCATTTTATCAACCCATCGGGAAACGCGTTTTTTAAACCGCTACATGTGAACTGAGTAATGTGAGGGCTATTGCGTCTGAAGCGCAGACGCACATCGTACACAAAAGAGTAGTGCACATCGCCAGAGAGAATAATGAACTCAGGCGGCGTTTTGTAATGCCTGAAAATATTTAAAATTACATTAGCCGTACCTTTGTGAGCCATCCAATTCTCAGCATCAACGGTGAGGGCTTTACCGAAAAAGGTAAATACTTTTTGAATGGTTTCAATTACTTTCACACCGTATATAGGGGCGGCCGAAACCACAATGACAGACTCTTTACCGATAATGGAATGCTGGAAATCACACAGTGCTTCCCAGTCCATAAGCCCTGAAGGCTTGTTCATGTTAGATTCTGAACGCCAGCGCTGTGTGCGCGTGTCTAATACCTCGATAGGTGGTGTAGTATCTATACGGTAATGCCACTGGTCAAAGTCCAGCAATTCATCAACGATCGCATCGTGAGCAGTCAACCCTTGCTTATCTAACGACGCCTTTATCTTTTGAATAAGTGCAGTAACTTTTTCCGGCGCATTGCCCCAACCTTGGCACAGCAAATAGCCGAAAAGGGCATTGCCAATCATACGTTTCGATAGGGGGTTACCATAAACCTCTTGCTCCCAACCACGGGTTAAGTTCCAGTCATCGGTCACGTCGTGATCGTCGAAAATCATGTAGGTTGGAACGTGAGCTAACGCTCTACGCACTTTCAAAAGTGGTTTCACAAAGCCGGTAAGCGCTTCATTTTCTTTATCGAATATAGCGTTATACTTTTCTGGGATCCCATCTTTATCAATGACGATATCCGGCCATAGTGCGTCGGACCATACCAGCAAATACATAGCGATAATTTCAGCACTGCCTATTAAGTGATTTTGGGCATTAACTGAAGTAAAGACCGGCTTTTTCTTAGCACCAAAGAACATTGAAGACAGGACCGTATTGGTCGCAATTTGTGGCAGGAGCTGCTCTCGTTCATAAAAACCATGTTCATGGGCAGCAAGTTCACGGGTGTTGTTAACGACCGCTCCCTCAAGTGCTTCGTGATAAAGACCTAAACGCGCAATCACACTATGTATGGCTTTAAGCATCGGCCCTGCAACGTCGTCAGCGTATATCTGATCGCCGGTCATCAACAGTAAGTCAGGGAAATTTCCCTTTTTCTCAAAGGCAGTTTTGTGAAGATTGTCTACCTGAACAAGTGCGTCATCGCCGTTATAATGCGGCTTTCGGCACGAGCCGTGCAAAATTGTCTCTGGGGTATCCGTATAGTGAAAGCTCAGATTATCCTGACCTTTATAGAGCAAAGAACGCAGCTCGTCTTGCCAAGCATTTTGCTGCTGTGGGTCGTTAAATGTGAGTTTGTAGCTTATTCGTTCTCCGTCTTCAAATAACGTTGATGCAGAGAAGGTAAGCAGATGTATAAACGCGTGCTTACCGACGCGAACGGTGTCGCTTTGACTGTCGCCAGCCAATACCGACTTACCAAGAGATAAAGAGAGCGAAGGTGCGTCAGCGTTGCTGCTTACGAGCCACACATGACATGATTCTGATGTCACCTTTCTAACTATTGGCCCTGCGATAACTTGGGGCAAATGCTGCGTAGAAATAACGGTCTCCTCTGACATAAATTGCGCGAAGCGCTAACAAAACTAACGTTTAAAACATGAGACACATTCTTAATATAACCAACATGGTGTTTCGCTTTCGATATAACTTTACTCTTTTTTGTGCATAAACGGTATGCTCGTTATACTCCCTTACAATTTTTTAGTAGTAGGCGTGTTAATCTCTGCTTTAAAAATGCACAGTAAAGAATATCGCGCCTTAGTAATCGCTCTCTTTCTTATGAACGGAGATAGGAATTCAAGATATGTTTAAATACGTAACAAGTGCAGTGATAATGGCTATGCTGCTTAGTGCATGCAGTGAGCCGGTAGATGTGGTTATTACGCCTGAGCCCAAGGACCTGACAGAGGTAGCGGTTGGTAAATGGATCTTGGATGAGAACGGCAACGTCATGTTTGACCCGCAGACATCGGGGCTGATTGTAATGGACGACACGCTGGTTACAATTGCAGATGCCAGCGCTGATGTAACTCAGCAGTTAAAGCTTCATTTTATTTCACCTGCAACTGCGATGCTGGTTTCGTCGAGCGAGCGCTTTTCATTTTCACAAAATGTGCGAAGAAGTTGCTTTTTTAACTACTTGAATGAAGAACCGGATTTAGAGGCATTAGCCGTAGATCCCAGAGACCCTCACGTAATTTATACGGTCACCGAAGATGCAACTCGAACAGGAGCATTAAGTCCGCGGTGCGAAACTAAGTATGAGGATACTGGCTCTACTGATTACCCGACGTTACTCGTAAAGCTGACGCGTAAAGACAACGGCTCATTTGAAATGGCGGGCGTGCGGCCGTTGAAATTCCCAGTTGAATTTGAAGTGGGAAACTTTCCTAACGATGGGATAGAGGGCCTAACGATGGCTAACGACGGCACGTTATACTTAGCGTTGGAAAAAGATAAAGCAGCGCAACCTCGTATTTTTTCGTTAAATATCGATGATGATTTTTTTACGTCGAATGAGTTCGCAACTGTAAGCGAGCCTAATCTGCAGCTGCCATCATTCACATCAGGCAATCATCCTCTCAATGGTTTAGCAATGTACACTCATCCATCGGGGGCGTCTTATTTATTTGGTGCAGCAAGAAACGATAACGAGCTTTGGGTAATTGATACCAGCGGCAGTAAAGCCACCAAACGCATCCCCATTACTTTTGACGTGGTTAAAGACGAGAACTGCGACCAATACACGATGGATAACGCGTCAATGGAAGGTTTAGTGTCAATTGACGATACTCTGTGGATTATTAACGACCCTTGGGAAAAAAATTATTTGAAAAATGCCACTTGCGATGCGCACTTACGTCGCTATGAGAATTTAGCACCTCTTTTATTTTCCCTTAAAATTAACGAAGCGTGGTTTGAGTAGTTAGCAAGATACGCATAAAGAAGGGTTGCTAAGCAACCCTTCTTTATTTTGATAGCGTTAAATCAGGCATCCATTAGGCGCCTTTGTTAACTATGCGTCGCTGCGAAGCCGCGAAGCAAAGGTCTTTTTAAACTTAGCGAGTTTAGGGGCAACAACCATTGAGCAATATTGGTTTTGCGGGTTATTTTTAAAATAGTCCTGATGATAGTCTTCGGCGTCATAATAGTTATTAACTTCTACAACCTCGGTCACCACAGGGTCTGGCCACATTTCTTCTTCGATAATTTCTGCAATAATCTGTTCAGCTTCCGCTTTTTGGGCGTCGTCGTGATAAAACACGGCACTTCGGTATTGCGTGCCCACATCATTTCCTTGCCTGTTTAGCTGGGTGGGATTATGCAGCGCAAAGAAAATTTCTAAAATTTCACGGTAGCTGATGCTATCTGCATCAAATGTGACTTGTACTACTTCAGCATGGCCCGTATTACCCGTGCAAACTTCTTCATACGTGGGATCGGCTTTTTCACCTCCAGCATAACCAGAAATCGCTTTTTCTACGCCTTCGATACTGTTAAACGCTGATTCTATGCACCAAAAGCATCCGCCTGCTAAGGTTGCGACTTGTAAATTTGCCATAGTAAAACCTCAATTAATCTTTGACTCTAGTGTGGGTGCGAGCAGCCTGCAACACAAGTCATCCAAGCCTGTTTTTTTATCGTATAAACGAATATTAAATAAGAATAACGCAAAGCAGTCTAAAAAGATTTTAAGCTATTAGCATTAAGAGATAAGTGCTGGTTGCTCTGCGCACGCTTACAGAAGCAAACGCGCAGTTGACGAAGAGACAGGCTCGGTCTAGCAGAGGTATTTGAAGGTGATTATATTTTACGACGGCTATTGCCCACTTTGCATGGCCGAAATGAGACATTTAAGTAAACGGGACAAGCACAATAAATTAACGTTGGTAGACATTCAGTCTCCCGATTTTTCATCGAATTATCCAACATTAGACTGGCATGCCCTTAACGCCAGAATTCATGGCCTTCGCGACGATGGAACCTTGATAACTGGGCTAGATGTCACTCATGAAGCGTGGAAGGCAGTGGGCGTAGGTTGGCTGTATGCACCGCTTCGCTGGCCGCTCATTCGTCATGTTGCGGATGCTTTTTACAACGTGTTTGCCAAGCATAGATACACTATTTCCTATTTATTGACGGGTAAAAAACGTCAATGTGACCGCTGTATTCCAGGAGACGCAAATGAAAAATAATGTGCTAATTGTAGGCGCCTCTGGTGGCATAGCCAGCGCACTTATCGAGCAATATCGCCTTAATGACGCGGCAGTTATCGCGGTTAGTCGAGCGCCTGCGTCTGAGTTTACACAACAAGAAAACGTTACCTATCATCAGATAGCCCAACAAGATGATGCGCATATTGGTGCTTTCGTTAATAAGTTGAGCGAACAGGGGGTTGTGTTAAACACCGTTGTAATTACTACAGGTTTCTTGCATAACGAAGACAAGAAAGTACAACCAGAAAAACGGTTGGAAGACATCAGCGAACAGGCGCTGTCAGCTTATTTCTCAGCCAACAGTATTACGCCAGCGCTATGGCTCAAGCATCTCGTTAATATTGTCAGTAAAGAGGGCTCAACCCTTGTTTGTTTGAGTGCTCGGGTTGGCAGTATTTCCGATAACAGTCTTGGCGGTTGGTATGGTTATCGGGCATCAAAAGCGGCGCTAAACATGTTTGTAAAAACCGCCTCGGTTGAATATAAGCGCAGAGTAAAAGACGTTTTGCTTGTTTGCTATCATCCGGGGACAGTTGATACGGGGTTGTCAAAACCGTTTCAGAAGAACGTTGCAGCTAAGAAACTATTCACCCCTGAATTTACCGCAAAACAACTTATTACTCATGTTTCGAAGCTAGATAGAGACCAAGCTTGTCATTTTATCGACTGGAACGGTGAAGTGGTAACTTGGTGATACGCTCTTTCATCATTTCTACAAGTTCAACATCAAGACTTTTTATTTCACTGCTGTTACCATGCTCTTTTGGGAATGGTGCAGCGTATTGATGAGCCCATAGAGGTAGCAATACAACGCGTTGACGCCACACGTGAGTCATAACAACAAACGCCATCCTGATAATAATTAATATCAGTTCGCACGGTAAAACAAGTACGAATAAAACGTACACATCAAGTGTAGACCCTGCGAATTGCTATAACAATAACTCAACAAGAGGAAGGGATATGAGCGGGGCCAGAGAACAGTTCGGATCGCGCATAGGTTTTATTTTGGCTGCTGCAGGTTCTGCGGTAGGCATTGGTAATTTAGTTGGTTTTCCTGTCGGTGCAGCGAAAAACGGTGGTGGTGCATTTCTATTAATGTACGCGATTTTTGTTTTTGCGATTTGTTTACCGGTTATGCTGGCTGAAATGTCAGTGGGGCGCCATGCTAGAAAAGACCCATTGGGTGCATACAGCGACATTAGCGGTAATGAGAAAAAATGGAAGGTTGCAGGCTGGTTAGCCATTGCTACCCCCTTTATGATCGCCGTCTTTTATATGGTAATTACCGTTTGGCTTTTTGGTTACTTATTTGAAGCGGTAAGCGGCAACTTAGATAAGCTCGCGGATCCTAATACGTTCGGGATGTTTATTAATTCCGAATCTATTTTTGCTTACATGGCTGTGGTTGTCGGCGTGGTTTACCTTATTCTGCAAGGCGGGGTAAAAGAAGGCATAGAAAAAGCGGCAAAGCTGCTTATGCCTGCGCTCTTCGTGATGCTAATAGGCCTAGTGATCTTTGTTCTTACTCAAGATAACGCAATGGCTGGCGTTACGTTTTATATTGTCCCTGAGTTTTCTAAAATAACTGCTGAAGTGGTTAATGGTGCACTGTCTCAAGCGTTTTTCTCCTTGTCCCTTGGTATGGGTATTCTAATAACTTACGGAAGCTATATCGATAACCGTGCAGACGTGCCAAGCGCCGCAAAGCTAGTGGCGTTAACCGATACCGCAGTTGCGTTCACTGCAGGTCTAATGATTTTGCCGGCTATTTTCTCCTTTAATCCTGACATCAATCCTGATGAGCTCAGTGAATCGTCAGTAGGTATGATATTTACTTACCTACCCAGCATTTTCTTGGCATTGCAGGACTCTATAGGATACGTAGGTGCATCGATTGTCGCTAGCTTGTTTTTCTTGCTTGTGTTCTTTGCTGCTATTACTTCCCTCGTCTCTATCTTTGAAGTCCCGGTGGCCGCATTGATGGATGAGAAAGGCGTTAGCCGTAAGTGGGCGCTCGGCTCTCTTGGTAGCATTATGATCATTTTGGCAATTTTGAGTGCGTTATCTTTTGGCAAGGTTGAAATGCTAACGTCATTTATGCACTATGCAGGCGCGGACAAGTCCTTATTTGACGTAATTTACGATGTATTCTACGACACTATTTTACCGCTTAACGGTCTGTTAATTTGCTTGTTTGTTATTTACCGGTGGAAGAGCGCAAATTTTAACGCCTCGCTTGAAGAGGGTAGCGAAGGCTATAAAGGAAGTTGGTTTGAGAAGTATGTAGACGTGTCTTTGAAAACCTTCATACCGCTAATATTACTCGTGATTTTTGTTAACACTGTTGCGGTAAAATACTTTGGGTTAAGTCTCTTCGGCTAACTATCACTTAAACGCATTTGCAAAACAAAACGGCAGGTTTGCTTCCAAACCTGCCGTTTTTTGCTTTAAAACATGCTGAAAGGGTCACTGTACTGCGGCGAAACGCCAAGTAGCTCCCAGCTCTTGTGGGCATCTATGGCCTTCCCTGAAGGAGAGCTCTCAGTATCTGTAAAGTAGGGCGGCTCAATGTTCATGGCTTTTGCAGCATCAACATAGTAGACCCCTCTTTTGGGGTGCGACAAACTACATAAATGTATTGTGCCGTTAATTGGCGTACTACCAATAATCTTTTTAAGAACTGAGGCCACGTCGTGAATGTGAACAAGATTAACTCTCTTGTTGCCGCCATCAAGTTCGCGGCCACTCAGTGAACGTGCAGGATGACGGTCGGGACCAACTAGGCCTGCTAGTCGTACAATACTGACATTAATTTGGTGGCGTTGTGCGAGCAAATAGTTCTCAATAGCAACGTGCGCTTTTGCTGATGCGGTATGAGGATCCGTAGCGCTGGTTTCATTTATAAACTCATTAGTGCTATCTCCGTATACCGATGTAGTACTAATAAACACAATATGACGAACGCCAGCATTCACCGCTGCATCTATAAGTGCAGTCATATTGGCAGTGAACGTTTCTAAGTGCGTGCTTTTTCGACCCGGCGGCACGTTGAGTAATAACGTTGCATTTGGTAGGTAACGGCATACTGCTTCAGGATCATCGCCTAGTGTGTATTCAACACCTTCAATGCCTTGGTCTTTTAATGCTAAACATTTCTCGTGACTTCGGGTGGTTCCGATAATATTAACCTCACCCGCCAGAGCCTTGCCGACGTATCCCGCTAACCATCCATAGCCGGTAATTACTAAATTCTGTGTCATTGTTTACATACCTTTTCTGTCAACGCGCCCTAGGTTACATCAATTTACTTAAACTATGTTTGTATACTATAGGGAATCGGTGGGTACTGTGCAGTACAAGGTGCTATTGAAATGAGATATTTTTATTAAGGCGAGCGTTGTGAACAATGTCTAGTGGGAATTTGAAAGAGAAACAGCCATTCGTGCATTCCCACGCTTCGCTAGGAAACTTGCCAGCACCTTCTGAGTGGGCAATTATCTATGCGGATTGGTAATGAATAAAAAGCTGGCTATGTGAATGACACATTGCCAGCAGGGTGCTTTTAATCATGAAATGATGAAGCGATTACATTTTCATCTCAGAATGAGGGTCGATATCCAACAAATTCAGCCTATCAAGACCAGAAATAGAGGCCTGCATTTTGCCTTCAGCATAGTCGGCTTTTTTCAGTACTTTACACAGCGCATCGCCTTTTTCTTCTAACGACGCCGCTTGGCTTTCTAAACGATACTCTAGGTCTTCACCCCAACGTTCCATCTTCTCTTCGAATTCAGACATATCGCCGCCTTCCCAAAGCATTTGAGTACCAACAGCGATCAAAATTCGGCCCATAGATTCGCTAATCAAAGACTCTATTTGCGTTTCAAACTCTTGTTCCCAGCTTTCGTCAAACCAACCTGGTTCTTCAAATTTGGTTGAATCAATGCGGATATTGCCAGCATCATCATAAAATGAGGTTTGCAATTTCGCATCGAGTGAGTCAAACAACTCGCGAAAATCATCGCCCATCTGGTCACCACCTAACAACTCAGTAAATACTTCAGTTACGGCAACGTTAGCAATTTTCAATCCTTCACTCGCAATGGTTAAGGTCATGGGGATTGCGGTATCTATATTGTTGTAATAATCGCTAACCCATTTCTGTTGCTCACGGTCAAGAGAGACAGGTTCACCATTGATCTTAAGATTGCGCTTCGCGTCAATCTCCATCACCGAACCATTGTCCATGGTTACGGTTAGGTTGCCTTGGTAGTATTGAATGTGACCATCAAGTTCCATGTCACAACTATTCGTCTGAAAGCTCTTGTCATGAGCAAAGGCGTGTCCACTGATTAAAGCGCTGGTAACGGCAACTGAAAGTAATAGTTTCTTAGACATTGGTTATTCCTTAATTCACTCGTGACAAGATTGTATTTGTACAAAACGTAGCCTTGTTCTGTCACTGATTTTACTAAAGCTACAAAATGTATTCTTTGCAAGGCATAGAGCAATGCCCTTGCCAAGATTAAATCCCTTTATTTTTCATTGGTTTAGTCGTTGCTAGGGCATTGGCTAACTTTGTGTTTATTAACTATTTGGTGAATATACTAATAAATTAGCAATTTTGACTAAGATCAATTTTTGGTTCACGCTAGTGTATTAAAACCAATCCAGCATGTTCAAAACTGAATTATTGGTGCATAATACCGCCAATTATTTTAAGGGGTTATCACAATGGCTGATTGGATTAATGCAATTATGTTTGGTGTTGCGCTAATTGCCTTTACGCTAGGGCTAAGCAGCATCGTTATGGGCTTAATGACTGCTAAAGCAGGTGCTGAAGGTATGCAGGAAAAAATCGAGTATGGTTTTTTTGGCGTTACAGGTTTAGTACTGTGCTTGCTGATGGCCTATGCCTTGGCGTAAACATTACGTGTTATAAAAAAAACCGGCAAAAATTTAAGCCGGTTTTTTTTCGCGTATTATTTGACTTAGGTACTCAAGCCTTCGTGTTTTGCTCTGCTAGCTTCTGACTATGCGCTTACTTTGAGAATGAATTGCGCTATTGACCTTCATTACGAGGGGAATCGTTGCTTCCCTCATCGTTTTGACTGTCGCGAGCATTACGCTCTGCGTGTTCTGTCGTATCATGCTTGTACACACTCTGTTCACGGCTTGCCAACAGTGAGAGATGTCCGTCTCTTTGATAAGCACGCAGGTCGAAAAGGTCAAGCATCGCCATTACGTGGTCAAAAATATCAGCCTGTACTTTTTCATACTTCACCCATTCCTTTTCTGCGCTAAAGCAATAAATTTCTAGGGGAAGGCCAAGTTCATTCGGGGGTAATTGTCTAACCATCAAGGTTAGCTCTTGATTAATATTAGGGTGCTTGCGTAAGTAAGCTTCCAGATAAGCCCTAAAGGTGCCAATGTTCGTCAGGCGACGGCTATTTAGTAAGTCAGACTCATCAATAGAGTAATCTCTGTGGTAAGCACGCAGCTCGTTTTTCTTTTTATCAATGTATTCGTTGATATAGCGAATCTTTGAAAAACGCTCCAACATATCGTTGTCGCAGAGCTTGATAGAGTGCACATCGATAAAAATGGCGCGCTTAATCCTGCGTCCACCCGATTCCTGCATTCCACGCCAGTTCTTCACTGCCTCTGTAGTAAGACTATAGGTAGGCAATGTCGAAATGGTTTTATCCCAGTTTTGCACCTTAACGTTCGTTAATCCTATCTCAAGAATTTCACCATCCACTTCATACTTAGGCATCGCAATCCAATCGCCGGTATTGAACATACGGTTGGCGGCAATCTGAATGCCGGCAACGAAGCCTAAAATCGTATCTCTGAATATTAATAGCAATACAGCGGCTATAGCTGTAAGACCAGACACAATAAGCAGAGGGCTTCTATCCACAATCAACGATATACTAAGTAATATGGTGATAATGGCGAACGCTAACTTTGTAACCTGAATGAAACCCGTAATGGGTGCTCTGCGGGAAAAAGCCGACGCATTGTAAACGTCTTCTACTGTGCTCAGCATTGCGTAGAGGCCCAGTAAACCGCTATACAACATGTATAGCTGAGCACTTTTAATAACCATGCCGTGCATGACGGCTTCGCCATCAATTAAAACCGGTGTAGTGACATAAATAAATAGGGCAGGGAAAAGGTGCATTAAACGCCTAAAAAAGCCGTGCTCTTGAAGTGCGTTATCCCACTTGTTACTCGATTTATATACCCAGTTAGCGATTTGAGGGCGCACCAACAATCGCGCGATAACATAAATAAGCGCTGCGATAATCAAAATAGATCCAAGCGCAATCACGCTATATAAAGGATCTTCCGTTGTTAAATTTGGAAAAACGTCGTTTACCAAATTGATAAAGTGATCGCGTACTGATGCACTGACTTCCATTAACTAGGACTCCAACAGTTTCTTTATACGATTATCTTTATTTTCCCATAGACCGTTCAACCAGTTTTGAAAATAAAGACGAAATTCAGACTCTGTGCGTTCTGACTGCTGTTGTAACTCAGGAACCGGCGTAACGTTTACATCTATGACAATTTTCGTCATTTGGCCGCTTAACATTGCCATCATTGGATGACGCTTATTTTCCGGATAAAGCAATGAGATATCTAAAACGTTAGTGAATAGCTCACCCATCGCCGACAAAGCAAAGGAAACGCCGCCTGCTTTCGGTGGTAGCAAATTCTCGTACGGGCTTTGTTTGGAAAGGTGTTTTTGAGGCGTGAACCGCGTTCCTTCAACAAAATTGATTACCGTAGTAGGCACAGTTCTAAATTTCTCACAGTAGGCTTTGGTTGTTTCCAGATCTTTGCCTCTTTTTTCAGGGTATTTTTCTAGATAAGCACGGGTGTATCTGTGCATAAATGGCATATCCAGAGCCCAGGCCCCCAGCCCTACGAAGGGTAACCAAATAAGCTCTTTCTTTAAAAAGAATTTAGGGGCAGGGATGCGGTGGGTGGCAAACTCAATCAGTAAAATGATATCTAAATAACTCAAATGATTTGCAATAATCAAATACCAACTACTTTTAGATAGCTCACCGTGCACCGAACACTTAATATCTACGTTGTTAAACAGCCTGATTAACAGAACACTTATACGGCCAAAGCTAAACATCAGCGCATGCATGACCTTATTCCACGCTGTTCTGATTTTTCCGTTAGGTAGCAGAAGCTTTACCAAGCCTAGCAATATTATAAGTCCACCCCAAAAGGCGAGGTTCAGAATTTGCAGTGTGGTGTGTAAAACAAAAATAAATGGAGCAAGTACTACACGAATCATAATGGCTTCTGAGTTGCGTTAAGTGAATCTAACAGTTGGTCTTTGGCGTGCCAACGTTCGTTTAGCCACGTTTGAAAACGGGCGCGAACTTCGGGGTCGTCAAAATAATTGTCATTGAAAATGCCGTTTTCCATAATTTCTTTGATTGGCATTACGTTTATATTCACGCGAATATTGCGGACCTTGCCGCTTACAAAGTCCCAGAACGAGGGTACGCCGTTTGGGTAATCAATAGTAACATCAATCAGCTTATGTAAATTATCACCCATTGCAGATAATACAAATGCAACGCCACCCGCCTTCGGCTTGAGTAAGTGAGCAAAAGGCGAGTTTTGCTTATCATGTTTCGCCTGAGTGTAGCGGGTACCTTCTACAAAATTCATGATACTTACCGGCTTATTACGAAACTTTTCACACGCTTTACGCGTGGTTTCCATATCCTTGCCTTTTAAATGAGGGTTTTTGGCTAAAAATGATTTTGAATAACGTCGCATAAAGGGGAAGTCAAGTGCCCACCAAGCCAGGCCTAAAATAGGGACGTAAATAAGTTCTTTTTTGAGGAAAAACTTTAGAAACGGTATCTTTCTGTTGAACACGCGTTGAAGAACTAAGATATCGACCCAAGATTGATGATTAGCAATAACGAGATACCAACCATCTCGGGTTAATTTTTCTAGTCCGTTTACCGTCCAATTTGTGCGGCCACTTATACGCTGGTTGATATTATTTACACCAATCCACGCAGTTGCGCATGCATCTGCCAAATAGGAAGTGAATCGTCGCCAAGGCGCGATGGGTATAAGTTTAAAGACCGCCAGTATAAAGATGGGCGTGGACCATATAACCGTGTTTAAGAAATAGCAGATGACCGAAATAGTGCCAACAATATGATGCAGCAGTGCTTTTACCATTGTACTTACCTCAAAAATTAGGCGCTTAGTGTAAACGAACTTGATCTAAAATCCGATAGAGCCTTTACTGATTCCACGATAAAGGTGCAAATTTACGAATTTAAGGAGCTGTAATGGAGCTTATTGGCGAAAATAGAGTATTTGGCGGGCGTCATTTACGCTACACCCACAAAGCTGAAACGACACAGTGCGACATGACCTTCGCAATTTTTCTTCCCCCGTTCGCCTCAAAGGATAAACCGGTTCCGGTACTATACTGGCTATCAGGGCTGACATGTACCGACCAGAATTTTATGCAGAAAGCGGGTGCAATGAAACTGGCGGCCGAGCTTGGAATGGCGATCGTAGCACCAGATACTTCTCCGCGCGGAGAGGGCGTGCCCGACGACGAGGAGGGGGCCTATGATTTTGGGCTTGGTGCTGGATTTTACGTTAATGCAACGCAGTCACCTTGGAACACGCATTACAATATGTATAGCTATATTGTAGACGAACTTCCTGCGTTAATAGAGAAGGAATTCCCCGTCACTAAAGAGCGGGCCATCAGCGGGCATTCTATGGGCGGGCATGGCGCATTAGTGATAGGCATGCGTAATCCGAATAAATTTGTTTCAGTCTCAGCTTTTAGCCCTATTGCTAATCCTTCTGACTGCCCTTGGGGTAAAAAAGCATTGGGCCGATATTTAGGCGATGACAAAGAAACGTGGAAAGAGTATGACGCCTCTATGCTGCTTGCAAGCAAAGCGCACAGTGTTCCTCTTTTGGTTGAACAGGGCACCAAAGATGAATTTCTGCACGAACAGTTGAAGCCTCAGGCGTTAGTACACGCTGCCCAACAGTCAGAGACGCAGCTAACGCTTAACATGCACGAAGGGTATGATCATAGTTACTTCTTTATTGCGTCATTTATTGAGGAACATTTGGAGTTTCATGCAGGACATATGGGCTTAATTTAAGCGCAACGTTTTATGAACGAATTGAAAGAGCCGACATCTGCTTGAAAAATGAAGTGACCCCAACAGTTGGAATACCCAATGACTGGGGTCACTTCAAAAGACGATATCGGCTTTCTAGGAAAACATCGTAAAGGTAACCGTGTTATCACGTAATTATCTTAACTTTTTAGCGGACGACACGAATTCTGGAACGGCCACAGGGCGTTGATATAAATAACCCTGCCCATAAGTGCAGTGATGGCTTTTTAGAAAATCTTGCTGCTGTTCTGTTTCGATACCTTCGGCAATAATTTTGATATTCAAATTGTGCGCTAGACTCAAAATAGCCTGCACAATCGCTTGATCTTCAGTATTGTCTTCAAGTTCACTAACAAATGAGCGATCAATTTTTAGCTCATCAATAGGTAGCTTTTTCAAATAGACTAATGAACTAAAGCCCGTACCGAAATCATCAATTGATACCGTTATTCCCATGTCGCGCAGTTCGTTTAGCAGTATAGATACCGAATCTAAGCTCTCCACAAAGACGCTTTCGGTAAGTTCGATAGATAGGCTCGACCCCGATAACTTATGATCTTCAAGGGCGTTCTTGATCTGGTTTAACAGTGCCAGGTCCGCAACTTGGCGGCCTGAAATATTAATCGCTAAGCGAATATCTAAACTAGCTGCTTTAATTGCTTCAATAGCTTCACACGCTTCATTGATAAGCCACTCACCAAACGCAAATATAAGATCGCTTTTTTCAGCTAGAGGAATAAAAACGTCTGGAGGAATGAACTCACCGAATGGCGTTATCCATCTTGCTAGCGCCTCACACTTAACAATTTTGCCGGTGGCTAAATCGACGATTGGTTGTAGGAAAAGCGTTAACTCATTACCTTCGATCGCCTTGCGAAGTTGGCGTTCGAGTTCATTGGTAGCATGATGTTGCTTGTGCAACTCTTCGCTATAGATAAGTACGCTATTACGGCCTTGATATTTAGCAGCTTGCAGTGCGATATCGGCGCATTGGAGCAGGGACTCAGCAGAATTACAATCGTGAGGAAAATCCGCGATACCTACGTCTACACCCAAATGAGGCTCACTTCCATTAAGCACATTATAGGTTTGCGTTAATTTCTTTATGAGTTCTCCCGTATAGTCTTCACTGGTTTGCCCTTTAAACGTATCACTGCGTTTAACAAGCGCAAATTCATTACTGCCAATTCTTGCGATAAAACCGGCATTACCGACGAAGCTTTGTAGGCGAAGCGCGAAGGTTTTTAGAATTTCATCGCCAGACTGATAGCTGAGTGATTCGTTTATTTTCTTAAAACCACAAATATCAATGAGAAATAGTTTGAATGCACTTTGCTCATTAACGAAGCGTTTTACCGTATCAATAAACAAGTTGCGATTTGCCACTTTCGTTAATGAATCCATCCCACTGGCGATAAGTGCGCTCTCTTCATTGCCGTGAATATGCGTAATGTCAGTGAGTAAATAAACCCAATGAGTAAGTTGGTCACCCTGTAGTACTGGGTGAATAGTAACTTGCAGCCAAACTTTGTACTCATCCACAGGTTGCCAAAAAAGCTCTCCTTGCCAAGGGGTCTTTTTCTCTACTAGTGCAGACAAAAAAGTGGGTGGGGCGCCTATGTCTTTTATTAGCTCGCCTATGCGGATGGAGCTTGGCGTTGAACTATTGCAATAAAGAAGCCTATGGGACGCTTTGTTGTCGAGGACCAAAGCACCTTCATTATCGAGAATGACGACGCCGGTGTCTAAATCGTGAATGGCCTGCTGGATAGGGGGAACCAGTTTCTGTAACCGCGTATTTTTACGCAGCACGTTGTTTAATTTATGCCTTATGTATTCATGCTGCCCAACAATTTCATGGTGGCTTAGCAGCAACTCCCTTGCAGCTTGTAGCGTTCTGCGTCTTTCGTCAAATTGTTCTTCGACGTTTTTAATCACTAGGTAGCGCGCACCTGATTCACTGTTAATCGCTAGTGCTTCAAGGCGAAGTAAATGACTTCCGTTTTGCTCAGTCCAAAACCCAGAAGAAAGGCTAAACGAGTTATTGCCCTTCCACACCTCATTAGCGTCTAGAAAAAAATCGTCTAAGAATATGGAAGGTATATGTTGTTTTTGCAGTTTATTGTTTGCATCTAACGTGACTACGTGGGAAAGCCATGGCAGTTCTGGTGTAAGACATTCAAGCTCATGGGAGTCTGTGTATTTGAACAAAGCACAGTTTGTAATCCCTAACGCATTTAATAAGTGGATGTCCATGGAGTTCTCCTACCAAAACGCAATTGTATTAAATAAACTCTCTACATTTTCGCCGGTTTTCGCGCTAGTTTTGGTCAGTAAAGCAAATTTTTGAGAACAGGTGTTTAACTCTTCCTCGCTCCAATGCCAGCTGGTTGGTAAGTCAGTTTTGTTTATCACGAAAAAAGCAGGGATATCAGGGTAATGCTCTTTTGCAAGCTCAAGAATTTCCATGCCTTCGGTTAACGATTGTGAGCGCGTTTGATCAACCACAACGATATAGGCGCTCGCACCTCTTAGGTAGCGAGGATTAAACCCACAATATCTGTCAATACCCTCTAGATCCCAGATCAGAAGCTGTATCCCACGGCCTTCTTTGTTGACTTGCTTTTTGTCTATTTTTACACCAATAGTGGTCTTGTATTTCTCAGAGAAAATACCTTCGACAAATTGCTTTATGAGGCTTGTTTTTCCAACCCCTGTAGGCCCTAAAATACACACTTTTTTCTGTATCACTGAGATGTTTCCTTACTACAGTGCACTGGATATTAATACGTTTAACATAACTGATCGTCCCATTGATGGATTTTGTAACGGCAGTTCTCCTAAACTTACGGGGATAAGAATACTGCTTTCAACACCGAGCGATATTAATGCATTTACAACATTTTCTGCTCTCTTTTGGCTAAGTTCGCGGTTTCGTGCACTTGAGCCGGAATTATCGCTGGCACCCATCACAACGATGCTAACTATTGTATTTGTCTTATTAGCAACAGATAGGAGTTGTTTTACATCATTTGCCAATATTTCCAAGTTTGCTAACTGTACTTCAGAAACTGCGTCTTGGTTAGTAGCAAAAAGTACACTTTGTGAAGAAACTTTATTAACCAAACGCGTCAGAGCGACTTTTTGAAGCGCGGCATTATCAATTTCATACTCTGCTTTAATATTAAGTGGGGAGGTATCTAGCTCTAAACTTGAAATACCAGGAAGGTTATTTATTTTTTGAGTAAGGTTTATGGCTGTGGAGGCAAAAACATCACCCAAGACAATCCACTTATTGTCATTCTGTTTATCGAGGGAAATAGTTTCGTGCTCGCTCAACGGGTAATCGCGTATCAGTTTCTCTAGCTTGCGCTCTACCATACTTGTTTTAAGTGAAACAAACGGCTCTTCACTTACCACCAAACGCGAAAGATCGATATCACTGTCTTTCAACCATCTTTCAATATTGTCTGCGGCTGGATCTCGAAGTATTTTAACATGCACCTTGCCGTTGGAAATGTAAGCATCGGTGACGATTACACCTGGTGGGGAGGGAAGTTCATGCAAGTCGCTTTTCAAAATGCTGAGAGATAATCGCATGAAAGAAAGAATACCCAATACAATGACAACGATGAGTAGGACAGCTGCGCCAACAAGACGCTTCGATTTCTTTCCTTCGCCCTCTTTCTTTTCACTAACCAAGCAGTCGGCAAGTATCGTCTCGCAACCATCAAACGCAGCGTTGTCGCCTTCATAGTTAATAAGCGGTTGCTGATAAAATCTGTGAAAGTCCTCTAGCGCTTGCTGAAGCTTACCGCGAACTTCTGGGGGGATGCTTCCAGTGACGGCAGCGACGAGCAATGCTTGAGGGCCAATTTTGATAAGCAAGGTAAAATCTTCGGTTTTAATTTCACCCAGTTCGTTTTCTGATTCATTGGTGTCTACGCCAAAAGCATCAGCAACGAAGTCATTGATAGCAACCAGCATGGATGAAATTAAATCTGCATCTTTTTCCTTCGCAGGATCTGCAGAAATACTGTGAAGTAGTGTGCCGGTCTCGCGGTGAATAACAAGAAGCTGCTGAACTTGGTACTGGTATATTTGTGACGCAACATACTCGGAATACTTTACCCCTGACTGCCAGGCTTTAAAGCGCCAAGAAATACTCTTTGGACTCAAGCTGTTTTCAATTAACGCGTTGGTTCGCTCAACAAATTCAATTAAAAACGAAGAAACCGCTTTTCTGACAAGCGTTCCGACAAGGGGATAAAGTGTACCAACAATTTTTTCGCTGTTCACTTCAATAGAGCGATGCAAGGACTTTTCAACGAGAGGAACCAGTACTTTATTGACAGAGCCGTCTTTGGACTCTCGTTCTAATAACGCTTCGGACACCACATTGCTCACGAAACCTTTTGCATCGTGGTCTAACTTTTCTCGAACAAATTTATCGTCCCGCCCAATAAGTAATTCTCTAACTTTTTCTAGAGAATTGTCCGTAAACTCAGACGGCGGCACCTTATCAGTCATTAATTAATGATCGGTTGCGAGATTAGTTGCCATGGTAGAAAGCAAGTTCGCCAGCGTTTTTCTATCGGTTTTACTTTCTGAAAGGTCGCTCGTTACCTGCTGAAGCTTTTCTAGCAGCTCTTGATGACGTTTATTAAACAAGTTATCTAAAGACTCTAGTTCTTTCACCACGTGCGCTTCTAGTGCATCGTTATCATTTTTTGCTGCTGCTTCAGCGATTTCCAACTCACTCTGTAACTTATCAGTGGTGTTTTGGAGCTGCTCTTGAACATTACTGTGATTGTCGTTCGCGCTAGCTAGCTGATTGGACAATTCACTGATCTGCTCGTCGATAAGTTTGCGTATATCGTTAAATTGATTATCAAGATGCGCGTTCAGCTTCGTGAAACTGTCGTTTACCCGTGACTCTAGGGCCGAAAGATCTGCGCGGAAAGCACGGTTTGTTTGACCAAACAGTATTTCTCTAAGTTGACCCAGTTCGTCCGCTGGTTGAGATGCGCTTTCAGTTTGGGTACCGTCCTGCACGTGCTGATCCTTCTGCTTCTTGTCCGCCATAAGATGTCTCCGAGAGGTGCAGTGCTATCGCATACTTACGCCATGGCGCTGCATTCACATTTTTGTATGTGCTAATAATTATGATTATAGCGCTATACAATAGCCCCAATTTGCAAACATTGAAATATGTTAAAAGCATTATATTGACATGTATCTAGCCAAAAGCGGCGCTGTTTCAGTAAGTTGTTATTAGCCTTTCTGTGCGGTCTCCTCGTTTAGCTTGTGCAAAAAAGGGGTACAAGCTGCGGTGGGTTTATGATGCTAACTTGGTCTGACACGTACTACTATAGTATCTTCTCAAACTCAAATCTTCGTGACTCGTATTGCGGGTGGGGCCTGTCAGTAGAATGCTCTGATTATTAAATAGGCCCGAGTATAAACCCCTACTGTGCATCAACATCACGACGCTTGACCGGCGCGACCTTAAGAGGGGTTAAACGGAAACTGCGTATATCCGTGTTTCCTCCAATTGACTCGACCGTAAGGCCATTCGCGCCAACGGGAGCAAATACGAGGTTTGAAAGTACAGTTTCGCCGTCATTCACAAACACTTCGATGGAGGTTGTATCAACAATGATATCCAGTTTAACAATGCCATTACGCGCTTTTACCATGGACTTCGTAACCTGGCGGTAAACCTCAGGCATCGCCTCGGCGATAGCATCCTTTTCACGTTTAACAAAAACAGTGCTGTCCGAAAAGTTGTATCCAACGATAACAAAGTGCTCACCCTTTTCCTTAAGTCGGAACCGTACCTCTTTGGCGTTTGACGCTGGGTCAAGCTCAACCCTAAGTCGATAGGCATCGGTTGTTGTCTGAGGAAGTGTCACCGTCGATGCTGTCGTTACCTTTACATCAGAACGCCTCTCTTCGGCACCTTCTAGCTTATCGAGTGCACCAATTGGCTGCGAAACAAGCTGAGGCTTACCATCAACCGACTGCAGACTGATACGACGAACGATTGAGTTAACCCCACCATGCCATTCATCTGTCGGCAGACTTGTGGCGTAAGCCCAATTATTGAGCCAGCCGATAGCAAAGCGGGAATCAAGTCGTTTTGTGTTGGTTTGACGGGGGTCGTCCCACGTCACTGCGGCGTAAAAGTCTGCGCCAGCGTCTAGCCATTGGGGGTCTTCACTATCAGCAGCGAAGTGCTCTCCGTCCCAATCACCAGTCCAGTAAAGCGTTCCCGTGGTCTTGCCTTTTTTGAAGCCATTCGCACCGGTTGCTAAAACCCAACGTGTTTTTGCAGGGTTACCATCAAGCGACATACGGAATAAATCAGGACACTCCAAAATCCCGAGATCATTGCGCTCAAAACCAGACTGATAGGCCCAATGCTTTAAATCAGGTGACGTATAAAAGCCAATTTTGTGACCCTCGGCTAGCACCATCAGCCATTCGTTACGAGTGTCATCCCATACAATTTTAGGATCGCGCCAATGCTCAGCACCGGGGTTATCCATAACAGGGTTGCCATTAAATGCTTTAAAACGATAGCCACCGTCGGTAGATACGAAAAGAGACTGGCGCTGCACGCCCTCATGCTGTTGAGTCATGATAGCGATGACAGCGCCAGCACCGAATCCAGCAGTGTTGTTAACGTCAATTACCGCGCTACCGGTCTCGATATCGCCAAGGCCATTTTTGTACTTGTCGATCGCAACGCCATGATCCTGCCAGTGTACAAGATCCGTTGAAGTTGTGTGGTACCACTCAGTACCGTTTCCTTCGGGATAATCGGCATTGTAGAGGTAATAATAGTGCCAGACGCCGTCAATCATAATCGGGCGCTGGGGGTCGTTCATCCAGTGTTTAGCCGGTGTTAGATGCACGGCGGGTCGATAAGGAGCCCAATCCTGCGGGCGCTGAAATGTAGACGATTTTGCAGATATTGGTGACAATAAGTTGGAGTCCGCTGCAGTTTTAGAACTGTAGACGACGACCAACGCGGCTGCTGAACAGATAATTACGGCCAGCGTATACATTGCGATATGCCTACTATTGATAAACATTGAAATAGAACGATGATTCATCATTCTCCTTATCGGAGTGTCGTCATGAACAAAAAATAGGAGAGGATACAGCGGCCTATTGCCGCCGTTCCTCCCCTGGTAAGGGCTGGTTAGCCTAATTTACGGATGCTATTTCTTAAGTGGCTTGATCTGCCCGCCAGAATTAACATTGAGGTTTGCTGGGATATCAGCCCAGCCACCCAGTCCATAACCGTCAACGCCGTAGGAATAATCTACTGTTGACGAATCGCCATCAATTTCGATTCTGACCGTAGGTGCAAGCGTGCCGCCACGACGGAAGTCTTCTTTGGTGCCGATAGTGTCAATGAACGACTGGATTAAACCACCGGGCATCACGTAGTGTGAGTACGATTGGAATTGACCAGGATGCTGGTTGTAGTCTGGCGCAAACGGGGTGCCTGGCCAATAGTTAAGGTTCGTCGGGTTACCAAGTACCAACCCAGCCCCCTGATTCATTGGCTGATAATCGCTACGGATACCATTGCCAACAAAACCGTACACGCCTTCAGGGCCAGTGATACCTGCTGCATAAGTAGTGCTGTGGCTGATAGTGAATAGGTAGTATTTACCATCCTGTTGGTAGATCTGCGGACGTTCGGTCTGGTCTGTAACACAGTTCGCAGACAGAATCGGTGGCAGGAACTCCCACTCGGTCAGGTCGTCGTTAGTTGCTATTGCTAGACCAACGTTACCGATCTGAAAGGGGGCCCCTGATGCATTGACCTGGGTTACTGTCTCGGCATAAGGGTCGCCATCACGGTAGCCAAGGTCTTCCGCGTCACATTGAGCAGTTGCACGATCCATCGCCGAGTTACCCTCAAATACCATATAGGTCTCGCCTGGATGTGCAGGATCTTCAAAGGTAAACGGGTCGCGGAAGTTATAGTATGGGTTTTGCTCAGCATTCTGATAGTAAGTGCCGTCAGCCTCAAGCAGAGACTTAACCTCATTGAAGCCGGTGAACCGCACACCATTTTTATTCGCATGTACACGGCCTACGCTTAGCGCAAGTCTAGAGTCGTAAGGCTTGATGTCTGGGCCGCCATTTGGGTCACGGTAAAAGGCAACGTCAGTGAAGAACAACTTAACCTCGCCACTTGGGAAAATACGCGCTGAACCGGACCACTGAGTCTGATGACTGTACGACTGGTCTTCAAAGATTTCTCCGGTCACACCTTCATCAAACACGAGGCCGCCATAGGTCCAACCACCGTCTTTGGGACGCTGTTCAGCAGGGATACCCGCCGGACGGTAGAAGTAACCAATCTTTGCGAAAACGTGGCGATCGTCAAAGCCTAGATTTCGGTCGGCAACCAGCGAAAAAATGATTTCCTGGCCGTTCACACTGTACTGATTTGCGTCGGCGTCAGTAAGAGGCCAAGAATCCCATACCCAGACCTGCTCGTTCGACATGTCGGGGAAGTTCTGTGGGATCTCAGGCATGGTGTATTGTGCAGGCATTGAATTCTGACGTGAGCCAGCCGTCGGGTCAGACATGCGTTTTATCTGACGTGCGTCAGCACGGGTCCATTTGGCAGTGAAGTTGCTCTTCGGTGGAAATGCTTCTTGCGTGTGCAGTGTTGGCTCAGGCCCTGGTTGTAGATAAGGATCGGCAACAGCAGCCGTCGCTATACCCATAACCACCCCTAGAACTGAAAGGGCCGTTTTACTTATTTTACGATTCGTCAATGTCATTCTCCTGGATTAATGTGTGCTTTCTGAATGGGATATGCGCAGGCTTTATCGCCCCCTTTTACGCTGAACGACTTCACTTATTCTCGACAACACAACCGTTGTCTTCTCTTATATTCATAAGACTTTTAAAGCGAAAATCTGTTGACGCAAAGGGCTTCGATTACTGTCTGCATTTAGCCCTGAAATACGAACAAATAGTGCTCGAATCACATGCGAAAACAGGAGGAGTTTATACTAAAGTATAATGTAACTTAAACGATTAAGTTAAATTAAAATGCAAAGCCTTGTAATAATTGATTATTTAGAGTTTTTTATAAAAAATATAAAACTAAATTTATTGATTCTTTATAGGAAGAATTTTTTATCTTATTTCGCAATTCCTTCGGCGTTGCAAGAAATGAAAAAATATTAAAATGTCATATAAAACAATGGTTAGAATGCATTTTAACGTAAGGTTAATATAACTTATTTAGATGTTTAAAGTATGATAAATAAAAGTTTTTTCGTATAAAAAATCTTATTAATAAATAAGGTTTAATGCATTAATTTAGGTGATTGTTAATAAATTTTACTTTATTTAATTAAGACTTAATCGATTAAGTTTTGTGGTCAATTGTTTTGTGGGGGAGCGGTGTTTACAGATGATGGTTTGACAGTTTTAATGTATTTTAATGCTGCATTGTCTTTCTCATCTTGCGTCCATACCGCTATAAGAAGGCGGAAAAGAAGGCGCTCATTTGGGTTCATGTAAACCTTGCAATCATCAAGGAGCGTGAAGTGAATGTTTTAGACTTGGAGAAAACTATCTTGCCTTTGTTTTTCTGCCTTACAGAAGTACAATGTGCGGTTCTTTCTCCGCGAAGCCGCTTGTTGATTGAGTAAAACGCCATATTTTTGTATTCCTATTGTGTTCCTGAAAAGGAAAAATCGACGGAATACCACGGAAATGTCACTAATTTTGAAATCGGTAAAAATGCGATGAGATTTACTTTTTTACATATTAATCAAGGTTTTAATGTCCTATGTCTGACATCTCTTTCAATCGTAAATTCTCTGTCGCTCCTATGCTAGATTGGACAGACCGCCATTGCCGCTATTTCCTGCGTCTAATGTCTAAACATACGCTGCTTTACACAGAAATGGTAACAACAGGTGCAATCATTTACGGTAAAGGTGATTATTTAGGGTACAACCAAGAAGAGCACCCAATTGCCGTACAGCTTGGTGGAAGCGATCCGTCTGACATGGCCAAGTGCGCAGAGTTATCTCAAGAGCGCGGCTACGATGAAGTAAACATTAACGTGGGCTGTCCAAGTGATAGGGTAAAAAACGGCAGCTTTGGCGCTTGCCTGATGGCGCAACCTGAAGTGGTAGCAAGCTGTGTTAAAGCTATGCAGTCTGTTGTTGATATTCCTGTAACAGTAAAATGTCGAATTGGCATCGATGACATGGACGAAGATGAAGACTTTGCCCGCTTCATCGATACGGTCGCCGACGCTGGCTGTGATACATTCATTGTTCACGCACGAAAAGCCTGGTTGCAAGGGTTAAGTCCGAAAGAAAACCGCGAAATTCCGCCTTTAAACTATCCGCGCGTGCACCGCCTTAAACAAGCCCGCCCTGAATTATCGATTAGTATTAATGGTGGCATTAAAACAATCGCTGAAACCCTACAGCAGTTGGAAAGCGTAGATGGTGTTATGGTAGGGCGTGAGGTTTATGGCAACCCGTACATTATGTCTACCGTCGATAAAAGCATATTCAATGATAGCAATGCACAGAGTTTGTCTCGTCGTGAGATAGTACTTCAAATGCAGCAGTATATTGAACGCCAAGAAGACCCTTACTTTAAACCGTGGCATGCAGCCCGTCACATTTTGGGACTTTATCAGGGCCAAGCGGGTGGGCGTATATGGCGTAGATACTTAAGCCAAAATGGTACGGGTAAAAATCCTGATCCTAACCTACTACTCAATGCATTAGACGCTGTAGAAAATGCGCAACGGGAAGTGCATGAATACAATAGTCAAAAAGACTAACAAATTAGTCTGTTTGACTAAAGTTTAATATTTGTTCAGCCCCATTACAGTTCGCTCAAACCTGTGATGTTGAGTAAAGTTTTTATAAATCATGGGTTTGTTTGTTATTTTGGGAGTTGGCACAGCTCTCGCAATCCTCTAACTATCGCAACAACAGCGTGTTGTTGCACTGACTAAATTTAGAGGGACAATATGAAAACTTCACTTATTGCAGCAACCATTTTGACAGCAAGCATGACAAGCAGCGTAGCAAATGCAGAGGAGTCAGTGCTTCAATCGTTCGTTACGAACATGGTTTCAAATGTAGTAGCTACCACGACTTATGAATTAAAAGCTGATGTTTATCAAGCGGTGGCAAATGCGGCCTATCATTTTGAGTTAAGCCCCACAGAAGCCCGCTCGAACGCGAAGGTCAGCGTGACTGACCTGGTCGTTAGTACACCGTCTGATGAAGACGCTTCTGAGAAAGATGCAGACTAAATAAATAAGAGCTTCAAAAAGCGCCAGTAGGCGCTTTTTTTGTGTCTGTATTAACAAAAAACTCCCCTCAACGGGAGTTTTTTTACAAGTGGTCGATTTTACAAATACGTTGGTTAAATTCACTAATAAATTGTATTCAGCTAAATCGAATAAAAATCAATTCATGATGAATTCTTAATAAGATTATATAAAACAGTAAGTTAAATAAATGGCACAGTGATTGTAATAGTTAAAGTGTTGATAAGAACTGAGTCAGCGGTAACCAGCAGCGAGTTTGTCAGAAAGAGCGCTGGAAACCAACACACTATTTTTAACGGAGAAATAATCATGGGTATGTTTTCACGTATTAACGACATCGTCCAAGCAAACATCAATTCGATATTAGATAAAGCTGAAGATCCAGAAAAAATCATTCGCTTGATTATCCAGGAGATGGAAGAAACATTAGTAGAGGTTCGTACCGATGCTGCTCGCTTCATTGCACAATGCAAAACGTTAGCGCGTCACATAGCTGCTGCAAACAAAGAGATTGAAGGTTGGCAGCACAAAGCGCAAATCGCCATGAACAATGATAAAGAGTCATTAGCAAAAGCGGCTCTGATAGAGAAGCAAAAATATGTGTCTAAACTTGCCTCTCTTGAAGAGCAGGAAGCGCACCTTGCCGAAAGTATAGAAAAGATTCAAGGCGACACTGCTCGCTTGAACAGTAAGTTAGCGGAAGCAAAAGCGAAACAAAAGACGTTAGTTCAGCGCAAGCACTCAGCGCAAACCCGTCTTAAAGTTAAGCAAGCTGACCATGAAGGCAAAATTGATGATGCAATGATGCGTTTTGAAAGCTACGAGCAGCGTATTGAGCATTTGGAAGCACAGGTTGATTCATATGATTTGACCAAGTCCACGGAAGCTGCATCACTACAAGCCGAGTTTGACGCAATGGAAGCAGATGAGGCCATTGAGAAAGAACTTGCAGAGCTTAAAAGGAAGAAGGTCGCTTAAGCGACCTCGAATAGCCCTCGCCCATATTGTGAACATCGAAAGCTACTATTTTGGAGAAGATGATGAAATTACCATCGCAAAAACGAATTTACAGAGACCTTGATTCTGGAATCATTTCTGGTGTGTGTGCAGGCGTTGCACGTTATTTTGATATAGATGCAGTATGGGTGAGAGCGGCAGCGGTAGCGGGTTTATTCATCGCTACACCTATTACGCTGGTGGCCTATGTCGCCGCAGTTATTTTGTTGCCGAGATTAGTGTAATGAAAAACTTTCTAATTGCACTGGTGATAGCCATCGTGCTGGTGAACTGCCTTGGTAGTTTAGTGGATAGCTGGTTGGGTATGCACTTAATTATGTCGGATGAACTATTAAGCCCCTGGGAAAATGTAGCGGTATTATCTTTAATCGGTGTGGCACTCGCCATTGTAGGTTTCGTGGTTGCTGTCAGTGTAATTGGTACAATTCTACTTGCACTGGGTGCTGGATTCTTAGCGCTTCTGGTTATGGGCGTTAGTGCTTTTTGGCCAATTATACTCATCGTTATCGCGCTATATGCACTGAAAAACAGAAACTCTGCAGCGTATAAGCAGCAAAATGAGCGAAACATGCACCATACTTTATAACTAATATAATTAAATTTAAATTGTGTTAACGTAGTAAAAGATGGTGATATAACAGTATCGTCATAAAGGTTTCGCATTTTTCACATAGTATTAATAATTACAAATAGCTGACTGCAGTCGGCTATTTGTTATTTAAAAGGAAGGTTGGTGTTTATATGAGACAATCAATTAACTCAAAACGGATAGCGATTGTCGCTGTGGTGATTGTACTACTGTTCTGGCTTATCGGATGGTACTGGAGTCTTTCTCCTGACATGTTTGATATTAGGAAGCGTCTTGAACAAAACTCTTCAGTAGAAAATCCCACGAACATTGCCGGTTACACGTTAACGTCTACGATGATTGATGTGTCTCAAACATTAATCGATAAGCCTGGTGGGTATCTTTCTAACGATATTACTCCTCCTGGTATATTTTTAGACAACATGCCAGCCTGGGAGTTTGGTGCGTTAGAAATGGTGCGCGACCTTGCGCTTTCAATGCGTAAAGATTTCAGCCGCTCACAGTCTCAATCTATCGAAAACCCTTACCTTACTAAAGCCCATCCCAAATTCAACATGGATCATAAAAGTTGGGCATTACCGTCTTCTGAATCCAGCTACTCAGAAGGGATTGAACTGCTAATAAAATATAGAGATGAGCTCGCAGTTACTCGCAATTCTGACAGTCAGTTTTACACCCGTGCAGATAATTTGCGAGAGTGGTTAAAGCAAGTAGAAAAACGTCTAGGTAGCTATTCACAAAGACTAAGCGCCAGCGTAGGATCGGCTAGAGTGAATACGGATTTAGCTGGCGATTCGAATGCTAAGCAATCGTCACCCGTTGCTAGCCAGCGCGTGGTGAAAACCAGTTGGTGGAAATTAGACGATAATTTCTATGAGGCGCGTGGTGCAACATGGGCATTGCTACACTTTCTAAAAGCGGTAGAAATTGAATTTTATGATGTGCTTGAAGATAAGAATGCATTGGTCAGTCTTCAGCAGATCATTCGGGAGCTGGAGGCGACGCAGCAGTCTGTTTTCAGCCCAATGATTTTAAACGGCAGCGGTTTCGGTATGTTAGCAAATCATTCACTTGTAATGGCTAACTATATTTCACGCGCAAACGCTGCTTTAATTGAACTTTCAGAACTTCTTAATCAAGGATAATTAATGAAAAAGGGTCTTATAGCTGCCGCATTGGGATGCGCATTGTTCTCCATTTCATCTCAAGCAGACACTATTGCGGGCGTTTATGTAGGTGCACAAGTATGGCAAACCGATACGCAAGGTGGTTTCGCTGACAGCAACAACACCGCTGATTTTAATTTTGATGATGAAACCAATACGGCGCTATATATCGCCTTCGAGCATCCTGTACCTTTCTTGCCAAACGTAAAGGTTAATCACACCACATTAGACAATTCAGGTACAACAACGCTCGATGCAAACTTCACTTTTGACGATCAGTTGTTTACACAAAGTACCGTGGTTAATACAGATATAGAGCTTGATGCCACAGATTTTATTTTATATTACGAGTTGTTTGATAACGATTTAGTTAGCTTCGACCTTGGTGTAAACGCCAAGTATATCGATGGGGCACTGTTTGTTGTTGATACCGCTAGCGATACCAGTGGCTCCGCAGAATTTTCAGGCATTGTTCCAATGGCCTATTCTAAAGTGCAGATTGGTTTACCTTTCACTGGGTTATCAGCGTATTTTGAAGGGAGCTATTTATCATTCGATGATCATGAGCTAAGTGATTATCAAGCAGCCATTCAATACTCTTTCATTGAAAGCTTAGCGGTTGATATGACACTACAGGTCGGTTACAGAAATGTAACGGTTGATATTGAAGACCTTGACGATGTGTACGCAGATATGGAGTTTGATGGCGTGTTTGCTGGTTTAGAGCTGCATTTCTAAACGCCAGTATGCGAATTTAAAAGGCGTGGTTGCGTTGGCATCTCACGCTTTTTTTGTATCTTTAGCTCAACCCTACCACCACTTATTACTAAATTATGTAGCCATTAGCACTTTCAGTAATAAAAAAGTCTCTTTTATTCTTTTCTCTTCTTGATGAAAGCCGTTAGCCTTAGCAGCATTGAAAAAAGGCTAAAAGACTATGTCACAAGATTCTAATTCGAACTCAGCGCCAGGCGCGGTATTAAATGAACAGCAGTGGAATGCAATTACGCAAGCTATTGCGGGCTTAAATCGTGATCAACTAACTTGGGTAAGTGGCTATGCAGCTGGCGTGGCGGCCGCACAAGGCGGTTCGATTGCACCAGCGTTACAAAGCGCGCCGGCAGTTGCAACTGACGCTCCTACGTTAACTATTCTGTACGGCTCTCAAACAGGCAACGCGAAAGGTTTGGCGGCACAATGTCAGGCAAAAGCAGAAGAAGCGGGCTTTAATAGCAAGCTCGTTAGCATGGCAGATTACAAGCCTCGCAACTTGAAGGCTGAAACTCACCTTGCGGTGTTTGTGAGCACGCACGGTGAAGGGGATGCTCCTGATGACGCCATTGAGCTTCATGAGTTTTTAGGGGGCAAGAAAGCTCCTAAACTTGCGAGTACAAAGTACGCCGTTGTAGGTCTAGGTGATAGCAGTTACGAGTTTTTCTGCCAGACAGGTAAAGATTTTGATGAGCGCCTAGGTAAACTGGGTGGCAAAGCGATTATTGAGCGTCTTGATTGCGACGTTGATTATGAGGCTGAAGCAGAAGCGTGGCTAAATAAACTTATTGAGTCGCTAAAAGAGGATTTCAGTGCAGCACCGCAAACAGCGGTAGCGGCACAAACTGGCGCAGCGGTGCAAGGTGTAGCTGCACAAACCTACACCAAAAAAGCACCGTTTAAAGCAACGCTTATCGACGCACAGAAAATTACCGGTCGTGACTCCGTTAAAGATATTCGTCATATCGAAATAAGCCTTGAAGACAGTGGTATTACCTATCTACCAGGCGACGCTCTAGGTGTATGGTTCAAAAACGCAGCTTCACTGGTATCTGAACTTATTGGTATTTTGTCACTAGACGGCAACGCAGAAGTTTCTGTGGGTGACGCGAAAATGTCGCTTACTGAGGCGTTAACGTCAAAGCTTGAATTAACACTAAGCTATCCAAATTTCATTAAATCATATCAGGCTGCAACAGGCTCTGAAACCTTAGCTACGCTAATGGAAGATAAAGCACAGCTTCGTACTTACATGGCTGAACGCCAGATCATTGATATCGTGCGCGACCATCCAGGCAAGTTATCTGAGCAGCAGCTTGTAGAAGCGCTACGTCCACTAACGCCACGTTTGTACTCTATTGCATCAAGCCAGGCAGAGGTGGAAGAAGAAGTACATTTGACCGTGGCGCACGTTGACTATGAGGCGTTTGGACATCGTCATCAAGGTGGTGCGTCAGGCTTCTTATGTGAGTATTTGGAAGAAAATGGCGACGTGGAAGTATTTGTTGAACACAACGACAACTTCCGTTTGCCGGCGGATCCTAATACTCCCGTCATTATGGTTGGCCCGGGTACTGGCATTGCGCCATTTAGGGCTTTCATGCAAGAGCGTGACGTACAAGGCGCCGAAGGCAAAAACTGGTTGTTTTTTGGTAACCCTCATTTCACGCAAGATTTCCTGTATCAAGTTGAGTGGCAAAGTTACGTTAAGGAAGGTCTGCTTGACAAAATCACGCTGGCATTCTCTCGTGATCAGGAAGAAAAAGTATACGTTCAACACCGTCTACTAGAAAACGGAAAAGAAGTGTACGAATGGCTAGAGCAGGGCGCACACTTTTACGTATGTGGCGATGCAATGCACATGGCGAAAGATGTAGAAAACGCCCTAATTAGTATTGTGCAGGAGCACGGCGGAAAATCAGAAGCCGATGCGAAAGCCTACGTTGTAGAGTTGAGAAAAGCGAAACGTTATCAGAAGGATGTCTATTAATGAGTAACGAAAAATCACCATTTATCGTTGAGGGCAAACTGGCTGACAACGAGCGCTTAAAACGTGAAAGTAATAATTTGCGTGGCACTATCACAACAGATCTAAAAGACGATCTTACGGGTGGTTTTACCGCTGACAATTTTCAGTTGATCCGTTTTCACGGTATGTATCAGCAAGACGACCGCGATATTCGTGCTGAGCGTGCTAAACAAAAACTTGAACCGTTACACAATGTAATGCTGCGCGCGCGTTTGCCTGGTGGTGTTATTACACCCGACCAGTGGCTAGCTATTGATAAGTTTGCAGCCGACCATACAATGTACGGCAGCATTCGCTTAACGACTCGCCAAACATTTCAGTTCCACGGTGTATTGAAGCCTAAAATAAAGTCTATGCACCAAACCTTGAACAAGGTCGGTATCGACTCTATCGCAACCGCTGGTGATGTAAACCGAAACGTGCTGTGTACCTCAAACCCGGTGGAATCCGAACTACATCTTCATGCATTTGAATGGGCTAAAAAGATAAGTGAACACTTACTTCCTAAAACTCGCGCTTATGCTGAAATTTGGTTAGACGGTGAAAAAGTCGAAACAACGGAAAAGCCGGTTGAGCCTATTTTGGGTGATAACTACCTACCGCGTAAGTTTAAAACGACAGTGGTTATTCCTCCGCAAAACGACGTTGATGTTCACGCGAATGATCTTAACTTTGTTGCAATTGCAGAGAATGGTCAGCTAGTTGGCTTTAACGTGCTTGTTGGTGGTGGTCTTGCAATGACCCACGGTGACAAGAGCACCTACCCGCGTAAGGCATCTGATTTTGGTTTTATTCCGCTTGAAAACACGCTCGACGTTGCCGCTGCAGTTGTGACAACTCAGCGTGATTGGGGGAATCGTGTTAATCGTAAGAACGCGAAAACTAAATACACGCTTGAGCGCGTAGGCGTTGAAAACTTTAAAGCGGAAGTTGAAAAACGCGCGGGTGTTACGTTCCAAGAGAGCCGCCCTTACGAATTTACCGGCCGCGGAGATCGTTTCGGCTGGGTAGAAGGGATTGATGGAAAGTATCATCTTACCGTGTTCATTGAAAACGGGCGTATTTTAGATTATCCGGGGAAAACGCTCAAAACGGGCTGTGCGGAAATCGCAAAAATACACAAAGGGGATTTCCGTCTAACTGCAAACCAGAATTTGATTATTGCTGGGGTTCCGCCACAAGACAAAGACAAGATAGAAGCCTTGGCGCGTGAGCATGGACTAATAGCGCCCTCAATTTCTAATCAGCGCTTAGATTCAATGGCTTGTGTGGCATTACCAACCTGCCCATTAGCGATGGCGGAAGCAGAACGCTATTTGCCAGATGCCGTAACTGAGTTAGAAGGTTTGCTGGCAAAACATGGATTGGAGAACGACAGCGTTATCTTCCGCGTCACTGGCTGCCCAAATGGTTGTGGACGCGCTATGTTGTCTGAAGTTGGCTTGGTCGGAAAAGGACCGGGTAAATATAACCTCCACTTGGGGGGCAATCGAGAAGGTACGCGTATTCCGCGTATGTATCGAGAAAATATTAGTGAACAAGAAATCATGACAGAGCTTGATACGCTGCTGGGGCAATGGGCTACAGAGCGTGAATCAGGTGAAGCCTTTGGCGATTATGTTGTTCGCGCTGGTGTTGTAAAACCAGTAGTAGACTCCGCACGGGATTTCTATGACGAATAATACAGCAGAAAAGCAGCGACCACTTACGCTAGATATCAGCAAAGAAGCTTTGGCTGATATCAATGAAATGTTAGAGCAGATGACGGCGCAAGAGCGGGTCGCTTGGGCGCTGGATAACTTGCCTGATACTCATATTGTGTCTTCGAGTTTCGGAGCACAATCGGCGGTTATGCTGCATATGCTTACTAAAGTACAACCGGATATCCCGGTTGTACTTACGGATACTGGCTATCTTTTCCCTGAGACTTACAAGTTCATTGATGAACTGGTTGAAAAACTCAACCTAAACTTGCATGTCTACAGTGCAAGTATGTCATCTGCATGGCAGGAAGCGCGATTTGGCAGACTTTGGGAACAAGGCATCGACGGTATTGAGAAATACAACAAGATGAACAAAGTTGAGCCTATGCAACGTGCTTTGAACGATCTTGACGTGGGCACGTGGTATGCGGGGTTACGTAGAAGTCAATCAGACACGCGGGGCAAACTTCCAGTTCTCCAAAAAGTAGGGCAACAGTTTAAAATGTACCCTATTATCGACTGGAGCAATAAAGACCTCCATTACTACCTTAAAGATAATGAGCTGTCTTATCACCCGCTTTGGGAACAAGGCTACGTATCAATCGGCGATTGGCATACCACGCAGTCTTTGCAAGAGGGAATGAGTGAGCAAGATACGCGTTTCTTTGGGCTAAAAAGAGAATGCGGTCTTCATGAATTTGGTGATGGTATTTAACTAATGTTAAATACCTCATTCAACACCAGTTTGAGTTGATTGAGATACGCTTCATTTTGCGATTTGGGCACCAGCTTATAAAGTTCGCTGCCCACCGAGGTGAACTTATAATAAACCAGTGCTACGCCCGAAGATTTGCACGTTAACGTCATCAAATCATTGTTGCATCGCCACGACACTTCCTGACCTTCTGCGTATTCACCGCTTTCTATTTCACTGGCATAAATCAGTTTCATTTCCTGCAAAGAGAGTAAATCAGGATAACTCAGCCCAATTGTAGATAAATTTATTTGCTCAGGGATGGGTTTTCTAAATAAAGAAAGCAGACCCTTACGCCTGTGATATCCGACCAAAATGCGCGGAACTGCATCGTTGTTTCGACGACTCGCTATATTTACCGCTTTATTAAAAACTTTCGCATCGCGATGTGTAAGTGTTTTTAAAAGCTGAAGGGTTCTTAGAGAAAAACTGCCTGGTCGTGCTACCTCAACAGCAAAGATTTTTCCCCATAATTCTTGCATTGGGGGGCTGTAAATTTCCTCTGCCATTGAGCTAAAAGCGAAAAACCAGTCCGGGTCAAGATTCTCGCTAGTTTGTTCGTTGATTGTGACATTTAGTGCTATATTTAATACAGCTTGAAGATTACTCGCTTTTTGGGTTTCTAAAATATGTTTTCTTCGTTCCAGCGCATGTTTTTGCTTTTTAGGATCGGAAGAAAGCATTGCAGGGCTTATACCCACCCTAGCGAACCATGAAATCATGCGTTGACGGCCAGCATCTGCTTTCATCGAACCGGAAACCTTTTCCGTTGAAGCTTGATCTGTCGCGGCGTTGACCTTTTGACTATCAGTTGCCTGTGGTTTCTTTACCTCTGGTGAAAAGTGTTGGGGGGTAATCTTCATAATGCGTGTATGATTGAATGTAACATTGCATGTACCATAAGAGCACTATTGCACTGCATAGATATTTTATCAATGTGAACGTCCTCTAAATGCGGTGCTTAGCACATTCTTGTTTTGTATGTATCGAGGAAATGAGCGGTAATGTCGGAAATGGATTACGAAAACGACGAATTAGTGTTTTTAGATGACGATAGTCCAGCGGAAGAGCAGTCTTTACTCGGCAAGGACTGGAATATTCTCATCGTAGACGACGATGAAGAAATTCATACAGTAACGCGTCTTGCGTTATCCGACCTTATTGTTAATGAACGTAAACTCAACTTCATTAATGCGTATTCTGCAAAACAGGCAAAAGAACTTCTTCACGAATACGGCAACACCATCGCCATAATTTTACTCGATGTCGTTATGGAAACAGACGATGCAGGATTTGATGTTGTTAAATATATTCGTGAGGACATGAAGTTACTTGAACCGCGAATTATTCTGCGTACAGGTCAGCCCGGCTATGCTCCCGAAGAGCAAGTGATTAAACTTTACGATATCAATGACTACAAAACGAAAACTGAGCTGACGCGCGCAAAATTACTCACCACTATTATCTCTTCCCTTCGCTCTTACCAGCAAATCATGACGATTAGTCAAAGTAGGGCAGGGTTGGAAAAGATAATAACTTCTTCAGCAAACTTGTTTGAAGAGCATTCAGTTAAAGAGTTTTGCGAGGGTGTTGTCACTCAGATTAGCTCACTTATAGGGCTAGATACCGAAGGCTTATTATGCGCTAGAGCCGGTGCGTTGTTAGATAGAGACGATGAGGGCGTATATGTGCTCGGTGCCGCAGGAGAATATGCGAAATTTATAAATCATCCCGTTTCTGACGTTAAAAATATTGAAATAGAGGAAAATATAGGCCGCTGTTTACGTATTAAAACCCACATATTCGAGCGAACTTGCACCGTACTTTATATTAGTCGTGCGGGTTTTGAAGCCGCGGTTTATGTCAGACAAACCAAGGAAATCAGCGAATTAGATAAAAACCTGCTAGAGGTGTTTTTATCTAGCATTTCCGTTGGTTACGAAAACGTAAACCTTTTCCATGAATTAAGAAATGCGGCATTCCGCGACTGGTTGACCCGTCTTCCCAACCGCAACGAATTTATCAATATGTTGGATAAACCGCATTTGTTTGCTGGCGAAAACTGCAGTGTTGCACTCATTGATGTGAATCACTTCTCCGATATTAACGATGGGTTAGGACAGGAAGTTGGTAACGAGTTACTTCGTGCAATCAGTGATCGGTTCCAAACAGCATTCGACGGAACTGTCAAGAAAGGCCGAATAGGCGCAGATGTTTTTGGTCTTATTGGCCCTAACGAATATGTTTGCCCTGAAGCTGTTAACGCTGTTTTTCAATCTTCTTTTAAAGTAGGCGATCATACATTGCCAGTTAATGTGACGGTTGGCTTTTGCAAACTGGATAGCAAGCGAAATATTGGGCTTGAAATTTTAAAGCGCACCAATATCGCACTAAATCGAGCGAAAAAGAACCTCACTGACAACTTCGAATACTACGCCAAAGATATTGAAGACCAGACAACTTGGCGTCTTGATATGATACGAAGATTGCGTAGTGACTTCGCGGCGAAAAAATTGGAGTTGTGGTTCCAGCCTCAGGTCGATTTACTTAGTGAAAAAGTTGTGGGCATGGAAGGTCTGCTTCGGTGGCCAGATGGTGAAGGCGGATATATCTCGCCCGCAGTTTTTGTTCCTCTTGCTGAATATTCTGGGCTTATTGTTGATATTGGCGAATGGGTATTAGAAGAGTCGTGCAATCGTCTGTTAGAACTAAGAGAAAAAGGTTACGGGCATCTTCGTGTTGCAGTTAACATTTCAATACCACAATTTCGAGATAGGTTTTTCGTAGAAAAAGTTAAACAAGCGCTATCTAAGCCCAATATTGATCCTAGGCTATTAGAATTAGAGATCACCGAAAGCGTTGTAATGGATGAGCCTCAAATAGTGATTGATGCGCTACGCTCCCTTAAAGAGTTCGGCGTTAAAATTGCTATCGACGATTTTGGAACAGGTTTTTCTTCCATGAGTTATCTGCAACAGCTTCCCTTAGACAGGCTGAAAGTAGACCGCTCATTTGTTAAGGATATTGAGCCTGGCGCCAGTGCCGTACTAGCAGAAACAATTGTTACATTAGGTAATAAATTGGGCTTATTAACGATAGCAGAAGGTGTGGAGAAAAGAGAGCAGGCTAGCTATATGATAAAACTTGGGTGTGACGAGGCACAGGGCTATTTATATGCTAAGCCGATGCCGTTTGAAGCGCTACTGGCGTATTTAGCATCGCACGACTAGCCATGCAATGCTTTAAAAACTTCATTTTGCAAAAGAGGCAGACTCTCAGTTTCAAACCACTTGTTCTTGGCTAACCATCGATTATTCCTGCCTGATGGATGAGGTAGAGCAAAATATCTCTCGGGCGAAGTAAAAGTAGTTTTAACTGCTTCTGTAAGGGTTTTATACTTTGGCAAATAAAACTGTTGCGCGTAACGGCCTACGTAAATAGTAATCGAAGGTTGTAGGAAGGCGATAAACCTTTCATGCCAAGCAGGCGCGCACTCTTTTCGTGGAGGTGCATCTGAACCGTTCTTATAGCCTGGGAAACAGAATCCCATGGGCAAAATTGAAATGCATTTTGGATTGTAAAAAACCGCCTTATTTACTGATAACCAATGACGCAATCTATCGCCGCTAGCATCATCAAAAGCAATTCCGCTCTCATGCGCTTGTAAACCAGGCGCCTGGCCGATTATTAGAATCTTAGTAAAGGGAGCGGTGCTGAAAATGGGATTGGGTTTATGAGGTAAGGCGTGGGCACAAAGTGAACATTTCTGGGCTTTCGCTACCCATTCATCATGCGCTTTCAAAAAAATCTCCAAATATTCCTCACTGTCATACTTCTGTAATATTCATGTGATCTAAGTTTGACTATCGAATGTATATACAGTATCGTTAATGCTAACAGTATTAGACTGTACCACAGGAGAAGACACATGCGTAAAGTAGTACTAACATTAGCTCTATCAGCAGCCTTTGGTATTGCGCATGCGGAATCTGGTGACAACCAGCTTTTCGATTGCATGGATGCAAAAACATTCGAAATGAATAACCAATGTATGTCAGATAAAATCGGCAATAACATTCGTTTCCGTGATGCACAGGCAAAGCTTATCGACATTGCAAGCGAAAGTCAGGGTGACTACGCCATTGCAACAATGACATTCGATCAAGAAAATATGCACATCGATATCGTAGCTCACAAAGACTCGCTTAATGCGCTTGCTGCGAACCGTAACTAATTTTTAGTTAACGCATATAAGCCGGCGATAATTTCGCCGGCTTTTTTATTTGCCCGTCAGAAAATTCTGTTTAAGCCATTTATGGCGGCTACACGATAAGCCTCAGCCATTGTTGGGTAGTTAAAGGTGGTATTTACAAAGTAATCTATTGTATTGCCTTCGCCTTTTTGTTGCATTATGGCTTGTCCAATGTGAACAATTTCCGACGCACGTTCACCAAAGCAGTGAATCCCTAAAATCTCTTTCGTTTCACGGTGAAACAAGATCTTTAGGCTACCCGTTTGGGTCGACGCAATTTGCGCTCTGGCCAGATGTTTGAACTGCGCACGACCTACTTCATAGGGCACTTTTGCGGCAGTCAGCTCTTGCTCTGTTTTACCCACTGAGCTAATTTCCGGAATGGTGTAAATACCTGATGGAATGTCTTCTACCAACGCAGAATGTGTTTTTATACCCAGCATTGCTTCGGCGGCAAATCGACCCTGGTTATAAGCGGCTGAGGCTAAACTCGGATAACCAATCACATCCCCAACCGCAAATACATTGTCTACGTCAGTCTGATAGTTTTCATTCACTTTCAACTGGCCCCTGCCATCAGCTTTCAGGCCAATATTTTCGAGTTTTAATGTATCTGTATTACCCGTACGTCCATTGGCAAATAATAAACAATCGGCACGCATACGCTTGCCTGACGCTAAATTCAAAATTACCGAATCGTCAGAGGCTTCAACTGAAGAGTAGGTTTCGTTGTGACGAATAAGCACGCCGTTATTCCATAAATGATAGCTAAGCGCGTCAGAGATCTCGTCGTCGAGAAATGACAGTAAGCGATCACGCATGTTTACAAGATCAACTTTTACCCCCAGACCTCTAAATATACTGGCATATTCAGACCCAATAACACCCGCACCATAAATGATAATGGACTTGGGATCGTGATCTAAAGACAAAATAGTATCTGAGTTATAAATACGTGGGTGATTAAAGTCGATATCTTTGGGGCAATAGGGGCGCGATCCCGTAGCGATAGCAATTTGCCCTGCGGTAACGGTATCTTTAGAACCATCTTTTCGCGTTATTTCGAGAGTGTGGGAATCGACAAAACTGGCTTCGCCGTGAAATAGCGTTACGCGGTTTCGATCGTAAAAGGATGAGCGAAGGCGAGTTTGGCTTTTAACTACGCCGCTAGCGTGGCTCATAATGTCAGAAAAAGTAAGGCTTTTGCTTAAGTGATTGTCAGCAAACAAAGGTGATGAATTATATTCAATAAGTCGGCTCACTGAATGACGAAGCGCTTTAGATGGGATGGTACCCCAATGGGTACAGCCACCGCCTACTGCCTCGTAACGTTCCACTACCGCTACCTTTTTACCGGCTTTGGCTAGTTGCATTGCCACACCTTCTCCACCAGGGCCCGTACCTATAACAATTGCATCGTAATGATACGATTGGGCGTTTGGTTTTTGCTTCGTTGCCATATTACTTTCCCGTATTGTTACTTGTGTGAAGTGGCGCTTGAAATCGAAATGACCGCCATATAAATTCAATGCTGTAGCTTAAATATTTGAGTTTTTAAAAGGGCAAGCTACATATTTAAGCTTGACTCACTCTTATATATCTACCTTACTTGATGTGTTATTCCAACTATAGAACAAAAAAAACCACATAAGCGTTGGCTTACGTGGTTTTTTACAATGCTGAGAACAGAAACATTTACGCCATTTGAAGCGACAGGCTCTGTAAATGCGTCCATTTTTCTTTTTGAACAGCAAAAGCATGTTTTAGCTCTTTGTATTTATACGCGAGCTCCAGCCCATCAAGACTGCGTTTTAATGTACGTTGCTTAACGCGCATTATGCGTTTTTTAGTGGCGTAATAGTCGCTCATTCGCTGCATCAATAAATCGTATTCTTCTTGAATAGTGTGCATCATTTCTTCTGCATTAGGTAACAAAGACACTTTTTCACTTGCTCTTTGCAACTGCATCGCCGCAAGTGCTTTTTCAATGCGCTCCTCTGGCACCTTGCGAAGATTTGTTGTTAGCCCAACAAACGACAACCCTTTAATTAGCCATTTCGTTGGATCAAATTGATACCAGCGAATACCGTTGCGATAATCGTATTCAAAAATGTGATGATAGTTGTGATAGCCCTCACCAAAAGTGAAAAATGCTAATACGCCATTATCTCGTGCCGTGTTCTTATCGGTGTAAGGCTGACTTCCCCAAAAATGCGCGAGAGAATTGATGAAAAACGTCACATGATGCACAAGCACTAGACGAAGTACCCCTGCTACCAAAATCATCCCAAGCACATCACCATTCAGGTACCCTAATAGCGCGGTAACACCGAAGTTAGCGGCAAGGACAATAGGCAAGTAGTATTTGTGTTGCCACATAACCACTTTGTCTTTTTGCAGGTCTTTGCAGTTGCTGTAATCATCGTAACGTTTAGCTTGATACTCGCGAAGCATCCAGCCGATGTGGGCGAACCAGAGCCCTTTTTTTGCTGAGTATGGATCTTTGTCATTATCATCAACATGACGATGGTGCACACGATGGTCAGAAGACCAATGCAAAATGCTATTTTGCAACGCCATAGCACCACCTATTGCAAGAATGACTCTCACCACAACATTGGCGTCATAGGTTTTGTGTGACCACAAGCGGTGATACCCAGCAGTGATCGACATACCTGTGAAGTAAAATAAGAAGATAGCAGTACCGATTTCTGCCCAATCGATACCTTGGTACGCCACCCAAAGCGGCACACCAATAAATGCAATTGCGCCTGATATGATGAATACCAGCACATTAGTTAGGATAAGAGGAGGTTTGTTCATTTTATACTACTTGGCTTACAACTGTTCGCTAATTTATCGTTTTACGGAGCTTCAGGCAAGCAAAACCCGGATAAGTTCTGCTTACATGTGTAAAACTTAATTATAGTAAACCTAACGTAGAACGCGCTTATTTATTCATTTTTTCTGCTTAATACTTGTTTATAAAAGAGATGATTTGGTTTCTCTTTCCCCATTAGCCTGTGTTGCGATAAACTACACACGCTAGTCTTTAATGTAAGAAGTATGATTGCGTTAATGGCTATTAAGATGACGAGGGCGTTAATTTCAAGGCGCTGAAAATCAGCATGCCGTGACACGCTAATCAACCAATGGTGCGAATGTGAGTCGACAAGAACAGAAATTAAAAACCCGCCAAAACATTATTCATGCTGCGTTTTCATTGTTAGATGAAAACCGCAGCTTATCGGCAATCAGCTTACGCGAAGTAGCCAGAGAAGCGGGTATCGCACCAACGTCTTTTTACCGACACTTTAAAGATATGGACGAATTGGGGCTAACGCTGGTGGATGAAGCGGGTTTAGCGTTGCGTCAGCTTATGCGCCAGGCAAGACGTCGTATTGCCTCAGGAGGCGGCGTTATCCATACGTCTGTTGAGACCTTCATGGAGTTCATCGCCGCCAATACGAATGTGTTTAGACTTCTTCTTAGGGAACACACGGGTACATCGTCTGCTTACCGGCTAGCAGTATTCAGGGAAATTCAGCATTTCATCGACGAATTAACCGATTATATTATTGAACAGCAGGGCGTGGAGTATGCATGCGCGCAGCTTCAAGCAGACGCTATGGTAAGGCTGGTATTCAGTGCTGGCGCAGAGGCGCTAGAAGCAGATGAGAAACTTCGCCGAGAAATTGGTGAGAGAGTAAAAGCACAACTTCGCTTTGTGCAAGTTGGCGCGACGCAGAAAGGCTAGCCTAGGGTTATTAGCAAAACTTGTATAAGACTGAACCTAGCGCAAGCCTTTTTATTTTACTCAAATCAGCTTTTGCGTGTAAGTAAAACGCCTGCTTCAATGTGATGCGTAAAAGGGAACTGATCAAAAAGCGCTGATTCTGCAACTTCATGTGTTTCGCTCAGCAATTCAAGATTCTGCGCTAGGGTTTCAGGGTTACACGAGATATAAACAATGTTGTCGTAGTCCTGAATCATTCTCAATGAATCTTCATCTAAGCCTGCTCTTGGAGGATCCACTAAAACCGTAGTGAAGTTATACGTGCTTAAATCTATGCCTTCCAAACGACTGAATGTGCGCTCACCCTTCATGGCCTGAGTAAATTCTTCAGCAGCTAATCTCACGATCTTCACGTTGTTAAGCTGATTTTGCTCAATATTAAACTGAGCCGCTTGCACAGAAGGTTTCGCAATTTCAGTTCCCACTACATTATCGAAATGAAGTGCTAGCGGCAGTGAAAAGTTACCCGCACCACAATACATTTCTAATAGGTCGCCTGATAATGCTTTCACACAGCTAAGTGCCCATTCAATCATCTTGCAATTTACTTCTGCATTTGGCTGAGTGAAGCTATTTTCTATATGCTTAAAAATAAATTCCCTACCATTTACTGGTAAACGCTCAATAACAAAATCGTTGTCGATAATAAGCTTTTGCTTTCTAGCTCGACCAATGATGTTTACTTTCGGAAAATGAGCTTCGAGCGTCGCTTTTAGCTTTCTTGCTGCCTCTTCCCATTTTTCATCTAACTGACGATGATATAGAAGGCTGATAACAAGCTCACCAGATAGCGCAGAAAGATAATCTATTTGAAAAAGCTTCTTTCTTAGTGATTCGTTTGGTCTAACTTCCTTAAGCAATAGTGCCATGGCATCGTTTATTGCTTTACACGCAGGGGGGAAGCTATCTACGCGGTACTTCTCTTTCGTTTCTTGATTGAACATGATGTGAAATAAGTCATTTCCCTCATGCCAAACTCTAAACTCGGCGCGCATACGGTAGTGCGTTGGTTGAGACGGGAACACAGAAAGTTCAGGCGCATTAAATGGAGAAAGCAACGCGGTGAGACGATCTACTTTTTCGTCTAATTGAGCTTCATAGCGTTGTTGTTCAGTCGCGGTCATAAAATTCTCCATTCACAGTTAAGGGCGCGAATTGTAGACCCTTATAAAATAACTGCAATACACCCAGCATGAATCTGAGCCCTTAGCTGAAAAAAATCTGTATTAAAATTAAACAATATCGATTCTTTGCCGATAATATGAAAGAGGATAGTGAGGATCAAATTATGAACGTGGGTCAAATCAAGGCTTTCATGAACGAGCAAAAGGTCGATCAGAAAGCTGATCAGAAGGCTTCTGTTAACCCAAATGAAGCGTTAAAGAAGCAATTGCAACAAGATGGTTTGCAACAGGCGGCCGAATTTTCTAAACAACAAGCGGCGTCGGTATCCATGTCTAGTAGTCAAACTAGCATTGGCATGAGAATCGTCAGTACGAGTTTAAGCCAATCTTTGGAAATAGACGGGCAGAAGCCAAAGGACGTCAAAGAAAAGAATTTAGATGAGAAGTCGAATAGTTTGTTCGACTTTGAAAAAGTGGCAAGAAATGTACTCAAGTTTGTAGGCGGTGTTATTCGCGGAGCCGCCGATGGTGGTGCAAGTGATGAGAAGTTAAATGGTTTATTTAGCCAAGCAAGAGAGGGCGTAAGTCGAGGCTTTGCTATGGCTGAAAAAGATTTAGCCGGTTTTATGAATGAAGAGATCGAGCAAGGAATGACAAAAAGCCGCGACCTCATCGACACGGGTATCGACGATCTGGAGACTGATATTTTTGGTCGCGAGCAAGCTAATGCTGTCACACTTTCGTCGTTAAATGCCGTTGCTGCATCTGATGAGAAAAGTGGTAGTTTGACGATCAGAACGAAAGATGGCGATGAAGTAAGCTTTAGCTTCGAAAGTTTGCGGTCGTTTCAGGCATCTCAGCAGCTAAACTTTGAAGCTCAGACATCTGAAGGACAGTCAAGCGCAGAAAATGGTGAGCAAAGTGGAACTAACTTCTCTGCGTCTTATACTCAGCAAACTTCTTATCAATACTACGAACGAAGCGGTATTAGTTTCTCATTAAAAGGAGAGCTTGATGAAGATGAATTGGACTCGATAGCTGATTTGGTTGGGCAAGTTCAGGACTTAGCTGACACTTTCTACAGTGGCGATATCGATAAGGCATTTGAAGAGGCGCTAAGTTTAGGCTTTGACGACAAGGAATTAGTGGGTTACGCACTGCAGCTAAATAGAACCACACAAACGGAAGTGCTGAAAACATACGAGAACATACAGCACTACAATGAAGATAACAGCGATAACGCCAAATACGGTAACGTGGTAAGTCCAGTAGCCCAGTATTTAGAAAAGATGATGGATACGTTTGCCAATGCAGAGAATAAGCTAGCAAGTAGCGAAGACTACAATGCGTTAATTGCTGGACTGATAAACGAAATGAAAGATGTGCAGGTACCAGACTTAATTTCTGCTATTAACAGGTTTCGATCTTTTAATCAGACCTTACTAGACGGGCTGCCTCAATCTGCTGAAACTAACGAGTCTTAAATCTGCTTGATATGAAAAAGCCCGGAGCAAAATGCTTACCGGGCTTTTGTATATGCGAATGTAATTATTCGTGATCGACTTTGTCTTTCGCTGGGCGAACTTTTAATGTGCGCTCTTGAAAGATAGAATCGTTTGTCTTATCGATAACGCTATTCAGATCGTCTGTCACAACTTCGATAAAGCCGTAGCCTTTTCGTTTTCCCGTTTTTCGATCTTTCATTAATCGAACTGACTGTACTTCAATAAAACTGCTGAAGTACTCTTTCACAGCGTTTTCGTTAGCACGGTAAGGCAAATTACCTACATATAAGGTTTCTATCGATCCTTCATTAGAATGTACTCTGGCATCTGAGGAAGATGGACTTTGAATAAGAGACGCTAGCCATGGAGTAACGATACCGCTAATCAGCAGAGCTGCTGAAACGGTTAGTGGAACATGAACGTTTAAACTAGCAGAAGAAAATAACAAGTAACCTGCAATTGCAAAAATAGCGCTAATAACAGCGCATTGAATAAAGCCTACTTTCATATACCTACCTTTCTATTGTTTATTATGGTGTTGGAGGCTGTATACAGTTTACTCATTTGTAACAATTAGAACAATAAAATGTGAAAAAACTAGTCGAAAGATGCATTGAGTCGATAGAAATGATGCAGAAATGAGCGGTTAACACTAAAAATGTCTTAAAATGCAAAAAAATCCCATTCAAGTGTTGATCTTTCTCAGCAGGTATCTATAATGCGCTCCACGTTCTGAGGGGGCTTCGAGAAAAACAAAGTCAACTTGGCAACAAACGCGAAACCACGTTTTCAAACAAACAAAAAGTTTAAAAACAGGGTTGACATCGAAAATAAACGATGTAAAATGCGCACCTCACTCGAACAGGGTGAGCCACTAAGAAGCAGCGGCTTCTAGTGAATTGCGACGAAGTCGCAATGTTCTTTAACAATTTAGACAAGACAATCTGTGTGGGCACTCGTTAAGAGTGTCAACATAACGACGATTCA
>NZ_JAEFCD010000008.1 GCF_016405965.1 Alteromonas sp. IB21 | reverse complement strand
CCGTGAAGCACTGGAACCTAAATCCAGCGTGTCTACCAATTCCACCACTCCCGCGCAGCTAGACTTTCCTAAAAGAGATAAATGAGAATTGGTGGCTACGGCGAGATTCGAACTTGCGACCCCATCATTATGAGTGATGTGCTCTAACCAACTGAGCTACGTAGCCTTACTATTCTCTTCCCTCTCAGGAAGTGGCGCGTATTATGCGTATATGACTGGCAACCGTCAACCCCTTTTTTACTAACTTTTTCTAAATGCTCATTAAGTGTGCGCATCAGGATGAAATACGCACAAAAAGCGGTGAAATTGAACAACTTGCACCGCAATTACCCTGCTTTTACCACGCCTTTGTACCTGCTTTTGTTTGGTAATAACATACGTCTATTGGGCGCGGACCATAGGTATTGTCATGAAAAAACGGGTTATCAAGGTTTTTCCCTGTGTTAACGCGTTTTTTGTATTCTTCATGATGAGGTGTTTGGATAAAATAAGGGGCTCCGCCCTCTGAGTGAACGAATGCCTGCTTTATTTTACTTTCTTGGGTAATGTTATCCAATACACCACCGCTATCCATGTTCCCACGGGGTAATTTTTGAAGCAGGTCCATCCCATGGACTACGCGACCTATTACCGACATATTTCTGTCGAGGTGGCGTGGCGCTTGACCAATTACAATATAGAATTCTGTACTGGCGGTATCCTTTTCGCTATTGCGAGCAAAAGCGACCACACCTGGGCAGTGAAGTCCCCACATTTCTTTTCGTTCTTTATCAATTCCAACGGGAAAGCCATCTAAAAATCCAGTACTTGGGGCAAACATGTCGTTTTGCTCCACCACATTTACGTTACTATTTAACGGCTGAATAAATTCTGCACTGATAGGTTTTAGCAATGTAGGGGGAAATTGAGTATCGTCATGAGAATCGTTACTCCCAGCTTGAGCAACGAATCCATCTACCACGCGATAAAATGCCTGTTCGTTATAAAACCCCGCATCAATTAAGCCTTTAAAACGAGCAACATGGGTTGGTGCTAGAGAAGGGTGAAGTGCAATAACAACATCGCCGTATGCTGTGCTAAGTGTTACGGTATTCCCTTGAGGAACCTGATACCAGCTTTCGCTATTGCTATGCAGTGCGGTGCCTTCAGGAAGCGTCGGTATTTTGTCTTTTACATTGCTACCTATTGTCGCGGGGGGCTCTTGCATGAGCTTGTTGTCGGCATCGGCAAAGGCACTGCTGATGAGCAAACTCATCGCCGCCGATAACATCGGTATTATTTTATATGTAGCAGTGCACACGTTTGTTTTGCGGGTATGGGTTTTCTTTGCGGTACTGCGGCGGTATTGGAAATACATATCTCAAACCTTTTCGTTTTTAGTATTCTATATCAGGCTAGTCTTTATACCAGCCCGCACAGATAATTGCCCACTCAGAAGAAACAAAAAAGCCACCTTGCGGTGGCTCTCAAAAAATAGCGTTAACTTCTACAGCAGAAGTTAAACGTTAAAGCGGAAGTGAATAACATCGCCATCTTTAACGATGTATTCTTTACCTTCAAGGCGCCATTTACCGGCGTCTTTCGCACCTTGCTCGCCATTGAACTCAACGAAGTGATCGTAGCTTACGATTTCAGCGCGAATAAAGCCTTTTTCGAAGTCGGTGTGAATTTTACCCGCTGCTTGAGGGGCTGTTGACCCTTCAGGGAAGGTCCATGCACGCACTTCTTTTACGCCTGCAGTGAAATAGGTCTGAAGAGTAAGCAAGTTGTAACCTGCGCGGATAACGCGGTTAAGACCTGGTTCTTCAAGCCCCATGTCCTGCATAAACTCTTCGCGCTCGTCGTCTTCAAGCTCAGCAATATCAGACTCGATAGCCGCGCATACTGCAACGACAGTGGCGTTTTCGCCTGCAGCAATTTCTTTAACCTGGTCAAGGTACGGGTTGTTTTCAAAACCGTCTTCATTCACGTTTGCAATATACATGGTTGGCTTAAGGGTAAGCATGTTCATGTAGCTGATTGCAGCAAGCTCTTCTTTAGTTAGCTCAAGTGAACGAAGCAATAAACCTTCATCTAGGTGCGGCTTAATCTTTTCCAGTACTTTCATTTCGTACTTGGCATCAGCATCGCCACCCTTTGCGCGCTTAGCAACACGGTGAAGCGCTTTTTCTGTGGTTTCTAAATCTGAAAGCGCAAGCTCTGTATTGATAATGTCAATGTCGTCTTTCGGGCTAACGCGACCTGCCACGTGAACAATGTTCTCATCGTCGAAGCAGCGTACCACATGACCGATAGCGTCGGTTTCACGTATGTTGGCCAGGAATTTGTTTCCTAAACCTTCACCTTTAGAGGCGCCTTCAACCAAGCCAGCAATGTCTACGAATTCCATAGTAGTGGGAATAACGCGCTGTGGTTTTACGATTTCAGCCAACTTGTCCAAACGAAGATCTGGCACAGGAACAACCCCTGTGTTTGGCTCGATAGTACAAAACGGGAAGTTTGCCGCTTCAATACCTGCTTTAGTTAATGCATTGAAAAGTGTTGATTTACCTACGTTTGGTAGGCCAACAATACCGCATTTAAAACCCATGGTATGGATCCTTAGTTTGGAAAAGTGATAACTGGCTAAAGGCTACCCTTTATGCGAGTGTAGCCTGTTTTGCGCTTGCTTAAGGTCTTCTTTCAGCAAAATCTCTGTGCAGCGTACCGCTTCATCGATGGCACTTTCAATGGCTGCTTTTTCATCTGCTGGTGGCTTGCCAAGAACATGGCCGGTAACGCGGCTTTTATGACCTGGATGACCAATTCCTATACGCAAACGCAAAAAATTCTTGTTGTTACCCATGTTTGCCACAATGTCACGAACACCATTTTGACTCGAACTACCGCCCACTTTGTATTTCGCTACGCCGGGGGGCAAATCTAATTCGTCAAACGCTACTAATATTTGTTCTGGTTCTATGCGGTAAAAATTAGCCAGTGCTGCTACGGCTTGTCCACTTTTATTCATAAACGTAGTGGGGTAGAGCAAACGGACGTCTTTGCCAGCAATAGTAATGCGAGCAGTCTTACCGAAGAATTTGGTTTCTGGTTTTAGCGGGGCGTTGTAGGTGTCGGCAAGTTGGTTGAGAAACCATTCACCGGCATTGTGTCGGGTATTTTCATATTCGGGGCCTGGATTACCCAGACCCACGATAAGGCGGATATCAGCCAAGAGGATTATTCCTCAGAAGCTGCTTCTTCGCCGTCTTCTGCGTCAGCCGCTTTAGGGGCAGGCTTAACAGTTACAACCGCAAGGTTGTGTGCTTCGTCGTTCTTAGCAAGTTCTACTGAAGAAACACCCGCTGGAAGCGTTAGGTCAGAAAGGTGTACAGTTTGACCCATTTCAACAGCAGCCATATCTACTTCGATGAACTCTGGAAGATCTTTAGGCTGACAAGTCACTTCGATTTCAGTAACGTGGTGCTCAGCAATACCGCCAGCTTTAGCAGCAGCAGATTTATCTTCGTTTACGAAGTGAAGTGGTACGTTAGTGTGAACGTCTTGACCAGCGATTACACGTTGGAAGTCGATGTGTGTAATCTTTGGCTTATACGGGTGACGTTGCATATCTTTAACTAGAACTTCAACAACTTTACCATCAAGGTTAATCTCAAGAACGTGAGAATAGAACGCTTCAAAGTCAGCTGAGTTGTTTACTTTGTTATGATCTAGTGTGATAGAAACTGGTGCTTCTTCACCACCGTAGATGATACCAGGTAGCTTATCTTCGCGACGTAGGCGGCGGCTCGCACCTTTCCCTAGATCTGTACGAACAGAAGCATCTAGTTTGAAATTTGCTTCAGACATTGTCTGTCTCCAAAATATATAAATGTAATGATGTGAGATTTTGCGACCAAATCTCACTGTAAAATAATGTTATAAGCGCTAAAAACTAATTTTTATGCGCAATAAAACACCAGCCCAAAATTCAAGGGCGGCGAATTCTAACACCACCTATCAAAACATACAATTGCCATAGCAGATAAAAAGCAGGCGCATAAACACCTTTACTCGATGCGTCTAGTGTAGAGGCGTGCGGCAACACGCCTTTATTAAGTTATTTGTAAACAGTGTATGTTTACATTGCTGGTCACTTATTAACACACCTACTTTAGCGTTTATTTATCAGTGACAAACGAAGTAAGGGCTTATTTTGTCAGCACCACTCTGTAGTGCGCTTTTCCTTCTCTCAGCCTTTCAACAGCGTCATTCACATCGTCAAATTTAAAGGTTTCGGTAACGGGTTCAATGTTGTGATGCGCAGCAAAATCCAACATAGTTTTAATGGTTGCTGGGCTGCCAACAGGAGAGCCTGATACACTTTTCTGTCCACCAATTAAATTAAATGCGCCTATATCAAGGGGCTCCAACGTTGCGCCGACAAAATGTAACCGCCCTTTCGGTGCAAGCGTAGAAAGGTATAAGTTCCAGTCTAGTTTTACATTAACCGTTGATATAATCAGGTCAAATCGGCCTCGCGCTTGCTTTATTTCATTCTCATCGCGGCTATTAATGGTTTCAGTTGCACCTAATTCGAGGGCCTCTTGTTTTTTCGATTCGCTTGATGTAAATGCGACCACTTTGCAGCCCCAAGCATTTAAAAACTGAAGGGCAAGGTGGCCTAAACCGCCAATGCCAATTACCGCTACTTCACTAGTAGGGCTAATGTTAAATTGAACAAGAGGATTGAATACTGTGATGCCCCCGCAGAAAAGCGGGCCTGCTTTTGTGCTATTTATTGTGTCAGGCAGAGGAATTACTGCGAGCGCCTGTGCACGCACTTTATCAGCAAAACCTCCGTGACGACCGCCTATAGTCATGGTTGCGTCGGCGCAAAGATTGTGGTCACCCGCTTCACACGTTCTGCAGCTATTGCAGTAGCTAGCATGCCAGCCTAAGCCCACACGTTGACCGACCTTAAGTGACGTAACATGTTCGCCAATTTGGCTAATTGTACCCACCACTTCATGACCTGGCACAAAAGGGTATTCTGTCATGCCCCATTCATTGTCTAGCATACTCAGGTCGCTGTGGCAGATGCCGCAGCTTTCAACGTCAATTTCAACTTCGTGAGCGCCCAACTCACCCGGATCGTACTGAAACTTTTCCAATTTCCCGCCAGCTTCTTTAGCAGCATATGCATTTATCATTAATATCAGTCCTTTAGAAGTAATGAGGTTGCGTTAACCCCGTGGGTAAAGTATTCGAAGTAGCGCAACTGACCTGAATCAGCGACCGTCGAACACATATTCGTTAAGTTGCTACCCTTAACATTCTGATATCGATCAGTGTGTTTGCACGTTATCAATTACTTTACTGGTATCAAGAACCTTCACGCCCGATACCTCAAGTACCGTACCGAACTGGGTAAAGGTCATCATGTCAGGCTTGGGCGTGCCCTTAACTTCAACAATAAGGCCGTTTTTTTGATAGGTCTCATCTAAACCGTGTAATGTATAGCGGCCGCCGTTCTCAGCAATAAAGGCATAAAATCCACCTTCTAAATCTTTGAATATAATGCTGCCCTTCATGGTAACTTCACCTTCCACGGTGTTTTCTACCGCTTCCGCTTGAGTAACAGGCTCTGCCTTTAGTTCTTTAGGTAAGTTATCTTCACTACTTTGTAACTCTTCTTTCTTATCTACCATGGTAACCTCCTTTTTCTGCTCTTCTTGTACACACGCGCCAAGCAGTGTTATCGAAGTCAAAATGAGTACTAATTTGAATCGGTTAATTTTCATTTTCTTATTCCTTTATCAAGTCATAGCGCGGTTATTATCGGTAACGTCTTTGAAAAGTGATGATTAAACATGTTTTTGCCATCGCTTTTATTCGGTAGTCTTCCACGAGCGCTGCGTAATTTCTACAATTAATAAATAATCCCGTACATCTTTTTCACATTTCCACATTAAAAAGCGGCACGGTTACTTCTTATCCCTATTTTATTTCCCATTTTAAACTACACCTGAAAATGAGGGTGCAAAGCAAGGATGTTCAGGCTTATGCCATGTTTTCCTATGACTATTGCCGACGGATATAGCATTAAGTGTCTGAAATAAAGAAAAATAAAATTAACCTTTGTCACGCCAGTATCTTTTATTTATTACATCAAAGCGTGACCAAGCGCACCGTTTTAATTGGATTGATACCAAATGAAATCGCTTATGGCATAAACCATGCAAAAACTTAAGCTGATGTGAAGATATCATTTTGCAAATATCAAGTTGTATAGAGGTGACTAAGGCATTTAAATCGCATTTAAGGCGTTTTGTCTTAAATCTTCAATAAGCTACGCAGTGTTTTTAAGGAGAGAAAATGAAGCATTTAACTAAAATTTTTGCAGTATCGAGTCTGGCGTTGGCGGCAAGTGCATGTGATGTAAACAAGACTGAAGACGGCGAAATGCCTGACGTAGACGTGAAGTCTGGTGAATTACCTGAGTATGAAGTAAAGAAAACGGATGACGGCGAAATGCCAGATGTTGACGTTGAAGGCGGGAAATTACCTGAGTACGACGTAGATACGGTGGACGTTGACGTAAAAACAGAGACTAAAGAAGTAGAAGTTCCTGTTGTCGATGTAGAAATGCCGGAAGACGACGAAGAAGACGAGATTGATAATTAATTAATCGTTTTTAAACAGAAGTGAGTGAAACAATGCTGTTAGAAAGCATTGTCTCACTCGCTTTTTTGTATGAATTAGTATTCAAACATCGCTGAGATTGATTCTTCGTTACTAATACGACGAATAGTTTCAGCAAGCATTTCAGATAAAGTAAGTTGCTTTACTTTTCCGATTTGCTTCATCTCAGCGCTTAAAGGTATAGAGTCAGTAACGATTATCTCGTCAATAACAGACTCTTTAAGATTATGTGCAGCGTTGCCTGAGAAGATAGCATGCGTTGCGTAAGCATAAACGCGGCGAGCACCATGTGCTTTAAGCGCTTCTGCCGCTTTTGCAAGCGTACCGCCTGTATCAATCATGTCATCGACAATAATACAGTCTCTGTCTTTAACGTCACCGATAATATTCATTACCTGCGCTACGTTCGCTTTAGGGCGACGCTTATCGATAATGGCAAGATCTGTGTCATTAAGAAGTTTAGCAGTAGCACGCGCTCGCACAACACCGCCGATATCCGGTGAAACCACCACAGGGTCGGCAAAGTCTCTTCTTACCATATCAGCAAGCAGGATAGGGGTACCGAACGCGTTATCTACCGGAACATCAAAGAAACCTTGAATCTGTTCGGCGTGTAGGTCAATAGTAAGTACGCGGTCAACACCAACGTTAGACAGGAAGTCAGCCACTACCTTTGCGGTAATAGGCACCCTTGCTGAACGAACGCGACGGTCTTGGCGTGCATAACCAAAGTATGGAATAACTGCTGTAATACGACCAGCTGATGCGCGACGCAGAGCATCGATCATCACAATCAATTCCATTAGGTTATCGTTAGTAGGGGCACACGTAGACTGGATAATAAAAACGTCCGAGCCACGGACGTTTTCATGAATTTCTACGCTGATTTCACCGTCACTGAAACGGCCAACTTTGGCATTTCCAAGTTTGGTATACAGGCGATCGGCGACTTTCTGGGCAAGTTCTGGTACGGCATTACCTGCAAAGAGCTTCATATCTGGCACAAGTGGTTCCTCAGTGCGTTGATAAAAGAGGTTTGGCTGGGGTAGCAGGACTCGAACCTACGAATGGCGGGATCAAAACCCGCTGCCTTACCAACTTGGCTATACCCCAATTTTTAAGTTCTTGTCCGATGTGGCGTACACGCTATCTTTGTTGTTCTAATTTATCTAATAGTGGTGAGCGATTCACACCTTTTGCGACAAAACTCTGCCAAGTATCGGGCATTTTAGCCCTAACCTGTTCGGCTAAAGTGTAGTCAGAAAAAGTGGCAAACACGCTTGCACCTGTGCCCGTCATCCGCGACGGTGCGTAGTGTACCAACCACTGTAATAATTTTGCAACTTCAGGATAGCGATTAACGACTAATTGCTGACAATCATTACGCGTTTTTTCAAATTCGTAGTCTTCCCAGCGCATAACCGGTGTATTTCTAGGCAGGTCTGCAGACGTAAAGACCTCGGCAGTGCTGACGTGAACGTTGGGATTAGCGACAAGAAAATACTGTTCTGGTTGGGGAGCAGGAGTAATCTCTTCACCAACACCACCGGCAAACGCAGTTAAACCACGTACAAAAATCGGTACATCAGCACCCAAGGTTAAGCCCAACTCGGCTAATTCATCTTCACTCAACGCGGTACCCCATAAGTGATTAAGCGCTACCAGGGTAGTTGCCGCGTTTGATGATCCTCCGCCGATGCCGCCTCCCATGGGAAGGCGTTTATTAAGTGAAATTACCGCGCCTTTATCAAATTTGGTTTTTCGAGCAAGTAAACGCGCCGCTTTTATAATTAAGTTTTCGTCGTCAGGCACGCCTTCAAGCGGCGTGTCCATTTTTATTTCTGTGTTGTTAGAGGATATGGAGAACGCAAGGGCATCGCCGTAATCCAACATTTGAAATAAACTTTGCAGCTGGTGATAACCATTCTCGTATCGACCTAAAATATGAAGAAAAAGATTGAGTTTAGCGGGCGAAGGCCACCAGTCTTTTTGTGTTGTAACAGATGCGTTCACTACAGCGTCCACTGATAAATTTTAATTTTGAGTTGGGTTTTAGGCATATCTGGTGTTTCATTTTGGGTGAGTGTTATGCTGTGGGGCAGCCATACAGACTCTTCGTTGCCCATGAGAACACTGCCATAGTTGCCATAAGCGACGTGCCAATGGCGACAACCTTTGCAATCGCTTTCAAGGGTATCAACCAGCCCTTTTTCAGTTAGCGTAAACTTATCACCTTCAAGCGGCAGCCCTTTCACCCAAGATAAAAGAGGCTCAACGGGTATCACCATGCCTGTTATTTGGTAGATAAGCGGTTCGGGTAGAGCGTCACTATATGTCTCTCCATCCGCCTCTAAAACGGATTCTTCGTCTGTGACTGACAGTGTAACTAAGCTCACACCAAGAAAATTTGTTAATCGGAAATCAAAATCTCCCGAATCGTTTTTCCAAACTAAATTAAGGCTGGCGGCGTCTTTGCCTTGGCGAAAGGCAATCTTTCCTCGCATTTGCCACGTACTTACCTCGGCGACTTTTTCTAGCTGAGCAGTTAAGTTCACCGCAGTTTGCGGGCCTTTGGGAGCAGTAGTACATGCGCTCAACAAAAAACAAAGGGCAATTAAAACGGAAAATAAGCGAATCATCTAAGCTCAGCACCTGCGTAAAAATAGAACACGTTATGTTGTGACATTATGGGAACACAGTTTCACCAACACTTTCAATCATTTTGGGTTTTTCGTACAATGCCGCTCCGACGTTGCCAGCACAGATTTTAATGACTTTACTCGCCCTTGGTATAAACCATAAAACAGCACCAGTAGCACTTCGCGAAAAAGTGGCTTTTACACCAGATTCTCTGGTGGAAGCGCTTGCGAGTTTAAAAAAGCTGCAGGGCGTCGATGAGTCTGTCATTGTCTCTACCTGTAATCGCACCGAGCTTTATGTCAATGCGCAAGACGACAGTGGCCAAGAGCTTCTTCAGTGGCTCAGCGACTTTCATCACCTCGATGTAGAAGAGATTGCTAATAATAGCTACGTTTTAGCGCAAGATGAAGCGGTAAAGCACATCATGCGTGTAGCCAGCGGGCTTGATTCATTGATACTCGGTGAGCCTCAAATACTCGGGCAAGTCAAGCAGGCCTTCGGCGATGCGAAACATTCGGGTATGATAAGCAGTGAATTCGATAAGCTGTTCCAACATACGTTTTCAGTGGCAAAGCGCGTTCGCAGTGAAACGGATATTGGCGCGAATGCAGTGAGTGTAGCTTACGCGGCGGTTCAGTTGGCGAAGCATATTTTTGCCGAGTTACCCAAGCGTTCTGTTTTGCTTGTAGGAGCGGGCGAGACCATAGAGTTGGTAGCACAACATTTAAAGGAACAAGGGGTAAGAAGCCTGGCCGTGGCGAATAGAACGATTGCCCGCGCAGAAGCGTTAGCTGAAACACTCGACGCCAACGTGTTTACGCTGTCTCAAGTTCCAGATCATTTAAAAGATTTCGATATTGTTATCAGCTCTACTGCAAGCCAACTGCCGCTAATAGGTAAAGGCATGGTAGAAAAGGCGCTGAAGCAACGCAAAAATATGCCTATGTTTTTGGTTGACCTTGCTGTACCACGGGATATCGAATCGGAAGTTAATGAGTTAGGCGATGCTTACCTTTATACTGTTGACGATTTGCAGCACATCGTTCAAAAGAATTTAGAGAACAGAGAGCAAGCAGCGAAAGAAGCAGAAAAGCTTATTGAAAAGCAAGCTGGCGACTACATGACATGGAAACAGTCCCAGCAATCTATAGATTTAGTAAGACAGTATCGCCAAAAAGGCATGGCACAGCGTGACGATATTGTAGAAAAAGCCAAAGCGCAACTTGCGGAAGGTAAAAATGCCGAGACGGTATTAGAGGAAATGGCGTACAAACTCACCAATACGCTAATGCACTCCACAACGTTAGCATTACGCGAAGCTGCCATGCACGACGATCCGGCACTGAGTCGCTGGATGGGACAGGCATTAGATTTATCTGATTTTTCGTCAGACAATAATAAATAAGGTAATAATAAACATATGAAAGAGTCGGTAGTTAGGAAACTCGAACACCTTGTCGAGCGTTTCGAAGAAGTTCAGGCGTTGCTCGGCGACCCTGGAGTTATCGGCGATCAGGATAAGTTTCGCAACTTGTCAAAAGAGTTTAGTCAGCTAGAAGATGTAGTTGCCGGCTTCAATGCCTATCAGCAAGCGCAAGAGAACTTAGCGTCAGCGATGGAAATGCTTAACGAAGACGATGCTGAAATGCGCGAAATGGCGCAAGAAGAGATGAAAGAAGCTAAGGCGGAAATTGAGCGCCTTGAAACCGAGCTTCAAGTGTTACTTCTGCCTAAAGACCCCAACGATGATAACAACTGTTTCTTAGAAATTCGTGCTGGCGCAGGTGGTGATGAAGCGGCTATTTTTGCTGGAGACCTTTTCCGCATGTACAGCCGGTATGCAGAAACACGCGGGTGGCGTGTAGAACTCGTGAACGCAAACGAAGGCGAACACGGCGGTTACAAAGAAGTTATCGCTAACGTCAGTGGCGATGGCGTATACGGCGTTTTAAAATTCGAATCAGGTGGTCACCGCGTACAACGCGTACCTGAAACCGAGTCGCAAGGCCGTATTCACACGTCAGCGTGTACAGTAGCGGTATTACCTGAAATTCCAGAGTCGCAAGCTATTGAAATTAACCCGGCAGAGCTTCGTATTGACACTTTCCGTGCATCAGGTGCAGGTGGTCAGCACGTTAACAAAACTGACTCTGCTATTCGTATTACGCATTTGCCAACGGGTCTTGTAGTGGAATGTCAGGACGAACGCTCACAGCATAAAAACCGTGCAAAAGCGATGTCGGTACTTCAAGCGCGCTTAAATCAAATTGAAGAGGAGAAGCGTGCTGCAGAAGAAGCGTCTACTCGCAAGAGCTTAGTGGGCAGCGGCGATCGTTCTGAGCGTATTCGTACGTATAATTTTCCGCAGGGTCGAGTGACTGACCATCGTATCAACCTGACGATCTATCGTTTAGATGAAGTTATAGAAGGTGATTTAAAGCAGTTAATCGACCCAATACTGCAAGAGCATCAAGCCGACTTGTTAGCGTCACTGTCTGACGAATAACGTTGTCTGACGAACAACAATGCGCATAGACCAAGCTCTAGCATGGGCGGTACAGCAATTAGAGGGTGGGGAATCACCCTCTGTTGACGCCAAAGTTATACTCGCTAATATCCTTGAAAAGTCTCTGACTTTTCTTTTCACGTGGCCAGACAAACCCCTTGATGCGCTTCAAATTACGCAATTTAAAAGTGCCATAGCGAGGCGTAAAAAGGGCGAACCCGTCGCCTATATTGTTGGCAAACGCGATTTCTGGAACCTCTCACTTTTTACGTCACCTCATACCCTTATACCTCGCCCCGATACAGAAGTGCTAGTAGAGCAAGCCCTGAATTGGGCAAATGAAAATAAGCGAGAGCCATTATCTATATGTGACCTAGGTACGGGAACGGGAGCCATTGCGCTAGCGCTAGCCAGTGAACTGCCACACGCGTCTGTTGTTGGTGTTGACTTTCAGATAGGCGCGGTGGAGCTCGCTACGCGCAACGCTGAAAGTAACAACGTAACTAACGCCCAGTTTTTACAAAGTGATTGGTTTAGTGCGCTTACCGGGCAATCTTTCGATATCATTGTTTCAAACCCACCGTATATTGAGGAAACAAGCCCTTACCTTAATAAAGGTGATGTGCGCTTTGAGCCTAAAACAGCATTGACATCCGGCGTCGATGGTTTAAACGACATACGATACATCGTAAATCGTTCACCTCAGTTTCTTAAGCAGGGCGCGTTGCTGGCGTTTGAGCATGGATTTGACCAAGGGGATTCAGTAAGAAACCTGCTATTAGCGACAGGGTTTTCAAACGTAAAAACGGTTAAAGACTACGGAGAAAACGACCGCGTTACCTTTGGATGCTGGCTATAACGTTTACAAATTTCGCTTCAAAAAGCGTTACCAAAGTAATCTTCATAATTGCATACTTGCTAATATTCTGTTTTACATTAGTATTATTCGTCGATACTTTCTGCTAAAGCGTTAGTACAAAAAATACTGATACAACAGGATGTTCCCGATGAATGATGACTTTTTTTTCGCAGAAGACGACGGTGAAATAGACGTCGAGGAGCTGGGCTGTTGGAAAGTACTCATTGTCGACGATGAGCCTGAAGTCCATGCAGTGACGAAATTAGCGCTCAATGATTTTAATTTAAACGGCAAAACACTCGAGTTTTTAAGCGCCTATAGCGGTGAAGAAGCAAAGGCTATTTTCAGAAACCACGAAGACATTGCCGTGGTGCTGCTTGACGTAGTAATGGAGACTGACGATGCTGGACTCAAAGTGGCTGAGTACGTCAGAAACGAATTAGATAATCACTTTACCCGCATTATTCTGAGAACCGGCCAGCCAGGGCAAGCGCCCGAGAAAGATGTCATCATTAATTATGACATCAACGATTACAAATCTAAGACCGAACTCACAGCGCAGAAGCTTTTCACCGTAATTATCGCGGCACTTCGTTCATATCGGGATATTATTGTTATCGAAGAAAATCGCCGGGGTTTAGAGAAAATCATTGATGCCTCAGTGGATTTATTTTCCTCCCGTTCCCTCGAAAAGTTCATGCAGGGCATAATCCAGCAGCTCGCCTCTATTTTGGGCTGCTCAAAAGACGCCGCCTATATTACGACAGCGGTGGCTACGACATCCCGCACGCTGAACACATCTAATAGCAGGCTCGACGACGATGAGCTTTACGTATTCGCCGGTAACGGCGAGTATGCTTGTAAAGAAGGCGTTCCGTTAAAGGAAGCCATTAGTGCACAAGAGTATGCGTTATGTGCAAAGGCCATGCGAGAAAAGCAAATTGTTTACGCGGAAGATCACGTGGTTGCCTATTGCAATAGTAAAAGCCACCGCGGGGCACTTTTGTACTTATCTGGCTTGCCTCGCAGAATTGGAGAAAATGACCGTCATCTTGTTAAGCGTTTCTCTGATAGCGTGCAGCTAGCGTTTGATAATGTTTTAAAAACCGTTGATGTAGAAGCCACGCAGAAGGAAATCATTGAGCGATTAGGGCGGGCATTAGAGCATGAGTCCAATGGCTCTAACAACTTAAAAAGAATGGTGGAAATGGCCCAGCTTCTCGCAAGAAAAGCGGGGCTTGACGAACTTACAATACACGAGCTTGGCTTAGCAATGCCCCTTCACGACATAGGCACATCTATTGTGCCGAAGTCTATCCTTCAAAAAACGAGCCCTTTGTCCGAAGAAGAAATATTTAAAATAAGGCAACACGCAGAGTTTGGTTATCAAATTTTACGGGATTCTCGTCGACCGACTATTCAGTTAGCAGCCATGCTTGCAAAGCAGCATCATGAGCGCTGGGATGGCAAGGGATACCCTGAAGGGCTTAAAAAAGAACAGATTGACATTAAAAGTCGTATTGCGACCTTGGTTGATGTCTTCGATGCATTGCTGAATGCACGTCCCTATAAACCTGCATGGACTATTGATAAGGTTGAAGCGGTGCTTTTAGAAGAAAAAGGTAAGCACTTCGACCCCTATTTAGTTGACTGTCTATTGAGCGATCTGTCTGCATTCATCGCTATCCAGACGGAATATGCGGACGAGAAGTAGATGGGTTTTCAAAAGAAGTAAAGAAAAATGGGTTGGTTGTATAAGCATAGATAGCGACGAGTATACGAATCGAAACGTATAAATGTGATTTCTTCAACATTTCTACGTTTTTTGCTTGGTAATATACGCTACAATGTCGCCTTGAAATTCGCGCTCAATTTTAAAGAAAACAGGTGCTTAATAGCGCCTGTTTTTTTAACTACAGCTTGCTGCATGTAAATGAGGTTTGTCCAACTTACGCGATAGCGAAAACACTTTTTTACCACTGCTTCGGGCTGCTTATTTATAAAAACAGGAATTAAATTATGTATATGATGGCTAAACATCTCCACTTAACTGCTGTTGGCTTAAGCATCTTATTTTTTATCTTCCGTTTTATTTGGAGTCAATTAGATGCCAATGCACTTTCAAAAAAATGGGTAAAAATACTCCCCCACATTATTGACACCGTGTTGTTAGGAAGCGCAGTGTGGTTGTGTATTATCCTATCGCAGTACCCCTTTGTTAATGCATGGATAACGTTTAAATTAATTGGCGTGATCCTGTACATCGTTTTCGGTTTGTTTGCGCTCAAAAAGGCTAAAACGACGTTAAGCAAATGGGCCTTTTTCATTGCTGCTATTGGTGTACTAATGGCAACAGCCATGGTTGCCGTTACGAAACAACCTCTTTTTTAAGATTTAATGGGAAATAGATAATGTCTGAATCTCAACAGATTATTCGTGTTGGTAATGTTGACGTAGCCAACCATTTACCGTTTGTGCTTTTTGGCGGAATGAATGTTCTTGAATCTCGTGACTTGGCAATGCGTATTGCGGAGCACTATGTTGAAGTTACCCAAAAACTGAATATTCCTTATGTTTTCAAAGCGTCTTTTGATAAAGCGAACCGTTCATCCGTTACCTCGTACCGGGGACCAGGCATGGAAGAAGGCCTGCGTATTTTTGAAGAGATCAAATCGACCTTTAATGTACCTTTGATTACCGATGTTCACGAACCCCACCAAGCGGCCCCGGTTGCTGAAGTGGTAGATGTTATTCAGTTGCCTGCATTCTTAGCACGCCAAACTGACCTTGTAGTTGCCATGGCAAAAACAGGTAGCGTAATCAATGTGAAAAAGCCTCAGTTTCTTGCGCCCCATGAAATGCGCCACATTATTGGTAAACTGGGTGAAGCGGGCAACGATAAGGTTATTCTTTGTGAGCGCGGTAGCTGCTTCGGCTACAACAATTTAGTTGTCGATATGCTTGGTATGGATGCAATGAAAGAGTATGCCCCCGTTATTTTTGACGCAACGCATGCGCTTCAGATGCCAGGTGGAAGAGCAACATCAGCTGATGGCCGTCGTGCACAAGCTGCACAATTAGCGCGAAGTGGTATGGCGTTAGGTTTAGCGGGTCTATTCATCGAGGCACATCCAAACCCTGATGAAGCATTATGCGATGGGCCGTGTGCATTGCCTCTTGCGAAGCTTGAACCGTATTTACAGCAGATGAAAGCGTTAGACGAACTAGTAAAAGGTTTTGACGCGTTAGATACAAGTAATACCTAAGCAGTTGTTGATGGCGTATGCCGGTGCAAGCACCGGCATGCGTATCAGGTGTGTAAGTGGATTATTCCGCTTCAGTGACGTTTATGCGTTCTTCACCTTTTGCCATTGCCAATAGGTTCTTGTGAAGCTGAACCTGAATTTCTTCTGCAAGAATTGCTTTTGATTGTTTCTTGACAACAATGTGCGCGTCGTTTTCTGGCAGAACTTCAGCCATTTTAACGCTTGTCATTGCAGTGTTGATTAACGATTGAAGATTGATCTTTTCTGGTTGTGCGTTAGCATTTGCAGCAGCACTTGCGAATGCCATAACAGAAACACTAGCTAATAATAACTTTTTCATATTCACACCTAATAAAAATAATTAAATAATTGTTGATGAATGTTAAAATGTTTAACAAATAATCATCATAAAATACTGAAATTAAATGCTCTTTTTTAATTTCGGGTAAATTATAGTCAGATTGTGGTGATTGTTAAAACGAGTAAAAGTATGGGCTGACATTAGAAAAACTAATGATTTTGTCATGCTTCGGTCACACTGGATTAAAAACGATATATGCACCGACGTTTACCCCCTCTCAATGCCCTAAAATCGTTTGAAGCGGCCGCGCGCCATTTAAGCTTTACCAAGGCCGCCGATGAACTGTTTGTTACCCAAGCAGCGGTTAGTCATCAAATAAAAGCGCTAGAAGATTTCTTATCGATGAAGCTATTTCTTCGGCGCAACAGAACTTTGCTTTTGACTGAAGAAGGTCAGGCTTATTTTCTAGAACTCAAAGACATCTTCAAACATTTACAAGACGCTACGGAAAGGCTGCTTGCTAAAGGGAGTAAGGGCGCTATTACAGTAGCTATGCCTCCAAGCTTTGCGAGTCAGTGGCTAGTACCTCGTATTCATAAGTTTAGTTTGGCGCATCCAGACATTGATGTGCGAATCAAGGCGGTCGATTTTGACGAAGGCTTCTTAGAGGACGATGTGGACGTGGCGATCTATTATGGGAAGGGGCGCTGGGCGGGTCTTCAGGCCGACCAGCTGCACCGGGAGTTTTTGACGCCGCTTTGTTCACCGATGCTTTTTCAAGGTCCAAAACCCTTATCCAGTCTATCTGATTTGAGGCACCACGTGCTGCTTCACGACTTAAGCCGTACTGCGTGGAAGAATTGGTTGAAGCACGTAGGCGTGTTTGGTGTAAATGTTAACCATGGTCCCGTTTTCAGTCACTCCATGTTGGTGTTACAGGCAGCAGCGTTAGGGCAGGGGATTGCGTTAGGAAATACGGTGCTTGCAAGACCTGAAATTGAGGCGGGGCGTCTCGTCATGCCTTTTGAAGAAAGGGTAGAGAGTCGTGATGCATTCTATTTGGTGTGTGAGGAATCGCAAGCTGAACTAGGAAAAATTGCGGCATTTAGAGACTGGATGTTAGCGTTGGTTGAAGCCGAGCAAGAGGATTTGTTGTAGTCATGTCTGGTAAAAATGAAAGCCCTGAAGCCCATACTTTTGACATTGAAGTGCTAGATGCAGATAACCCTGTCGCTTGTTTGATACTAGGGCACGGTGCAGGGGCAGGTAAAGAGCATGCGTTTATGCAAGACGTTGCAAAAGCCCTTGTTGCAAAGGGAATATCTATCGTACTTTTTAATTTCCCTTATATGCAAACTGTAAACGCTACCGGTAAGCGTAGGCCGCCCGATAAAGCTGAAAAGCTAATGTCACACTTTATCGCCTTGACTGAATCGTTTAGCAACGACAGGGAAACGTTGAATAACCTTCCTGTTTTCGTTGGTGGGAAGTCGATGGGCGGACGCATGGCAACCATGGTGTACGAGGAACTGAGCAATGTGAAAGGTGCGATAGCGCTCGGCTATCCCTTTCATCCTCCAGGTAGGCCTGAAAAAACGCGCACCGAGCATCTGCTAACGGCTTCTAAACCTCTGCTGATTGTTCAGGGTGAACGAGATACCTTTGGCACAAAGGCCGAAGTAGAAGGTTATGGGCTACCTTCAAATATAGAATGTGTATATCTAGAAGATGGCGATCACAGCTTCAAGCCACGCAAAGCGAGTGGTAAAACTCAGCAAGTACATATTGTCAAAGCCGCCGAGTTAACAGCTACCTTTATAGGTGGCGTTTTAAGTAACCCGTGATTACATCAAATATTAAGGCAAAAGATTAATTAAATGAAAAACGAAAACATTGGTTTAGCCACCATTGCAAAACCATATCTTATTATTGGCGCGCTGTTGGCAGGCTTAGCAGTAGTACTGGGCGCGTTTGGTGCACATGGTCTAAAAAGCCTACTCACTTCGCAGCAACTTAATACCTTTGAAATAGGTGTGCGTTATCAAATGTATCATGCGTTAGCGCTGTTACTTTTACCTGCGCTTTCTATTACATCGACATGGGGTAATCGCGTAGCATTTTGTTTTGTCATCGGTACAGTTTTGTTTAGTGGAAGTCTTTATGCTTTGTCTATCAGCGGCATAAAATGGTTTGGCCCGATAACCCCATTGGGTGGTCTGTTCTTCATTGTTGGTTGGGGGCTTCTGGTTATAGGTTTAATAAAAGGGCACAAGAGCGTAAAACAGCAGGCGAGTCAAAAACCGGGAGCAAGTAATGTCTAACACCAGCATTTTGGGTTATTGCCGCCCGGGTTACGAAAACGATACGGCCAACGAACTTACCTCGCGATACGGCGAAGCTCAATGCTATGGCTACCCTGTGTCAAAAAAGAACAGCGGTTTTGTGCTGTACCATTTATATGATGGTTCGCAGTTAGAGCAAACGATTACTCAGTTTGCGGTTCACGAAAGTATCTTTCCTCGTCAACTGGTGGCAGTGTTTGCCTCGCTCAGCGATGTGGAGAAAGAAGACAGAGTGGGCCAAGTGTTAGAAGCCTTAAAGGAAGTAGAAAAGCCATTTTCTATTTTTGGTGCTGTCGATGTGGAATACCCTGACACCGAAGAGGGAAAAACTCTCGCAAAGTTTTGCCGCAAGTTTACCGTACCCCTTCGCCAAGCGTTAAGACAGGCCGGATGGTTAACCGCAAAGGAGAACCTAGGTAAGCCTAAACTCCATATTTTTTTCGCGTCATTTGAAATTTGCCATATTGGCTATACATTACCCAGTCATGCCAGTCGTGATCACTTAGGTATTTGCCGTTTAAAATTCCCAAGTGATGCGCCAAGCCGTTCTACGCTAAAACTTGAAGACGCGCTCGTTAATATGCTCAGTGATAAGCAGCAAGCTAAGGTACTTCGAAGTGGAGGTCGCGCCGTCGATTTAGGCGCATGCCCTGGTGGGTGGACTTATCAACTGGTTAAGCGGGGCATGTATGTTGAAGCTATCGATAACGGACTCGTTGCCGACAGTTTAATGAATACGGGTTTGGTTGAACATCACGCTGCGGACGGGTTTACCTATAGACCACAATTTGGTCGTGTAGATCTGCTTGTATGTGATATGATAGAACAACCTGATAGGGTAGCGAAATTAATGGGTGATTGGCTGATCAAGCATTGGGCGACTCACGCGATTTTTAATTTAAAGTTACCTATGAAACAGCGTTATGAAACTGTAGTTGAAGCCATGGCGTTGCTAAATAGCCGTTTAAATGCTCTAGACGATGCATTCGCGGTAAAAGTTAGGCATCTCTACCACGACAGAGATGAAGTTACAGTAACAATTGTTCGCACTTCAAAAGATGAGGTGTGATTTTGTTATTTTTCAAAAAAGTGTCACAACTAATTAAGTTGTTGATACTTATAGAAAAGAATTAATGCTGGTGCGGATTTAAGCAAACAAATCCACGGTTTATGCCAAAAAAGGTGTAAATTTGGTATAGAAATCCTTTATAATCCGGCCGTTTTTTTACTCTGAACCAATGAAAGTGAACTAATGTCAGACTTATCTTTATACAGAAACATTGGTATTTTCGCCCACGTAGACGCGGGTAAAACTACCACAACAGAACGTATCTTGAAGCTTACTGGTAAAATCCATAAAACTGGTGAGGTTCACGATGGTGAATCAACAACTGACTTCATGGAGCAGGAAGCTGAGCGTGGTATTACTATCCAGTCAGCGGCAACAACCTGTTTCTGGAAAGATCATCGCATGAACATCATCGATACTCCGGGACACGTTGACTTTACAGTTGAAGTATATCGTTCACTTAAAGTACTAGACGGCGGTATCGGTGTATTCTGTGGTTCTGGCGGCGTTGAGCCTCAGTCAGAAACTAACTGGCGTTATGCTAACGAATCAGAAGTTGCACGTGTAATCTTCGTGAACAAACTAGACCGTATGGGTGCAGACTTCTACCGTGTTGTTGGGCAAGTTAAGAAAGTACTTGCTGCTAACCCACTAGTAATGACGCTGCCAATCGGTATCGAAGACGACTTTAAAGGTGTTGTTAACCTTCTAGACATGAAAGCGTATATCTGGGATGACTCAGGTCTTCCTGAAAACTACGAAATCGTAGATATTCCAGAAGATATGGTTGAGAAAGCGCAAGAATACCGCGAGCAAATGATCGAAACTGCGGTTGAGCAAGACGACGACCTAATGATGGCTTATATGGATGGTGAAGAGCCGTCTCTAGAAGATATCAAGCGTTGTATCCGTAAAGGTACGCGCGATATGTCTTTCTTCCCAACTTACTGTGGTTCTGCTTTCAAGAACAAAGGTATTCAGCTTGTTCTTGACGCAGTTATTGATTTCTTACCTTCTCCGACAGAAGTTGATCCACAAGATCTAACTGACGAAGAAACGGGTGAGCCTACTGGTGAAGTTGCAACTGTATCTGTTGACGAGCCGTTCCGTGCGCTTGCGTTCAAAATCATGGACGACCGTTTCGGTGCCTTGACTTTCGTACGTATTTACTCTGGTAAGCTGAACAAGGGTGACACTATTCTTAACTCTGCTACTGGTAAGACTGAACGTGTTGGCCGTATGGTAGAAATGCACGCGAACGACCGTACAGAGTTATCGTCTGCACAGGCAGGCGACATCATTGCTATCGTAGGTATGAAGAACGTTCAAACTGGTCACACGCTATGTGATCCGAAGAGCCCTTGTACACTAGAGCCAATGATCTTCCCTGAGCCAGTAATCTCGATTGCGGTTAAGCCAAAAGACAAAGGCGCTAACGAAAAGATGTCTCTTGCTATCGGTAAGCTAGTAGCAGAAGATCCATCTTTCCAAGTTGAAACTGACGAAGATTCAGGCGAAACCATCCTTAAAGGTATGGGTGAGCTTCACCTAGATATCAAAGTAGACATCTTGAAGCGTACCTACGGCGTTGAACTGATCGTTGGTCAACCTCAGGTTGCTTATCGTGAAACTATCACGCAAGCGGTTGAAGACAGCTACACGCACAAGAAGCAGTCTGGTGGTTCTGGTCAGTTCGGTAAGATTGATTACCGCATCCGTCCAGGCGAAACTAACTCTGGCTTTAAGTTCGTATCTAGCGTTGTTGGTGGTAACGTACCTAAAGAATTCTTCCCAGCCATTGAGAAAGGCTTCAAAGGCATGATGGATGTGGGTCCTCTAGCTGGCTACCCAGTATTAGACGTTGAAGTTGAACTTTACGACGGTGGTTTCCACGCAGTTGACTCATCAGCAATCGCGTTTGAAATTGCAGCGAAAGGCGCATTCCGTCAGTCAATGCCAAAAGCAGGTCCTCAGATTCTTGAGCCAATCATGAAAGTTGACGTGTTCAGCCCAGAAGACAACGTGGGTGACGTAATCGGTGACCTTAACCGTCGTCGTGGTATGATCAAAGACCAAGAAGCTGGCGCTACTGGCGTTCGCATCAAGGCTGACGTACCGCTATCTGAGATGTTTGGTTACATCGGTCACCTTCGTACTATTACATCTGGTCGTGGTCAGTTCTCTATGGAATTCAGCCACTACACAGCATGTCCTCAGAACGTAGCTGACAAAGTAATTGAAGAAGCGAAAGCACGTAAAGCAGCTAAGTAATTAGCCTTTGCGAACGTTAGCTGGCCTAGGTCAGCTAACGCTTCAAAAATACTAAGAAGCCGGTCGCATGACCGGCTTTTTTTATGCCGAATGTGTCACGTGCTGACATACTTTTAGTACATCTTATACGGCAGAAATTTCCCAGACATCACCACGCTAACTCTGTCGCCTTTAGGGTCGTTCTCTCGCTGTAAATCCATGGAGAAATCGATTGCGCTCATGATGCCGTCGCCAAACTCTTCATGAATAAGCTCTTTTAGCGTTGTACCGTAAACGCTAACTAATTCATACCAGCGATAAATAAGCGGGTCGGTAGGTACTTCCGTGGGTAACGAGCCTTTGTAAGGGACGATTTGAAGCCAGGCGATAGCTTCGTCACTAAGTTCAAGCAACGCGCCCACGGCTTCGGCTTGTTGTTTTGTCATGGCCATTTGGCCTAAGCAAGCAGCGGTACTCCATTCTTTTGACTGTCCAACCACTTCTGCAATCTGACTCCATTTTATGCTTTTTAAAATTTTGGCTGACTGGATCATGTCGGTAACTTGGGTTCTAGAAGTAATCATTTGAATTTCCTTAAAGGGTTAGTTAATCAAGATGAGCGTAACTAAGTTGCTGAAAATAAGTGCCAGCACTAGCACTTTGTAAACGAAAAGAGGGTGTTTTTTCACTAATGGCTCATACGCCGTGTGATGTGATGGATTCGGGTAGCGAAGCGCATAGATAAATTCAGAGAGCGATGAAAAGCGTTTATCAGGATTCACGTGTAACGCTCGCTTGAGTGCACTATCAACCCATACTGGAATAGGTCGTTTGGAGTCTAGCGCCGTTTCGTACTTAAGTTTCTTCTGTTCAGCAAAGGTATGGCAGTGGGCGAGCTTAGTATGGTAGGGATAACGGCCACATAACAGATAATAAGTCAGTACGGCTAAAGAGAACAAATCAGAACGTTCGGTTCCTATATTACCTAAGAAATACTCAGGCGCAGCGAAAAGCGCAGTACCTGGGATAGGTGCATCGCTATAAAGGCTAGGGGCTTCGGCCAAGGCCGCAGAACCAAGATCAATAATGGTGCAGTGACCTTGCGCGCTAATGATTACATTTTCTAGGCGTATATCTCTGTGAAGAATACCTTGTCGGTGAAGAGCCTGTAGCCCTTTGCCAACCTGTTCGATAATATTTCTTACTTGCTCCAAAGTAGGCGTCGGATTATCGATAGACCATTGCGCCAATGTTTGGCCTTGCACATACTCACTGACGCTGTAAAACGCTGAAGGTGTGTGAGGCAGACCTAAATCCTTAAACATCGGGCTCTTGATAACATGAGCTGAATTAACCCGTCTCGAAAACCAACTCTCTATTAAAAAACCGTTTAGCATTTCTGGTGACTGGGTGAAGTCGGTGGCCGGTGCTTTAATAACGACAGGGCCGTGTCTCTTGGCGCCTGCTGACGCTGTAAGCGTGGCGATAAAAACGTGGCTTCGCGCAGAACTGTATAGCTGACGCGATAAAGTAAAGCCATCAATCTCATTGCCGGCACTGAGTTCAGCCAAAGCGGAGTCGCCATTGTTTTGCAAAAGCACCGGTTCAACAAATAGGTTGTTAGCAGCCTCATGTATATCAGCATCAGATACATCGGCATTTCTAGCGCCCGAAATAGAGTAGAGCCGGCCAAGCTTAGAAGAGCAAGGTTTGGTAGAGGTAGGTTGTGAAGACATAGCTTGAGAAGAAACTGTCTCACTTGAGCACCCCAAGTCGCTGGTTGAGTGAGCCCGCCGTTCATTGTCGTTGTCACCATTAATAAGACAGAATTTGAACTTTATAAGGAGTAGGGTGAGGTTATCTTCACTTCCGTTATGAAATGCCTCGTGTACCACGCTTTCTGCTTGGTTTTCAGAAAACGTGTCGGCCCGATTAATGTTGTTAAGTATGTCAGGTAGTGATACAAATTCATAAACGCCGTCACTACTTATTGCTAGAGTACTCGAAGATGCTAAGGTGAATGACGTGTGGTCAATGTCGACGCTCGCCTTTGCGCCTAATGCATTTAAAAGGTAAGTGTGCGAAGGGGCGCTATCTGATACTTGACGATGAGGTCGAGTAAGCAAAACCGGAGCTTTCAGGTCTTCTGACGCAACCTGAATTTGGCAATCTCCCACGTGAAATACATCCACGTGGTTATCCGTTATAATTGCCACAGAAAGGGTGCAAACGTAACCTTTTTCTGGGGTATAGCAAAAGGGGCTTTTTTGCGTGCGGGTATAAAGCCGTGCATTTATTTCTTTTACAACGGTTTCGGCGCGTGTTTTAACTGACCATTGTTCGGGTGCTATATTAAATAGCTTAATGAACTGGCTAGTGGCAAAATCGCTAGCAACCTGACTAACAGTGCTACTACTCACACCGTCTGCAATTACAAAAACGTTACTTTGGTTAAGTCCGTTAGAGGAAATATGGTAAGCATAGGCATCTTGGTTTATTGCCTTTACGCCGCGTGTTGAATAGGCACTCACACTAAGTTTGCATGGTAGCGAATAGTTCGAATTATTTAGCCCTGCTTGCTTACACATGTTTATTGCTTCTTTCCTGTTTACTACATCATTGACTTGATTATCGACTTTGACGGAAACGGATAATGCCATCACGACCAGTTCTGTTGGGGTAGGTCGTGAAGGCATCAGGGCGAGGAATATTGATTAAACAGGCAGCGTTTGCGATGCCGCTGCCTTATCAACAGGGATTGTACGTTTTGGTAGCGTCTTCACGTGAGTGGTATACAGTGTAAGGCCAGTAAAGGCTAATCCACCTACTAAGTTACCCAGTGCAGTTGGAATTTCATTCCAGATGAAGTAGTCCATGACAGAGAATTCGCCGCCCATGATCAGACCGAATGGGAAAAGGAACATGTTTACAACTGAGTGTTCAAAGCCCATGAAGAAGAACAGCATGATTGGCATCCACATGGCCAATACTTTGCCACTAACATGGGTTGAAATCATTGCACCGACAACACCTAGCGATACCATCCAGTTGCACAGCATGCCGCGAATGAAAATGGTGAACCAACCTGCAACGCCATGTTCTGCATAACCTAATGTGCGAGCCTCACCGATGCTGGCTACTTTGGTCGCTATAGCACCGCCATCAACGTTATAGCCCATAGTGAAGACAAACGACATCATAAAGGCCACCGTCAATGCACCGCCAAAGTTACCTAAAAAAACTAACCCCCAATTTCGTAGAATTTGTTTAGGCGTTACACCTGGGCGTTGAGCTAGCCACGCTAGTGGTGTAAGCACAAATACGCCGGTTAAAAGGTCGAACCCCATAAGGTACAACATACAAAAACCGACGGGGAACAGTACGGCCCCCAGCAAAAATATGCCAGTTTGAACCGCGATAGTAATAGCAAATACGGCGGCTAAAGCTAATATTGCACCTGCCATGAATGCGCGGATTAGGGTATCCCGTGTAGACATATAGATCTTTGCTTCGCCTGCATCTACCATTTTGGTTGCAAACTCAGCGGGGAGAAGATAAGCCATGTTTTCACCTTACGTTGTTGAGATTAATCAGTTACCAGTTGTGGTTTGGCAGTTAGCTATTTACATGTGTTCTTGCAGATCAAAAAAAGGCGTCCGCAGCGCTCTCGTTAGAAAGCACTGGGGACGCCTTTGTCCAAAACTTCTGCATGGTTAATAGCTAACAGACATACCTCTGTTTATGTGTACGTCTTTGTACACCAAAGCTCATAGCGGCCATAGTTAAAGTATTGGCCCACGAACTTTGCTATCCATCTGAATAAAGCTAAAAAAGTGCCAACAGCTAAAATGATCGTGATGAAGGTGAAAATGACCTATTAAAACAATGTGTTAAATATTCTTAGGAAAGGCAGAAAGACAATTGCGCACAGCGCGTGGTGTTTTGTCTGCACTAAAAAGGTGGGGAATGCCTGTTTAGGGTGCAATTAGTTTTAGCTTTTTTTCTTTCGTGCCTGCTTCAAAACTTTTAGCTGATGTTTCATATTGGTTTGCGTTTGCTGTGTTTCAGCTTGTTGTGCATAACTATCAAGTTCGAATTGCGCCGAAAGTTGCTGTAATGCGTTCGCTGCATCTGCGCTTAATAAAGGGAGGACCTCTGCCAAATAGGTAGACAAGGTTTTGTTACCTCTTTGTACACCGGTTTCTGCTTCAACATGTTTTATGGCTTTCAATAAAATGCTATGTGAGGGCGAAAGCGTTTTCCGTTGCCTTTTTGGTAAAAAATACAGCGCTAATATAATACCGACAAGGCCTAGGGCAGTGAGAAATACAAACCGCATTTTTTGCGGTGTCAGCGCACCTAATAGCTCTTCAAACATGTTGGTTTGGGCTGCATTATCAAAACCCAGTACCCACTTACTCCACGAATAATCTAGCTGTTGAAACCAACTTTGTAGCGCAGCAAAAAATGCAGAGTTACTAAAGTCACTGAGTATAGTCGTTTGACGAGACTCCCCGAGTTCTTCTAACGCACGCTCAAGGCCAAAGGTTAGGCGAGAGGGCGCAGCCATGCTGGTGGGGTCGAAGCGTACCCAAACGTTATTGATGAGTGCTTCTACCCATGCATGTGAATCATATTGTCTTATTTGAAGCACGTTTTCATTAAGTGCACTACCCCCTTGATAGCCTGTTACCATTCTCGCAGGCACGCCAGCTGCGCGAAGCACGTAAACCATGGCGCCCGCATAATGAGCGCAAAAGCCCGCGCGCTCCTCAAAAAGAAAACGGTCTACGGGGTCTGTAGGCATAGCATTTGGAGAGAGAGTATAGCGGAACCCACCATTGCCAAATTCACGCATTACCGCTTCGACCACGTCTTGCGCGTTAGAATATTGGTTGGCAAGTGTCTGGCCCCACATTCTCGCTCTCGTATTACCATTCATTGAGACTTCAAGGTTAAGCTGTGCTTCGAATTTTCCTATACCGTTAGTGATATTAGCGTTTGGAAAGTAGCGCATATAGAAAGCTTTTTTGCTTGAAATAGGGCTATTCGCACGTAGGGTATAGTCAAAAAGACTTCTTACATAAATACTGTTTTCACGGTTGTTAGGTGATGAAGGCTCTAGAGCAAATAGCCATGTTTGCTGAGTGGGCTCTACAATCAGTTCGTAATTGGTCACCTGAGGTAGATCGTTTTCGGCCAAAACAGACAAGGGCGTTGGTTTACCCATTAAAGCCAACTGTTGCTCAGCTTGCTTACGTTTGTCGCTTATCGACCAAGTTTTACCATCAAAATGTTCTAGTGTGATGGCGCGCCAGTATCTAGATTCTGCAATAGGGACATCATTGGGGCTATCGAATGTAGCGCTGAAAGCTAACGCAGAGGAACTCGCAAGTGACGCTATATCACCTGGGGTAACCGTGTCGGATAGCCCGGTTTCCGTCGACTTTGAGGTAGGCATCTGCCAAAGCGGAGGTAGCTGGGGCAGTAATAAAAATAAAAGAAGCGCAATAGGAGCGGCTTGAACAATAAGTACAGTTACGAATTTGACATTCTTCTTTATTGAAACGCCAGCACCGTGATAGATAGCAGTTGCAATAAGCAGTAGCGCTAATATTGCTGTGTAGCCCAACCAAGCAAACACGCTAAGCGAAGAAATAAAGCCGCAGCCAATCAAAAATAGGCAGGTACAAATAAGTAAATGAAAATCCCGAGTCTTTTGCACCAGCATAATTTTTAAGCCACTTGCCACGACAAGCAAATTGATCATGCTATCTAGCAGCCCAGCTGACAGGCCGAACCAAGACAAAGCAAACACCGCAAGTATGGCCAGTAGGTTTACCGTGCGTGAGGTGGGCAAACTGTGCATCGTGCTAAGTCCAGCAATTCTGACGATAACAGCACATCCACCGAGCATGAGTACCCATATCATCAGTGGTGCAGTGAGGGTTGCGATGATGAGAGAGAACGCAGTGCAAAGGAGTAATATTGCCAAGGCGCGCGGTTGGCTGAACACTGCTTTATAAATAAAAAATCGTGGTATACGCCTCAAAAAAACCTGATTCATTATACGGAACTCGCCCTTTCATTCTGCCTTTTAGATATTGAAACGGTGCTATCATCAACTGGGGAGAAAGGCGGTGTATGACGGTTAAAGCAGGCGAGTGCCGTTAAACATTTTTGCATATGTTCAACGCCATGGTTAGGTGCAATATTAAGCCCTTTGTAGTGAATTCCGAACACACGGTCAGCAGCTGACCATGATAGGGTTTCAAAGGTTAGTAGGGAAACAGCCGTTTCTATGTCTACATTCGAAGGTATGGAAAGAACAAAACTGTCGCTGCACAACGAGGTAAAAGACTTTGAAACCCAGTTTCCGTTTTTAGCCACATGCTTCCACGATACACGGTTTAAGGGCTGGCCAACTTCGTAATCCTTCAATGCGTAAAAATCGTCGTTGTTCGTTGAATCGTTTATTTGACTGACGCTTTTTGATTCATCTGCACTGGCCACTTTATCGATAGTAACCGGACCTTCTAAGGGCTTTGCATATACAGTTACATGTTGTTGGAAGTCGAGGTGAGTCCAGCATTTGTAAAGCCCAAGTGGAAAGTCGCATGCTATCGTTATACGCCCTAGGGTAAACTTCCCTCGCGTTGCAATATTTAAAGGAACATGTAGTGTTTGCGCTTGCCCTTCATGACCATCTATATTGCCATTTAATGCAAAAGTGTAGCTTGGCGGCGCCGCTGATTTTTCAACGGTATAATCACGTGTTCTTTCTTGGGTTTCAACGTGACGAATGGCATTCAGCCATTTTATAGACAGCATACCGCAGCAGGATTTTGTTGGGGAATTCGTATGCGGAATAACCTGAAGCTGCATTTCACCTTGTAAGTTACAGTGAAAGGGATTAGGAGGAAGTGCTTTAACTGCCAGGCGCGCAAAATTCTGATGCGTGTAAAACAGCGTTAGCAGCATAATGCTTAAACATAAATAGCTAAGCAGTAGCATCAAGTTGTTTTGATAGTTGGTGCCCAATAAAAATAAACACAGTGACAAGATAATGAAAGTCCAGCCAAACCCACTGGGTAGTATAAAAATACTATTCAAGTTTAAATGGTGTTCATGAGAGGCGGGAACCCGTTTATCGAGCCATTTCAATAACCTACGTTTGACGTGTTTTGACATTAATAACGGCACTTTAGGCACGTTCAGTACTCCGAGCTCTCATCATTGCTACGCCGCAAGAGGGTCAACACTATCAAGTAGTTTTTGGCTCAGCTTTTCGCCATCAAAAGCATTCGTTTGCGGGCCTTGGCCGAGTTGATGTGACGGCAGCATTAGCCTATGCGCGGTAATTGCTATGAACACCGCTTGAACATCTTCTGGGGTAACATATGCTTTGCCAGACACGAACGCCCATGCTTTTGCGCCTTGAAGTAGTGCACGACTGGCTCGCGGGGAGAGCGGGTTAGGGTAATCGTTGCTTTCTCTGCTCTCGCTCACCAATCTTAATATGTAGTGGATAACGGCATCGCTCGCGTGAACCGCCGAGACATCGCTCTGCATTTGGTGCAAATTCATCTCATTTAATATTTGCGAGAGAGGTGCTGATGCATCTTGTTGCAAGAGCATGGTCTTTTCAGCTTCCCACGCTGGGTAGCCTAAGGAAATACGCATAAAGAAGCGGTCGAGCTGGGATTCTGGCAATGGATAAGTGCCCGATTGGTAACTAGGATTTTGCGTAGCAATTACAAAAAATGGAGAGGGCAACGCATGGGTTACACCATCTATACTCACCTGACGTTCTTCCATCGCTTCTAGCAGCGCACTTTGGGTTTTTGGACTAGCTCGATTTAATTCGTCAGCTAATACAACTTGGCTAAAGATGGGGCCGTGCCTAAAGCTAAAACGTTTCGACTCATCACTTTCATGGCTGTGAAATATGTTTACACCTAACATGTCTGAAGGAAGCAGGTCTGATGTAAATTGAATTCGAGAATACTGCAGGCCAAAAACTTGCGACAGTGCGTGGGATAACGTGGTTTTACCCATTCCAGGCAAGTCTTCAATCAATAAGTGGCCATTGGCAAGTAAACACGTAATCGCGAGTTTCAGCTGGTGGTCTTTACCAATGATTTTCTGACTGAGAGCTTGCTGAACACGGATAATTTCTTGGCGCATATGATCGTCACTTTAATTTAAAAATACTATGTCACACTAATCACGAGATTGTGTTCAAGCTTTTACGGCTACCCATTAATACTAGCAAGTAAAGTAAAAAGCTCTCTATTCTAATGCCTGTTAAATTTTATACCCACGTATATCAACAGGTGTATAGCTAGCAACCTTATCTCTTTTGTGTTTAGTTCGCTTCTTGCTATCGCTAACGTTAGCCATTAAAAGCATAGCGATGTAGAGCTTTCAACAGCGATCCTAGATATGCGATTGAAATGCCAAGAATGGCGCTTTGCTGTCTTATCGGCATAGATTCCATAAAACATCTGCTATTTAGTGCTGCGTAGTTTATCTGTGTTGTCTATAATGGTGCATCTTGAAAAGGAAGTAGTTATGAAAAGCATTGAAATAGATGACGATTTATATGCCTTCATCGCCAGCCAGACTAAGCATATTGGTGAGAGTGCATCACAGATTTTAAGACGTTTACTTTTACCTGAAGACGGCGCTGTCGCGCACGGGAATGAGTCTAGCGGCAACACATCAACTCCTGCAAAAACAAGCGAATCAATAAGTGCAGAAGTGACCGAGGCTGCAAGTAATTCAAGCACAGCGGTAAGAGCGGAAGCAGCGCCTAAAATACCAGCGAAATCACAGACAGCAAGAACAGCGGCTAAATCAGTAGCCAGTTCGCCGGCGAAAGTCACCGTCAAGAAAACTTCTACAAAGGCTGCACCAGCGAGAACTAGTTCGGCCAAAGCGCCAGCTCGTCCAAAAGTAGCTGGAAATCTAGAGGCCGATTCTACGACGTTGCCTTCAAGCGAGACCCATAATAAGCGGGATATTGTGGATGCTGTATCGAAAGATGCATTGAGTACATTTACCAAACGGGTTGATCAATTCTTGTTTGTTTTGAGTGCAGCGCACAAGCTTAATGCAGAAAATTTCTCTCGCGTAGAGAGTATCAAAGGTAAAAACCGTACCTACTTTGCAACGAGTAAAGAAGCGTTACTTGAAAATGGCAGCAGCACAAATCCCAAAGCTATTCCAGATAGCCCGTTCTGGGTAGTAACAAATAACAACACTGCCAAGAAAACGAATATGCTGGAACAAGTTTTGCGTAACCTTGGCTATCAACCTGATGTTATTGAAACCGTGATTGCGCGTTTTTCTTCAGAAGGTAGATAGCAAGCTAAGTAAGAGAATAACGAAACTTCTAAATAAGGATTTTTTCATGGCATTACATCCGCAAGCTGGAGAGCATGCAGCAAAAGAACAGCTTATTAACGTAGCACAGTTAGTGAGCCAGTATTACAGCTACAAACCGGATATGAATGACCCGGGGCAGGCGGTATCTTTTGGTACGTCTGGCCACAGAGGTACGGCGTCAAACGCTACGTTTACCGATACGCACATCAGTGCGATCTGCCAGGCACTGGTCGAATATCGTAAGCAAGAAGGTATTGACGGCCCATTATTCGTCGGTAAAGATACCCACGCGTTATCTGAGCCTGCCATGATCACAGCGATAGAAGTTTTATGCGCCAATGGTGTTGATGTTGTCGTGCAGCGTGCAGACAACGAAAGCATGGGCTATACGCCAACGCCTGTTATTTCTCGTTCTATTATTCGCTACAACCGTGCGGGCAACACCGACAAGGCAGACGGCATTGTCATTACGCCTTCTCATAATCCTCCTTCAGACGGTGGCTTTAAATATAATCCGCCTCACGGTGGGCCTGCCGATAGCGACGTGACCAAGCAAATTCAAGAGCGCGCCAACGCATTAATTGCAGATGGGAATAAAGACGTTCAGCGTATTGATATCCGCCAAGCGAGCGCTCGCAAACTATTTCGCGAAGAAGACTTTATGGAACCTTATATCGAAGACTTAGCAAAAGTCGTTGATATGGAGGCCATTGCTAAGGCCAATTTGAAGCTAGGCACAGATCCATTAGGTGGTGCTGGAGTAGGCTACTGGTTTAGAATTGCTGAAAAGTATGGGCTGGATATTACGGTTGTTAACGATGCTGTTGACCCACAATTTGGTTTTATGCGCCGAGACAAAGACGGTAAGCTTCGCATGGACTGTTCCTCTGCCTATGCAATGGCGGGGCTTATCGAGCTTAAAGACAACTTTGATTTAGCCTGGGGTAATGACCCCGACTTTGATCGCCACGGAATCGTGTGTAAAAGCGCAGGGCTCATGAACCCTAACCATTACTTGGCGGTTGCTATCAATTATTTGTATACACATCGCGCAGATTGGCCGAGCGAACTTAATATTGGTAAAACCCTGGTTTCGAGCAGCATGATAGACCGTGTTGCCAAAAATTTGGGTAAACCATTAGCGGAAATGCCCGTGGGTTTTAAATGGTTTGTGGAAGGTTTATCTAACAGCACCATTGGTTTTGCGGGTGAGGAAAGTGCTGGTGGTATTTTCCTAGAACGAAACGGAAGCACATGGGCGACAGATAAAGACGGTTTTATCCTATGTTTGCTAGCGGCAGAAATTCTTGCCGTGACTGGTAAAGATCCTGGTGAGCATTACGAAGCGCTAACGGAAAAGTTTGCAGCGCCTGTATACAGCCGCGTCGATGTAGCAGCAACTCTTGAACAAAAGCAAAAATTGTCAGCTATGGATGCGTCAGTGATCACCAGCGATACCCTTGCTGGAGAGCCAATTACTGCAGTGCAAACCCACGCGCCAGGAAATAACGCAGCTATCGGCGGGGTAAAAGTGTCGACAGAGAATGGTTGGTTTGCAGCACGACCTTCTGGCACTGAGCAAATCTACAAAATTTATGCTGAAAGCTTTAATGGTGAAAGTCACTTACAAGAATTAATCGCTGAGGCTGAATTGCTCGTAGGGAAAATCATTAAATAAGGTCAAAATTAAACCTGGCTTAAATAATATTTGTAATAAATTTGTTAAAAATCGCATGAATGAATACGAATTCATGCGATTTTTTGTAATTTTAACAAAATTATTACAACATAATCGTTTTAGTACTGATATATTGCTGTCATATTCTTAAGATATTTTGTAATTAAATTACTTTTCGGTGTGAAAACGCCATTTCTTATTTAAGAGTGAGACGCAAAATGAACGCAAAAGCGACCAAGACGCAACCCTCTCCAGTGATCGATAAAGCGGCTTTTAAATCTGCCGTTATTAAACACTTACACTGCACATTAGGCACCGACGAAAACAAAGCCAACAATCACGCTTGGTGGAAAGCAACGTGTGCAGCAATCCAAGAGCAAGTGCTAGAAGGATTGCGCAAGACGCAAAAATCCCATTATTTTAACGATACACGTGCTGTTCATTACTTTTCTGCGGAATTCCTTATGGGTCGTTTGCTATCAAACAACCTGCAAAACTTTGGCTTGTTTGATGTAGCAAGTGGTGCATTAAAAGAGCTGGGTGTAGAAATATCGGACATTCTTGAAGAAGAGCCGGATATGGCGCTGGGTAACGGCGGCCTGGGCCGTCTTGCAGCGTGCTTTATCGACTCTCTAGCAACAATGGAATTACCGGCTATCGGTTACGGAATTCATTATGAACACGGCTTATTCCGTCAGGAAATTAAGAGCGGTGCGCAAATCGAGCGTCCAGACAGCTGGCGAGACTACGGCAACCCATGGGAAATTTGTCGTCCAGAATCTACACAAGAAGTATCGTTATACGGCTACGTAGAAACCAAATATGGTGAAAATGGTCGAGTGCTAAAAGAATGGCACCCAGGCTCTATCGTTAAAGGTGTGCCGTGGGATATTCCTGTGGTGGGTTATGAAGGTAAAACAGTTAACGTACTGCGCTTATGGCAGTCAGAAGCGTCGGGCTACTTTAACTGGGATGTGTTTAATGCAGGTGGGTATGTTGATGCACAGCGTGAAAACGTGCAGGCAGAAACCATTTCAAAAGTACTCTATCCAAACGATGAGACGGAAGCTGGTAAAGAGCTTCGCTTAATCCAGCAGTATTTCTTCTGTTCATGCTCATTGAAAGACATTATTCGCCGCTACAAGCGCGCCCATGGCGATGATTGGAGCCGTTTCGCTGACCAAGTTGTTATTCAGCTAAATGACACACACCCGGCTATTTCTGTGCCAGAGCTTATGCGTATTCTTGTTGACCGGGCAGAGCTTGGTTGGGATGAAGCATGGGGTATATGTACCAAGGTCTTTGCGTATACCAACCATACCTTGCTACCAGAGGCGCTAGAGAAGTGGCCTGCTCGAATGATAGAGAAGATCCTTCCTCGCCACCTAGAGATCATTTACGAAATTAACCATCGCTTTATGGCTGAGGTTGATAAGAAATGGCCTGGTGACAACGCCATGAAAGAGAAGCTTTCTATAATTGAAGAAGGCAACGAAAAGATGGTGCGCATGGGTCATCTATCGGTTATCGGCTCGTTTGCGGTAAACGGCGTTGCAGAAATGCACTCTCGTCTTGTTAAGTCGTCATTGTTCCCAGAATTCGATGAGCTATATCCGGGTAAACTTACTAACGTAACCAATGGTATTACGCCCCGTCGCTGGTTGAAAGCGTGTAACCCTGGGCTTTCTAAGCTAATTGATAAGAAAATTGGTGATGATTGGCCACGTGACTTAGACAAACTTCAAGGTTTAGCTAAATTCGCGAGCAACAAAACGTTCCAAAAGCAATTCATGAAAGTGAAGCTAGAAAATAAGGAACTATTGGCCGACGAAATTCGTAAGACGTTGGATTTAGAAGTAGACGTAAACGCCATATTTGACGTGCAGATTAAGCGTCTTCACGAATACAAGCGTCAGCATTTAGCCTTGTTGCACATTATGGCACTGTACCGTCGAATTCTTGAAAAACCTGATTACGATATGCACCCTCGAGTGTTTGTCTTTGGTGCGAAGGCAGCACCTGGCTATAAACTAGCTAAGGACATCATTTATGCTATTAACAAAGTAGCAGACAAAATTAACAATGACCCGCGTGTTAATAACAAGATTAAGATTGCGTTTTTACCAAACTATCGCGTTTCTCTTGCAGAGAAAATGATCCCAGCGGCAGACGTATCTGAGCAAATCAGTACAGCAGGTAAAGAAGCATCGGGTACTGGTAACATGAAGCTAGCACTAAATGGTGCGGTGACTATCGGTACACTAGATGGCGCAAACGTTGAAATTGCCGAAGAAGTAGGCGACGACAACATCTTTATTTTTGGATTGACTGTTGAAGAAGTAAACGAGCTTAAAGCTAAGGGCTACAACCCTCACGATTACTACTACAAAGATCCAGAGATTAAAGCCGTGCTTGATTGGCTAGAAACCGATTACTTCACGCCGGGTAAACCAGGTGCCTTAGTCTCTATCAAGCAAAGCTTACTGGATCATGGCGACCCGTACATGGTGCTGGCAGATTTCCGCGCTTATTCTGATGCACAAATTGCAGTTGATGCTGCGTATCGCGACAAAGAGCGCTGGGCTGAAATGGCCATCATCAATACGGCTAAGATGGGTAAATTTACCTCAGATCGCTCAATTCGTGACTATGTAGAGCGCGTTTGGAAGCTTTCGCCGTGTAAGATTGAAGGCTAATCGCAATGCGTTAAATAAAAAACCCGGCAGTGCTAAACTAGCCGGGTTTTTTGTTTGTGAAATGCTGACAACAAAGATAAGCGTAAAATTAAAACAGGCCTTTATACCAGTCCGCATAGATAATTACCCACTCAGCGAGAGTTAAAATGTTCGTACTCGCGGCGTGTTACCGCAGGTATAGTGGTTCTACATCAAGGTGACACAACAAAGAGTACGGACATTTTAAACTCGCCCTTCGGGAAGGTCTGGCAAGCTTCCTAGCTTCATTCTGGGAATTTGAAAGGGAACAGCCATTCCTGCATTCCCACGCTTTGCTAGGAAACTTGCCAGCGCCTTCTGAGTGGACAATTATCTATGCGGATTGGTATTACTCAATTTTTACGTTATTGTTATTTGATGCTATATACAAGTATTCAAATCAATACGTTACCGTCGTTGCGCCTATTGCTCGACCGTGCTTTTATATAAGTAGTTGTTTTTATTACCTAGAAGCGTAAAGCTCAAGGAAAACATCATGAGCCAACATACATCACTGGCAACCATTCCTAATCGATTCTCATTTATCGATAGCATTTCAAAAGAAGCATCTAACAGCACGTCTATTTCTTTGATGCTGGTGGACGTGGTGCGCTTTTCCGATGTAACCACTAGCTTAGGTATCCATGTTGGCGACCGCTTTCTACTAGAGATAGCAAACCGCATTCAGTGTCTTTTTGGTCAAACCGCTTTCGTAGGTAGGATCAGCGGCGATGTATTTGGTATCGTTTTTCCAAACACGAGCAACGAAAAATTTATGCGTGAAATGTTTGAACGTCTTGTCGAACATTTTAAAACACCCATGCACTATGACGGGACGGCCTTTATGGCAGACTTTAACGTTGGCGTGGTGTGCAGCGGCCACAGTGATTTTGACATAACACACTTTGTTTCTCGTGCTGAAACCGCCTTGAAACAAGCGAAAGAAAACAAGTACGAAAATTATTTTGCGCTAACTAAGTCAGACAAAACCGATACAGGAAGAAGCTTGGCGCTCAAGGCTGACCTTAAGCGCGCGTTAGCGCAAAACGAACTTGAGCTTTACTACCAGCCTAAAGTAGATTTAATAACGCTTAACGTAATAGGAGCCGAATGTCTGTTGCGTTGGAATCACCCGTTAGATGGTGTGTTATTTCCAGGCCCGCTTATTGAAGCGGCTGAATCGTATAATATGATGAATGAGCTTGGTTACTGGACATTGGAGCAAGCTTTCAGGGCTCTGGTACAGCTAAACGGGCTAAAAATGCCTATCGTGCTGTCTGTTAATATTTCGCCAACCCAGCTGTATGACAATCAGCTAATACCTACGCTGACCATGTTGAGTGAAACGTATTCCATGCCGTTATCACTGATAGAGTTAGAGTTGACTGAAGATGTCGCTTTATCAAACTCGCTTATGGTGAAAAAACAACTCGATGAGTTACGCAGTTTAGGTGTAGCGATTTCAGTTGACGACTTTGGTAAAGGGTACTCTAACCTCGCTTATATAAGGGATCTTGCCCTAGACGCGCTTAAAATAGACAAGTCATTTGTAATGGAATTAGAGGGTGATCCAGTCAATCGCGCCATTATCGAAGCGGCTAAAATTATCGGTCACGCGAAAGGGTGCAGTGTTGTCGCAGAGGGAATTGAAACGCTAGAACAGCTCCACATATTGAGAGAAGTCAATGTATCACAAGGCCAGGGATATTTGTTTTCGCGGGCAGTTCCGTTTAATGACTTCGTTGCGCTGGCTCAGAAAGAAATTATCATCGGCAATTCGCCCACTCGGCTGAAGGCGTAGGTGGCCCCCTGCAAACTCCCTGAACTACATCAACCTTTAAGCGTCACCCTGCGCTTACATGTTGCAACAATAAAACATTGAGACTACGTGATTTTACAGGCCTCACTCGGTACACTGATAATAATTTAGATCAGACACAGTAGTTAAGCAGAAAATCATGCAAGAACTTATCGACAGCGGCAACTTTTTAGCCTTATCTCGCCGCGACTCCGCATTATTCGAAAAACCTAGCCATTTTATGCTTTCAAACGGGACGCGGGTCGATATTACCGCACCGGGTATTATTAGCTTTTCTGTAAAGTCTCCCGCCCTTCAAAAAAAGCGCATCGTTTTATCGTGCGGTGTGCATGGCAATGAAACTGCGCCTATCGAAATTTGTGATGATTTGGTCAAAGGTATTCTTACAGGCGCAATTGCTCTGTCTCACGACGTTTTGTTTCTATTCGGCAATTTACCGGCGATGGATATTGCTGAGCGCTTTGTTGAAGAAAACATGAACCGTTTGTTTAGCGGCGCCCATTCAAAAGGCGAGGGCCTGGTCAACGCAGAGCGTGTGCGTGCTAAACAGCTTGAAGACGCTGTAGCGTCCTTCTTTGAAGCCGACGAAGGCATTCGTTATCACTACGATTTGCACACCGCCATTCGCGCGTCTAAAAACGAAAAATTTGCCGTTTACCCTTATTTACATGACAGGCTTCACAGTAAAGGGCAACTAGCGTTTTTAGCAGCATGTGGTGTTAAAACCATTTTGCTATCAGAGAGCGCCACAACCACCTTTAGCTATTTTTCATCACATCAATACAATGCCCACGCATTCACCGTCGAGCTTGGTAAAGTTCGTCCTTTCGGGCAAAACGATATGCGACGGTTTGAAGATGCGAAAAACGCCATAACGCAGCTTATTTCTCAAGATGATTATGCGCCCACGGTTGATATCAACGACCTTGATATCTATCGCGTGAACCAGGTTATAAATCGCAATGAAGAGCAGTTTGAACTTCATTTTGATGATGATACGCCAAATTTCACTGACTATCCCAAGGGCACGGTATTAGCCTCTGAGCCGGGTAAACAATATATTGCTGAGCAAGATGGCGAAGCTATTGTGTTTCCTAACGCTAAGGTAGTGATAGGTCAACGCGCTTTGCTTACCGTTGTACCTACTACATTGGATAATCTTGATGTTTAAACTAGATAGCCGTTTACACAATGATACATTTTTTGTCTGTGATCTCTCGCTTTGTCGTGTACTGTTAATGAACGACAGTCAGTTTCCGTGGCTAATTTTAGTGCCTATGAAAAGTGATATTGCGGAAATTATCGACTTGTCAGAAGAAGAACAAATTACTTTATTGCGAGAGTCGGCCCTTGCGTCTAAAGCCTTGCAGGCCCTGTTTTCACCACTTAAGTTGAATGTGGCTGCATTAGGAAATGTGGTGCGACAACTTCATGTGCACCATGTGGCGCGATATGATACCGATTGTGCGTGGCCAAAGCCCGTATGGGGAAATCAGCCTACTGTGGCATATGAAACCAGCAAAGCGCAGACGCTTGTAGCGTCTATTCAGCAATGGTTTAAAGACAACAGCTAAACGGCAAAGGCCATTAAAAGCTAAAAAATACAGTTTAGATTAAAAGGAGTTACACATGATTGTTTCAACTACCCCAACGCTAGAAGGGCACAAGATTGAAGCTTATTACGGTATTGTTGTAGGCGAGGCCGTAATGGGCGCAAACGTATTCAAAGACCTTTTCGCCTCTATTCGCGATATCGTTGGCGGCCGCTCAGGTTCGTATGAAGAAGAGCTAACCACTGCACGTAAGTTAGCGTTTACAGAACTAGAGCATGAAGCCAGAAGCATGGGCGCCAATGCGGTAGTTGGCATCGATTTAGACTATCAAGTTATTGGTGATAAAGGCAGCATGCTTATGGTAAGCATCAGCGGTACTGCGGTTAAAACAAGCCCTCTTTAAAAGTCAAGGCTCGTAAGCGTCAAAGCTCGTAAACGTTAAAGTATGCGCTTATCAAATATATCAAAGCGAGGTATTAAGCCAGCTGTTTGTTTACAGAGGCGATACCTCTTTTTTTTAGATATTCTCAATAACTACATTAAGGAAATAGAATGCTAAGAAAATGGATGTTTGTCCTATTTTCCGCATGCTCTTTTCAGCTATTTGCACAGGATGCACTGCAATATCAAAAGCCATCTAAAGAAATTCTTGATCTGGTAGATGTTACGCTAGCACCGGCTACGCTAGTCGACGATGCACAAAAGAATATGGTGCTGTTATTTCGTGACAACTACAAGTCGATAGAAGACTTATCTAAAGAGGAGCTCCGCCTGGCCGGACTTAGAATTGACCCAGCCACTAATATTGGCAGCCGCGTAACTTACTACAATAAACTAGAGGTTCAACGAGTAGGTAGCAAGGATAGCCTTGCTATCAAAGGTATGCCTGAATTACCGCGATTTACTAATTTTACTTGGTCTCCAAATCAACGGTTTATGGCGTTTACTCATACTGCAAATAATGGTGTTGAGCTGTGGGTGCTTGATATCGAAGCGGCGTCAGCGAGAAAGCTTTTTGATAAACCCATTAATGCGAATATGGGCGAACCCCTGAACTGGAACGCCGATAGCCTTTCTCTTCTTGTAAAAGTAGTGCCAAAAGATAGAAAAGCGTTAATCGACACAAGTATTGCCGTTCCAAGCGGGCCAACAATATCCGTAAGCGACGGTAAAAAAGCACAAAACCGCACGTATCAAGATTTGCTCAAAAACAAAAATGACGAATTTAATTTCGAGCAATTAGCACGTTCTGAAATTTATAAGGTTCCGCTTAATGGTCAGTCTTCGCTTTGGCTTACATCCGGAATGTATGGAGATGTTAGTGTTTCTCCTGCCGGCGATTATGTGATGGTAGAGGAATACAAGCCTCCTTTTTCCTACTTAGTGACTTACAGACGTTTTCCTCACAGCATTAGCCTTTATGATGAAAAAGGTAAGCTAGCTAAAGCACTTGTCGACGTTCCGCTTATTGAAGATTTACCTCAAGGCTTCATGGCGGTTCGCACTGGGCCTCGTGATATTCAGTGGCGCAACGATAAGCCCAATACCATTGTGTATGCTGAAGCGCTAGACGGTGGAGATCCGGAAACAGAGGTCACCCATCGAGACAAGCTTATGCAGTTAGAGGCTCCATTTGATGGTGACGCCGAGCAAATCCTCAAAACAGAAGACAGGTTTTATCGCTTTATTTGGAGTGACGACAGCACAGCCGTAGCTATGGATTATTGGTGGAATACGCGCAATATTAAAACGTATTTGTTTAGCCCCGACCAAAGTAAAGCCGCACAGATTATCTCAAACAGAAGCTATCAAGATAGTTACAGTGATCCTGGTAGTTTTGTTACTCGCAAAAATGAATACTTCAAAGATGTTCTTGCTGTAGACGGAGAAAGTGCGTTTTTATTGGGAGAGGGGTTTACACCTAAAGGACAGTTTCCGTTCTTGGATAAATTTAATTTAGAAACGCTTGAAACATCTCGGGTTTATCTAAGTGAGTACACGGACAAATTCGAAGAATTGCGCGATTTCAACATAAATAACGATCGCTTGCTGGTAAGGATCGAGTCGAAACAAGATTACCCTAATTACTATTTCCGAAGCTTAAAAGACAACGCGCTGACTCAACTAACACATTTTTCAAACCCGTTTGAAAGCATTCAAAACGTTAAGAAAGAAGTGATTACTTATCAGCGTAATGATGGCTTAGACTTAACGGGTACGCTGTATTTGCCAACAGATTATGAGGAAGGCAAACGCTACCCGATGATACTGTGGGCCTATCCTGAAGAATTTAAAGACAAATCAAGCGCGGGCCAAAACACACAAAACCCTAACCGTTTTATTTACCCATGGTATGGTTCGCCAATTTATTGGGTAACAAAAGGTTACGTTGTTCTAGACAATGCATCATTTCCTATTGTAGGGGAAGGTGATGAAGAGCCAAATGATACCTTTAGAACGCAGCTTGTTGCCAATGCAAAAGCAGCAATTGATGCGTTGAACAAAAAAGGGCTGATTGACCCAGAGCGGGTTGCGGTTGGCGGTCATAGCTACGGCGCATTTATGGTAGCAAACCTGTTGTCTCACTCAGATTTATTTGCGGCAGGTATAGCCCGTTCTGGCGCCTACAATCGTACGCTTACTCCCTTCGGCTTTCAGTCGGAAGAGCGCCATTACTGGGATGCTCCTGAGGTGTATTATTCTATGTCACCGTTTATGCATGCTGAAAAAATGAAGACGCCTCTTCTTCTTATTCATGGTGAAGCGGACAATAACTCCGGTACATACCCTATGCAAAGTGAGCGTTATTTTAACGCGCTCAAAGGCTTAGGTGCGGTGACGCGATTAGTTATGTTGCCAAAAGAAAGCCATGGATATCGCGCAAAAGAAAGTGTGTTCCATACCCTTTGGGAACAAGATCAGTGGCTTGAAAAGTATGTGAAAAACAAAGGCACCAAAGACGCGCAATAATTTAGCGATATCTATCGCTGAAACATTAAAAAAGGTGGCCATGGCCACCTTTTTTACAGTAATAATAAATCTTACCTAGCGCGTCCAGTGCTCACTGGCCATTCATCAATCTCGCATATCATTGACGTCTGTGTCTTCAATTGCAGCCGCATCAATGGCAATAGTGTCAATGATCACGGCGCAGGCTGCATCGCCTGTAATATTGAGGGCAGTTCTAATCATGTCGAAAATCCTATCTAAAGCAAATAGTAGCGGTAAGCCTTCAATAGGAATGCCAGCAGCAAGCAACACAGCAACCACCAAAAATGACGGCCCTGGCACGCCGGCTTGACCAACTGCTCCAAGCGTGGAGGTTAGGATAATGGCAATATACGCACCCATAGATAACTCTATATTGAAAAGCTGCGCGAAAAATACGGCGACCAAACCATAATAAATAGCGTTGCCGCTCATGTTGATGGTGGCGCCTAACGGCAGTACAAAGGATGCCGTGGCATTTCTTACACCCAGTTCGTTTTCTACTGTGTTCATGGTAACTGGTAGTGTGGCCATTGATGATGCGGTTGATAACGCTACCGCTTGGGGCTTCTTCATTGCCACAAGAAAAGACTTAGCGGATGTCTTTGTGAATATTTGAACGAGCAGCGGATAAACCACAAAGCCAAATACGAAAATAGCTGCTGTAAACACTAAGAATAGTTTGAATACCACCATAAGTGCCGAAAAGCCAAAGGTACCTACCGCTTCGGCCATCAAACCAAATACGCCGATAGGCGCTATTTTCATCACACAGTTAATCATCCATACCATGGCATCGACAATGGTGTTTATCCCATTCAAAATAGGCTCGCGGTTCTTTTTGGGCTGCTTAGAAAGGGCAAGACCGAAGAATAAGCAGAACACCAGAATTTGCAAAATGTTGGCATTAGTTAAAGATGCAAAGACGTTGGTTGGTATCATGCCCGTGAGGGTGGCCCAGAATGAAGGTAGTTCGCCCTTAGATGCATATTCACCAGAGAACATCCCTTGTACAGATGAAACGTCAATACCCACACCTGGCTTAAAAACTTCACCCATTATTAGTGCGAGCGCCACGGCTAGTGCTGAAGTTAACGCGAAATAGGCAAGGGTAGATAACCCAACTTTTCCCGCGTTGGTGCTGTTACCAAGGCCCGCAGCTCCTGATATAAGTGCCACTGCCACGAGCGGGATAACCAGCATTTTTATCAGGTTAATAAAAATGGCACCCAGTGGTGCGAACATTTCAGCGCTTTCACCCATGAAGGCGCCAGCGGCGGTACCAATAATCATGGCAATGACGACTTGTACGCCAATGTTGCCCAGTAAGGATTGCTTTTTAGACACGTCTAGAACCTCTTAGAGTGTGTTTACAGATGATAGGAAGATAGTGAACGGTTTAAGTTGAAGGCTATTTCTTCAGTGCAAATGTTCATGTACATGATTGCAAAATGCGCTTAATTTTTTGGGGGGAGTAAATTAAGCGTAAGCGTCAAGTGCTACTATCGCTAATGTGGTTATATGTGAAAGATGTTACTTGACAGGTTTCTGGCTGCTTTTGCTACTTTCGGCATTCTCGCCATCAGAACTTTGCTTTTCTTTATTTGGGGGAAGCGCCTGAGAAGTCTGCGATTGAGCTAATGCTGAATTTTCATTTTGCGTATTACTCGATGCATTCGTGCCGTCAGTATTTTTGAGCTGATCGTCGTCTTTGTCGTCATCAAAAGGCTTAGAGGGCGTAGGAAATTTAAATTTAGCACTGTATTTAAGCAAAGTGATATTCCCAACCACAACGCCCAATACCAAAACAATAATGATAATAACCCAGGTCGTACTCATAAAAATTCCGTAGGCTCGTGCCCTTTGTTCAAAACATAGCGATTATACAGGGTAGGCAACTGCGGCAAAATACAAGTTTTGCCTTCTATACCGCTTTGTTCAATGGCCTTTGTAAAGACATCTAAGTTTCTGGCATTTTCAAAAACACGTGCCGTGTTTTCGAAGCTTAAATGCCAAGGCTCAACCGCTACACCGCCAGTATTAAATGAAAAAGGGCGATAAAAGCCAAACTTTTCCATATTGTCAGCGAGCCAACAGGAAAGCTTATGGCACGGGCCACCCGTTAAATATTCGCTTTCGACAAGATTAAACTTACCGCCCCAGTTACGCACGGCGGCTCTGTCGTACACGTCAATATCAGTGCCCCAATGGTGGCGGCTGCCGCCCGGTAGCGCAGACCATGTCAAAATTGCGTGAAGCTTTTCGTTATCACTGAGCGCTTCGTAAGACAGCTCGTCGCCTTTGATATCGAGAAGCTGAGCTTGGCCAGTCCATTTGCGGTTAAATATGGCAGTTTGCCTGTCGAAATCACGAAAACTACTGACTAATTGTAAGTCTACGCCGTCTTTTTGCGCAGCATCCTGCATCGCAAGAAACGGCGATATCACGTCGCGATGCAGCCGATGGCCATTGCCTGCATCAACGAGGGTATCGTTTTGCTGGCCTAACCATGATTGTTCTGATATCGGGTTCATATCTACCAATAGAGGCTATTTCGCCAGCAAGCGTTCTAAGATACCGAAGTACATATCAGCTAGCTGCTCTAAATCAGACATTTTCACGCATTCGTCTATCTTGTGAATAGTGGCATTTACCGGCCCTAGCTCTATCACTTGCGCGCCTGTTGGTGCAATAAAGCGTCCATCTGACGTGCCGCCAGCTGTGGAAAGCACCGTTGGGGTACCCTTTACTGCTTCAATTGCACCTTGCGTCGCTTCTAGCAATGCACCGGTATCGGTCAAAAATGGTTGACCGTTAAACGTCCATTTAATCTCATATTCTAGTTCGTGTGCATCTAAAATGGCAGTAACCCGTTCAATAAGGATTTGATCAGTCACCTCGGTTGAAAAGCGGAAGTTAAAACATACGTGGAGTTCACCAGGTATAACATTACCCGCACCTGTACCTGCGTGAATATTAGAAATTTGGAAACTTGTAGGTGGGAAAAAATCGTTGCCGTTATCCCAGTGAGATTTAGCTAACTCATCAAGGGCTGCCATTGCGCTGTGCACCGGGTTTTTTGCCAAATGAGGGTAGGCAACATGGCCTTGAATGCCATTAACAACCAAATCACCCGTTAACGACCCCCGACGACCGTTCTTAACGATATCACCTACTTCATCAGTAGACGACGGTTCGCCAACAATACACCAATCAATTTTTTCATTGCGTGCTTCAAGGGTATCGATAACGCGAGTGGTACCGTTGATAAAAGGCCCTTCCTCGTCACTGGTAATCAAATAGGCGATACTGCCTTTGTGGTCGGGGTATTTATTTACAAACTCGCGAGTAGCTACCAGCATTGCCGCAAGGCTACCTTTCATATCGGCTGCGCCGCGACCATGCAAATAACCTTCTATCTCTGTTGCGGTAAACGGCGGCGTTTTCCACGCATCTTCAGGGCCGCTCGGTACTACATCAGTATGCCCAGCGAAACAAAAAACCGGGCCCTCCTTTCCTCGGCGAGACCAAAGGTTGGTTGTGTCCTCAAACACCATGGATTCATTGTTAAAACCCAGTGCGCCCAAGAATTCCCCCATCGCTTCTTGGCAGCCAGCATCCTCTGGGGTTACAGAGCGGCGATTAATTAATTGCTTAGCAATATCAATAACAGAGTCGTTTAACAAAATATTTCCTCATATTGTGCCGGTTTGAAGCCAATGTGAAAGGTGTCGTTGTGCAAAAGAATAGGGCGCTTCACCATTGCTGGGTGCAGTTCAAGCAAAGCGAGGGCTTTATCTTTATCCAGAAACGCCTTTTCTTGTTCGTCTAATTGACGATAAGTGGTGCCGCGTTTGTTTATCATAGCTTCCCAGCCCAACTCGGCTTCTGCTCGTACTAGAAAATTGTTATCAATACCGTCTTTGCGATAATCGTGAAATGAAAACGTAATCTCATTCTCGGTTAACCATTTTTTCGCTTTTTTTATGGTGTCGCAGTTTGGGATCCCGTAAAGGATAGTGCTCATGATGAATTCTTCCGTACTACTTAGTTGTATTTACAAAGAAGGCACTATTTTCAACAGTGCCTATATTGGGCGCTAATCTAAAGATGACTGATACTGTATAGAGATAACAAAGCTCCTTCTAAAGCAGCGCACCGAAAATTCGTTTACCTTTTGCTACATCATACAAGCTGTGAGTACGTTGATAAACTTACTTACCATGTATTTTTAACGCAGAGGCATTAAGACATGTTGAACTTTGCGTTACGAATTTACGACTTAATGGACTGAAAATATCAACACGCACTAGAGGTAGAGGGTGAAAAGAACGTCGGTCCCGGCTTCTACAAATCGTTGTCTGGTAGGCACCACACCGAGAAGTGCTTGTGAATTAAGCACGGTTAGCACACATATATTGCTTACGCCCCGTTGTTTTAGCCACGCAGAATTTACAGTAAAAAGGGGATGTTTGTTCGAAATGGCGTCACCTGGTTTTAACGAACAACCAAATTGCGCGCCGTGAAGATGACTTGTGTCGCCGCCATATTTCACTCTACATTTAAGACCCGCTTTTGACTGTATATCAATAGCGTAGTCTAAGGGAGTCACGCTCAGCACTTTTCCATCAAATGGTGATACTACGGTATTAGAAGTAGAAGTTACCGCAGCGCCAGGTCCCATGTAACCTTTTTTGAAAAAGGGCTCATCTACTTGTGAAATAGGTACAACCTGACCAGAAAATGGGCTTAGGGTATGAAATTCTTTGGTGAATTTATCTGGTGCGTTCTGAAGTTGTTTGGCGTTCACAGATCTAATGGTCCTCATTTACCGAGTAGCCCGCTTCTTTTAACGCACTTATCGCGACGCTTAACTTTTTATCTTTAACAAGAAAAAAGTCAGTTTCGAAAGTTGATACAACAAATATTGCCACTTTCGCCGAGGCAAGTACCTCACCAATTTGCGCCATTATGCCTACCATAGATAGTTGTAACGGACCCAAAAGCTCTAACGCTCGCCAACCCTCGTCACTATCAAGTGAATCAACTTCGACGGAGTCGGGAACCACAATTGATAGCTCGTCCTCTGTTTTCCCCAAGAAAAAAAGCGGGCTATTGAGAACAGAAGCTGGAATATTACTTTGGGGATCTAAGCTATGAATAGTGAATAATGATTCTCTGACTAAAAGTGTTTGTTTGGGCATGAGAAACCAAGAAAATGAAAACGTCGAAGATGTTCACATTAAACCACTAACTGTGGCTAACTTCTACGTGTTATCCACTTAATCTGTGGATAAGTTTGTTGAGTAGTTTGGGGTCTTATTGTAAGTGTTTGTTATTAAATGATAATTTAAACTGTACAAACAATGCGCAGTGGATAACATTCTTGATTTTACAAGCATTTTCCACAGGCTGTGTCTACCATTAAAATAAAAAATGTTTAGTCTTTTTGCAATTTCTTCCCTTGACAATAGTCGCTTTTTTCAAAAAATCGAGCTAGAAAAAAACCAGATGCTTTATTGATCTAGATAAAAAACACCTGCCAGGCCGTCGTCAATTGTAAAAATTGCTAAGTGCGATCTGATAATAGTGACTACACAGTGAATATTTGTTGGCTTATGCAATTTTTCACTAAAGGCACTTTAAATATTTGCGAAGCGCTAGTTCAAAAACGATTGCCATTGTTTGCGCTATATTTATATCTTGAACTCTTACTGTTTATCTGAGGAATGCAAATTATGGCCGATTCATCATGGTGCGATATCACCACAGAAAACGCAGCCGAACTTGTGGGCTTTTATGAAGCCGTGATGGGCTGGACAAAAGAAGCAATAGACATGGGAGGCTACAATGATTATGTAGTGATGAAACCTGATGGCACGCCAGTAGGGGGAATCTGTCATAAGCAGGGCGTAAATGCCGACTATCCTAGCGGGTGGATAAATTATTTTACCGTTGAAAGTTTAGAGATCGCTCTGGCTGCAGTAGTGGAGAATGGCGGGGCCCAAATGGGTGAAATTCGACATCATGGGAACGACAGCTTTTGTGTAATTGCAGATCCAAGCGGGGCAGCCTGCGCGCTATATGAGAAAGGATAAAACTGAGGGCAGGACAACGTAGCCAAAAACTACTTGTCCTTCCTTCGATATTTTCACTCTCTAATGAAGGTTACTTGTTTAATACGCCGCGGTTAACCTGGTCGCGCTCAATTGATTCAAATAACGCTTTGAAATTACCTTCTCCGAAACCTTCATCTTGTTTACGTTGGATAAACTCAAAAAACACCGGCCCGAACACTGTCTCAGAGAAAATCTGAAGCAAAAGGCGTGGCTCGCCATTTTCTGTCGTGCCGTCTAACAATATGCCTCGTTTTTGAAGTTCATCGACATTTTCACCGTGCCCTGGAAGGCGCTCTTCAAGCATGTCGTAGTAAGTATTCGGCGGAGGCGTCATAAATTTCATGCCTTTCGCTCTGAGCTTATCTAAGCACGCCACTAGGTCGTCACAGGCGAAGGCAATATGCTGGATCCCTTCACCGTTATACTTCATCAAGAATTCTTCAATTTGACCACCACCACCCATGGCTTCTTCGTTCAACGGTATACGAATTTTGCCATCAGGCGCTGTCATCGCTTTAGACAATAGCCCTGTATATTCGCCCTTAATGTCAAAATAACGAATTTCTCTGAAGTTAAATAGCTTTTCATAGAATCCAGCCCAAAAGTCCATACGCCCACGATATACATTGTGAGTAAGGTGATCGAGCGTATGAAAACCACAGCCTTCAGGATGACGGTCGACGCCTTCAATCCAGTTAAAATCAATATCATAAATGGTATTTTCGCCTTGATACCTATCGATTAGGTACAGCATAGCGCCGCCAATACCTTTAATGGCCGGAAGTTTTAACTCCATCGGGCCAGTATGTGTGTCCATAGGCTGTGCGCCACGTGAAAGGACTTCCTTATAGGCGTGCTGAGAATCTTTTACGCGAAACGCCATGCCACACGCAGACGGTCCGTGTTCTTCCGCGTAATACCCCGCATGGCAATTTTTTTCGTAGTTGCTTAGTAAGTTGATATCACCTTGACGCCAAAGCTCTACATCTTTCGACTTGTGGCGGGCAACGCGAGTAAATCCCATTGCTTCGAAAATAGGTTCTAACATTCCTTTCTTAGGCGCCGTGAATTCCAAAAACTCAAAACCGTCTAAACCGATGGGGTTTTCAAATAAATCAGCCATAGCGTTACATCCTCAACGTAAAACACATTTTATAATTGTTACCTGATTGTAAGTGTGCAGTGAAAAACCAAGCAATAGCGGGTACGACAACGGATTTTTATGCTGGAAAGTACAACTGTAACGATTAGTTTTCAGTTGCTGCCTTAGCGCGCGTTAACGTATTCATAGTTTTATCTAAGGCTATGACAAAGCTTAGAAAATCTCTATTTGGCTTGCAGTCGAATGTGTTCATAAAACAATACATCTAACGGTGATTTTTACTTCTCACCGTCATAGTACTTTTTAAGGCCTTTCCAACAGGCTAGATAATCGCGCTGGCGTAAATCACTGTTCATGGCAAACTCGGTTGGCGCTATGGCGTATCGAGACTCGAACATAAACGCCAATGTATTCTCATAACGCTGAGGAGCTAGCGAGGCATTTGACGCTTTTTCAAAAACCTCTGCTTCTGGGCCGTGAGGGGTCATGCAGTTGTGCAGGCTCATACCGCCTGGCAAGAAACCGTGTTCTTTCGCGTCGTACGTCCCCTCTATCAACCCCATAAACTCGCTCATAATATTTCTATGATAATAAGGAGGACGGAACGTATGCTGTGCAACCATCCACCTTGGCGGAAAAATTACAAAATCTACGTTTGCCGTACCCTCAAGTTCCGAAGGTGAAGTAAGTACAGTAAATATAGAAGGGTCGGGGTGATCAAAACTTACGGTGTTCATAACGTTGAACCGCGAAAGATCGTACTTATAAGGCGCAGAATTTCCTACCCATGCCACTACGTCGAAAGGTGAATGGTCAAGCTGTGCTTCAAACAGATTGCCACAGAATTTATTGATCATGGTATGCGGCGTATCGTTATCTTCAAACCATGCGGTGGGGTAGCAAAAATCTCTTTGATTAGTGTAGCCATTTGCGCCAACGGGGCCGCGTTCTGGTAAAACAAAAGGGTGCCCGTAGTTTTCACAAATATAACCTCGTATGGGACCATCTAGCGGATTGATAGCAAAGCGCACGCCGCGAGGAATAACCGCAATTTCACCTACCGAAACATGTAGCTTTCCAAATTCGGTCGTCATTTCCATCTTGCCAAGCTGGGGGACGAAAAGCATTTCACCGTCCGATGAATAAAACACGCGATTGTGCATGTTGGCGTTGGCGCTGTAGCAGTGAATGCCCATTCCTACTTGAGTTTTGGCATCGCCATTGGTGGCAATGGTAACGAGAGAATCAACAAAATTAGTATCTTGCTGTGGAAGAGGAATCGGGTCCCATCTAAGCACATTAGGAGGACAGGGAATATCAGTCTCAGGTGCTGTACGAACTAAGCCATTGTCTATTCTAGTAAAGTCTCCCATGGCGATAGATGGGCGCAGTCGGTATGTCCAGCTTCGGCGGTTTTCAGCTCTTGGTGCAGTGAAAGCAGTGCTGCTGAATTGTTCAGCGTATAGCTTATAGTTGACCTTCTGTGGGCTGAATTGTCCTTTAGGCAGCGCCCCAGGCAAGGCTTCGGTTTCATGTTCATTATTAAACCCGGTTAAATACGATAAGTTTTCCATAAAGCTTTCCACTGTTAGGCCAAGAAGGCAGCTATGCGCTGAAATTAGTTACAAATGAAACTATATGAACTAGGCTAGAGGTAAATGAAATGTAAATCAATAATGATGGGCAGGCAGCTTCTGGGTTTACCTTAGGTATTGGTAAGTTAGGTTTACAAAGATATCAATCGTGAAGTGATATCAATCAGTGCTTCGCTCAAACCAAAGACATGGAAAAAATGGTTAACGCCCAGTGTTGTTGCGGTTATATGGCTCAAAGGCTCCAAGGTTCTGGAGCTCTAGGGAGCGTGAGCAATTATTACTGCAAAACATACCTAAACGTCAGTCAGTGGATTAAAAAGTCAGGGGTAACACGGTGCAGTTAAATGACATGCTTGCCTACAAGGTCGCTATGTTGGCTAGCGACTTAAGCGGGTCTCTTGCGAGAGAATATGAAGCCTATCAACTTACCATGCCAGAGTGGCGAGTTATGGCAACGCTAGGTGCATGCCTTGAGGACTCTCAAAATCAGTATAAAACGGCGAAAGAGATAGCCCATGCTACCCGCTTAGACAAAGTGCAGGTATCTCGTGCAATAGAACGGTTAAATAAGAATGGCGCGGTGATAAAAAAGCTGAGTAAAAAGGACAAAAGGTCTAGCCTAATCGCGCTATCAAAGGATGGAAAAGCAATGTATGGGCAGATAATTCCTCGCGTAGTGGAATGGCAAAACAAACGACTAGAAAATATCACTGATGATGAGTATCGCGTATTTCTAAAAGTGATAGATGCGCTCACTCCTTAGTTTACCGTGTATAGGCTTTATCGATGTGGTCTGAGCAGGGTATGAGGAAAGGCGTTGACGGTTACTTTTGCCCATTTTACTGTTAAATTCCACCGGATTAGATAAAACAACAGGTTTTCTAGCCTGTTAGCAGCAAGGAATGTAAGTGGCACCTTTAGACATATATGCAGGAAAAACAGCACGTGAAGTAATAATGAAAAACGGCTTTCGTCCGGAACTATTTAATTACTTTTTAGGCGCTTCAGGTGGACCGAAATGGTTTTCTCTTGCAGGTTTAGACCGTGTACTGTTTCCCGAGTGGTTTGCTAACATCGAACATCAAATTCACGTGATAGGTTCATCTGCTGGCGCGTTTCGTGCGATCTGCGCGGTGCAAAATGACCCACTTGCCGCAATTAACCGTCTGGCATCGTCTTATTCAACCACCACGTATAGCGATAAACCAACGCCAAGGGAAATTACCGCTAAAGCAGAAGACCTGTTGAAAGAAATGGTAGATGAGAAAGGAAAGCAAGAGGTATTGTCGAATCCCCGATTCAAAGCTCACCTTATTGTGGCAAAATGTTTAGGCGCCACCCGCTTTGAAAGCAAATTTAGGCAACTTTCCGGCCTTGCAATGAGTGCCGCAGCTAACACGGTAAGCAGGAAGAACCTTTCTCGCTTGTATACGCGATACGTTTTCTCTACGCCCGATACAGACTTTGCCATAAAAGACCCTTACGGGCTGCCCACGCAATACCACGATTTAACCATAGGCAATATTCATAGCGCTTTATTGGCATCAGGCTCAATTCCGGTAGTTATCGAAGGGGTTCAAAATATTGAGGGCGCCCCACCTGGGATGTATAGAGATGGTGGGATAGTCGATTATCATTTTGATCTGTCGTTTGGGCCAGATGAAGGTTTAGTTTTATATCCCCACTTCTACGATAAGCCGATCCCGGGTTGGTTTGATAAGGGGTTAAAAGGCAGAGTGCCACACCAATCTAGCTACGACAACGTGGTCATGCTAGTTCCGTCCGCGTCGTTTGTTGCTAATTTACCCTACAGTAAAATACCTGATCGCAAAGATTTTGAGGTGCTTGACGCAGACACCCGCATTAAGTATTGGCAAACGGTGTTAAAAGAAACCGATAGGTTAGGGGAATACTTTATGCGCGCAGTAAATGACGGCACGCTGGTTGATTCAATTAAACCATTACCTTTTAAGATGAGGTAAATAAAAGCCTCAAACCAGCAAAAAACAACCGAATTGCTGTCAAATTAGTCACTTGAACGTTGTTTTGTGAAGTTTTCCTTGCAGGTGGTGCCTGCGCTAAGTATTATACGCGGCGTTGTTAGGCATTCGCCTACCTCTTCGGTGTGACAACATCCAATGCGTCTATAGCTCAGTTGGTTAGAGCGCTACCTTGACATGGTAGAGGTCGCCTGTTCGAATCAGGCTAGACGCACCATCTATGTCATAGCTTTACAAGCACAAATATCAATCAAACACATACTTTGTAACACTTCCGCAGCACTGATTTCTCGAATTCCAGCTCTCATTTTAAAGCTCAGTTTCTGCTAGTTAGTTATTTATAGACTACACTTAATCCATAACAGTTACTTTTTTCTTCAGATGCTGTTGCGTTGTTCAGTACGCGAGGGAGTAAGATGAGTTTAACGGAATATAGAGAGCCCGCTCCATTTTCAGAACATGATTCAGCCGAAAGACGGTTCTTACAGCTTATTAGTGCTCTTCCAAAAGTTTCAGTTCAAGGTTATGACAAAGAACGTAACGTCATCTACTGGAATAAATCCAGTGAAGATATTTACGGCTACAGCGAGTGTGAAGCCATAGGCCGCAAACTTGAAGACTTGATCATTCCAGATTTTATGAAAGCAGATGTGATTAATTTGCATCAACGCTGGATTGAATTCGGTGAAGCGATACCTTCCGAAGAATTGGTGTTGAAAAAAAAGGGAGGGGAGCCTGTACACGTTTTTTCGTCTCACGTGATGCTAAAAGAAGATACCGAATCCCCCGAAATGTATTGTGTCGATATCGATTTAAGTGAGCAGCATGCTGTGCGTCAAGAGCTAGAGCGCATGGCATCGACAGATTTATTGACAGAACTACCAAACCGCCGACTACTAAAGCAATTCCTTGCAAATGCAATAAGTGAAGCATCGACAAATAACTTAAGCTTTGCGCTGTTTTTCATTGATTTAGATATGTTTAAAGAAATCAATGACACCCTCGGGCACACATGGGGAGATGAACTTCTGCGCGCTGTAGGAGAGCGTTTATCTGACTGTATAGACGGTGAGGGTTTGCTGACTCGGTTTGGGGGAGATGAATTTGTTTATGTTGCTATCAACATAAATGATGAGAGTGATTGTGAAGATATCGCAAAAAACCTTTCTTATTGTTTTAAACAAAGCTTTCAGCTAAGCACTGAAAATATTCATATTACCTCTAGCATCGGCATCAGTTTGTATCCTAAACATGGCCAAGAAATTGATGACCTGCTTAAAAATGCAGACGTCGCTATGTATCAAGCTAAGGCTGAAGGGCGTAATCGCTATCACCTCTTCACCCATGCATTAAGTCAGCAATTGCGTCAGCACAGAAGTATTGCGGCAAACCTACGTACATCGCTAAGTCATAACGAGTTTGAACTGCTTTACCAACCTCAGTTCGATTTAAAGACAGGTAAAGTGGCTTCATGTGAAGCGCTATTGAGATGGCGACCACAAAATGAAAAACTGGCAGTGCCGCCTAACATCTTTATTCCTATTGCTGAACGCAGTGATTTAATCGTGCAGATTGGTAATTGGGTGCTAGAAAATGCTTGTCAGCAGGCGAGAGCATGGAAAGAAAAGGGGATTGAGGTTCGTATTGATGTAAATGTTTCTGGTAAAGAGCTAGAAAAAACAGCGTACTTTGAGCGCCTTGCGGATTGCCGAAATCAATATCATTTATTGCCCAAGGATATTGGTTTAGAGCTCACTGAAAATATCCTTATAAAGTCAGACAATGCAATACTAGAAAACCTTCGACATCAACGAGACTTAGGCGTTGAGATTTCTCTAGACGATTTTGGTACAGGTTATTCATCGCTTAGTTACTTAAAGCACTTTCCCGTTAGCCATTTAAAAATCGACCGCTCCTTTTTAAAAGGCGCGCCGGAAAAAGCCTTTGACAGTGCGTTAATGGAAGCAATAGTGAATGTTGGTCATAAGCTGGATTTGTTCATCGTTGTTGAAGGTGTTGAAACAGAAAAACAGTCCAACTATTGCAAATCGCTAAATGTAGAGTTTGTGCAAGGCTATTTGTTTTCTAAGCCTATAAGTGCTGACGCGATGGAGGCGTTACTTAAAAAGCAAAGATAGTATGCTAGCGCTTCTCATATTCTTCGCTACATCATATGTCGCAATGCTAATGAAAAGCGCCAGGGCGACTTCGTTAGATGAAGGCTGTTTAAAGGTTAGTAAACATTCCAAAGCGCTGGTTTAGCAAAATAATAGCCCTGCTGATGTTCAACACCCAGCTTAGTGAGCGCTATCGATTCAGCTTCGGTCTCTACCATCTCCGCAATGACTTTAATATTGAGGTTCTTCGCTATGCTGATAAGGCTAGAAACAAAGAGTTGATTATCTTTATTAGTGTGAATGCCCTGCGTAAGCCTTCCAGAAAGTTTAACGAATTGAGGTTGAATTACCCTTAATCCAGAAAGCGATGCGAAGTTATCGCCAAAATGCTCTATGGTAATTCTGCATCCAAGTCCCATCAGATGGCGGCAAAGCAACTCTGTGTACTCTCTTTGCTGTATCAAGGCTGCATCTTCAATTTCAAAGAATAACTTGGAGCAGAGATTTTCTCGCAGTGTTAATTCTTTGACCAACCACTCTCTGAACTCACGATTAGCAATGGACGTGATACTTAGATTTATCGCAACTTGTTGGGAAGTCACTTCCATCTTCTTAAAAACGATATGTGCCACTAGCTTATCGACTTGCGGAATGAGATCTAACCGCTCAGACGCGGGAATAAGCTGGGACATAGGTATAACATCGTTTGTCTTTTTATCTTTAAACCGCCCTGACGTCTCATAATAAGCGGGCATATTTTTTTCGATATCCATTACGGGCTGTATCATGATATCAGCATACTGCTGCGAAACGATGTGATTAAGTCGCTCACGCCACTGCGAATTACTGTGTACATGGGCAATGTCAGAAGCCAATTGCCAGCCACTTTGGGTCTTCATCGAAGCAATTAGTGCGCTATCAACACTTTCCATGACCTGTTGCATAGTCATCGAGCCGGTAAACCGCGTAACGCCAATCCATGTAGCCTTGGTGCCGTCCCTAAGTGGAGTAACGCTTGCGCATTGCGTAGAAATGTTCGTGAGGACCAAGTCTCTTGTTGGCTTTTCCATTGGCTCGCTAATTAGCGCAAAATCGCCGCCTGATAAGCGAAAAACGAAACGAATACTGCTGTTATTCTTTGTTTCTTCCATCAGTATATTGGTTATGGCTTTGACATAGTTGTCTCCGGGCACCATACCTAGCTTGCTGTTTATGCTGGCGAGTTGTGCTAACCGAACAACGATGAGTTCTTTTTCTTGCGACGTTGCGTTTTCATTTAGCAGCGCTCGCATGTGGCGTTCAAAAGCACCTCTATTTGAAAGCCCGGTTAATGCGTCTTTGCTTGCTTCTTTTTTAAATAGTTCAGCTTGGCGTGTTAAGTCGTCAAACTTCGAGGCGAGGGTGGCTGCAAGGTTATTAACGGTAATGCTCAGCGATTCGAAATCTTTAGCTTTAGTTTCGGCGTCAGGTGATGTGAAGTTATGACTGCCCATGTCATTGAGCTTTCGAATAATATCGTTGATAGGACGCAATGCCGATTTGGCTAACACCGTGACGAGTAGATAAACGAGAAAGGAAAGCGCTACAAACATAACGGCATTTTTAACCACAACCGCAGAAAACTTGGTGTAAACAGCGTGCTTATCTGATGTGACAACTAAATAATCATCATTATTCGGTAAAGCGACCCGTTTATTAAATGCAGGCGTTGTGTCGATTAACGCAAACCAAGATGGGATAACGTTTGTAGATGCGTTTTCATGTCTAACGCTAACATTGCCTTGTTTGTCCACAATGTTGGCAGATGCGATGTAGGGGCTGTCTGCTAAATTCTCGGCCAAAGCATTTAATATCACCGAACGCGTTTGCGAAGAGGCGGACGTCGTATTTACTGCTTTCGTGTAGCTAGCCAGGGCTTTCTCAGTATCATCGCTAATTAACGTTGACGTGTCTGACTGAAGTACACGTAATTCGGCCACAGACAACGCAATAAACGCAAAAAACAAGAGGGCAATAATGCCCCAGTTAATTCGACTAAATAGCTTCATTGTTAGCAGTCATCTCCTTTAACTGAGATATTGATATACGGCTTTAAAAACACGAAGAGCTAAGTGATGTCTCTATTGTAGCTATTGCAAAGCTCGCGTGCTATTTACTCTAGCGCTATAACAAATGTATAGCAAAACATGATGTTAAGCGAGTGATAATGACGCTGTAAACTCAAGTTGTCTAATTTAAATCACACCCTGTGTTAACGCTTAAAAAGAGGTATTTATTGAGCGAGATGTAACGACAAAGCCAGCGTCATGAAGTGACATCAGTACGCTGGCTTCAGTTTGTGTTTTTTGCTTTCGCATCCACTTCAACCGCGCGTGGAAGCTTATAAGCAAATGCTCATTCAGACTTAATACCATGAAATGTACAGTGCAGCACAGGCAAAATAAGCAGTGTCAGCACTGTCGCAACGGTTAATCCAAATACAATGACGACCGCCATTGATGCGAAGAACGCATCTGAAAATAGCGGGATCATACCTAAAATAGTGGTAATGGCCGCCATCGAGACGGGGCGTACACGGGATACTGACGCGGTAACAACTGCTTCAAACGCGCCGCTATCGCCCTTAGCCTGCACATTTATTTCTTCCATTAATACGATGCCGTTTTTGAGCACCATACCAATAAGGCTTAAGCTGCCTAGCAGTGCCATAAAGGTAAAAGGCGCACCAACCAACACTAAGCCGCCAATGATGCCGATAGTGGTAAGGGGAATAACGCCCCAAATGGCTAACGCTTGGCGAAGCCTGCCAAAGAGGAGTACCGTAATGATAAACATGCCTAGTATACCCATTGGCATGCTTGCGAAGAGGGCGCTTTGTGCATCGCGGGATGTTTCGTATTCGCCGCCCCATTCAATGCGGTAACCGTCAGGCAGCTTAAGTTCTTCCACTAAAGGGCGAACTTTAGCTTGCACGCTAGCTGCGGTCTCGCCCGATAAGGGCATGGGTTCGGCATAAACCGCGAGCATACGCACTCGGTTACGGCGCTTGATAATGGGGTTATCAAGAGACACATCAACGTTACTGATCACGTCGGCCATGCTGATGTATTTACCTTGTTCTTGGCTCCATACGTTAAGCGAGGCAAGATTATCGATATCATAACGTTGGTTTGGATCGTTGCGCATCACGATTGGGATCAAATCGCTACCTTCGCGATAAAGCCCAACCGTTTCACCCTCGTTGTTAAGTAGAAATGCAGTGTGAACAGCATCGCGTGTAACGCCAATACGTCGGGCTTGCTCTTCTAAAAATACAGGTTCGACAAAAGGGACTTTATTGCTCCACGACAGGCGCACGCTGTCCATGGTTTTTTCAGCTTGAAATATGGCTTCAATGTCGCTGCTGATTTCACGTAAAACCTCAGGCTCAGGCCCGTATATTCTTGCTTCAATCGCCGCTTTTGCAGATGGACCTACTTGAAGCGCTTTTACTTTGTACTGAACGTTAGGGAAGTCTTCACGCACTAACTCAATGATTTCTCGCATACGCGCATCGCGAGACTCTACCGTATTTGTCTCAATAATGAGCTGACCATAACTGGCATATCTATCCTCAGGTGCATAGGTAAGAGTAAGCCGCTGTGCACCACCGCCTATTACGCTTGTTACATTGGCGATGTCCTTCATGTCTAACACTTTGGACTCTAAGCGTCGTATTGACTGCTCGGTGGTTAAAATATCGCTACCTTCAGGCAACCATAAATCAACAAAGAAAAGCGGAGTTGACGAATCTGGAAAGAACGCGTTTTTCACGAATTTGCCTGATGCCATGCTGCCAACTAACGCAACAAGTACCAGCGCGATAGTAATGTAGCGGTGATTAATCGCAGCAGTCAGTACACGCTTGTATACCGTGAAAATAATGCCCTTGTATGGGTCTTCATCACTAGCGCCACGCTCTTTTTCAGTTTTAAACAGCAAGTCGAAAAAGAAGGGGGTAATCGTTAGCGCGGTGATCCAGCTTAAGAAAAGCGAGAAGCACAGGACCCAGAAGAGGGAGCCAACGAATTCCCCCGTGGCATCTGGCGATAGACCAATAGGGGCAAACGCCGTTATGGCAATGACAGTCGCACCTAAAAGCGGCAAACCGTTTTGCGAAACTACGTCTTTGGCTGCTTGAAGTTTAGTTTGCCCTTTTCTAACCCCAATTAACATGCCTTCCGTTACTACAATGGCGTTATCCACTAACATGCCTAAGGCAATAATAAGCGCACCAAGTGATATTTTCTGTAACTCAATGCCTTTTACAGACATCAAAATAAAGGTGCCAAGGATGGTTAAAACTAAAATAAGGCCCATCAGCACGCCACTGCGCCACCCCATGAAAAGCAGTAATACAAAAATAACGATGGCCACTGCTTCCACAAGATTGATGAGGAAGCCAGTAACAGAATCGTCTACCACGGTTGGCTGGTTATATACGGTGTTTAGCGTCATCCCTAATGGCATACGCTGCTCGAGTTCCGCAATCTTAGTATCTAATCGCTTACCTACATCAACCACGTTTACTGCTGAAGCGAATGAAACACCGATAGATAGGGCGAGTGTGCCTGAACTGTGATAAAGAAGAGATGGCGTGTCGTTGAGTTTTCGCTCAATGGTCGCGATATCTGTTAAGCGAATAAGGCCACTTGCAGGTGAGCCAATCACTACCTGGCCCAAGGCGTCTAAGTTGTTAAACTCGCCGGTTGGCTGAATGGACAGGCGTTTACCCTGTACTTTTATTGAACCCGCATTGCCTACCACGTTCTGCGCGGTTAAAAGCCCAGCAATTGACTCAGCCGATACGTTAAGGGCTTTCATTTTATCGTGATCTATCGAAACAGTAATTTGCTCGTTAACCGTGCCTGCAATAGAGACTTTTTTTATCCCTTCAACCAGCTGTATTTCACGCTGCATTAAATCGGCAAAGTCTTCCATTTGCTCAAGCGAATAATCTTCACTTTTTAAAGTAAGTAATAAACCAAATACATCGCCAAAGTCGTCGTTCACGATGGAGGTACTCGTCCCTGGAGGCAGCGACGCTTGTGCATCTCCAACTTTGCGGCGCAAATTGTCCCAATACTGTTCTAAATCTTTTGCCTGAACACCGCTTTTAAGCTCAACAGTGATCTGTGAAAGACCTACCATGTTGACTGAACTGATGCGCTTAACATTAGGTATCCGCTGAATAGCTTTTTCAAGTTGCAGCGTGACTTCCTCTTCAACCTGTTCAGGTGTCGCGCCCGGATATTGCGTAATAACAAGGGCATTTCGAATAGTGAACTCTGGAAATTCAAGCTGACCTAAGCCTAAAAAGGTAACTACGCCGCCCACACCCAAAATGATGGCGACCATCCAGCTAATAACCTTTTGACGAAAAAAATACTCGACCATGATTTACAGGCCTCCTTCTTTCGTCCACTCCGTAACAGCCTGGCCCTCTTTAACGAGGTGAGCACCAGCGGCGACGATTTTATCGTCATCGTTTAGCGGACCTTCCACCAATAAGCCATTAGAAATGCCGCGGGTTATCATCACTTCAACGGCTTCAACCGTTCCCTTTCTGCTGTTGTTATTGTCGGGTTTAAAACGCCATACTATTGCTTTATCTGGCTCTGCGTTATCGGTAACCACTGCGCCAAAAGGCACCAGCCATAGTTTTGTATCAGACTCGATAAGCTTAGACATGTCCAATAACACGGTTGCACTCATACCCGATAATACGTTGATGTCGTCAGGCTCAGGCAGAGTAATGGTGACTTCGTAGCTAAGTTCGCCTTGTCGTGTGGTGCTTTCGTGATCTTTGTACATGGCCGGATAGCGGTTTTCTGGCATGCCGGAGAATGTAACCCACGCCATCTCTGATGCACTGTTTTCTCTTGCGCGAGAGCGGTCAATCATACGCATTTTTTGTTCTGGCAACTGAAACGTCACGTCAATAGCGCCGGGCAAGTGAAGCTCAGCAATGGTTTGTTGAGGCACAATGACCTGATAGTTTTCCACGGGCACTGACGCAATGAGACCGGCGAATGGAGCGCGAAGTTCAGTGTAGCTTAACTGGTCCTGTGCATTGGTAAGGCTGGCTTTAGCGGCCAAAAAGTTTGCTTTGGCTTCATCAAAGGTAGAGCGGCTTACCGCCCCTTTTTCAACCGAGGCCTCCATGCGTTCAAACATGGCTGAAGTCACGTCAAACTGAGATTGTGCTGTAGCAAGTTGGGCTTTGGCGTCTCTGTCATCAAGTCGCGCTATGAGCTGATTTTCCTTAACCTCTTCGCCCGCTTTTACGTTGAGTTCTTGAAGCTTTCCGCCAATACGAAATGAAAGATTTGAATATTCCGCAGCTTCCACTTGGCCGGGGAATTTAGCGATAGTTTCGTCTGAATGTTTTACGTTATAAAGGGTTACCGGTGTCGAGGAAGCCGCTTTAGGCGGGGTTGGCGCATCTTGACAGGCACTCAATCCTGCAAGGGCTAAGAAAGCAATCACAGCGGGTATGGCTAGGCTGCGACAACGGCTTTTTTCAGACAACATGGTACTCTCCATTCAAATAAATTACGTTTGCTTCAGCTGCATTTCTCGAAGGGATATTAATGTGTATCGATCAATCCCTGTTCAATCCACGCAAGCGAGTAATAGACGATACACGCTGCGCTATTTGTACATACAGGTTATAGCGTTATTTTCCCAATTCGATCAGGTGAAAATTAACTTTTATTCACAGCTTCGATATTTTCGTTATTTTCAATTTGCCTTTACGTTCTAACAATTCTCTCTTAACGCCCTTCAGTGTCATCCGGCTTTTCATCTGGCGCACGCTTCTCCGCATAACCTTCAGGCGGAGGTGTCCAGCCACGCATCCTAGAATGTTTGTCGTGTAAGTTTGCTTTGAGGGCTTTTTCGATAAGTGATTCAAGCTCAATAAAGAGTTTAAGGTAGTTGTTATCAACTCGTTCACCGCTGGCATCGTCTGCCCAGGCATGATAAAGCACGTCATTTTGCTGAGACTCGATATTTTTATAAGCCATTTTTTGACGCTCAACATGAAAAGGGTGAATGTTGAGAGAACGCAAAGCTTCAGCGCCCATTTCCAGCGCACTATGATAGGTTTCTGATACCACATAGTCTGCACCGAGTTGACGCAGTCGATAACCGTGACCACGGTCGAAGGCGCGGGCAAGGACTTTTACATTCGGGTAAGCATGTTTGGCGTATTTCACCATCTCTGCTGCCGTTTCCCGGTCATCAATAGCAATCACTAATAAAGCGGACTCGTGCGCTCCTGCGGTATGTAAGATATCGGGTTTAGATGCATCGCCAAAAAACGCTTTGGTACCAATACGACGAATAAGGTCTATTTGCTCAGAACGAATATCGAGTACAACGGTTTTGACATCGTTTGCAACGAGCAGACGGTTGATTATTTGACCGAAGCGTCCTATCCCAGCAATAACAACGGTACCTTTTTCATCAATCTCATCGTCAGAGCGCGTTGACTTCGCATTTTTATAGCGGGGAATAATCGCCTTATCAAACAAAATGAAGAGCCCGGGCGTTAAGAACATAGAGATGGCGACAACCAACGAAAGGATCGAAATGATATCACTGGGTAGCACGTAATTTTGAGAAGCAAAACTGAGTAAAACAAAGCCAAATTCCCCGGCTTGAGCAAGACTCAGTGTAAACAGCCACTTGTTGGTGCCTTCAATCTTAAAGATTAGTGCAACGATAAAAAGTACAATGGCTTTAGATAACATTACCGCTATTGTTAACCCTGCTATCAACATGGGGTTTTCAGAAAGCACAGAAAAATTGATGCCGGCTCCAACGGTTATGAAGAAAAGCCCCAGTAACAACCCTTTAAATGGTTCTATATTGGCTTCCAGTTCATGTCGGAACTCACTGTTAGCGAGTACTACACCCGCTAAAAAAGCCCCAAGGGCAGGTGATAAGCCAACAAGCCCCATTAACGCCGCAATGCCGATAATGAGCATAAGGGCAGTGGCGGTAAATATTTCCCGTAAGCCCGAAGCCGCAACATACTTGAAAAGTGGGCGGCTTAAGTAATGAGCGCCAATAGTGAGAAATGCGACAGACCCGATAATAACAAGCCCCGAGGCCCACGGGGCAAGCCCTTCAACCAGATTAAAACTGTCGTGGGAGCTAGCGTTACCTCCATGTTCAGTGCCTGCGTTTATCAGTTCGGGAATGGCAAGGAGCGGAATAAACGCGAGCATGGGAATAACCGCAATATCTTGAAACAATAAGACGGAGAAGGCGCTTTTACCCCCTTCAGTCTTTTGAAGCCCTTTTTCTTGAAGTGTTTGTAAGACAATAGCGGTTGAAGAAAGGGCAAAAATAAGGCCAATGGTGAGCGAAATACCGAATGGCTGGTGCAACCACATGGCTGTTGCGGTGATGAGGGCTGTTGTCAGACCTAATTGCAAGCCGCCTAAGCCAACCAACTTAGACTTCATCGCCCAGAGAGAGCGCGGTTCAAGCTCAAGACCCACCAGAAAAAGCATCATTACAACGCCAAATTCAGCAAAGTGTTGAATGGCGACCGTTTCATCGCCAACAAGGCCGAATATTGGGCCTATAACGAGCCCTGCAATGAGATAACCTAATACAGACCCTAATCCAAGGCGTTTCGCAATGGGTACGGCTATTACAGCGGCAACCAGGTAGATAAATGCGTATAAAAAATAGCCCGTCACGTTATTCTCCCTGCGAGGTACAAAGGTCAGCAAGATTTTCGATATGCTGTGCTTTTTCTATATCAAGGCTATTGGTTGTCAGTTTATTCAATAGGGTGGTCCACTTGCCCCTATGCTCATAAACTCGCGCCTCTTCTTGAGCGGTTCTAGAGCCGAAAAGTGCAAACGGAGCAACATAGGTCATTTGCGTGATCTGAGTCATTTGTTCGAGGGGTTGAAGCAATTGCCTTATCGTGTAGTGATTAAAACCATCGCTTTGATAGGCTTCTTCTTTTCCGCCAGCGCTAAGCGCGCAGAGAAATATTTTGTCTTTAAGTGCGGTGCCTTCATGGCCGTAAGCAAAACCATATTCTAACACCAAATCCTGCCACTCTTTCAAAATGGATGGCGTTGAGTACCAGTAAAGGGGAAAAAGAAATACGATCACATCGTGATCGATTAAGCGCTGCTGTTCTCGCTCAATATCAATATTAAAGTCGGGATATTCTGCATATAAATCGACGGCTGTGACGTGCCTGTTTAATTTGGCCTCGTGAAAAAGGGGAACATTCACCTCAGATTCAGTCTGTGCAGGGTGGGCAAAAAGCACGAGGACCTTTTTACTGCGTTTTGTCTCTTCAATAGTACTTTTGTCGCTCATAAACTGCACTCGATATTATTCAACTTAAACGGCCTAGTTTACCGGCCTTGTACGTACGCCAAAGAACGAAACCTTTTGGTGTCTTAATACTATTATCCACATGCAACACAATATTTAGAGCAATAGTGAATGTCTTTTTCTACAAAGTTATAAGATTACTAAAAGTAATTAGGTTGAAAAAAGTAACCTAGTATCCATTATTCAGTTAACGATACATCGACGTCTTAGACAGAACGGTATTTTTTCACCTTTATGAGGACTGTTAGTTTTTCTTAAACATTAAAACGATACAATCTCTGAGAACAGTATAACCATGAAAATGACACTTAAAACACTCACACTTACATTACCTTTAATTTTTTCACTTTTAATTTTTTCGCTTTTCGCGCCTAAAAGTTACGCTTTATCGCAAGGAAGCGAGTTAAAAGCCGGTGCGGCAGTTTGGAACCTATTCGACGATGCCGACCGCTATGCCATTCACGTCGCTTATATCCATAAGCCTCTAGCGCAATTTTATGATTTAAGACCGACGGTACTTTTAATTAATGCAGATCAAGGTCAGCACTATTTTGCAGCGGGCATTGCCAAAGATATTTACCGATACAAGGATTTTTCAATTCGCGCTGCGTTTCACGCAGGTATCGTTGATGAATCTGAAAACTTAGGTGATACCGTCGAGTTTTATTCTTCAATTGCTGGGCTGTATAACGTTTCCGAATTATTGTCATTTGAAGCTGAGATTGGGCATATTTCTAACGGTGGCTTAGGGGATAGAAACCCAGGTTCTGAATCTTTCGTTTTAAGTGCGCACTATCATTTCTAAACTGATCTTCTCGCTTCGCGTAGCTCAAAAAAAACAACCCGCGATTTCGCGGGTTGTTTGATTTACATTCTAGGTACATTGTCTAAAGCACATTGACCGCAGTAAATTGCCAGAAACGCAAAATGCGTGACCGTACCAGTAACATGTTAGGCACTAAGCGCCTCAGTAACATGGGAAGATAACATAGGAAGGTGACGCAAACGCACCCCCACAGCCTGATAAACCGCGTTACCCACAGCAGGTGCGACACCTATAACACCAGGCTCACCTAAGCCCACCGGGAACTCGTCGCTTTCAACGAATTCGATATCCATTTCAGGTACATCTTTCATTCGAAGCGGTTGATAGGTGGTAAGGTTTTTCTTCGCAACATAACCGTTCTTTATTTCGTTATGCTCGAACAGTGCTAGGCTAGTGCCCCATAGTAAAGAGCCTTCCATTTGTGCCATAGCACCATCTGGGTGAACCACGATACCAGCATCAGCCACAACCCAAAGTTTTTTAAGTGTGATTTTGCCCGACGCCTTATCGACATGGACGTGGGCAGCGGTAGCTAACCAAGCAGGCATAGTACGCTCTTGCCCTGCGGTGACGCTATAGCCAATGCCTTCGTTCTCAGCTAGCTTTACATTTGCGGTCTTGCTCTTAAGGATTTCAAGGGTGTTGGCCAACCGTTTAGCTCCGCCAACACTTTCAGGCGCTTTGCCTGCTTGTTTACCTTTACCATCAAGCATGGCAAGTCTGAAATCGACAGGGTTTTGCTTAGCCTCATGAGCCACTTCATCGATAAAGCTTTCCAGTCCCCACACTATCCATCCTTGGCCCACTGAACGTAGCCAGCCGGGAGTGAAGGTGTTTTGCGCTACTTTGTTATTAATAACCCGTGCTCTGTGATGCTCCATACTATACCAGTGGTCTGCGCCGGAAGCTGAAAACGGGTCTACTTTTCCTTTTCCATCCACGCCGTCGGGCATGAAGCTAGGTGCCATAGCGAGAGTCGGCCAGCCAGCGGCTAGCGCATGTTCCATTCCTAAAAACTTGCCAGACTCATCAAAAGCAGCGTTAAAGAGCGATGTAGACGCAGATCTCGGTTGGTCGAACATTGCGTCGTCAGGCCGCATAAACAACATTTTCACAGGTTGACCTGCCGCTTTCGCTGTAAGTACTGTAGGAATAATCCAGTCGCCAAAAAGACGGCGACCAAAGCCACCCCCTAAGTAATATTGATGAATCACAACCTCAGAATCAGAGACACCTGCCGCCTTGGCAACGGCCGGTAGCGTAAGGCCCTGCCACTGATTTCCCGTGTGAATATGCCACTTTCCGTCTTTAAACTCGGCAACGGCGTTTACGGGTTCAAGTTGAAAGTGACTAGCAGTGGATGTGGTGTACATAGCCTCGATAGTATTCGCCGCTTTTTGTTGCGCTTCTACAATATTACCCTCATCGACGAAAAGTGTACCCTCATTACGGTCTCTACAAATTCGCTCGCCTTCTTTTTGAATATCAGCTTCATTGACGTTAACTGTTTTACCGGCGTTGTATGTCACCTTAACCATGTCCACGGCTTTAATAGCAGTAGGGTAATCGCTGGCGAGAATAGCTACCCACCCCTCAACAGTATTCGATGGGTCAGACAACACTTTATAGCCTTTATAGCCAGGCAGTGATTTAGCTTGGCTGTCGTCTACATTCGTTACCGTGCTTCCATATCGCGTAGGCGGAAGGATAGGGCGAGCGTAGAGCATATTGTCGACTTCAACATCAATACCATACACTGCAGTTCCATCGGTTTTAGGTGGGATATCCAGCGCTTTATAATCGTTACCTATGCCAATAAGGTGCTTCTTATTGCCAGGCTTGATTGGTAACGCCGACAACTCATCCGCTGAAAATGTCTTGTCAATATTTCCTTTAGCAACAATATCGCCGTAGCTTATCTTCTTGCTGCCGGACACGATAAACCCTGATTTTGCTTCGCAGCTAGATTCTGGAACACCAAGCAGTTCTGCGCCCGCGCGAACTAACACTTGCCGGCCGGCAGCGCCAGCTTGAGACATGGGTTTATAGGTTTGAAAAACTGACCAAGAGCCGCCTGTGACCATATAGCCCCACTTCGGATCTGTATCAACGTGAACAATAGCAACTTTATTCCAGTCACATTCCAGTTCGTCAGCTAAGATTCGAGCGATGGCTGTGCCAACATGCTGGCCCATTTCTGCTTTAGCAATGTTCACTGTAACTTTGCCGGTGGTGTCCATTTCAAACCATACATTAGGCGCAAAGGTTTTTGATGCTAGCGCTTCTTTTGCAGATAACAAAGAAGGGAGGGCTGAAGCACCAAAAGCCATGAGTAATGAGGTTTTCACCGACCCTACCATAAAAGAGCGGCGAGAAAGGCTAACCATGTCTTTCTTTTCTTTAGAAATATCTCTTATGCTCATGCGTTTTCACCTTCTTTCGGTGCGTTTGGATCAAAATATTCTACAGAAGAGGTTGCGGCGCGTTTTATCGCTTTTTTTATTCGAGTGTAGGCCATGCAGCGACAGTAATTTGAATTCATATGGTTGACAATTTCTTCGTCTGTCGGATTAGGATTGCTTTTAAGAAGGGTTGCAGCCTGCATAATTTGACCAGATTGGCAGTAACCACATTGGGGAACCTGCTCTTCGACCCAAGCAGACTGAAGTGGGTGCTCACCATTCAAGCTTTCTATGGTACTGACTTCTTTGCCATTGGCCGCGGAAACCGGATATGAGCATGAACGAATTGCGTTACCATCAATATGAACAGTGCAAACTCCGCACATGGCAACGCCACACCCAAACTTCGTCCCTTTAAGCCCAAATTCGTCTCGTATTACCCATACGAGTGGGGTATCTGCGGCAGCATCCGTCTGCACTTTATTTCCATTCAATATAAATTCAATCATGATCGTTATTACCGAGAAGTTAGAGTTAAAGGCAGTCTCACCAAGATAGGTTTGATTAGCCCGCTTGGCATACCAAATTACTACAGCGCTTAATGCTAAATTTTTCGTTGTTACCTGTGTTTATTAACAAACGACGCCGGTTTACGGCAAAGCTTGGCTTCAAAATTAAAATGATGTATTGGAGACCGTTACTCTCAAAGCTTTTGAAAAGATCTATTTTCGATGCTTGTGAGGGTTTCAAAGCTTATAAAAAATCTGTGTACTATGGCTTTAAGTTGCTTATCAGGCATGCACCTTTTTAAAAAATACAAGACTAAAAAGCGAAAGGAGTTAGCCTTTGGGTTAGCTTTTAAGCATGGTATAGTTTAGTAACCTTGTTTAATTTAGCAATCAGTATACTTTTGGTTACTGGTCGCTCTTTTAAAGGACATGAATGAAAACTGAGATCAAAACAGATGCCAAGGGTAAAAAAACGGTACTAAATACGTGTACTGAACCCTGTGCTATTGAGCGTGGAATGCGGTTAATAGGTGGAAAGTGGACAGGCTCAATCATCTATCATCTTAAAGATGAACCGGTTCGCTTTAACGACTTGTGCCGAATGCTTGGTGGCGCAAGCCGTAAAATGATCGATCAGCGCCTAAAAGAACTTGAAAACAATGGAATGGTTTTGCGCAGCGTTATTGATACCCGACCCATTGCTGTCACTTATAGTCTTACTGAATTTGGTCGCTCCGCGTTAGACATACTCGAACAGCTTCGCGTGTGGTCTGAAAGTCACTCAGATAATTAAAACGAGTGCCTATGCGGTGCGTTCGTGATGCACCGCTTCTTTTAGTCGTGCTTCAAAGGGCAGATTCTATAAAACGTATCTAAGCCTTTTTCTTAGGGACATTTTTTAGCGGAAAAATAAAACTAATCTATAATTAGTTATACGAAAGTATAATCCGTGATCACATTGTGTGACCACTCACTTAAGAGGCGATGGAATGCAGCCACGTAAAGGGGACTGGCCCCATGTTTGAAAAGACTTTTCACTTCTGTCCTGTGGGGTTAGCCCACGTCAGTGTGGACGGAAGCTTTATACGTGTAAACAAAAGGCTTTGCGATTTCTTAGGGTACGCAGAACATGAGCTTACAACGCTTACTTTTCAAGAGTTAACCGCTCCAGAATATTTAGGTGAAGATTTAGATTACCTTGAAAATTTGTTAAAAGGGAATATCGACAATTATTCGCTTGAAAAGCGATACATAAGACGAGATGGAGAGCACGTTTGGGCGAAGCTTACCGTTTCTCTTATCAGAGACAAAAATAACAACCCCGATTACTTCATTTCTGTTGTAGAAGATATCGACGATAAAAAGCGTATTCAGTCAGAGCTTTTTCAAGTTGATGCGCTGTTTAGCAAAATAGTCAGTGCTTTTTCAGACAGAACGTTCATATGGGTGGCCACGCCTGATCTCAGCAAAATGCAGTACGTTAATGAGGGTTATGAGAACATTTATGGTCGTAATGAGTATGAACTGTACTGTCATCCAATGCGATTCCTCGATTATGTCCACGATGACGACAAAGCCAGAGTATTAAACGTATTCAACCGTCGCCCACTTCAAAATTGGGATATTCAATATCGGATCTATGACTCGAAAGGTGAAATAAAGTACCTTCATGATAGAGGAAGTCTTATTTTCGATGATAGAGAAAGAGAATCCCGTATTCTGGGTACGGCAGATGATATCACGCGAGAGAAAGTTCAACAGCAAGCGCTAATGAGTGCTGTAACCAAGCTAGAGCACCTTTCAAAAACTGACTCCCTCACAGGGCTGGCCAACAGACGAGAAATTTTTAGTCAGTTAAGTGATGAGATAGCGCGAATGGATAGAGGTCAACAAACCTCCACCCTTGTGTATATAGACCTTAATAAATTTAAAGAAATAAACGATAAGTACGGTCACAAACTTGGAGATAAGGCCTTAGTCACATTCTCAGAGTCAATGAGCCAGCTACTAAGGGATAGTGACCGGTTTGGCCGTATTGGTGGCGATGAGTTCGTTATTTTGCTCTATGGAACAAGTGGGAAGGAAGCAGAAGCATTTTTTGAACGAGCTGCACAGTGCAAGTTTCAAATAAAGGTAAGCGAAAGCGAAGTTGTCCCTATCGAATATAGCGTGGGGTGGGTCGAGTGGCATGAAGATATAACTTCGGTTCAGGAGTGGTTAGACCGAGCTGACGAGGAAATGTATGGAAAAAAGCACTGTCGGCAAGCCGAAATAATAATTGATAAAGCGGTATAGGTAAGTAGAGCGTACCTACACCGCTTTTCGGTGAGCCTATCGTTTCTGTGCAAACCATTTAGCGATGTCCTGACGCTCGGCATCAGTCATCTGGGTTTTGTTTAAAAACGGCATATCCTTGGTCACCGTGGTTCTGCGAACCAGCTGCGGTGCAAACCGCTCAATGTCTTCCCATGTATCGAGCACCACGCCCAATGGGGCGACTTTGAAGATATCATCCGTTGGCGTTCGTGAATGACAGCTCACACAGTGTGTTGCTACCAAACTCGCCACCCTCTCATCACTAACCACCATGCTAGTGTGTGAGTCACCGTTTTCATTACTCATTCCATCTCGATTAGATGAGGTATGCATTGCATCGAGCTCAGCATTATTTGGCGAATGGGCAGTGTCATGACCAAACGTTGTCTCTAAAGAAGATTGCGGCCAAGACACCCACAGTGCTATCGCGAGCATCGCTGCTGCACCAGAAACTAAAATACTTGGTTTAGTGGTGCCCACGTGACGCAAATTAAAGAAATGTCTTATCCACGCAGCTGTCGCCATGATGGCAATAAGTACCAGCCAGTTTTGTGGATGCTGGTAAGTCATGGGATAGTGATTGGAAATCATGATAAAAAGCAGGGGTAAGGTGAAATAGTTATTATGCACCGAGCGCAATTTAGCGCTTGCTCCCCAGCTTGGGTCAATGTCTTTTTTATCTGCTACAGCTGCCACCATCTTGCGCTGGTTCGGCATAATATTAAAAAACACGTTACCAGCCATAATAGTGCCGATAAGTGCACCAACGTGGATATAGGCGCCGCGACCGCTAAACCACTGAGTAGACAGGTAGCTAACAACGCAAATAAGCGCAACTAATCCAATGCCGAAGGCGAGTGGGTATTTTGCCAATGGACTACGACAGGCAAGCTCATACAAGGCTAGACCACCAAAGATTAACCCTAACCCCAAAGATATTGCCGTGGCTGGCGACATGGCATTGACCGATGGGTCTATAAGGTAGGCGCTGGCTCCAAAGTAGTAAACGATAATAAGAAGGGCGAAGCCCGATAGCCAAGTCGTATAGGCTTCCCACTTAAACCAATGCAGGGTCTCTGGCATTTTCTCTGGGCCATAAGCGTACTTGGCGACTTCGTAAAATCCTCCGCCATGAATAGCCCATAAATCGCCTTTGATCCCCTTGTCTTGCTTCCACTTTGGTGGCGTACGTAAGTTATTGTCCAGCCAAATAAAGTAAAACGACGCGCCAATCCACGCCACACCTGCGATGACGTGAAACCAACGTACAAATAAACTAATCCAATCTAGCCACGGCATTATTATTCTCCTTATTTAGGGTATAAAGCCCTACTGTAGCCTGTTACTTTAATCTTCTTTTTTATAGCGGCAGGTTCCGTTTATCCACGTTTGGTCGATAGCACGGTCGTCACCTAAAATACTCAACGCAAAAAATACGTCATCAAACTCAGCGTCTTCTTTTATTCTTAAGCGCGTCAATTCATCGAACCTCGGCTCAACAACAATAAAGTCGGCAGTAGACCCTGGATTTAAATTGCCTATTTCATGATCAAGGGCATGAGCCACGGCGGCACCTTGAGTCATCAGATAAAATCCTTCTAACGGGCTGATGGGCTCATTACGTAATTGACTGACCTTATAAGCGTCGCCATAGGTTTTGAACATATTAAATGTAGTGCCCGCGCCCACATCGGTAGCCATAGCAACATGAACATTATTGGCCCGTGCCGCGGTCATATCAAAAAGGCCGCTGCCTAAAAATAAGTTCGATGTTGGGCAAAAGGCAATAGTTGCACCACTTTCACCTAATCGCGCCCATTCAGTTGGCGTAAGGTGAATACCGTGTCCGAAAACGGAGCGCTCTCGCACTAAGTTATATTTGTCATAGACATCTAAATAACCATCAGCTTGAGGGAACAAGCTTTTTACCCATGCAATCTCATCTAAATTTTCAGATAAATGCGTTTGAATAAAAACGTCGGAATACTGCTCGGCAAGTTCACCTAGCGCAGCAAGTTGGGCTTCTGTGCTGGTGGGAGCGAAACGAGGGGTTAGTGCATAACGGCTACGGCCTTTGTTGTGCCAAGTTTCTATGAGCTGCGCACTATCTGCTTGTGCAGTTTCAGCGTTGTCGCGAAGCTCGCTAGGACAGTTTCTGTCCATACACACTTTGCCTGCCACAATCGCCATATCAATCTCGCTCGCTGCGCTAAATAGTGCATGGCAGCTTTCCTTATGTACGGTGGTAAAAACAAACCCAGTGGTGGTGCCATTTCTCAATAGCTGGTTTAAGAAAGCTTTGGCTATAGTTGTGGCGTGTGCACTATCTGCAAACTGCATCTCTGTGGGAAACGTGTAGTTTTCGAGCCAGCTCAACAGCTGTTCTCCATAGTGAGCAATGCTCTGGGTTTGAGGATAATGCAGGTGACTGTCTATCAAACCCGGTAATATCCATTTGCCCGAAAAGTCGGACACAGTGGCGGCTGGATAGCGGTCAGCTATTACGTGAAATTCGCCAATGTCTTGTATTTCGTTGTCATTAACTAACAAACCACCGTCTTTAAAAATAGCGATGTCATTGTCGAACTGAGTAGTTTGTTTTGGAAAGTGCGCAATGCTTGCACGAAAAAGCTGCATATATACTAGCTGCCTCTGTAGCTGCTGAACCCAAATGGAGAAATAAGCAGCGGCACATGATAATGGCCGCCATTCTCAGTAAGTTCAAACGTAATATCAATGTGTGGGTAAAAGCTACTGCCGTGGGTTTCAATTAAATAGGGCTTGCAGTGAAAGCGCAGGGTATAAACACCTGCCGGGAAGCCATTATCATTGTTTAGCGCCCAGTTTTTGAAACGACCGTCATTATCCGTTTCACCCGACAGCGTAGTACCGTCTGGCAGCGTTAACGTTAGCGCAATCCCTTTAGCTGGCTTGCCTAATGTGGTGTCGAGAACGTGGCTTGAAAGCGTATTCATATTTTATTCCTTACTTCTATTTTTCTGCGCGTTTAGCTAGCGTGCATTATAAATCTCGTAGCATCACCAAAGATGAGTTAGATACGCTTTATCATTCCAGCGCTTTGTTAATTCGTAACAAGGTTATTTTAAGTTGCTCTGCTGCGGCGTTACGTATTTCTTCTTGGGTTGAGTTAGGCAGGCGCGCCTGCAGCGCTTCTAGCATGGTGTGCGCAGAAAGACCGGTGGCGCAAATAATAAAAATAAATCCGTGTTTATCTAAATAAGCGTGGTTAGCTTCTTTAAGCTGATGCAGTACAGACTCTGATGCACTGGCTGTCCCCGACTGTTCGCCTGCTGCAATGGCTTTAGTGTTGGCAAATTTTTTGCGAAGAGAATCTACATCACCGATCATAGGATGTGCGGTAAATGCCTCTAAATAGTCATCGTGACTGCATTTTGTCCACGCTTCTTTCGCCTGTTCAGTCAGTGCCTCAACATCTTGATAGGGGCGGGCGTTTACCATGTGGTAAATCCATACGTTTGATGCGCAACACTGTTCAAACCATGAAAATGCTTCATCAGCGGTTAATCCGTTTATATCATTCAACGTCACTGATTGTGCTCCTTTTTTCGCTATTGGGTAGCGCCTGTTCTTTGCTTCTACTAACTTTGTTTACGGTGGCAGACTTGCTATTGACCTGGCTTGTTGTGCTGTCAGCGTTTTTTGAAACACCTGCTGATTTCGCCTTGTTACCATGAAGCTTTGCAATAAGTTGGGCAGCAATGGAAACGGCAACTTCAATAGGTTGTTTACCCGGAATGTCGCGATTGCCAATAGGCGTAACGAGTCGTGATAGTGCACGTTCGTCAAATCCTCGCTGCGTAAGCTTTGTGATAAAACGTTTAGCTTTAGTATCTGAGCCTATTAAGCCTACAAATGACAAAGACGGCAGCTTCAGCGCCTGTTCCGTAATGCGATAATCTAGCTGGTGGTCGTGGGTTAATATGACAAGCCAGCTGTTTTCATCAAGATGTCGCACCTCGCTCTCTGGCGCTTGCTCTACCACTTTTAGTACATTGGCCGGGAGTGAGGCTGGGAACAAATCATCGCGACTGTCTATCCAAGATATGCGCACAGGAAGTTGTGCCAAAATCGGCACTAGGGCTTTCGCTACATGGCCTGCGCCAAAAATGGCGATATGCTGTTGATGCACATTGCAAACGTCAAACAGTACTTTCACCGCACCACCGCAACACTGGCCTAACGCGCTGCTTAATGGATAGCTGTGCAGTTCCGTGCATGGCTCGCCTTTGGCCAGAAATTCCCGGGCTCTTGCAATAGCATCAAATTCAAGATGCCCGCCCCCTATAGTGTCAATACTGGTTGAAGCGGTAACCACCATTTTGCTTCCCGGTTCACGGGGGGTCGAGCCTGCAGTACTTACCACTGTAACTAAGACATAGCCTTCGTTGCGCTCTTGGCATTCGGCGATTCCCTCATGCCAGTATCTAGCGCGAAAAGACGTAGCTGCCGTAGACTTCGTCATACGGCACCGCCTCGGCTATCTGCCTGCTGAATAGCAGCAACAGCGTTTAAAACGCGTTCAGGTGTGGCTGGGGTATCCAGTTGCGGGTCAATAGTGTAGCCCGACAAGCTTGAAATCGCGTCTTTCAGAGCGCACCACACTGAAATAGCCAGCATAAATGGGGGTTCACCTACGGCCTTCGAGTGATAGATGCTATCCTCAGCATTTTTTCTGCCAAATAACTTCACGTTAAATTCCTTTGGCGTATCGCCAATGGCTGGAATTTTATAGGTGGCCATGTTTTCGCTAATTAATTTGCCGTTTTCGCTCCACTTTAAGTCTTCTGTGGTAAGCCAGCCCATCCCTTGAATAAATGCGCCTTCTATCTGACCGATATCAATAGCAGGGTTAAGGCTGTTGCCCACATCGTGTATCACGTTCACTTTATCTACCGTGTATTCGCCGGTAAGCGTATCGATAGAGACCTCGCTCATCGACACACCATAAGCAAAGTAGAAAAACGGTCGGCCTTCGCCGGTATCGCGGTTGTACTGAAGCTTAGGTGTTTTGTAAAAGCCGCTTGAAGACAGCGAAACGCGCGCAAAGTACGCCTTTTGAACAAGTTCCGCAAAACCTATGCGGTGTTCACCCAAAATGACATAACCGCTGCTAAATCGTACGTCTTCCGCTTTAGCTTCTTTATCGAGGCTTGTCGCAAAGCATTCAGCTAAACGGGCTTTAAGCGTAATACAGGCATTTTGTACGGCTTTGCCGTTCATATCTGTGCCGCTCGACGCCGCCGTCGGCGATGTGTTGGGCACTTTGTCGGTTCGCGTGGAGGTCACTTCAATCATATCTAGACCTACGCCGAATTCGTTCGCCGCAATTTGGGCTATTTTTGTATGCAGGCCCTGGCCCATTTCCGTGCCGCCATGGTTTACTTGAATACTTCCGTCGGTGTAAATATGAACAAGCGCACCTGCTTGGTTAAGATGTTTAGAAGTAAAGGAAATACCAAATTTAACCGGCGTTAGTGCAAGCCCTTTTTTAATGACCGGACTTTCGCGATTAAACGCGCTAATCGCTTCTCGACGCTGCCAATAGTGAGCACTTTCTTCTAACTCGGTAATCATTTCTGGCAAAAGGTTGTGTTCTATCGCCATACCATAGGGTGTAGTGGTACCTGTTGTAGGGCCATATAAATTACGTTTTCTAACAGAAAGGGGGTCGCTGCCGATAGTACGCGCTATTTTATCCATCATAGCTTCGGCCATGATCATCCCTTGCGGGCCGCCAAAGCCGCGGTAAGCGGTATGCGATACCATATTAGTTTGAAGACGGTGGCCTACTATGTCGCTATTGCCCAAGAAATAGCCGTTATCAACATGAAACATGGCTCTATCTACAATTGCATCAGACAAGTCAGGAGAATGCCCACATATACCGTTAATGGTCATACGGGTAGCCTCAATTTTACCCGTATTGTCGAACGCCACATCAAACGCATTTTCAAAGGGATGGCGCTTTCCTGTTACATGCATATCGGTAAAGCGGGGGAGACGAAGCTTTACCGCGCACTTGTTGCGCGATGCAAGAAGCGCTGCTATGCAGGCCCACTGCGCCGCCTGCGTTTCTTTTCCGCCGAAGCCGCCGCCCATTCTACGCATGTCTACCATTACGCGATGTAACTTAACGTCAAGCACTTCTGCAACCAGCTTTTGAACTTCACTTGGATGCTGACTCGAGGTATATATTTTCATGCGATCTTCTTCATCAGGGATCGCGAGGCTCACTTGACCTTCCAGATACATATGTTCTTGACCGCCAATGCTGAGCGTACCCGATGCTTGATGATTCGCGTTAGCGATGACGTCATCGACGCGCTCAGAGTGTTGGCCGAATCGATGTGATGGGCGCACGAACGTCTGCTGCCGATGTGCTTCATCTGCACTAAGCACTGGCGCGACTTCAGTAACATCAATTTTGCCCTTTAACGCCGCTTGGCGGGCTAACGTGACGGACGTCGCCAAAACAGCAAACACCGGCTGGCCAAAAAACTTAATTTCGCCGTTAGCCAGTAACGGGTCGCCTTCGAATACGGGGCCTATGTCTTTATGACCAGGAACATCGTCAATAGTCACTACATCAACTACGCCTTCGCTCGCGCGCACGGCATCAAGGTTAATGCTATTAACAGTGCCTCTGGCGCACTGGCTTAGACCAACTGCAGCATAGAGCGTACCTTGTGGCTCAATAATATCATCAACGTAGTTGGCAAGGCCTTGTACCTGGCGCTCAGCACTTTCGTGTTTTCTTGACGTGTGAACAACACCTTGAGTCGTATTTTCCGTTGCTGGGAAAGGGGTATTAATTAACTTACGCATGTTGCACCACTCGTGTTTCTATTTTGCTCACCGACTGCTGTTCTAACCAGAAGCGGTGCCATAAGTTGGCTAACACCGTTTTGCGGTACTCAGCGGTGGCGCGCACATCATCGATAGGCGCGAAGGCATCGAACAGTATTTGTTTCCCTAAATTTAAGCATTCTTTGCTCGAAAATTGTTTGCCTACAAGTGCACTTTCAAGCGCGCTGCAGGTTATGGGTGTTGCGGCAACGCCGCCAAAGCCACTGCTTATCGCCTCTACTTTGCCATTTTCAATGGTGACATTAAACACGGCACATACCGCTGAAATATCATCTTCAAATCGCTTAGAAATTTTATAAGCAGCTAAAGTTTGATTAGGTTGTCTTAGGGGAATTTCTATTGCGCTGATCCATTCACCCTGCGCTAATTGCGTTTCTCTATAACCAGTAAAGAACGCGCTAATGGGAAGGGGGCGCACTTCATTGCCATTGTCTAAATGCAGCGTTGCGCCAAGGGCAAGTAAAAGTGGCGGCATATCGCCTATAGGTGAAGCATTCGCTACGTTTCCACCAATGGTTGCCTGATTACGAATAGGTAATGACGCAAAACGAGTAACGAGTTCTGCCACTTGTGGAAAGGCTGCTAACAATTCTGGTGCGACATCACTGAGCGGAAGTGCTGCACCGAAAATAATAGAATGCTCACTTTTGGTGCGTTGTTTAAGTGCATCAACGTGCGTCAGGCTAATTAATGTATCTACTTTTTTAAGCTGCTGTGTGAACTGCAAACTTAGGTCAGTGCTTCCTGCTACTAACTGCGCATCTGGATAGGCGGTGATCAGCGCTTTTAATTCTTCGCGAGAGGACGGTGTATGAATGTTGCCTGTACCCGTTGGGGCAGCGCTCTCAAACGACACTAATGTCGCCAAGGTTTTTTCTTGAGCCGCGGTAAATTTATCATTTGGCGTGTGTTCGCATACAGCCAGTGTGGCGTCGATAATGGGGCGGTAGCCTGTGCATCGACACAAGTTGCCAGATAAAGCGTGTAGTACATCATCTCTATTTGGTTTGCTATCACTATGATATAGCGCAAACATAGACATGATAAAGCCAGGGGTACAAAAACCGCACTGAGATCCATAGTGTTCAACTAAAGCCTGTTGAACAGGATGCAAGTGTTTACTATCGCTTAAATGTTCAACAAATATAAGTTGTTTACCGTGTACTGCACTCATTAAGGTAATGCAGCTGTTCACCGTTCGGTAATGAAGCTTGGTCTCATCGTTGGTAATCACAGGCTCCGCGAGTACCACAGTACATGCGCCGCAATCACCTGCCGCACAGCCTTCTTTAGTGCCTGTTTGTTTGCGATGTTCGCGAATAAATTGCAGAAGGGTGAGGTCGGCTCGCGCTTCATTAATCTCAACGATATCGTTATTTACTAGAAAGCGAATCATACTCACACCTTCTTTCTATGTTCATTCTTGTATCCATTAATATAGCTGTATTTTTTCAATAAAAGTAGACCACATGGTCAATTTTTTGCTTATAAAAAAAGGCCGGGTTATAAAAGGCCAAGATTTTGCACAAATAAGTAGAGGGTAAATAAACGCTTCAGCAACCCTCACTTTTGCATAGTTAATAAAGACGAGGCAAGATTCGTGCAAGGTTTTAAAAAACTGTACAAGTCGAGCTTTAGTATAATAAACACCTTAGTTGAGTGGCGTGTATACTCTGTAGCATCGCATTGTCAATAAATGCTAACCTATCGAAATACGTGCAGCATTTGCTGTACCTGTGTGCTTGCAAGGTAATTTGCAAAGGAATTGAAAGAATAATGATGAAGGTAAAAAGTGTCGACGCTGGCGTAGGCGCTATGAATAGAAAAAAAATACTCCAGGCCGCCGAGAAGTGCTTTGCGCAATTTGGTTTCAAAGGAACTGCCGTTCAAAAGATAGCCGACGAAGCAGGGCTGCCAAAGACCAATGTTTTATATTACTTCAAAACCAAACAAGAACTTTATGTTGCAGTTCTAGAAGAAACCTTGTCACTGTGGAACTCGCGTTTTGATAAAGCCACGGTAGAAGATGACCCGGCAGAGGTATTAGCAAATTACATTGCTGAGAAAATGGAAGTATCGCGAACCCATCCTTTGGCGTCGAAAATTTTCGCGATGGAAATAATTAATGGTGCACAGAATTTAAGTGGGTACTTTGACGAAGAGCACGCACTTTGGATGAACGGGCGACTTGCCGTCATTGATGCCTGGGTTAACGCGGGTAAGCTTCCTCCCATTGAAGGTGAATATTTACTTTACACCATCTGGGCAAGTACTCAGCACTACGCTGATTTTTCTGCGCAAATCACTCGTCTTCGCGGTAAAAAAATGACCAAAGCAGATTTTGAAGACGCCACAAAGCAAGTCGTCAAGCTTGTGCTTGGCGGTTGTGGATTGTCTGTGCCTGACAGTTTCGAGGTGTAGTATGACAGAGTCTGTATATCCCCGCGATCTCGTTGGATATGGCCAACATGTCCCTCATGCAAACTGGCCAGGCGGAGCAAAGATAGCCGTTCAGTTCGTATTAAACTATGAAGAAGGTGGTGAAAACTGTGTGCTTCATGGTGATGAAGCGTCAGAGATTTTCTTATCTGAAATTATTGGTGCACAAGCTTATAAAGATCGCCATTTAAGTATGGAATCAATTTATGAGTACGGCAGCCGCGCTGGATTCTGGCGTTTGCATCGCTTGCTTAATAAATACCAAATTCCTGTTACTGTATTTGGCGTTACCATGGCGATGCAGCGTCACCCGGATGCGGTAAAAGCCATGATGGATTCAGGATGGGAAATTGCTAGCCATGCCATGCGCTGGATACATTACCAAGACATGAGTGAAGAGCAAGAGCGCAAACAAATTGACGATGCGATTATGCTTCACGAGCAGTTAACAGGTGCAAAGCCTGTAGGCTGGTACACTGGAAGAACGAGCCCTAATACGTTAAAACTTATCGCAGAAAGAGACGATATTTTATATTGCGCTGATTCTTACGCTGATGATTTACCCTATTACGACTGCCATTATAGTAAGCCACTGTTGATGGTACCGTACACGTTAGATACCAACGATATGCGGTTTGCAACACCTCAAGGGTTTAATAGTGGGGAGCAATTTTTCGCTTACTTAAAAGATGCGTTCGACGTGCTATATGAAGAAGGGGATGAAGCGCCAAAAATGCTGTCGATTGGCTTGCACAATCGCATTATAGGGCGGCCTGCGCGTTTGGCCGCGCTGAAACGTTTTATCGAATACATCAAATCTCATGATAAGGTATGGATAGCAACGCGAGAGCAAATTGCTCGCCATTGGCTAGCGACTCATCCTAAAGAGGGGAATGACAACCTGCCTGTTTAGCGTTTAAAGTACCCGGATATATTCGAAGTATACTGAACAAACGTTCGCGAGTTCGGCAGGTCGCTTGCGGATTCGCTTTACAAAGGACAAAAATATGAAAACAAAACTAGCCATTATTGCTTTAAGCGCATTAGCCCTGACAGCTTGCTCAAAGCTGACGAAAGAAAATTACGATAAGTTAGAAATGGGGATGACTCAGGACGAAGTTGAAGCCATTTTAGGGTCTGCCGACAACTGTGGCAAAACAATGGGCACTATGGCATGTACGTGGGGCAACGAAGACAGCAAGCATGTGAAGATTGTATTCATGGGCGATAAAGCCGTTACCTTCACGTATGACGGTCTAAAGTAAGCGTGTAGCCTGCTTTAATTACTACGCTTAAAAAGGTGGCCTTGAAGCCACCTTTTTTGTATCCAACGGGCAGGGTTGCGCACGCTATACCCTGTAAACGAAGGTGACTTATTTCAAATCGAGTAGATATCTAAGTAAGAAAACAATAGCTAATCCGTAGGTGAGCGGCGTAACTTCTTTAAATTTGCCTGTTCCAACCTTAATTCCCACGTAGGTTATAAAACCGAGGGCGATACCTTCGCTGATACTGAATGTGAGCGGCATTGCAATGAGTGCCACTGATGCGGTAGCCAGGGCCCCCAGGTCATCAAAATCGACTTGTCGAATAGACTCCATCATCAAGATCCCCACCATAAGCAGGGCGGGGGTCGTCGCCATAAGCGGAATTACCTTCATCAATGGCGTCAAAAAGAGTGATAGTAAAAAGCACACTGAAACCACCACTGCTGTCAGGCCAGTTCTGCCGCCAGCAGAGACCCCAGTAGCGGATTCTACATAACTGGTTACCGGTGATGTGCCCACTATTGCACCTGCAACACTTGCTGAGGCATCGGCGGTCATGGCCGCACCAATTTTAGGCAGTTTGCCCTCAGGCGTTAAAAGGTTCGCTTTGCGAGAGACACCAATTAACGTCCCAATGGTATCGAACATATTGACAAACATAAGTGCAAAAATAAGGTCCCAGGTCTCTGCCAGGTGATCGATAGGATACCAAAAATCCATTGCCATAAAGGTATTTGAAATAGATTCTGGCATGCCTACAACGGCGGCGGGCGTTGCCGTTAATGTGCCGTTTTCTGTTGGTATAAAGGCGCCAATAAGCGTGAGGGTTACAATTGAAATTAAAATAGCGCCAGTTACGCGCTTAACCATCAACACAATGGTAAATATAATACCTACCAAAGCCAGCATTACAGCGGGTTCTGAAAGGTCGCCAAGCTGAACAAAGGTCGCAGGGTTATCAACGATCAGACCTGCATTTTTGAGACCGATAAAAGCGATGAACAAGCCTATTCCGCATTGAACCCCTATTTTTAGCGATGGCGGGATTGATTCTGCGATTTTAGTTCGAACACCCGTAAGTGAGAGAAGTAGAAAGAGAATACCGTTCCAAAACACAATGCCCAACGCGGCTTCCCACGGCACTTCTCGGCCAAGGCAAATAGTAAAGGCAAAAAACGCATTTAACCCCATACCTGGCGCCAGTGCGATAGGGTAGTTTGTCATGAGCGCCATCATTAGCGTGCCAATACAAGCTGCCAATGCTGTAACCGTAATTAATCCCTCAACGGGCATACCGCTGAGCCCTAAAATGCCAGGGTTTACAACAAGTATGTATGACATGGCTGCGAACGTGGTAAGTCCTGCAATAATCTCTGTTCTTACCGTGGTTCCGTGTTCCTGCAGCTTAAATAGCCGCTCAATAACGTTGTTAGACATCAAGAGTTCTCTGTATAGGTTTTACTAAGTGTTTTGTGCATGGAAAGCAATAAACTGACCAGTTAGTCAACTTGTTGGTGCGTTTTGTGCTAACTTACAATGTAGTACAGTGATCAAGTAATAATCACGTGTGACTTAACGTCACTAGCCAGGCAGCCCAGGAGCAGCCATGCGGTTTAGAAACAACAAAAACAATGTTAAAAAAACCGCAAACAAAACCTAAATGAGCAATAGAACTCGTTTACAGATAGCATTAAAGATAAACTAATACGCACTAAACTAATGCGATTGCATCGTTATAGTGCAATTAAGTGAGGGGCCATGTCGCTGTCATCAATAATTAACAATATTCCAAAGGCCGAATTGCATCTGCATATTGAAGGAAGCTTAACGCCTGAACTCATGTGGCGCCTAGCTAAGAAACATAGTGTAACACTACCCTATGCTAACGTGGAAGAGATAGAAGCGGCGTATAACTTTGAAGATTTACAGAGTTTTCTAGATTTATATTACGCAGGGGCAGGGGTGTTAAGAGACGAAGAAGATTTCTTCACCTTGATGTGGGAATATTTATCGCGATGTTTTGATGACAATATCGTTCATACTGAAATCATGTTCGACCCACAAACACACACGGAAAGGGGCATAGGTTTTGACGTCTTCATGTCAGGGTTTCTGCGGGCAATGGCCAAGGCCAAAGAAGAGTATGGTATCAGTAGTTATCTGATTATGTCTTTTCTGCGCCATCTATCTGAAGACGATGCAATTATAACATTGGAAGAGGCTAAGCCTTATCACGAACACATAACGGCCGTGGGATTAGATAGCTCTGAACTCGGCCATCCGCCTTCAAAATTTGAGCGTGTGTTTAAACAAGCAAAATCTCTTGGTTTTAAAATTGTTGCTCACGCTGGAGAGGAAGGACCTGCGTCTTACATCTGGGAAGCCATTGAATTGCTTAATGTTGACCGCATTGATCACGGTGTGCGTTGTCAAGAAGACGATGCATTGATGGCACATTTAAAAGAAAAGCAGATACCGCTTACTGTTTGTCCGCTAAGCAATCTGAAACTTTGTGTGATAAATGATATGAAAGAGCACAATATTATTGAGCTGTTAAATGCAGGATTGCTAGTAACGGTGAATTCGGACGACCCGACTTATTTTGGGGGCTTCCTTAACGATAATTTTAATGCGTTACATCAATCACTGAATTTGGATGAACACACGGTAAGAACCCTCGCCGCCAATAGTTTTAAAGCGAGCTTTTTACCTGAAAATATAAAAACTTATTTTATTGATAGAGTCTTTAACGGGTAAAGAGTCTTCAACGGCTAAAGAGTCTTTAACGGGTAAAGAGTCTTCAACGGCTAAAGGAACTTCAACGGGTAGGGAACTTCAACGTTTACGCTTTGCCAGCCATCATATGCTTCGCCACATGAGGATGAATTGGAGTGAGTCCAGATTTCATTCCTAGAGGTTTGAACACCTTGTCGATAATACTTTTTACTTGGCTACCTTTGTCTTGTTCGATATCCGTCAACGTACGACGGCTCACTCCGACTAACGATGAAGCTAGCGTTAGCAACTTTATGCCTTCGACTCATTCTGTTTACTACATCTACGTTCAAGCACGCATTACTTCAATCGTTTTCTTGATAAGAGCATCCAAGTCATTCATATCTTCGTGTAGCCCACTGATGTTATTCTGTTTAGCTTTTAGTTCAATTGCCGCCGCTTTGCCGCGAATAGCATCAGCACCCACATCACCAGCTACCCCTTTCATAGAGTGACTATTGAATCGCACAGCCTCTAGTTCCATATCAGCCACCGCTTGCTTTAGTGACTCATGTTTTTGCTCTATTTGCGCTAAAAACATGTCAACGATACGGTTGAGTAATCCTTCATTTCCACCAAGACGACTTATTGCAGCATCTCTATTCCATAACTGCTCTTTTGAAAGGGTCGCGTCATCGCTTAACGTATGCATTTTTATCACCAACCAATTTACTTGTGACAATCTTTCGTTATTTGCATCGTTGAGTCAATGGTTTAGTCGCCAACATGTATTGATTAATAAAGCAAATATACTAAAGGCTAATTTTACTTTACGTATCTCCGATAATAGTTAACATTGACACGCTACGATTGTCTGCGTTGAAGTATGCGCTCATCTAAAATATTGTCTTTTCGATAGATTTGTTAACGTATGATGTTAAACTCAGGCGTAATAGCATTGTATTTTTTTGAAGTAATGTTTTCAGCGAAACCTTACCTTTTCTTCGGTATACGCGACCTAAATTAATGAATTTACAAGAAATAAAGCCCTATACAGAATGTAATGTTCTTATCGTTGATGATGAGCCGATAAGTCGCATGCTGTTAGAGTCTATATTAGAGCATGTGTTCAATTGTGAAACGGCGGACTCAGGTCAAGAGGCGCTTTCATACTGTGCTAAGCATTCACCCGACTTGGTGTTATTAGATATGAATATGCCTGATATAAATGGCTTAGAAGTATGTAAGACCCTTAAACAGTCACCCTTGACCAGCCACATCCCTGTAATTTTTGTCACTTCCACAATGGATGTTGAAAGTGAAAACGCGTGCTGGGAGGTTGGCGCGTCCGACTTTGTTATGAAGCCAGTCAACGCGTCTACGCTAACACATCGCATAAAAACGCATATTCAGAACAAGCTTCGTACTGAGTATTTAGAAAAAATGACGTTTCACGACCAGCTTACAGGTTTATACAATCGTACCTACCTAACCAAAGAAATCCCGTTACTGATAAGACAAGTCGCGCGAGATAATGGCATGGTTGGGGCAATAATGATCGATATTGATTATTTTAAGCTCTTTAACGACAACTATGGGCACCTAGAGGGCGACCTCTGCCTTCAAAAAGTGGCAAAAATTATTTCAGAAACCGTAAAACGCCCCAAAGACGCGGTAATCCGGTTTGGAGGAGAAGAGTTCCTAGTGATTTTGCCTTATATCGATTACCAAGGTACAAAGATTGTCGCACAGCAGCTAGTCGAAGCAGTATCTAACGCTAACATTCCCCACGGCAAAGGCATCGATGAGCGAGTCTCAATAAGCGCTGGGTATGCGGTTTGGAAGGCGACTGATGTTATAGACGACGATTACTCTGCGCTTATAGAAGATGCGGATATTTCCCTTTTTGAAGCCAAAGAGCTTGGCAGAAACCAGGCTAAGGGATAGGTTTACTGAGCGTTAATATGCAACATTGACTTACGGGCTCTAGTAGCAAATAAACATTCTTAAAATGGGTACGATTTATCTATCCTATTGTTTAATTTCCTTCACTACCAAGCCACGCTATCATTACCATAACGTATGAATATTTCATATTTGTCGCATTTTGACGATTGGTGGCTACTTTGGACAACGAGTGTTAGGCGTAGGAATCGAACGATGATTTATTTTGACGAGCAGTCGAGTGTAAATATTAAGTTAGAAGAGCAGCTTAAAACATCTTTATCCAACCTTGTTCAGCGTGGGTGCGATACCTTGGGTGTGTTCCAAGGTTTGCTAGTGCAAATCGAAGATGAGGCCGTAGACGTTATTATTAAAGCGTCATCTGCTTATCCGCCTAATTTTAAAACATTGCCATCGTTTGCATCCTGCATTCCTGTAGAAAATAGTTTTCCAGTTAACAGCATAAAAGCCTCTTCGGGGTTCAAGCAATGGTTTTCAACCTATTTTAACGCTGAAAAGTATATTCGCGGCCGCGTGCATAATTTTGATGGGCACCACATGTTTCTCGTGTTTATTAATGCGTGTCCAGAGCTCCCCATTAACCTTGAGAAAGTCGCGTTATTAGACGATTGCTTAGCTGTCACCTTAGAAAAATTTCAGTTAGAAAAAGGGGAGTCTCACCAGAATACCTTGTATGAAAAGCTACAAAGCGTTGCGAGCATAGGGACGTGGGAGGTAGATCTTCGCAATAATGCGCTCTCTTGGTCATCTCAAACCCGGCGTATCCATGAGGTAAGTGACGATTTCAAGCCTACGATGGAAGATGCAATCAGTTTCTATAAAGAGGGCTTTAATAGAAATGAAATTAATCGCATCGTTTCGCATACTATCGAGACTGGGGAGCCTTGGTGCGCAACACTTGAGTTGGTATCTGCCAAGGGAAATCCAGTATGGATAGAAACTCACGGCATGGCAGAGTTTAAAAACGGAAAGTGTATTCGCTTATTTGGTACCTGCCAAAATGTGAACAAGTCAGTGCAGCTGAGACTGGAACTTGACGCCCGCCGCAAAGAAGCCGAGGCCGCTTCAAAAGAACGAGGGCTGTTGCTTTCAAGGATTAGTCATGAACTAAAGACGCCTCTCAATGGCATCACTGGCATGCTTCAAGCTATTAGGTTTGAAAAGAAAGACAATGTCCGCATAAAAAAAGCGGACATTGCCTTGCACAGCGCTGACCGTCTATTGTCTTTGATTAATGATGTGCTCGACTATACCTCCATAATCAATGGCGAGTTTTCGCTAAGTTACAGTGATTTTTGCGTGCGCTCACTGGCTGAAGATATCGTTGACGTGTTTAAGGGGCGATGTGCGGAAAAAGGAATTAGGCTGTATGCCGTTTTGTCATTTGACGACAAAACTTACGTAAACGGAGATGCCGCAAGGATCAGTCAAGTGCTCACTAACTTGTTGTCAAACGCCGTCAAATTCACGTCTAAAGGCTACATCTCTGTTCAAGTCACGCTTAAGCAGCAAAGCAATATTCCTGTTTTACTCGCCTCGGTGGAAGACTCGGGCGTGGGTATGAATGACGATATTTTGTCGCGGATATTTAGACCGTTCCAGAACGATAGAGCAAGTGCGTCTGAAGAGTTAAATGGCAATGGTTTGGGTTTGTCGATAGTCAACCAGCTCATTGACAAAATGGGTGGGGAGCTAGAAGTTCGCTCAAAAGTTGGTATAGGCACATGCTTCGATATAGCGATACCTGTTGAAATGGCATCGTTAGAAAAAGAGGTGAAAAACGATGTTGAGCTTTCATCTGAGCTTTTAAACATACCGCTCAATATACTGGTTGTTGACGATAACGATATCAATCGCCTCGTGCTGGCCTCAATGCTTGAAAGATTTAACTATGTGCCAGACGAAGCTGACAATGGCGAAGTAGCCGTCGAAATGGCCCGAGCTAAAAGATATGACCTTATTTTTATGGACTGCGCGATGCCAGTGCTTGATGGGATGAGCGCAGCCAAAATCATTAAGCAAGAAGGGCTTTTATCAGAACATGGAAGAATTGTTGCAGTAACCGCTAACACCACAGCTGAAGATAAAATTAGCTGTAGCGAAGCGGGAATGGCTGATTTTCTGTCAAAACCCGTTGTTCAAAATGATGTGACGATGCAGGTTAGAACGACGTTAAACGCAAAATCTATCACCGCTTAATTTAAAGTAGGTTGACATTAAGCGGCTTATACGTTCACTGCACCTTAGGTATTGAATGTTGTACCTCATTCCAGTGCTTAACGATGTAGTCGGTTACTTGAGAGCCCACCCGGTATGCTGCTTCTATCGCTGCGCCCATCGCCGCATAGCCATCCCCTGAACTTTCGCGTTTGAGATTCTCAGCAGCGCTTAAACCTGGTGGCTGCATCGTAAAATTGCTTGCAGTACGTAAAATGAGTAGCCGCTCTTTATCTACAAGCCCTGCATTATCGAGATAAGTTAAGCTTTGAAGCGTGGCGGAATCTTCCATTCCTGACGTAACGAAATTGCCTTTACCTTTCGTCCAATAGGCGACCCAATCATTCGCCCATGCATTAAGTTTCTCGCCGTGCCAAAACGTAGAGGCAGATAAATGGGCGCCCATAGAAACACTTGGTAAAGCCTTTGCTTGCGGTGAATGTGTATACTTTGCTCTTAAACTGTCCATTGCTTCGTTGTTTAAAAGCTTGGTATCTTTTGTAAGCGCGAAAGCCCATTTAGCGAGAGGAATATTAAGCGCGTATACTTCGCCATTAGGACTATTGTTTAAATCTACAGCGTCAGCGTTTTCATAGGGAGCATGGGTAAACAACGGGAAGTATCCCGTTTCCCAGTTATCGGGTATTTCTCGTGCGTCGATTTCATGGGCTAAATCACCATCTACAACATAATCGGTCCAAATAGCACTCCCAATGGTGTTGTCGGCAGGGTCCACGCCCGCAATACCAGCCACCAACCAATAGGCTTGGCTAAGATCGAACCGCTTATCTAAACCTAACGACATAATGGCTGCAGAAGCCCGCGCAATTCCCATCCCTGTCACCAGCCCAATTACACCTGTTTCTTTATTAGCGTAGATATCATGGAAGCCGTGTGGGACAGCATATCGCGTAGCTAGCGCTTGCCTGGTTTTCCATAGCTGAAACTCACCAGGTGCATCGCCTTCGTCCTCACCAATTTCAAACATACTCACGATGACCACCTTCACTTTCAGCGGTTGTGTGGCAGGAGCGTTAACCTCGGTCGACGCTGCGGTAAGCGAAAAGCTAAGCAGTGCGGTAAAAATGATAAGAGGATTGAGGAAATTAACAGGTTTATGAAAAGAAATATGCATGGAGAAAATCCTAAAAAAGAGCCAAGCACCGAAGTGACCTTCAGACAGTGTGCTGGGCTCCCTAGTAAAAGTGAGGAGACAAACTGTAAGTGGTTGTCGCGCTAACGTCTATGCTATAACACGACAACCTTCTCAGTTTTGACTACCTAGAACGAGTACGTGAATTTCGCGTTAAAGTGACGCGGCAATTCAGGAAGTACAATTTGGCTACCAAACAGGTCAGGGAAGTTAGAACGGAAATAACGCTCATCCGTCAAGTTCTTAACCGTTAAGTTTAATGCCCAGTTTTCGGCTTGATAAGATAAGCCTGCATTTACAAGTGTGTAGGCAGGCAAAGTAACCGCAGCAGAGAAGCCTGACGCCACTTCTTCAACATCGACAACACTCACGTTAGCTGCATAGCCATTTTGGAAGTCATATGTAGCTGTAAGTGTGTAAATATTTTCAGGGATACCTGCCTTTCGGCCATCCGTGTTATTGAAACCTTCGCCGATTAGGTTTAAACCAATAACATTACCACCAAAGATCAAAGACGGGTCTTCAAGGTTAACTAGGTCTTCAGCACCCAAGAATCCAAACTGATTACCGTTTTCAAGCGCCGTTAGGTTAATAACTTTGATATTGGTATAACCCGCCGACACAACCAAGTTGTCGTTCACTACCCAGCGAAGCTCAAACTCGGTACCTTTATTGTTAGTGGTGTTGTTAGTAACCGTATTTTGTGCGTTAAAGTCGGTACGTTCCTGTTCAAATGAAGAAAGTGCGAAATATAACGTGTCTTCTAACAATGAACCTTTAATACCGAACTCAATAAGTTCAGATGTGTCAAAGGCGCTACCGTCACCTAGCTGTCCTACTCCAATTTCAGCGCCTTGACCTGCAACTAGCGTCGCTTGCTCAGCCGCAGTGATATATGGAATTAGGCCAAATTCGAACTCGTATGAAATACTCGCATTCCACGACCAACCGTCAACGGTTTCCTCAGCATACACGGGCGTTTCCTCGCCCGTTGCACCGAGCAGTAGATCAGTGCGTGAGGTACTTTCGATGTCAATGGTGTCATAACGTACACCAAGAACAAGGTTTAAGCCCCAATCCCATGTTAAATCGGTCATTGCCGCGATACCTAAATCTAGGTAATTACCCACATCGTAGTTATCGTAGTTTTTGCCTGAACGGGTAGACAATAGGCGACGGTCCAGCGCAGAAGATGGCATCGTTAGGTCGCGACGGTTAAAGTACTCATAAGTAAAATCATCACCGTGCTCAAAATCCGTGTAACGTACTGATGGCGAGAATTGGAACTGAGCGAGTAAGCCGTCGTTTTCATATTCTGTGGCAAAAATAAGCTTGTCTTCTACCACCCAACTATCGTGGAACTGAGAGAATCCATAGGCATTTTCATTGATATTGTCGTATGCATCATAGAAAAGCTGGTTGCGAATTTCCCAGTTATCCGTGTAGTAAATAGTGTCGAAATAAAGTGTAATAGCTTCGTTGCCTAATTGGTCATCAGGTGCAACAAGCACTTGGTTGCCGCTAAGCGTTGTAGTACCTACGTTTTGTAGCTGCATGAGCGCAGTAGCTTCATCATCTGTAAAGCTTGACGCCGGTACATAGAAGAAACTTTCGCCGGCAATGTTTACTGCGCCGTATTCTTCGTGACTAATTTGGCCATCGCCGTCGGTATCTAGCGGTTGCGCTGTACCTGTAATGTAAGTACCGTCATCTACCAGTTCTTGCGTTAAGCGGTTCCAGCCGGCTACTTGGTTGCCATCGTAGTCATGGTACATACCGCCGAATTCAAAGCGTAAGCTGTCTGTGATATCTACGTTGAAAGAGGCTTGAAGCACCGTTTGATCGGTTTGCGTATTATCGTAGTAGCTATCTGAGTTCTCTAGCTCACCATAAATGTAATAGCCCATCTCTTTACCAGCAACGCTTGCTGGGCCGCCAACTTCGGCGGTTAGAATGCTTTTATCCCATGAACCTGTGGTATAAGAAAGGGCACCGGTAGGGGCATCTAAATATTGCCCACCAGATGCGCGAGCAGATTTGGGGTTGAAGTTTAGGTAACCGCCAATTTTAGATGGGCCATAAATAGGAGATGCCGGGCCTCGAACGATATCAATGCGGCTTGAAGCGCCAATAGGGGTAGGGTAGTTACCCGGGTTATCCAAGCGTTTTACACCACGAAAATAGGTTTCACCCGGTGTACCACGTACGTCAAGTGAGCCGGCTACACCGAAGAAAGACTGTGTGAATGTACCTGGTGCAAACGCGACTAGCTCATCGATATCAGAAACGTTGAAACGCTCCATTTGCTCTTGCGAGATAGTTGAGGCCGAACGCGGTGTTTCTAGAATAGATTTACCGAATCCGAATACAGACTCAACGTCTTGGCCTGGTAAGCTGCCTAGCGACCCAGTTACCTGGATTTTCTCGACATCTTTTTCTTTAACCTCTGTCTCTTCTTGCGCAAATGCTTGAGATGACAATGCGACCGCCGTGGTCATCGCAAAGGCTTTTGCAAGAGGAGATAATTTGAATGTAGTGTTTTTCATGGTTTCCTCATTATTTTTATTTGCCCTTTTTTAGGGCTTTATCAACGCGACATTTCTGTTGCGCCTTGCTGTAATGCAAGAGGGTTAGCAGGATAAATGCCAACTACTTAACCAGTTGGTCAGCTTTTATCCTGTTCTTAAGTTGCTGAATTATATGGGTTTAAAAATATAATATTGTTCTTATATTGTTATTTTTATGTTAACTAATAAGGGCTTGACGATTTATGCACTCTTACGGTGATTTTTATCGCGTTTTTGCACTATAAAGGGAAAAGGGGACATCTTGTCGATGGTGATTGCCCAGTATGGCTGTAATAGGTTTGGAAACCGATCGGCTGTTGTTAACCTCGAGGCCCGCATTACCTGTACTGAAAGCGTTCGAGCTTTGTTTATCTTGGCTTATCGCTTTCGAGCGTTTTACATTTTTTAATTGGCTTTCAGACGACGATTCTTTTCCTGATTTTTGGGGAATTTTACCGGGCAAGGTTAAATCTAGTATGACAGCGGTCAGTCCCGCAGACGTAACCGGAGAAAGTAGTATGTTTTCAAGCCAATTGGGTAGTTCAGATAACGCTTGTGGCACCATCATTACGCCAATGGCCATGCCCAAAGCGCAGGCGGTGACCAGGCTACTGCGTCTGTCAAGCGCATAGTTAGCCAGTAGTTTTAATCCGCCTACGGCTACCATGGCAAACATAACGAGGGTCGCGCCGCCCAAAACCGGCTTTGGAATGGCTTGTAAAACGCCGCCGACGATGGGAAAGCAGCCAATAAACACAAATAGCCCTGCTACGAAAAAACCGACTTTACGACTGGCTATCCCAGTGAGTTGAATCACGCCGTTGTTCTGCCCAAATGTGGTGTTGGGAAAAGTATTGAACATACCGGCAAGCAAAGAATTTACGCCATCACCCAAAATGCCGCCTTTGATTCGACGTAAATACACAGGGCCACTTACAGGCTGCTTACAGAAAAGGCTGTTTGCCGTAAGATCGCCTGCCGTTTCTATTGCGCTAAACAAGTAAATGAGCGCGATAGGAAGGAATAAATTGATGTCAAAAGCGATGCCAAAGGCAAACGGAGTGGGAATGGCCAAAATAGAAAGTGAAGATAAGCCGTTAAAATCTAGCCCTTTGGTGAAAGCGATATAAATTGCGCCTAAAGCCATGCCGATAAAAATAGCACTTAACCGAAGCCAGTGATTCGTCGATGCATTTAAAAATACAATAATCAATAAGACACCCAGACCTACAATCAAATTGTCGGTACTGGCAAAGTCCTCAGCATTAAACCCGCCCGCAAGGTCTGTCATTCCTACGTTAATTAAGCTTAGGCCTATTGCCGTAATAACAATGCCGGTGGTAAGGGGGGTGATAATGCGTTGTAGTCGGTTTACAAAAAGACTAAATACAATTTCTACCAGTGCGCCCGCCATCGTAAGCCCAAATAGCAGTGCTAGCACGTCCTCAGAGGTTCCGCCATTTGCTTTAACCTGACTCCCGGCCAAAATTAATGCGCTGATAAATGCGAAGCTGGTGCCTTGAATGGCCACAAGACCACTGCCCACCGGGCCAATTCGTTTAGTTTGAATGGCTGTACCAATGCCGCTTACAAACAGCGCCATACTAATGAGATAGGGCGTGTGTTCAGTCAGACCCAGCGAGGATGTGACAATGAGCGTAGGCGTAATAACCCCAACGAAACTGGCTAATAAATGCTGAAAAGCGGCCGTAAGAGAAGGCAGCAAAGCGGGGCTGTCGTGTAAGTTGTATATTAACTCGCTGTTACTGGAAGACATGCTTCTTCCCTCTCTCCATGCGAAAGGTGGATAAAACGGGAATGTTGCAAGATGCTGACCAAGTGGTCTGTATGTCAAAGGCGTTTTAACTGTATGATTTAACTGTAGTTAAATGATTGGCTTGTTAATGTAAAAGAGCGCTCTTGATTGAGAAGCCCCATCTTGGTGCTAAAACAAAAAAATGCGCCAATCTGGCGCACTTTCGCTATAAGCTAACAAGCAAGTTAGAAGATGCTATTTATTTGAAACGTTTCGAGAAAGCCTATTGGTCGACACGCATTGGTGTCGATGAGGAGTTCACAGCGTAACGCCTTCACCTAAGGTAACAAATATCGAATGGCGCACTTCGTTATACATGGCGCGAGAACAATGGCCTTCACCCTCTGTGTCCTCTAGTAACAATACGTCGCCAGCGCCAAATACGTGGCGTTCGCCATTTGACACAGTAAATTCCGCTCGGCCTTTTAGAATAAAAAGCAGTTGACGAGCAGGGGCCGGATGCCATTTAAAGTCATAGTCTGCCGGCGTTTCGCGAAAGATAATTTTATCTGCACCAAACTTCTCTGAAAGCATCCCAATAGGGCCTCCGTCTTTAAGCGCAATTTCTACTTCACCAAAGTGGCTTTTGCCTGCTTCATCGTTGTAAATCCTTGTTATTTTCATTATTAACCCTTTAAAACTATAGTGGTTCAATATTGAGCAAAAGAAGACCTCACACACCTGTACAAACACAGTCCATGCATTTGATGAGGCAAATCATTGTTTCAAGTTTACAAAATGCTGCTCAACCCATGTTGCAGCTAAGCATGTTGTAACGTGCTAATGGTCTTATAGAGTACAGATAAACTAGCGGCCACATCATCGTGAGTTATCGACTCAGCCGGGTGGTGGCTAATGCCCCCTTTGCAGCGAGTGAACAGCATGGCGACAGGACAAATATCTGCCATCGCCATCGCGTCGTGCCCCGCACCTGATGCAAGTACCCGAGGAGAAATTTGACTTTCCTGAACACCACGCACAAGCGCTTGTTTGAGATATTCATCGCAGTGAACCGCCGGCGCGCTGTGGGTCTGTTCACGACTAAGCGTTAACTGTCTTCTTTGCGCAATCTCATCAAACTTTTGCAATATTTCTGCCAATACAGAATCTCGTAGATTATCGTCTTCACTGCGAATATCTAACGAAAAGCGGGTGCGACCTGAAATAACATTTACGCCGTTGGGGGCGTTTTCAAGTTTACCTACTGTCGCCACTACGCCAGGGCGTTGCAGGCTGATTTTTTCAACCGCTAATAACATTTCTGCACTGGCACAAAGGGCGTCTTTTCGCATCGACATTGGCACTGTGCCTGCGTGGCCGGCCATGCCCTCAACAGTGAAATTAAAACGTTGTGCACCTGCAATTGCACTGACTACGCCCACGGGCAAGTTTTCTTGCTCTAAAACAGGGCCTTGTTCTATGTGTAACTCCAGGTAGCCTAAGATATCAGTACGAGCGATAGCGGCACTGTTTACCGCGTCGAAGTTCAAACCAAAGTTCGCCATGGCTTGTTCAAGGCTTATTCCGTTTTCATCTTTCAAAAAGCGCCACTGGTCTTCCCATTTTCCGGTTAGTGCTCGACTACCTAAAAGCGTGGTGCCAAATCGTGTACCTTCTTCATCACAAAAGCCCACAATATCGATGTGAAAAGGAAACTTGGTTTGTGTGCCATCGAACATGGCGACCAGCGAAATAGCTGCAACAACACCGAGCATTCCGTCGTATTTACCGCCGTTGGGCACGGTATCTAAATGGCTACCTAATATCAGCCGAGGAGCGTTTGGTACGCTTGAAGTGTAGCGCCCCCAAATATTACCTACTGCGTCTTGCCACGTTGTCATGCCAGCTTCAATCATCCAGCCCGAGGTCAGTTGATTGGCAAGTCGATGTTGTTCGGTGAGATAGCGCCTGTCTAGACAGGAAGGGTTTTGGCTTAAGGTGCCTAGTGTTTCGCACCTTGCCATAACCTGAATTGCTAATTCAGCAAATTCACCCATTCGTCACTCCTGCAAACTTGGCATCTGCATATACGGCCAGTGCTGCATCTACTCCTTTGCCTGCTGGCGCCTTGAATCCTTGCATGCGCAGCACGGTTTCAAGAGATTGAAGCGTGTGCAGCACGGCATCTTCTCGGGCGTTGTAGCCCATGGTACCAATACGCCAGATTTTGCCTTTTAAAGGGCCAAAGCTGGTGCCTATTTCAATGTTGAAACGCAATAGGAGGGTTTCGCGTACCTCTTCACCCTGTACCTCGTCTGGAATATATACGCCCACTACGTTGTACATTTTGTGCTTCAAATCGCCAAAAGGTTTAAGCCCCATAGCCTGAACACCGGCTAGCATGGCATCGCCAGCGACCTTGTGTCGGGCAATCACGTTTTGCTGGCCCTCTTCAAGATGTAGGCGAGCGCACTCGCGGGCGCAATACAGCATACTGGCTGCTTCGGTGTGGTGGTTTAACCGCTCTTCACCCCAATAATCCATGATCATGGGCAAATCAAAATAGTTTGAACGAATTTTCGGCCCGCGGGCTGATTCGTGATGCGCGTCGCGAATCCCGGCTTCAACGTGATGACGAGTACGCACGGTTTTCACGAACTTATCGCTAAGCGTAAGAGGTGCACTACCTGATGGGCCGCCTAAGCACTTTTGCAGACCAACGGAGACGGCGTCTAATTTCCATGCGTCGACATCAAGCGGGTTGCCGCCTATAGAAGCTGTGGCATCGCAATAGAACAAAACGTTATGCGCCTCACAAATAGCGCCAATTTCGGCCAAAGGTTGAAGCATGGTCGTAGACGTATCACCTTGAACAATAGCCAAGAGCTTCGGTTTCACTTCTTTTACCGCGGCTTCAATTTGCTCAGGCGTGAATACTTCGCCCCACGGCACTTCTATGGTGTGCACTTCTGCATCGGCGCGCTCGGCAATTTCAGCAAGCAAATGCCCGAAGCGTCCGAAAATAGGCACGAGAACTTTATCGCCCGGCTCTATAGCTGACACCAATACGGCTTCAATGCCAGCGCGCGACGTGCCGTCAACCAAAAAGGTTTGCTGATTTTTGGTGTTAAAAACATCGCGGTAAAGCTGCATGACTTCATTCATGTAGCCGGTCATTACCGGGTCGTATTGCCCCACGAGTTGCGTAGACATAGCGCTTAAAACGCGTGGGTAGCAGTTGATGGGGCCTGGGCCCATGAGTAAACGCGGAGGCGGAGATAGTGGTGCCAAAGCGCCGTAAGATGTTCTTTTAGCCATTTCGTTAGACATTAGAGCACTCCTAGATAAGCACTTGCGCTAACATGCGCAAGCCAGTAATGATTAAAACGACGGCGAAGATTTTTTTAAGTAGCCCCGCATCCAGCTTGTTGGCAATGCTTGCGCCTACCGGCGCAAACAGCACGGTTAGTGGCACAATACAGGCGAAACCCAACAAGTTTACGTAACCGAAGGTGGCATATGGCGCATCTGCAGGAGTTGCACCCACAAAAAGTAAGGTTAACGCCGCAGGAAGGGAGATAATTAAGCCTACTGCCGCGGCTGTACCCACTGCTTTGTGAGCGGGATAGTTACAAAAAGTCAGAGTAGGAACAGTAAGTGTTCCACCGCCAATACCTACCATAGCGCTGAACAGGCCAATGCAGCCGCCCATAATTGATTGCCCGACGCGTCCGGGAAGGCCCTTAAACAACGCGTCTTTTTTCCCAATAAGCATGTTGATAGCGGAAAGCGTTGCAATTACGCCAAACAGTAAAGTGAGAAACCTAGGGTTAACGACGGTTACTAAATAACTTCCCGCCAGTACGCCGATAAGTATGAATACGGCCCATGCCTTAAGTAATCCGAAATCTACGTTGCCTTTAGCGTGGTGAGCGCGAATAGAGCTTACTGAGGTAGGCACAATCGTTGCCAGCGAAGTCGCCGTTGCTATAACCATTGCGCTTTCTGGGGATACTCCCAAAGCTTGGAACAAAAAGAACAGCACCGGCACAATAACTATGCCGCCACCTACACCGAGCATACCCGCTAACAAACCTGCAAATACGCCAGTGCCTATTAAAGACAATATAACCGTAAGGTTATCCATTAAAAACTGCATGAAATTTATTACTCGATTAAATGATTAATTGATATTTCTTACCTAAGCTCATGGACAAAAGTAAGCTGTGCTAGCGATGTCCTAAATAAGCTTTACCGTCGCTACGTGGGTCGCTGGCGCCGGTCACCGTGCCTTCAGTGTCGCGAATAATCGCGCCCGCGTGACCCATTAGCTCGTTGCATGGATCTACCGTCACCATGTCATGGCCACGAGCGACCAGGCTTTCACCTACGTATTCAACAAGGTCTCTTTCTGCTTTTAAGTTGTGACTTTGATCGCCCCAAGTTCTGCCAAGCAGCCAACGGCCCAATGAAATCGCCTTGGCGATAGGCTGCCCATGATAGATGTGGCGAGCAAACAAGGCGGCTTGAGTTTGCGGCTGTCCTTCACCACCCATAGTGCCGTAACTCATTCGGCGACCATCAATGAGCTCAGCGAATGCCGGGTTCAATGTATGAAACGGTTTTAACCCCGGCGCTAGGTACTGATTACTAGAAGGATCAAGTGAGAAAGAGGTGCCGCGGTTGTTCCATACAATGCCGGTTTGCGGGCTGACCACGCCTGATCCAAACTCCCAATAAAGCGACTGAATGTAGCTTACCATCCGCCCTTGTGAATCACAGCACCCCATCCATATCGTATCGCCGTGTTTTGCTTCATGGGGCCATGGCAAGGCTTTATCTAAAGAAATGCGCTTCGCCATTTCCTCTAGCGCATCGTCACTCAATAGGCTTTGTAAACTTACAGGCGTACGCGATGGGTCAGTCACATTTGCGTTACGCGCAATAAACGCTTGCTTGGTACACTCAATGAGTAAATGCACCATATCGGCATCGGTACTGCCAAGATGCTGAACTTTGTCGTAGAGCGCTAAAATAATTAATGAAGCCACACCCTGGGTAGGCGCTGGCAAGTTATACAGCTTACCCTTGCTGGTCGATACCGATAAAGGTTCAACAATTTTTGCTTCGTAATCTTTAAAGTCTTCAAGGCGAATAGGGGAGCCAGCGGCTTCTAAGTCTTCAGCAAGTTGTGCTGCAAGTTCACCGTGATAAAAATCATCTAAGCCCTTTTCGGCTAAATGCGCTAAGGTTTCAGAAAGTTTAGTGAGCTTAAGTATCTTCCCTTTTTTAAGGGCTTTGCCTTTTATCAAAAACTGCGCAAAATTTTCATCAAGACTTAACTCATCGAACGTTTTGTTACTTGCATCAACCAAGCTCTGCGTGACTTCTATTCCCCAATTGGCTTGGCTTATAGCGGTATCAAACAATGTGCTCAACGGCATTCCACTTTGCCATTCGTGGCTTATCTCAAGGGCTTTTTTCCAGCCGGCTACTGCACCGGCCATAGTAAGCGCAGACTTACCGCCTCTGCTTGGAATTGCATCTAGACCCTCGTAAAACGAAGGGGTTGCACCTTTCGCAGCAACGCCTGACGCATCAATGCCAACGGGGGGCTTGCCTGGTTCGCTGATAAGCCAAAAACCATCGCCACCCATGCCATTCATATGTGGATATTCAACGGCTATAGAGGCCGCGGCCGCTACCATTGCTTCAATTGCTGTACCGCCTTTTTCTAATATATTTAATCCGACTTGAGATGCGGCATAGTGTGGGGCGGTAAACGCGATGTTTGGTTTTTCACTCATTGTTATATCCTTTGAAAATTTAGCAACGGCAGTCAACTTGTTATAAACACTGCATAACATTCTTCTTTTTGCTTTCTAAATTAGCGAGAAAGCCCATTAAGCGTGTGCGATACACGTTTAGCCAGTGGTTAGCTTTTTTGCTAACGCGAGAAGTGCAAGATCGTTGCCTTTTTTGCCCACAAGCGATAAACCGCATGGAGCGTTATGTAGGGTGAATAAAGGCATATGTAGCTGAGGTAACCCAGCAAGCCCCGCTATTGCGGTAAGCGCAAGAAGCGCGTTCCTATCATTTGCCAATGTTATTTCATCGGCGTCGCATCGAGGTGCAACGCCTGGTGTTGTGGGAATTACCAATACATCTATATGCTCGAAGAGCATATTTAGCTGGTTAATCAACACTTGTTGCTGCGCTTTGGCTTGTTGTACATCCTGTGGTGTTATGGTTTTACACCAACTCAAGCGCAACATAATATCGTCGGCGATATCGGGTTGAGTTGTCTCAATCCATTCGCCGTGTTGCTGCCAAATTTCAGCACCTTGTAATGTGCGAAAAGTCGCAGCGGTTTGTAATAATTGAAGATCTAACTGATCGGCAGATATCGCCACGTGCTGATTGTTTTCTGCAAGCTTACGTAACCATGTTTTACACAGTGCCTCATGTGCCGAGTTCTCAAATAAATGAGTAGCTACCCCAAAACAGGGGTCATCACCAATTGCTGTCTGCTTTTCGTTATCTATAGAAGCACCAGTTGCAGACGCACCGGCTATGCATACGTCAGCGACCTGTTGCAGTGTATCAAGATCTCTTGTCATCCATCCGATTGTGTCGAATGAGGGTGCAAGCGCGACCATATTGTCGCAAGGTATGAGCCCATGAGTAGTTCTAAGCCCCCATAGACCTTGGTAACTTGATGGAACGCGAATGGAGCCGCCCGTGTCTGTTCCAAGTCCAATGTCTGCTAGGTGAGCGCTAACCGCCACAGCTGAGCCTGACGAAGAACCGCCAGGAATATGGCCCGGTGCAACGGGGTTTACCAGCTTAGAATAATGCTTGTTCTGACCATGTAAACTGTAGGCTAGCTCGTCGGTAATGGTTTTACCTTTGAACTTGGCGCCAGCATTAAGCAGGCGAGCTACACAACAATTCGTAGTTTCTGGTACCGCATGAGTGGCTTCCCAGTCTGGGTTGCCAGCTGCCGTGGGCAACCCTTTTACATGAAACAAGTCTTTTACCGCTAAGCCGAGCCCATTAAGTAATGCGTCGTCTGTGGCAACGTCTTTGGCATTACCGCTGCTCTTAAACAACGAGTTTTCTAATGATTTAATTGCCTGCTCATATTGCTTGTCGCAGGGCTTTATTACAAAGGGTGAGCTCACAGCGCTTTCTTATTATCATGTTTTGAATTTTATTCTTCACTCTATGAAACATATGTTTCATAAAAAAGTCAAGGGGAAACGTTCGTTACTTTGCTCTGCAAGCACCTGGGATAAAATACGATAAATAGGAAAAAGAGCAGACGAGATAGATGGCGAACAAGAAAAAAGTGCTGTTGAGGCGGTGATTAAACCTCAAAAACCGTTAGGCGCGCTCTTTAGAAAGGCGATTTCTTCCGGTGTTGATGTACGACCTAACACTTCGTTTCGGTGGGGATATCGACCAAACCGTTCTATTATATTTTGGTGTTGCTGCTCGAATAGGAACGCTTCTTCAAGACCTTCTTGAGAAAACAATTCTAGCGCCACATCGTGAATAGCGAGGGATTCACTATGCATAAAAGGCATGTAAAGGAATGTACGCTGCTGTGGGGTAAGCACTTTATCGGCTTCAACGCTTACCGCTTCTTGGGCCAATACCAAGGCAATCGTGTCAGCGCTGTAAGCATCGGCATGGCCGCGAAATATGTTTCTGGAAAACTGGTCAAGAAGGAGGATTTCTGCAAGACGACCGGTGGGGGTTGCACGCCAAGGCCAAAGCTCGCCCTTTAACGCTGCTAAACGCAATGTAGAAAACCGAGACGTAATGGTTTTATCAACCGCAGTATCTTCTTTAAACCATTGTTCGGGCGAAAGTTCTCCGAACCAAAAATCTAACACACCGTTAGCTTCTTCCATGATCACTTGTGTTTTATCCATATCTACTCCAACAACACGTCCAAAGCAGCAAAATTAACGTTAATTTCACTTATACCTAATTTTTAGCTAGAAAGTTCCTTTTTTCTTGAAAAGTAAAGAATACCTGCTAAGGAATTTAGTGTTCGGATAGTATTGCTCAAAAAGTGTACGAATGGAAGCGTCAGCGTTTAGGATTTTCTAATTCATCCATCTGGATATAAATGTCGGTAATGGCATCCACTCGGTTTGCAGCTTCACTACCTAATACTTCGTAAGTTAAGTTACACAGCGAGGCCACAAGGCTCATGGGCGCCGCGTAGCTGTCAAAGGGTGAGTCTCCGCCAATATGGGTTATCAGCAGGTGATCAACATCTTGCCGGTAGCCTTGCCCCGTTGGGTCGGTAATAAGTACCGTTTTGCAATGTTTAATACTATTTAGAACATATTTAAACTGGCGCGTCCTACGGCGAAACCCAAATAAAACCACAACGTCATTTTCAGTTAAGTCGATAATATCTTCACTCAACGTTTGACCAGGCTGAGGCAACACGCGAACCGAAGTACGAATTTGTTTTAGCTGTTGTCTGAAATGAAGAGCAATAGGATAGGCGTTTCGAAACCCTATTAATGTGACTTGTTGAGCCGTGGCAAGTATTTCTGCTATCTCGTTTAACGCAGCAGGTGACGTGCCTTCAAACGTGCTCGCCAGATTTTTGCTGTCGCTTTCGTGCTGCAATACGCCACTTGAAGGGCTAACTACGGGAACGCCTTGCTCCCTTAGCTGCACCAGTGCGTCTTTTGCCTGCTGGTGAGAATCGAAACCTAACTGACGAAAAAACCGACTTACCGTTGCCTTCGATGTACCTGTTTTTTCAGCAATAAGTGATATGGATTGGCTAAGCACGGCAATAGGGTTTTGCTGAATATAATGCGCAATAGACTGGCCTGAAGGAGAGAGAGAGGCGTAGTGTTTTTCAATTTGTTCTAAAACGTCGCTAGGGCTGTTTTTTGTCATTAGTTTCGCCTTATACATCTTGTGCAATTATTTCACGACTTTTGTGCGTTATACAAACACTAACTGAGTTTGCGGCTCCTGCTACCTCTAATTATCAGATTTAAATTCAGCGAACAGTGTTTTTTCCAACCTTACCAGCCTTCTCTTAGCTACTATTTAACGCTGTGCGTAATCGAAAATTTAATGAAATTAGAGGCTTACTTATCAGCTCTGGTATATAGGCTAAAGTTGCAATCAATTAATTCACTTTACCTGCCATTTTGGCACTACAATTTCATAGCACAGACAGAATATTCATAAAACTGTCATCAGTTGGTAATCAATTTGTTGTTCTGCACTTGCCTGTTAATAGATTAACAGGGGGCGAACGGCTAGCGTTTTTAGAAGGGGGGGAGTTGTGGCAAAGCTGTGGTCAGAATTGATCTTGCTATTTGTAGCGCTGCCCTTTGCCGTGCTGTACTGGATTAAACATTTCGCGGACTACCTCATGCCAATTTTGGGCATAATGGGGCTTTGCTGTTTGGCTATCTTGTTAGCAGACAAACAATTTAAGCGCATTAAGTTATGGCATTGGGACGACTATAAAATTCATTTGAAAAGCACGCTTAGGCTGTTTTTACCTTGGGCTAGCCTGCTTGCGCTGGTGGTCTATTTTTTAAAGCCAGAACTCTTTTTACATTGGCCCCTGAACCAACCCTGGATGTGGGTGGCCACGCTGCTTATTTACCCGATAGTATCGGTTATTCCCCAAGAAATTATTTTTCGCACTTACTTTTTCCATCGCTATAAGCGCATCTTACCCTCTAAGTATGCACGCTGGGCATTAAGTACTTTTCTATTTGGCTTAGCACACTTGGTTTATGGAAACTGGGTTGCAGTGGTGGTGTCTTGGATTGGCGGCGCTATTTTTGGCTATCGCTACATGCATACCAATTCTACGCCAGTGGTGGTGATTGAGCATGCTATCTGGGGAAGTTTTCTTTTCACAATAGGGTTGGGATCTTATCTCGTCGTAGCGGCGTAAAACGTTTTATAAACGCTTGTGCATTTGCGCTGGGAATTCCTGTTCGCATATCGCTTTGATAGTCAGGCTAAGCGGTGTCCGCCTAGGGTTATTTGAAGCCGCAACAACATGCGAATGCAACAACATCGTACCAAGGAACTAGGTTATGTTATCAACGCTATTATCAATTCAGTGGCTTTCGCCTTTCGCTACGTTTTTGCAAAGTGATGAAGGCGGTGGGGTAACCAGTTTATCTAACGCCCAATCTTTACTGTCAGAGCTCTGGAGTAACTTTGTCTATCGTTTGCCCGGGTTAGCCCTTGGTGTGGTAGTCATGCTGGTGTTTATATTGCTGGCACCTTATGTTGCAAAGGTTCTGGTAAAGCCGCTTACCCGAACCACGACGTCACCGCTGTTGCGGTCAGTTATTCAGCGAAGTATAAGTTTAGTACTCATTTTGCTTGGCATTTATTTGTTTTTGTTTTTAGCAGGGCTAACAGGGTTTGCGATTGCAGTGGTAAGTGGAACGGGCGTTGTTGGCCTTATACTCGGGTTTGCGTTTAGAGATATTGCCGAAAACTTTATTTCTAGCTTGTTGCTTACTATTCAACGCCCCTTCAAAATTGGCGATATTGTTCAGGTTAATGACTTTACCGGCATTGTTCAAAAGGTTACTGCCAGAGCCACAACGCTGGTAGATTTCGATGGGAATCATATTCAAATTCCTAACGCCACTATTTACAAAGGCGTTATCAAAAATCTTACCGCTAACCCGCTAATGCGGGGGCAATTTATTGTGGGTGTCGGCTATGATGCAGACATCCAGCATGCGCAACAAATGGCACGTCAAATCACGATGGGGCAAGAAAACGTACTACGCGACCCCGAACCACAAATACTTATCGATGAGCTTGGCTCATCTACTTACAATTTAAAAGTTTACTTTTGGGTGGATGTAGAGAAAACCAGTGTGGTTAAAATGTCATCGGTGTTAATGCGTAATATTACGCTAGCCTTTCTGGATGCGGGCATTAGTATGCCTGACGATGCGCGTGAAATTATTTTCCCTCAGGGCCTTACCGTAAAAGGGGTGAACACTGCAAAAATCGAAGGCATTAACGAAAAATATGAGAGAAAAGAAAAGCCAGCGTCTCAATTCTCATCACAGAATGATACTTACGGCCAGCCGAATGACGAGATTGAAAAGCGGAAAGGCAATAGCGGAGACGGGCACAAAGACGAGAACATTGACGATAAGGCAGAAGATGCCGTTGCGGTAAACGCAGTTAACGCCGATGCTCACAACAAGAGCAAAGATACGCAGCACGCAGCGTCAAGTGCTGCTAAAAATTTGGTTAAGGCTCAGCAGGGGGAAGACGACGTAACCTCTGACGCGCACGAAATAAGAGAGCAGGCACGAAAATCAAGAGATCCTGAGGCAGGGGAGAATATTCTTTAGCCAAACAAGCCGCTTTCACAGCGGCTTTTCGATTTCTATAGCTGTACCTGTACCTACCGCTTTACCAGTCACTTTACCTTGTGATGCGCTTCTCTGGACGCGTCTGTGTACAGCCTTCCAATGTTTTCTTTAATGTGTTTTGTGCAACATAGCGTCGAGTTTTATCAGACAGGGGCAACAGGCGATAAGTTACAGCGACCTAAAAACTCTTGCCAAAGAGCCACGTGCGCTTGCATCGCCTGGCTGTATTGTTTGAAGCCTTCTTTGCTTTGTGATTCGATATAGGCTTTAAGGTCGACATGCAGCGATGGGTCACTAAGCCACGCATCCCATAAGGGCATAAGCTTGTAGTGATATTGGTTAACTAAGCTCCCTACTGGCTGAATTTGCTCGATGAAGAAGAGATAAAACACATTGCGCAGAATTTCTGCCTGATCGCTGGCTCTGCCATCAGGGCAACTCACAGCAGCAAGCTTGGCGCTCAGTACGGGGGTAAGTTCAGATAGTGCATAGGTCAGAGTTTGCTGTGTTTGCCACAGCGTGGCCGGTAAACGCGCACTGCGTATAATTTGCAATTGCTCCTCTAACTCAGTGCTATCAATGGGGTTTTCGAGGCTTTCTGCGCTGTTTAATGTATCTACGAAGAACAGCGCGTTTACACTTGATAACGCGTCTTTATTGTTTTCAACAGATAGCAAGCGTTCTGGTGTATTAAGGGCCAGGCGCAACTCTTGGCTTGCCTGAATGAGATTTCCCCATGTCTTGGCGTAATCTAACGTTTTTTGTTCGCGCCAAGACGCGATTGTATTGGCGAGTTGAGTAGTGGCATCATTTTCTGTCTCTTTGAGTGCTGCTTCACAGTCTTTTAAAACGGTAAGCAATTTACTTTCATGCACCAACCTTTGTGAAGGTAGCTGACTTTTGCCTAGCGAAGTATTGCGCTCTGCCACCACAGTTCCTAACTCACAGTCTTGTAACGCATAGAACTCCCGTAAGTTTATACTTATGCCTTCAATAGTGTGCTTAAGGGTAGCTGAGTCGGTTAACTTAGGTAATGGCGCTACAATACCCTTCTCGAATGACGCCGGCAGAGGCATGTCGAGTACTCGGGAAATGCGTTCGGCGTAGTCCTCCAAACTGTGTTTGACGGTAGTGCCTCCAAAGCAGCCTATCAGTGATAGCGCAGCAATGCTAACAGCACCGCAACGTATTACCGCGTTAAGCGCAGGTTTTTTCATGCCGATGCTCCTGTGAATAGGCTACGTCCACCGTCTACAAAAATAATCTGGCCGGTGACATAAGATGCCGACACTAAAAATGAAAGCGTTTGAGCAATATCGTCAGGTTTGCCCAGTTCGCCTAAAGGAATACTCGACAACAACTTGTCTTTTTCATCGTCTTCCATTTCCCTCTCTGGCCAGAGTATTGCGCCAGGACCTATACCATTTACACGAATGTCGGGTGCTAAATCTATCGCCAGCGATTGGGTGAGCGAAGCAAGCCCAGACTTCGCCAGTAAATAAACACTGTGTTTAGGCAATGGGCGGTCAATGTGCATGTCTACCATATTAACAATGCAGCCTTTCGTTTTTCTAAGCGCAGGGGCTAACGCTTGAGATAAAAACAGTGGGCCTTTTACATTGCTTCCCACTAACGACAGCCAGTCATCTTCAGAAATGCTGCCAATTGGAGTCGGGTAAAAACTCGACGCATTGTTAACAAGCACATCCAGCTGTCCCCACACGCTTACTGCATTATCGCTTAGGGCCTTTACCTCTTCGCTATCGCATAAGTTAGCCTGCAAGCAGGTGGCAGACTCGGGGCGGATGTCATTGAGTTTTTGTGCAAGGGTGTGTGCATCGTCTTTTGAATGACCATAGTGGATAATCACGCGAAAGCCTTCGCTGTGTAATCGCGATGCCATAGCTGCACCAATACGCTTCGCTGCCCCGGTAATCAGTGCAACAGGGCCTGAGTCTGTCATAATTTAAGTCGCTCTCTATTTCAAATTCGCGTTCGGCGGTTATAGCGTCGTTAGGACCTATAGATATCGTCTAAAAGCTGTTTTGCTTGTGCTATGTAATGCGCGCCGAATAATAACCCGTGATTTAAAATATGGTAAAGCTGGTAGATTGGTTTTCTTAATTGGTAATTTTTTTCGATAGGCGAATGTGTATGGTAGCCATCAAAGAAAGATTGGGGGAAGCCTCCGAACAATTCTGCCATGGCTAAATCCGTCTCGCGGTCCCCTACGTAAACGGCGGGATCATACAAAATAGGCCCTTTACTATTAAAGCCAGCATTTCCCGTCCATAAGTCGCCGTGTAAAAGTGAAGGGTGAGGTTGATGCAGGCTAAGCAGGTGCCGCACGTGAGTAACAATACCGTCAATATCGCCCTCTTTTTTGCTCCAAAGCCCTGCTGAGGATAAGCGCTCGAGCATACTGCCAATGCGCTTTTCCGCGAAAAAGTCTGCCCATGACGCCATTCGACCGTTAGTTTGCACGTTTACACCAATATAATTGTCGTGAGGCCATCCATAGCTAGTGTAAGCGTTCAGGGCATGCAATGACGCTAACTGTTGACCAAGGGTAAAGTAGCGCTCGGCGCTAGGTTCAACAAACCGAATATGTGAAAGCACCAAATATTCCATATTGGGTGTTTCGTTAGTAGTTATGCCGTGGCAAATAACGCGGGGGGTAGCAATAGTTTGTGAGCTTGCTATTGCGTTAAGCCCTTCAGCCTCAAGGAAGAGTTGCTGCGTATCGTCGTAGCGTCTTGTTTTAACAAAATAGCGATGTGTACTGTCTTTAATAATAAAACTGTCGTGGGTATCGCCGCCGCTTACGCGCTCAGCTTTCTGACAGCTAAAAAATTGCTGTGTTTCGTCTGAAATATGCTCGCTAATAAAATGCCACATATAAACGCTCTGTACGCACTGTGTTTAACAGGCTTAGGTTTTTAACAGGTTTTAATTTTCACTGATTTCGTTTTCATAAGTAGTGAGTTCCATTTCACAAATAAGTGCGACCAAGGTATTTCTGCAATCGTCAGATACAAAAAATCACCACATAAGCATAGCGTCAGAAAGACTTTTCGCATTTATTTGAAGTATGGGATAAGAAAACAACAAATGCACAAATCCGAATCCAAAATTTTTATTTTAAAGAGCGAACAGGCATTATTTAGCTAAACACGGCTCTTGAATATTGAAGTTGCCCCTACACTAGTTATAATCCACCCCTTGCTTTTACGTAGAGCAACGTACGAGTGCCAACGCGCACAATTAACTTTTTCAAAAAGATGCATGTGGCGCAGAGTAGGCGTCACCACTGTAAAGGAATTAAAATGCCTGTAATTACCCTTCCTGATGGAAGCCAACGCGCTTTCGATAACGCTGTTTCTGTACTAGAGGTTGCAAACGACATTGGCCCTGGTTTAGCCAAAGCAACCATTGCAGGAAAAGTAAACGGCGAGTTAGTAGACGCCGTTGATATGATTGACGCAGACGCACAACTTCAAATTATCACTGCAAAAGACGATGAAGGTTTAGAAATTCTTCGTCACAGCTGTGCGCACTTGTTAGGCCACGCTATCAAACAACTTTGGCCTAACACCAAAATGGCTATCGGCCCAGTTATCGACAACGGCTTTTACTATGACGTTGATATGGAAGAGAGCCTGACCCAGGAAGATTTAGCCAAATTAGAAAAGCGTATGCTTGAATTGGCGAAAACCAATTACAACGTAGTTAAGAATAAAGTGAGCTGGCAAGACGCTCGCGATGCGTTTGAAGCGCGCGGCGAAAGCTACAAAATGGAAATCCTCGATGAAAACATCAGTAAGGACGACCGCCCAGCACTTTATCACCACGATGAATACACCGATATGTGTCGTGGCCCGCACGTTCCTAACATGAAGTTCTGCCATCATTTCAAACTTATGAAAGTAGCAGGCGCATACTGGCGTGGCGACAGCGACAACAAAATGCTACAGCGTATCTACGGCACAGCGTGGGCTGACAAGAAGCAACTCAATTCTTACTTACAGCGCTTAGAAGAAGCTGAAAAGCGCGACCACCGTAAAATCGGTAAAGCGCTTAATCTGTTCCATTGGCAAGAAGAAGCGCCGGGCATGGTATTTTGGCACAACGATGGCTGGTCTATTTACACCGAGCTAGAAGGCTACGTGCGTAAAAAGCTGCGTGAATATGGCTACGACGAAGTAAAAGGCCCATTAATGATGGACCGCTCTTTGTGGGAAAAATCAGGTCACTGGGACAAGTACGCTGAAAACATGTTCACCACTGAGTCTGAAAAGCGTGAATATGCCGTTAAGCCAATGAACTGCCCAGGCCACGTACAAATTTTCAACCAAGGTTTGAAATCGTACCGCGACTTACCGCTTCGTATGGCTGAGTTTGGCTGTTGTCACCGAAATGAACCATCGGGTGCACTTCACGGTCTTATGCGTGTTCGTGGTTTTACCCAAGACGATGCTCATATCTTTTGTACAGAAGAACAGATCCTAGATGAGGTAAGTGGCTGTATTAAAATGGTGTATGAGACATACGCTGCGTTTGGTTTCGAAAACATCAAAGTCAAATTATCTACTCGCCCAGAAAAGCGTGTAGGTGCTGACGAGATTTGGGACAAATCAGAAGCTGCGCTTGCGGATGCACTTAAAGCCAATGACATCGAGTTCGATTATCAGCCTGGAGAAGGTGCGTTCTACGGACCGAAAATTGAGTTTACACTGCACGATTGCTTAGACCGTGCATGGCAGTGCGGAACCGTACAGCTAGATTTCTCAATGCCAGGTCGCTTGGGTTCAACTTATGTAGCTGAAGACGGTGAGCGCAAAGTGCCGGTAATGATTCACCGCGCTATTTTGGGTTCACTTGAGCGTTTCATCGGTATTTTAACCGAAGAATTCGCAGGCTTCTTCCCACTGTGGTTGGCACCTCAGCAAGTTGTGGTAATGAACATTACTGACAAACAAGCTGAATATGCATCAGATTGTGTAAAAAAACTGCACGATTTAGGGTTTAGAGCAAAGTCTGACTTGCGAAATGAGAAGATCGGCTTTAAAATCCGCGAGCACACATTAAAGCGTATTCCATATATGCTAGTTGTGGGCGATAAAGAAATGGAAGCGGGTGAAGTAGCAGTGCGCTCTCGCCGCGGTGACGACCTAGGCAAAATGCGCCTAGAAGACTTTATTGCCATGGCTCAACAAGAAGTTGTAGAAAAGACAATTAAATAGTTGAGCAATTTGTGTATAATGCACAACAAGGTGTCTGCTTTTGGTTTTATTTTCCGATTCATACGAATCACCCAAAAGCAGGCAGAAGAATTAAATGTTTGGAGGAATAGCACATTAAAGGCGCTAACAATAAGGCTCAGGGCGACAAAGCCCGCATTAACGATGAGATTAAAGCCAGAGAAGTAAGATTAATTGGCAAAGACGGTGAACAGGTTGGTGTGGTTTCGCTAGCAGATGCTACGCGTGCCGCTGAAGAAGCGAGCCTAGATCTAGTAGAAATCAGTCCGAATGCCGAGCCGCCAGTCTGTAAAGTTATGGACTATGGCAAATTCCTCTTCGAAAAAAGTAAAGCTCAAAAAGAGCAGAAGAAAAAACAGAAGCAAATTCAGGTCAAGGAGATTAAATTTCGCCCTGGCACTGATGAAGGCGATTACCAGGTCAAACTGCGCAACCTGCGTCGCTTTCTTGAAGGTGGTGATAAAGCCAAAGTTACGATCCGTTTCCGCGGACGTGAAATGGCGCACCAAGACATCGGTATCGACCTACTAAACCGCGTTAAAACGGATTTAGAAGAAGTCGCTACATGCGAGTCTTTCCCACGTCGTGTGGAAGGCCGTCAGATGATCATGGTGCTCGCCCCAAATAAGAAGTAGTAACGGTCTAAAGTTTTAAGGAATCTGCACCCTTAAACACCTTGCTGCTAAACATTAACCGGTATGACGTGACTGCAACACAATAAATACCGATATTAACAATGCGGAGTTTTAGCAATGCCTAAAATGAAAACTGTAAGCGGTGCCGCCAAGCGTTTCAAGAAAACGGGTTCTGGCCGCTTTAAAAGCAAACAGTCTCACTTACGTCACATTTTGACTAAGAAGAGCTCTAAGCGTAAACGTCACCTTCGTGGCAAAAAACTGGTTCATGACTCTGATACCAAATTGGTTCAGCGCATGTTGCCTTACGTATAAGACTTAGGAGACTGATTAATGGCTAGAGTAAAACGCGGCACTATCGCACGTGCTCGTCACAAAAAAGTCCTCAAGCAGGCAAAAGGTTATTACGGCGCACGTTCACGTGTATATCGCGTAGCGGTACAAGCTGTAACTAAAGCTGGTCAATATGCTTATCGTGACCGTCGTCAGCGCAAGCGTCAATTCCGTCAACTATGGATTGCACGTATTAATGCTGCTGCTCGTCAAAATGGTATGTCATACAGCCGTTTCATTAACGGTTTGAAGAAAGCGTCTGTTGAAATCGATCGTAAGATCCTTGCCGACATCGCAGTACATGACAAAGCAGCTTTCAGCGCATTAGTCGAAGCGGCTAAAGGCGCATTAGCTTAATTATTAACTAATTAAGTTTAAGTTCTTTCGGAAAAAGGCGAGCAGGATGCTCGCCTTTTTTCGTTTTCTCGCCTCTGTTTTCTTCAAACGCTTAGACAACGTCTTTCAAATAGCATCTTTTACAAGAAAATTTGTCAATATCAGCCATATAGGCTAGCCCTTGTATCTGTCACTCGTGTAAACTACCGCTTTTATTTCAGGCAAGCCTTAGCGCACAGAAAAATTCTTCCTATGCTTTGGCCATGCAGTCATCATGTAAATTGAGGAAAACATGGAGCTTGACGCTATTATCAATCAGGCACAAAGCCAGATTGACGCTGCACAAGATGCAGCCACATTAGACCAAGTTAGGGTCGAATTCATGGGTAAGAAAGGTAAACTTACCGACTTACTTAAAGGGCTTGGAAAGTTATCGAACGAAGAACGTCCTGCCGCAGGCCAAAAGATTAACCAAGCTAAGCAGGTTATTCAGCAAGCTATTTCTGCAAAAGGTGAGTTTTTACGCACTGAAGAGCTTAACAAAAAGCTAGCCGAAGAAGCCATTGATGTAACTTTGCCTGGTCGCACTGAAAAGCCAGGTAACTTGCACCCGGTTAGCCGCACTATTGCGCGTATTGAATCTTTCTTTGGTGAGCTTGGTTTCTCTGTTAAAACCGGCCCTGAAATTGAAGATGGTTTTCATAACTTCGACGCACTGAACATTCCTGCGAATCATCCAGCGCGTGCCGATCACGATACCTTCTATTTTAACCCAGACATGATGCTTCGTACGCAAACCTCTGGTGTTCAAATTCGTACTATGGAAGCGGAAAAGCCGCCGTTGCGTATTATCTCGCCAGGGCGCGTTTACCGTAACGATTACGATCAAACCCATACGCCAATGTTCCACCAGGTGGAAGGTTTAATGGTTGATAAGAACGTTAGCTTTACCGACCTTAAAGGTATTTTGCACGACTTCCTACATCACTTCTTTGAAGAGTCACTAGAAATTCGCTTCCGTCCGTCGTACTTCCCGTTTACAGAGCCTTCAGCTGAGGTAGATGTTATGGGTAAAAACGGTCAGTGGCTTGAAGTACTAGGCTGCGGCATGGTGCACCCAAATGTACTTAAAGCTGTGGGTATCGACCCTGAAGAGTACACAGGTTTTGCCTTTGGTATGGGCGTAGAGCGTTTAACTATGCTTCGTTACGGTGTTAACGACTTGCGCGCGTTCTTTGAAAACGATCTTCGTTTCCTTAAGCAGTTCAACTAAGGCAGAGAGTACACATGAAATTCAGTGAAAAATGGTTAAGAGAGTGGGTTAACCCGTCGCTGTCGGCACATGAGCTGTCTGAACAGTTGAGCATGGCTGGCCTGGAAGTAGACGGCGTTGAGCCAGTAGCGGGCGATTTTAAAGGCGTGCTAGTAGGTGAAGTAGTGGAGTGCGGTCAGCACCCGAACGCCGACAAACTGCGCGTAACCAAAATTAACGTAGGTGGCGATGAGCTACTTGATATCGTTTGTGGTGCGCCTAACTGCCGTCAGGGCATTAAAGTAGCGGTCGCGGTTGTTGGCGCTGTGTTGCCAGGCGATTTTAAAATTAAGAAAGCGAAGCTTCGCGGCGAGCCATCATTCGGCATGCTATGTAGCTTCTCTGAGCTAGGTATTAGCGACGACCACGACGGTATTATCGAGCTTCCAGCCGATTCACCTATTGGCGAAGATATTCGCGATTACCTTGGTCTTGACGACAACGCCATTGAAGTAGACCTTACACCAAACCGTGCAGACTGTTTGGGTATTCGCGGTATTGCTCGTGAAGTTGGTGTACTAAATAACCTTGACGTGTGCGAGCCCGAAGTAGCAGCGGTAGAGGCGACTATTGATGATAAATTATCAATTACGTTAAGCGCTGATGACGCATGCCCCCGTTACTTAGGCCGTGTGGTTAAAGGCGTTAACGTAAATGCGGCATCGCCACTGTGGTTAGTTGAAAAGCTTCGTCGCTGTGGTATTCGCAGTATAGACCCCATTGTAGATGTGACTAACTTTGTATTGCTAGAGCTTGGCCAGCCAATGCACGCGTTTAACCTTGCCAGCATTGAAGGCAACATTAACGTGCGTATGGCGAATGAAGGCGAAACGCTGACGCTGCTTGACGAAACCGAAGCTAAGCTGCAAAGCAATACGTTAGTTATTGCTGATGACAACAAAGCGTTAGCGATGGCGGGTATTTTCGGCGGCCTTCACTCTGGTGTAACAGACGAGACTCAAGATATCTTGCTTGAAAGTGCGTTCTTTAGTCGCGATGCGATTATGGGCCGCGCTCGTCAGTATGGTTTGCACACCGATGCGTCGCACCGTTACGAGCGTGGAGTAGACCCACAGCTACAGCGTAAAGCTATGGAGCGCGCTACTGCACTAGTTCTAGAAATTTGTGGTGGTAAAGCTGGCCCTGTGGTTGAAGCCGTGGCTGAAGACAAGCTACCTAAGCAAGCAACGGTTACGCTTCGTCGCGAACGCTTAGCTCGCGTGCTAGGTATTAGCATTGACGATGCAAAAGTAACGGAAATGCTTACTCGCCTTGGTTTAGACGTAACGCAAACCGAAGCAGGTTGGGAAGCGGTTGCGCCAAGCTATCGTTTCGATATTTCAATTGAAGAAGATTTGATTGAAGAAATTGCGCGTGTTTACGGCTACAACAACATTCCAAACGTTGCGCCACAAGCCACCTTGGCCATGTTGCCTTCTCAGGAAGCCAAGCTGCCGCTAAATACCATGAAGTCGTTGCTATTAAGCCGTGGCTACAATGAAGCGATTACTTACTCGTTTGTAGACCCGAAAATACAAAACGCGTTATTCCCAGATGTGAAGGGCATGGTATTACCACACCCAATTTCATCTGATATGTCGATAATGCGCGTTAGTTTATGGCCAGGTTTATTGGGTGCTACTGCGTATAATCAGAAGCGTCAGCAACAGCGCGTTCGCCTGTTCGAAACAGGATTACGCTTTATTCCTCAACAAGATGCGCCAAATGGTGTATTGCAACAACAAGTAATTGGTGGTGTAGTAGCAGGGCGTCGTAATGAAGAACATTGGGACTTGGGCGACAGCCCGGTTGATTTCTTCGATGCAAAAGCAGACGTTGAAGCGCTACTGGCGCTTACAGGTAAAACCGGTGAGTTCCAATTCGTAACAGGGCAGCACAGCGCGTTACACCCTGGTATGACTGCAAAAATTTTGCTTAATGATGAAGAAGTTGGCTATATTGGTGCTATACACCCGCAGTTTACTAAATTGCTTGGTGTTAACGGCCGTGTATTTGTGTTCGAACTGGTGGTAGATGCCATTACTGAACGCAATTTACCGTCAGCCGTACCAGTATCGCGCTTCCCATCAAACCGTCGTGATATTGCTATCACGGTTAAAGATGAAGTGCGTGTAGGAAATGTACTTTCTTACATAGAAAAAATTGGCGTAAATCAACTAGTTGCTCTAAACTTGTTCGATGAGTACAAAGGCAAGGGAATTGAGCCAGGCTACAAGAGCCTTGCTTTGTCACTTCATTTACAAGATCCGGATAAAACCTTGGAAGAAGCTGAAATTCAGCAAGCCGTAGATACTGTGGTTAAAGGTCTGGAATCTGAGTTTGGGGCCGCGTTAAGAGAGTAAACTATGGCATTGACCAAAGCCGAGATGGCTGAACACCTATTCGAGAAACTAGGCATTAACAAGCGTGATGCAAAAGATCTGGTAGAGCTTTTTTTCGAAGAGATTAAAGGCGCTCTGGAATCTGGTGAGCAAGTAAAACTGTCAGGTTTTGGCAACTTTGACCTGCGTGATAAGAACGAACGTCCTGGCCGTAATCCTAAAACCGGTGAAGACATTCCTATTAAAGCGCGTCGAGTGGTAACCTTCCGCCCGGGTCAAAAATTAAAAAGCCGAGTTGAAAACTCTGAGCCTGTCGACCAATAATCTTTAGGTCGTTACAATATTGAAAAAAGAGCGAGGTCTCTCGCTCTTTTTTTGTATTGCTTCTTTTTTAACAGTGCACCCGCACTGAATTTCATATGCAATCTGTTTGGAGGAAAGTGTGAAAAAAGCACTTGTTGTTCTTGCTATTGTTATCGCCGCTGTTTTTTCTTGGTTTGCTTATTTGTCGCTAGATGCCGACCAACGTGACCAGAGCGCAGCTGAAGTGCCATTAATTACGGTAATGGAAATTCTTCACGCCAGCGATTTACAAGAAGGTGTTAAGCAGGCGGTGAAAAACGAAAACGCCGAAGGGGTAGACTCTTGGATGAAACAAGCCCGTGAAGTAGGGCAGGCCGCTAATTTATCTTCAGAAGATATGGACTACCTGCGTTCAGATACCGCGAAAGACTATGTGATTTTCAATGCTAAACGTCAGTTGTATAACGAAGCGTTTGAAGCTCGCTATTACGCATTGGAAGACGTAGAGCCGCTAAAAGCCCAATACCCTGAAGCCAAAGACTTATTCCCTCGCACCGATGCGCTAATTGAGAAGCGCGATGCAATTATTCAGCAAATTGCTGTAGCTATTTCGGGTAGTGAGCAGCCCGATGAAGCAGCACTTGAAGAAGCACGCAAGCAGTGGCTAGCGCAAGCGAGTAAGTAGGCAGCTTTTAGGGCTACTCTTCTCTATAGAGTAGTCTATCTCGCCTTTCCACCGCATTCACAACTCTGCGTTGTAATGGCTGCAACTCGCTGTAAGTAGTTAATCTATAAAACTAAATTTTACCTGCATATCACGGCCTGGCTGCTGGTCGTATTAGAATCAAATTTTAAACCTCTAAAAACTATACCCTAGACCAACTTCATAGTCTTCTCCACTTTCCATACTATATATTTGTTGAAAATTAAATTGAATGTGTACGCTAATTGTCGTACATTGTTGGGTGTCTTATGGGGTATAGGGAAGTAAAGCGGCAGGTCATCGACTGCTTGAATAAGGGACGCATTTCTCATGAGCAGAGAAACGACATCGACGTTAAAAATTTATTGGCAATTGGGCAAGTGTCACTTGAGGAGGTCGCTGTAGTCATAGGTCGAAGTCGAGGGAACGATTATTCTTCCAGCCCTCATCATTTTGATGCCAGTATTACGGTGCACATAATCAAGACCAATCAAGCCGGTCAGAGTTGGTACGTTAAATGGTATTTCGTAGAGCCGAATAGCGTTTTTATAAGCGTTCATCATTGAGGAAAAGGTATGAAAATTTTCAAAGTGGGCGAGTCGCAAAAAGCGGCATGTAATCATTGCCAATCATTTGAAAATGCAACATTTCAGTTAAGGGATGTTCCTTTCAGTGATGGGAGAGGGATAGTGAAAAATGTCTTGGTGGGAGTGTGTGACAAGTGTAACAGCGTGACCGTGTTGCCCCATCAATCCACACCTGCAGTTAAACGCCAATATGAAGCTAAGCGCAAACCTGTTGAAGGGCGATTACCTGCCCATTTGATCGACATACTGAATTTGGCGACCTTGGAAATTGGTGCAACTACAGATTTTGTTCCAAGCATGATGAAATATTACATTCACACATTGTCTGAAGATGAAAAGTCAGCGAAAAAAATAGCGAATTACCTCCAAAGTGATTTGGCAACGGGCAAATCAGAGAAGCGTTTGTCGTTAAAAGGACGCAAAATTTTCGAAGACATTGAGCACCTTAAATCACTAACGCATATAGAAAACACAACTGACTTACTTAAAGGTATTATTTTAAAGATCAACGACGATGTGCTAGTTAAAAAAAGACTAAAACCAATTACGAACCTAAGAAATATAATGGCGGCAGTTGCATAATTAAACGCCTTGAATGTTGGTCTTTGGTTAAGTTGCCAATACACTAAGTGTTGACATTAAATTAACTCAACTAACCTACCGAGATATCCGCAAACTTAGCACCGGTAAGTACTGCTAAGTCGGTGGGAGAAAGCGCCACTTCTAACCCTCGTTTTCCCGCACTAACGTGAATAGTTGAAAGGCTTTCAGCGCTTTTGTGAATAACGCTGGCTAACCGTTTTTTTTGCCCTAATGGGCTAACGCCACCTAGCACATAACCTGTTGCTACCATCACCGCGTTGACCTGCGCCATTTCTACTTTTTTTACACCTAATGCTTTTGCCATTTTCTTTTCACTTAGCTTGGTGTTTACCGGTACAACGGCGACAGCCAGTTTATTAGTGTCTGTGCTAACCACTAAGGTTTTAAATACAGTTTCGGCATCAAGGCTAAGTTTTTCAACGGCTTCTAGCCCGTACGAAGCCGCATTAGCGTCGTGCTCATACTTTAAAACCTTATGGGCAATACGTTTCTTGTTCAGCAGTGTAATTGCAGGTGTCATTCAGTTTCTTTTTTATAAAAAGTGCGGCGGTGAACAGGTTCGCTGGGTAGAAGAGGCGTTGCCGCATGGGTGGCATAGTCGTTAAAGCCTGCTGTAAAAAATTTTGACAGCGGGTGGCCAGACTGGCCGCCGGGTAATGTTAGAATGGCATCGTCTAAATGCCCTGGGCTCACAAAAAACCGTTCAGATGCGCCAAAGCTAGGTGCCTGCACAGCAGGCATGTAGGTATCGCCGAAACCTTCTACTTTTTCCATGTTTAACAAGTTTCCTACCAAGGGAATTTGTTTAGCAAAAGGGTGCTCAACTGAAAGGGCGTTAACCTTGCCCCATGCTAGTGTTTCCATGTCAGCTTCTACAGGCGAGTATTTATCGAGCAGTTTGTGTTTAGCTCGTCTGTAGGCATCAACAAGTAGTTCGTCGAAGGTTTCAGTGTCGGCAGGCAGCCAAGAGTCGGGTTGGCTATAAATAAGTTGCCATGTTGCGGGTTCGATGCCCCGCAGCAGAGTACGGCTGTTTACACCCTTCTCATCTAGTTTTGAGAGTATGTCGCCGAATAAGGTTTGTATTACCTCTTGCCTGAAATGTTTAACCAACGTGTAGCCTACAGAGTCTTCGCAGGCACATTCTTTCCATGTGTTTAAATAAGCAAGGTCTGGCTTAAACTCCACATCTTTCATGTTGAGCAAACCATATAACAGATGTTGCCATGGAATAAGAAAGCGGGCGTGGTTATCAAGTTGAATAGCGTAGAAGTCGGTTTCACTGAACGTGTCTTTTTCAAACAGTCGGTCTCTTATTTGTTGACCACGCGCACCGAGCGCATAGCCGCCGCCGCCCCATGTTTTAAAATCTTCACTTGAGATCACTCGTGCGTTTGCTGTCCATATTCGCCCCGCATCAGGGTTGATAACCTGGGGTAAATTCTCTGCTTGTTTAGGGGAGGTGTTTGCTGAGGCCTCGCTTATTGCTGTAAATGAGGCTTGTTCTCTTGCCATAACTGCGCCCCCAGGCTGCCATGAGGCACTGCCATTTTCATCAACAATCACGAGGTTTTGAGTTGGTATGGCTATACGCTTGGCAACTTTCATGGCAGCTTCAACGGTTTTGGCGGTACCGAAGTTCACAATGCTTAAGTTGGCCGCAAACGGGTGATGTGCAACCCAGTTAAGCGCGTAACGTTTTCCGTTTACCTCTTTTACGGGGCCAAAATCACTGATTTGTAGCGTAAATTCATGTTCGCCGTCGGGAAGGGGAATTCGCTCTGTGATGGTTTTCGTTTTGGTGCCTTCGTCTAACTCAATCCAATCCACATTGTCTAAGTTGGCATTGGTAAAGCCCCACGCAATATGACCGTTGGTTCCTACAACAATTCCAGGAAGCCCGGGTAGCGATACGCCGGTAACCTGAACATCGCTCCCTGACTCTTGGTAATTAAGCTGCGCGCGATACCAAATGATGGGTACTCGAAGGCCCAAGTGCATATCATTAGCCAAAAGGCCGGCGCCAGTTGCGGTATACGCCCCTGTGACTGCCCAGTTGTTGCTGCCGATATCGGGCAGTTCGGTGCCATTGTATTGAGCTCTGGCAATCGCAGTATTTATGGTAGTTGGGCTTTGAGAAATCTCTGGTGTTATACCTTCTTTTGCTTGGCTCTGTTGGCTAGTGTTGCTGTTGCTACTAGTGTCCATGATATCAGTGGGAGAGCGAAGAATAGCCGGATAGATAGGGGCCGCAGCCTCGAGCAGGGGAATTTCACTGGCATCCAACGCTGCTTGGTAATTGCTTGGCTGCGTAATGAAATTATAAACTTCTTCACCAAAGGTATTGAGCAGGGCTTCTCTGGCAAGGTCAAACTCTACCTGGCTACCCTGTAAATCGAGGTACATGCTATAGATAACCAATATGCTATCGGTAGGTTGCCACTGCTTAATTTCAACGCCTGCTGCCAAATATTCGAACGGGGGTAAAGTGAACTCCGAAAGCCCTTCGTTTACGCCGTGTGCATAACGAACAAGTAAGTCCTGCTGTCTTGCCGGTAGATTTTCAAATACGACCTTTGCCCGTTGCTCGAACTGATGAAAGCGCGCTTTTTTGTCGATATCTAGGGCTATTTCTCCTACCCATTGAGACAAATTGCCTGATGCAGCGCGACGCTGAAGGTCCATCTGGAAGAACCTGTCTTGCGCATGAGCAAAACCAAGAGCGTAGGCGGCATCAAAAATATCGTTAGCGTTTATAACGGCCTGACCCAGGTTATCGCGACTTAATTCTGTAGGAGCAACCACGTGATAAGTCGCGCTATTGCCATCAAGTGCGGGAAGACTTAAGCGTAGTGAAATATAAACCGCAATAGCGGCCAGAGAAAGTAGGGTAAAAACACCTAAAACCAACCACTTGATCCAATTAATCACGTGTAAAACTCCTAGTTTTTCTCTATCCTAACCACAGAACCCGAAAAATTAAAGTGATGTTTTATGACACATGTAAAGGTGGTGACGTGGGCCCGTTAATGTTGGATTGTCAGGCCGAAGAACTCTTGCCTGAAGAAAAGGAAAAGCTGGCACACCCTGTGGTGGGCGGTGTCATTTTATTTAGCCGCAATTATCATGATAAGCGCCAGTTATCGGCACTTGTTCAAGATATAAGGCGCTATGCGAAAAAACCTGTGTTGATTGCTGTTGACCATGAAGGCGGAAGAGTTCAGCGCTTTCGTGAAGGCTTTACCGCTATTCCGGCCATGGGAGAGATTTTACGCCAGTCTGAGCATCAAGATGAAAGCGCTGCCTATGCAAAAGCTTGCGGACTTGCGTTAGCTTACGAACTTAAAACCCTCGATATTGATTTCAGTTTTGCGCCTGTGCTCGATATTAACGGCGTGTCACAGGTTATCGGTGATAGAGCGTTTGCGGATAACGCAAATGACGTTATTCGTCTTGCTACCCATTTAATTCAAGGTCTTAAAGCGGTAAACATGCCTGCAATTGGCAAGCACTTCCCGGGTCATGGTAGCGTTGCGCCAGATTCCCATATTGCACTGCCGGTGGACGAACGTGATTTTGAAGAGATTCGAACTACCGATATGGTAGTGTTTCAACGCTTAATTGAACGCAAAATGTTGGAAGGCGTGATGCCAGCACACGTGATTTACAATCAGGTGTGCGGCAAGCCAGCTGGTTTTTCATCAACATGGCTGCAATCTATTCTTAAGGACGATATTGGCTTTCAGGGCGCTATCTTTTCTGATGATTTATCCATGCACGGTGCCAGTGTGGCGGGTAGTTACCTGGAGCGCGCTGAAGCTGCACTTGAGGCTGGCTGTGACATGGTGCTGGCATGCAACAACCCTAAAGGCGCTGAGAGCATTCTTGATGGCATTGAGTCTCGCTACGCTAGCCCCAGTCGCGATGATGAGCTAAAGCAAGAGCGGGTTATGGCTCTATACGGACGCGTGTTGCCTGCTGGGCTTCAAGATAAATACGAAAGCGCAGTAGATTTGATCAAGCGCCTCAGCGAGCGTTAAAACAGGTAATAAGAAGGTAGTGAAAAAGCACCGCTATACCGGTGCTTTTACTTTTAATTCCAATGGATTTTTATATAAAAGCTTACATAAAAGTTTACATAAAAGCTTTCATAAACGCTTGGATACGAATTTTGTAAGAACGAATATCGCGATTTACACCGCTACTTCGTCTACATCGGCTTCAATATTCAAAAAGCGTGCGAAGGTAAACAAAAAGTCGCTCAGGCGGTTTAGGTACGCGTGAACTACCTCAGGCACGTCATAATGCTTTGAAAGGCTGATAACAGAGCGTTCAGCACGACGGCAAACTGCTCGACATACATGAGCTTGTGCCGCCGACTTGCAACCACCTGGTAAAACAAACGATGTATTGGGCGGCATTTGAGCGGTAATGTTATCAATAAGGTTTTCTAGGTTTTCAATGTCAGCCTGCGCCAATGTGGAGCTAGCTGAGATGGCAAACCCTGCCTGAAAAAGATTACGCTGAATGTCATGGAGCATCGGCTGGTGCTGCTCAGCAACATGCGCTGCTAAAAGGCCAATTTGACTGTTTAACTCGTCCATATCCCCATAGCTTTTCACTACTAAATCGTCTTTGTCTACACGAACAGCCTTGTCTGCGTATATTTGCGTACTGCCTTTATCGCCAGTGCGAGTGTAAATTTTCATAAAGCCCTTTGATTTAAAACCTGAATTTGAAGCCTGAATTTGAAACCTGAATTTGAAACAAGGGGGGCAGAGCCGCACTCAAACGCTTTGCTCAACCCCATATTTAACCCGTAACATCAGGTTATCGGCACGTTTAGAGAACTATTCCTCTGCAGACGGGCGATTGTAACGTCTCACCTGCACAATAAACCCAAATAATGGGTGGTCGAAATAATGCAGCTGGGTGCTTATTATCCGACGTTGTTCAACAAGAGGTACCGACACCAGTTTATACGCTTGACCCTCAGAGTTATCAGCCGCGCTGCCTTTTTCGTTGCTAACGTTATTAGTGCTGGCTTCTTCGTTACTAAAATAGTGCAAAGGTACAGGCTGTCGATAATACATCTCACTGTCTACGTGAAGATAAGGCACCCGATTAATGTATTTAAGAAAAACTTTTATTGTGCCGTCTATTTCCCAAATGGGCGTTCTGAACGCGACATCGCTTACGCCGTCTTCGTCTTGCTCTACGATTAATGGCGAGTCCAGTGCTTTAAAATCGTCATAGGATATAGGAGATGGGTTCGCAAGGCGCATTTCAAGGTCTGTGAAAATATCTGAAACGGCGACCAATTCTGAATTGCCTTGTTGTTGCGCCTGGGTGTCATCGTTCGCTAAGCGTTGAGCACTCCTCGTACCAGCGATTTCTTCTTCGCTGTTTATAATCAATGCTTGGTTTTCACCGCCGATAGCGGTCTCGCTATAACGAGGCGCTTCCTCATTGGGCGCTAACTGCATTGAAGGTTGGTTTAATACCTCGCGTGATAACGCGTTTTGCGTTAGCGTTCGCATTTCACCATCTAAATTAAACTGCTGTGCATAGTTTTGACCGCCGTAAACACGCACGTCAAACGCCTTGTTTTTACCAAACATTACAGGCTGACGCCAGGTGGCGTGAAATAAACGCTCTAAATCACGACTGGAGCGAATTTGGCGGGAAATAGACGACAAAGCTTGCTCGTTACTGGTAAGTAAGTGCGCTTTTGATGCCAACGGCCAGTCGTGGCCTTCAATGATGATAGGCAGGCTAACCGGCGCAGGCATACGGTTGTCAGGTTTATTTATTTTCCAGACTATAGCGGGTTGCAGCGTGCTGCTGGCAGCAGAAGGCAAAGCGGCAATTTCGTTCTTACCCATATTTGAAGCCGCCGACGCAACGATTGCAGTAGTAACTTCAGCGCTAAGCCAAGGTTTATCTTCTTCGCAGTATTTGAAAGCGGGAACGCTTAGCGGCGTTGTTTGCTTTACGCCGAAAAACGATGCCCAATAACCTGCAATGGTTTGGGCGTCGGGGGCAGGGGAGATGCCGTCATCAGCATCGTCGACGGTGAACGCGTTAGCAGCAAACGCTTCGGTTTTAGCGTCTTCAGTCAAAAGAGTATCGTTGGGAGAATCAGCAAAACCGTCCACTACATTGGCTAATACCTCACCATTAGTGCGCCTATCGGCTGCGGTTTCAGATGGCGTACCGTCCATTGATTCAGGTAGCGATAAGAAATCCACATCGCTCGATGGAACATTCAATGACCTGTTATCTGGCCACGTTACGGCGTTGTCTGCACCACAAATAGGTAAGCCCTGTTTTAAATAACTAATATCTGGCGCGATAATCTCGCTGATGAGGTCTGCCTGAGCTCGCGGTGCTGATAAGTTATCAGCAAGCGAAAATTGTTCTTCCAACTCAGAAAGCACAACGTTACGCTTAAATGCAATGACTTCCACATCAAACCACCAATCGTCGTTGGCAAGGGCCGTGGTTGACACAGTATTTAAGAAAACGGCGCTTAATGATACGACTAACGGGCACCAGCGGGATAACTTCATGTTATCGCGACTCCTTTGCAAAATCGGCAATAATATCGCTAATAAACGCGATGCGCTCTTTAGCTGTTTCGGTCTTCTTCACCAAGCGAAGCTTTTGGCTACCTTCAAACTTAAACGTGTTTGGTTTGGTTTGTACAAGGCTAATAATATAGCCAGGGTTGACCTTGGTGGTTTCTTTGAACTCTATGGTACCGCCTTGTGCCGACAAGTCTACTTTTAGAATGCCCAATGCCTGTGCTTTTAGTTTAATTTCAGCCACTTCAATTAAGTTTTTAGCCGGTTCTGGCAATAAGCCGAAGCGGTCAATGCACTCTACTTGGAACTCGTCGATATCGTCTTGCGACGTGCAGCTAGCTAGGCGCTTATATAGCGATAGGCGCGTATTCACATCAGCAATGTAATCTTCCGGTAGCAATGCCGGAATACGCAACTCGACCTCGGTGTGCCCGGGTGTAGCGTCTTCAAGCGATGGCTCTCTGCCTTCTTTCAGCGCGTTAACTGCTTTATCTAGCATGTCCATATACAAGCTAAACCCAATGCTCGCTATCTGACCGGACTGATCGTCACCTAACAGCTCGCCGGCGCCGCGTATTTCTAAATCATGGGTAGCAAGAGCAAAGCCTGCACCTAAGTCTTCTAGCTTGGAGATGGCTTCCAAGCGCTTAACGGCATCTTTTGTCATTCGCTTCGGATGCGGCGTTAACAAATAGGCGTAGGCTTGGTGGTGAGAACGTCCAACCCGACCACGTAGTTGGTGAAGCTGCGCCAGACCTAAATGGTCGGCTCTATCCATGATAATGGTGTTAGCGCTAGGCACGTCAATACCCGTTTCAATAATGGTCGTACACACCAATACGTTGTAACGCTGATGATAGAAATCGCTCATCACCGCTTCTAAGTCGCGCTCGCGCATTTGACCGTGACCTACAGCAATGCGGGCCTCGGGCACAATTTCAGCAATTTCTTCGGCCGTTCGCGCAATGCTGTCTACCTCGTTATGAAGGAAGTAAACCTGACCGCCGCGCAGAATTTCACGCATTATTGCCTCGCGGATCACCGCTTTGTTGCGCTGTTGCACGAAGGTTTTAATAGAAAGGCGACGGGCCGGTGCGGTAGCGATAATCGATAGATCGCGCATGCCGGATAGCGCCATGTTCAGCGTACGTGGAATAGGCGTGGCGGTTAGTGTAAGAATATCTACATCGGCGCGAAGGGACTTAAGTTTCTCTTTTTGACGTACGCCAAATCGGTGCTCTTCGTCAATAATAACAAGGCCTAAATCCTTGTATTTTATATCGCTGGAAAGCAGTTTGTGTGTGCCTACAACGATGTCGACTTTACCTTCACCGATGCGCTCTACCACCGACTTTTGCGCTTTACCGCTTACAAAGCGGCTCATCACTTCAATTTCAAAAGGCCAGGCGGCGAAGCGATCTTTAAAGTTCTCGTAATGCTGCTGCGCAAGCAAGGTGGTGGGTACCAATATTGCTACCTGTTTGCCGGCATTTGCGGCTAGGAAGGCGGCTCGCATAGCAACCTCGGTTTTACCGAAGCCAACATCACCGCATACCAAACGGTCCATTGCTGACGGACTGCCCATGTCGTGCATAACCGCAGCAATCGCTTGCGCCTGGTCGGGCGTTTCTTCAAACGGAAAGCTGTCTGAAAAGGCTTGGTAGTCATCCCAGTTTATGTTGTAAGCAAAGCCAGGCTTTGCAGCGCGACGGGCGTACACATCTAGCAGTTCTGCGGCCACGTCTCTCACTTTTTCAGCTGCTTTTTGTTTCGCTTTGCTCCACGCATCAGAGCCTAACGAGCTGACAGGGGCGCTATCGGCATCGCCGCCTGTATAGCGAGAGATCAGATGTAGCGACGCAACGGGGACGTATAATTTTGATTGCTTAGCGTATTCAATGCACAAGTATTCGGTGGTAACGCCGCCCGCATCCAAGGTTTGAAGCCCTAAATAGCGACCAACACCGTGGTCGAGGTGTACCACAGGCTGACCGATGGAAAGTTCGGCTAAGTTGCGGATAATAGCGCTTTCGTCAGTGGCGGAACGCTTATCGCGAAGGCGTCGCTGACTTACTTTCTGGCCGAGTAACTCGGTTTCGGTGATAAACAGCAGTTCACCTTCAGGCGTCTGCCAGCGAAAACTGTTATCAACCATACCAACCGTAATACCAATACTGTCATGACTTGCAATAAAGTCACTAAAACTATCGACAATTTTGGGTTTTATGCCGGCTTTGGCCAGCACCGTAAGCAATCCTTCTCGACGACCTTGGGTTTCGGCACAAAACAGTACTTTCGCCCCGTTGTCGGTTGCTTGTTTAACGGTTTTAATAAGTTGCTCGGCAGGAACTTTTTTCTGCGAGTTTATTGCGATGTCATCAAGTTTTGCGCACTGCAGGTTGGTCGTGCCCGATTTTTCTTCTAGCACTTGGCTTGATAGCGAAGCGCGAGGCCACTGCTTAATAGCACCGAATAATTCGTTAATAGGCAGAAACAATTCATCAGGCGCAAGTAACGGGCGCGCTAAATTGTAACGGTATTGCTCGTAGCGCTCTTGCACATCGGCCCAGAAAAATTCGCTGGCGTCTTGTACGTCACCGTGAAGTAAAAGCAAACTTTTAGGGTGGAGGTAGTCAAATAATGTCGCCGTTTTTTCAAAGAATAGGGGGAGGTAATACTCCACACCACTTGGCATTGTGCCTTTGCTCACCTGCGAAAATACGCTTTCAGAGGCGTTGTTAGCATCGAATTTTTGTAGAAACTGCTGACGAAAAAGAGTGATACCTTCTTTGTCTGTTGGAAATTCGCGCGCGGGTAACAAGCGGATTTCGTTAACCGCTTCGCCAGAGCGCTGAGTTTCGGTATCGAAATAACGAATAGAATCAATTTCATCGTCGAACAAATCGATACGAAACGGCTGGTCGCTGCCCATCGGAAACAAGTCGATAATGCTGCCGCGCACCGAGAACTCGCTGTGGCTCATTACTTGACTAACGTGCAAATAGCCTGCTTGCTCTAAGTTTCGTCTGAACTGGTCTCTGTCTAACGTTTGGCCTTTATTTAGCATAAGTAAGTATTTTGCTAAATAATCAGTAGGCGCAAGGCGCTGCATCAGGGTATTAACGGGAACAATAAAAATCCCATCTACTTGCTGTGTAAAACGAAACAGAGTTTCAAGACGCTGTGAAACAATATCCTGATGAGGAGAAAATGAATCATAAGGCAGCGTTTCCCAGTCGGGGAAAAGTGTAATAGGCGTATTTTTTGTATCTTCGCTTAGGAAAAACGCAATTTCTTTTTCAAGCTTCATGGCCGAGGGCGTGTCGGCGGTGATTAATACAATTGGGCCTTTGTATTGGCTAAGTGCTTGGCTGATGCATAGCGCCGCACTGCTGCCTTGAAGTTGGCCCCAGTGTTTGTGATCTTGTGATGAGGCTTCTTTTTTAGGCGCAGGTAATGGTAGCGATAATAAAGTGGCAGTCATGACGTCCTGTTTTTTACATGCAAGTTTGATTTTACGGCTTATATACTGATGCGAAGGCCTGTTAGGATCCCGCTTTTCTTTCTTTCGACCGTTTTCTTAGCTGTTGGGTTTGAATGTGCAAACTTGCTCGAACCAAAAGCTCCTGATCTTGCTCTCGTATCGAATTAAAAATGAAAGCGATATGGTAACTATCTTCAACCTGCTCGCAAGTAATAACTTCGCCATAACAAAAAATAGCTGCGGCTTCGGCGTCAAGGAAAAGCTTGAGTTCAGCTTTGGTACCTACTTCCATTGCCTCTTTGGATGCGATTATCACACCGCCACCACCTAATTTTACCGTTTTAAAGCGGTGCTCTGGCTCATCTTGTTGATGCAGGACAAATGACATCATCAGGTCTATTTTTCTGGATTGATGATTTAGGTATTCAGCTAAGGTTTCCGCATGATCGCCAAGATTTCGTAGCGGTCGAATTGCCTGGGCCTCTAATGCCGCCATTTCGCTAGCAATACGAAAGGCATAAGGCATCGAATCTTCCAGTGCATCCTCATCGGGTACGGTTTCATCAATATCTAAAGGACGCACGTTTGCATTAATACAATGTGCTATTGAGAAGTATTCATCGAATTGGGCTTGTTTTTGTTCTAGGCTTAGTTCGCTCACATCATTCCTCTGCCACTAATTCTTGTGCAGCCAGTAGCTTACACGTAGTATAGCCACTTTACTATTTTGGGCTTAGCCCGTCATCTCGCCTTTGGGCTACTTATCTGAATTTTTCATTCGTTAAGCATAGCCAAACGTGAGGCAGATTACCGTATTACTGAAAAGCAAGGCGCTATGTTTTATCCTCTTTCTGCATTCATTGCCTATCGTTATGCCAAATCTAGCAAACAAAGCCAAACCAGTTTTGTCTCTTTTATAAATCGCTTCTCGGTGGCCGGCATCGCACTTGGCCTGATGGCCCTTATCATTGTAGTTTCGGTAATGAACGGCCTAGAAGGGCAGTTGAAACAACGCATTTTAGGCATAGTGCCCCATATCGAAATTACAGAGACACCCACTTCAAATATCGACCTTAGCAAGACACCCATCGAAATTACGAAGACACCCACACAAAATAACAACAACGTTGGAAAGACACCCACGCAAAATAGTTCAACCGTCAGCAACTCGACTGGAGTTACAGAGACACCCACTGCAACATCAAGAATTAGCGAGACACCCACGTTTAATAGTGGAAGTCTTAGCGAGACACCCAACGAAAATGTGCCTCAACAGCAGTACGTTACTTTAGATGAAATTAGCAAGACACCCATCGATGGTGTTGTAGCCAGCATGGCTTATAGAGAAGCAGAAGCCGTTGTGCAATCTCGCTCTGAACTGAGAGGTGTGCAAGTACACGGTGTGGAACCTGGGGTGATGTTGGCGCATACCTTGGTTGCAAGCCATATGGAGCAAGGGCGATTTGACGACTTAAAGGAAGGTAGTTTTGCCGCAATAATTGGTCGTGCGCTTGCCATAAAATTGGATGTGAGAGTGGGTGATAGATTACGTGTCATGGTGGCCGGGGCTAGTGTTTATACGCCTTTTGGTCGCATGCCCAGTCAGCGACTTGTTACTGTGGTGGGTGTCTTCGATATGGGGTCGCAAATGGACGATAAGGTGATGTACATGAACCTTCACGATGTGAACCGTTTAATGCGCGACCCTAAAGGAAACGGACAGTCACTTCGCCTCTTTTTAAATGATGCATTTGACTATTTGTCGGTTGTCAATTATCTCACCGATACGATGGGTGTCTTTGCAAACAACGTTAGAACCTGGCGTGAACGTCAGGGGCCACTATTCGATGCGGTTAAGATGGAAAAGAACATGATGACACTCATGCTTTTACTCATTATCGCAGTGGCCGCGTTTAACATCGTGTCTGCGCTGGTAATGGTAGTCACCGAAAAGCAGGGAGATATTGCGGTGCTTCAAACCCAGGGTATGGTGCCAACAACTATTATGTGGATCTTCGTGCTCAACGGGCTATTCAATGGGTTAAAAGGTGCGGGGATTGGATTAATCTTAGGCATTGTCGTCACCTTACAGTTGAATAACTTTTTGGATCTGATCGGTTCGCCTTTGGCGTTAGCTGCGGATGGAAGCGGACTGCCTGTAGAAATGGATGCAGTACAAATTGCTAGCATTACTCTGCTTTCTTTGCTGCTTTGCGTGATAGCCAGTGTATATCCAGCGCGAAAAGCGATGAAAATTGCGCCTTCACAAGCGCTTCAAAACGAATAATTCCTTGAATTAGCCGTGCAAATTAGTGCGAAATTCACTATACTCGCGGTCTTTTAAATTTTGCCCAGTGAGACGTCATGAACAAGAATTTTATCACCTCGCAATCGCTTCTACAGGATTCCTTTCGCTTAGCGGCAAAGGTGTATGAAGATGGCTTCCGCCCTGACTTTATTATCGGTATTTGGCGTGGTGGTGCTCCAATCGGGATCGCAGTTCAAGAATTCTTTGAATTTAAGAACACGTCTACTGATCACATTGCTGTGCGTACATCGTCTTATTACGGTATCAACAAACAATCAAAAGAAATCCGTGTTCACGGTTTGCACTATTTGGTTGAAAACGCGAACGCTGATGACAAGTTATTGATTGTTGACGATGTTTTCGATTCTGGCCGCAGCGTTGATGCGCTAATTAAGCAAATTAATAAGCTTATGCGCTTGAACATGCCTAAAGATATACGTATTGCATGTCCGTGGTATAAGCCCCAGAACAACACCACTGATATCGTACCGGATTACTATGTTAACGAAAGTGACGAGTGGCTTGTGTTTCCACATGAAATCGCAGGGCTAACGGAAGAAGAAATCCGTGAAGGGAAAGGCGAACTTTCTGATGTTATGGATATTTTGTTTGATAAAAAGCCTTAAAAAATTAAGATTTTTCGCCTAATGTATTCGGACCGCACGTTTGTGCGGTTTTTTTATGTTCAATGACGGCTGGGAAGGAAAGGGTAAAGGTAGTGCCAACGTTAACTTCGCTTTCCACGCTAATGGTTCCCCCCATGGCTTCTACGATAGAAAATGAAATATAAAGCCCTAACCCCGTCCCTTTGCCGGTGGGTTTGGTTGTATAAAAGGGCTCAAACATTTTTTGAAGCGCGTGCTTTTCTATTCCACATCCCGTGTCTTCAACAGTAATCACAACACTTTGACTTTTAGCTTCATTAAACGACGTGATAGTGAGCGAATCTCCTTCTTCCATGGCCTGCGCTGCATTGACGAACAGATTAACAAGTACCTGATTTAACTTACCTGTTTTTCCTTTAATTGGTGAAACGTTGCCTAGTTTTTGGTGGATCTTGATCCTGTGCTTAAGCTCGCTGTTTACTAGCCTCAGAGCGTGGTTAACACAGTTATTAACGTCTATTGTCTCGTCATCAGGGATGTCGGCATCGTGGGAGAACGAACGCAAACTCGTTATGATATCCGTCACTCGATTTAATCCATCCTCTGATTCGTCGCAAATATCTTTAATTTCGTCCACTAGAGACGCCAATTTATGCTGCGTTTGCCATGCAATAGCGTCGCTTTTGAGCTTGGCTCTTTCTTCTTCGTTTTCGCTTTTTGCGAGCTTTTCTACAATGTTTTGCATATTCAACAAGGCGGGGATCACATTTTTCAAAAAGTGAATATTGCTGTTAATAAAGGCTATGGGGTTGTTGATTTCATGGGCGACGCCCGCAGCTAAAAGCCCGAGTGAAGCCATTTTTTCAGAATAAATTAAGCTTTTTTCGACCTGCGCTTTTTCTTCTTTAAGCCTGACGGTTTCCAGCGCCATCATCTTAGCCTGCATGCCCATAGCGATTTGTTCTGTAAACGTACGATAGCGGTTAGCCATCTCTACATATTCTTGCGTGTAATACCCCAAGGACTGATGGCAAAATACAATAACGGCTTGCTGTTGATGCACTTTAAACGGGCAGTAAAGTACTGAAGTAATGGGCGAGTCGAAGAGGTCGAGGTGCTGTTGCCACGTAGGCTGGTGCCTAATGTTAAATAATGCGATAGGTGTGCTCTTAACCGCGCGAGAAAGGGTGTCGTCTATGTTCCAGATGGTGTTTAGCAGCGGACTGTGCGTACTATTAATACATTTCATTCGCTTTGGCCCACTGTTTTCAAGCACAAAGCACACTTCGTAATTATAAAGCCCCTTAAATACCTCAAACATTTTCACGTAAAGGTCTTGTTCATTTTCGGCCGTCAGCAACGCATGAGTCCCTTCAAGCAAGGCGTCGGTTTCTTTTTTGTGCGCCTCAGCCTGTTGTTTAAGTCGATAAACAAGGGCTAGGTCTTCTAAAACATTTTCGTAATCTCTGTTCATTGAGAAAATACTATGGCTGATATCATAAGATTACCGTGTCTATTCTTGCCATCAAGAAAGCGACCTTGCTCGCCGAAGGTAAAAGGGCCACATATTGGTAGCGAGGCAAACTCCTTTTGCAGTGAAAAAAGCATCTGTTTGATTTCATCTCCAACCATGAGTCGGCAGCCCGCACAATAAATCATAAGCACACCCACGGGCTTTCTGTTTTCGGGCAATAACATAATGGCATTATTGATAACACGTTGAGCACGAGACGTAAGGCTTGCGATACTCCCCTCCATCAACACTAAACTGTCGTTTTCTTTCACCTCGGAGAACACATTAAGTGCGCCGTTCTCGTTTACCGAATCGGGGTGGCACAAAAGGTAATTTATCGCCCCATTTTCTAACGCAACTGGACGACCTAGAGGGGCTGAAGAGGTAAGCCCTAGAATCTGCCCTCCATTGACTTGTTTTTCAATGAGGTTATTCGTTGCGCTATTGTATGCGTAGCTGGCTGGTATACCGTCGAGTTCCATAAGCTGTCTTCCATGAGCTTTAGATACACAAAACTCAGTATCCGTGGGCTTATAACCTGAACTATAGCTTAGACCTAACGGGGTAGATGGGTACATAGCGACAACTGCGAGGGTTTGTGGGCCCATAGTGTCTAAAGTCACGGTATTCCAGTTACCTTGTACAGTATTGTCGGCCATTGAGCCGCCAAAAATGGGAACATTTTCACCTACCACGCTGGCGAAACCTTCAAGAATTCTCTCTTCTTCTCCTGGGGGAAGGGCGCACCAAATTAAAGCCGGACTTTCGTAAGGACGGCCTGCGCTTTCAAGCGCACTTAGCAGAGCGTTAGCGCCCCCCTTAAAGGGGCTATCTTCAATTAGACTGGCACTGCCTACGCCATACGCGCCTTCATCGTCAAACACGCAGAAAAAAGCAAGATCGCAGTTAGCTTTTACAGTTTGACTGTCGCAAAGCAGGGAGCCTAGGCAAGAGCTAGATACTAGAAAAGGAAATTGATATGGGGTAAGCGACGCTTGTATTTCTGCAAACGGGAGCTGGGAATTACCATAACCAATAACTAATGATGGCTCTCTTTTTTCGAATATTGCAGAGACGTGGGTTCCAAGCTCTGCTGTGTCAGCACATTGAATTTCAAACGTTTCTATCTGCATATTTGCCTACCTTCTCCTCAATAAGATAAGAATAGATGAAAATTAGAAAAGCTTTATTAACTATTAGTCGAATTGATTATATTAACTCGCTCTAGTTATCGAGATAGAATTTATCGTGAAAGGTGTAAACCCAGGTCGGTTGGTAGATTACCAATATGGTTATCGCCATGCCATTAAGTAATGCTTCAGGGAAAACCAAAAGGGGCACAAGCAAAATATAATTGTCAAAGACAATATCCCAAGAATACACCCCTTCTGCGTAATAAAAAGTGCCCAGGGCGAGGGTTTTTAACGCTATGGAAAGTGCTGCGGGGAAGAAAGCGCAAACGAATATATAAACAAACAGCTGCCGCGGTATGCGATGGAAAGACAACATATAAAAGAGGTATGTGATACCTATGGGAAGCACAGTACCGAGTAACCCGTTGACACCGAAATTCTCCCAAGCACCGTACCCAATTGCGCTTGCACCGAGTAACGCAATAAAAGACGCAATAATTGCGTTACGAAAACCTAGCATTAGCGTAAGTACCGACAGGCCCAGAAAATGCACATCTAAGCCTTCGTAAATACCCGCTTTAAAAAGCCACAGCACAAACAAAGAAGCTGCAGTACCAAAAATGAGATGTTGCTGATCTTTATTTTTGACAAAGTGAGCGAAGTCGATTTGTTTAAAAGCGCCCAACAAAAAAGCGCCATAAACTAAAAAAGCTAAGACTTGTAGTGTACTCACATTTACTCCTCGGCTGTGGCTATCACGCGTTTTTCTGGCACCTAGTTTTTATAATCAGCCCAGATAGGTGCGTGATCAGAGGGCTTTTCAATGCCTCTGAGTTCGTAATCAATCCCAGCATCACTGAGATTTGCATGTAAGGGTTTTGAAGCCAAAATTAGGTCGATTCGAAGACCTCGGTTGTCGTCAAACCCTTTTGAACGATAGTCAAACCAAGAAAACCGATCATTGGTTTCTGGGTTTAGTGAGCGAAAACTATCTTCAAAACCCCAGTTTATAACCGTATTCAGCCATTCACGCTCTTCGGGTAAGAAACTACATTTACCTGTTCTTAACCAGCGTTTGCGATTGTCTTCGCCAATACCAATATCTAGGTCGGTATGAGAAATGTTGACGTCGCCCATAACAATAATTTTTTCATCGGGCGTGTGGTTATCGTTTAAATAAGTCATTAAGTCTTTATAAAACTTACGCTTTGCGGGGTATTTCGTCTCGTGTTTTTCGTTTTCGCCCTGAGGGAAATAGCCATTCAGTATGGTAACGGGGTCTCCCGCATCATCCGTGGTTTTTAGGATGATCATGCGACGTTGAGCCTCATCGTCGTCAGTAGGAAAACCCATTGACACAGAAATTGGTGTTTTCTTTACCAAAAACGCAACGCCGTAATGGCTTTTCTGCCCGTGAAAATAAACCTTGTAGCCCATCGCTTCAACGGCATCTACCGGGAATTGTTCGTTATGAACCTTAATCTCTTGTAAGCCGATGACATCTGGTTGATGGGCATCTATAAGTGCTTGAAGCTGGTGCAGTCGCGCGCGGATACCGTTTATGTTAAAAGAAATTACTTTCATGTTTCGTTTGTCGGTTGTTTCAAGTTGATGTGAGTTTACCAGAAAGCCAGGAAGTCCTTAATGCCCAGACACTCATATCTTAATGTATCCAGCAGATTGTATAGATTAAGTTTATTTATAGCTTTCGTCAGAGAGGGGTTTAAAAAGCAAAGCTTGTTAGGTAGAGGTATCCGCTAAAGCGGATCAACTCTAACATTGTTTGAAGAAGGCTTTGCTTGAAACTGCACGCCTAAATTAATTAAGTATTCGAACCAAGCGTTAGCATCCTGCACGATATCATCCACAACGTTTTCATTATTGAGAGCCAGTTCTGGCAGGAATGCATCGACATTTTGTTTGAAAGACACCCACGATTTCGCACATTCGGACATGGCTTGATAGTAATGAGTAGGAATAGCTTGCTCCATTTCGTTTAATCTTCTTGCAATGATATTTGCCCCCATGGATGAGCCGAGCCAAACGTAGATGGCAGCTATCGCAGAGGTTGTTGGCGAATTAAAGGTAGGTGAAAAACTTGAATTAACGTGGGTGTCTTTGTAATTGGCATGGGTGTCTATGTAAAGCGGGTGGGTGTCTATGTAAAGCGCGTCATGTGTTTCACTTAATAGTTGGCTTTTTGCTTCTAGCGTATGGATATCTTCGCTAATAGCCGTCAACACCGTCTTGCTGTCAATCATCGTGACTATTTGAGCTAGCGTTACATCTGTATCTCTTGCTTGCTTTATTACATCAGCGGACGTTTGATGAAATTCCTTCATAATTGAAAGTACCGCGCAATACGCTGTCTTATTAAACCGGTGTTTGTGGTGATAAATCGAAAAGGGGAACGTATTTTCTAAAGCAGTATGGCTTGCTTGGGTGTCTTGCTTAAGAGCAGGGAAAAGATTTCGCATGGCTTACTGTTCTTCGCGTTGTATTGGCAGTTGTGTCATTGATTTTATGTAACGTTACTTTGTATGTCTTTCTTACATGGTAATCGTGGGTGTCTTTGTAAAACGTTGTTCAATGACTTTATCATGGGTGTCTTTACAAAGGGTAGAGCGTGCGGGATTTTTTCGCGTTTATTGCATTGCACCTAATCATGGTGCGGGTATACTTGCGGCAAATTTAAAGATAGGTAAAAACACGTGTTTCCAGAAACCATTGCAGACAAGTTAAGTGATGCTGTCATCGAACAAGCGTTGAAGCTAAGTGCTGAAGAACGACAAGAGCTAGTGGTGAGTTATATCGCTAAGACGAATGAAATCTGGCTGGTGCAAGGCACCGAGGGATTTGTGATGTTCGAAGGGGGGGGAAACGTGCAATTACCCGTTTTTCCACATAAGGATTTGACGCAGAAGTTTGTGAGTATGAACGACATAGTCGGTCAATGTGTCAATATCGCTCTGGACGAGTTTAAGCAAACATGGCTACCCGGTTTGGAGAAAAATGGTGTTGAGCTTGTTATGTTTCCAACCACAAGCGATGTTGAAAATTTGGTGATGACCGCTGAAGACCTGGCCGCGGAATTAAACGTCGATTAATTCGGTTTTTTATGACTTCTGTAGATACGCTATTACCTCTTGCACAATCGCTCGCTGATGCGAAGGGCTGGGATGACTTCACTCGAACACTGATGTTATCGGGTAAAGCGCTAGCGCCATTGCCAGAAGATGCGAGAAACGAAAAAAATGCGGTTGAAGGATGTGAAAGCCCAGTATGGATTGCTTTTTCTCAAACCGAAGTAAGCGTTATGGCTTACTCTCCAAGTAAGGTAATTCGCGGTGTGCTTGCGGTGTTACTGGAAAAAGCGAATGCTTTGACCAAGCAGCAGCGCAGAAATTTTGATTATGAACAGTATTTATCTCGCTGTCAGTTAGAGCGTTACTTAAGCCAATCTCGTGGAAATGGAATAAAGTCGGTAATAGCTAAACTGAAAGCCCTGTAGTGAATAAGCTTATACTTCCTTATCTGTTCTTCGCTTCTATCCACTGACTCATGTACTTACTGGCGCTTAATGTCTGATGCCATAGTAGACTTTGCATAAACAAGGATTTTCTGTGTGCCTCGATATCGTTTTTCAAGCTTATTATTTTATCTGTTAATAACATATCGGGCTGCTTAGCGCTAAACATGTCGAGCACTCTCTTTGCTTGAAGGCTTGCTGATTCCCAGATGTCCTTGTTGGTGTAAAGCGACACAGCTTGATTAACGTAATCCTCAATAACCTCTGGTTTTGAGATATCGGTACTACACAGCGCGCCTGGCCATACATCAGGCTGCTGTCTGCCTTTATCATCCTCACTTTTGCCTGAAGGGATAATTCCTTCTGCACCTACCCAAGTAGTAATCGATGGCGTGGAGCAACGCATTGCGTCGAGTAATTTGCCTTTGATGCCTGCGCCAAAGCGCAAGGGGGCAATCAAGAGTTTTGCGCCAGCCATTAAAGACGTAACATCTTCTGCCCAACCTTTTACTAAGAAACCTTGTTTATCATTGTGAAGCTGAGTCGCCTTTTTAGGGGGATAGGCTCCGTAAATGTGAAGCTCTGCATGGGGAAGTGCTTTTTTAATGGCGGGCCAGATATTCTGTTTAAGTTGCAGAACTGCGTCCCAGTTTGGTGCATGGCGGAAATTTCCGATATGGACAAAATGCGATCGCGCTTCAAAGGGCGCTGAATATGATGGCGATTCCCCTATAACCAGAGGATGGTAATGAAGCTGTGTCTTTGGCACACCATAATATTCCGTAAGAAGTGCCATTTCCGGCTCAGAAATAATCAGTGTAAGATCACTTCGTAGTATGGCTGCTATTTCTCTTTGCGCGAGTTCGCTATTTAACTCTGCATCTTTAGCATCGCCGCTTTGTTTAACGGCGTTATGCCTTGCCTGGCGAAGGCTATGTAAATCTTCGGTATTTAAAATACGTACCGCATCGGGACAGCTTTCTTTCACCCGCCAAGAAAACTGTTCTTCCGTCATATATCGGTCGAAAATAACAACATCAGGCTTTAATTTCTCAATTAACACGTTGAATGAAGTGCAATTTAGTGCAATTGGATAGGAATCTACACCAAACGTCGCTAAGTCTGATTTATGCTCACTTTCAGATGCAGCAGTTAGGAATGACACATTGAATTTATTGGCCACACAGCGGGTAATAATCGATTGCATATTCTGGCCCGCTGCCGATGAATTTGGCTCAGGCCACACGTAGCCAATAATTACAACATTTAACATGATAGTGATTTTTAACTTTATTAGAATTAATGTCGAAGCGACATAGCTGCGATTGTGCACATGCTAGCACAATTTTCTATTCTAACAGGGATAGTGAACAAGACTACACGCCCTAGAAAATCTAATTCTTTTAGGTAATTACCCTAAGTTTTTCTTTGTTTTACAATTATGGGTATGGAATTTAGAACGACAAGTTATAATACGGTACTTAAAGAAATAGTGTTGATATCGGTCGATGGCGACGCCTAATCGGGTAGAACTTTGCTTACAGTTCGAGACAAAGCGTTAAAGATACTCACATTACGAATAATATAGAGTTTTAGTAACGTTATGATATCTATAGAAATCATACTTTTTTACTAGAGAGTTGTTGTTGACCAACCCGTTTTTTAAGCCTATACCTACAAATGAGAAGGCGAATGGAGGTGCCTTGAACGCTACATTGACAACGGCGGCATTAATGAGAGTGCACGAATGAATTTAGAAGAACTAGTTTCGAAAGCGGAAAATCTCTTCGTTTTACCAGACTCGGTTACCCGACTTAAAGCTTGTATGGACGACGAAGCTTCAAGTATTGATGATATCGGCGATATTATCGCTTTCGACCCTTCGCTAGCGACCCAATTGTTACGGGTTGCAAACTCTGCGTTATATCGATTTCCAAATAAAATAGATACTGTGTCGCGAGCGATTCAAGTTGTGGGCACGCGCTCCACTTATGACCTTGCGCTTGCCTATGGCGTAAGTCAGGCGTTTAGCGATATCGACGGTCAGTTAATTGATTTAGACAAATTCTGGGAACAGAGTGTGTCGTGCGGTCTCTTAGCTAAATATTTTGCAGATATGCGCAATATTCGCGAGCCCGAACGGCTTTTTGTCGCTGGTTTGCTGCATAACATTGGCGAGTTGGTAACGGTTTCGTTACTACCGGAGTCAGCAACACGATGTCAGGCCTTTAACACTCGTGTGAGTCCAGCTGAACTGCAGTTCGGTGTTCTTGGTTTTACTTATGCTGAGCTGTCTGCAAAGCTCATAGAGAAGTGGGGCATTCCTAGCTCTATACATACGCCTATTGCTAACATTCATAAGGGTGAAGAGAACGCGACGGGGATTGAAGATAAGATCTTACAGCTTTCTTACGTCTTAGCGCTCGATAACGTTAACCCTGAGATTTATCCAAGCTATCACAATCTGAAGCCTGAACAGCATGAAGCGCTGTCATTAAACCGAGAAGATTTAGAAGACGCATTAGATATTACTAATTTACAGTGTATTTCAGTTATATCTTTGTTTAATCCTAACGCGTTTATGTTGTATTAACTTGAAGCGCACCTTGCGCTTCAAGGAAGTGCGTAGCTGTTAATCGAATACAGCTACGGTCTGTCTGCTTATGGCAATGACTTCGTTGTCCTTGTCCCAAATCGTCGCCTCAGTGTGTCCATATCCGTCAGCCGCCTGTCGAGTTCGCGCCTTATAGCCAAACCAGTCCGTCGGGCTTACAGGTTTGTGAGGATGAATAAATTCTAAATTCCAACTTACCGTGCTGGCTGGCGCAGGTAACTTCATCATCTGCAGAAGGGTCGGCGGCCACGCGTCAATCATGGTGATAATGTGGGCATCAGTAATGGCTTCTGGAGCGTGTTTAAAACGCATAAATCCATCGTAGTGGCTGGTCTTCCTGCGAGTGAAAGGAATGCCGCCATCCTCAATGGCTAAATCGAAGTAACGCAAAAATTTAGGTGTAATCTTTGGAATTTGTGGAATAAATTTAGCTTTAGTGGGAAGAGGTAAGTCATGTTTCTCGGTATTTTCGACGCGAATGCCAGATTCCCTGGCCACACCAAAACACGCCTGAGAAAAAACACAGCTTTTACCTTCTTGCATCGCGTGAGCGGTGAATTGAGAAACGTTTTTACCCGTTCTAAGCAAAGTGACTTCTATAGAAAAGGGTGTTTCTAACGACAAGGGCCCAACAAAATTAGTGGTGAAAGAGCGCAATACTCGATTATCAGTGACTTGCTGCTTTACCGCTGTATAAAGCATACCCGCAGAAATACCGCCAAATGCGGTGCGGCCTTGCCCCCATGTTTTCGGAATAATGAGACCATCGACGCGCCATGTATTGTCTGATGTCTGTGATAATTGGGGAATATTGAGCAATTCGTCTACTGTCATGCTTACTTGTCTGGTCTGATGAGTTGTATAGATATAATCGTACCCTAAGCGCTGTCTGACGGAAAGCCTGACTTAGTAATTTTCGTTATGTTTACAAATAAGTAACAATTAGTTGTCTATTTTTTTACCTGATGCGTAGACTGGACATATCGTCACTTAAAAGGACTGTTATGGCCCATACTCATGTTGAAGGTGTTCCTGCTGCAGAAGCTGGGGTATCTAGAAGTTACCGGAACTACGTTTTATTCATATTGACCCTGGTCTACGCGTTTAACTTTATCGATAGACAGATTATTGGCATCCTTTCCCCGTTCATTAAAGCAGACTTAGGTTTGGATGATGCCCAGTTGGGGTGGCTAAAGGGCATCTATTTTGCTCTTCTCTATACGGTAATGGGTATCCCCATTGCGTGGCTTGCTGACCGTTATAGCCGCGTTAACATTATTGCAATTTCGCTTACGCTGTGGAGCGGGTTTACCGCAGCTTCGGGCTTGGCAGCTAACTATATGCAGCTTGCCATCGCACGAATTGGTGTAGGTATTGGAGAGGCGGGAGGGAGTCCACCGTCGCACAGCATCATTTCAGACCTATTTCCTAAAGAAAAAAGGGCCGGTGCACTCGCTATCTACTCGTTAGGTATACCGTTTGGCGTTATGTTGGCATTTTTTGCCTCTGCCTTCTTTTTGCAAGGTGGCTCAGCTGACTGGCGTACCGTCATGTACAGTGTCGGTATACCTGGGGTCATTCTTGCAATATTACTAAAATTTACGGTAAAGGAGCCTTCTAGAACAGCATCTGCCCCTGGTGGAGATGCGGCCAATAAACCAAGCGTGAAGTCGTCGTTAAAAACCTTGCTTAGAATACCTACTTGGTGGGGAATGGCACTGGGCATTTCATTTGGCTCTTTTGGAAATTATGCCATTTCCACGTGGGTCATCGATTATTACGTTCGCGCCTTCGCAGGGTTGGATATTACGCAGTTGCTTATCGTGTTTGGTATCATCAACGGCACCGCTTATGCCCTTGGTGTATGGTTAGGTGGCTACATTGCAGACCGCTGGGGTAAGCACAACAAAAAAGCGTATGCGCTGCTTCCTGCTATAGCCTTGATAATTGGCGTTCCGGCATTTTATATATCGCTTCAGGTGCAAGATTTATGGATGTCAGTTGCACTAATGGCGCTACTTTTATTCACCAGTGGTTCTTATTTAGGCCCTAGTTTCGCTATGGCGCAAACCCTTGCACCACTAAATGTAAGGGCGATGTCTACTGCACTCTTTTTCTTTGTGCTGAACATAATTGCATTGGGCGGCGGACCTACATTAACAGGTATCATTAGCCAAGCTTTAGTGCCTTCTTTGGGCGAAACAGAAGCGCTTAGACAGGCACTTATCTATTTAGTGATACCCTATGCCATTTCTATTGCCGTGTTTCTATGGACAAGCACTAAAATAGTAAAAGATTGGGAAATGGCAGAAGCTAGGGGCTTGTAGTAGTATCATTACTTTCTCCTAAGGGGCTGATTTAAAGCCCCTTATTTGTTCTACATTTGAGGGAGTCTTTGGTGTCTTCAACAGAATTAAGTTTCCACTTTGCCCATGCAAACGGATTTCCCGCAGGAAGTTATAATGCGATGTTTTCCGCACTGCCGGATAACTTTAATCGGTTGCACGTTGAGCGTTTTGGTCATGATCCCACGCTGCCAGTTAACGGCAATTGGCGAAACCAAGTTCAAGAGCTCATTAAGCACGTAAAAAAAGAAAACAAAGACCCTCGTGGTGTATTTGGGGTAGGACACTCATTCGGCGCCGTCATTACTTACATGGCGGCTTGCGAAGCACCAGAGTTATTTAGAGGGATAATCTTGTTTGACCCACCTTTGGTGGTTGGCCCGCTAAGTTACTTCTTTAGAGTTGCAAAGCATACACCGCTTATCAATAAGTTGACGCCTGCCAAGCTTGCACAAACACGCAAAACGCGGTGGCCAAAAAGCACTGATATGGAGTCGTATTTTCACAGTAAAGCCCTATTTAAAGACATGGATAGGCGGTGTGTAAGGGACTATGTTAAGTCGGTTACCGCAGTAAAAGGTGACGCCATATCACTGACCTTTCGCGCTGACGTTGAGGCTGCGCTGTTTCAAAATATACCGCATGATCTTGGAAAGTATAAAAGGAAGTTGAAGTGCCCGGCTATTTTAGCTACCGGAAGCAAGAGTAGGGTATGCAAGCCAGAAATGGTTTCTCGATTGATAAAGCACAATGATATAGAACACGTTGTTCTAGATGGCGGGCATATGTTTCCTTTGGAGCACCCAGAGAGGGTTGCCGCTTTTATCAAAGATACGCTAACGAAATGGAATTGCTAGTTTATAACTTAATTTTGGCGCTAATGCGCCAAAATCAAGGCTAAGGCTTTTTAATCAGACTTTTTAGTGGGGCTTAGGCCACCAACGGGTTGTCCAAGCATTTCTCTTGTAACAAGAACCACGCCTTTTTCTGATACACGGAAACCACGAGCTCTGTCTTGTTCGTTGTCGTAGCCAATGGTAGTGCCTTCTGGAATAACGCAACCGCGGTCGATTACTACTTTCTTCAACTTGCAGTGACGTTTAATTTCAACGTCGGGAAGGATTACTGCGTCCTCGATGAGACCGTAAGAGTGCACGCGCACATTAGAAAAACAGATAGACGAGCGCAGTGTGGAACCGGAAATTATGCAGCCACCTGAAACCACAGAGTTAATTGCTTCACCCCGTCTATCGTGGTCTTCCCATACAAACTTCGCTGGAGGCAGTTGCTCTTGATAAGTCCAAATTGGCCATTTTCTATCGTACAAATTAAGTTGCGGAACCGGGGCGACCATTTCCATATTCGCTTCCCAGAAAGAATCTATTGTACCCACGTCTCGCCAATAGGCGTTGTCGCTACCACTCTGTTCGAAGGGAAAAGCGTATACGGGATGATCAGCAATTATAGATGGAATGATATCTTTACCAAAATCCCGTTGAGAGCCCATATTCTCTGAATCTACACGTAGTTGCTCGAAGAGAAATTCGGTATCAAAGACGTAATTACCCATTGAGGCCAAGCATCGAGACGGGTCATTGGGAAGAGGGGTGGGATTGGCAGGCTTCTCTTCGAATCCGATAATGCGATAATTTTCGTCTACTGACATTACGCCAAAAGCGCCCGCCGCTTCTTCCACGGGGACTGACATACAGGAAACGGTCATTTTGGCACCAGATTCCTTGTGCTTTGCAAGCATATCGCCATAATCCATTCGATAGATATGGTCGCCGGAAAGGATCATCACATATTTAGGAAGCTCATCTCGGATTATATCGATATTCTGAAAAACAGCGTCGGCAGTACCTTCGTACCAGTTGTCGGAAAAACGCTGAGAAGCGGGTAAAATTTCAACGGATTCACCAAGCTCTTTCTTGAAGTGGCCCCAGCCTCTGACTAAATGTCGGATGAGAGAGTGGGACTTGTATTGTGTGACAACACCTATTCGCCTGATGCCTGAATTAACACAATTCGAAAGAGGGAAGTCGATAATTCTAAATTTACCACCAAAGTAAAGTGCTGGCTTGGCACGCCACGTGGTGAGCTCGTGCAACCTTGACCCTTTACCTCCTGCGAGGATAAGCGCATAGGTATCGCGTGTTAAGTTACTGATGTAACGTGAACTCTGATCTGCCATTTCCTATAAACTCCTGTCAAAAAGCGATAGTTGAATATCGATAGAAATATAAAAAGAAAGCGAAGTGTTGCGATTGATAGCGCTATACATTGAACCTCTAATTCGAGGTACGTTTTGATAACATAACTCCATATTACACAAGATATTTTAGAATGACAGTGTGATTAATAGTCTTTGTGATGAAATAGTAAAATTATTTAAAATTTTGTTTGTTGTTGTATGAGTCCCTGTACGAAGACACCCATTTTAACGCTTGTCGAAGCCAATTTTGTAGTTAGGGGGCAAGTAAAAAAGTGTAGCGAGACACCCAATCGAAGCTTTTGTAAATTGAGCGATTACCAGCCACTTGCCGAGACACCTACGATAGGAAGTTGCTAGTAAGGAGTTAGCAAGACACCCAACCTTCTATTTGTCGAGGTTGGGTGTCTTGCGATAGATATAAGGATTTCATGTGTTCCAAGGAGCTTAATCTTTAGGTGACAAATGTTAATCAAATGTTATATTTGGATGGCTAACTTGGATTGGGATTCTCAGATGAGTGTATTGAAAAAACTTTTAGTGGTAGTGGGCGTGCTGATTACACTTTTCGTAATCACAAGCTTCTTTATTTCGAAAGACTACAGCGTTGAAAGAACGATTGTTATTAATGCACAGCCATCCGAAATTTACCCCTATGTTGTTGATTTAAAAGAATGGAGCAAGTGGGGGGTATGGTTCAAACGAGACCCAGATATGGAACTCGATTTTTTTGGGCCTGATAGGGCTATAGGCATGCGATCTGAGTGGAAAAGTGAAACTGAGGGTAATGGTGAAATTGAGATAACCCAGTTGGAGCATAACAAAAGGGTTCTTTATCGTATTTATTTTCCAGATTTTGATAGGGGCTCAAATGGCGCAGTAGAAATTAAGCCTACCGCAAACGGTTCAATCGTTACTTGGCGGGATGAAGGGACAGTAGACAATAATCCGATTAATCGTTACGTTGCTCTTATGATTGATAGCATGATAGGACCAGACTTCGAGATGGGTTTAGAGAACCTGAAAATTCTTGCAGAAAAGAGCTGAGATAAGCAACACGATCTGATCTTAAAAGAACGTGACGTAGTAACAGTGATAAAGAGTCTCCTTCTACTAACTATGAATCAAAAAAAACGACTCATCTTAGGCTTATCGCTCAACAAATTAGCCGACCTTTTAATATCCGCCAAAACTACGCTGACAGCACTTCTAGTGAGTGTTGGCGCCCCTGTTTGGATGATCGGTTGGTTGGTGCCAATACGAGAGTCTGGCGCGCTTCTTCCTCAGGTGCTCATAAGTATTTACCTTCGAAATCATGCGGATAGACACAAAGTTTGGCGTGTAGGTATGCTCATTCAAGCTTTCTCAATCGTTGGAATTATAGTATTCGTGATTCTGTTTTCTGGATTTAAAGCTGGGATAGGTGTTTTACTGTCCCTTGTCATTCTCAGTATAGGTCGTTCGGCGTGTTCTTTAACGGTCAAGGACATTGAGGCAGACGTAGTAAAAAAGGGGCAACGAGGTAATTTAATTGGAATTGCTTCGACTATTTCGGGGCTGGTAACTTTATGTATTGCTATACCTCTCGTTGTTTTTGAAGGAGCGTTTTCTTCAAACACGCTTTTAGTCATCTTGTGTGCGAGTCTGCTATCGTTTAGTTTGACTTTAGTCTGTGTATGGCCTATCAAAACGCGTGTGTATACTGGTGATAAGTCACGTAACTCTTTCAGTGTTAATTTCGACTCTACCGTCTATAAATTTATTTTTGTTAGAGGGTTGTTCGTTCACTCTGCGTTGGTTGCACCCTACTTCATGACTGAGCGCAACGGCGATGTGCAAGAATTATTGCCGATTTATATTGGCGCTGAAGCATTGGCAGCGCTGCTATCGTCGATAATCTGGGGCAAAATAGCAGATAAGAGTGCAAAGCTCACCCTTCAGGTTTCTGGGGTTCTAGCGTTAATCGCATGCATTGGACTACTTTCCTTAGAGGCGACGCCTATTTTCATATCGGCGCTTTTATTTTTTGTGTTATCGATAGCGCACGCGGGAGTTAGAACAGGAAGGAAAACATATAGCCTGGATGTGAAGGAAGGGCATGAAAGAACTGAACTTGTTGGCTTCTCTAACACGGCGATCGGGCTTATTCTCCTTGGTTTTGGCGCGATTTACGCATTTTTGTCATCCGTTCTAGCTTTTACAGTCGTCTATATAATGGCGGTAATGCTTTTATTAGCGATTTTAGCCACGGCGATACTACCCAATGAAAAATAGCAGGCTAACCGTCGAAGCATGAAGCTGCAGACTTGAGTTTTGCTATTCTTTTTCTATTTGTGTTTTGCTTGAAAAGCATCATGGATTCACGATCTCCCGCGGCAAAGGAAAAAGTGTTTTCAAAGTTTGTAATTATTTGGAGCCAGTTGGGTTGATTTACACCAAGCATTGTCAACGTGCTGTTGAGTTTGGTTACTTTGGAAGATGAAAGACTGCCATGCATTATGTCTATTGAGGACTTAAGTAGCTCACGATAATCTGCCAAAGTAAAATTAATGATGCGATTAGTGTTAACGAGTGCGGGATGTTTAAACGGCATTAGTACTTTTATGCGCTCACTTTTAGCGTTGTATCGCAATCTTCTGTTTATACTAGTGTAGAAGGAATCATGCAGATTAGTGGCCGCTTTCGCTCGTATTGGATTCAAATCGACATAGGCCATGCAAGACAATACCGCCTTTTCAGTCAACAGGGCTTGAGAACGGAATCGGCCCTCCCAAAATCGCCCTGTACAGCCATCTTCTGTATTGGCTTTCCTGGCAATATACTCGTTAAGGTTCCTCATGAACCAGCTAATATCGTGGAGTCTTTTCCTGTAAATTTCAGCAGTGTTTTGTATTGTTTTTAGTTCACTCTCACTTACCGATTCGCCTTTTAAATACTTTCTGGTAAGTAGCGTTCCTTTATGCATTTTATGCCATTGCAGCAATACATTATCCAAAGTCCAGGAGAGGGCCATTTTTTTGCCGACACATAGCACTATGTGCACATGGTTACTCATAACGGCATATGCACAGATATCAATTGCGAATATTTTACCTAGAAACAGGAGCCTTTTTTCTACCCACGACTTTCTGTGCTCGTAGCTAACATCGCTTTTTGCATCATAGCCACAAAGGTAGCTTCGACGAACGCACCGTGAAATGCAGTGATAATAGGGAGTGTCTTCAAGGCTTATTAAAGATTTTCTACTTTGAGCCATTTTACATTATCAAATAAACATAGGGTCGCATGACCATAGCAACGTTTAGTGCGTCTTGTGACCTGACTGAAAGCACAGTTTAAGTACAGATGTAACGAGAAAAAGCGTAAAGAAGACACCCACTATTGTTTGAGCGTAAAGAAGACACCCACTATTGTTTGTGTTGTCTGAGCGACGTTGCGTGATAAAGCAAATAGAAGCTTTTAATGCATCCAATGTTAGTGAATTACAATGACATCCATTGCTAGTAGTAAAGAAAAGAAACATTAAAGACACCCAGCGTAACGTCGTTTTAACTGCTTTTATAGAACAGAATTCCATGTCTTACATGTGGAAATTTCCAACATACCAAAAGCACTAATAACACCAGAGCGACTATACAGTGGGTGTCTTGTAAAAAATAAATTTGTGTTGGGTGTCTCTTGACCCAGTGTTTTTTGCACTGGCTTGCTTGTAGGCTCTTATATGATTGAGGAGCGTGCGTTTTCAAGCACGCAATCCCCAACAACTATTTCGCGAGTAGAGCATTAGCAACCTTTGAAATAGGCGCGCGGCCCAGTGTGTCAGAGATGTATGAAGATGCCTTAAGCAAGCTTTTCATATCAACTCCTGTAGAGACACCCATGCCATCAAGCATATAGAGCACATCTTCAGTAGCAACATTTCCACTCGCTCCTTTTGCATATGGACAGCCGCCAAGGCCTGCAACAGCAGAGTCAATAGTTGATACACCATACTCAAGTGCAGTGTATAAATTTACGAGTGCCTGTCCGTATGTGTCGTGAAAATGTGCTGCCAGCTTGTCGACAGTGACCTCATTCAATACGCTCTCTAGCAAGAGGCGCGTTTTTAATGGTGTGCCTACACCAATGGTGTCGCCTAAAGAAACTTCATAACATCCCATATCAATCATTGATTTGCTTACTTTAGACACAGCTTCGGGGGAAACTTCACCCTCGTAAGGGCATCCCATTACGCACGAGACATAGCCTCTCACTTTTATGTCATTTTCGTTAGCCATGCTGAACACGGCCTCGAAACGCTTTAAGCTTTCGCTTATTGAGCAGTTAATGTTTTTCTGTGAAAACGACTCAGTTGCTGCGCCAAATACCGCTACCTCCTTTACTCCTGACTCAATCGCAGCCTCTAGCCCTCTGAGATTCGGTGTGAGGGCAGAATACTGAATTCCTTCTCGTGCATTCAATGCTTTGAATACTTCACCGGAGTTGGCCATCTGAGGCACCCATTTAGGTGATACAAAACTTCCGGCCTCTATGCGCTTCAAACCTGTATCTGAAAGTAACTCAATAAGTTTAATTTTTTGAGAGGCAGTTAATGCCAATTTTTCATTTTGCAAGCCATCACGTGGACCCACTTCAACAATGCTTACTTTTTTTGGAAACATGCTGCTAGCCCTCGTCAGCTTCTTTCGAAGAAAAAGCCAATAAGGTTGAACCTCCGTCAACGAGTTCGCCCGGTTGAAAGAAGAATTCCTCAACTGAGCCATCGTAAGGTGCGGTAATGCAATGCTCCATCTTCATCGCTTCCATTACCAATATAGGTTGTCCTTTTTTAACCGCCTGATTCTTTTCTACCAAATGAGCAACAATGGTCCCGTTCATTGGGGCGCTAAAGTTCGCATCATCATCTGCGTTACTTTCATCGCCTAGGGAAGGGGAAATGACGGTGAACTTAGAATGGGTGTCTTTGTTAAAAAGCGTATATTCGTCATCGTTTTCCGAAAATGTATATGCCGTTTTATACCCATCGATGGTGGCATGTAAAACGCCATCAGCAATCGAACCAGTTACGTTATAATTGTTGTCGTCTAAGGTTAAATCGAAACTGTATGTTACCCCTTCACTTTGATGCTTAACGTCAACATTCATTTCTTTCTGATCACACAGTAAGGTAAGGGATTCAGAATGTTGACTGTTTGCTCTCCAAGCACCTGCTCCTGACCATACAGATGGCGTCTTAGCTGCATCCTTGGCATTTTTCTTTCTGTGTAATAATGCTAGTAACGCCATCACTGGAATATTTTCGTGGGTGTCAACGCTTGCGGCTGAATAAAACAAGGAATCATGATGTTTTTCTACAAATGTAGTTGTAAGTTCAGCAGAAACGAAGGCAGGGTGGCCAGCTACTCGCTTTAGGAAGTCGATATTTGTACTAACGCCATCAATATAGTATTCGCTCAGCGCACTAAGTAAGCGCTTTAGTGCGATTTCTCGGTTCTCGCCCCATACAACAAGTTTCGCAATCATGGGGTCGTAGAAAACGCTCACGTCATCGCCTTCAACCACGCCGGTGTCAACTCGGACAACATCGGTCTCTTTCGGCGTACGAAGTAACGCTAGGTTGCCTGTAGAAGGCAAGAACTCGTTACTTGGATCTTCAGCATAAATACGGGCTTCGAATGCGTGTCCTGTTAATGTAAGCTCATTTTGTTTTTTAGGTAATGGCTTACCCTCGGCTATGACTAACTGCCAATAAACCAAATCCTCGCGAGTAATCATCTCTGTAACAGGGTGCTCAACCTGCAAACGCGTGTTCATTTCCATAAAATAGAAAGATTCGTCTTCATCCAATAAAAACTCGACGGTGCCTGCACCCACATAATTTATTGCTTTTGCAGCTAAGATTGCTGCTTCACCCATTTTTTCTCTAACTGAGGGAGACATATTAGGAGCAGGCGCTTCTTCTATAATTTTCTGATGTCTGCGTTGCACTGAACAGTCGCGCTCAAACAGGTATACACCGTTACCATGGGTGTCACAGAAAACTTGGATTTCAACGTGGCGAGGACGAGTGAGATACTTCTCAACCAGCATATGATCGTCGCCAAAGCTTGCCATTGACTCACGTTTAGCTGCATTTAACGCTTGCGAGAATTCATCTGCGTTCCAGACTTGACGCATTCCCTTACCACCGCCGCCTGCAGCTGCTTTTAGTAGTACCGGGTAGCCCATGTCATCAGCCGCGCCTTTTAACACAGCTTCGCTTTGCTCATCTCCATGATAGCCCGGCACTAAGGGAACGCCGGCTTGCTCCATGATGTGTTTCGCAGCAGATTTAGACCCCATAGCTTCGATCGCAGAAGCTGGTGGGCCCACGAAAATAATATCGTTCTTAGCACAAAGGTTCGCAAACTCGGCATTTTCAGAGAGAAAGCCATACCCTGGGTGAATGGCATCTACACCGAGTTCTTTGGCTTTTTCAACGATTAACTCGCCACGTAGGTAACTCTCTTTTGACGGTGAGGGCCCCAGAAAAACAGCCTCATCTGCCATTTTTACGTGTTGCGCGTTTTTATCTGCTTCGGAGTAAACAGCAACTGTTTTGATGCCCTGAGCGTTGGCTGTCTTGATAACGCGGCAAGCAATTTCACCGCGGTTTGCGATTAATAGTTTATTTATCATTTTTCACCTCTACCCACGAAGCACTGCGTTTCTCTAGGAAGGCGGATAAACCTTCCTGACCTTCTTCAGACGTTCTCACTTCAGCAATCAGCTTGCTAGTTTCTGAAAGAAGCGAGTCGTTAATTTCTTGCGTAGACACCCATTGAACTAAACTCTTAGCTTTCGCCACTGCTTGAGGGCCATTTTTGAGAATGTTTGATAAAAGGTTATCGATGGTACTGTCGAGTTCATCTTCGGTCACTGACTCACTAAGTAGACCCAGTCGTCGGGCCCGACGGGCAGAGAATACTTCTGCTGTTTGGAAATAGCGTCGGCTAACGCGCGTTCCTATCGCCTCTACCACATAGGGGCTTATGGTCGCAGGGGTAAGGCCAATTTTTACTTCACTTAGACAAAACTTACTGAGCTTGCTTCCAATGGCGATGTCACAACAGGCGATTAAACCTACAGCACCACCGAAAGCGGCACCTTGAACCCTGGCGATGGTTGGTTTTGGCATTTCGTAAAGTGTCTGCAGCATTACCGCTAGCGCTAAAGCATCACTTTCGTTTTGCTCTTTGGTAAAACTGGCCATTCTTTTCATCCAGTTCAGATCTGCACCAGCGCTAAAGCTTTTTCCTTCAGCCCTAAGAATAAGCGCTCGTACTGTTGAATCTTCCCCTGCTTTTCTAAACACACGGGTGAGTTCATTGATCATTTCATCGTCAAAAGCATTATGCTTTTCTGGTCTGTTTAATGTGACCGTGGCTACGTTTCTTTCATCTACGCTATAAATAACTGATTGTTCCATAATCTGTACTCCTACATTCTGAATATGCCAAATTGGGTGTCTTCAATAGGCTTGTTGAGCGATGCCGAAAGAGACAGCCCAAGCACTAAACGCGTATCCGCAGGGTCAATGACGCCATCGTCCCAAAGCCTTGCCGATGCGTAGTAGGGGTGACCTTGCTTTTCGTAGGTATCGATTACAGGTTGTTTGAATGTCCTTTCTTCTTCATTGCTCCATGTTTCACCAGCACGCTCTTTTTGGTCGCGTTTGACTTGAGCTAAAACTCCTGCCGCTTGCTCACCACCCATAACCGAGATACGAGCATTAGGCCACATGAATAAAAACCTCGGGTCGTAGGCTCTTCCACACATCCCGTAGTTCCCCGCACCAAAGCTACCGCCGATAAGGACAGTGAGTTTAGGCACGTTCGCGCAAGCTACTGCTGTAACCATTTTTGCGCCGTGTTTCGCGATGCCACCGTGTTCGTATTGCTTACCCACCATAAAGCCGGTTATGTTTTGCAAAAACACTAAAGGTATTTTGCGCTTAGCGCATAGCTCAACAAAGTGCGCGCCTTTAAGCGCACTTTCACCAAAAAGAATGCCGTTATTAGCCACGATGCCTACAGGGAAACCGAAGATACGTGCAAAGCCACAAACGAGCGTTGTGCCGTATAGAGATTTGAACTCATCAAAATCAGAGTCATCGACGATGCGAGCAATGATCTCACGTACATCATAGGTTTGACGGCTGTCAGCAGGCACAATGCCATAAATCTCTTTAGTGTCGTAACGAGGGGGCTTAACGTCTGCAACATCGGCGCATTCAGGCTTTTTCCGATTAAGCCGAGAGACCGCATTTCGGGCCAGTGAAAGGGCGTGATGATCGTTATTGGCAAGGTGATCTGCAACACCAGAAATGCGCGTGTGCACATCACCACCACCGAGTTCTTCAGCGGTGACTACTTCGCCGGTGGCAGCTTTCACCAGAGGCGGGCCTCCAAGGAAAATAGTCGCTTGCTCTTTTACAATGATGCTCTCATCAGCCATGGCGGGAACATAAGCACCGCCAGCGGTACACGAGCCCATGACGACCGCGATTTGAGGAATGTTCTTCGCTGACATATTGGCTTGATTAAAGAATATTCGGCCAAAGTGCTCTCTATCTGGGAAAACCTCATCTTGACGGGGTAGATTAGCGCCCCCCGAGTCTACCAAGTAGATGCAAGGTAGATTGTTCTGCTCGGCGATGGTTTGCGCTCTAAGGTGTTTTTTAACCGTAAGAGGGTAGTAGGTTCCGCCTTTCACCGTGGCATCATTGGCAACAATCATACACTCAATACCAGCAACGATACCTATACCTGCAACAACGCCCGCACAGGGTACGTAGTCATCATACACTTCCCATGCGGCGAGCTGTCCTATTTCTAAAAATGGCGTGTCGTCATCAATGAGTGCATTTATTCGGTCACGAGGTAATAACTTTCCTCGTGATACGTGCCGTTCGGCGGCTTTTTCGCCGCCACCCTTGCATATTTGTTCAATTTTTTCGAGGAGATCATTCACCTGTGCCTGCATATGCTCGGCGTTAGCGATAAATGTTTCAGATTTCGTATTTATACTTGAGCGAAGAACGGGCATAACCCCTCCTTGTGTTGGGCATCGGCGACGTTGCCGCATCAACCATTGTTAGCATGACACCCATGCCAAAAGATGCTGTTGCAGTGGGTGTCTTTGTAATTTCGTCTTTCTAATTGAGTAATGCTTTAGGTTTGTTAAACGCTTTAAAGCGTGGGTGTCTTGCTAAGTTGTTTTTAACTCATATTAAAAACAACCCAGCTATAAAACTTAGGTCGACACCGTTTAATCCTGCTATTTAGATTCGTTAAATAGCTCGCGTCCTATAAGCATTCTGCGGATTTCAGACGTACCTGCTCCAATCTCATATAGCTTTGCGTCTCGTAATAAACGCCCTGTGGGGTATTCGTTGATGTAGCCATTACCGCCAAGTAGCTGGATTGCGTCGAGTGCCATCTTGGTAGCAAGTTCTGCTGAATAGAGAATAGCGCCAGCGGCGTCTTTTCGCGTTGTTTCACCGCGATCGCAGGATTGTGCAACCGTGTAGACATAGGCACGAGCAGCATTCATTTGCGTGTACATATCAGCGACTTTGCCTTGAACAAGCTGGAATTGGCCTATTGATTGACCAAATTGCTGGCGGTCATGGATATAAGGAACGACAATGTCCATACACGATTGCATGATACCCAGCGGGCCACCCGATAGAACAAGTCGCTCGTAATCCAACCCGCTCATCAATACGCGCACGCCTTCACCTTCTTTACCAAGGATGTTTTCTGCAGGCACCTCGCAATCTTCGAAAACTAATTCACACGTATTCGAAGATCTCATGCCGAGTTTGTCTAATTTTTGTGCGCGGCTAAAGCCTGGAAAATCTCGCTCTACTAGAAACGCCGTGATGCCTCTAGCGCCTGCATTAGGGTCAGTTTTCGCATAAATTACAAAGGTGTGCGCGTCTGGACCATTTGTGATCCACATTTTGTTACCGTTTAGAATATACTTGTCACCGCGTTTTTCGGCTTTTAATTTCATGCTGACAACATCTGAACCTGCATTAGGCTCACTCATTGCTAGTGCACCAATATGCTCGCCGCTAACCAATTTAGGGAGATACTTTTCTCTTTGCTCATCGTTTCCGTTTTTGTAAATTTGGTTTACGCAAAGGTTAGAATGTGCGCCATAACTAAGACCAATACCGCCAGACGCTCGGCTAACTTCTTCCATCGCGATGGTGTGCGCGAGGTATCCCATGTCAGAGCCACCGTATTGCTCTGAGACTGTTACGCCTAGAAGGCCCATATCACCAAGTTTTTTCCATAACTGGTTCGGAAATTGATTGTCAGCATCGGCTTGTTCAGCAAGAGGTGCAATTTCGTTTTGGGCAAACTGATAGACCTGGTCACGCAGCATTTCAATGTCTTCGCCAAGTCCAAAATTTAATGTAGGGTAGGAGGTATTCATGCAATTTTTCCTCGTTTGAGTTCTGCGAGTTCTTCTCGGCAGCGGGCTTCGACGTCGTCCAGTTCTGTCATTAACATCTGGATGTCTTCTAATTGTTGCTTCAGCACCGCTCTTTTTTGTTCAGTCATTTCAAGCATTGCTTCTAACTGAACAGCCGAATTTGGATTAGTGTCGTACATGTCGAAAAGTGTTTTCACCTCTGCCAACGAAAAGCCTAGGCGTTTTCCTCGTAGAATAAGCTTCAATCGCACTCTGTCTTTATTGAGATAAACACGGTTCTGCCCTGTTCTTGAGGGAGACATCAGCCCTTGCTCTTCATAAAATCGGATGGAGCGAGGAGTAATGTCAAACTCTCGAGCGAGTTCGCCTATTGCATACGTTTGTTCTTCGTCGCACTTGCTCATTACATGTACCTTGTCTTTAGCGCTGTTTAACAGCTGGTATTTAACTTGGGTGTCATTGTAATTTAGTTCTGTAGATTAAGAGGGTGTCACTGCAATAGCACTTTGGTTCTAGCGAAGAAGCTGGTTTATCCCGCTATAGTTAAACGTAGTGTTTGGTTGACACATACTTCGTACAGGTTTACGTTAACGTTAATTACATTTTACGTTAAGGTAAAGTAACATTTTGCTAACGTCAATTTTTCACGGTGAAGGCAAGACGTTACAACTAATAGTGGTGTTTACTTTTGTATACATCTGAGAGTTTTTATTCACTTAACGTTATGATTTTTAATAATTTGAAGGGCATGAGTATGAGTAATGAATCAGTAGTGATTGTCGCGGCTAAACGCACTCCTATGGGCGGTTTTAATGGTAGCTTGTCTTCGTTGGCTGCGACCAAACTTGGAGAAGTTGCGATTAAAGCCGCCTGTGAAGGGGTGGATGTCTCTGCAATTGATGAAGTTATAATGGGATGTGTTTTACCAGCGGGTCTTGGTCAATCACCAGCACGTCAAGCATCATTGGGAGCCGGGCTTCCGCTTAGCGCTGGTGTAACAACCATAAACAAGGTGTGCGGGTCAGGCCTGAAATCAGTCATGATGGCACATGATCTTATCAAAGCGGGCAGTGCTACTGCGGTTGTTGCGGGTGGTATGGAAAGCATGAGCAACGCACCTTATATGTTACCCCAGGCAAGAACGGGGTATCGAATGGGTCATGGACAAGTGCTCGATCATATGATGCTTGATGGTCTCGAAAATGCCTATGACGGTAAAGCGATGGGGTGTTTTGCACAGGATACCGCGGATGAAGAGAATATCTCTCGCGGGGAAATGGACGAGTTTGCATTGAGCTCACTTTCTAAAGCCCACGAAGCGATAAACAGCGGCACTTTTACTGACGAAATAGTACCGGTTACGGTTTCTTCTCGTAAAGGTGATACTGTTGTTGACACTGATGAAGGCCCAGGCTCTGCACGCCCTGAAAAAATTCCTACGCTACGACCGGCTTTTAAAAAAGATGGAACAGTAACGGCTGCAAACTCTAGTTCAATATCTGATGGTGCTGCCGCTCTTGTTGTTATGAGTGAGAGTAAAGCGAAAGAATTAGGTTTAACCCCGCTTGCGAGAATCGTTGCGCATGCAACACACAGCATTGAACCGGAAAACTTCACTGTTGCCCCTGTTGGAGCAATGGAAAAGGTATTAGACAAAGCAGGCTGGAAAAAAGAGGACGTTGATCTATTTGAGATTAATGAGGCGTTTGCCATGGTCACTATGCTGGCGATTAAAAAACTAGGGCTTGATGAAAGCAAAGTGAATGTAAAAGGCGGGGCATGTGCATTAGGCCATCCAATTGGTGCATCAGGCGCGCGCATTCTTGTAACGCTTCTTCACGCTTTAAAACAAAAAAATGCTAGTAAAGGTATCGCATCTCTATGCATTGGCGGTGGCGAAGGGGTTGCCCTTGCTGTTGAAATGCTATAGCTCAAAATTGGCTTACATGAAAAACATTTAATCGTAGGGTGCCGCTATTTTTGCGGCATCCTGTGTTTTAATAAGAGAAAAAATTATAAGTCATGAAAAGTATAGCCAAAACGTCTAAGCATTTGGGGTTTTCAATAGCGCTTTGTATCGTTCAAAAGTCTGCTGTTGCTTTACCGCAGATGTCTCCGCATCAATCCATGGTGACACAATCTGATGTGAACGTAGCTAATCTCGCAGATATTCCTTCTTTTACCATTTCACAAACACTACCAGCAATGTCGTTTTACAATGACACCCAACGCACGGGCTCAAACAGTTTATTAGGTCATAGCAGAAATGACGCATCGGTGAAGCTTTCGAACGTTGCATACCACACAAATGCAGACAGCAGGTCATCGGCTTTTTCTACAAAAGACACCCACGATAAAGCTAACTATAAAGAAGACACCCACTCAAAAAGCCTCAATGTTAATAGCGAAGAAAAAGCGGCCGTACAGAACGAAAAGTTAACGCAAGTGCCCTATGCAGCGTTGGGTGTCTTGCCAATGCGAGAACATGATGAGCAATTTACCTATGGCTCAGAAACCTTGCAGCGTGTTTATGTTTGGCATGGGCGTAATGGGCTAGACACGGGCTTAAGCGGGAAAGCAATGGTGTTTGTGCATGGAGGCTGTTGGCTAAATGCATATGGCTACGAGCATGCTAAGGGTATGTATAGCGCGTTGGCGGATTTAGGGATGGGTGTCTACGTAATGGAATACCGGCGAGTAGGCGATGAAGGTGGTGGCTGGCCGGGAAGCCTTGATGATGTAGTTAATGCAATAAATACTTCACTTGAACGTATTACGTTACAAGGTGACTATTCAGAAATATTTATCGTGGGCCATTCTGCCGGTGGCCATCTTGCCTTGCTCGCTGCGCAACGTATGTCAGAACAGTTGGCACGCTATAAAGTGCAACAAGTCATTGGATTGGCGTCAATAACCGATATCCGCTCATATGCTCTTGGCACTAACAGCTGTCAGACGGCGACCGAAAAGTTTATGAAGAGTGAGCCGCTTGAAAATCCAGACGCTTATCAGAAGGCGACGCCAAGCGCGACGCTCATTCATACGCCGGTTGTATTGCTTCAAGGTGATGCAGATAGCATTGTGCCGTTACAGCACGCTACAATGGCGGGGGCAGAAAAACGAATAATAAATAATGGTGGCCACTTTGATTGGCTACACCCTGAATCCACGTCTTTTGATGCTTTACTTGAGGTTATTGGTGAACATGATTAACAAGGTTTTTTCCGCAGAGCAGCTTGATAACAAAGATCCGCTTGCTAAAAAAGTAGGCGCGTTCTCTCTGCCAAATGACACCATTTATCTTGATGGGAATTCGCTTGGTCCTCTACCTAAGTCAGCTGAAGCGCGCGCAAGCGAAGTAGTGAAACAGCAATGGGGGCAAGACCTCATCACAAGCTGGAACAAGCATCAGTGGATTTCTTTGCCGCAGCACGTGGGTGACAAGATTGGGTATTTAATTGGCGCTAGGAGCGGGCAGGTTATTTGCTGTGACTCAATTTCTATTAATTTATTTAAAGTACTTAGCGCTGCGTTAAAAATGCGGCCCGAGCGAAAAGTCATTGCTACTACGCGTGATAATTTTCCAACTGATATCTATATGGTCCAAGGGTTGCTCGAACTGTTAGGCGATGAATACAGTGTTCGCTATATCGATGAATCGAATATCGGCTCTCAGCTATCTGATGATATAGCAGTCCTCATGCTCACGCAGGTAAATTTTAGAACTGGCCTTAAACTAGACATGCAAAGCATTACAGCGCAGGCACACGATAAGAACATTTTAACGTTATGGGATCTCGCCCACAGTGCCGGTGCGTTTCCAGTTTTTGTTGACGAGTGTGAAGTCGATTTTGCAGTAGGATGCACCTACAAATATTTAAACGGCGGTCCAGGCGCCCCTGCATTTATTTACGTTGCCGAGCGCCACCAAGCACAGTACAAGCAACCATTGTCCGGTTGGATGGGACATAGCGCTCCTTTTTCATTTTCTCCAGACTACGCACCAGATAGCACGGTAAAGCAGAATTTATGTGGAACGCCAGGTGTTATTGGGATGAGTATTTTAGATGCGGCGTTAGATGTGTTTGACGGCGTGTCGCTCAAGGCTGTCGATGAAAAATCAAAGAAGCTTCAGGCTTTTTTCATTGCAGAGGCAAAAAGGGCTGGCGTGTTAGAATATTTCAGCCTGGTTAGCCCGCCTATAGATGTAAGGGGGAGTCAGCTTGCCCTTGCTCATGACGAGGCATACGCGATTTGCCAAGCATGGATAGCGGAGGGCGTTATTGCCGATTTTAGAGCGCCTAATATCTTACGTATCGGGTTTGCTCCTCTTTACCTTAGCTTCACTAATGTAGAAAAAGCAGTAAAAACGCTTAGCGACATCATGGTCGAAAAACGCTACGAAAACGCTACTTTCCAGCAAAGACAGAGTGTTACCTAAGCGATTAGACGCGTTCGTCCGCTTATTAATTGCAATTTAAGCAATAACGCTTAATACTTCGCGATTGTCGTTGTTTTTGGTCAATATTGGGTGTGTGGTTGAAAAAAATAGAAAAGCGTCTTTGGATTCATTTTTTCTGTGTAGGAGCAAGCTTTTTCAGTGCGCTTTTACACGCTGCGCCCGAAGAGCAAGCTCCATCCGCATCCTCCAAAGAAGTTACTTACTGTATCGACCCAAACTGGGCGCCCTATGAAGCCATAAGAAATGGAGTGCACGTTGGTATTTCGGCGCAATATATGAAATTAATTGCCGATATTACCGGCTTGGAATTCACCCTGGTTCGAACCGACAGTTGGCAGCAAAGCTTAGAATATGTTCAACGAGGGGAATGTCAGATTATTCCTATGTTGAATACTTCCGACTACCGAAAACAATTTTTAGATTTTAGCATTCCCTATTTTGAAGCGCCCAATGTACTTGTGGCAAAGGCCGGTACGCCTATGCTGCAGGGGTATTCAGGTGTAGGAAATCGCAGTGTTGGCATTGTTCAAGGTTACAGGCAGGTAGAATATATTTCTCGGCATTATCCAGGGCTTCGTTTAAAGCTTATTCCGTCAGAAGAGGAGGGCTTAAAACAACTCGAAAACGATGAGTTCGATGTCATGGTGGGGTCATTGATGAGCGTTAATATGCACATTAATAATTTGGAATTAGAGGACTTAAATATTGTTGGTTATGCGGAGCCATTTGACTCTTTAGCCTTTGGCGTCAATAAATCTTACGGTCATTTGGTCGAAAAATTGAATTTTGCTATTGAGCGTATTCCTGAAGCTCGGAAGGTGGAAATATATAAACAATGGAACAATGTTCAAATTCGCTACAGCCGCAATTATTCTGTGATGATATTGACCACTATCATCGTGTTAATAAGCTTACTTTGGCTGATATCACGAAATCGGCACGTGGGTGGCTATAAACGGATAATAAGCCAGAAAAACGAAGAAATAGCCGCACTACAGGCGACGCTGCTGGAGAAAAACAGAACGTTGGGCTTCCTCACCGCTCACGACACGATTACTGGATTGTATAACCGCAACCATATGATCCAGCGGGCAGAGGAAGAAATTTCTCGGTTCAATCGTTTTCATACCACCGCTTCACTCATTATCCTAGAGTTAACGCCAACCCAAGAGGGAGGGCTTCCTCTTGACGCGTCGGCGCGAGAAGAAACACTGAAAGTCGTCGCTAATCACTGTTTGAATACGGTAAGAGAAGTAGATGTGGTATCTCGGTTTAACGGAGAGCAATTCATCATTCTTTGCCCGCAAACTGAGTTAGACGCGGCGAAAATACTTGCAGATAGGTTGCTTGCCTGCCTCACGGGTCATTACCAGCTAAGTGAAAATTTCAGCGTGGCGATCGGTATGTCTGAACTCAAAGAATCTGAAGAATTTCCCGAATGGATGGAACGCACTATTAAAGCTCTGTATCAGTCAAAACGCCAGGGTTTCGGAACCGTAAGCATAGCGCAGTAAAAAAGCATCCCCACTGCAAGACTTACTGCGGTGATTCAACGTGAACGCTCAGCAATACTGCACGCACCTACTGTTGAATTGTAAGCGTCCGGTAATCCCACCTAGCGCTTAGCAAACAACCATGGTAGCAGTTG
>NZ_JAEFCD010000007.1:34623-162494 GCF_016405965.1 Alteromonas sp. IB21 | reverse complement strand
AGAAAAAGTGATCGGATAAAACCGAAACGACCGATCGGATTCACCGAAATACGCATTTTGACCTTATCGCGCTTTTTATTACAGAAGACGAACAGCGCATCGCGAAACGGATTGAGGTTCATGTCCTGCTCAACCACGACAATTAAGCCGTTAATCGATTTACGGAAGTCGACGACATCCATGTATAGATAAATATCGGCAGGCTCAACGAACATCTTCATTCGGCCAATGCCTTCATCACAGTAGCAACCCAGTGAGGACTCATGTTCGTTGGCACGTTCAATTGAGCGTTTCCGAGTTGCAGGACAAGGTCGCCACCCATGGCTTCGGAGTAGGATTCAATCTTCGTGACTTCACGCTTCACCTGAACGAACTTGCTGCTTGTTCGTTGAAGCCGAATATCACGACGCCTGGTATAATAGGTTTGAACGTTAATCTGCTGCTGGCGACAAAACTCTACCGCAGTGAGTCCGCTCTGTTTTTGTTGCTCAAATAGATTGAGCCAGTCTTGCACTTCTCTTCGTTGATGTTGCTGCATGGTCATTCTCCTTAGTAAAGAGAACACCATGCCGTAGCTAATTTATGAATTGAATGTGGGGATTACCGGACGGACACGCACATTTTGCCCTGATGAGTCCTTTCATTGTTGTAGTAATCCATCCACACGTCCAGATCTTTTTGAAGCTCCTCTAGCGATACATAGAGCTTCTTGCGGAAGGTGACTTGATAGAACTCATTTAATATCGTCTTGTGAAAGGTGAACGTCCGGTAATCCCACCGTCCTCAACAAGCTCTTGATAACGATAAAAGGTATCGCGAGAAACGCCCATGACTTTACACGCTCTTGATACGTTACCGAGTTCTTCGGCGAGATTAAGCAAACCTGCTTTGTGTTTGATGATTGGATTGTTAGTATGCAACATGAGAGTTACCTATTTTGTTTTGATTAAAGATTCGACACCTTTATCAAAACGGGTAACTCTCATCTTTTCAAGAAGAAATGTCAGATTAAGTCGAGACTAATTCAAATAAGGCTATATTGGTGTTTATTGGATTATTAGTTCTTCAATTTTTTCAACCTTTAATAAACCATATTCATCCGCGTAACTATTTAGCTGTGCAAACTCACTCCATCCAGTTATAAAAATGAAGTCTAATTGGAATTTACTTGCAACAACATGATCATAACGACTATCGCCAATAAATAAAGCAGGCAATTCAATATTGTTATCAGCTAATTGCTTTTGAATTATATCGTCTTTGGATGCTGGGCTTCCAAAAACTCCACCATCAAAATAAGTTTCTAGATTACGTTCACGGAATACTTCTCTCAACTCGCTTTGTGCCCCACCAGAAGCAACTAACCATTTGCTTTCTTGAGAAAATTGCTTCAATTGCTTAATTCCATCTGCAACTTCGCAGTTTAAAAGCGCGTGCTTCACTATTTCAGCGTAGTGATTTAAAACCTCTTCTAGCTCATCTTCTGTGAATGATCTTTTTAAGATATTCGTAAACAGATACTCAAACTTCTTGAATCGTGAAATGCCACCATTATTGACATGATAGCAAACGAGTGCTTGGGCTGACTCTTCACCATATTTTTTTGATGCGCTATAAAATGCTTGTGTTTTAACTCTATTTGAATTGAGAATAACTCCATCGCAATCAAAAATAAGCGTCTTGTATTTTCTAATGTCTATAGTCATATTCCGTGTAACCTTCTCAAGGCTTTTTCTACACCGTTGACATCTTCAGGACAGTCGACAGCGAGGCTTCCTGGGCGTGTTTCAACCATTTTAATTTGTACTCCCAGCTCTAGAAATCTCAATATTTCTATGTCTTCACTGAACTCTAACTGGCTTTTTCGACCAAAGCCTCTAAATGCGAATAATTCTTCCTTAGAAAAGGCATAAATACACACTTGTTTTTTGTAACGTTCAGGGGCACATTCTTCCGACTTATAGCTGGGTAATGCTGAACGAGACATGTAAACTAGTTGATTGCTTTCTGTCGTAATTACTTTTGGTATGTTTATGTTTTTTGGATCTTCAATTCTAGAGAGATAGCTAAAAGCATTTATTACACATTCAGGATGAGACAATTTGACATCTCGTACCTTAAGAATATCTGAAGGGTCAACTAATGGTTCATCCCCTTGAACGTTAATAAATAAGTCTGCTTCAATCTTGCTAGCCGCTTCCGCTAACCGGTCTGTACCAGTTAATGCAGGACCGGTCATTACGGCTTTGAAACCATTTTTATTAACCACACTGGAAATTCTTTCATCATCTGTTGCAATATAGACATTATCTGGACCAACAGCATTTGCAGACAACTCTGCAACCCATATGATCATTGGTTTACCATTTAGTTCTACTAAAGGTTTTCCTGGGTATCTAGAAGATTCAAACCTAGCTGGAATTACTACTACCGTCCTTATTGACATAGCTTACAACCCATAAACAGATTCACTTGGTATATCGTATTCTGTATTTGTAATAGATGTAACATCTATACTTACAGAAGAATTAAATAGACTGAAAACTCTTTGCATTTCGTGAGTTCTGTTGTCACCAGCACCAAACCCATCAAAACCTGCCAAGTATATTCTTGTAGCCTTACCACTTGCAGCGAGCGCTAACGCATAACTTATCACCAGAGAGTTAGGAACGACAGCAGAAGTCCTTCCTAGTTCAAATGAATTTGCTTGTATTTTTATACCAAAATCGAAAACGTCCTTATCTCCGATGGAATCAACAATATCGCTAGGTAATTGCGATAAAGGAGTGACTAGCGGTTGAGGTAGTTTAGAATGAATATCGCAATCGGCTAACAAACGAACAGGGTGGCTTGCGACTCTTAGATCAATCATGGATTCAGAAATAGTTGATTGAGTATTCAATGCAATAACCACTGGCTTATTTTTTTGAATAAACAATTCAAGAGCATTACGATGAGCTTCGACACTTGAACCTGCCCCAATAATCAACACTGGTCTGCCATTTATAATAGTTTCAGGAAACCAATAGCCTTTAGCTTCGGAATGATAGAAATCTCTGGTGGCATTTAATGAATTAACACTAAACTTCTTACCACCTTTAACCCTCAAGTGCTCTATAGCGGCAAGTATATCTTCTTCACTAAACCGTTTGTCACTTAACATTTCCTGAATGTACGTTGGATGAATACCATATTTACCCGATAGATAATAATAAGGATTCGTCCCCCAGCCACACTCATTTTTGAGCGGCTGGAAGTATGTTCTTATCAATTCCATCAGGGGAACTAAATTCACTGTAGCCTTGCGAAGATCTGATATTTCGATAGCGACCTCTTCCGTTCGCGCATTACCAGGTCCCCTGCCCATTCCGGTTACTGTAGAATCAATCCAAGTAATACCGTTTTCGATAGCAGTAAGCGTATTTGAAAGTGCTAATCCCATATTGTCATGGGTATGAACTCCCATTTCTCCTTTCCAATAAGTTCTGAACCAACTTATAATCTCAGCTGTTTTCTGGGGAGTCATACTCCCCATACTATCTGCAAAATACAGTGCGTCAATATCATAGCGCGATGCTGACAATGCAAGTGCTTCAACCTCTTCCTTTTCTCTCTCTGCAACTTGCATTAGATTGAAACCAACTAAAAATCCGCGCTCTTTCAACCAAGCGCATGCAGGTAAAGCTTCATTAAATTCGTGCACATGACAGGCTATACGGACAAGATCAACAGGAGAGTCATCTGCATGGTTTGGAAAAAGCTTCTTCAGGACGGACTCCTGTTCATCTAAACCTACGATTTCTGCCCCATTTATCATTACACCTAATTTAATGGGTTCAGGTACAGCTAAAGTCGATAGAAAGTCATCTGTACAATAGGCGTAAGCACCTTTGAAAGAAGTGTTCTTCAAAGATCTTAATCCTATTTCAATGATGTCAATACCGGCCGACGACATTGCACTTACATAACTTTCAACGACTGCTTTAGGGAAATCCCAATTATTGTAATAACCACCATCCCGCATGGTGCAGTCTAGAACTTTTATTCCATTTTTACTCATGATGATTCCTTCGACTTTTGAACTCATCGAGGCAATTTTTTAAAACCTCAAGGTAACCCAATCCATACTCTAAGTCAGGCTCCAAATAATTTCCCTCAGCCCACTCATTCCAAGCACGTATGAATACAAGATTTTCATTTACTTTTCGGCTTTCAATCAAATCTAGAACCTGAGAAACATGTATTTTGAAAAAAGCTGGATTATTGTTATAAAAAATCATTGCTTCATCGCCAAGTCTGGGAGAGGTATCCCAATTTGGTATTATCACCGGATACAAATTATCCTTTATTTTTCCTTTCGGAACGAGATGTCGCAACACCTTGGAGTACTCTACCTTCTTTAACGATTTGGAATGAAGTCTTTCCCAATTTGAAGAAGGTTCCCAAATATTACTTGGTAAATGACGCTGCCCAGAATAAAGGGAACCATCTAAACCTAACTCTTCAGGCTCGCCAGGCACAGCATCGCCTATTATGTATAACCCTGGCAATCCATTTTGCTCTGCAAGCGTTCTCCAAAATTGTAGATAAGATTTACAATCAGGAATTTCTGCAGGTCTATATATGACGAAAACAGGTTTATCATTTCTTCTTATGTATCGCTTGTCTTTAAACGCTTTTAGTAAGAAGAGGAAGTGTTCTTCTGCATCCCTTTTACCAGGATATTTTTGAATAATATCTTCACCTTGAGCACCGCCCATCCAACCTTTTCCTGACCAATCATGATTAGCCCACCCAAGACAAAAAGGGAAATCTGGCTTACCTGACTCTAAAACTTCGTTGAAAGGCCGTTCTAATAGACGTCTTCCGTTTCCCAACCAATAATGCCAATAACAAAAACCTTCGATACCATAAGTTTTAGCTAGGTTCGCTTGTTGCTCTCTTACCTCTGATAACCTTAAGTCATAAAAACCCAAATCAGCTGGTAGTTTCGGCTGAACGTGTCCAGGAAAAAGGGGAATCGATTTAGTTACATTTGTCCATTCTGTAAACCCTTTACCGTGTGCAACATCATTTTCTTTAATAGGATGAAATTGAGGTAAATAAAAAGCGATTGCTCTTGCTGTCATTACTAATCCTGACCTCTAAAATATTTACTAATATTACTCTTAAAATCTTTACCGAATTCAGGGTCTCCGCCCTCAGTTGATGCGCCACCCGCGTTGAAGATTGCCACAATAGTATCTAAGTAGGTAGTCTCGTACTTTGAAAAAAACTTCAGATTCATATCCCAGTCAGAGCACAGTTTGTACTTAGTGTTATATGGCATAAGCCCACGTTTTGTAGAAACATTGTAAAAGATAGCTTGGTGACAAATGTTTTTCTGCTTTATCTTTTCAACCGAAAACTCTCCATCATAAAGATGGCCATTTTTTGCCCACTTAACATCTCCAGATACAACTACGTTTCCATAAAATAATTTACATTGTGGGTTATTCTCTTCCATTATACGGTTCTTTACTGTCTCAAGCACTTTTTCATCAAAAAGTTCGTCATCTGACCCAAGAAATATGAGCCATTGCCCCTTGACTTTAGAAAAGGCCTTATTCATTCCGTCGTAAATACCCGAGTCAGGGCTTGAATAAACTTTAATATTTGAATAGTCAGCGAATGCTTTCGAAACATACTCGAAAGTATAATCATCTGAAGCTCCATCAGATATTATTACTTCATAGTCTCCGCACGTTTGCCGAACTATTGAATTTAGAGCTTTGTACAGGACCCCCACACTATTATAAGTTGGTATAATAATACTGAAAAATGGGGTTGACTCTTTACTTTTTTCCTTCAGATTGAAAAAAAACTCTCTATATTTATTAGTGCTTTCTTCCCCGACATAGGAAATCGGCGAGAAGTTAGCATTTAAATTACTCTGAATTTTCTTGGTCAACTCTATATCAGAAGAAAAAGAAAACTCTTTTGGAAAATCTACTGCAGGAGTACTACAAGAAAATTGGAATACTTTTAAACCTTGTGATTTCAACTCGTAGATCAGTGAGGAAGAAATACCTACACAAAAATCATAATGTTCGTATTGAACACTCTGCTCTGTTATGGAAAAAAGTTTTCTATAGGAAGCCTTATTATTGTGAGGGTGAAACCTAACTTCAAATGAATATCCATTTCGGTTACAAAATGCAAGAAGGATATGTAAAAGAGCTATATTATTCTCTCTAAAAACTTCTTGGTCGAGCACAACTAATATCTTTCTATTAGTCTCCTCAGAGGCTTTGAGGTAATTTATGTCTGGCTTTCCACAAATCACAACTCTAGTGTCACTATGGTATTTCTCTATTAAATTTTTTGTATTTTTCCCCCAAGCTAAGAAAGTTTTTGATGGTTGTACTTCGTAATTGACAACATTAACGGTTTCGATTCCTTCATACTCAATATAAAGACCGTGTTGTAACGTTACTGTTTCCTTGCCAACTAGATTTCCAATATGTGATGCTAGGCATTCAACCGGCTGCATATCAGAGAAGAGAACGATGGTATTGAATTTCCTCTTGTAAAGCTCATTCGCGATGAAAAAGTAGTATATAAAACGAATAAAAAGAGCAATTCTCAACTCTATTTCATAAATATCAAATAAAGCGAGCAAACCTTTATGCTTGCTCAGAAAATTAACAGACTCTATATTTAATGAAGGTGTCTTTTCGTAGTCTTCAACTATTGAGTAACTGATATCGTTACAACTAGATATTATTGCGTGAAAAAGTTTATGGTAATCACTTCTCACCAAACTTCTAAAAAATAGTACATCTGACTCTACATTAACATCTATATCTAGTTGGATATTGTAAAGATCTTTCAACCATTTTTTTTCTATACTCTTGATTTTATCCCTATTTCTTAAAATATAGAACTCATCACATCGCATCACGTCGCTGACTATCTTTCCTGTGATACTATTACTATTTATTCCTGCAGTCACTATTAGATCCTTCACAATATATTTCGATAATTAAAACGATCACAAAATAGGTGATAGTGAGAAGACTTCAAAGCTTCATTTTTTATGTATGAAGGGACGTTGTTTTTTCGAAAAGATATTGAGTCACTAGTTCGTCCACTATCTCCTGAGAGCTTTATCAAAGGAAAAATATCTAGAAAATCTTCACAAAACTCAACTTTTAAAGATTTACATATATTTTTAATTTGCTCAATTGGCTCTTCGACAAAGTCTTCATATTTAAAAACCGAGCAATCGGCATAGTCCTCCAAAAAGCATAAATAACGTTTACAATACTCATCGAAGCTTTGTGGATTAAATGTGACCCAGTTATTTTTAACCAACGAAGAATAAGAATCTATCGGATCTCTAATCGTTACTATTGACTCAATATTAAACTCACTTGATAAGCAACTAATTAGCGTTTTAGTTTTGTGAACCATATCGCTCAAGCAATATTCAGAGTGAGTATGTTCCCTTATAATCAAAGTACCACCGATTTTTCTCAAGTGCTTACTTACAGTGACAATATTATTAGTAAATAACTTTAAAGAGAGTTCTTTGTTAAGAGGGAGTTTTGCATACTTTATTTGTGAAACAATATCTGTCGGTAAATAAAGAGGTTTACCGCTGGGTGGAAACATTTGAGTGTATGGATGCATCTCGCTCAATAAAAACACATTTGGCATACTGCTAATGCATTTTGATATCAATGTTCCCCCAGAACATGCGAAATGATGAATAGTACGCATACTAGGTTTAGCTTTTTGTTTGGCTATTACAATACTTCTGCAACGCTCCAATAAGCTTTCAGTACCTGTAATTAATCCCTTCTTCGAAATACCGTCGCCATTCAGAACGCTACCTTTATTTTTGATTAGCGAGAGTGCACTATCAATCTCTGACTGGAGGTGCTTTAAGTTTTTTACTTGTTTAGTCACGCTGCTCGTCCGTCAACTCTGGGTATTTTTTTTCTAGCTCGTAATAGAACTCTGATGCCTGTTTAAGCTTTACATATAACTCGTCAATTAACTCGCTAAGTTCTCGCTCGTTTTGCTCTTTTTCTGAATATTTTTTTCGAAGATCGTCAAGGTCTACCTGAAGCTTCAGGTTCAGCTTATTCGTTATTTTCGATGCTTGGCTTTGTTCTTCTACCTTTGATTTGGCATTGTTCCATTCATTTTCTAGCCAAGCTTTTTCTTCATTTAGCTTCTGTTGTTGCGCCTTCAGCTCGCTTAATTGCTGTTCATTTGCTTGTAGTTTTTGAAACATTTCTGCTATTTCTTTTTGCTTCTCGCTGTTTTGCTGCTTACTATTAACTAGTAGTTCTTTATGCTGAGTAAGGCTTTCTTCAGCTTGCTGCTTATCTGCAATAGCCTGTTTTAGCTCGTTACTGTCACTATTCCATGCAGGCGGGCGGTGAATAAGCAAGAAACTAAAAGGGTGCACTTCCGCTGGGAATATAGAGTAGGCGATATTGTTTTCTTTCAAATGCGATAGCAAGCCTTTGTAACTATCCTCTGCACCATCAAATATATTATTGCTGCTGCAAGACACCAAGATACAATTAAATGTATTCAGCAGACTGTCGTCTTCCACCAAATACTGTAATTCTGCACCATTAAGATTCAGCACAGCCATATTAGCTGTGTTGTCAGCAACAGATAAATTAGACAAAAACGACGTCATCGGCTGGGATTCAAGCTGTGCTGACTCGAATAATATGCCTGGCAACAACTGTTTGATGCTAGCGGGCTGCTTTACGCTGCTAAAACCTTTTAAATTCGCTTCATTGAACGTTGATTGAGTTTCGACATTATCTAGAACGGGAAAAGGCTGCTGTTGTATATCCGTTACAGAACTATTTTCGCTTAAACTGCACAGCACTTTATTTTTAGCATTTACGCTTTTAACTGCATTTATAGTTGATTTAGGAAAGTCACCTATTAATACAAAATTTTCAAATTGATATGGCAAGCTGTTTAACAGCATTTTAAAAATTTGCATTAGTTGTCACCTCTCCCTGATGCATTCATCAGCCTTCCAATTAAGCTTAGCGTATTATGTTTTTGTGTTGCCGCTTTTGCAACGTCATCAGTCAATATTTCTTCTTGTAAAACTATTGGCTCAACTGTGGTTTGCGTTGAAGACGCTTTCTCAAAGTAAAACTCAAGCTCTTCTTGCAGCTGCAAAATTTGTAACTGCATAAGTTCGTTTTCTGCTAATGCGTTATGCAGTTCATCAGTATTGTTTGTTACTGCTGTCACACTTTCTTGCTGAATAGCATACTGTTTCTCTAATGCTAGCTTAAGCTGATGCTCAGTATCCTTTAATTTTTCTTCAAACGCTTTTTCGCCTTTTACTTTGTCATTAAATACAGCTTCAAGCTCTTCTTGAAGCTGAGCAATTTGCAGCTGGCAAAGCTCAATTTCCAGCTTTAAGTTGGAGGTTTGCTGTTCCGCGTTCTCTAAGGCTTCAGCTAACTTGCTGTTTTTGTTTTTCTCTTCCTCTAAACGTTCACTTAAGTGCGCTTTTTCGCTAGTTAGCGCCTCAAGCTCTGCCACTTTCTTTAAATTGTTTTGGTTTAACGCATTAATCTCTTCATTCAGCTGCGCGGCTTGTTGGCCTGCTTTTTCAAGCCTAGCCTCAAAACTTGTTGTAAGTTTTAACGTATTTTCTTTTAACGAATCATTATGTTGTTGCGCTTCTTGCAGCTGTTCGTTTTTCTTCGCAATTACCGACTGCGATGCACTTAAATCGCTACTCAACTTGTCATTTTTTTCCTGAAGCATCGAAGCTTCAACTTCAACGTGTGCTAATTTTTGCTGTGCTGAGCGGTTCTTAGCAATATCGATATAATTTGAGGCTATAGTATTAGCCAACTCGAAAGGAGATAACGTTTTTGGTGCTTTATTAACGCTAAGCCCACACAGCACCCGCACTATATCATCAAGTTCACAAAGTTCGTCGGTAAGCACCAAGGCTTCTATTTTATTTTTTGTTTTTTGTTGTTCATCGTTTAATTCAAAACTAACGTTTTTCCAGCTACAAACGTCAGCATATAAGGAATTGTGCGAGCGTGCTGCCTGCACGTACTCCCGCCACTGAGTTATGAGTTTTTTAACTTCTATGCTGTTACTTTCGCCATTAAAAACTTCAAAACACACATAATCAACTAACGGTAAGATTACATATTCATATTTTTCAGCGTTGTTCTCATCATCAATATAAGCCGTTACGCCTTCTTCAGAAAACAAACTGTCTTTAACACTGGGAACTTTGCTTTCTGTTAATTCAAAATACGTATTAAGCTTCTTCTTCGAAAGCTCTTGCCCTTTAGCAAAACTTTCACTTGGATAAATAATCATAAATTCTGTTATTTCCTATTACGCCGAGTTCGCTCTTGCTGTATAAACTCTTCGTATTCATCAACGAGTATATCTGCTGGCCCCACTTTTTTTACTTCGCCATGCTCAAGCCAAACTACGCGACTGCAAAGCCGTTTCACCTGCCCCGCAGAGTGTGAAACAAACACCACAGTTTGATCGGAGTTTATTCGGCTTAAAATGGCTTTTTCGGCTTTTCGCTTAAACCGTGTGTCGCCAACGCCTAATGTCTCGTCAACCAGTAATACATCGGCTTCCATAAGCATTGCTACTGAAAACCCTAGGCGAGAACGCATACCAGAGCTGTAACTTTTAACCGGCTGTTCAAATGCATCACCTAATTCGGAAAATTCTAAAATACTGGGTAATGCATTAAGTGCCGCTTCTTTACTGTGGCCTAAAAGCATGGCTGAAAGAATGGCATTGTCACGCCCGGAAAGCTGCCTATCGAAACCTGTTGCTAGCGACTGCAAGCTAATGTAATTCACATTAGAGACAAGCTCGCCACTATCGGCTTTCAAAATACCTGCCAACACTTTTAATAATGTTGACTTGCCGCAACCGTTTCTACCTATAACACCTAGTGTTTCGCCTTTAAAAACCTGAAAACTCACGTTTTTTAGTGCGTAATGTTGATGGTAACGAAAAAAACCTTTACGGGTTCTAAACGTTAGGCACACATCTTTTAAGCTTAAACTAACAGACGGCTGGCTCATTATTGCAACACCAATCTAGGGTAGCGAGAGTCGAACAAACGCAGCAGTGATATTGCGGCGAAAAGGGCAACTAAACACGCGCCGGCCATAGCTCCCAAATATGCCCAGTCTGGAAGCGTATTTTCCATTAACACCTTTCTGTACATTGAAATAGCGCTTGCTAACGGGTTAAGAAAAAACAACTCTTTATGTTCAGGCTTTAAAAACTGCATGGGGTCGTAAAATATTCCCGATGCAAACATCATTAACGTGACAAAGGTGCCTACAATGAACTTCATATCGGGAAGAAAAGGCACTAGGGCCGAAAACAGCACAGCCAAACTGCTTACAAATAGCAACTGCATTAACGCGATAGGAATAATTGCAAACCAATTTAAGGTGGGTTCGTACCCCATGCCAGCCAGAATCGCTAACATCAATAAGAAAACAAAGACGGTTTTCACCAGGTCTTGCCCAATAACCACGGCTGGAAAGAAAATTTTAGGAATGTTGATTTGATTCATTAAACCGCCACCGGCAACAAGTGCATTACTGGCATTGTTAACAGTTCGAGAGAACCAAAGAAATGGAATTTTGCCTACAATAAGAAATGCTACGAAGTCATCGGTACGTGAATTTAAAAATATACCGAAAATTACATAGTACATGGCAATGAACAACGCAGGTTCTAAAACCCACCACAGGTAGTTGAGCTGGCTTTGTGCTGCTTCTGACTTTAGGTTCATTCTTATTTTGACGGCAACAAGATGCCAAAAACGGCTACCGCTCGCTGAATACCGCATATTACAAGGCTACCATGTTGTTATTTGAACCATTCCGTGTGCTAAATTTTAGCGCTATATTAAACCAAAAGTGTACCTGCTTTACTATGCTAATTACAGTGCTTCGCTGCAATTTGAAATTGAACGCATAATTTTTATGCTTTGAAAAGCGGAGTGCCGTTCAACATAGTTTTTGTTATACATCTAGAGAGCTTAAATTATACCTTAGTATTAAATCCCATACCCACCCATATTCGCTTATAGCCTTTCAAAGGCCTAGGTTTCACTGCTACCCTAAGCGAATATGTGTGTTTTTTGTAAAGGACTACCTCATGAGCATTAAATCCTCGGCTCTGTCACTGCTTTGTTTGTTCGCCATTCCTACGTTTATTTATGCCAAAACCCCCGTGTTCGTTGAGGTATCAAATAATGTTCAACGCGCAGATGTAAAAAGCGCGAATAGTGTGTTGATGCAGCAAAACGACAAGTCGCATTTTTCAATTGCCCAGATTAATAGCGAGGCACTCGCCTCAGTTTCTGTTGGCGAAACTGTTTCTTTTAATTTTCCCTCAAATGTAACAAACGCTCGGGTTTCAAAAATAACTACGGGTATTAATGGCGCTAAACATATTACCGTACGTTCGACAATCAACGGCATACCGGTCTCTTCCTTAATTACGATTGGAGACACCGATGTATTTATGGATATTAGCACTGAACAAGGCTACTACACCGCTATGGGCGATAAAGATAGCGTGCTAATGCATAAACCCGACGTGCTTAATAGCATGCGGGTGAAGTCGTTCAATGATGCAATAGCACCTGAGCCTGTGCTTAGCCTTTCAGAACGTACTGTCGCTCCTTTAGGTGTCAATGCAAAGCAGTTTGTAGGTAACATAGATAAACAGCGAGCTGAAGTTAACGCTAACACGTCTGTATCCGAGAACAACGATATCGCGGTTATTGAAATATTTTTTGTATACTCGAGTAACGTACGTGATGTGATAAATGATATAGACACCCGCATAGATCACCTTATCGCGTATGCTAACCAAGTATTCGAAGATTCCGACATTTACGTTCAAGTGCGTTTTAAAGGAAAGCTAGAGGTAGATTATCCGTACAATATTGGTAGTGTAGCGCTAAATGCAATTAGCTCAGGAACGCCGCCATTTGAGAACGTTGAACAGCTCAAAAATGAAAACGGCGCCGACGCAGTAGCGCTGTTAATACCCCAGTCAGAAAATGATTATTCATCTGGTATAGCTTATTTGCTGGGGCATTTAAACTCGTCTTCAGCTGACAGGATGTATAGCCAAACTGATGTTGACGCTGGGGCCTCTACTTTCGTTCACGAACTAGGGCATAATTTAGGGTTGGGCCACTCTCGCCAGCAGGGCGATAAAGGGGCTGACTTCGATTACGGTGTAGGCTTTCGTATACCTGTAACTAATAACGCTGGGTTCAACACTATAATGGCGTACGGCACTCAAGGTGCTTACAATAGAGCCCCGCTATTTTCTAACCCAACAAAGTTGTGTGGAGAATTTCCATGTGGCGTTTCTAAACATGACGAAAATTATGGCGCAGATGCAACTTATGCAGTAAACGCGGTAAGGCACATCGTTGCAAATTACGGCAAAACCGATGGTCAAAGTATTGCTATCGAAAACGCACTGAACGCTGTTTCAGATCCCAACCTTGCTAATTGTCTCGCTGATGCGACAGACAGTTCGGTTGTGTTTGCGCATCAGGTTAAACGTATTTACTGCTATAATGAATTAAATAGCTTAACAGGTTTAGAGCAATTTACTGGGCTACAAAGCGTACACCTTAGTCAAGCGCATGTTAATGATATTTCAGCCCTTTCTGCATTGAGAAATCTGAACAGCCTTACGCTGAATGAAATTCTAACATCTAACCTTGGCCCTCTAGAAAGTTTACAAAGCCTTAAAACGCTATCGCTTCGTTCAGATGCATTGGATAACGAAAGTGCAATATTGCTATCTAACTTGTCTAGTTTGACCACACTATCAATTTCAAGCAACGCCCTTACTAATCTGCCAGACTTTTCCTCTATTGCGCTATTAGAAGAGCTAACCATAAGGGCGCCGATAGAATCCTTAAATGGCATCACCCAAAACAGAAACTTGAAGCATTTAGAGATTGACTCAGCCAGTGCGACATTTCCTACCGCTTTTTCTTGGCCTTTACTTGAGTCTTTATATTTGTCAAATGTAATGCTTGAGTCGCTTTCTCAAGTAAATGGCTTAGAAACCCTCAAGCAGCTTTCGCTTCAGTCGATGGGGTTAACTTCTATTGACGAGCTTAGCGCTTTGAAAGGGTTAACAGAACTAAACGTTAGTGGAAATGATATTACAGATATTAGCGCTGTTAGAGACTTCCCAAATTTAACGCGAATTAACATTGCTAATAACCCGGTTGAAAACATAGAAGTACTGAGCGAACTCTCCTATTTGACAGAACTTACTGCGGGTAGCTACGGCATAGAGCAAGACTGGTCTTTTGTCAGTTCTCTTTCTTTTTTACGCGAACTGAATTTAACTGAAATTGACGCTTCAGATTTAAGCGCCATTTCAAACTTATCAGGCTCTATACAGAATTTAAGCTTAGACGAAGTAAATGCTTCAGACCTAAGTGAACTCTTTGAGTTTTATCGACTACAGAACTTGACCATATACGCTGCTTCCAGAGGGCCAGATTTTTATTGCTGGCAGCAAGATTACTTAGAAACTTTGCCCAGATATAATAGCTATGTCAGAGAAGGTTATGGCTCTGAAGGGTGCGATACCTCTGATGATAGTAATGATTATGATGGCGATGGCATTAGCAACATTGATGAGCTTAATAGGCAAAGTAACCCTACAGAAAATGATAACCAACCGGCTACCATTGAATTTTTAGAATCGTCACTATCATACTATGAGCAAGCAACTGGCGTTATGTATACTGGAGTTCTAAGAAGAAAAGGCAATTCTTTGTCTTCGTCGTCGGTAACATTGACCGATTTTTACGACACGGCTGATTTTTACGACTATTCATTTTATTCTGCATATGAGAGCTTTTATCCTGGCGATAACGCCGTATCTTTTAATTTTTATGTAAAAGCAGACGATTTAAAAGAAGGCACAGAATCATTTTACGTAGAACTTTCTAATGCAAGCGGTGCGCAGTTAGGAACCAACACTACGCTTACGATTGAAATAAAAGACAATATTGACGGAAGCGACATCATAGAGCCTGGCGAGAATGCAGTAATAGGCTGGGAATCATCTTACACCTCTGTAGATGAATCGGCAGAACAAATAACGTTAATGCTAAATCGCCCTGCTGGCTTAAATCAAGCATTCAGCGTGGAAGTTGAGGCGGTTCCATTAACTGCAGAAAGTGAAAACAGCATAACGCTGGATAAAAAAGTCATAAGTTTCGATAGTAACGATAACTTCCAAACCGTAACAGCTAGCTTTAGAGACGATGCCACTTACAGTGGCTCAAAATATTTAGCATTACGCCTTTTGAACCCTGAAGGCGTAGTCATTGATGATGCATTTGGCTCACTAACCCTCGAGATAGCCGATGATGAATCCGAAGGGCGACGAATTGAATTCGAACAGTATTGGCACGACGTTAATGAAGGTGACGGTTCGTTTGAGTTAGTACTTAAACGAGAGGGTAATGACACTGAAACAAGACAATTTTCAATCAATAAGATCTCTGGGGATCTAACCTTTGGTGAGGATATTGTTCTCTCATCTTCGTCTGTAACGTTTTTACCTCATGAAAAGCAGAAAGTTATTAATGTGAGAGTTATTGATGACAGTTTTGACGAGGCATATTTTGAATATGCGCAAATTAGTATAGAAGGGCTCTCACGTGATTTGATTGGCGACAAATGGAGCACTAGCATCAATTTATATGATAACGATGCGCCCGGAGAGGAAACGGGTAAAGTATCGTTTGCGAGCCGAAACAGCACAGCTTATGAGCCTCGAAGTGTATCTTACAATGGCTCGAATATTCATTACGTTGATATCGTTCGCGAGGGTGACCTTTCTGGCACGCTTACTGTGAACTATAGAATGGAAAGTGATAGCGCCAATAATGAAGATTTCAGCGATTACTCAGAGAGTGTTTTATTTGCACCTGGTGAGGACAGAAAAACAATAAGTGTTAGCATTTTGCGTGATGATCTTATTGAAGGTACAGAGAGCTTTATAGTGCGCTTAGATGTTAACAACCAGTTCTTAGGAAGTATTAATTCTCATCGAGTATCAATTATTGACGATGAAAGTGCATTTGAAACAGGCATAGTTACAACAGAGGAACTAAATCTGGTTACGGTTGAAGGGAGCGTTCTTGAATTCGCGTTAGTGAGAACTGGCGACCTAACAGGTGCTCGTGAGGTAAAGCTTTGGTTTCGTGACACGACAACAAGCGAAAAAGATTATGTGAGCTTTGATAGGCCTATTCGTTTTGCCCCTAACGAAGCCCGTAAAGTAGTTGAAATTAAAATTGTTGACGATGCCATTGATGAACTTATCGAAACGTTCGAAATTAGCATAGATAGCGATGATTACAGCGCAGTGGGTAATCCCTCGTATTCTGTTATTGATATTGTCGATAACGACAAGCCTAAATTAACTCCATACGACTACGACGGTGACGGCAAGTCGGATATTGTTATACGCAGACCAGGAATAGGTCAGTTTATTGTGGCACGTTCTTCGGACAACACGATTATGCGCGCTTATTTCGGTTCTATGGCAAACGACATTCCCTTAGCTGGGGATTTCGACGGAGATGGAGTAACCGATATCGCTATTCGTCGCACCGCTGTTAAACAGTTCATTTCACGCACTACTTCTGACGATAAAATAAACCGAATTTTCTTCGGCTCTCGCGATGAAGATATTCCAGTTATTGCAGATTACGACGGTGACGGTATTGATGATATTGCTATTCGCCGCCCCTCAACCGGTCAGTGGTTTATTAAACACAGCAGTACAGGTGCTATTATTCGTGAAACCTTTGGGTTGGATGTATCAGATACGCCAGTGGTGGCGGACTACGACGGAGACGGAAAAGCAGATATTGCCGTACGCCGTAAAAGCGCAGGTCAATTTATCATTAAATTCTCATCTAGCAACGCGATAGACAGAATAGGGTTTGGCTCATTGGCAACAGACATCCCTGTTGTGGGGGACTATGACGGCGACGGAAAAGCTGACATTGCCATTCGTCGACCTGATAGCGGTTTTTGGTTTATTAAACGTTCATCAGACAGCGTTATTCAGCGAGTCTTCTTTGGCTCTCAATCAGATGACATTCCAGTAATTGCTGATTATGACGGCGATGGTATTACGGATATTGCGATTCGCCGCCCGTCTACTGGAAGCTGGATTGTGAAACAAAGTTCAGATGGTAGTTACACGCGCCTTTATTTTGGAAGTGAATCTAGCGATATCCCTCTTGCCGCGCCTTTGTCATCGCTGCTGCAAATGACGGAGCAATCTTCACTTAATTACAAAGAAGTAGAGGCAGATAGCTTTGATAAATTGCTGAAAGACGACAGTATGAAGTTATTTAAAGAACAGCTTACTCCTCATCAAAGCTGGAAATCAGTCGATGTTCCAACCATCGACTAGATAAATTTATAAGTCCGATGCCATTACTTTTTCAATCAAGCATTGAGAAAGTAATGGCTCAACATAATTAAAGATGCATCAACAGCATTGACTATTTTTTGTTCTCCCTCTACTCTTGATGCTTGTGTGCGCAGGGATGCAGCAGTACTCGAATAAAGAAGTTCACTTACAGCGTAGTTTTGCTTTCCTCCCTTCTTCACAATAACTTCAGCGAGATTTATTCATTAAATAGTCGCTGACCTCTAGTAGAAAAATACAGCAGCTCAATTTCTATTATTTAAGGTAATACTATGAAAGGGAAAAGTTTGATGTCTTGTTTAGCTCAATTTGTTGCAAGACTCACTACCATCTTATTTTTAACTACATGCACATCCTCACTTGCATATTCAGAAGATCTTAATTCACTTTTTGATGAAAATGACACTGTTTATGTGGGGATACAGCCAATAGAAGGGGCCCTGCCTGAAGTAAGGTGGATTTTTGTCAAGAACGAAAACCAACAGTGGACACTTGTTCAAAACCAGCAGTTCTACGGCGCAAGTTCAGGTCCAGCTCGATCAGATATAATAAGTTTGACTATTTCTGGCGATAAACTTACAGCCACCCCTAATGCCAACAATCTCGACTCCTCCTCGTTTCAGCAATTTGATATTTACAGTCAAGAGTTTGAAAGTAACTGGGGAAGCTTGGTTGCATCTCAACTTCAAAAAGCCAGTGAACAAGGTTTGCTGTCGGGACCCTTTTTCGAAGTCAATTATGTTTTTGAACAAATTGAAATTACTTCGGAAGGTGATGAGCTGTTCGAAAGCAATGTTACATATCAGGAAATACTTTTAATTCCAGAAGGTATCTACACCAACTTAGAAGGTGGATGGCAAGGGCCTACTGAAATAGAAAAAAGCACGGTTACTGATCAGACATCGTCCAAAAACATTGTAGAAGCTGCAAAATTTGATGCGTTCAATACCCAAGAGTTGATGCAAGGTAACTGGGCTGTTCCTTTTATTAGCAGTATATCAACAAATTTTGGTACTGAAGATGAAGTGACTTGGCTATACGATTTACTCGACTTTTCAATGGACAGTGAAAATACAGTAACCAGTGGCACTTCTAAAGCGACAAACACCACTTACAACGTTATAAGAGAAGAAGGTGAGCTTTATTATACATGGGGTATTATTGGCGCCAGTGAAAATGGTGATTCTTTCTACAGAGCTAAAATTAATATTACAGCGCAAGAACGCGGTACCTACCTAGGGTTTATAGAGATAAGAGAAATTGTAGATAACAATGGTGTGGTGGTAGAAAGAATAAACCATCCCCCCGTCGCTAGTATCATTGCTAAAGAGAATGTATCTGATGAAAGGTTCATTCGCGGCATTTCAACACAATTCCCATTCATGCAAAACAGTGTGATAAATGGACGTGACGTCATTAGCGCTAACGACCCTGATTTAGTTTGCTTCAATATATTCGGCTACATATTCAACAGCGATAACTCTTTGCAGCGTGGCGTTACTTGCATAGAGAGTGAGGAAGGCGATTCCTTATATTTACCTCCGTCTGATTGGACATGGTCTGTTGATACTAGGCAAGTTACACTCTCTTACCGGTCTGACAATGGATATTACACGTCTCGAGACCGAATGTGGGAGGTGCTTTCGTCAGATAACGCAGGTAACACAGTCGTGCTTGAGTACAGTATTGCTGAACTAAAATCTGACCCAGGCAAGTTTCCTTTTTTTATTCGCCCCAGAATAAACTACATTAAATTAAAAGATTTAAGTCAATTCGAAGATATTTACGCTAATAGCGGATTTGGCGGTGATGCTGACGGCGACGGTATTGAAGATGGTCCTGATACCGATGATGATAACGACGGCATGCCGGATTACTATGAAGAGTCGTTCTCGCTGAATCACTTAAATAGCGCCGACCGTGATGAAGACCTAGATGGCGATGGCCTTACCAACTTTGAGGAGTTCACCCTTGGTAGTTACCCTAACGACAGTGACTCCGATAACGATGGCATTCCTGATGGTGAAGACACTTCACCAGTGCCAGTTGATAAAGAAGCGCGTACTGCGTTTGATTACGACGGCGATGGCATTTCAGATATTGTTATTCGCCGCCCTGAGATTGGCCAGTTTCTTGTAGCTCGCTCGTCTGATGGTACCATTATGCGTGCGTTCTTTGGTTCACTAGGCAGTGACATTCCTCTTGCCGGTGACTTCGATGGGGATGGCACAACCGACCTTGCTATTCGGCGTCCTTCTGTAAAACAGTTTATTTCCCGTACGTCGTCTGACGACAGTATTAACCGTATTTTCTTCGGCTCTCAAGATGAAGACATTCCGGTTATTGCCGATTACGACGGTGATGGTGTTGATGATATTGCCATTCGCCGCCCTTCTAGCGGACAGTGGTTTATTAAGTACAGCTCCACCGGTGACATTATGCGTGAAACCTTTGGTACTAGTACGTCTGATATTCCTGCCGTGGCCGATTACGATGGTGATGGTAAAGCGGATATTGCGGTACGCAGACAAGATGCTGGGCAGTTTATTATTAAGTATTCAAGTACTGGTGAGATAGACCGCATCTTCTTTGGCTCTCAATCTACCGATATTCCAGTACCCGCCGACTATGACGGTGACGGCAAAGCCGATATTGCTATTCGCCGCCCTGATAGCGGATTCTGGTTCGTGAAACGCTCTACTGATGGCGTTATTGAGCGCACCTTCTTCGGTTCACTCAGTGATGATATTCCTGTTGTGGCTGATTACGATGGTGACGGCAAAGCCGATATCGCTATTCGACGTCCTGCTTCGGGAACTTGGGTAGTTAAACAGTCGTCAGATGGCAGCTACACGCGCCTCTTCTTTGGCAGTAAAACCACCGACATTCCGTTGGCGGCACCGCTTAACACGGTATTGGGTTTAACCGCTAATGACGCGACGAGCGGCAGCGCTACTGAACTGCTGGAAGGGTTTGAAATTGATAGAAGCGAAACGCTAATTAAAGAAGCCATCAGTGCCGAATCAAGCTGGATAGCAGATAAAGTCACATCGGTAGATTAATAGCAGTCATTTTTTTAAAGCATGAGTGGTGAAACTCCACTCATGCTTTTCTGTAACAACTAAAAAGCTAGTCAGGTTTATGACTGGCATTTTTCTATCTGCAATTGTTACTTTTTCTCAACTCGACCATATCTGTCTGAGAATCTCACAATATCATCCTCGCCTAAATAAGCACCAGATTGAACCTCAATAAGTTCTAGCGGTATTTTACCCGGGTTTTCTAGCGCATGAACCGCACCTATTGGAATATAGACTGACTGATTCTCAGTAACTAATGTGGTTTTATCGTCAATGGTGACATTGGCACTGCCCGATACCACAATCCAGTGTTCGGCTCGGTGGTGGTGCATTTGCACTGAAAGCTTTTCACCGGGTTTGACTGTAATGCGCTTAACTTGAAAGCGAGCACCACTGTCGATTGAGTCATAGCTTCCCCATGGGCGGAATACTTCACGGTGGAATTCAAATTCTGGGCGATGCTCTGCTTTAAGTTTATTCACTACGGATTTAATGCTTTGTGCATCGTCCTTATGAGCCACCATAACGGCATCTTTGGTTTCTACAACTATTACATCTTCTAAACCAATTACAGAGACCAAACGTTGCTCAGCATTCACGTAACTGTTCTTGGTGTTTTCTAAAATAGTATCACCTACAGTGGCGTTGCCGTTTTCGTCTTTCTCAGCCGTTTCCCATAACGACGACCAACTACCAACATCGCTCCAACCTGCGTCTAATGGAACCATGGCTGCACTGTCGGTTTTTTCCATTACAGTGTAATCGATAGAATCGTCTGGGCAGGTTGCGAATATATCGTGGTCTACGCGGATAAAATCTAAGTCTGGCGTTTCGCTGTCGATGGCCCGTTTACATACATCCAGCATTTCCGGGTTGTATTTAGCGAGTTCTTCTAAATAGCGACTGGCTTTAAACATAAACATGCCGCTATTCCAGAAGTAGCTTCCAGACTCTACGTATTCTTTTGCGGTTTCTAATGCTGGTTTTTCTACAAATTGCGCCACTTCAAAACCATCGCCCACTTGCTCTCCAGCTTTGATATAACCATACCCCGTATGCGGCTGGTCTGGCACAATACCGAACGTTACTAGTTTGCCCTGTTCTGCCAGCTTTTCTGCTTTTTCGATAGCAGTATGGAAAGCTTGGTTGTTTTGAATAAGGTGGTCGGCAGCTAGTACCAGTAGCACTGGATCATCGCCGTGAATTGTTGCATGAAGTGCTGCTAGCGCTATTGCTGGTGCTGTATTCCGGCCAACTGGTTCTAGAAGAATACCGCCATGATGGATATCTTTTTGGCGAAGCTGTTCCGCCACTAGAAAGCGATGGGCGTCGTTACAAATGAAAATTGGATTCTGAGCTGGCGTACCTTTTAAACGGGTAATTGTGTCTTGCAGCATTGTGCTATCTGATGTGAGAGACAGAAACTGCTTTGGAAGTGCTGCTCGAGATTTTGGCCACAAGCGGCTACCTGAGCCGCCAGCTAATACTACTGGTTTCATTTGTAATATCCTTGATGTGCGGGTTCTATGCCCACGTCCTGTCATATATACTTTAGACGTTCAGTATACAAACCTTTGTATTACGTTTAAATGGCAAAGTTATATTGAATTACAGCTGAAGTTTTAGTAATTGGCAGCTATAGGCCCTTAGTTTGTTTCACAACGATTAAAAACTAACGAATGATTCGCGCCGATAAATTTGGAGACGAATTTGTTAGGTTTCTGCAGCCGTCTATTACCGACGATTACTTGTAAAAAACAAAAAGCCACACTTAGTGGCTTAAACGTAAAGGGTGCTTTACAAATTTTTGTTTATCTAAAAAACTACATTAAAAATAATCACAGCAGATATCACTACCAAGGCCTTACCAGTATTATTAGTATTCCACACGGTTTTCGTGTACCCGAAAACATAGCTTACGCCATTTTTCAAAGCGCCATATACTCCATCAGCTCCCGAACTGGCATCCTTCTTTTCAGCCGCTTTTTTCACTTGCTCAATGCCGCTTGAAAAGCCACTAACTGCGGAGTTTGCGTCATGTTCATTTAATGCAGCTTTAATTTGAGCGAATTGGATATTCATTAGTTCAATATATGCTTCGAATTGATTACCAGTTTGCTTAGACCAAGCTTTCGCTTTTTCCTTCAGCTTTTCAGAATCTTGCAGTTCTTCATCTGAAAATGCTGGGCGATTGCGTTTTTCCAAACTTCTACATAGCGCAATAACCATCATTATCAAACTAGCAACATAGAGATACGCACCTATTCCCAAAAACTGTAAAGCCTGCTGTAAGCCTTCAGAGCTTGTTAAGTCGATGCCCATCATTCGCATCATATCACTTGCTTCTGATGCTTCACTAACAACATCATACAACCCCTTTCCATCAACAATAAGAATTAGGCAAACAACTATTTTTGAAGCCAGAGGAAAAACACCTGTAGTCGCAGACAAGACCCCTAAGGTTATATAAAACAGCATAAATACCATTTGCCCACCTGACATCATATCGGCCGCGCTTGAACTTGACGTTTCGCCGAAAAGTGAAACGACAAAAAATGGTAAGAAATGGCTTGCCAGATAACACAATAAAGTCAGGCTAATGAACTTGTTCAGAATTTTAAATCCGGTTGGTGCAGAGTTAAAAACTTGTGTTTGTTGAACTTCTGCCTCAGATTCTAGAGTTGTTACGCTTGGTTTGATTTCACTCATATTTGCTTCCTTGTAAATGGTAAGTACTGTTTTACTTGCTTTCGTTTCATTAAACACGATTTCATTAAATAAGAAAACGTTAAATCAGATACCGACCTAGACGATTGAGTATAATTTTAGAGCGATGAGTATGAGTTGATACATGTTTAAAAATAACGATGCCAAACTTTTTTTCAAAGAATTTAACAGACGCGGTTGTCGTATTTAACATTGCCAAACACATCATCCTGATACTTACTTTTCGTCTTTCACCATCACAAGAAGCAAAGCCTTTTGAAACAGTCTGATTCAGTTTCGGCTTGTTGTCGAGTACCATACTGACGACGCGGATAAGTTTTAAACTCAATACTTTCATATCGAAAAAAATACAAACTTTTCGATAGACAAACAGCGGCTTTGTAATATCTTTATTTGTAAGGAAAAATTAAACCTGTCCAAGTAAGGGATTACTAGTATGAAAAAAACCGCCGTTGTAGCAGCGCTATTAAGCGCTAGCCTTTTTGCCGAAGCGAAAACGCATACCTTCGACTTTACAGAGCAAGCATTACCTAGCCCAGACGCTCTTCGCTCCCAAAGCATCCCAGATGAAATATCAAGTCTTTATAGTGAAACCAAAATTGACAGGGCTACTCTTACAGCTTTGACTCCTGATGAGAGTGTATTGATTAAACTTCCAGACACAATAGTGAAGGGCAAGGTGATCAAAACTAGCTCGGGCAATCTTGGCTCTAAGCATATCACTATTCGTTCATTTATAGACGGAATACCCGTCAGCTCTATGATAACGGTAGGCGAAAAGGGAGTGTATATGGAGCTGATTACAGATAAAGGCGCATATTCGGCTTCAGGCGTAGAAGACGCGCTACTTTTTTATAAACAAAAAGAGTTAAACCAGCGCACTGGCATTTCTTTTGACCACGATTTTATAGAGTCAATTCCGTATATCGATGACGTTTCAAACAAACAACAACTATTCTATAACGAGTTAAACGAAAACATAGCAACACAGCCTAAAGACGGTGAAAGCGCTCCTTTAGATGAAACTTTAAAACCGCTTGACGCAAAGCAAGCGTCTAAATACCACGCATCTGAAAACGGAAGCGATATTGTTACCATTGATATGTTAATTGTTTATTCACAAAACTGTGAAGAAGTAGTAGACGATGTAAATGCCAAGATTGACCATTTTGTAGCCTATACAAACGAAGCATTTGAAGCCTCGGGAATTCTGGCTAAAGTGCAAATTAAAGGCATCCAAATTGTTGAATATCCTTATACCGATGGCGGTGATGGACTTGATGATATTACAGCAGGCGTAGCCCCGTTCGAAGATATCGCTCGCTTACGCATAGAGTTAGGTGCTGATGCCGTTGCACTTTTAACCCCTCAAAATGAAGGTGATTCCTCCGCTGGGATAGCTTGGAAGCCGGCACACATAAAGAGAAGTAGCTATGGCTCTATGTATAGCCAAACAGATATCAATTACAGCGGTAGTACATTTGCACATGAGCTAGGCCATAACTTGGGGTTAGGCCATTCTAGACCACAAGGCGAAGAAGGTGGAGATTTTCCTTCTGGCGTTGGTTACAGGATACCCATCCCAAATAACATAGGCTTTGCGACTATAATGGCCTATGAAACGCGTGATGCATACGAAGTCCCCTTCTTCTCAAATCCGTCTAACTTGTGTGGAGAATTGCCCTGCGGATTACCGAGAGAGGATGAAAATTTTGGCGCAGATGCTGTTCATGCTGTTAACGCTGTAAGACACGTTGTGGCTAACTATTCAGAAACTAAATCAAGCATAATTTCAATCGAAGACGCGCTAGCAAACATAACAGACCCCACGTTGAAACAATGTATATCATATAGAGTGAACGAACGAACTCGTTTCGCAAATGAGATTAGATTTCTCAGCTGCTTTGATGAAGTATCTTCTTTAGAAGGATTAGAAAACTTCGACTCACTTGAGACTCTCTACCTCAGCAAGGTAGTTACGGAAGATCTATCGCGCTTGCAGCAGTTGCCTAATTTAGCGTCTCTTTCTCTTTTCGGAAGTAACGCAAGTGACTTTTCGTTTTTAGAACGCCTTGGCTCACTGCAACGTTTATACATTAGAGGAAGCAATTTTGATAATACGCAAGCACAAGCTTTAGCATCTTTAGTTAACTTACAAAGATTGTGGTTAAGCAGCGAAACGTTAACTACATTGCCGGATTTAAGCGCTCTGATACAGCTGGAAGACCTTTATATTAGTGCCGATTTGCAGAGCTTGGATAGCATCGCTAATAACGCCAAACTACTCTCGCTTGATATTCGTTCAGGCTCTTTAACGTTAATACCTAATAATGCTAACTGGCCATTATTGGAGTCTCTAGATTTGCGTTCTTCGAACATAGAGTCTCTAGAAGGAATACATAACTTTCCGAAATTAAAGCACTTAGACGTAACAGATAATGAACTTAACAGCCTAGTAGGCTTAGGGTCATTGAGTGAGTTAACATCTCTCTATGTTGGCCAAAATAACCTTACCAATATCCAGCCGGTTTCATTACTAAGTAATCTTAAAGAATTGAACGTTTCGTTTAATCCTATTGATGACGTTTCTCCCATAGAAAATTTATCTAGCCTTGAGGTATTGAACATTGAAAGCATTGAAACTGGTAATGTTTCAATGCTTAACAATCTTGAGAATGTAGTTGCCTTCAGAGCTGGTTCAAATGGCTACGGGTCCGACTGGTCTATTATCAATAACATGGGGGAACTCAAAAGCCTTTCGCTATTAGGGGTAGACAGTGAGACATTAAAGGATATAGAAAACCATAAGAAGACGCTAAGTTCGCTGTATCTGGGTGAGGTGGTTAGCAATGATTTAACGCCTTTTTTCAAATTTTATCGACTAGAGTACTTCTCGTTGTACCCAAGATTCGACGTAGAGCTTTATTGTTGGCAAGTAGATTATTTAAAGAATATTCCGCTATTTGGTTTCTATACTAATAGCTCGTGCTCCGCTGAAGATGATTCAAGTGACTACGATGGAGACGGTATTTCTAACAGAGATGAACTGTCTGTCAATACGAACCCAACGATAGACGATAGAGTATCGTCTGCTGTGTCATTTGACATTGATAGCACAGGTAACATTTCCATTTATGAAGATAGAGATAATTACGAAAGTCATTACACTGCCATTGTTGAGAGATTAGGAGATAGTTCAGTAGAAAGCACAGTAAGTGTAAGTGTGACTGAGGAGGGCGCGACAAGAGGCGATGATTTCGAGGTAGATACCGACTTACTCGTATTTCCCCCAGGAAGTAGCTTTGCACGTTTAACAGTGACAGTTTACGATGACTATAAATTAGAAGGTGAAGAATCTTTTACAATAAAACTGTCAGAGCCTATGAATACCGAAATACTAGGAACTTCTGAAATTACGATTAAATTACTCGATGAATTAGACGGTGGAGATTTCCAAGACGAGGATGGTAATAGCGGAACTCCATCAGTGAAGTGGGAAACGCTCTACCAATCAGCGAATGAGCGTGATGGTTCTATGGACATTGTTGTAAATCGTCCCACAGGCTTAACAGGACCATTTTCTGTTGAAGTCACCTCTGTGCCATTATCGGAGAATTCTGAAGGAACCTACGAGCTTAAGGAGTCTCTGTTATCTTTCGACGCAACTGATGCGTTTTTAAATGTAACGGTTTCGGTAAACAATGACTCATTAGAAACGGGTTCAAAATTCATAAGTCTGCGACTAGAGAATGCTGAAAACACTATTGTCGACCCAGAATATGCTTCGTTGACATTGGAAATAAAAGATGATGAGTCATCAGATGCTAGAATTGGTTTTCAAAACAGTTTGTTTAATGTTACTGAAGATGTTGGAGCCGTAACGTTAATATTGGTTAGAAGTGCCCCTTATAATGAGGATGTACCGTTTTCAATAATTCACAGAGGCTTTGGAACGGCAACACTTGATGTTGATGCCCAGTTGCCTAGCTCTAGCTTTGTTTTTCCGGCCGGCCTTACCTCTTTCTCAATTGATTTAACCATTATTGACGACGATATATTCGAGAGTTTAGAGAACTTAGAGCTTGAGCTTGACGGCATACCAAGTGCGCTTTTAAGTCAAAACGACTTTGTTTCAGTTTACATTGAAGATAATGATAGTGAGCCTACTGGGACCATTAGTTTCTCACAGTCTGAGATGGAAGTTGACGAATCAAATGGCAGTGTTGAGGTGACACTCGTTAGAGCAGGTGGTTTAGAGGGTACAAGAACCGTAACGGTGTCACCTTCTTTTGGAACAGCGACAGAGAATGACTTTTCATTCGAAGCTCAAGAGATAAGTTTTCAGCCGGGTGAAGAAACCAAGCGAGTTCAGGTCTCTATTGAGGATGACACAGAACAAGAATCGTCTGAAACGTTTTATCTAACATTAAGTAGTGAAATGGAAGCCGTTGTTTCATCGCCGGATACTATAGCAGTAACAATCCTAGACAATGACGAAGAAGTTTTACCAACTGGCAAACTCAGTTTTGAGCAACAGTCTTATTCAGTGGAAGAAGACGCTGGTACTATTGAAGTTACAGTATTGCGCACTGAAGGGCTTATTGGCGAACTTAAAGCTGAAGTTACGCTTGAGTACGGCTCTGCGTCTTCAAGCGACGTCTCGTTTACCCCTGTTACTCTTATATTTTCCGAGGGAGAATCGGTAAAAACCGTGTCGGTAGCTGTAGTTAATGACTCACTAGAGGAGAGTCAGGAGAGTTTCACCCTTTCTATTAGTGCTATAGACGACAATACTCAAATTGGCGAGATTGCATCTGCAACTGTTTATATCCAAGCTAATGATGCTCCTACGAATGGTGGAGATGACGATACGCCTAGAAGTAACGGTGAGAGTGGAGGCGGCAGTACCGGCGCTTGGTTAATTCTAATACTCATTGCTTCAATCACTCGCAGGAAAAAACTTAGCCGTTAAGTTTACTTAGTTTTTCATAACGATTTTCAACCCCTCTTTTGAGGGGTTTGCGCTTTCAGGGGTGAAGGTCAAAGACCACAAACTATTTATTTAGCTGAAAGTTTGATTTAGCAGACCTAATACCTGCTCATCACTTGATCTGGCTTGCATTAAAACCGATACGCTGGCCTGTTCTATTATTTGACTTTGAGTAAGTCTTGCAGTCTCGCTAGCAAAATCAGCATCTGTAATTCTTGAATAAGCTGCGTTTATGTTTTCTTCGCCAATAGCATTAACATTTTGAGCAGACGACATCTGATTTATTTTAGCACCATAGAATGCTCTGCTTTCACTCACTGTTTCGAGAGCTTTATCTATCTCGCTTAGGGCTTCACCGGCGCTTTGTTCACTACTTACTGAGGCAGAACTCAAGCCTAAATCACCTAATGTCGCTGGGGTTTTTGCTAACTCTATAAATTGAGTCCCATCGCCTAATTTGTTTGTAGCGGTTATATTTACCTGACCTAAACTAAAAGCCCTACTGTCCCTTCCGCCTAGTGAACTCCATGTAGCGGTAACGTCAAATGCACCATTTCCGATAACAGAAATTATTAATGGTTCTGAGTTACTTGAAATGGTCAGTGTTTCGTTCAAGTTTGAGGGAGTAGCTCCATTTTGATCACCACTGAATGTAATGGAATTACCGTCTATAACTGCACTCCCGCTAGTGAGCAAATCACTGTCATCATAGCTAGCATCAGCTCTATAACCATTTGATGTGAGGAAAAAACGAGATTCTAAATCGCCAACTGAAGAGATATTATTAGGGTGGCTGGTCCACGTACTATTAGTGATTGGGGTACCAGCAAGGTGCTTACCACTAGTTGTAAATACTTGAATATCATCGTTAGCCCCGTTGTCATTAATATTTACCTGGACATTGCTTGACCCAGCTGGAATATAAGCTATCGAACGCAAACCACTAACAACGTTTCTCGACACTCCTTGTGTTAAGAAATCGCTCAATAGAGGAACACTATCGTCAAGTAAATCTGCATCTCCTACAAGAGGTAACCTATTAAAAATTTCAGTACCGTACGCAATTGCATTCAACTCCAATTTTAAAGCTTGGAATTCCTTATCTAACGCTTTTCGATCGCTTTCAGAATGTATGCCATTTTGAGATTGAACCGCGAGTTGCCGCATTCTCTGCATTACGGCGGCAGACTCTTGCAGCCCTCCTTCCGCAACTTGCGCATAACTTATTCCGTCGTTCAGGTTTCGGTTGAGCTGAGTATGGGCATTTTTTTCTGATGCAAGTCTATTTGATATCTGTAACCCCGCACTGTCATCTGCAGCTTTATTTATCCTTAGCCCGGAACTTAACCGTTCGTAAGCAGTAGATAAAGATTTACTGAACAAAGGGGTTGATGAAAGCGACTGCGTGAAAGATGAAACGGTTAACATAAACTTCCTTGCTATGAAAAAACTCAGTTACATATAAAGTTCAAATAAGCGTAATACGTGATTACTTCAAACAAGCAGCAAACAATGAGCCAACCCGACCATTAGCAAAAAATGAACTTCTATTGAGTCAAAGGTTTTTGAGACCTGTTTTTCAGACCGAGGTTCGAAAGGCTGCACGACTGACTGTCTCAAGCACGTACATTTAACTTCCCCTTACGGTTAGTTGATATGAGCGTATGGCGCAATTATTCGTAATGCGTCCACATACGCAAAACTTTTACTGTCTGAATATCCTCAAGGACTTGATAAACTAACCTATGTTGGATATTGATACGTCTCGAATACGCACCTTCTAAGTCACCAACAAGCTTTTCGTAGGGGGGAGGTATTTGATAAGGGTTAGTAGAGATTATTTGTAGAAGTGTTTTTACTTTTCTTTTTAAATTACTACTTGCTAATTTTTGCGCATCTTTCTGCGCTTGCTTCGTGTAAACGACCTTCCATGTCACCAATCCAACTCCTCTGCACAATCGCCTATCTCTTCTTCCATTCCTGCCTTAATAGACTCACGCATTCCTGGCACTGATAATAAGTACAAGGTTTCTTGAATTGCGTTCCAATCACTTTCAGAAAGTAATACTGCGTTATTTCGCTTACTAGTAATTAGAACGGGTTCGTGAGATTCAGCCGTTTCATCTATTACTCGATACAAGTTAGCCCTTGCCTCGGTTGCTGATAATGTACTCATAACATCTCCTCCCAAACAACCTTTAACGTACGTCAAAGCGTACAACAAAGTCAAGTTATTTACTCATAAACACAATGGGGTCAGAGTCACAACTCTGACCCCATTATTCTTTGGGTAAAAAAAAGGGCCCGAGTTTTCACTCAGGCCCCTTTTTCTAATCGAGTATTAATTACTCTTCAGTTGCTTCTACTGCTTCTTCTTCAGCTTCTACAACTGGACGGTCAACTAGCTCAACATATGCCATTGGGGCATTGTCGCCAGCACGGAAACCGCATTTAAGAATGCGTGTGTAACCGCCTGGGCGAGCTTCGTAACGAGGACCAAGCTCGTTGAATAGTTTACCTACAACCTCTTTGTCACCAGTGCGGGCAAAAGCTAGACGGCGGTTTGCAACGCTGTCCTCTTTAGCCATAGTGATTAGAGGCTCGATTACGCGACGTAATTCTTTCGCTTTTGGTAACGTAGTTTTGATCACTTCGTGCTTGACCAAAGAACCGGCCATGTTTTTGAACATAGCTTGACGATGGCTGCTGTTGCGATTCAACTGACGACCACTCTTACGATGGCGCATAGTTTTATCCTTCTCTACAAATCAGTTTGATAAAAACCTGATTAATCTTTTTCAGCGATGCTCTCTGGCGGCCAGTTTTCTAGGCGCATACCTAGAGAAAGACCACGAGATGCTAGAACATCTTTGATTTCAGTTAGCGATTTCTTACCAAGGTTAGGCGTTTTAAGTAGCTCAACCTCAGTGCGCTGTACCAGGTCACCAATGTACTGGATAGCTTCTGCTTTCAAACAGTTTGCAGAACGTACTGTTAACTCTAGGTCATCAACTGGACGAAGCAGAATCGGATCGAATTCTGGCTTCTCTTCCTTCGCTACTGGCTCAGATACATCACGTAGGTCTACGAATGCATCAAGCTGTTCAGCTAGGATGGTTGCAGAACGGCGGATCGCTTCTTCAGGATCCAAAGTACCGTTCGTTTCCATGTCGATGATTAGCTTGTCTAAGTCTGTGCGTTGTTCAACACGAGCAGACTCAACAGTGTAAGCAATACGTTCAACTGGGCTGTATGAAGCGTCAACTAACAAACGACCAATTGGACGATCATCTTCTTCAGAGGAGCGACGGGTAGAAGCGGGTACATAACCACGGCCCATTTCTACTTTAATGCGCATACTGATTTCAGTTTCGCCAGTTAAAGTACAAATTAAGTGCTCAGGGTTTGTAATTTCTACGTCGCCATCATGCTGAATATCACCAGCAACAACAGGGCCAGCGCCAGATTTCACTAGAGTTAGGGTTGCCTCAGTCTTACCTTCAAGGCGAACCGCTAAACCTTTTAGATTTAGCAAGATTTCGATAACGTCTTCCTGTACACCTTCTTTGGTGCTGTACTCGTGAAGAACGCCATCAATTTCTACTTCGGTAACTGCACATCCTGGCATAGATGACAGTAAGATACGACGTAGGGCGTTACCTAGAGTGTGGCCAAAGCCACGCTCTAGTGGTTCCAAAGTTACTTTGGCACGAGTAGGAGAAACGTTTTCGATCTCAACTAATCTCGGTTTTAGGAATTCAGTCACAGAACCCACAATGCTTCCTCTTTAGTTAGCTTTACTTAGAGTAAAGTTCGACGATCAACTGTTCGTTAATTTCCGCAGACAAATCAGTTCTTTCAGGAATGCGCTTGAAAGTGCCTTCCATTTTGCTGCTGTCTACTTCAATCCAGGTTGGCTTCTCACGTTGGTCAGCCAGTTCCAAAGCAGCTACGATACGCGCTTGCTTCTTAGCTTTTTCACGAACAGAAACCACGTCTTCGGCAGAAACGTTAAACGATGGGATGTTCACAACTTGACCATTTACCATGATCGCCTTGTGGCTAACTAGCTGACGTGCTTCAGCGCGTGTGCTAGCGAAACCCATACGGTAAACTACGTTATCAAGACGCTGTTCTAAAAGCTGTAACAAGTTTTCACCTGTGTTGCCTTTTAGACGTGCAGCTTCTTTATAGTAGTTGCGGAATTGCTTTTCCAGAACGCCGTACATACGACGAACTTTTTGTTTTTCACGCAGCTGAACACCGTAGTCAGACAGACGGCCACGACGGGCACCGTGCTGACCAGGCGCTGTATCGATCTTACATTTAGAATCGATTGCGCGAACGCCGCTTTTTAGGAACAGGTCAGTTCCTTCGCGACGGCTAAGTTTGAGTTTTGGACCCAAATATCTTGCCATGATCTTTCTCCAACTGTCCGTCGATTAAACGCGACGTTTTTTCGGTGGACGACAACCGTTGTGAGGAATAGGGGTCACATCGGTAATGTTTGTGATCTTATAACCTGTAGCGTTAAGAGCACGGATCGCAGACTCACGGCCTGGACCTGGACCTTTAACGAATACTTCAAGGTTCTTAAGACCGTATTCTTGTGCAGCAACACCTGCACGCTCAGCAGCTACCTGTGCAGCAAATGGGGTAGATTTACGTGAACCACGGAAACCTGAACCACCAGATGTCGCCCATGCTAGTGCATTGCCTGAACGGTCTGTAATAGTCACAATTGTGTTGTTGAAAGACGCATGGATATGAGCCATACCGTCTGCAACCTGACGTTTAGCGCGCTTACGCGTGCTACGAGCTGGTGCTTTAGCCATAACTTACTCCCCGTTTACTTCTTAATTGGCTTACGAGGACCTTTACGGGTACGCGCATTAGTTTTAGTGCGCTGACCACGTAGAGGCAAGCTACGACGGTGGCGAATACCACGGAAGCAACCCAGGTCCATCAAACGTTTGATGCTCATAGAGACTTCACGGCGTAAATCACCTTCAACGGTGAATTTAGCCACTTCGTCACGAAGCTTATCAATAGTAGCTTCGTCTAGCTCTTTGATTTTTGTATTTTCTGCAACACCAGCACCCGCACAAATGCTTTTCGCACGTGTGGGACCAACGCCATAGATCGCTTGGATAGCGATTACAGCATGCTTGTGCTCAGGAATGTTAATGCCAGCGATACGGGCCATTAACAGCACTCCTCTTGTTTATTTGTCGACGACCTAAAAAGCCCGATAGGATACTTATCCGTCGACTAAATTGCAAATTAAGGTTCAAAATACTTTAAACAAAACTAGCAGAACCTGATAAGTACAATTCAGGTTCTGCTTTCTTAGTCTTGCAAATATTCTGTACCGCTTTGATTAGCCCTGACGCTGCTTATGCTTTGGGTCAGAACTGCAAATTACGCGCACAACACCGTTGCGCTTGATAACTTTACAGTTACGGCAAATCTTTTTTACTGATGCACGAACTTTCATTACATCTTTCCCCTTTCTATCAATATTAAGGGGCTAACTTATCGGCCGTAGCCTTTAAGGTTAGCTTTCTTCAGCACAGACTCATATTGACTAGACATCAAATGCGTCTGAACTTGTGCCATAAAGTCCATGATAACTACTACGATAATGAGAAGCGACGTACCACCGAAGTAGAACGGCACATTCCAAGCAATTAGCATGAATTCAGGCACTAAACAAATAAAGGTTATGTACAGTGCGCCAGCCAGTGTAAGGCGAGTCATTACCTTGTCAATGTATCGTGACGTTTGCTCACCCGGGCGGATGCCTGGGATGAACGCGCCAGATTTCTTCAAGTTGTCTGCTGTATCACGCGGGTTGAATACCAACGCCGTGTAGAAGAAGCAGAAGAAGATAATCGCAGCTGCGTACAACATCACGTACAGCGGTTGACCAGGAGATAGCATAAGCGCTACATCTTGCAACCACGCTGTTGATTCATTCTGTCCGAACCATCCTGCGATAGTACCCGGGAACAGAATAATGCTAGAAGCAAAGATTGGTGGAATTACACCAGCAATGTTGACTTTTAGCGGTAAATGGGTGCTTTGCGCAGCAAAAACCTGACGGCCTTGCTGACGTTTTGCGTAGTTTACCACAATTCTGCGCTGTCCGCGCTCTACAAATACAACTAGGTATGTAAGAGCAATGACAATTACGCCAATCAACAGTAGGAACAACAAATTAATGTCGCCCTGCCTTGCTTGTTCCGCTGTCTGACCAATCGCTGTTGGCAGACCGGCAACAATACCAGCAAAAATCAATATAGAGATACCGTTACCAATACCTCGTTCGGTAATTTGCTCACCTAACCACATAAGGAACATAGTTCCTGTGACCAGGCTCACTACTGCCGTAAAGTAGAATCCGAAGCCAGGGTTTATCACCAATCCATTAATCAGGTTGGGCAAACCAGTCGAAATTCCAATAGATTGGAAGATAGCCAATACAAGCGTTAAATAACGCGTGTACTGACTAATTTTACGACGGCCTGCTTCGCCTTCTTTTTTAAGCTCCACCATCGGCGGGTGAACCACCGAGAGCAACTGCATAATAATGGATGCAGTAATGTATGGCATAATGCCCAAAGCCAGAACGGATGCACGCTCAAGCGCACCACCGGAGAACATGTTGAACATTTCTACAATGGTGCCTTTTTGTTGCTCGAACAAGTCAGCAAGTACCGCTGGATCGATGCCAGGGATAGGAACGTATGAACCTAGTCTGAATACAACAATCGCACCAAGTACGAACAACAATCTTGCCTTAAGCTCACTCAAGCCGCTTTTAGCGCCTGAATCCAATCCTGGTTTAGCCATCTAGCTTATTCCTCTACTTTACCGCCAGCAGCTTCAATCGCTTCTTTAGCGCCTTTAGTAACCTTTAACCCGCTTACTGTAACAGCGCGTGAAACTTCACCGCTCTTTACAACTTTAACGAACTGGATTTCTTTCTTAATAAGTCCAGCTGCTTTTAAAGTCTCAAGAGACGCAGTATCACCATCAACCTTCGCGATTTCCGCAAGCGTTACTTGATCAGTAACAAAGCTCTTGCGTGAAGTGAAACCGAACTTAGGAAGGCGACGCTGTAATGGCATCTGACCACCTTCGAATCCTGGCTTAACGCGGCCACCTGAACGGCTTTTTTGACCTTTGTGACCGTGGCCACTCGTTTTACCAAGACCTGAGCCGATACCACGACCAGAACGCTTACCAGTAGGCTTTGAACCTTCGGCTGGAGAAATTGTATTTAAACGCATGTCTTACTCCTCCACTATCTCAACCATGTAATGTACACGGTTGATCATGCCACGAACGGCTGGGGTATCTTCCAGTTCACGAACATGGTTGATTTTACGAAGGCCTAAACCTTTAAGCGTAGCTTTGTGCTTTGGCAAGCGGCCAATTGCACTTTTCGTTTGCTTTACTTTAATCGTTGCCATGTCTGATTACCCCAAAATTTCTTCTACAGACAATCCACGCTTCGCAGCAACTTTCGCCGGGCTGTTCATTTCTGTCAGCGCGTTGATTGTTGCACGTACTACGTTGATTGGGTTTGTAGAGCCGTAACATTTTGAAAGTACGTTTTGTACACCAGCTACTTCAAGTACTGCACGCATCGCACCACCGGCAATAATACCGGTACCTTCAGATGCTGGCTGCATGTAAACTTTAGAGCCAGAGTGACGACCTTTAATCGGGTGCTGTAACGTGTGACCGTTAAGGTCTACGTCAACCATGTTGCGACGTGCCTTTTCCATTGCTTTTTGGATAGCAGCAGGTACTTCACGTGCCTTACCGTAACCAAAACCAACGCGACCGTTACCGTCACCCACTACTGTCAATGCAGTGAAACTAAAGATTCGACCACCTTTAACCACTTTAGATACGCGGTTTACAGCGATCAATTTCTCTAGAAATTCACCATTTTGAACATCTTGTTTAGCCATTATAAACTCCTAGAACTGAAGACCAGCTTCGCGAGCTGCATCAGCTAATGCTTTAACGCGGCCGTGGTATTGGAAACCACTTCGATCGAAAGCCACTGCTTTAATGCCTTTCTCAAGCGCGCGCTCTGCGATTGCTTTACCGACTACCGTCGCTGCTTCAGCGTTACCTGTAGACTTAAGACCTTTTGCAAGATCTTTCTCAACAGTTGAAGCTGCAGCCAACACTTCAGAACCGCAAGGAGCGATTAACTGAGCGTAAATGTGGCGAGGTGTACGGTTAACTACCAAGCGATGCGCGGCCAGTTCACGAATTTTTGCACGTGCGCGAGTAGCGCGACGAATGCGAGCTGTTTTCTTATCCATCGTATCACCCACCTACTTTTTCTTAGCTTCTTTACGACGTACGTTTTCGTCAGCGTAACGAACACCTTTACCTTTGTAAGGCTCTGGTGGACGGTATCCGCGAATGTTCGCCGCAACCTGACCAACCACCTGCTTATCGGCGCCTTTAACGACGATTTCAGTTTGGCTAGGAGTTTCAACCGTAATGCCTTCAGGCATTTGGTATGCTACAGGATGAGAGAAACCTAACGTTAGGTTTAGCGTGTTACCCTGTGCTGCTGCACGGTAACCAACACCTAATAGGGTAAGTTTTTTCTCAAAACCTTGTGAAACACCTTGAACCATTGCATTTAGGATTGAGCGAGCAGTACCTGCTTGAGCCCAGCTATCAGCAAAACCTTCACGTGGAAGTGCTTTAAGTTGGTTCTCTTCCTGTGCAACTTCTACAGCGTCGTTGAAAACGCGGGTCAAAGTGCCTTTACTACCTTTAACAGTAACTTCTTGACCAGAGATAGAAACTTCTACACCTGATACAACGTCTACTGGGGCTTTTGCTATACGTGACATTTCAACTCCTCCGTTATGCTACATAACCGATGATCTCACCGCCCATGCCAGCGTTACGCGCTGCACGGTCAGTCATCACACCTTTAGAAGTCGACACGATAGCTACGCCTAAACCACCCATAACCTTTGGAAGCTCATCTTTTTTCTTATAGATGCGCAGACCAGGACGGCTTACACGTTCAATTGTGTCAATTACTTGCTTGCCTTCGAAGTACTTAAGCGTAACTTCTAAAACAGGCTTAACGTCACCAGAAGCAGCGAAGTCAGTGATATAACCTTCTGCTTTCAATACTTCACAAATTGCAACGCGAAGTTTTGAAGAAGGCATAGTCACAGAAACTTTCTGTGCCATCTGGCCGTTACGGATGCGGGTAAACATATCCGCGATAGGATCTTGCATACTCATTATCAGCTACTCCTTACCAGCTGGCTTTCTTAAGGCCAGGGACTTCACCGCGCATCGCTGCTTCACGAAGCTTGATACGGCTAAGACCGAATTTGCGTAGGTAACCATGTGGACGACCAGTTACACGGCAACGGTTGCGTTGACGTGACGCACTAGAGTCACGTGGCAGTTGTTGTAGCTTCAGAACAGCATCCCAACGCTCTTCTTCAGAAACGTTAACATCGCTGATAATCGCTTTAAGTGCGGCGCGCTTCTCAGCATACTTAGCGACTAGCTTAGTACGCTTAGCTTCGCGTGCCTTCATTGATTCTTTTGCCATAACCCTACACCCCTACTTTTTGAATGGGAAGTTAAACGCGTCCAGCAGAGCACGTGCTTCTTCATTTGTATTCGCACTGGTAGTGATAGTGATATCCATACCGCGAACCTTATCCACTTTATCGAAATCGATTTCAGGGAAAATGATTTGCTCACGCACGCCCATGCTGTAGTTACCACGTCCGTCGAATGATTTAGGATTCAAACCACGGAAATCGCGAACACGTGGAATAGCGATTGAAATCAAACGCTCAAGGAATTCCCACATACGCTCGCCGCGTAGGGTTACTTTACAGCCAATCGGATAACCTTCACGGATTTTAAAGCCCGCTACTGATTTTCTTGCAACTGTGACTACAGGCTTCTGACCGGCGATAGCCGTCATGTCAGCTTGAGCATTCTCAAGTACCTTTTTGTCAGCAACTGCTTCACCTAAACCCATGTTTAGAGTGATTTTTTCAATCCGAGGGACTTGCATGACGCTTTTGTATCCGAACTGCTTAGCAAGTTCAGCTACTACTGTTTCTTTATAGAAATCATGCAGTTTCGCCATCGTACTCTCCAATATAATTAAACAAGTTCGCCGTTAGACTTAAAGAAACGTACTTTCTTTTCGTCTTCGAAACGGAAACCAACGCGATCTGCTTTGCCCGTTGCCGGGTTAACAATCGCAACATTAGAAACGTGAATAGAAGCTTCTTTCTCAACGATGCCACCAGCTACGCCCAATTGTGGGTTTGGCTTAGTGTGCTTCTTGACAAGATTTACACCTTCTACAATTACACGGTTATCAGCAATAAGCACTTTAAGGACTTTGCCTTGTTTGCCTTTGTCTTTACCCGCTAATACGACTACTTCATCATCACGACGAATTTTATTAGCCATTATCGTGACTCCTTATAGTACCTCTGGGGCCAATGAGATGATTTTCATGAAGTTTTCACTTCTCAACTCACGGGTAACCGGGCCAAAGATACGCGTACCAATTGGTTGCTTGTTTGCATTAAGCATAACAGCCGCGTTACCGTCAAAACGGATGGTAGAACCATCTGCACGACGAACGCCTTTTCTAGTACGCACCACCACTGCGTTCAGTACGTCACCTTTTTTAACTTTACCGCGAGGAATTGCTTCCTTAACAGTAACTTTGATGATGTCACCGATACCTGCATAACGGCGATGCGAGCCACCAAGAACCTTAATACACTGAACCCTGCGAGCGCCGCTGTTGTCTGCAACGTCCAGGTTAGTTTGCATTTGGATCATGTTAGTGCTCCGCTCTTAAATTAAGACTCTCCCGAGTCGTTAGTGCTGCTAAAAAACAACTGGATATCGTTGCTTTTATGTACATACCCCCATAAAAAGGGCGCGAAATAATAACAGAAAAATTTTTGAAGTGATAGCGGTAAATTGAATTATTTTTAGACTATGCGAACAATAAAAAAGCCCCGACTAAAAGCCGAGGCTGATAACCACGTCATAGGTTATCAAGCAGGATCTTTTAGCGCGGATACGTTGCTTTGCATTTGACTACTCAGATGTCTGAACACACATTCTTTTAAACGACTTACACCAACAGGCTTAGATATGAAGTCATTCATACCGGATTTCAAGCACTTTTCCTTATCTCCTGTTAATACGTTAGCCGTCAACGCAATAATGGGAATGTGTTGCGCGTGTTCTCCCAATTCCCGTATTTGTCGCGTCGCCTCTAAACCATCCATTACCGGCATGTGGCAGTCCATAAAAATAATTGCATAAGGTGATTTTTCAGCAAATGCGCGTTTTACTTTTTCAACGCCCTCTTTTCCATTAACGTCTAGATCACTAGGCAGCCCAACTTCTTTGAGCTGCTCCTTTATCACCAATTGGTTGATTTCATTGTCTTCTACTATGAGTGCTTTTAACCCACTAAGTTCTTGTCGCGTGGGAATATAGAGGTTTTTGCTAGCGTACGCCTTTTCGATTTTAGCCCCTGTAGTAGCGTCATCTAGCATCAAGGTCACAGTAAACCGGGCACCTACTCCTATATGGCTACTCACTTCAACGTTACCTTGGTAATGGTCTGCGATTTTACTCACCAGAGATAAGCCTAAACCTGTTCCGCCATAACGGCTTTGCGCCGAGTTCTCTGCTTGCATAAAAGGGGAGAATATTACTTTTTGCTGCTGTTCGCTTATACCAATTCCGGTATCTGTTACCACGATTTTTACGCGGAACCTTCCCTTACCATAACGGATGCAGCTGGTGTCGACAGTAACTTTACCTTCTTTAGTGAATTTAATCGCATTGTTAAGGAGGTTGAGAAGAATCTGCCCCAACCGTAACTTATCAGCAATAAATATCTTTCCTTTGAGGTCCTCTGTATTTGCGATTAATTCTAGCCCCTTTTGCTTAGCGAGACGCGAGAACATGGGAATTTGCTCATCAATCGTTAACGCTAAATCCGTAGGCGCTTCTTCAAAAGGAATGTCGCCTGAGTCAATTTTAGAAAAGTCGAGTATGTCGTTAACAATCTTAAGCAGTGAATCTGCACTCTTTGATGCAATCGAAGCAAGCTCAAGCTGTTTGTTACTGAGGGACGTTCCCATCAGCGCTTCTAGCATCCCTAGCACACCGTGAATGGGCGTTCGTATCTCGTGACTAATTTTGTCCAGAAACTCACTGCGTGTTTTTAAAGCATTTTCTGCTAAGTCCGACTTTTGTTGTAACACGGCCTTATCAAGATGAATCTGAGTGATATCTATCGTCGCCCCTATCACTTTTGTACAGCGTCCATTTTCCATAATGGGGTGTGCTCTGCTTTCCAGCCAGCGAGGCTCACCGGCATCAGTACGTACCTCTAATTCGTACGCAAAGTCTTGGCCTGTTTTTATCATATGTGCAAAGCGCGCTACGTATTCTTTCCGTTGATTTTCGTCCGTTATCAAGTTAGCCACATCTTCGGGTTTGAGAATTTTTTCTCCATGCATATGCAACATACGCTTCAGGGCGCCTGACCAACTTAGCGCCTGTGTCTCAAGGTTAAGCTCCCATGTGCCCACACCAGCTAGATTCGTCACTTGATTAAGCAATGAATTGCGCTCAGCCAATATCGCTTTTTGCGCGTTGATATTTTCCATTACCTGTTGACGCTCAAGCTCATTACCTATCCAAGATGCAAGCAACAACAAGTAGTCCACTTCAATGGTCGTAAAAGGCTTGGGTCTAGGCGCTAGCGAAGAAAAGTTTACAGTACCAAAGAACTCCCCTGATACGGTAACTGGCGCTGCTATATAGCTTTTAAGCGTATATTTGGCAAAGCAAGGGTGCGATGCACCCGGCTCACAATTAATGTCGTGATATGCGATGTGAGACTGTGCATTTACAACGTCAGCACAGTAGGTATCTAGCAGCGCAAATTCGCTGTTCACCGGTATACTGTTATCCGGCGTTACTGCACACATGACGCTGTACCGGTCGCCTCTAATATTGCTTACAATCCCTGTTTCAAGCTCAAGAATCTTGGTTCCTATGGACAACAAGTTATCGAGCTTTTCGTCCAGGGACATAGTGTGGTCGTTTGAGATTGTTTGTAACTCTTTGATGATACTCATTTGCTTCCCAGCCAAAGACAGCAACGAAAAAGGCCGACGCTTTGAAGTGTCGACCTTTTAAACGTAAAAGAGATTTCAATAATTTAAAGTTTCAAACCTTATCAATTAGTCTAATATTGGCACTAACTCATTAATAAAGAATGTTTATTTCATAGCCAGTAGGGGTATCTGCAGGTTCGACCGTCATGATGTAATTTTCTTCTTCGGTAAAACCAAACAGGGCCGTTCTATCAAGCAGCACTTGCTCTTCATTGCCATCTTCGTAGACCGCAATAACTTCATAATAATCAGAGGGCAGAACTTCGCTGGTGCTCTCTGCAAATTCTAGATTTTGTACATCGTATTCTGCAGTGTCGATGGTTTCATCGTTGCGTACTAGATAAAAATCAACATCGTCAAAGTCACTCACAAGGTTGATAAAGTTTACGGTTTTATCGTATGCCTGAGGCAAGCCACTTTCTGCGAATGTTGCAGCCCCAAGTGTTTCGTTGGTGTCGTAAATTAAAATCGCCTTACTTTCACCTTGATTGAGCGTGATAAGTTTGTTGCTTAGCCCAGATACGACACCAGAGGGGTCGGTGACCGTTACGCGGTAATCGCCGTAGCGAATTGCACTGAACTCTGATAATTCACCTGCTGCTAATGTGAAGCTTACGTCTTCTTCGTCGGTATTGCCGCCAAAGGTGACTTGAAGCGGGGTATCAAGGTTGGTTGAGTTGTAGATACGATACTGAGAATCGGCTTCCACATCGGTGAGCGCCGTCACTGTTGAAGAATTTAATATGGTGTCAACAACAAGACCGTCCTGGATTGCACCGCTTACATCACGAAGGGTCATGACATATTCAGTCTCATAGACGAAATCAAGGGTTTGCGACTCGAACACGACTTCATCACTGCCAGGCTCGGTAAGATAAATCGTGTATTCACCTTCATCAAAATAGTCACTGTCGTCATCTTTATCCCAGTATTCAAACTCAAGCATATCTGAGGTTGTTACCGTACCAAGAAAGTTAGCAGCTTCAAATGGGTCACCAGACTCACTCATGTAAAAGTCATAAGATGCACCATCTACTGCTACTGATAGACCGAACAGGCGAAAATGGTCTTCCATTGTTTCGCGAGAATATGAATAAGTAGTAAATACTGGAGAGCTAAAGTCTCCGCTCATCACCACGATAGTTTTGTAGCCGTCTTTAAGATCTACGGTTACAGTATCAATATACACTTCCTGATCGTTAGCATCTGTGCGTATGAACTCGAGCTCTAACTCACCATCCTCCATAGAGAACATTGAGGTTGTGTCACCAAACTGCGCTGAACCAAAGCTGTCACCATCTACTTCGCGCATTTCCACATTCGCACCGTTGGGCGACGCATTGTAAAACTGAAGGTAAGCATAAGAGTAATCTGAGCTAGTGCTGTCTGAGCCACCACACGCAGTTAGCCCCACAAGGGCAACGAATCCTGTTGCCAATGCGCGGAACCAAGTTCCAGTAAGCAAAGATTGAGAGGTCAATTGCATAAATTGAATGTCCTTTAAAATTTTTCTTTTGTTGGATAAATGCCAGTGTTCGAGGGAATCGGCACAGTTGTAGTGCTTTGATGGGCACGCACAATACAGCGATATGGCTGTGTTAGATGAGATTAGTTCTTGGCTTTACGCTATCTTTGCAAAGCTGACATTTCTTTATTAAACCTTGAACGTGTTAGGTAAAAAAACAGAAGGCAAATGACCGTTTAGATGAACGAAAAAAGCCTGCAAAAGCAGGCTTGAACGTTGTTTTTAGGGAGACCGAAGCCGTTACTCGTAAGAGTACGAAAGGGTTACACCACTGTAAGAAGAATAGGCACGGATACCGATATGCCATGTTCCGGATGCTGGCGCATCAAAGGTGCATACTTCGTTGTTACCGCTTTGATAAGGGCGGCAATCGAAACTATTGGTCTCTGGTTGAGAGCCAAATTTCACGTAAAGGTCTGCATCGCCAGAACCACCAGCGGTTTGAATTGTCATTCGCGTGACGCCTTCTGGAATAGTCCATGTGTAACGATCCCAGTTTCTGCGTGTTCCAGACAGGTTAGTTAGCTGGCCTGACACTGGCTCTACGCCTGGCTCGGCACCGCCACCCCCGCCAGTACCACCTCCGGCACAACCGTTAGTATTAAGATAGCTATAAGCGTCAGCAAGCTGCATTAAACCGTAACCATAAAAATTGTCGCGACCTGCGCTACCTTTATCTTCTGCGGTAGCATTAAGTGCACTTCTAATTTCATTGTTTGTACACTGCGGGAAATAGCTCCACACCAACGCTGCACCGCCAGCAACATGCGGTGTAGCCATTGAAGTACCGCTAAGTGCTGCGTACGTATTGGTTGGGTAGGTCGATTGCACCGCACTGCCCGGCGCCGCGATTTCTACTTGATCGTTGTATTGACTGTAACTTGCGCGATTTTCATTTGAGTCTACCGCCGCTACCGACATAACCGAATCGTATGACGCTGGATAAGACTTTGCACTGTTTCCGTCGTTACCTGCCGCCGCGACTAACAGCATGCCTGCATCGGTGAAGCTTTGCATAGCGTTGCGCTCAGTAGTAGAAGAACTGCCGCCACCTAAGCTCATGTTAACCACATTTGAGCCTGCTTCCTGACACTGAGTGATGGCATCGATAAGATCTGACGCATAGGTCCACTGGCCGTTATCGTTAAAGATTTTAACGATGTGCATGTTAACACCCGGGTATACACCAACCACACCTTCATTGTTATCGTATGCCGCAATCGTTCCCGCTACGTGAGTACCGTGCCCGTTGCCGTCGTTATACCAGTTACCTACTGCACTGTTGTTTGCCTGACCTGTTACACCATCGTTTGTGCCCGGTAAATCCGGATGGCCCAGGTTATAACCTGTGTCGATGATACATACTTTACGAGCAGTAGTGTCTGACTGTCCAAACTGGTTGGCCTGTACCATGGTGTAGCCGTAAGGAGTTGTTTGCGCCATTGGCTTACGACGTACGTCAACCTCAATACTTTCTACGTTAGGATTGTTGCGAAGCTTGTTTAGTGCAGACTTGCTCATAGTGGCCGCAACCATTTTGTGCTTTTTGAGCTCTTTTTTAATTGCACCGCCAGCTTTAATTACTTCAGATTTAGCAGACGCGATATCGAAAGGTTTTTTACCTTTTGACTTAGCAATTGTGCTTTGCCCTTTACCAGTTAATGCATTTACCTCAACCGTTTCACTGGTCATCTCATCTTTAAATTTGACGATATAGCGCTGTTGCTCCGCCGTTACTAAACGGTCGACAGTCAAGCGTTTACCTAGTGCTTGTTTTACGGTTTGTGGTTTCTCTTTGACTTTTACCAAGCCTTCGCCGGCAGCCATTGCAGAATTACCCATTAAGCCAAGTGATACAGCTAGTGCAGCTGCGGTTAGACATGTGTGTTTCTTATTAAACTTTGAGTTCAAAATTTATTTCCTGTTTTATCTGTCTTATTAACTTCAGCACTTTTTTGTCCGGTGCTTTTGAAGCTATTTGTTATTAAATGACATACAGGTATAACCATTACCTCATACGAAAAGCTCATCCATGACAACCGACGCAACTGCGTTGCAACGACCTACCCGTTTGTCAGGTATGCAAATAAGCGATTAGATAAGCTTATTCACAGAGCTCATATTAAGCGGCTAATCAAAGAGTTGAGTATGTTACCTCAACCTTGGTGAGTATTTTTCATACCTTTGAACATGGAGTAAAAACACGCATCTCTTTTCAAAGCCACGTAAGTCATACGTTGCGAGCAAATCTATATTAGGAATGAAATTCTATAATTAACATTTATTTTACAATTTGAAATGTAACAAAATATTAAAAACTACTCAGCAAGCCTAAAAACTATACCTTTCGCGTTAGGTGAGTGATTTTTTTATTGAAAAAAGCAGAAACAAAAAAGGCGCGCAAAAACTCGTTCTGCGCGCCTTCCAAATATTTTTTTAAATGCTCTTGCGCTTTACTATCGGCACAACCGCATTCATGTAGCCCTACAAACTGCGCTGCCTGACTATCTCGTATAAACAAATACCAGTAGCCACCGACACGTTCAAACTCGTTACGCTACCAGCCATGGGTAACTTAACCAGTTCATCACAGGTTTCTTTTGTAAGTCGACGCATACCTTTGCCTTCGGCGCCCATTACCAGTGCGGTGGGGCCTTTCAGATCGACATCATAAAGGGTTTTGTCGGTCTCACCTGCTGTGCCTATAATCCACAGGCCCTTATCTTGAAGATGCTTTAACGTTCTAGCCAAGTTTGTGATTTGAATGAGGGGCACGACTTCCGCTGCACCACAGGCCACTTTTCTCACCGTACCGTTCAGGCTTGCTGAATTATCTTTGGGTACCACAACCGCGTGTACACCTGCGCCATCCGCGGTACGCAAACAAGCGCCTAGGTTATGTGGGTCAGTGATACCATCTAATACGAGAATAAGCGGCTGCGCCTCGTTTGCCAGAATCTTATCTAAGTCGGCTTCATCTAGTACACGGGCAGGCTTCGCCTTTGCCACGACACCTTGGTGCTGTTCGCCATTCACTTTATCGTCTAGCGCTTTGCGTTGACTAAATTGAACCGAAATGCCAAAACGTCGTGCTTGGTTAACAATGTTGGTTAAGCGCTCATCGTTACGCCCTTTTAGCACCCACACTTCCATTACACGCTCTGGCTCTTTTTCAAGTACCGACTGCATAGCATGTAACCCGTATAACCATTCTTGCTGCGCCATTTAACGCTTACCTCTATTATTCAATGACAATGTTTTGCCGCTGCTACCGCCTTTTGCGCCACCGCAACTTGACGACTTTCCACCGCTACGACTAGACGGGTTTGACCCGCCTTTACCCTTGCTGCCTTTCTTGTCAGAGCGCGAGCCTTTGTCAGAGCGAGACTTATTATCAAAGCGAGTAGGTTTATCAGCAGCTTTTTTCGCTGATTTCACTTTGACCTTCTTGCCTTTTGCGGAGCGCAGCATAGACTTATCGAGCAATAAATCAATCTTTCTTTCATCAAGATTAACCGCAGCTACCGTGACTTCTACGGTGTCACCTAACCTGAACTGGCCATGGCCCGACTCGCCTACTAAGGCCTGTTTTACTTCGTCGTAATGATAGTAGTCGTCATCGAGTGACGTAATGTGCACTAACCCGTCGATATGATATTCCGTTAAGCGAACGAATAAGCCGAAGTTTGTCACCGAGCTCACCACACCTTCAAAGGTATCGCCTACGTGATCGAGCATAAACTCACACTTGAGCCAGTCTGCCACATCGCGGGTTGCATCATCGGCACGGCGTTCGGTCATAGAACACTGCTCGCCGAGCTGTTCAATTTCTTCTACCGTGTAGTTTTTAGCACCGCTTACCGCCTTTTTACCTTTCTGCTTAGCGATAATGCCTTTTAACGCGCGATGCACCACTAAATCAGGGTAGCGACGAATAGGTGAGGTAAAGTGAGCATAAGCGTCGAGGGCCAAACCAAAGTGCCCGACGTTTTCACCGTCGTAAACCGCTTGTTTCATAGAGCGCAGCAGCATGGTTTGTATAAGCTCTTCGTCTACCCGACCGCGCGTTTTTAGCACAACATCGGTAAACGCTGCTGGCTCTGCATCTTCAACAATGCGATGAGGAATGCCTATTTCACTCAAATAGCTAGTGAATGCCGTTAGCCTGTCAGCATCGGGCTTATCGTGAACACGATAAAGCGCGGGCGCTTCGTGCTTTTCTAGCGTTAAGGCCGCACTCACGTTGGCCATGATCATGCATTCTTCAATCAGCTTGTGTGCGTCGTTACGCACCAAGGGCACGATATTTTCAATTTTGCGCTGTGCATTGAACACGAATTTCACTTCTTGGGTTTCAAATTCAATGGCACCACGTTTAGCGCGGGCTTTTTTGAGTGCGCGGTATAAATCGTGCAGGTTACGAAGGTGAGGCACATGGGGTTCATAGCGCTGATGCAGCTCTTTATCACCTTGAAGAATACCCCATACCTTATTATAGGTAAGACGGGCATGAGAGTTCATCACTGCTTCATAGAACTGAAACTCTTCCAGATTACCCTGGGCGCTGATGGTCATTTCACACACCATACAAAGCCGGTCAACTTCTGGGTTTAATGAGCACAGCCCGTTCGACAAGACCTCTGGCAACATAGGAATAACTTGGTCGGGGAAATAAACTGAGTTTCCGCGCTGTTGCGCTTCATCATCAAGGGCGGTGCCATTGCGTACATAGTAACTCACATCAGCAATGGCCACCCAAAGCTGCCAGCCACCGTCATCAAGTGGCTCGCAATATACTGCGTCATCAAAATCGCGGGCGTCTTCACCATCAATAGTAACAAGAGGAAGCTGGCGTAAATCGATACGCCCTTCTTTGGCTTCATCTGGCACTTGATCGGTGAGTTTTTCCACCTGCTTGGTTACGCCGTTTGGCCACTGATGCGGAATATCAAAAGTGCGAAGGGCCATTTCGATTTCCATACCTGGTGCCATGTGCTCACCAAGTACTTCAACAATTTTTCCGACGGGGTTCATTTTGCGACGAGGGCGCTGGGTAAGTTCTACCACCACCACCTGCCCCATGCGGGCACCCTGTGTACTTTCGGGCGGAATGACAATTTCGTGCTGAAGGCGGCTGTCATCTGGCACAACCATGCCAAAACCTTGCTCTACAAAGTAACGGCCAACAATGGGTTCGCTACGAGGTTCTAAGACTTGTGTAATAAAGGCTTCTTTTCTACCGCGACGGTCGGTACCGCTCACTCGCGCCTCTACAACATCATCGTGAAGGAACAAATTCATTTGCCCAGCACTTATGAATAAGTCACCACTTTTATCTTCCGGACGCAGAAAGCCAAAACCATCTCTGTGGCCGATAATACGGCCTTTAATTATTTCATCACGGTTTTGAAGTATGTATTTCTTCTGCTTGGTGAACTGTACTTGCCCCTCGCGCTCCATAGCACGTAGGCGGCGCTGTATACCTATTCGCGCTTCTTCGTCGAACGCGTTCACCAAGTTACAGATATCAAGAAACGACAACGGATTGTCGTGTTCTTTTAATAAACTCATTAAATATTCCCGGCTGGCCACCGGATTGTCGTACTTCTCTTTCTCGCGCTGATAATGCGGATCGTCACTCATGTATTTATAAATTACCTTTTATTTTGTTTACTCAGTAAGCCTTAACCTGCCGCTGACGGGCTTTGCTCTGCTAGTTAATATTCAAACAACTCGTCGTCTGACATCTCAACTAACTTGCTCCTAACACTTACTTTATTTGTTCAATACTTTCTTATTGTGGTACGCCTTAAAAAATACGTACAAGAAATTTTGATTCATAGATTGTTAGACACACTTACCAAATTTGGTTCATGTGGTTATTTGCTGCACAGTATAACAGTATTTACGGTAAAACATTGGGAGTAATTAAGGAATCTGTGCCTGACATCTCGATGTCACAAACGATCAGTATAAAAATGGGTTTTCATTTTTGTTGCATGAATGTTCAACAAAAAATACATCACTATTTACCCTACCAACCTTATAAAGAGCAGGCATATGGATAGAAGAACGTTTATTAGGCTGTCGTCATTCGCGGGCGCGAGCGTGGCAGTATCTACTGGGCTAGCGGGCTGTACAGTTAGCACGTCAGCAAACAGCCAGCCTCAAACTAAAGCGGATTTTACCCACGGCGTGGCCAGTGGCGACCCGTTAAAAGATGCAGTGATCATTTGGACTCGCGCGGTTCCTACATCAAGCTCGGCTTTAGTTAAAGCCGATATTTTGTGGGAAATGGCAAGCGATGCAGCATTTACCGACGTGGTAAGTAGCGGAATCGTTGAGGCTAAAGCGACACATGACTTTACCGTAAAAGTAGATGTAAAAGGTCTTCAGCCTGCTAGCAAATACTTTTATCGCTTCAAAAGTGCGAATAATGTGAGCCCTGTTGGCGAAACTCGTACATTGCCGAAAGCAGACGTTTCTATGGTCACATTCGGCGTATTTTCTTGCTCTAACTACCCTGCCGGCTTTTTCACGCCCTATATGGAAGCCGCCAAAGATGACAACATGGATTATGTGCTGCATTTGGGCGACTACATATATGAGTACGATGGAAAAGGCTATGCCACCGAACACGCCAAAGAGATTGGCAGAACCTATGCGCCAGATAACGATACCGAGCTTTATACGCTAACCGACTACCGAAACCGCTACGCGTTGTATCGCACCGACGAAGGGTTGCTTGCGCTGCATCAAAACAAGCCTTTTATTGTGGTTTGGGACGATCACGAAATTACTAACGACACTTACAAAGACGGTGCGGAAAATCACCAAGCAGACGAAGGTGATTTTTATGAACGTCGCGCTGCGGCAGTGCAAGCCTATTATGAGTGGCTGCCTATTCGCCCGCCATTTGGCACTGAACGTTTAGAAATCTACCGCCAGTTTACCTTCGGCAATCTGCTTGATTTATATATGCTTGATACTCGCGTTTTAGCCCGGGATAAGCAGCTTGAATACGGCAACTATCGCGACGCTGAAACTAAAGCTTTTGACCAAGCAGGCTTCATGAAAGATATCAGTAATCCTAATCGCGGTCTTTTAGGTGAAACCCAGCGCAATTGGCTACATACCTCTATGAAGCAAAGCCAGGCTAAATGGCAAGTGCTGGGGCAACAGCTATTAATTGGCCGCATGCTATTCCCTGTGTCTATTTTTAACGGCGTTGAACGTAAAGATATTCCTGCACACGTACACAAGCTGGCGAATATTAAGCGTAAGCAAATGCAAGGCGATACGCTAAGTGAACAAGAGCTTGCCCTTATTAATACGGTAATGCCATATAATTTAGACGCGTGGGATGGCTACCCCGTTGAACGGGAGCACGTGCTTATGCAGCTTAAATCTATCGGCAAGCCAGTTATTGCCCTTGCAGGTGACACTCATAACGCGTGGCATAATAAATTAACGCTTAAAGACGGTACGGAAGTGGGTGTTGAGCTTGCTACCCCGGGTGTAACATCGCCAGGCATGGAGCATTATCTAGGCATGGATGATAACGCAGCAGAAACCCTAGCCGACGACCTTCCGCTTCTTATTGAAGACTTGCAATACTGTAATCTTCATCAGCGCGGTTTTATGACACTAACCATTAGCGAAAATAGTGCAAAAGCCACGTGGCACTACGTTGATGCTATTTTGACGAAGACTGGGAAAGTGGTTAACACGCATAGTTTTGAGCTTAACTCGTAACTCTTTCGGCCATGGTTAACGTGTATAGGCTAGAGTCTATACACGTTTCTCTTTAAAGGTGGCCAACGCAGGGAGCTAAGTGCGGTGGTAGTTGGTGGGAAGAGGCCCTATTCCCATCGACTCTTAGAACTCGTAATAAAGACGCACACCGGCAATGCGTGGCATGCCGCGAACAAAGGTCGGAATACCTAAACCACCACCTGTGTTACCCGCATCAATGAGAAATTCTTTATCAAACAGATTGTTCACGTAAAACTCGTAGGCAAACTTGCTGTTGTCTTGAAGCAGTTTTACCGACACATCAGTGAGTGAGTAGGTATCTTGAGAAAGACCAGGGTAATTGCTGCTTTCAAAGAACACTTCAGACTGGAAACTGGTGAGCCAGTTAACATCAACGTCGAAGTTATTCATGTTGAACACCTTATTGATGTTAATTGCACCGCTTACCTCAGGTGCTAAACGGAACTTGTTACCGCCGTATTCAAATGGCGAACCATCAGCGGTGTCGTTGGCAAATTCTGCATCTAAGAAACCTAAGCTTGCAGTTAGTGTTAGTGTTTCGCTGTAGTTGTACGTCGCCATACCTTCTATGCCCGACATGGTCGAATCGCCTACCGTCACGGTAATTGATTGAAGGGTTTCAGGGTCGGTAAAGCTTTGCTGATAGTCACTGTACTCATAGGTAAAGATAGCTCCCGAGAACAAGAAGTTGGCGCTTTGATATTTAACACCTAAGTCGTAGCTATCTACGATCTCTGCATTGGTGACGTTCACACCACCTGCGTTAGCATCCACAACCGGCGAACGGCGGCCTCGGGCGTAGTTTACATACAAGTTCAAGTTATTATTAAGGTCATAGCTTACAGCGAAGCGCGGCAGGGTATCGTCAAAGTCGCGCTCGGCATCGAAGGTAAAAGCGCCGTCTGCGGTAGTAAAGGTATTACGGGTATAGCGGGTTTCATCAATGTAGCGTACACCGGCGATTACATTGATATCGTCGGTAACAAAGTAAGATACTTCGGCGACATAAGAGGCAATGTCTAGCTCGGCTTCAAATATGAACGGCCCTTGTATGAAGATAGGCGGTAGCGCAGGGTTGGAAATAGGAGAGCCATCGGCGTTAAATAGCTGTGATACCAGCATAGCGCGCAGTGCTTCAATGTCTTCTAGCGACGCGTCGGTCGCGATATTTTGATTAAGTGGAATGTTTGAAGTGGCCTCAAGCTGTGCTTTTACGGCATCAAACGTACCGCGTACAAACGGGTCTACCATTACATAGTATGGCAAAATCGAATCGTCTTGGGTGATGGACGCGCCAACGAATGCAGCTAGTTTATCACCCGAGTCATACACTAAACGCATAGACGCGCCTTGAAGCGTGGCGTCGTTATCAAAGTAAGCATCTTGAATACGCAAAGCAGAACCGTCAGCGTCAAACCCTTCGCTTACCTCTACATCTTTATAGTAAGCGTCGGCGTGCAAACTTAGCATTTGGTTGAAGTCGTAGTTAACGGTTAAGTCATAGGCTTGAAGGGTACGCTCAATGCCAAGCTCACCACCTAAACTAAACTCTGCTGCGGTAAATGGGCTGGTGTCTCCGCCGTTAGGCGCGATAGACCCAGATTTAAACGCAATACCCGGCTGGTCATTATATTCCATTGCTGCTCGCGCAATTACCTCAAGCTGATCGTAATTCGCTCGCCAGGTTGCGCGAAGTGCTTGCACCGATACACCTTGAAGATCTTCACTATTGCACGGTACCTCTTCGCCTAGGTGGTTATACATGTTTGCATTACCGTAGTAAGAATCTGCGCTACAGGCATTGTTTTCTACAATGCCGTCCATTTCACGGTAAAGCCCAGCTATACGAAAACTGTGGTTGTCGTTAATAGGCTGGTTATACATAAACTCAAGTTCTTGGCCTTGCTCTGAGTTATAGCCAACCTGCACTTTGCCTTCTTGTTCGAAGGTCGGTAGGTTTGAGTGAATGCTTACCGCACCGTTTGCAGCCGCCACACCGAAAAGCGTCGGCTGAGGGCCTTTTAACACTTCAACGCGAGCAATATCGTAAAGCGCGACACTGGCTACGGTTTTCTTGCTGATATCAAAGCCATCTTGATATACCGAGATGCGAGGCGTCGCCGATACTGATGACACATCGTCGGTTACACCGCGAATGTTGAACGACGGTAAGCTTACCGCTTGCTCTTGAATTTGAACGTTTGGCAATATACGAGAAAGCTCATCAAGTTCCATGATATTGGTGCGCTCTAAGAACTCGCTACCAATGACATCCATGGTCACTGGCACATCCATGACAGACTGCTCGCGCATTTGCGCGGTTACCGTAATCTCTTCTATATAATCATTCTCGTTTGCTGTATCAGGCGCTACTTCTTGTGCCATTGCCGCGCTTGATAGTGCTAAAGCAATGGTTGTCGCTAGCAAAGTGCGTGGGTAAACAGATCGTGGGTACAGAGGACGCATCAAATCATTCCTTTCTTGTGCTTATTGGGTATTTTGTGTTTTTTATAAGCATTTCGCCGACAGATTGGCGACATTGCTTATTATTTGTGAATACAGAAGCACATGAATGTAGAGCCCGTTTGAGACGGTTCGATGAACCATACATGACAAGTTGGAGGCAATTTTGTGACAGCTACTTCTTGCCTCGCTCTATACCAAAATTCAGTTGTTACGCAGTAACGGGTTATATAAATTTTGTTGAATTAATGCGCAACGAAAGTTATCATTTATGACAACTCGATTAGAATTATAATGGAATGGAAAGTCGAATTTTATAAGGACGTAGACGAGCAAGTATTGACTATGCCACCAGGAATACAGGCACGCTTCATAAGATTACTCGAGCTTATGGAAAAACATGGACCGAATTTAGGTGCCCCGCACACTCAGCCTTTAAGTCACGGATTATTCGAATTGAGAGCGAAAGCAAAAGAAGGGATTGGCAGGGGGATATTTTGTTATGACAGCCGGCGAAAAGTACATGTTTTATATGCTTTCGTAAAAAAGTCTCAAAAAACACCAAAAGAAATACTGCGAATAGCTAAACTGAGAATGAAAGAGGTGACCTCGCTATGACTTTACAAAACTTAAAGCAAGAAGCATTTAAAAATCCAGAAGTAAAAAAAGAATATGATCGCCTCGAAAGCGAGTTCATACTTATCGAGCAGCTGATATCTATGAGGAAAGAGGCAGGGCTAACTCAGGAGCAACTTGCGCAAAAAATGCAAACACACAAGAGTAATATTAGCCGATTGGAAAAAGAGAATAGCAACCCTAGTTGGAAGACTTTACTCAAATATGCAAGTGTCTGTGGGTTCGAACTCTCGCTTACCCTTCATAAAAAGGAAAGTCACTTCTCGCGCTAACGATAGTTCTTTACTGCTCTACTTTTTATCACTATATCGTGAAGGCTTTATTTATCGACAATAAGAAAATCTAAGCCGCGATAAATGACATAGCAAAAAACGCCACTTTGAATCATAGAGCAAACTAAGTACACTCAATCCACGTAGGACAGAAATAACTTTTAACTAAAAAGCGAAATGGAGACTGCAATGAAAAAACTAATGACGGTAACAGCGATTAGCGCGGCGGCGTTATTAAGCGCGTGTAGTGCTGAGCACGGCACTACGCAATGTACTACTGCACCGGAAGCTGAATGGCAAAACCAAGATGCGTTTCAGGCGCAACTGCTAGCGCAAGGCTACAAAATTAACGAGTTTAAAGTAACAGACGGCAACTGCTACGAAATCTATGGCTTTGATAAAGAAGAAAACAAAGTAGAAATTTACTTCAACCCTGTAGATGGCAGCATTGTTAAAGAAGAAAAACACTAAGTTTTTAATAAACGACAAACATATCGTTTTCTTTAATGCTTGATAAAAACGCTGCAGGGATACTGCAGCGTTTTTTGTTTTAAACAGAGTAAGCCATATTATGAGTACAACAAAAGACACGCCTTCAGATATTTATGTTTGGGATTGGGTTGTGCGCGTTTGTCACTGGGGTATTGTTGCTGCTTTTATTACCAACTACTTTATTGTAGAGCCGGGCCGGCTTTATCATGAAATAGCGGGTTATATTGCACTAGCACTCATAATCTCGCGCGTTGTGTGGGGGTTTTACTCAAACAAATCCGGCACGTACAAAAGCGAAAACACTTCATACGCCAGTTTTTCAAACATATCGTTAGATAAGCAAACCTTTTTAGACCATGTTCAACACTTAAAACAAAGGCAAATTCCAACTAGCCATGGCCACAACCCTTTCGGCTGGCTTATGGTATTTGCCGTAATAGCTCTTATGCTGGGATTAGGTATTACTGGTTTTATGATGGAAGAGATAGATGCCATGTTCGGCAACAGTACGCTGGAATGGGCACACAGTATTATGGCCGATGTGCTTTATGCCTGCGTTTTGGTGCATATTGCTGCAGTGTTGTTAGTACAGTATGTAGGGAATGTTCAGCTGATTCGCCCCATGCTTACCGGGTGGCGAAAACGATAGTGCATAAAGCCTTCATACCGTGATTAGTGGTTGCTCAGTATTTTCCGTGGGTTCACAAAAGCTATGCACAAACTTTTAATTAAATACCTAAAAGTTTAGCGTGAGTGACAGGTCTAACTATCCATCGGGCGTTTAGCTTGGCGAACCGCTTTCGGGTGCATTAGCTTTTCCAAGCGCACTAAATAAGATGAAATTTGTTGATGCTGTTTTTTATCGTTTGTAACCGAGTTATACAGCCAATGATACGCATCTTCGTAATCGTAAGGGCTACCGTAGCCTTCTAAAAACAACTCAACCAATCGAATTTGCGCTTTTAGATTTTTAAGTGCAGCTGCTTCGCGTAAATACACCACGGCGCGAGACTTATCTTGTTGTACTAACGTGCCTTTTGCATAATATCGCCCAAGCTGTTCAAGGGCTGCGGGCAAACCTTGGTTGGCAGCATCTTCCATATAACCTATGCCCCGCGACGGCGCTGCGTCAACGCACACGCCCCATGCCAGCATATCGCCCCATAGGAACTGATAAGCGGGGATCTTAAGAACATCGGCGCGCGCTTCAATGTCTTGCACAAGCTGGCACCTGTCTTCCACTACTTTATCTAAATGCGTATTGGCGTTTATCATATCGATGAGTGCGTCTTGACTGTATAGCTGGACAGCGCGCAGCTCTTCAATAGTTTCACCTTCAAGCGCATAAGCAGATAAACCTGTCGCTGAGGTGCAAATGAATAAAGAGGTCAATAAAAAACGTTTCATAGCAAAAGTGTATTTGTTGAATGCAGTGCCTTAGTTAAGCTATCGGCTTATAATGGATTATCTTAACTAAGACATGCCTTTCTTTACAAAATTCTGTGTAGGTCACTTAGTAATAAACACTTTCATAGGGCGTTAGGCTTTTCAAGAAGAACCTTTTGCCTTATCTAAAACCTCTAATGGCTGCTTTTTCTAGGGCATAACGCTGATTGGATATGACGGGCGTGATCGGCAAGATCGATACCTAAATCGGTGAGATAACCGCCATCGGGTTGGGTGATCAACCCTTTTGAATACAGCCTTGATGCTGCGTTGACCATTGTTTGACTAGCGTCGTGATGAATTTTAAGGCCCTGGAGTAGACTGTCTGCAGGGAACTTAAGCAGTAAGTTTAATTCGTCTAGCATGTCCTGATCGAATGAGCTCATGTAACCACCTTAGGCAAAAGGTAGGCCTGTTTATCAGAAAATGTATTTGTTTCGTACAGTTTAGACAGACAGAACCTAGGTTTGTTAAATGTTTTAACGTTTTCTTATATCACACAGAAAGAGTGCCTCTGTAAAGGTTATTTTGTCTGTAAAAGGTTTAATCACAGATTAGCAGCGCTTACTGATCGGACTTTAATGCTAAATAGTATATTCTTGCCATAAATTACATTCGTGGATACACCTGCACTGATGAAATACAAAGATTTACGTGACTTCATTCGCCAATTAGAAGCCAAGGGCCAACTAGTTCGCATTAGCCAGCCTATAGATACCGACTTAGAAATGACGGAAATCGCAGACCGTACCTTGCGTGCCGGTGGCCCTGCCCTGCTATTTGAAAACCCCAAAAATCACGACATGCCTGTACTGGCCAACTTGTTTGGTACACCTGAGCGTGTCGCTTTGGGCATGGGGCAAGACTCGGTTGAAGCCCTTCGTGAAGTCGGTAAGCTTTTGGCTTACTTGAAAGAGCCAGAGCCGCCGAAAGGTCTGAAAGATCTTTGGGAAAAACTGCCGGTATTTAAGCAAGTGCTAAACATGCCTGCCAAAGTTCTAAAAAAAGCGCCGTGTCAGGAAGTGGTGTTAACGGGTGATGATGTAGATTTATCAAAAATACCTGTGCAGCGCTGTTGGCCCGGTGATGCCGCACCTTTGGTCACGTGGGGATTGAGCGTAACCAAAGGACCGCACAAGAAACGTCAGAATTTGGGAATTTACCGTCAGCAAGTTATCGGTAAAAACAAACTCATAATGCGCTGGTTATCACACCGCGGTGGCGCCCTTGATTTTCGCGAGTGGTGTCAAACCCACCCGGGCGAACCCTACCCTGTATCTGTCGCCCTTGGCGCCGACCCTGCTACCATATTAGGTGCGGTTACCCCTGTGCCCGACACCTTATCTGAATATGCTTTTGCCGGCTTACTTCGCGGTGATAAAACCGAAGTGGTTAAGTCTATCAGTAACGATTTGCAGGTACCTGCCAGCGCAGAGATTGTGCTTGAAGGCTATATTGCGCAAGACGAAACCGCACCGGAAGGCCCTTACGGCGATCACACCGGGTATTATAATGAAGTGGATGACTTCCCCGTGTTTACCGTTACCCATATTACCCACCGTAAAGACCCTATTTATCATTCAACCTATACCGGTCGTCCGCCAGACGAGCCAGCTATTTTAGGGGTGGCACTAAACGAAGTGTTTGTGCCTATTTTGCAAAAGCAGTTCCCTGAAATAGTGGATTTCTACTTACCACCTGAAGGCTGTTCCTATCGCATGGCGGTGGTTACTATGAAGAAACAGTATCCTGGACATGCGAAACGGGTGATGATGGGGGTATGGTCGTTCTTGCGTCAGTTCATGTACACCAAATTTGTGATAGTGTGCGATGACGACGTTAACGCGCGTGACTGGAACGATGTTATTTGGGCCATTACTACCCGTATGGACCCCGCCCGCGATACGGTAATGATAGAAAATACGCCAATCGATTATTTAGATTTTGCATCGCCTGTTTCGGGGCTCGGCTCGAAAATGGGAATGGATGCCACCAACAAAATGCCTGGCGAGACCGACCGCGAATGGGGCGTACCGATCGTGATGGACGAAGACGTAAAAAAACGGGTTGATGATATTTGGGACAGTCTTGGTATTATGTAGCGACTATTTTATGCGCTATTTATTTTGTGTTAAAGCGTGCGCTTTTCCTAAAGCGCATGCAAAGGCGACACGCTAAGCAAGAAGGTTAGAAGAGAATACATGTCAGAAATTAAGTGTAAGGTTGCAAGCATCACGCCTTTAACCGAAGTGGTACAAAAAGTTGAATTAACGCCAGAAAGCCCTGTTGAATTTAAGGCAGGTCAGTACGCTATGGTGGTAATGGGCGAAAAAGATATGCGCCCATTCTCTATTGCTAACGCCGCGTTTGATAACAACCGCATAGAACTGCATATTGGTGCAGAGCTTGGCAATAGCTATGCGGGCGAAGTGCTAGAGCGTATGCGCGCTGATGGCGAAGTCACAGTAAATGTGGGTAATGGCAATGCCTTTTTGCAAAGCAACGGCCTGCCTATGGTGCTTATTGCTGGCGGTACAGGCTTCTCGTATACCTATTCAATTCTGCAAGAGCAGCTGAATAGCGGCGACAAAACGCCAGTTACCCTTTATTGGGGTGGAAAGCACGCATCGGACTTGTATTTAGCCGATAAGCTAACTGCACTAGCTGAAGCTAACGAGCACTTCACGTTTGTGCCAGTTGTTGAGTTTGCTTGCGACGAATGGAAAGGCAGAACCGGTTGGGTGCATCACGCGGTGATGGCTGACCACGCTGACTTCTCGAACGTTCAGGTATACGTTGCCGGCCGTTTTGAAATGGCGAAGGTCGTGCGCGATGACTTTACTCAGCGCGGTTTGAAAGTAGAGAACCTGTTTGGCGACGCGTTTGCGTTTATCTAAACACTCATGCAATGCTGATATTCTATAAGCCGGCAGACGCCGGCTTTTTTTGTCTTTTAGCGCTCGTCTTAATCCCCCATTTATGCTTACTTAACGTTTATTATCTATTGCTTGCGATAACCAACCATTATACGCGTTTACTCCAATTGTAGCTTTGTCACGTATTCGTTATGGTGAAAAGATAAACACTGGAGAGAATAATGATAAAAAACCAATCCCCACAGTCTAAGATAAGAACTAAAGCCACAAATCTTCTGGCATCTACCGCATTGTTAAGTAGCGCTGTTTCTTTCATAGTTCACGCCCAAACCGAACAGCAACAAGGGCTTTACGATATAGCCAAAAACGTCTCTGCCGAAAACATTGAACAAGACATTACCAAATTAGTTAACTTTGGTACTCGCCACACCCTTTCTGAAACCGAATCTGACACCCGCGGCATTGGTGCAGCGCGACGCTGGATAAAATCTGAGTTTGATAAAATTTCCGCCGCGTGCGGTGGCTGTTTAGAGGTGTATTATCAGTCAGAGGTAATCAGCAGTGAAAAGCGTATTCCGGACCCAGTTGAAGTGGTAAGCGTCATTGCTATTCAGCGCGGTACGACCGATCCAGATCGCTACGTGATCATGTCTGGCGATATCGACTCGCGGGTGTCTGATGTAATGGACTTCACGTCTGACTCACCGGGAGCAAATGACAATGCTTCTGGTGTTGCGGGTACCCTTGAAGCTGCACGGGTTTTATCAAAATATAAGTTTAACGGCAGCATTGTTTATGCTGCGCTAGCCGGCGAAGAACAAGGTTTATTTGGCGGGCGCATTATGGCGAAGCAAGCTAAAGAAGACGGCTGGCGAATTAAAGCCGTGCTAAATAACGACATGATTGGCAATATCGAAGGCGTTAACGGTGTTATTAACAACACCACTGCCCGTATTTTTGCTGAAGGCACTCGCGTAACTGAAACAGAAAAAGAAGCGCGCATGCGTCGCTTCACGGGTGGCGAAGTTGACTCGCCAAGCCGTAACCTTGCCCGCTACATTGATAAAATTGCCGATAAGTATATTGAGAACTTAGATACCATGGTGATTTATCGCTTAGACCGATTTGGTCGTGGCGGCCACCATCGTCCGTTTAACGATTTGGGTTATCCGGGTATTCGCATTATGGAAACCAACGAAAACTACACCCGGCAGCACCAGGATCTGCGCGTTGAAGACGGTATTGCCTACGGCGACACACTTGACGGCGTGAACTTCGATTATGCAGCCAAACTCACGGGGCTAAATGCAGTATCGCTTGCGGCCATGGCATGGGCACCAAACCCACCCGCAAATGTGGAAATTGCTGGCGCTGTGCAGCCTTCTACTACCCTTAAATGGGATGCGTTAGATACCGAACAAAACCCGCAGTTAAAAGGGTATAAAATATACTGGCGTCATACTGATGCACCAAATTGGGAATACAGCAAATACGTGGGCAACGTAACAGAAGCGACGCTTGAGAATGTGGTTATAGACAACTACTTCTTTGGTGTTGCCAGCGTTAACAACGATGACATAGAGAGTGTAGTGGTCTATCCAGGTCCCGCTGGTAGTTTCGGCGAGTAGACCTGATATTGTTAGCCCCATACTCATTCGGTTGGGGCTACCCGGTTTTTGAATAGTTAAACGCTAACTTAACGTACTACTAAACTCACATACTAAGTGAGCGGCACAATATGCAATACATTGATGTCGCTTACATTTTGTTAATTCTGCAAATGGCGAGTTTATTGGAATTAAACGGCTAAGTGGATTAGAGTGTAAAGAACGCATGGTTGCAGTACGGAGTCCACTTTTGGCAAGATGTCTCGCTTTCCCGCTTTCGATTTTAACTCATCGCTCTCTATTCTTGGGCATTAGTCTTGCACTTTACTGCTGCAGTGTTTTACAGCTTCACGCAGCGGCGACCACGCTTGGCGCGTCATCCTTCGAGACTTACATAAGTGACGACGGTGAGCCTGCTCGTATTAATCGCTTACTGGAAAACGTGTTTCAAAAAGCAGGACTGGACGTAGAGCTGCGCGTTATGCGGGATGCCTTCTTAGGCAGTTCAGTTCTAACGGGTAAGTTAGATGGTGAATTTGCTTACGTAAACTTAGGCGAAGATAGTAGCCATCTGCTGTTGTCTGACGTTTATCTGCCCGCCTACTTATACGCGGTAAGTAAAGACGCAGACGTAGAGAGCGTAAAGCTATTTCCCCACCTTAAAGATAATCGCGTTGCCATTGAAAATCGCTTTGCAAACACCCCCATGTTCAGAACACTCAAAGAGATAAAATGGTCGCGAAACCCAAGTACGTTTGATGCCTTTCGTCAGCTCGCTGATGACCGTGCGCCGTTTTTGTTGACCACAGAACTGCTCGCACGTGAGCTCAATATTTTATTGGCTAATGACAATGAAGAAACGCTGCATTACTCGGCCAAACCGCTAGCACAAACTGGCTTTCAACTAGCGGTCAGAAAAGATCTCGACGGTGCAAAAACCATGATTGAACGGTTTGATGATACTGTGTCTACAATGCAGAATGATGGAGCGTTTAACGCCCCGCTTTCATTGCCTTGGTTAACGAAAGATGTTGACGGCGATGGTTCTGCTGATTTCATCGGTCATAGTGATATAACACGTTCATCTGATAGCTTGGCTACTGCTTACTCTCTCGACGGAAAGCCTACGTCGAAAAACAGTAAGTTTTATATTGATGGCAAAGCTCACGACTCGTTGGAGGATGCGCAGGCATCACTTGTACTCGATAATGCTTCTGCGCCCAGGGCGTCGCTACTCGATAAAACGACTTACCAGCGCCTGCTTCGTCGCTGGTAGTGTTTATGTGTCAGTTTCCATGCTCGATAGACTGCGCTAGTCAGAAGCCTGATCGGCGTGTATACGCCACTGTTCTAATGAACATTTACCGGCAAGTACATTTCCAAAATAGTCAGTAGTTCTTCACCATCTACCGGTTTAGAAACATAGTTATTGAAGCCTGCTTTAAGCGCTTTTACCCTATCTGACGTATAGGCATATGCCGTTAACGCGACCGCATTGAGTTTGGCTATTTCTGCAACCTCACTAGCACGAATTTTAGTGACTAGCCCCAGCCCATCCATCTCCGGCATGCCAATATCCGACAGCAATAGGTCGAATGCCTCTGGCATATCATTCAATGCTTTCCAGGCCAGCAAACCATTTTTCGCTACGTTGACACGGGCGCCATTTGATTCTAAGAATAGCTTGATGAAGTCTCTCGCATCTTGTTCATCTTCCGCGACCAATATACGCAAGCCATCGAGTCGCAGAGACGCGGTCAAATCACTAATTTCCGGGTTTTTGGTTTCGATAATATCATCGTGCAAGCTAAGCGGCGCAATGGGCAACGAAACAAAAAATGTAGTACCGGAATTTAGCCCATCACTTTCAGCGTATATTTCGCCACCATGCATTTCCACTAAACTTTTCACAATTGACAGCCCTAACCCAAGACCGTGTTTATTGTGCTCGTTTTTACCCTGGTAAAAACGTTCAAATACTCGGGCTATCTGTTCCTGTGTCATTCCCTTACCGTTGTCTTTGACACGAAATAAATAGTTAGAATGCTCTCGCTTACCGCGAACATGCACTGTGCCGCCTTTTGACGTGAACTTAAGGGCGTTGCTTAACAGGTTATTAATAACCTGCTTTATCCGTAAATTATCACCTAATATTTGGGTGTATTCGTCTTCGCAATTTATGGAGAGTTTAATATTCTTGCTTGCAAACCCAGCCTCAAAAGACTTTGCCACTTCTGAAATCGACGAGGCAATATTCAACGAATGGATACTGAGTTTCATAGTGCCTGAAATGATGCGTGATAGGTCTAGGATGTCATTTATCAATGCCGCCTGAGTTGACGCAGCACGTTTTATAACCCCCAAAGCATCAGTCATCCTATCAACATTCTTCACATCCATTAACGCCAAATCGGTCCAGCCAACGATAGAATTGAGTGGCGAGCGAAGCTCATGAGAGATACTCGCCAAGAATTGATCTTTGGCCTTATCTAATTCTTCGAGCTTACTAATTTGTTTATCTAGAGATGCTTTCAGACTTAGCGCGTAGGGAATAAATAAGTGGTCAAAACCTTCGATGATTAGCTGATCATCTTCTGTCCACTCTACTGACTCATCAGAAACGCTTTGTAAGTACATATCAAACGAGTTACGAGGCGTGAGTGATTTACCAATATCTTTTTTGGCGGCTTCTTCGCCTGCCCAGCGTATGGTTTTATCTTTAGGCTCTCTGAACCATACGGTGTAATAGCCTAACTTAGCCGACACACATGATATATACATGCCTCGAATTCCGTTTAGGTCACACTCATCAGTGACTTCATTTCCCAGCTTATTGATAGCTATAGATTCTTCCGAATTGGCAATAACCAGTTTGTCGAGTAGCCGTGATAACGTTTTTTCAGGCGGTGTTCTGCCCACTAGGTATTTATCGAACGGCGTAATAACAGCCATTCCTGATGCATTGGCTACGTCTAATAACCCAGCTTCTTTTTGAGTAATAGCTTCTAATGGATTGTGATAGCTTGTAAGCTGATGAATGATGCCGTTGAGCTTGCGCTGGCGAATTTGAAACTGCTCTTTCTTTTCGTGCAATCCTTTAGTGTGCAGTTGCCAGGCGTATAGGTGACCTAGTGACTCACATACCAACCGCTTTTTCTGATCAATATACTTGGGCTCATTATTGTGACAAGCCAGAAGGCCCCACAGCTTGCCTTCAAATACTAGGGAAACAGAAAACGATGAGCGGATACCCATATTTTTCAAATAGGTGATATGAACGGGAGAAACCGAGCGAACCATCGACATTGATAGATCAACTTCAGGCCTGCCCGACTCTTTTACAGAAGGTTGTAAGCCAATCGGCTTCTCTTCTACATCAAACACACAGCGTACTCTATTTTTTAAATACAACTCACGTGCTTGGCTCGGTATATCAGATGCAGGGAACTTTAACCCTTTGAAAGACCGCGAAGAAGCGGCCGTTGCTTCCCCGATGACTTCTCCGCAATAATCTTTATCAAATTGATAAACCATGACGGAACTGAAACCAATATATTTTTTAAATACCTGAGCAATAGCGTCTGCAACATCGTTGATTGACTTACAGCCATCAACGTCAGGTAACAAAGTACGTAAATCTACGTCCATAGGCACCCATTGCTGAGCAGCTTCATAGCTTAGCTGAGGTGTTGGCTCTAATTCGATGACAAGCAAGCCATTTGAGTCAAACACTACCCCACTACCTTCTTTTTCCCAACTATCAAGCCAAAGGGCATTTTTGGCAAATTTCCACTGATATGCGCGGCGAGTATTTCCGCCTTTTACGGTTTCGTAGATGGTTTGGAAAGTTGGCGCTTCCTGAGAAGGGATATCAATGAGTTCGGTAATGAGAGTGTGATTGGGAGTGATCTCAACCTTAAACAAGTCATTGATATTTTCGCTGACCACTTGGATTTTTTTTGATTCGGGGTCTATCGCTATAACGTATCCAAAGCTTTGAACACTTTCGATTAAGTGAATGGCTTCATCTTCACAATTTTGAAGCTGCGCTGTCTTTATATCTGTAATGTGTTCCATTGCCTTGGCCGAGAAATTGGGAAAGCGAACTTTCGTAGTGGATAAATAATCAGTACAACGATAACAATTTACACACTAAAGGTCATGTTATATCGCTCCCCCCTCCTAATTAATTTTCATTAAATATTCCATTAAAAATCACTCACAAACCCAAATTAATCTTGTGTTTTTTGATTTAGAACAATAAACTTTCAGTAATTTCTGAAACTTCTGGAATATTAAAATGAAAATGACGCCGCTAATTACTTCTGCAGTTATGCATTTTGGGGAAATGGGAAGTCGCTGGGGGTTCAACAGAACCGTGGGGCAAATTCTTGCGTTGATCGTGTTGAATGAGGAGCCCATTTCAGCGCAGGAAATTGCTGACGCCCTCAATATTTCCAGAGGCAATACCAGTATGGGTTTAAAAGAACTCCAATCTTGGCGCTTAGTAAAACAACACTTAGTACCAGGCGAAAGAAAAGAGTTCTTTATTCCAGCGGGTGATATCTGGACACTTGCTAATCGGGTCTTTGAAGAGCGTAGGAAGCGCGAAATAGACCCCACCATGAGCTTGCTGCGGGACCTTTTGCTCGACGCGCCTGCCAATGAAAAAGAAGCAAACGCTCAACACAAACTGAACGAAATTCACGATTTACTCGAATCAATTACGGCATGGTCACAAGAACTTCAAAATCTTGGACCTGAAAAGCTTAACACTTTAATGAAGTTGGGTTCTGGCGTAGGTCGTATGCTTGAGCTTAAGGATAAGCTACTTCCGGGAAAAAACAGCGTTAACTAAGGGGGCCTTCTGTGGATGCATTCTTTCTGTCTCGTTTACAATTTGCGCTAAATATTAGCTTTCATATCTTGTTTCCAACTATCACCATGGCAATGGGATGGTTTTTATTTTATTTCAAACTGCGTTCAAACACTTCAGGGCATCCTGTATGGATGCGCATGTACCGTTTTTGGGTACGTGTTTTTGCACTTAGCTTTGCACTTGGTGTGGTAAGCGGTGTGACTATGTCGTTCCAGTTCGGCACCAATTGGCCTGGGTTTATGGAAAAAGTAGGCAACGTCGCTGGACCGTTATTAGGTTACGAGGTGCTTACTGCCTTTTTCCTAGAAGCCACTTTCTTGGGAATCATGCTATTTGGGATACGCCGTGTTCCCAACTGGCTGCATACGGCTTCTACTCTCATCGTTGCGCTTGGCACTACAACCTCTGCTTTCTGGATATTGGCGCTCAATAGCTGGATGCAAACGCCGCAGGGTTTCGAAGTGGTCGACGGTGTGGTGTATGCCACTAACTGGAAGGAAATTATTTTTAACCCTTCTTTCCCCTACCGCTTTGTACATATGATGCTAGCATCGGGGTTGACTGCAAGCTTCTTAATCGCAGGCTTGTCTGCCTATCGCATGCTTAAAGGCGACGATAAATTAGCACCCAAGCTCGCCCTCAAAACAGCCACTTATACTGCTGCTGTTTTAATACCGCTGCAGATATTCGCTGGCGACATGCACGGTTTAAATACCCTAGAACACCAGCCGCAAAAAGTAGCGGCAATGGAGGGCCTTTGGGAAACCACCGAAGGTGCACCTTTGTTACTTTTCGCCATACCTGATGAGGAAAGTAAAGAAAACCATTTTGAAATTCCTATCCCTTACGGCGCAAGCTTAATACTTACCCATGAACTTAAAGGCGAAATTAAAGGGCTAAATGAATTCGAAGGAGAACATCCTCCCGTTGCACCGGTATTTTACGGCTTTAGGGTAATGGTAGGTATGGGAATGCTGATGCTCGCGGTTTCATGGATAGGCAGCCTGTACCTACTACGTAAAAAAGATTTCCCGTTATGGCTTAAACGAACTTTTGCGGGTATGGCATTTAGCGGTTGGATAGCTACCCTTGCAGGCTGGTATGTAACCGAAATCGGAAGACAGCCTTATTTGGTGAGTGGCGTGCTGAAAACCGCTGACGCAGTAACGCAGCTTCCCCCAGGAAACATAGCACTCTCGTTTACCCTGTATTTAGTTATTTATACGGTGCTATTGATAGCATACATGGGAACATTGATGCTTATGTGCAGAAGAGCCGTTGAAATAGAAGAGATCACAACAGAGGAACGGGAAGTTGCAAAAGCTAAAATGCAGCTCAGCGATCCCGATCCAAGCACGGTTTAAGGAGAGCAAACATGTTTGAGAATGTATCAGCAGAAATGCTCGGCAATATCTATGTAGGGCTACTTGGCTTATCGGTTTTACTTTATGCCATTCTTGATGGCTACGACTTGGGTGTGGGTGTATTGATTCCACCAAGAACAGAAGCCTTTCGCGACGACATGATTGCTTCTATTGGGCCCTACTGGGATGCAAATGAAACTTGGTTGGTTCTGGCAATCGGGCTGCTGCTTATTGCTTTTCCAGAGGCACACAGTGAAGTGTTACAAACCTTGTACTTACCAGCGACATTTATGCTGTTAGGGCTAATACTTCGCGGGGTAGCTTTCGACTTCAGAGCCAAAGTTGTGCAAGTTCAAAAGCGCAAATGGGACTTGGTGTTCAAGTACGGTTCGTTGCTTACCACATTGGCGCAAGGGTATATGTTAGGCATTTACGTAACGGGGCTTCGCACTGACTTATGGGCGCAAGGTTTTGCACTACTTTCTGCTTTTGGTGTCACCGCTGCCTACGCATTTATTGGCTCGTGCTGGCTAATATTAAAAACTGAAGGTGAGCTTCAGCAGAAAGCGTATTACTGGGCGCGCAGAGGTTTAGGGGTACTAGCTGTTGGGATTGTCGCGGTAAGTATCGCTAACCTAACCTTACACGATGACGTGCGAGACCTATGGTTGTCTGCCCCTTGGGGTTATGTGCTTTTCGCGATCCCAGTAGCGTGTTTCGCGCTTCTAGCACTTTGTGGTGTGTTGCTTAAGAAACTGCCCGACGCGCGAGGTAAAGGCGAATGGCTTCCGTTCTTTATTGCCCTACTCGTATTCTTGCTTTGCTTCGCCGCATTCGGCATAAGCTACTATCCGTTTATTATTCCTGGACAGATGACGGTGATGGATGCACTCAGTGACGCAAGCTCTCTACGCTTTTTGCTTGTGGGCGTGGTCATTGTTGTACCTATTATTCTGGCTTACACGGCCATGGTGTATAAGATTTTTTCGGGTAAATCAGAAAAGCTTTCTTACTACTGAAGCCCGTGTGCTTATTAGTAACACAACTCCTTGTTAGTTTTATAAGTTAAAGCAATAGTGGGCATCACCTAAAACAGTGGTGTTCACTTTCTTTCCAGCTGTATTATCGACCAAACCTTTTATAGCCTCTCTTCACGTGTTTTCATTTATTGTCCTCAAATATTTTAGCTAAAAGCGTAAAAGCTGATCCTTTTCTTCAACTAAAGTATAAAAATAAGTGGTAACTGTTTGATTTATTGAAATCTGCGTAAAGAGACCGCTCTGCATTATCCAGGGGTCCTTTCACGAAGATAAGTATTGACATCAAACTGTAACATTACTATATTTTATTTGGGGTAATTTTTAATAGAAGGAGCCAAATTATGGAAAATGTATTCCATTCAATCTCACGGTTCTTCAAGCGCGCGCACCCCTACCCGGTAGCTCATTACATCGGCAGAAAGAATGCGCAGCGTATCTTAGGATGTAAAATCAAAAAGAAATCCAAGATATTCGCCGAACAGCACGTTGAAGACCAAAATCATTAATGCATAGGGGGCCCGTTAAACCGGCCCCTTTTTTTTATCTACTAAAACTATAACGGAAGCACTTATTACTCTGGGTTTCGTGCATCTATCTATGCTTTAATTTTGCCTTTGCCTATTACCGTTTATTAGCAATCTCCATCGGCTATAGATGATTCAGCGGCACTGCCGTCGTGTATTTTATCTGTTCCATCGCGAAGCTCGATGTGACATCTGAGAACTCGATGCCGTTAACAAGCCGCTTGTAAAAATGATCGAAGCAATCCATGTCCGTAACCAGTACTTTAAGTAAGTAATCGTACTCCCCGGACATCCTGTAGCACTCGACCACTTCATCGAAAGAAGCTGCGTGCTTAGCAAACGAAGCAAGCCATTTTCCATCGTGCCGACCTGCCTTCACTTGCACAAAAACAGTCATGGTAAGGCCAAGCTGCCTTGCTTGTAACAAGGCAACACGCTTTGAAATAATTCCCTTTTCTTCAAGCTTCTGAATGCGGCGCCAGCAAGGCGTTACTGTTAGTCCTACTTGATCTGCAATTTCTGCAACGGGCGTCTCTGCATCATTTTGAACTAACCCTAAAATGGCTTTATCGATACCGTCGATACTTGTGCTTTTGTCATTACGCATAAAGATAAGTTGCTCTTATGATGAGGATTAACTTAGCCACCACGTTAACTGGCTTCGTATAGTTCGCTTTTTAAATACACTACAACCACCATGGCTGAGCGAAATCCACGTTTTCCGGTGCGATTTCATATTGAAATGGAGGAGTAAAAACATCCCAAAATGCCTCTTTTAGCGCTTCATCGACTATCTGTAATTGATTATTTTGACGATAGCGAGTGAGCAAGGCCTTATATGCATCAATTGGCATTTGCGGGTTAGACTGACGAAATACAACCCGCCCACCAAACTCTTCGAACAGGGCCTTTTCAGTTTGGTATTGCATAACCTGCTTTCGCGCTATTTCTTCAATAGGCTTACTACTTTTTTGCTCAGATACCTGGCTGGCAAACTTTTCCGTAAATTTAGTGACGAGAGTTTGGTTAAGCTCAATTACCTTTTTTGACGCGTAGTCTTCTAAAACTAATTCATAAATTTTGGTAGAAGCATTTACACGAACAACATAATCAAGCATGTCTTCATAATCTTCCTTAGCCTGCTCTTTTATTTCTTTTTGCTCTTTTTCATTAGGCATCGCATCGGTGCGGGTAACGTTTTGACCTAAAACGACAGCTAGTATATTCCCATCACTGTGCTGCACAGGCTCAGGTTGGGACTGCGGTTCCGCGTTAGCAGACTGCGCGGTAAAGACGAAAAGTGAAATTAACAGTGAAACTCGTAAGAAAACGATAATTCCCATTGTGCTCTCCGTGAAAAGTAACTTTGAGGAAGTTAGCTAATACGGTGAGTAAAGCATTAAAGCCTATCGAGACGCAAATTTTGGTAGCAGTGTTTCTATATTATAAAAGTGAGGGGCGATGAATTACGTGATTATTAATCTTGAAAATATATAGATCGGGGATAATGAGGTTTTTTCAGCATGTTGCTGAAAGAAAAACGGCGGTCTGATGACCGCCGTTTTTGAATTCTTAGATAGCTTGCACGTTAGCAGCTTGAAGACCTTTTTGACCTTCTTCAACTTCAAATTCTACTCGCTGACCTTCTGGAAGCGTTTTGTAACCGTCAGAGATAATTGCACGGAAATGAACGAATACGTCCTTGCCGCCATTATCTTGTGTTAGAAAACCGTAACCTTTATCAGCGTTGAACCACTTAACTGTGCCTGTAACTTTAGACATGTCGTATAGACCTCAAATATCATATTAAATTGCGCATAAGCGCGTGTAACTTAGTTTCTTTAAAGTCTTTAAATTGGCGGAGTATTGGGTCTTACTTACGAATGGACAAACAACTTACAACAAATTACAGGGTAACTCGAGCGGTTTTAACATATAGCAAATAATACAAAATCGCGTCTATTTAAAGACATTGGCTAAGAGCCAAGACCACTATAACACTCTTCGGGACGATTACTATACAAATTAATCACTAAACAACGGATTTCATAAATATTTCACCCCAACGTAACAATAACTAGAGCCCTTTGCGCCAAGCTAAGAACCAGCAAACTGCGCCTATCAAGCTAGTAAATGCAGGGAAATACCATGATAAACCGTAAGTCGGCAGAATAACTGTTGTTAGCATAAAGGTCGCGCCCACCACGCTTAGATGAGTGGTCTGAGTTGTCTTTTTCTGCTCTTGAAGGAGCGCCAAATGCGCTCTTTGTTGCTGTAAGGGCAAGCGCTTCATCTGCTGCAAACTGTCATAAAGCAGGTCAGGCATTTCGGGCAGTTTTTCTGACCAAAACGGCAAATTATCTTTTACTTTACCCATCATCGCTGTGAAGCCAATTTGCTCTTTCATCCAGTTTTCGAGAAACGGCTTCGCGGTTTTCCATAAATCGAGCTGAGGATAAAGCTGTCGACCCAGCCCTTCGATATAGAGCAAGGTTTTTTGCAGCAGTACAAGCTGGGGTTGCACAACCATGTTGAAACGGCGCGCGGTATTGAATAGCTGTAACAATACGTTGCCGAAAGAAATTTCAGCCAAGGGCTTTTGAAAGATAGGCTCGCATACTGTGCGAATGGCCATTTCAAATTCATCGATGTTGGTATCTTGCGGCACCCAGCCTGAATCAGCATGAAGCTGCGCGACCTTGCGGTAGTCGCGATTGAAGAACGCGATAAAGTTTTCGGCCAAGTACCGTTTATCTTCGCGATTAAGGGTGCCCACAATGCCAAAATCGATAGCAATGTATTTGGGGTTTTCAGGGTGTTCCGTAGATACGAATATGTTGCCCGGATGCATGTCAGCATGGAAAAAACTGTCGCGAAAAACTTGCGTGAAAAATACTTCTACGCCCCGTTCTGCCAATTTTTTCATGTTGGTATTTTGTGTGAGCAGGGCGTCGATATTTGAAATAGGCAGGCCGTAAATACGTTCCATGACAAGCACGTTACTGCGGCAGTAGTCGCTGTAAATTTTCGGTACATATAGCGCATCGGAACCTTCGAAATTGCGCCCTAGCTGAATACCATTTGCTGATTCTCGCAACAAATCGAGTTCATCAACAATGGTTTTGCGGTATTCCACCACCACTTCTACTGAGCGTAACCGTTTACCGTCGGGGAGCCAACGCTGCAGTACACTAGCCAAGCTAAACAATAGCTCCATATCGGCTACTATGGTATCGCGTATATCTGGTCGCAGTACTTTGACCACAACGTCTTCATTATTGTGCTTGAGTTTAGCCGCATGAACTTGAGCGATAGAGGCGGACGCTAACGGTTTTGTTTCAAACTCGCTAAACAATTCGCTTAAATCGGAAAGTCCCAATGCCTGCTTGACAATGTCTTGTGCCGCATCTGATGAAAACGGCGGCACTTTATCTTGTAAGCGTGCGAGTTCGTTTGCGATGGCAGGAGGAAGTAGGTCACGGCGGGTAGACATCATTTGACCGAATTTGATAAACACCGGTCCAAGGTTTTGAAGAGCAAGGGTGATACGCTCTCCGGCAGATTTACCTTTATGCTTATTTCTCACCCAAAAAATAGTATGGCGCATTGCTCGCGCGTACCAGGGCAACCACTTTGCTGGAATTAACTCGTCTAAACCGTGTTCCAACAGTACCTTGTTAATTCGGTAAAACCTAACAATACGCATTTATGAGCCTGTTTCTATGAATCTTACTTTAACTTTTCTTCTAAGTGACGTAGCCGCGCATCTGCACTTTCTGTTCTATCACGAAGCACATTTACTTCATCGCTAAAATGCATAACTGCAAGCTTGTGAGCAGCAAGCTGCTTTTCCTCTACTACGGCGTTGCCTAACACCTGCCCTATGGATGCCAGTGCTCTCATTGTTTTTTCATGCACTGCAGTTACTGTTTTCACAGTTTGATGGGCAACCACGTCATTGGTTTTCTGTGCCAGTATCTCTTCAACATCAACATCGAGCTGTTGAAAAAGCGCGCTAACGTGTTGAGCTACCTTTAACTCGCCCTCTAATACCAACGCTTTTTGCTGTATGAGTCGAGTAAGCTGACTGGTTTCTTTGAGTTCGGGCAATGTTTGGAGTGATGTTTTAATGCAACAATCTTTTGGCCCTAAAGACGCCACTGCTTCCTCGAAAGTTCCTTGCTCAGTGAGCACGTCGATACGATCAGAAAATGACAGCGTTATGCCGTAGGGAAGCGGCGATACAAATGCGGTAAGCCTAGCATCACGAAGGGGCTTTAACCTCGTCTCGCTATCTTCATCTAAAGACAAGATCTTATTGATTAGCGATTCAGCAGCAGCGGCCACAAGCGCGGATGTAGGCATTAAAATTTATACCCTCTATGTAGCGCAACAATCCCACCGGTGAGGTTTTGATAATCGCACTGCTCAAAACCGGCTTGCTCGAACATACCTTTGAGCGTTTCTTGATCAGGGTGCATACGGATACTTTCCGCTAAGTATTGGTAGCTTTCTGCATCGTTTGCCACTAGCTGCCCCATTTTAGGCAGAATATGGAACGAGTACATGTCATAAAGTTTGCTCAACTGCTCGGTAGTTGGCTTTGAAAATTCAAGAACTAATAACCGACCGCCCGGCTTAAGTACACGATAGATTGAATTAAGCGCATTTTGCTTTTCTGTTACGTTGCGCAAACCAAATGCCATCGTTACCACGTCGAAGTGATTGTCGGGAAACGGCAGTGCTTCAGCATCTGCCTGAACATAATCGATATTGCTAACCAAGCCGCGGTCGCGCAGTTTGTCGCGCCCTACTTTCAGCATCGACAGGTTGATATCGGCAAGGGTGACACGCCCCGTCGGGCCTACCAGGCGAGAGAACTTTGCAGTAAGGTCGCCGGTACCGCCTGCAATGTCTAATACCTTGTTGCCTGCACGCACACCACTACAATCAATAGTGAAGCGTTTCCACAAGCGGTGAACTCCCATCGACATAAGGTCGTTCATGACGTCGTACTTCGCCGCTACCGAGTCAAAAACATTAGCGACCAATGATGCTTTTTGGCCTTTATCAACCTGCTTAAAACCGAAGTGTGTTGTTTGCTCGGTTGCATTGTCGTTGGCTGAGTCTACGTACGTGGCGGGAGTCTGATTGTCGCTCATGACAGTCCTGTTGTTTAAATATTTTTCTTAATGCTGAAGTGTATAGGATTGTGTTGCTAAGCAAAAGCTTTATGCCCGAGTTGTGCGCTAAGCTGAATGCGCCCTTCTCCTCTAAACTGGCCTGTTGTTGGTACCCCAACTAAACGCCACAATAATGCTAATTTCTTGAAGGGAGCGTCCGCTTTCTCGATGCCACTGTGCGAAGGCTGCGTTCGCCGCAGATAACGACCTCTTCGACGTCAATCCGCCGTCAATAATATCGTGTTTTCTCAAGTAATCCTCGACATCGCGAGAAAACAAGAAAGTATCAACACCTAACGCCCGAAGCATGTAGGGACCTGTATTTCCTCCTAGCCGCGCGCCGCGTTTTTTCAAGAACTCCCACAAATCTGTGATACGTTCCTTCTCGAAGCTTGCCACAAATTTACCAAAGCTGCCGTATTCGAGGGCGACATCTTTAATCATCATGGCATTATCGCGAACGGTTGTGACCTTTTTGTAATTTCTCACAATGCGTTTGTCAGCAGCTTTTTGCTCTAGCATTTCATCGGGCATCAACAACACTTTATCCACGTCAAAACCAAAAAATACGGTTTCAAAGTCGGGCCACTTCTGCTCGATTACACGCCAAACAAAGCCAGACTTGAAAACTTGCTTGGTCATAGCTGCCAAAAAGCGGTCATCTGGTATTTTTTCAACGTTGGCCTTAGGAAGAGGCGCTCGAAGCATCGCTTCAAGCACCCTTTCACCGCCTTTGCGTTCGCACGCACGGCGGTAGATAGTTTGAAAAGACTCTGCCTGAGACTCTGCCATAGCCGTTTAGCCCTTGATACCACTATGGCGAAGCAGCGCATCGACCTTAGGCTCACGCCCTCTAAAAGCAACAAACAAGTCCATCGGAGGCTTACTGCCGCCCATTTCTAGTATATTTTCTAAGAACGCCTTGCCTGTATCACGGTTAAAGATGCCGTCTTCCTCAAACTTGCTATAAGCGTCTGCAGAGAGCACCTCAGCCCATTTGTAACTGTAGTAACCCGCAGCGTAACCACCCGCGAAGATATGGCCAAAACTATTCTGGAAGCGGTTAAATGAAGGTGGGATAACAACAGCAACTTCTTCACGAACTTTGTCTAGTGTGGCTTGAACGTCTACTTCACTGCCTTTTTCGCTGTGTAATAGGAAGTCGAATAAACTAAATTCAAGCTGTCGCACCATCTGCATTGCAGATTGATAGTCTCTTGCCGCCAGCATGCGCTCTAACAAATCAGCGGGTAAAGGCTCACCGGTTTCGTAATGCCCTGAGATAAAGTTGAGCGCATCCTCTTCCCAGCACCAGTTTTCCAAAAACTGGCTAGGTAACTCTACCGCATCCCATGGAACACCATTGATACCAGAAACCCCCGCAACACGCATTTTAGTAAGCATGTGATGGATACCGTGGCCAAATTCATGGAACATGGTCACCACTTCATCGTGAGTGAAAAGCGCCGGCTTATCTCCCACTGGTGCATTGAAGTTACAAGTGAGATAAGCAACAGGAAGCTGTAGTTCACCATCTACCTTCTCACGGCGTACGCGACACTCGTCCATCCAAGCACCGCCGCGCTTTTTGGCTCGAGCATATAAGTCTAAATAAAAACTACCGCGCATTACGTCCGCATCGTCTGTAATGGTGAAGTAGCGAACGTCTTTGTGCCAAGTATCAATACCAGGCTGTTCTATGATTTTTAGGCCGTAAAGACGATGCACTACTTCAAACAAACCTGATAAGACTTTGTCTTCGGGAAAGTAAGGGCGCAACATTTCATCCGAAATAGTGTATTTTTCCTGCTTCAGTTTTTCGCTGTAATAAGGTAAGTCCCACGCGGCTAAGTCTGTCACTCCATGTTTCTCACTAGCGTACGTTTTTACGTCTTCTAGCTCGCGCTCGGCCTGAGGTTTAGACTTCGCGGCCAAATCGCGCAAGAACCCAATAACCTGATCGGTCGAGTCTGCCATTTTAGTCGCAAGGGAGCGTTCCGCGTAGCTATTAAAACCCAGTAGTTCAGCGAGTTCGGTGCGAAGCATCAGGGTTTCTTTAATGATATCGGTATTATCCCATTTGCCTGCGTTCGGGCCTTGCTCTGACGCTTTAGTAGAATAAGCGCGATACATTTCTTCGCGCAGTTCACGATTGTCTGCATAGAGCATAACGGGAAGATAAGAAGGTATATCTAAGGTAAATAGCCAACCCTGAAGATCTTTCTGATGCGCGGCTTGAGCCGCGGCTTCTAGCGCTGATTCCGGCATACCGGCAAGCTCGGCTTCATCGGTTACGTGCTTAGTCCACCCCATAGTGGCATCCATCACGTTATTCGAAAATGTCGACGATAGCTCACTAAGCTTTGCCTGAATATCCGCAAAACGTTTCTTTTTATCTTCTGGAAGCGCGACACCAGAAAGCGTGAAATCGCGAACGGCATTTTCAATAACTTTCTGCTGCTCTTCGGTCAGCGTGTCAAATTCTTCCGATGCTTTGAGCTCAGAGTAAGCATTGTACAATCCCTCATGCTGACCAACCCACGTGCCGTATTCGGATAATAATGGTAAACAGGCATCGTGAGCTTCGCGAAGTGCATCGCTACTCACCACACTATTCATATGCGAGACGGGTGAGAACATTTTGCTTAAACGGTCGTCTACTTCCTCTAATCGCAACACGAGATTTTTATAAGAGTAATCTTTCGATGCTACAACTTCTTCTATCTCACTTTTACATGCTTGGATTGCTTTTTCGATTGCAGGCTTGATTGATTCAGGTTCAATAGCAGAAAAAATAGGTAGGCCGTCGACCATCTCAATTGCAGGGGTTGTCATAATCTCTTCACTCTTAACACTTTAATAAAATAATGATGGGGCTTCATGGAGTAAAAGCAAGCCATTGTTTAGCCTGATGTTGATCTACTTTGCTTCTACTTCTATTGTTAAGGTAAGGATCAGGCCTTTGCTTTTCACATTAGGATTGTATGCTAGCAGACAGGGCCTCTGTCGCAATTGTCACATATCATCCTTTTGTCTACTTTGTCTCACCCTACTTCTCATACTATAATTTCGATTAATAAAACAACAAGGCAAAGATATGAAAACGTTGACGTCAGGTGAGATAGCGTCCTACTGCGATGTGAATCTCCGTACCGTTATCCGGTGGATAGAAAGCGGCAAGCTCAAAGGTTTCAAGCTTCCTGGACGCGGTAATAATCGCGTACTAGTTGAAGACTTTGTAGAGTTTTTGGAGCGTCATGAAATGCCTATTCCAGATGCCTTGAAAGGAATAGCGTCGTCGTCAATTCTTATCGTTGACGACGAAATGCCAGTAGCTAAATCCATTCAGCGTGTCGCCAGACGTGCGGGTTTTGACTCCCATATTGCAACAGGGGGTTTCCAGGCGGGCATAATGCTAAGTCAGTACGAACCCAAAGTTATGACGCTTGATTTGAGTATGCCCGGCATGGATGGTTACAGCGTAATCGAATTTACGCGAGACCAGAGTAAGTTCAGGGATTTAAAAATAGTTGTTATCTCCGCTCTAGATGATTCCAGTCTTGAGCGTGCGCTAGATATCGGTGCAGATGCAACGCTTCAAAAGCCGTTTTCTAATCATGATTTAACTGTTGTGTTAGAACAGTTTATGTCGATTTAATTGTTACCTACATGGAATGAGTATGGGTTTGGTTTTACGATGCGCGATTTTAAAAGTCTGCCTAATTTTTAGCGGTTTCTGTCTAGGTGCAGACCCTATCACTTTTGGCGTTGTGCCTCAGCAATCAGCCAAAAAAATGGCTGAGAAGTGGCAGCCCTTAATTGATTACGTCAGCGATTTTACCGGGCTTGATATTCAATTTAAGACAGCCAAAGACATTCCCACATTTGAGTCTGACTTAGCGTTGGGAAAGTATGATGTGGCTTACATGAACCCCTACCATTTTGTGGTTTTCAACGAATCGGCGGGCTACCGCTCGCTTGCGCATCAGCGAGACACAAAAATACGTGGCTTGATTGTCGTTCACAAAGATAGTTCAATTAAAACAATCGATGATTTAGCTGGTTCTGAAATTGCATTCCCGGCCCCCGCAGCCTTCGCTGCCTCCATTATTACGAGCGCACATCTTCGCAATAGCAACATACCTTTTATCCCCCGCTACGTGAACTCACACGACTCCGTTTACCTGGCTGTGCAACGCGACTTCTTCAACGCAGGTGGCGGAATCTTGCGTACTCTTGATACATTGCCAGAGAATGTAAGAAAGGACTTACGTATCCTCTGGACCAGCGAAGGTTACACGCCTCACCCTATCGCAACCCATCCAAATATGGCAGAAGCCGATAGACAAGCTATTCTTAATGCGTTGATAGCAGTATCTAACGACACAAGTAAATCATGGCTCTTGAAGAATATTGGGCTAAGTGGTTTTACCGCGTCAGACGATAAGGATTGGGACGATGTAAGGACCCTTGGAATTGCATCGCTTTCTAGACCTCACCTATGAGTAGACTGAGCATGAAGCTTTCATTACGCACAAAAACAATAGCTGGGGTAGCATCCATTACAGCCTTACTACTGTTAGTACTGCTCGTTACTGTTTTTCAACTATTGAATGACCTCGTCGATAGCAATGTAAAAAAATCTGCAGATACCTCAGTGTCCCTGTTTGTTTCTACAACTAAAAATGCGTTTTTAAGTTATGACTTAGCATCACTTGATGCCGATGTCTCTGAAATCCTCACCAATCCAAATATTTCTTATGTAAGAGTAAAGGATAAAGAAGGTAATGTATTCGTAGAAAAAGGCAAAGAAGACGCACTCATCCGTGATTTTATTGCAGATAATTCAGTGTCAGAAGCTGACGATGGTATTTATGATACTAGTGCTCCAATCATGGTTGGCAACACGCTTTACGGGTATGTAGAAATTGGGTTGAACATAGCCTCGGTTACAGAGTCAGTGTCGCGGGTTAAGAATTGGACAATAACCCTTGCGCTACTCGAATTTATATTAGTTGGGCTCTGTTCATACTTACTTGGTTCATTTCTCATGTCTCAACTCCGTCAACTACACGAGGGTGCCAGGCACTTAGGCGATGCGGTCAAAAGCAATGACTACAAAGAAGTGTTTGTACCTGTTCGTGGTAAAGACGAATTAAGTGAATTGGCCGAGGCATTTAACCAATTGGTTGAGCGCTTAAAAGAAGAAAATGAGCAAAGACAGCGCGCACAAGACGAGTTGAAAGAACTTAACACGTTGCTTGAAGAGAAGGTCCAAGATAGAACCTCCCTTCTAAACCAGAAAAACTTCCAATTACAAGAAGCAAATAAAGACTTAAAAGAGACCCAAGTTCAGTTGCTACAAGCGGAAAAAATGGCTTCAGTGGGTCAGTTGGCAGCTGGAGTAGCGCACGAAATAAACAATCCGGTGGGCTTTGTCGGTAGCAATATAGCAACGTTAAGTGAGTATGTTGCTACCTATCAAATGATTTTTGCGCAAATAAATGTAGCGCTTGACGCGAAAGACGATAAAGCGAAAAACGCGGCGCTTAACGAGCTTGAGAAAATGCTGGCCAACCAAGACATGGCTTTTATAAATGAAGACATATCAGAACTATTGGCTGACTCGCAGGAGGGGCTTCATCGGGTAGCTGAAATTGTTAAAGGGCTTAAGTTGTTTTCGCGCGTTGATAGCGACAAAATGCAAAAGCACAACATTAACGACTGCGTTCGTACCACGTTGGCCATGGTTAATAACCAATTGAAATATATTTGTACCGTGGAGACCCATCTAGGCAGAGTGCCTGATGTGTTGATGAATGTGGGCAAAATATCACAAGTGATTACGAACTTATTAATTAATGCTGGCCAGGCTATCGAAGCAACGGGTAAGAACGGAAGGATTACCATTACCACTTGCACGGTGAACAACTTCGTTGAACTGCGCGTAGAAGACTCCGGATGTGGTATTCCTGCTAGCCACCTAGATAAACTTTTCAACCCGTTTTTTACGACGAAACCTGAAGGTCAGGGCACGGGGCTAGGTCTTTCAATTTCATTCGGTATTGCACAAGAGCACGGTGGCTGTCTTTCCGCAACCAGCGTTGAAGGTGAAAGCAGTACGTTTACTCTTATGCTTCCTATTGACTCTGATGCGTCAAACAACACCGGTGAGGGAGAACACGAATAATGGGAAAGTCATCAGTGATTTCACGCTTTACTTCAAGTAAGCGTTATAGTGTCGTGCAAAAGGAATATTATTTATGACAGAGACCAACACAAAAGCCACAACCTACACGGTACTATTTGTCGACGACGAGCCCAACATACTCCGTGCGATAAAACGCGCGCTGTTTACTATGGATATTACGTTGCTTCTTGCTGACAGCGGTGCAAAAGCCTTGGAACTAATGAGTCAAACCGAGGTTCATGTTGTTATTTCTGACATGAAAATGCCACAGATGTCTGGCGCAGAGCTTTTAGAGCAAGTGGCAATTAATTACCCCGAAACGTTTCGGGTTGTGCTCACCGGCTACGCGGACATAGAGTCGACCATTAAAGCAGTTAACCAAGGCAAGATTCACCGTTATTTGCAAAAGCCATGGGATAATCAAGAGCTAATTGCGGTCGTTGAAGAAGGGCTAGAGCGGATAAAATTAAAAACGGAAAATTTACGCCTGCAAAAACTCACTCGACTACAAAATAAGAAACTAAGAGATGTTAATGCCTCCTTAGAACAAGTTATTCAAAAGCGCACTCGCCAAATAAAAGCCGCGCTTAACAAAATTGAAAAGCACAACATTGCGATGGAGCAGGTGCTTTTTAACGTGATTAGTATTAACCCAAATATTGATGGCAAATTTGCTATTGAAGTAAGCGAACTTGCTTCAAAAATTGCGCGTATCGCTCGCTTTGAAAAAGATGAAATAAAGCACGTTCGCTATGCGGGTTTAATATGTGAATTAGGGCTTTTAGGGCTGGCAGTCGAAGACTTTAAGGCTCCATTTTCTAAACTTAAATATCAGCAGCAACAAAATTATTTGTCGCAAACCAAACAAGCCGCACTGATTTTGGCGCCAGCTCACGAACTTAACCAAGTTTCAGATATTATTGAGTTTCAATTTGAACACTACAATGGTTCGGGGCTATACCATAAAGTCGCCAAAGAAATTCCCGCAGGGGCTCGTATACTTGCCATAGCGCGCGACTACTGGCGCCTTGTAACCGGTCGTATGAGCGGTATTGAGATGAGCCCTCGTGACGCTAAGCTAGAAATGAAAAAACACAGAAACACCCGCTACGATGGTGAATTTCTTGACCTTCTTCTAGAAGCCGAGGACGTGACAACGTCCAAATTACTGTCTACGGCATTAAAAGCGTCACAGCTTAAAGCTGGAATGATATTGGCACAAAATCTTTATAACGACAGCCATATTCTTATACTTCCTGAAGGTCACGTACTGAGCGACGCGACGATACAAAAACTGATTCACTTTGAAGAAGAGCGTGGTAAAGCTTTCAGTATTCAAATAGAACCAGAACCTCTTTCTGCACCTATAAACGACTAGAGTAGAAAACAGGTGCCCAGGTAGAGCGAGGTTTTGACCTAATTTAAGGTTATCTCGCTCAGCCTTTTAATTCGCTAAACAGATCCCCATTGATAATTTAGCTGAAATTCCTTGAAGCGAGTTGCGGTCTCTAGAATACTATTCTCTATGAAACGCATTGGCGTTAACGTTGCTTCGCGGGCGAACTTCATCAAAACTATTAAATGTATAGAGGTTTGCGCTCGCCTAACCCACAAAAAAGGCTTTTTGTATGACACATTTTGATTATATTTGCATTGGTGGTGGTAGTGGCGGTATTGCCTCTGCCAATCGCGCGGCTAAACACGGTAAAAAAGCCGCCATCATTGAAGCAAAGGACATCGGCGGAACCTGCGTAAACGTCGGCTGCGTACCTAAAAAAGCCATGTGGTATGGGGCTCAGATTGCTGAAGCCATTCACCGGTATGCGCCAGAATACGGGTTTGACTTGTCGGTAAATCATTTTAGTTGGGACAGTCTTATTGCTAGCCGCCAAGCCTACATCGAGCGTATCCATGCCTCTTACGACCGTGTGCTCACTGCAAATGATGTGACGCTAATTCGCGGTTTTGCCAAGTTTATCGATAACCATACCGTGGAAGTAAACGGGGAAAAGTATACCGCTGACCATATCACTATTGCGGTGGGCGGACGTCCAATTATTCCGGATATCGAAGGTGCAGAGTACGGTATTGATTCCGATGGTTTCTTTGCTCTAAAAGAGCAGCCAAAGCGCGCCGTCGTTGTTGGTGCAGGTTACATAGGCGTGGAATTAGCGGGCGTACTTCACGCGCTAGGGACTGAATCACATTTGGTCGTTCGCAAACATGCGCCGCTTAGAAATTTCGACCCCATTATTCATGAAACCTTGGTAGATATGATCCACGCTGAAGGCTGTAAATTGCACGACCATGCCAGCGTGGAAAAAGTAGAAAAAGCTGACGACGGTGAGCTTTCAGTGCATTTGACCAATGGCGAGGTGATAAAAGCCGATTGCCTCATCTGGGCCATTGGCCGCAAGCCATCTACCGACAACATTGATATTGAAAACACTGACGTTGAGCTTAGTGATGACGGCACAGTAAAAGTGGACAAATATCAAAATACCACAGCGAAAAACGTTTACGCTGTAGGTGATATTACCGGTGAAGCCGAGCTTACACCTGTGGCAATTAAAGCAGGGCGTCTGCTCAGTGAACGCCTGTTTAACGGCCAAAAAGATGCACACATGGATTACTCGCTCATCCCTACGGTTGTCTTTAGCCACCCGCCTATCGGTACGATTGGTTTAACAGAACCTGAAGCCATTGAACAGTATGGTGAGGACAACATCAAAGTGTACACCTCAAGTTTTGCGTCTATGTACACCGCAGTGACCCGCCATCGTCAGATGACGAAGATGAAGCTGGTGTGTGCAGGCACAGATGAAAAAGTAGTGGGCCTACACGGAATTGGTCACGGCATGGATGAAATTCTGCAAGGTTTTGCTGTTGCCATAAAAATGGGGGCAACTAAAGCTGACTTTGATGCGTGTGTGGCTATTCACCCTACCAGTGGTGAAGAGTTTGTTACGATGACTTAGTTTTTCTTATTCGCACAGCGAGAGAACGGGTCACAACCTATCAGCTCACGTCACTCGCTTTTTGTAAAAGCTATTTTTTGTAAAAGCTATGTGACGTTCAACATTGCCTTGGTTTCAAAACCGGCTTTTGATTTACAACAAAAGCCGGTTTTTTAGTTTGTCGGCCCCCTAAGTTACTTTTTCAAGTTCCACCGGCACGCCATTTAACACCGCGTTTCCAGAAAGCTCGTCTACCAGCAGATCATCGGTAAGAATATTCGTATTAACGCCGGGGTGCTGGCTTGCGACCGATAGCTGAATACCTTTCTTATCATGCCCCCACCCATGCGGAATAGAAATTACGCCGGGCATAATCGCATCTGTAATTTCAGTCTCTATTTTTAGCTGCCCCACACGAGACCTTACGGTTACTACATCTCCATCTTTAACACCGTGTTTATCAGCGTCTTCTGGATTTATCTGCAAAGTGCAGCGATTGTTACCTTTTACCATTCTCGGGCTATTGTGAAGCCATGAGTTATTGGTTTTTATATGACGTCGGCCAATGAGCACCAGCGAGTTAGGCTGGTTCTGCTCGTTAAAAAAGTGAGCATCAACCCTTTTCAAGTCCGTCATAAAATATTCAAAGTCTAAATGTATTTTTTGGTCTTCGTGAAAAATTGCGTGTGGTAGCGCGCTTTGCAGCGGCCCTAAATCGATACCGTGAGGATGCGCTTTTAACGTCTCTAAAGACAGCTTATACCCAGCATTTTCACCCTGTCCATTTTTCCCGTATATCCCTCCTTTTAAGAGGTCGTCTACCACGCCTTTGGGCTGCTTTTCCCATAGCGATGGGTAATGGGCCGTGCTCTTTCCGTTTAGTGCATCTAGCCGCTGCGCCAAAGACAGATAAATTTGCCAGTCGGTTAACTGATCTTCGTCTATTTCAACTACCGCTTCTGAGTATTTAGCAAAATTTCGTACAGCAAAATTGTGGAAAACGACATCGTAATGATCCCGTTCGAGAGCAGTTACCGGAGGAAGAATAATGTCTGCATGGCGAGAGGTTTCAGTAATGTAAAAATCAACCGCTACGGTAAATTCGAGAGTGGAAAAAGCGCGGTCGAGTTGCTCGGCATTTGGCGTTGTAACCACTGGGTTACCTGCGCCAATTACCATTGCTTTAATTTGCCCCTCGCCTGGAGTGAGGATTTCCTCTGCCAAACAGGCTACTGGATACTCTCCAGCAAAGGCAGGGAGTCCGCGCACCCGTGATGTGAAATCACCCATACTGCCTTTGCCTGACACCGGCAGGGTATCAGCCGCTGGCTGAGTAAACATCATGCCACCACGCTTATCTAAGTTTCCGGTGAGCATGTTAAATAGCATAATTAGATATTGCGTGAGCGTACCAAACGCTTGCACGCTCGCCCCCATTCTCCCATAACAAGCAGCCGACTCTGCTTCGCAAAAGTCGGTAACAAGCTGAGTAATCACACTGGCTGAGATCCCCGTGTGCTCACTCACTTTTAGTGGCGAGTAAGGCTTAACGTATTTTTCTACTTCGCTTATATCTTCAGCGTAAGGCTTTAAGGCATCTACGTTATTCAACTCTTTTTCAAACAATACGTTAAGCATAGCGAGTAAGAGTAATACGTCACTGCCAGGGCGGATAAAATGATGCTCACAGCTTAAGTCTGCAGTCTCGCTTCTTTTCGGGTCGATAACCACAACTTTTCCGCCCCGCTTTTGAATACCTTTTAAGCGCGTCTTAACGTTAGGCACAGTCATAATGCTGCCGTTTGATGCCAGCGGATTACCCCCAATAATCATAAAGTGCTGCGTGTGGTCGATGTCAGGAATAGGAATTTGCGACATATGGCCGAAAAGCCTGCGGCTGATAATATGATGCGGCAGTTGATCGACTGAGGTGGCAGAGTAACGATTATGGGTCTGCAGCGCGCGGTAAAAATAGGGGCCAAAAAGAATAGAGCCCATGTTGTGCGCATTGGGATTTCCTAGATATACACCTACCGCATTGTTACCATTTTCCTGTTGAATGCGGTGCAGGTTGTTAGCAACTAAGTCGAAGGCTTCATCCCACCCGATCTCTTCCCAGGTACTGTCTTCCCAGGCGCTTTCTTGTCCTTCACGTCTTACCCTTTTTACAGGGCGCTTTAAACGGTCAGGATCATCATATAAGTCTTTAAGCGCACTGGCTTTCGGGCAAATGTGCCCCTGGCTAAATGGGTTATCTTTATCCCCTTTTATCGACAGTATTTGACGGCCTTTCGTCGCCACTTCAATGCCACACATTGCTTCACAAAGCGTACAAGTAGAATAATGCAATTGTTGTTCAGCGTTGCTCACGGTTATATCCACACAATTCGTTGTTAATAGCTTGTTACGAAATTAGCGGCTATTGCTGTAATAGACAAGCATCATTGAAAGTGATGAATTGAAAAGTGATGAAAGGATAACTGAACGTTAAAATCATACCTACAATCGCATCAGCTAAATTAATCTCGCCCACTTTGCAGTAAGATTAACCTTAAATTTACAAATGAAGGGTACAAAACAATAAGCGAGTTCATGTACTCTGATGCCGACAGAAAATAAATAACAAGCACTTGGAAACATTATCATGATAACAACAAAGAAAAACTTGCTAGCCATAGCGCTGGTAAGCGCGTTGGGCTTAAGTGCAGCACCTATTGCATATGCCCAAAACGACAGTGAAGAAAAAACAGAAAATGAATCTGAAAAGTGGGACGTCAACAAGCCGCCTTATGCATTAAACGAAGTTACCATCAAAACCAATGAAACCACGTGGTCTAGCTTAGACGTGGCGCCAAATGGCGAGTTTATGGTTTTCGACATGCTCGGTGATCTTTACAAAGTTAGTATAAAAGGCGGCGATGCGACGCCACTTACTCAAGACTTCGCATGGAATATTCACCCTTCCATTTCTCCTGACGGTAAGCAAATTGCGTTTATCTCGGATCAAGATGGGTTAAGTAACGTGTGGGTTATGGATATTGACGGCAGCAACCTTCGCCAAATAACCAAAGAAAAAAGTAATCTCATACACTCACCTAAATGGAGCCCCGACGGCGAATATTTAGTGGTAACCAAAGGCATTATGTCTAGCCGCAGTATTCCGGCGGGCGAGATTTGGATGTATCACAAATCAGGTGGCGACGGACTTCAAATTAAAGCCCGTAACAGCGGAAAACGGGACCAGCAAAACATTGCCGACCCTGTATTTTCTCATGACGGTAAGTACATATATTTCACCGAAAATACCGTCCCGGGCGCCCGTTTCGAATATAATCGCGACCCGCTAGAAGGCATTTTTGCTATCACTCGCTACGATCGCGAAACTGGCGAAGAGAGCCGCTATATTAGCGGTACAGGCGGAGCAGTTGTACCCACGCCTTCACCAGACGGAAAATACATTGCTTTTATTCGTCGCGTTAAAGATAGAACCGCGCTTTTCATTAAAGACATAAAGACAGGGGTGGAAACGCCGCTTACGTTGGAGCTTGAGCGAGATATGCAAGAAGGCTTTGGCTCGGAAGGCTACTTTGCTTACTTCGACTGGATGCCAGACAGCAGCAAAATCGTATATTGGACAGGCGGTAAATTTCACACCATCGACGTGAAAGATAAAACCACCAGTACAATGGACGTGACCGTTGAAGGTACCGTGAAATTCGCAGATGCGCTTCGCTTTGACGTTGATGTCGCGCCTGATGAGTTTGACGTTCGCATGATCCGCTGGTCGCAAATGTCGCCGAACGGTAAAACCGTACTCTTTCAAGCGTTAGGTAAACTTTATGTGCGCGACGTGAAGTCAGGCAAAACTAAACGTTTAACTAAACAAAACGATCACGACGAATACTATCCGCGTTTTTCTAACGACGGCAAGTCGATTGTGTATACCACTTGGAATGACCAAGATTTAGGCACCGTTCGCGTGGTATCTGCCCGCGGTGGTAAAGGAAAAATCATTACCCAACAGCCTGGTCACTACATTGAGCCCTCGTTCTCTGCTGATGGCGAAAAGGTGGTTTTCCGCAAATTTACTGGCGGCTATTTACTAGACCCTAAATACTCGGTTGAGCCAGGTATTTATGTAGCGGACCTTAAAGAAGACACGGTAGAAAAAGTGACCGAAGGCGGCTATAACGCGCATTTTGCGGGTAACGATGACCGGGTGTACTTCACCGAATCAGCGGGTGGCGAAGCGTACTACGAAACACAACTGTCAAGCGTTAATCTTAAAGGCAACGACAAGCGAACGCATCTTTACGGTGCGGATAAGGTAAGTGAGTACAAACTTTCTCATGATAAAAAATGGGTTGCGTTTGTTTACCAATTCAAAACTTACGTGGCGCCGTTTGTAGAAAATGGCAAGCGCATTACCGTTGGTCCGAACATGACCTCGCTGCCGGTGACTCAACTTTCAAGCCGCGCAGGTGAATACCTTACGTGGTCGCCTGACAACAAAACCCTTAGCTGGTTTAACGGCCCAACGCTATTTAGCCGTTCACTCGATGAAGCCTTTGCCTTTGTTGATGGCGCAGCGGAAACCTTACCTGAGCCAGTAGCTGAAGGTATGGATTTGTCGTTTTCAACTAAAGCCGATAAACCTTCTGGTTACAAAGCGTTGGTTGGCGGTAAAGTAGTTACCATGCGCGATGCTGACAATACTCAAGAAGTCATTGAAGATGGCGTGGTGCTCATTAAAGACAATCGCATTGAAGCGGTAGGCAAACGCGGCGATGTAACCATTCCTGAAGATGCTATGCAAATAGACACCTCGGGTAAAACCATTATCCCAGGGCTTGTTGATGCCCACGCGCACGGTTCACAGGGCCGCAATGAGATTATTCCTCAGCAAAACTGGAGTCAGTACTCGAATGTTTCATTCGGTGTAACGACCATTCACGACCCATCAAACGATACAACGGAAATTTTTGCTGCGGCTGAATTGCAACGTAAAGGCGATATTGTTGCGCCACGTATCTACTCCACCGGCACTATTTTATACGGTGCAGAAGGACTAGGTTACAAAGCGATTATTAACAATTATGAAGATGCTTACTTCCATGTGGAGCGCTTGAAAGAAGCCGGGGCTATCTCGGTGAAAAGCTACAACCAGCCGCGACGTGATCAACGTCAGCAGGTGCTGTGGGCAGCAAAAAATCAAGAGATGATGGTAGTGCCAGAAGGAGGCGGTAAGCTTCAACAAAACCTAACTATGCTGGTAGACGGCCACACGGGTCTTGAGCACAGTATTCCCGTGGAGAAAGGCTACAGCGACGTCACTCAGCTATGGAAAGCCACAGAGTTTGGCTATACGCCAACCTTTGTCGTGTCGTACGGCGGCATGATGGGTGAAGAGTACTGGTACGACAAAACAGAAGTGTGGAAGAACCCGCGTCTTCTTCGCTATACCCCTTCTACCATTTTAGATAAACGCGCTATTCGCCGACCTACCGCGCCAGAAAATCAGTATAACCATCAAAACGTAGCAAGCTACGCCAAAGAACTTCGAGATAATGGGGTCAGTGTACATATTGGTGCGCACGGGCAACGCGAAGGCTTAGCTGCTCACTGGGAACTGTGGATCATGGAACAAGGCGGCTTTACGCCTTGGGAAGCGCTGCGCGGTGGTACGATTGATGGCGCGAAACACCTAGGAATGGGCAAAGACCTTGGCAGTATTGAAAAAGGTAAGCTTGCCGATTTAGTCGTTATTGATGGCGATGTACTTAGCGACATTCGAAAAAGTGAATTCGTAGAATACACGGTGCTAAATGGCCGCGTTTACGAGTCGGCCACTATGAACGAAGTGGGTAGCAAAGAAAAACGTAAGCCGTTCTTCTTTGAACAAGACAATGCCACCTTTATGCCGCAGCAAACTGCAGATGACGTGGAAGCGAAAGCCCACCACTATCATTGGGAGCATTAATTAGCGCTAGCATTCGTTGACTAACGTTAAATTAAGAAGCCGATAAAACCTTATGTTTTATCGGCTTCTTTGTCTCATAGCATTTATTTTAATTGAAATCTGTGTTTTGTCTTAGATAAAAGGATGCTATATATAAATAAGGAATGAGGTCTCATGCATGTCTCAAATATTGTAAATTAAAAGGACTTAATGGCGATGCCGAACTATTTGCCCTTTGCTTTATTACTCTATACATTTTCTTTAGCGCCTGTTTACGCACAAACAAGCGACTCTCCTACCTATTATCAAGACTGCTCGGTACTCGACTTTGGTGAACAAGATATGTCAACCATGACCGAAGCAGAAAAAATTCAGGCGCTAGACGACTCTCTTTTCGGCGCGCTAAATCAAAGCGAAGAATGCATGGGCGCGGCTGCACAATCAAGCGCACAAAGTGTTGCTAACGCAGCTGGCCAAGGTACAGGGCAAGGTGGCGGTACAGGAAGTACCTCCGTCACCGCGTCTTCTGGCGCAGGCGCAGGGCAATCTAACTCGCAAAGTAATACCGAATCTCAAGATTCATCATCGAATACACAAACTACGACATCAAGCTCTGATCCTTCAAAGCAATCCGTTGGCGGACAAGCGAAAGGTGGTAGTTCAGCGGTATGTGACGCCGTAATTGCCGGTTTGCAAGGAGCAAAAGATGAGACCGAAAAGGCTCACTTCCAAGCATTAAAAGAGCAATACGGCTGTTAATAAACTCAGAGGAAGGAAAGGAAATGTCTTCATTTAAACCAAAGGCCCTGCTTACAGTGGTCGCAACGGCGTCGTTTATACTTTTAGGCGGCTGTGGTTCCACGCAAACGAATGTTTCTAGTGTTGGTCCGTCTATGGTGGGACCCGGGGTTGGCCAGCCTTTAGGCGCACAGAGAAATAGCTATAACTACAACTCAGAAATCTATATGGATGTCGCCATTCCGGTATTCGACCCAGGTTTTCCAACTGACAGCGATGGCTCTATCGATTACGACGAGATAGAAGAAGAAGGCATCTGGCCACAAGTTCGCCGATTAGAAGCGAACCGTTTTGCCATTGCTACCAAAGAAGCGTTGGGCGAAATCAAGTCCTTTGGCAGCATCAATGTAACGCCTGATGCATCTGCTCTTGCCGATGTATACGTACTTGGAAAAATCAATTATTCAGATACTGAAACCGTAGAGATTGGCGTAAGAGTGATGGACGCTAAGAACACCGTATGGGGTGAAGAAGAGTTTGAGTATCGCGTAAGCGAAGGCTGGTATCGCGATGCGATGTCTCGTGGTGAAAACCCGAATGGCCCAGTGTTCGAACAAATTGCCAAGTTTGTTTACGACCTGCTAATTAAAAAGTCAGAGGCTTACAAGCAAGAAGTACAAATGGTCTCTGACTTACGCTACGCACAAATGTATAGCCCAGAATCGTTTAGCCAGTATCTCTCTCAGGGCCGAAAAGGCGAGATCGAGCTTGTCAGTGCACCTTCCGAGAGCGACCCTATGCTTCGTCGTGTACGCGCCATTCAAGCGAAAGACGAACAGTTTATTGATAGCCTTCAAGAGACGTACGATTCGTTCTGGGTAACAACAGAAGCGCCATATAGAAAATACCAGAAAGAAACGCTCCCCGAAGCCAAGAAAATCAGAGAGCTTGAAGCTGAGCGCACCACCAAACAGGTTACTGCTGGTTTGTTTGCTGTAGCCTCGGTACTGCTAGGCTCGAACTCCAGTTCTACTGTTGGGCAAGTGGCTGCTGCAGGTGCGGGTATTGCTGCTATCGGCTCACTAAGCCAAGCAATTCAAACCAATAAAGAGCTTCACGCCCAACGTGACTTGTTCGACGAAATGGGTCAAAACCTTGATATTCAGGTTGCTGATCAGATTGTTGAAATTGATAACCAGCGTATCGAGCTACAGGGCACGGCAGCTGAGCAATATTACCAGCTGCGCTCTCGCCTTAAAGATATTTATGATATGGAAGCAACACCGATGACTGCGCTGTAAGCGTAGTCATCTTCTTGCGTTGTTTCAAAGTTGAGTTCCACCACTACTCATTTACACAATAAAATAAGAAAGCGAAGGAATACGCATGCCAAGCGTTGAACAGCAAATAGAGCAAAGCAGAGCCAAGAAGAAAGCATTGATTAAAAAGGCACTGCTTGGCTGTGCAGTAGTACTCTTTGTTGGCATGGCAAGCGTCGTCCTTATTTCTTCTATGCCGAGCGTTTCACCGGATGTTAATTCGTCGATTGATGAGACAGAAGCGGTACACCAACCTTCTGAAATCCCCTCATCAACTTCCCTGAGCCCAGAAGAACGAAAAGCTCTTCAAATGGCGCTCAGTGACAGCAAGCAGCGCGTAAGTGAGCTCGTTCAGCGAGTTACACATTCAAAAGAATTCTCAGAAAAAGTAAATGTGATTGAGGATGAACTAAACAAGGCATTTAACGCCTACAGCTCGTCTAACTTCAGCGAGGTTGAAACAGCGCTAGAAGTGGTTAACGGCTCTGTTTCAGCATTAAGCGCTGAATACGAAAATGCCTATACCGCGCCTTATGAAAGCGCGCTCGCTGCTTTTGGGAAAGATGATATTTCAGGAGCATTTAACCTAAACAAAGCGTCGCTTACCGCTAACCCTGATTTCGAAAAAGCTAAGATATTGCAGCAACGTATTGATGTATACAGCGACGTGCAAGACGCTTACGAACAAGCACGCGTTGGTCGTGTGGAAAATAATATTCAAAAACAGCGTGATGCATATGCGGAAATTGTCGCGCTTGACCCCTTTCGAGAAGATGCGAAGCAAGCGCTCGATGCCATCGAACGCCAGATACGTGAAAACCGCTTCAACGCTTTACTTGCCAGCGCCAATAAGGCTATTGAGGCGCGAGATTTTACTGCAGCAACACAACGTATTAATGAGGCTAAAAATCTTAACTCTTCGAGCAGCGAGCTAGATATCATCAGTAAAAAGTTAGCGTCTTTAATCGCGGGGAGCGAACAGCAAAAAATTGAAAGCCAAGTCACGTTATTCGCAGACGCTGATGAATGGAAAACCGTGCAGATGTTGGCAAGCAAGGGCCTCACGTCTTTTTCTGCCAGCCCAACGCTACTTCAAGCCAAACAAGATGCCGATGGGATTTTAAATGCAAGTAAGCGTTTAGAGGCATACCAACAAAGACCCGAGCGCCTATCTGATAACAATGTCAGAAACCTTGCCCAGCAAGATATGGAACAGGCTCGCAACTATGCCAATAAAAGCGCCAAACTCCTTGCACAAATAACGGCGCTAGAGGGTATTGTCGATAATATTAATCAACCTCGCCCCGTCACTATCACCTCTGATAACGACACCTATATCAAGGTACTCGGCGTTGGGGTTGTTGGTGAGATAAAGCGTAAGACCATTCAACTTAAACCAGGTACATACCGCGTGGAAGGAAGCCGCGAAGGTTACCGCTCTACGATTAAAGAAATTGTAGTATCACCATCAGACAACAACCCATCAGTGCATATTGTTTGCACTGAAAAAGTATAAGGGCCTATATTGTGAGCAGTATTGACGACGCCATTGCTAAAGGAAAAAAACGACGAAAGGGCGTTGCTATCGCATCACTTATAGGCCTCATTGCCGTACTTGTTATCTATTTTAGCTGGCTATTTCTTACAAAAGGTTATGCTTTTGTCGTCTCTCCAGAACGAGCCGCAGCTACGCCGCAATTTGCGGTGACGAATGGCACCGCGGTATTCATCAGCGAAAAGTTGTATGTGTTTGGCAGCCACGCGGAAGTACAAATATCAGCACCTAAATATCAAGCTGCAAGCGTCATCATTAATGAAACTTCACCAAGCACAATTAATGTTACGCTAATGCCGCTGCCAGCAGAACTTACCGTATCCACAGTTCCCTCGCTCAATGAGGTCACGTGGTATTTAAATAACGAGAAAATGTCGGTATCACAAACCTTCACTACCGAGCTAGCTCAGGGTAGCTATACCGTTAGCGCAAGTCATCCGCACTTTGAAAGAGGTGAAGTTCAGTTTGAGGCTGATATCGCACAGCAAATAGAAAAAGTCATTCCCTTATCTCCGATTAAGGGTGCGATCACTATCAACTCTACCCCTTCCGGTGCATCTGTCGCCTTAGACGGTAAAGACGTTGGCACAACTCCCCTTACCCTCGATACTGAAGGTGGCAAGTACGAGGTAGTAGTGACAAAATCGGGCCTAGAGCCCTTAAAAGACGTGATTGAAGTGACTAATAAACGGCTTTCACCGTCGCGAAACTATAATCTCAAGCCGCTTCAGGCACAGCTATCAGTATCTACTACGCCACCAGGCGGCGTGCTTACCGTAAACAATAAACCAGTGGATAATAACTCCCGTGTAGATGCTAGCTCTCTGCATACTGTTAAATATGAAAAGACAGGGTTCATCTCACAAAGTGAGAAAATACAATTAGCACCCGGTGAAAATAAATCGCTTTCTTTTAACCTTAAAAAAGAGCTGGGCCGAGTAAACATCACTGCATCACTCAATGCAAAGGTTTCAGTTAACGGCGCACCTCAGGGCCAGACGCCACTTAACCTTACCCTTCAAGCGCTACCACATACCATTACCTTTGAGCGCGAGGGTTATCGCAGCGTAACTAAAACTGTAACACCCAGCGCAAAACGAGCGGTAACCGTTCATGCTGATATGCTAACTGAATTTGAAGCAAGACGCCGTGAAGGCAAGCCGCTTTTCGCTACTACGCTGGGCATTCAACTCGCCTTGATAACGCCAAAAACTTTCACCATGGGATCTCCTTCTAACGAAAAAGATCGCCAGCGTAATGAAGTTCAACGAGAGGTATCTTTCTCTCGTAAGTTCTGGGTGTCAAAGCATGAAATAACCCAAGCCCAATTCGCCGCCTTTACCGGAAAAGGTGGCGGTAGCGCACTGCCAGTCAGTAATGTTTCTTGGGATGAAGCCGCGGCCTTTACGAACTGGCTAAGCGAAAAAGAAGGGCTTACACCCTTTTATACTATAAAAAATGGACGAGTAGCGGGTGTCGATACCACATCGAAGGGCTACCGCTTGCCTACAGAAGCCGAATGGGAATTTGTAGCCAAATTAAATCGACGGGCGTCTCCCACAACATTCGTATGGGGTGATCAGTATCGTCTACGTGATAAGCAAGGAAACTTCGCCGACGCATCACTCAGCGGCAAACAAACCTTCATATTGAAAGACTATAACGACGGATTCGCAAATAAAGCACCGGTTGGCTCATTTAACGCCGAACGTGGTGGTTTCTTTGATTTAGACGGCAATGTGCGCGAGTGGGTTCATGATATTTATGATGTAGCAATATCGACTCAGTCAGGTTCCTACGCCGACTATTTAGGCCCCGTGGGACAAGGGAAACATGTGGTCAAAGGGGCGTCTTATCTAACAGGCAGACTTAAGAATATTCGGGCTAGTGTACGCAGCGGTGAGAATGCACCAGCTGAAGATATAGGCTTTCGCATAGCGAGATACGAGAACTAATATGAAAAAGAAACTATTAATCATTGCTGTGCTTTTAGGCATAGCGGGGACGGCCAGCGCTTACTTTGTATCGCTAGACTCGCCACAAGACTTCCCGACCAATATTTAGGTATCAAGGACCCACCATGAATAAAGAAAATACATTGTCAATGAACCCCAGCTTTCTCGTAAGCGGCGGGGTATTTTTGTTTATTTTCGCCTTGGTCCATTTTCTATTTGCGGGTGTTATTCGCCCCGCAGCAGAGAAAGTCATGGCAACCGCGGGAACGGCATCCCTCTCGTCTATCTGGGTAATCCTTAAAGATATCGAACAACAAGTTTGTATATCACTGATGTTGTTCTGTATTTTTCTAATGGTCTACAAGCTTTGGAAGTTGCTTGATGAAGAAGAGATCTATTCACGTGATCTTCTCCCTGAACACAACAAAGACACGCCCCTTGACGTAGATAAAGCGTTGAATGAGCTTTCGTCGTCATCATACAGCGATACGCCAGCCTATAGTACATGGATAAACTGTATTAGACGTTTCAAGAATACGCAGAATGTGCAGCATGCCGCGGACGCTATTCATGCATCGGTGGAAAACATCGCGGCGCAATTGGAAAGCGGTAACAACGTGATTCGCTACATTATCTGGGCCATTCCCTCTATTGGCTTCGTCGGCACCGTGCGAGGTATCGGTGCGGCTCTTGCACAGGCAGACGCCGCGCTAGACGGTGATATTGCGGGCATGACAGCCTCTCTCGGCGTTGCCTTTAACTCGACGCTTGTGGCGCTGTTTATCTCGCTTATCTTGATGCTGCTCATGCACCTTTTGAACGGCCGCCAGGACAAAATGGTTATTCGCACACAAGAGTCTTGCGAACATCACTTGCTGTCGCACCTTCACAACTAATTAGGCGATTATACCCATGCCTAAAGTGCGTAAAGCCGAAGACGGATTTAACCTAGCCTTCTTAGACGTTATGGCCTGTGGCCTTGGCGCGGTTATTCTTATTTTTATTCTGGTGGATTTCAAAGCTTTCACTCCTACCCCCACAGAAGAAAAAGAGAAATTAGAGCAAGAGCTTGCTGCCGCTGAACAGGAACAGCAAAAACTTAAAAAGTCGCTCGACGAAGTTAATGACAAGATTGCGCTTGAGTCGGCAAAGCAAGATGACGCTGAACAAGCGCAGGCTGACAGCACCCAGGATCAGTCGAAGCTACTGCAAGACATGTCTACCGAAATGGCGGTAGTGGCTGATCTTGAAAATCAGCTTGCAGCACTGTCTAAAGAAGTTGAAAAGTCGGCCAATATTCAGATGCAGGGCACAGGCGAACAAAACTATATTACAGGCATGAAGATAGAGGGCGCCGAAATAGGCTTACTCATCGACAAAAGTGCCTCAATGATGGGCGACAATCTTCTGGATATTCTAGGCAAATTAGCATTGAGTGATGGACAAAAAGTCTCTACCCCCAAATGGATACGCACTAAACGAGTTGCGCAGTGGATGTTGGCGCGCGTGCCTTTAGAATCACGGGTGACGGTAGTAGCATTTTCAGATACAGCAACTACCTTGGGGCTTCGCAATGTGAACAGCGCTAAGGTCAGCGGTTCGATGAACGCTATCGTAAAAGACCTCGGAGGCGTCGTGCCAAATGGTGGAACTAATCTTCAAGAAGGCTTAGCCATTTTGTTTAAAGCCAACCCCAATATTACCGACGTGTACATCGTCACCGACGGTTTACCTACGCTGGGTGATGGGTTGCCATTAAGCTGTAAGAATTTTATTAGCAGTAAAAAATCAATCTCTTCTGACTGCCGTCAGACCCTTTTTGTTGAAACCGTTAAACGGGCTAAAAAAGGCGTGCACTACAACGTCATTTTGCTGCCGATAGAAGGCGATCCATTCGCATCTCCGATGTACTGGGAGTGGACCCGAGCAACCAGCGGCACTTTCTTATCACCAGCACCGGAGTGGCCATAGTGAGAATGAAACCGTGAGGAAAATTCAGCGTGCCCCTGTTGAGGTATTCAACATTGCCTTTCTTGACATCATTTCTTGTGCCTTTGGCGCGGTAGTTATGCTTGTGCTGCTGGCGAAAAACGGCACCGAGGATACCGAGCGCGGCCCGAGTAACGTGAGCGTGCTGATTGATCAGGTACTACAGGCCCAGATTGATGTTGAAACGTTAAAAGGCGCCTTGTCAGACAAACTGCAAGAACTCAAAGCAGCACAAAGCAAAACCGCTTCAGTTACAGAAGAAAGAGATAATCTCGATTCGTCTATTCCCCGTGCGCAGCAAACCATAGACCAGCTAAGAGATAAGGCGTCATCCTTACGTAAGGAGATTCGCCAAGCTACTGCCATGCTAAACACACCAAACCCAACCGATACGCCTGATGATGACGTGGGAGGCATACCCACCGACGCTGAATATGTCATATTTGCTATCGATAATTCGGGCTCAATGTCCTCCGGCAGTGGGTGGAATCGCGTTATCACAGTAGTGAACGACATTTTAAAGAACCACCCTAAAATGAAAGGGTTTCAAATAATGTCCGCAGACGGTAGCTTTATGTTTTCAAGTAAAGCTGGGCAATGGTTAGATGATAGAAAAACCATGCGCGATACGGCGATGAACCAAATGAAAAACTTCAAAGGCGGTGCAAGTCAGCCCGAAGCGGGGATTTTAAAGGCCATAAAGCTATATAAGAACACCAAGGGCCGAGTAAGCCTTTACGTATTTGGTGATGACTATCAAAGGACTAACTTGGATCAAATCGTTGGTCAAATCACCCAGGCTAACCAAGGTACCAACGGGCAGCCTGTCATTCGTATACACGGCATTGGCTTTAGCCGAAGTAACGGTAACGCACAGCGCTTTAGCGCCTTTATGCAGGCCGTAGCGAAACGAAACCGAGGCGCATTCATCGGCCAATACTTTTAACGGTTATTGGCCGATGCTAAACAATCTAGCTCACATGCTATCTGTTTCGCCCGTATTGCTCATGAGACGATACCCAGTCCGATGAGCTTATCGCTGATGCCAACGATATCTCCCCAGCGAGTACAACCGAAGCTACAATTTCCGCAAATTTGTACACGCGATCACGGCCATAGCAATCGAGAAGTTCTAGACACTCACGCTGCGTACCGATTCCCGTGCCGCCGCCGTAGGTTGCCACAATAAGAGATGGAATTGTTATAGAGACGTACAAGTCTCCGTCTTCAGTTAACTCGGAATACATTATTGCTGCCGACGATTCAGACACGTTCGCTACGTCCTGCCCTGTGGCAATGAACATGGCCGTAATACCGTTTGGGGAATGAAGCCCGGTATTATTGACGCCTGACAAGAATGAACCTACACCGGCAACTCGGCCGTGGTAGTCAATCTGTTTAGGCTCTACACGCATCACCTCTAACAAATGTTCCCGCTTAATTGTTGCTTCCGCAGTAACGCGCTTGCCCCTGGTACGCATAATGTTTATTTGAGAGGCTTTCTTATCAGTGGCAAAGTTTGACTCGAGATAAAAGTTCTCTATCCCTTCGTAATGATCCAAGATCCACCCGCAGGCAGCGAAAGTAGCACGGCCAACCATGTTCTGCCCCGCTGCATCACCCGTCTTAAAGTTAAACCGCAAAAAGGCGAATTTGTTAGACAAGAAATGATCGATATAGGTAAGATTCGCAATACTTGATGTCGCTTCAGCTTCTTCCTTTATTTTTTCGAAATTCTTTTTTATCCACTTAACGAAGTCTCTTGCGCCTCGGGCATTTTCAAAAATGAATACCGGCGCTCGCTGCATAGCATCATCTACTACCGTAGCCGTTACGCCACCGCTCATATTGAGTAATTTCATACCGCGGTTGTATGATGCTACCAATGTACCTTCGGTAGTCGCTAGCGGCACGACAAACTCCCCTTGTGCATGCTCTCCATTTATTTTCAAAGGCCCTGCAATACCAATAGGAACTTGCGCCACACCTATGAAATGCTCAATATTTCCTTTAAGTGCTTGTGGGTCGATGGAGTACTTACCCACGTGGTCGATTTTCTTTCCTGTCGCACTTTCGAAATATTCTTGGCGTGTTTTTATAATGCTCTCACCGTAGTCATCCATGTCGTCTCGGGGAATAAACGCACTGCGTTGTCCTGGCGCCGTGATGTTATCTTCCACCTCAAATTTAAGCTTCCCGAAAGGTGAAGCAGAAAAGCAAATGCCTAGCTTTCGCTTTTCAGGACAAGGTGCTTCGTCAATGTCTAAGTGCACGGTAATGGTTTGACGTAAACCGAAGGGTTCTCCGCCTGATTTGTTCAGCGCTTCTACGGATATACAGTTATCAGCTGTAAGCTGCAGCGTTATTTTGTCCTCTGGAATCTTTTCACCATCAAGAGATATCCATTTCACCTCTTTGATGGTTGCGTCTTTTAATCTGTTTTTTAGAGAAAAAGAGAGGCCTTTATCTGTCTTAGTTAGACTTGCACGTGTGTAGAGTTGTTTCAAAAGTATGCTTGGCACAAACATGAGACTTCCTTCTATTTATTCTTACCGTGTTATTTTCATATTCCTTTGTTTTTTAATAGCACATTCTTTGTACACGTCTATGACTTCTTTTTGATAGCTTGCTGATTCATTGCGTCATATCAACCTTTTAAAACTGAGCCAAGGACATTTAAAAATGGGCCAAACCTCAATAAACCATGTGCTCTGAAAATATAGACCTCTCATAAAATTCATTTACTTAGCCTCCCATCTAAAGTGAACATCGTCACCGCAGTAACGTTGACCACTAGGTATCCGGTAGCACAACAAAGGAGGCATCACGGATTGCGATGCCACGGATGAATAGCCGGTAAGGAAGCGGCAGCCAGATACCTTTCTCTGCGGGACACAAAAAGAACTTATTAACCATCAACAACAATCAACCAGACCCTCAGTACAAGGATAGACGATGAGAACAGGACTATTTAGAAAGGAAGCCGTGGATGAACAGTCAAACACCCTCGACGGCAGTTTTTTAATGACGCCCAAGCCCGTTTTTACCGCTATTGCTCTCTTGCTCGTTGTCTGGATAGTTGCGGTGATCATTTACCTGTACATGGGGAGCTATGCCCGAAAGGCCTCGGTGAACGGATGGCTGGAGCCTAGCCACGGTGTATTCAAGCTCTATTCTGATACCCGTCGAGGCAAAGTGATTGATGTACTAGTACAAGAAGGGGAGCAAGTAGAAGCAGGTACCCCCTTGATAACGGTTGATTACGGCAATCGCGATGCTTCAGGTAACCCCGTGAGCATTCAGTTGCTTGAAGAACTTGAAGCTAAACGAGAGCGAACGTCACAAAATATCACCCGGCTGCAGGCTCTTCACCTCGCTCAAGTCGAAAGCTTAAGCGACCAGTTATCTAAGGCCGAACGCACATTAGATGATTTAGACGCCATCGTAGCGCTTTCTGAAACACATTGGAACATGGCTTTTCATCAATGGGAAACGGCACAGTCCCTCTTAAATAGAGGCCATATCAGCCGTGCCGATTTTGAAAACAAAACCCTTCAGCGGTTGACCGCAGAACAGCAGCTAACGCTAGCTAAAAAAGACAGACGTTTAGAACAAACCAATATTGCAAAGCTACACCATGAAATCGCAACGCTACCCAAGCGCCAGGCCAATGAGATAGCGAATTTGGAAAACGCGCTGAGCGATCTTCAGCAGCAGATTGTGAGTCATAAGAGCAGTGCAAAAGAAACCATTTATGCGCCTCGCAGCGGGCAAGTGTCTGGCCTTCGTGTAAAGAAAGGTTACACCGTTGACAGTGCGCGCCCTTTGCTAACGTTGCTTCCTATCAATACTGATATCCAGGCGCGTATCGCGGTACCGGTGCGTTCAGCGGGCTTTTTGCGCAAGGGGCAAGCCCTTCACATTCGCTACGATGCTTTCCCCTACCAAAAGTTTGGCGTGCAGACTGGAGAAATCACCAATATCTCCCCCTCCCTGATACTGCCAGGCGAACTTATCGACATACCGATATCAATTAACGAACCCGCGTATCTGGTCACTGCGAAGTTAAGCGCTAACGAAATATTGGCTTACGGCAACAACATCTCACTTAAAGCCGGTATGACCTTCTCTGCCGATGTGCATTTAAGTCAACGCACCTTGATGGAGTGGTTAATGGAACCGCTTTATAGCATCACAGGGAAGCTGTAAGTATGGCTAGCTTTACCATGAATCTCACATCAAACACGCTTCACACAAAGCGGCGCGTGCCGGTTATTTTGCAGAGCGAGGCGGCCGAGTGCGGACTGGCATGTATGGCAATGATTACCCAATATTACGGCGATAAACGAGACCTTAACGCACTGCGACACGCAATGTCTGTTTCGCTTAGAGGTAGTACGTTAAAGGATGTTATGGGGGTTGCAAGCGACTTAGGGTTTCAAAGCCGTGCCATTAAGATTGAGATGGAACACCTGGCGCAGCTAGCCTGCCCTGCCATATTGCATTGGAATATGAATCACTTCGTTGTGCTTACCAACGTAAAAGGAAATGCGATAACTATTCATGACCCTGCTCTCGGGGAAAGAAAGCTCTCATTTGATGAAGCATCCAAATACATAACGGGCATTGCCCTTGAAGTGTCACCCACAGACATGTTTTCACCCAAAACCTCTGTGCCTCGCCTTGGGCTTTCTCAATTTTTCACGCGCACAACAGGGTTCAAGCGCAATCTTATCACCTTGTTTGCCTTATCCGTTGTGCTACAGCTATTTGCATTAGCCGCACCTTATTACATGCAAACGGTGGTTGATGATGTGCTGATTTACAACAACGAAGCACTGTTAAAGGCCCTTGCTATTGGGTTTGCCCTTCTTCTAATTGTTGAGACTTTTACAAGCGGGGTTCGGAAACTGGTTATATTATCGGTCTCTTCTCGCCTTCAGCTTCAAATGTCTGCTTCGGTATTTAAGCACTTACTCTCACTTCCCCTAGACTACTTCGATAAGCGCCATATCGGTGATGTGGTATCTCGATTTGGCTCGCTGGCAAGCATTAGAGAATTCTTAACCACGGGCCTAGTCACCGCATTGTTGGATGGGCTTATGGCCGTCATCACGTTGGCAGTAATGATGCTGTACTCGATAAAACTCACCCTTGTGGTCGTCGCAATTATGCTTGTGTATTTGTGTATTCGGCTAGGGCTTTTGCCTCTAATCAAGCGACTTACAACGGAACGTATCGCCCTTGCCGCTTCAGAGCAAAGTCATTTTATGGAAAGCGTTAGGGCTATACTGCCTATTCGAGTCTACGGACAAGAAGTGCAGCGCCACGGACACTGGCAGAACAAGCTTGTGGCTACGTTAAATAAAGATATTACCCTTGGCAAAATTAATATCGGCAGCACCCTCTCAAACCAGCTGTTATTTGGCGCTGAGAACCTTGTGGTTGTGTATGTTGGTGCAAGCCTGGTTATGGAAAGCACGCTTTCAATCGGCATGCTGCTCGCCTTTATGGCGTATAAAACCCGCTTCGTGAATGCGCTGGACGGCGTTGTCAACAAAGTAATTGAGCTTAATATGCTAGGCGTTCACTTTACGCGCCTCAGCGATATCTTGTTAACACCTGCTCAGGCAAAGCCAAATACACTATTGGCAAAGACTATTAGTTCGTTTAGTTACCCCGATGCGCTCTCATCAAGCACACCGTCAAATACCATAGCGCTAAACGCTAACTCTCTAGGGTATCGCTATAGCGCCTCGAATGAATGGGTATTCAGGCATATCAATCTTTCAGTCGAATGTGGCGACATCGTTGCCATTATTGGCGATAGCGGGTGCGGAAAAAGTACGCTCTTTAAGTGTTTAATGGGGCTGTACCCTTTATCAGAGGGCAGCGTGAATTATGCTAACGTCAAACGCCCGGTCATCGCTTCCGTTCTGCAAGAAGACACTTGCTTAAGCGGCACCATCGCGCAAAACATCTGCTGCTTTGAACACGCGGCTGATTTTAAAAAAATGGTTCATGTGGCGCACCTTGCTTGTATTCACGAAGACATCATGAAAATGCCCATGCAATATCACTCACTCGTCGGCGATATGGGCAGCAGCTTAAGCGGCGGCCAAAAGCAACGACTACTCCTTGCCAGAGCCCTTTATCAAAACCCAGACATACTGTTTTTAGATGAAGCTAGTAGCCATTTAGACATGGCCAATGAAGCGCAAATAAATCATCACCTCAAATCTTTAAATATGACACGAATTATTGTGGCTCATCGTCCACAGTCTATCGCCATGGCAGACAAGGTTTATCGTCTGGCAAACGGCAACTTACATCCCTGCTCTCCCGCTGACGTATTTGGGACGCAACATCACGTAAACACGGAGAAATCTAATGAAAAACCATGAAATAAGAGAACCTGCGGTGTTGATGACAGCCGCTGAACGTTTGCAGATAGATGCCAGTGGTATTACCGCTTATGGCAGCGTGATCCCAATTGACTGCTTATCTAAACGAGAGTTACAGGTCGCGCACAAGATTATGGAAGGCTGCTCTAACAAAGTCATCGCCTCAGAGTTATTCATCAGTGAACGGACAGTAAAGTTTCACTGCGCCAATATCTATAAAAAGCTCAATATATCCAATCGTTCTGCGCTTATCGCAGGCTGCTTTAGAACCCTTTACCAAGAGGCGATATCACTTTAGGTGACATTGTCTTATTACTCAACACGCCACTACAAGGAGCGTAAACTATGAAAAACCATCAACATCAACTCAGTCATAAACAGCTTACAGCGGGACATCCTGTGCAACTTGCAGAAGACCAGCTTTTTGAAGTATCTGGAGGCTTGCGAGCACGATTGATTGAAAGCCCTCCCGTAATAGTTCCTGAGCCTAAAGAGCCCGTCTACATTACCTTAGCCATTGGAGAGGGCGGCGGCAAACTTCCGGATATTTTGTCTTAATCCCTCACTCTACATGCTTCAACAACATATGTATGCCTTGAGCGGTATATGTGCATGCATGTGTTGTTTTTATTATTTGTCATTGATTATGTTTACTCAAGCAAGGAGCACGGATGCACGTCGCATTATTAGGAAGTGAACAAGACCCCCAAATTCAGCATATCGCACAGGCCTTACGTCAACGTGATATACCTTTTTATATTGCCAATACACGTTATTTTGGCACGACCTGGACCATCAGTTACGACCCTGATTTTGATGACGGATTAATTCATTTCAGTTCATCGTCGCTATGTGACCAGCCTAGAGTGACCTTTTCAAATACCAAAGCTGCCTACTGGCATGAATACCTGCCGGGCGAGTTACCAGACGAGGGGGTCAAAGATGCAACTTTAGATGGCAAAGCACAGGATAAACGCGCTCGCGCGGCTGAGCATTACGGCTGGACCGAGCAGGAACGCGCCAGCACTTTGCTTTGCTGGTTCAGTTATGCTGACATTAAGTGGGTCAACCCTATCGACGCTGTCCGAAGCCACCAGTGCAAACCTTATCAATCGCGTATTGCTGGCAAACTAGGTGCACATATTCCCTACACCTTTGTAGGCAATGCGCCTGAAGTCGCCACGCAGTTTTGCAATAATATGCGCGAGGTTATCTATAAGCCTGTACGCGGCGGAAGAACTGCACAATTCGTGAATAAACAACCCAATATGCGCCCTTTACTCAACACATTACTCAGTGAACGCCCTGTTACCTTTCAAAAATACATTGCCGGCGTAAATATACGAAGCTATGTGCTGGGCAATGACGTGCTCAGCGTACAAATTGACTCTAGTGAATTAGATTACAGGAACGACGATAATGCCAGTGTATCGGTGACCATAATCCCCAACGACGTTCAGCAGTTAGCTGTCAAAATATGCAAAGCATTAGGTATGCACTGGTGCGCGATAGACTGGCGCAAAAGTGCGAAAGGAAAGTACTTTTTTTTAGAAGCCAACCCCAGCCCTTATTTTTTGAAAGTTGAAAACGATACTGGCTTGGATGTTACCGAAAAGCTAGTGGCATTACTGGCGAAGACTTGACTAATAAATGAAATGAGCCCTTAGTAGATTAGAGTCTGAGCTTAAGTTAGGTGATAAAAGTCAACGAATTTAGGCGACTGTCCACCTTGTACTTTTACAACCTTTAATTAATTTAACGCATTTTATAACCTGTCACCGCAAAGTAATGCATTTGCATTACCTGTTATACCGTACTAAAATCAAGGCTTGCAAACCCGCAATACTTAGAGGTCGTCATGCCACGCGTTGCTTTAGAAACTGAATCAACACTTACAGAACGTTTTCAAACCACAGTGCCTAGTTCTGTCCGTAAAGCATTATGTTTGGGTAAGAAAGACAAAATTAAATATGCCATTCAGTCTGATGGTAGCGTTGTTATATCCCGATTAGAAGCGCAAGAGAGCGATCCTATTATTGGCGAATTTCTATCATTTATTGCGCATGATATTCAGGCCCATCCAGAAAAAATCGAGCCCTTATCAGAAAGCATGCGTTTAAGCGTTAACGCATTGGTAGATGGTGTCGAAATTGATCTCGATGCTCCTTTGTTGGATGAGGACGTATAAGTTTGCAGAAAACGATACCAGCTGTTGTAAACGGATGGACACTATACGCTCACCCATTATTTATAGAGCAGTATCTCAATCTCAAATCGCAGGTTGAAGCTTTACGGGAAAAAGATCCGAAGAATTACACTAAGAAAAATGCAGCTAAGCGTTTAGCTGCTATTCAAAGACTCACCTTTGAACTAATTCCGCATGATCCTACTCACGCTGACTTTCGCCAAGGAAACACGTTAGGTGATGACAATAAGCATTGGTTCCGTGCAAAGTTTTTCCAGCAATATCGCCTTTTTTTCCGCTACCATCTTGAGTCTAAGGTTATCGTATATGCATGGGTAAATGACGAGAAAAACAAACGTGCATATGGAAGTAAGACGGATGCTTACAGAGTTTTTGAAAAAATGGTGAAATCTGGTCATCCACCAAAAGAATGGGAAGATCTTTTGAAAGCTGCCCAAAATACATTACCCCCTCTGTAAGCCGTCTGCTTTGTTCTTTTACAGAGTAATCTGGTTTATATTCTAAGGTTAGTCAGATATTGGCATGAAACCTTACCTACCAATAAGAGTGAACAGTGGGAATGCAGGAATGGCTGTTCCCTTTCAAATTCCCAGAATGAAGCTAGGAACCTTGCCAGACCTTCCCGAAGGGCGAGTTTAAAATGTCCGTACTCTTTGTTGTGTCACCTTGATGTAGAACCACTATACCTGCGGTAACACGCCGCGATTACGAACATTTTAACTCTCGCTGAGTGGGTAATTATCTATGCGGACTGGTATTATCAGCTCGGTGAAATGGTTTGCACATTAAAAGAGGTTATAAAGTCTCCCCTTTAATTGGGATACCAACTAACGGGGAAACTTCTAATTAGCGTTAAACTACAAAATAAAGCGCGACAGATCTTCGTTATCCACTAAGGTTTCTAGATGGCTGTTAACGTAGTCTGCATCAATTAAAAACGACTCACCGCTTTTTTCTGAAGCGTCAAACGAGATATCTTCCATAAGGCGCTCAAGCACGGTGTGCAAACGGCGGGCACCAATGTTTTCAGTGCGCTCATTCACCTGCCATGCCGCTTCTGCAATACGCTGTATACCCGAATCATCGAATGTAATATCAACACCCTCGGTTTTCATTAGCGCAATGTACTGATGCGTTAACGACGCACTTGGCTCGGTAAGAATGCGTTTAAAGTCATCGACTTTAAGCGCCGATAGCTCAACGCGAATAGGTAGACGACCCTGAAGCTCTGGAATAAGGTCCGACGGCTTGCTCATTTGGAATGCGCCTGAGGTAATAAACAAGATATGGTCAGTTTTCACCATGCCGTGCTTAGTTGATACCGTTGAGCCTTCCACAAGCGGGAGCAGGTCACGCTGAACACCTTCGCGAGAAACGTCTGCAGATGAGTTACCTTCGCGCTTACAAATTTTGTCAATTTCGTCGATAAACACGATACCGTGCTGCTCTACCGACTCAATGGCCTTTTCTTTCAAGTCTTCTTGATTAACAAGGCGAGCCGCCTCTTCTTCAATAAGCAACTTGAACGCTTCTTTAATTTTCAGCTTTTTCTTTTTCTTCTGCGAACCCGACAAGTTTTGGAACATGCCTTGAAGCTGGTTGGTCATTTCTTCCATACCTGGAGGCGCCATAATTTCTACGCCCACCTGCGGAAGTGCCACATCAATTTCAATTTCTTTGTCGTCTAGATCGCCCTGGCGAAGCTTTTTACGAAATGCTTGACGTGTGCCGCGATCTTCAACGTTTTCTTTATTGCCCCATGCATCTTCTGGTGGAGGCAATAAAACGTCTAAAATTCGCTCTTCCGCTGCTTCTTCTGCACGGAATTTCACTTTTTTCATTTCGTTTTCTTTCGTCATCTTCACCGCAATATCGGCAAGATCACGAATGATAGTCTCTACTTCTTTACCTACATAGCCCACTTCGGTGAACTTTGTTGCTTCAACTTTGATAAAAGGCGCGTTAGCAAGCTTTGCTAAACGGCGAGCGATCTCAGTTTTACCCACACCCGTAGGGCCAATCATCAAAATATTTTTAGGCGTTACTTCTTGACGCAGCTCTGGTTCAAGCTGCATACGACGCCAGCGATTTCGAAGTGCAATAGATACAGCACGCTTGGCATCTTGTTGACCGATAATATGGCGGTCTAACTCGTGAACAATTTCTCTTGGTGTCATTTCAGACATGAATAAACCCTTATCTAACAAGTACTCGCTATGCCAGTTTCAAAGCTGTGGCTGCGAGCCGCTAACAGCGTTACGCTATTACTTAGTAATCCAGTACATCAACCGTTTGGCTATGGTTAGTGAACACGCAAATATCACCTGCAATGGTCAATGCTTTTTCCGCGATTTCTTTTGCGCTTAGCTCTGTATTTTCAAGCAGTGCAGTAGCCGCGGCTTGTGCGTAGTTACCACCTGAACCAATAGCGATAAGATCTTGTTCAGGCTGCACAACATCACCGTTACCGGTGATGATAAACGATGCAGTTTCGTCTGCTACGGCAAGCAGGGCCTCTAGTTTGCGAAGCGCCCTGTCAGTTCGCCAGTCTTTGGCGAGCTCTACCGCCGCCTTGGTTAAATGACCTTGGTGAGCTTCAAGCTTTGCTTCAAAGCGTTCAAAAAGCGTAAATGCGTCGGCTGTGCCACCAGCAAAGCCCGCTAAAATCTTGTCGTGGTACAAACGGCGCACTTTGCGCGCATTACCTTTCATTACGGTGTTGCCCAGCGATACCTGTCCATCACCGGCCATTACCACTTGATTCCCACGTCGTACAGATACAATCGTTGTCACGTTAATTCCCCGTTTATCTGGGCGCTGCCGCGTTTTTAGTTTAGCAAAGGCAGCAGCGTTCAAATTCAATTACAAGTAGATGGGGGAAGGCTTTTTAATTTCAAGGGTAAGACAAAAGACAAGTGGCGAATTTCAGAGGCAATGTAGAGCGTCTTGATTCTTCTGCGATAGTGACAACTGTTGTTACAAATCATAGTTGCCGCTAGACAAATTCTATCGCGTAATAACGTTTGATTATAAACTTCTCTAGGGTTGTATCATGCCACTACAGCGTGCTGGCGGCATAGCCGCAATAGTTTGTGCCCTGACCTATCTATTTGGATTTGTTCTTTTTATCGGTCTCATTGAACCGCCAACCGATTCATCCGACGTGGCTCATCTGCACTTACTCATCGCTCAACGCGATACATTTTTTGTGGGCTTCATCGTTATTGGAATTGTGTTTAGCTTGAGTTTACTTTTACTCAACCAGTCATTGTTAAGCGTTTATAAAAATGTCTGTCCTCATGTTGCTCGTTACAACAGCACACTAGGCAATATATGGGCTATGTTTGTTCTTGCTAGTACATTCATCTTTCTGACGAGCCTGCCATTTCTTGCTAATTACGCCATTGCGAATGAAGAAAACGCAGTAGTGGTATTGAAGAGTGTTGAAATCGTCGTGGATGCACTTGGCGGTGGCATAGAGCTGCTTGGCGCGATTTGGGTTTTGTTTATCAGCTACATGGGTATAAAGCGTGGTCTGTTCGCAAAACTATTGCATGGTTTAGGCGTAATCGTTGGTGTAGCGGGAATATTAACGCTTTTTACGGGTCTTTCTTTTTTATCTGACATTAGCCTCTTTGAGGCAGCCACTGCAATCTTTGGATTGGGTCAGATAGTATGGTTTGTCCTTCTAGGTATCAACCTGATACGACACCATGAAGAAGGCGCTCATTAGAGCGCCCATTGTATTCCGTAATACGTCTATTTGCAGACGTAATGTGTCATTGACGTGTCGCGATATTTACAAATTCCAGTACCAAATTTGGCATGTAGCAATATTTACTTTACGTAGACTGTGCTTCGCTTTTTCCGCATCTCGTTTAGACTCGTAAGGACCTAAAATGACGCGGAACCATTCGCCATTGCTGCCAGAGCTCTGTTTGATCAAAGCTTCTAAACCTTGGAACGCAATTTTAGCCTTCATCTCTTCGGCCTGAGCACGTGTTCTAAACGAGGCGCACTGCATTAAATAGCGCTTATCGGATTTTTCCTGCTCTTTTACTTCTACTTCAACTTCATACCCTGGCAGGGTTTTTATGTATTCCCACTCTTCTTCGGGCAATTCAGGCAATGACTCTTCCGTTGGTGCAATGGGGCGCGATACTTGTGTATCTACATCTTCTTCAACGTTATCTTTGATTGACCACAAAAACACTCCGAAGCCAATCACAAGGGCAAATACACCTACAAGTCGAATGATAGGGAGTTTAGCGGCTACCGCCCCGTTCATCTGAGCGTTTCCAGCAGGCTTTCGACCTTTTGCTGAAGACTTCTTTTTTTGGGTAGAGCGTCCACGAGAGACATAATCACGTTGGGCCATAGTTGGCTATATTCCTACTTGTTATCGTTGTTCGTATTCGTAAGGAAACGTCGTAGTTCAAATTTGGCTAAGGTTCAAATTTGGCTAAAGAAAGTGCTTACCACACCTTCCATTAAGCAGAAATTTTAACGTATTGCATCGCAACAAGCTAACTGAAATCGGTAGGATCAATATCTATCGACCATCTTACTTTCATTGCTTGGGGTAATGCCTGTAAAAATGGCAGTGCTAAACGTAGCGCATTGTGAAGCGGCCCACGCTTTTGATGACTGCAAACCAGCATAAATCGAAATCTGCCTTGTCGCTTTTCAATCAAACAAGGGAACGGACCGTTTATTTCAACGGCGTGCTGTTGATTAAACACCTGTTTGCATTCTCGCAAGAAGTGATAAGCCAAGCTGCTGTCGCTAGCTTCAGCACGAACAACAAATTGACTCGTAAAGGGAGGAAGCCCTGCCGCTTTTCGCTCCATAAGTGCATGCCTGGCAAAATGCCCATAGCCATTGTGCACCAAGTCTTGTAACAGCGGATGTTGAGGATTTAGGGTTTGCAGCCACATTTCACCCGGTTTACTTGCGCGCCCTGCCCTTCCCGCAAGCTGCGTAACAAGCTGAGCAAGCTTTTCTGGCGCTCTAAAATCAGCACTAAACAAAGCGCCATCGCAGTCTAAAACCGCGACTAATGTCACATGTGGAAAATGATGGCCTTTTGACAAAATCTGAGTGCCGACCAAAAGCTGATACTCTTGCCGGTTTATTGCATCAAGAGTTTGGTGAAGCTTGTCTTTTCCCCGCACGGTGTCGCTATCGATGCGCACTTGTTTAACGCCAGGAAATAGGTTTGAAAGGCCTTGTTCAACCTGCTCTGTTCCAGTTCCTGCTGTTACAAGCTCAGGATGGTGACACGCCTCGCAGTTCGACGGCATCGAACGCATACCGCCGCAGTGGTGACATTGTAATCGGTTTTGCGCTTTATGAACGGTATACGGGCGATCACAGCGTTTGCACATTACGGTTTCACCGCAGTGATGACAAAGCAGTGCTGGCGCATAGCCCCTGCGATTCACAAATACCAATACCTGATTACCTGCGCTTATGTGTTGACGCATGATGGTTAACAGGCCTTGCGAAATACCATAATGAATCGGTTGATCCCGGGCATCTAAAACGTGCTGGTGAGTACTTCTCGCTCCACCAGCGCGCTTGGTCAACTGCAAGTGCGCATAGCGACCAGTTAATGCGTTATTTAGCGTTTCAAGCGCGGGAGTGGCGCTGCCTAATAAAAGAGGAATATTGTGCTGCTTAGCGCGCATGGCCGCAAGATCTCGCGCGTGATAACGCAAGCCATCTTGCTGCTTGAACGACTCATCATGCTCTTCATCCACAATCAACATGCCGGGGTTATTTAGCGGAGTAAAAATGGCCGAACGTGTACCTATGATGATACCGAGTTCACCAGCCTTGGCTCGCTGCCACACGTGCAGTCGATCTTTATCAGAAAGTTGAGAATGTAAAACACCCACTGTTATGGCGAATCGCTTTTCAAACCGAGATACGGTCTGTGGCGTTAAGCCAATTTCAGGCACGAGTATAAGCACTTGTTTCCCTTCGCGCAGTAAAGGCTCAATAGCTTGCAGATATACTTCTGTTTTACCGCTTCCAGTCACCCCCTCCAATAAGCTCACTGCGAACTTGCCGTGCTGACGATTTAGCGCCGCGATAGCGACCGATTGCTCGGTAGCGGGAACCGGTTTTTCAGAAAGCGCTAAAGTAGAGAGCCAACCACCCACTTTCAATTCTGGTGTGACTTCTTCTATTTTAACAAGAGACTTTTCTATCAAGGATTTAACTGCAGGGGCACCAAATTGTTTACGTGCTTGCGACGCGGGTATGTCACAGCTTGATAAAGCAGTAAAACATGCCTTCTGTTTAGGCGCGCGGGACAAAGTATCAGCGGCAGTAGTTTTACCTTCATTGGTTAGCCTCAGCATATCCTGAGGGACAGGCGATGCGGACTCGCCTTTACGCAATAAGACCGGCAGCATAGCGTGTAATACTTCACCCGGCGCATGGTGATAATACTGCCACAGCCACTGTGCCATTTTCAGCAGTACATCATCAATAATGGGGTCATCATCTAATACTGATTCGATGGCCTTAAGCTTGTTGCTATTTTCAATTTCGTTTTGTGATTTCTGTAGCGTTTCAACGACTACGCCCACCAGTTTGCGTGGGCCAAAAGGCACAACTACTCGCACACCCGCACTGAGTGCGTTATCGTGGGTATATGTGAAAAGTTGGCGCAGTGGCACAGGCACGGCAACTTGGATAAAGGCCATTGCGAACGTTCTACCTTATTTGAATACTCTCACAGCGCTCATTGAGACTGCTTGTGTAGCGAACATACACTATTAAGTGGTACTAGCTGTACGTTAGCCCTGAAAGCTAAATATTTAAACATACTTTACTGTTAAGCATAAAAGGAATGTTTTTTTGGTTAGCGTTCTTGTGCAGCGCCCTTGTTTAGCAAGTAATCAAAAACCGCTTGATCAAGCCCCTCCCATCCTTTATTATACGCCGCTCTTTTTGCGATAGGCTGTTCTTTGAACGACTTATCATTTGAATTAAGTAACGTATGGTGTGCGACTTCGGGTTGTATAGCGATACGGCCTTATTATGTGAGGTAACCCAATGAAACAAGATATCCACCCTAAATACGAAGAAATCACAGCAACTTGCTCATGTGGTAACGTAATGAACATTCGTTCTACGCTTGGTAAAGACATCAACCTAGACGTATGTTCTTCATGTCACCCTTTCTACACTGGTAAGCAACGTAACGTTGATACTGGTGGTCGTGTTGACCGCTTCAAGAAGCGTTTCGGTGCATTGGGCAAAAAGTAAGCCTGATATCGAGTTCGAAAAAGCGCCTCCATGGCGCTTTTTTATTGCTCAAATTACGTCTATTTTGCTCGTATAAATGCATTCACGCTCACGGTTCCCACATTTTATGTACTTGTGATAAAGCGAAAGCGGGTACAGTAGGTACATAGTTCGTTCACTTGCATATTAATGAAAACGAGTTCGTTTCGACAAATATTGTTCCCAGTCCCCATTACTACTTTTGTTACACGCCTCTTCACTTTCAAAATCAATGACACGTGCCACCGACTTAACTGAGTCTAAAGCAATATTCACTTGGTTGATGAACCAGGTATCCCATCCGCTACTTAGCGCTTTTTTTCTGTCGTGCTCAGTCTTGAACACAGCCACTACCTGTGGCGTTCTCCAATGGCCGTTATGAGTTAACCAAACAAAGCCATTATCCTCCTGCTTCGCCGTCTCACAAACCTCGGTAAGAACGGTGATTAATTTTCTTTCTGTCATTTATTAGCTCTCAGTGCCACATTCGCATACATTCTTTGAGTCATGTTAACAGACAACCTGGACGCTTAAAGAAGACTTATGGCTTTCACGATGGATAATCGGGAATACTTGGATACCGTTAAGATGACCGCGCTTCTAAGTCGCATTCACCAAAGCCATGTTAAAACACCAACGTATACAATAGATCAACCGAATGAAATGAGACATCAAAATAAATAATATGAATGACAATTATAGCGGTATTTTACTGGTCTAATTAGTACGCCTCACCTACATTGGTAAATGAGAATTCTGATCAGATATGTACACAGTGATTGGCTGTGTTAGAGTTGCCAACGGCCCAACAATAGTGAGTATTAATACTGTGAATAACAGCTCATATTAGCCTGTTGGCGCTTTTTGGTACGATACAAATCGTTCAGTACTAACTCTGGCGCTAGCAATTAACTTTAAGACGTTTTTTAACTGCTTGGTTGCATTGCGCTCACGTTAATTTATCTATACCGACAACAATAATAAAATAGCGACAGAACGTGGGCAAAACACCGATGAACCCTACATTCAAGGATACCATTTTACATGTCAGATTTTAGACAACGCGCACTTGATTACCACGCTAAGCCCACCCCGGGAAAAATCCGCGTAGAGCTGTCCAAACCGGCCGATAGTGTCGATGATCTTGCCTTAGCCTACAGCCCCGGTGTAGCAGAGCCTGTAAGAGAAATAGCTGAAGATGCAGACAACGCCTATAAATATACGGGTAAAGGTAACCTCGTTGCTGTTATTAGTAATGGCACCGCTATTTTAGGCTTGGGTAATCTTGGCCCGCTGGCATCTAAACCGGTAATGGAAGGTAAAGCCCTACTGTTCAAGCGCTTTGCTGGGATTGATGCTATCGACATTGAAGTAAAGCATCGCACTACAGAAGAGTTTATTAATACTGTGGCCAACATTGCTGACACCTTCGGTGGAATTAACTTGGAAGATATTAAAGCGCCAGAGTGTTTTGAAATTGAGCAAGAACTCATCAAGCGTTGCAAAATCCCGGTGTTTCATGACGATCAGCACGGTACAGCTATTGTAACCGCAGCAGGTATGCTTAACGCACTGGAGATTCAGGGTAAAAATATCGAGAGCGCTAAAATTGTATGTATGGGTGCAGGGGCAGCCGCGGTCGCATGTATGGAGCTGCTTATTAAATGTGGTGCTCAGCGCGAGCGTATCTACATGCTAGACAGAAAAGGCGTTATTCATACCCGCCGCGAAGATTTAACCGAACACAAAAAGCTCTTTGCGAACAATACGGATAAACGGACGCTAGAAGACGTAATGGAAGGTGCAGATATTTTTGTTGGCGTATCAGGTCCAGATGTTTTGCCACCAGAAACACTGGCGCTAATGGCTGAAAACCCGATAGTATTTGCCTGTTCAAACCCAGATCCCGAGATAAAACCAGAACTGGCTCATGAAGTACGCAAGGACCTTATCATGGCCACAGGTCGCTCTGACTATCCGAATCAGGTGAATAATGTTTTATGCTTCCCGTTTATTTTCCGAGGCGCATTGGATGTTCGCGCAACGGCAATTAACGATGAAATGAAAGTGGCGGCCGTAGAAGCCCTTCGCAGTATTACCAAAGAGCCTGTTCCCGAGGAAGTATTAGCGGCAAGCAAAAGCGACAGCTTGACGTTTGGAAAAGAGTACATTATTCCGAAGCCGATGGACCCTCGCCTTTGTGAACGCATTGCAACTGCGGTTTCTAAAGCAGCAATAGCGTCTGGTGTGGCACGTTTGCCTGAGAGCGCAAGCGAATAAAAATATAAACTTTTGCTAAGGTTGCTAAGCGCAGGTTTTAGCTTCTCAACACAGGCTGTAAATTGCTGATATAACACGCAGCAAAAAGCGGCGCCTTTATTGCGAAATCATTTCACAGTAAGGGCGCCGCTTTTTATATTTTAATTAGAAGGTAACGATTAGTCGTCTTCGGTTACGTTGTTCTCGAAACTTGGGTCAATCCCCATCTCTTCCATAATACGTCTAGCTTCTGCCGGGACACGATTAGGATTGTCTTTACGCAAGTCATCATCGTTTGGCAACGGCTGCCCAGTAAACGCATGTAAAAACGCTTCGCAAAGTAACTCCGAATTAGTCGCGTGACGCAAATTGTTTATTTGACGGCGGGTGCGCTCATCAGTCAGTGCTTTGAGTACATTAATCGGGATAGAGACAGTGACTTTCTTTACTTGTTCGCTTTTTTTGCCATGCTCTGCGTAGGGGTGAATATATTTGCCATTCCATTCTGCCATTATGCTAACTCGGTCTACTCTTTTTATATTATGAACAGAAATTCTAAACAAGTTCACGAAAAGGTCAATTGAGCAGTGTAAACCTCTTGACGTCTAGACATATATTCTTTAATTTAGACGTCTAAACGTCCATAAGAACATACTTTTGAGAGAATAAACCATGGTTTCGTACGCACAAGGTATCGATGCATTAAACCAGTCCCTGTCGGAACTGCGTGATATTGATGTATCTTTTGAATTTTTTCCGCCTAAAACGGAAGCCATGGAGCAAACCCTGTGGAAGTCGGTTGAACGTCTAGCACCGCTAAAGCCTAGCTATATGTCGGTGACTTACGGTGCAAATAGCGGTGAGCGAGACAGAACGCACGATGTAGTTAAGCGTATTCAACAGCAAACCGGAGTAGCCGCAGTGCCCCATTTAACCTGCGTTGATGCCAGCCGCGATGAACTTAAACAAATTGCCAAAGACTACTGGGATTCAGGTATTCGCCGTATTGTTGCGCTTCGAGGCGATTTACCGCCAGGGGTAGAAAAAACAGAAATGTATGCCTCTGACTTAGTTGCACTTTTGAAAGACGTTGCCGATTTTGATATTTCTGTTGCTGCTTACCCTGAGAAGCACCCCGAAGCGCCTAATGCCCAATTCGACTTGCTCAATCTTAAACGCAAAGCAGAGGCCGGCGCGACTGAGGCCATCACACAGTTTTTCTTCGATACGAGTGTCTTTTTGCGGTTCAGAGACCGCGCAGCCGCCGCTGGCGTAGATTTAGATTTAGTACCGGGTATTTTGCCCGTCACCAACTATCAAACTTTGGTAAAATTCGCAGGCTTCACGAACGTACACGTGCCTGGCTGGCTACACAAAATGTTTGATGGCCTCGATGCTGATGACCAAGCTACTCGTAACCTTATTGGTGCGAACATTGCCATGGATCAGGTTAAAGTGCTGGCTAAAGAAGGGGTAAAACACTTCCACTTCTATACATTGAACCGCAGTGAACTCAGCTATGCTATCTGTCACATGCTGGGTGTGCGTTCAGGTGCGTAAAACCGATGCGCATAGATAGTCACCTTGAGTGGACGAAACATTCAGACGAGAAGGCGCAGCTAATGCGCCTTTTTTGTATAAAGTTTATATTAAACTTTTGCCAGCGAGGCTGCCCCCAGTTACCATCTCAAATAACAAGTCATGAACTATCGATACCCATGGGTTTCAAAATGGAGCCCCAACATACTCTATCTTTATAAGGTATCGTCAGGAGAAGTTGAGTGGATTTAGACAAGGTTAAAACCTTATATAACAATGTTACCCCTCAGATGAGAGATCTTTTCAGCATTTTCATAAAACGCTGCAAAGAAGATAATATAACTATCTCTGCAGGACATTTGGCTTATGTAACTTTGTTATCTTTGGTGCCGTTTATTATGGTGACCTTTACCATCATGTCTGCGTTTCCCGCTTTTGCGTCTGTGCGAAGTAAACTTGAGCACTTTGTTTTTAGCAATTTCGTACCGACTGCCAGCGATGTAGTCCACAAATACATGACCGACTTTGTAGGAAATGCCTCTCAAATGAGCGCCATTGGTATTTTGTCGCTTTTAGTCGTTGCGCTCATGCTCATCTCAAACGTAGACAAAACGCTTAATAGAATTTGGCGCACACAAAGTGACAGGCCCATCGTGTATACCTTCGCTATATATTGGATGGTAATCACCCTTGGCCCCATGCTTATTGGCTCAAGCGTGGTAGTTAGTTCGTATTTAACCGGTCTCGCGGCATTTACCGAAGAATACACACCAGGGCTAGGAACGTTTTTATTAAGTCTCGTGCCTAGCGGCGCTGCCCTCCTGGCTTTTGCAATTTTGTACATGGTTGTCCCAAACAGACGAGTTTATGCGCGACATGCTTTTGTGGGCGCTATTGTTGCCACTATCGCTTTTGAGATAACGAAGTCTGGCTTTGCACTCTACGTCACAAACTTTCCATCCTATGAGCTCATTTACGGCGCGCTAGCGGTGGTTCCCATTCTCTTTTTGTGGGTATATCTATCATGGATAATCGTGTTATTTGGCGCAGAGTTCACCTGCAGTTTAGGTGAAGCCTTTGAAAACAAGAAAGCAGAGAACGCGCCTCGCAAAGTTCCAACAGAGTAGCAAACATGTTTTCAACACGTTAAAACAAACACAAGGCGATGAGCAGTGCGCCTTGGTTGCAAAAAAGGGAGCTATTGCTCCCTCTTTTCAATTCACTGCTAACAGCTAATTCTTCATTGATGCAATAAAAGCATCAGACTCTGCTATAGCCGAGTTCATTTGACCTATGAGCTGTGCAACGTTGTTTTCAATCGTAGAAAGTTCACCTTGAAGTGCGCCAATCGCACTGGCATTTAGGTTGTGCTTTAAGTACAACACATTGTCTTGCAGTGCGCTGAGCACAGGGGGCATTTTACTTTCTGCTTTACGCATCGCTTTCATAAGTGAGGTATAGCGACGCTGTGTTTCACGAAGCTTTGCTGAGCTATCACGCTTAAGCGAAGCATTTTCGTATTTTTCTAGCTCTTCTGACCATTCATCGAACAAGGCTTCAGCCACACTCTCTACCTTGTTAATACGCGCAGTTACCTCTTCTGAGGCAGCGACACTGTCTTCGTACTGACTGTTAAGGCTATCATAGACGTCTTCTAGCTCACCGCCATCAAATGCAACAGCTGCGCTAAACGCTTCAAGGGCTGAACTAAACTGCTCTTGCGCGTCTTCCTGAGACTCTTTTGCGTTTTCTACGCGGTCAACTAAAATGTCGCGCTTTTCAACGCCAACCTTTTCCCAAGCTGCATAATAAGCAGACTGACACCCACTCAGGGCGAGCATAGCAACCAATGCCGATGCAATTAACTTCATGCGGTGACTCCACCTCTAAAACGCGCTGCGCTGATAATACTGATTAGATGTAAGATGGCACCTAATGGCCAAAACACAATAGCAAGCACAACCGTTGCTGCTAGCGCATAGCAAACGCCAACTGCCACAAAGTAAAACAAGGCCCCTAAAATTCGACCTTGAACCAAATGACCTAAACCAGGAATAAAAAAATTACAAATTGCGGCGATTACATTACCGCCCGAACCTTGACCCGCCATATAAACATCCTCGCATTTATGACTATAATATGATTAGCTAGCACGTAATGACATTTGTCCTATAGTATACACTTTGTGTTTAACACTTAATATCTAAGCAAAAACAGCGTTGAAGCAGTCAGCACGCAAACGTTTGTATAACAATAAACTAAACTAAAACAGGCACTCACACAACGCGCAGAAACAAAATGAAACGACTTTACCCCGATGTTACCTGCTATGAGAATGGATTTATCGAAGTAGGAAATGGGCACTCGCTTTACTTTGAACAAAGTGGCAACCCAGACGGTATCCCCGTACTCTTTATCCACGGTGGCCCTGGCGCCGGCTTACCACCTAATTATAAATGCTTCTTCGACAGTAATAAGTTTCGCATAATTGGCTATGAGCAAAGAGGCTGTGGTCGCTCGACACCTATTGCAGATACGCTTAACAACGACACATGGTTAAATGTTGAAGATATTGAGGCTTTACGAACACACCTTCACGTGCCAAAACTCCTCTTGTTTGGCGGCTCTTGGGGCTCTACGTTAGCCTTGCTGTATGCGCTCAAATACACCGCTCATGTGACGGGGCTTATTCTTCGCGGCGTTTTTCTTGCAAGGCAAGAAGATAGAGACTGGTTTTTATCACCTTCCGGTTGCGCAGCCCAATTGTTTCCCGAACACTATCGAAGATTTATCAAAGATGTCCCGACGCCCGTCACGTCAAAAGCCGTTTGTGACTTTTACAGTGCAATGGTTCGTTCAAGTAATGATGTGCTTCGTCACGCCGCGCTTAAACGATGGTATCAGTGGGAAGAGCGTCTTTCACGTCTTTCACTGCCACCAGGCGTTGGTGACTCCACCACCCACTACCCTATGCATCTGGTTACCTGCTTGGCCACACTGGAATGCCATTTCCTTTCCAACAAATGCTTTTTAGAAGAAAACTATATACTTGAAAACATTAGTAAAATAAGCCATATTCCCGGCACAATCATCCACGGTCGTTACGATATGATTTGTAAAACGGAAGCGGCGGAAACTCTCCATAAAGCATGGTCACAAAGCCAGTTACAAATCATACCCGATGCAGGGCACAGTACGTCAGAGCCAAGCATAGGCTATGCACTCTGCCGCGCGACCCGCGATATGTCGCGTTTTATTCAGGAGTCATCTAAGTGATAGGGTTAATCCAACGAGTATCAGAGGCTAATGTAACTGTAGCTGGTGAAGTGATTGGCGAAATTGGTAACGGCATGCTGGTGCTGTTAGGCGTTGAAAAAAAAGATGGTGACGAAGAAATTGAAAAGCTTGCTAATAAACTGTGTCGCTATCGCATGTTCAATGATGAAGATGGGAAAATGAACCTTAATATTGAGCAAGTAGGCGGTGAGTTCTTAGTCGTATCCCAGTTTACTCTCGTAGCAGATACACAAAAGGGCAACAGACCCGGTTTTTCACGTGGCGCGCCTCCCGAGCATGGTGAAGCCATTTACAAAAAGTTTGTTAATACGCTTAAAAATAAAGGCATGACCGTGGCCACGGGCGAATTTGGGGCAGATATGCAGGTTGGTCTTATTAACGACGGGCCCGTCACTTTTCAATTCAACGTATAGTAATACGGTAACTAAACACAGGTACTGGTCTCCTTATTCTGCTCATACAATTAAACTTGTACCGTTCGTATTCTTACGTTTAAATACTCTTTCATTTTTTTAATAAGGCCGGTTTATTGTGTATAAGGTAGTGACGCCAAAAAGCGATGCCGAATTTGAAGCCTATTTTCATTTTCGGTGGGAACACCTGCGCCAGCCGTGGAACTTCCCTCCAGGTTCAGAGAAAGACGAATATGAACAAGTCGCAGAGCACCGTATTATTACCAACCGCACTGGAGAGGTCGTTGCCTGTGGTCGTGTACATTTAAATACGGCTGAAGAAGCACAAATCAGACACATTGCCGTTCATCCAAAACATCTGCGGAAAGGGTTGGGCCAAATGATGATGGCAGCGCTTGAAAACGTGGCAAAAGATCTTGGCGCAGAGCGGGCTGTCACAAACAGCCGCGAAATTTCGATCGATTTTTTCAGCGCCTGTGGTTTTGAAATAGAACGAGAAGCGCCCAACGAACTCGGCATGTTAAAGCGCCAGCAGATGGTGAAAAAGTTTACCGAAAATAATACGTTAGTGCTTCATCCTAAGTGGTGCAAAACACTTCAAGAAACATGGTCGGAAACGATCCCTATTACTGAACATATGGGTATCAAGCTTTATCAATACACCGGGCGCACACTTGAAACCCGCGCATCGCTAAATAAAAATATTAATATTCACGGCACTATGTTCGCAGGCAGTATATTCTCGTTAGCCACACTTACGGGATGGGGAATGATTTACCTGCAGCTCAAAGAGCGTGGGTTAGATGGGGATATTGTCTTGGGCGATGGTGACATTCACTACCACAAACCTATTACTATGAAGCCAAGGGCAATCTGCAATATCGAAACCCTATCGGGAAAATTCAAACCTTTAGAGAATGATAATAAAGCGCGCTTTGAGTTGAGCGTTGCCATATTAGATGGAGATTCGCCGGTTGCAGAGTTTGAGGGGGTATTTTACGTACTTCCTGTTGCTAAAGATGAAGAAAAGTAAGGCTGTATGTTTTAACTTTTTTTACCTCATAAAAAAGCGCCTCAAAAGGCGCTTTTTCAATTCGTGTCTATCAAACGTTTAGGCTGATTACGTTTGCTACTACGCAACCATGGCCGCTTGTAGTTTCTTCATCGCATTTTTTTCAATTTGGCGAACACGCTCTGCAGACACCTGATATTTATCAGCCAAGTCTTGTAGCGTAATTTTGTTGTCTGCTAACCAACGCGTCTCGATGATATCTTGACTACGCTCGTCTAGCGTTTTTATCGCTGAATACAGTCGCTTACTTGCCGCTGTATCCCAGTCATTATTAATGACATCAGTTTCAACATCAGAAGACTTATCTTCCAAAAATTGAACCGGCGCAAAATTACCCGTCTCATCTTCGTCTGCAGTTAAGTCAAACGCTTGATCTTGGCTGCTCATACGCGCTTCCATTTGAAGCACTTCTTTTGTGCTAACGCCAAGCTCATCTGCTACGGTTTGTACTTCAGCATGAGTAAACCAACCTAGACGTTTTTTCGCCTTACGTAGGTTAAAGAACAATTTACGCTGCGCTTTTGTAGTCGCAACCTTCACTATTCTCCAATTTTTAAGTACAAACTCATGAATTTCTGCTTTGATCCAATGTACCGCGAAAGAAACCAAACGCACACCCACTGTTGGGTCGAAGCGCTTAACGGCTTTCATCAGACCGATGTTACCTTCTTGAATTAAGTCGGCTTGTGGTAAGCCATAACCTGAGTAAGATTTTGCAATGTGCACTACAAAACGAAGGTGTGACATTACTAGCTTTCGAGCGGCTTGTAAGTCTTCGTCTTCGCGAAGGCGCACTGCCAACTCACGCTCTTCCTCAGCGCTAAGCATATCAATGCTGCTTACAGCTTGGATGTAGCCTTCAATGCTACCGCTGTGTGGCACTGACAGGGCCATAGATTGCAAATTGTTGCTCATTGTTCACCTCATTTATTGCCGCTTCATATTAACAAAGTAACCGAAGCTGCGCGAGACCTAATTAAGATATGAAGTTTTACCGATGTGTAGGTATGGTGGCACTTCCTACAATATCAAGACCTAGATTATTAAAAAAAGTTCAAATTAACGTTCTGAATACCGCTTCACACTAAACGGCTGGCGAGTAATATTAAATTAACTGCTGGCCAAAGCAATAATCGAAGTAAATGAACAATACTAAACGAAGCAGTCACACCTGTTTGACTGCAGTTAGTCTGAATCGTCAGTAAACTATCATAGTATTATACGTTAATTACCAAATATAGACGCAAAGCTAATCTCAGTGATATGAAATTCGACGCTTAATGATCTATTCGCAGCGTAACGCTGAATCAATAACGTTTTCTTTTACTAAAGCTGTTCGTATCATATCTCTTGCTTTTCCTTTTGAAAACTGAAGATAATAGGTTGGATTAATCGATTTTGCACTACAACTGCTGCAACGCATTTTCCAGATAATGTGCCAATAAACGGACGTAAAGCTCAAAGGGAAATACTAAGCAAAGAAGTAAGGCAAGTGAAGCAAAGAGGACCTTGATGTTTGCTTACGTCGCTAGACAGCCCATATTCGATGTAAACCGAGAAGTATACGCTTACGAACTACTTTTTCGTATTGGCGAAGAAAATTGCTTTCCTGACATCCCGCCCGATGAAGCCACCTCGAAGATACTGACCTCAACCCACTTGAGCTTAGGTATTGAAGAGATTACCGGGGACAAAAAAGCGTTTATTAACTTTCACCGCGATACCCTTATGTTTCGCTTTCCTACCTCTTTAGATGCGAATAAGGTTGTCATTGAGATTGTAGAAACGGTTGAAGTAGACGACGCGCTAGTTTCTGCGTGCAAGCACATTCGTGGACTGGGCTACCCTATCGCCCTAGATGATTACGACATGAAAGGGAAATGGGAAGCGTTTATCCCCTTTACCAGCATTGTAAAAATCGACATTACCGAAATTGCTCACAATGAAATCCCAACGTTAGTGGAACGTTTCAAATCTAAGAACATTAAACTCGTCGCTGAAAAAATTGAGACTTACGAAGAGTTTAATCAGTTCAAAGCCATGGGCTTCGACTATTTTCAGGTTTACTTTTTAGCAAAGCCCGAGATTGTTAAACACAGAAAGCTAGGCCCAAGTAGTCTTACCATGATGGAGTTACTCGCGCTGAGTAGCCAAGCAAAGTTGAACTTTGATGAAGTAAACAAAATTATTGAGCGCGATCCCTCCCTCACGTATTTACTTTTGCGCTTTATCAACAACCCTATGGTAAACAAGCGGCATAAAATTACTTCTCTTAAGCACGCGTTAACATTTATGGGTGAAATTGAAGTGAAGAAGTTTATTTCGCTGCTCGCGCTTGCCAATTTAAATGATGGTCAACCGACTGAGCTACTGCAGATGGCTCTAGTTCGCGCTAAATTTTGCGAGCTAGTATTTTCTCAGCTAAAAGATTCAGATAATCCGCTTAAAGGATTTCTTACTGGTCTGTTGTCCTTGCTAGACGCCATGATGGAACAGCGTATAGATGACTTAGTTAGTAAAGTGCCAATTAGTGACGATGTTAAAAATGCCCTTTGCGGTGGCGCGGGTATGCTTAGAAATTGCTTAACGTTGGCGCAGTTGTTCGAACGTGCAAAGTGGACGGGCATACAACAATTTGCCGCGAAATACGATATCAGCCAAAGCCTTCTTCACAGCTATTATAACGAAGCAATAAAGTGGGCTAAACATATCCATCAATCAGCGTTGGGCGATAGCTAAATGATTCGCCTTAGGCGATAGTTGATAATTAATGATTGAATAGTTGTTACATTACGAATACATATCATAGACTAGAAAGTGACTAAACGTCTGTTCGGTCAAAATTAGAATTAAAGTTAACAACGATGTCAGTTCATTTCAGCAGGAAGAAATTATGTTCGCGTTTATAGCTCGACAGCCCATTTTAGATAAAAGCAAAAGCGTATTTGCCTACGAACTTTTGTTCAGAGATGGTAAAGCGGGCGCTTATCCGGAACATAAGGAAGAAAAAGCAAAGTTTATATCTGAACATTTTCACCCTTTAGGCCTTGATGATATTAGCGGCGAGAAAACATCATTTATTTCTTTTTCTTCTGATACGCTCATTTCTCGCTTTCCCACAACGTTGAATCCAGAATCTGTTGTTGTTGAGCTCGCCGATCCAACCGACACATCCAGCGGACTATTTGAAGCGTGCCAGCATATAAAGCAACTGGGGTTCAAGTTGGCAATAGACGACCCCATGATGGTGGCATCAAAACACGATATATTTCCTCTTATCGACATCGTCAAAGTTGATGTTTCGAAGGCCCGTTTTGAAACCATCGAGAAACATATTCCACGCTATCACGATGCAAATGTTCAGTTAGTGGCTGAGCAAGTTGACACCCAAGACAATTTCTCAACATGTCTCGACTTAGGGTTCGATTTTTTTCAAGGGTACTTTTTCTCTCAGCCAGAAGCGCGAATTTTGAAGCAATTACCTGCGTCGAAAATGAACATTGTCGATTTGATGGGTGAAAGTTCGAACAACAGCTTTGACATTGATCGTATTAGCCAGATTATTGAGCGCGATGCCACGCTAAGTTTTTTACTACTGAAATTTATTAATAACCCTACCATCAACAAGCGCTATAAGATTACCTCGCTCAGGCACGCCCTCAATTATATGGGTGAAGTGGAGATTAAGAAATTTATTGCCTTATTAAGCTTGACGAATTTAGGCGACGACAAGCCACTTGAAATCATTCATATGTCACTGGTTCGCGCCAAATTTTTTGATCTTCTGGCAGAGCGCCGAGGAATGAAAAATAATCCACCTATAGCCTTCTTAGTCGGCTTGTTCTCGCTGCTTGAAGGGCTGCTTGACCAATCCATGACTGACATAGTGAAGCAACTGCCGCTTTCAGAAGAAGTGAACGATGCCTTACTCGGTAAAAACGTTGAAATTGCTAGCTATATGACCCTGGTCCGTGCTTTTGAAAGTGCGCTTTGGATGAACGTAATAAAGCAAGCGAAACTACTTAATATCGACCAGAAGCAGCTTCACATGCTTTATAACCAAGCAATTGTATGGGGGAACGGGGTTCGTAGTGCAGTCACATCCCATTACCCGAGGGCAATAGCACAGTAGCTATTTTTTATTTAGCACAGTGGCTATTTATTTGGGCTCTATTTCTCTCACATGCCGCTGAACTGAGATGAGTGAGCCCAGTAAACCCAAAAGCACAGATAACCCCAGCATAGTCAGTAATGCGGTTCCCGTTAGACCAGTAATATTAAATTCTTTTTGATACATAGCCGCGAAGGTAGTGATACTGCTGTCCATCCACCACAATATTATTATTACAGCGAACCAAGCCATGAGACCGCCTAGCAGGCCATACCAAAACCCAGTATATAAAAATGGGCGGTGAATGAATGCGTCGGTGGCCCCTACCAGCTTCATCACCACAATTTCGTCGTATTTGTTGAGTATATTGAGGCGGATGGTGTTGCCGATAATGAGCACGACTGCAATGAAAAGCAGAAGCCCAATTAACGTAACAAGGTCTCGGGCGATATCAATCACTGCATAGAGTCGCTCTAACCACTCAATATCAAGCTTACCAATATCTACCTCTCGCTGCTGGCGAAGCTTGTCTAACAACGCTTTTGCAGCGGTTGGCGATGCATATTTTTCAGCTGGCGTGACGAGTACTACATCGGGCAGAGGATTTTTCTCTAGGTAAGCAATCGCATCACCTAGCCCTGATAAGTGCTGAAACTCTTTAAACGCGTCATCAGCAGGAATGTAGACAACACTGTCTATTTCAGGCCATGTATTTAGCCTAGCCACCAATTGCTGTGAACTAGCGGCACTCATAGTGGGTTTCAAGAATAGCGAAATTTCCGAAGCCTGATCCCAGCCTGCGGTTATTTTTTCCGTATTTTTAACCATGATATAAAGGGTACTAGGTAAGGTTATACTTAGACCCAATACACCTATGGTCATTAGTGATGCTAGCGGTTGGCGCCAAAGCTCGCCAAGGCTCGATAACGCTTGACGCACGTGGCTAACGAAGAACATGACGATAGATTGAAGAAAGCCCACCTTAGCTGACGATGCGCCCTTCGCTCGCCCTTTGAATAATATACTCACGACCAAGCTCCTTCACCGCTACCCGCTGCGCCATCATCAAGACCGTCAGTCAGGCCATCGGTTATCATTTGTCCATTTTTGAGCGTTAATGTGCGGTATCGCATTCGGGCAATAAGGCCTAGATCGTGGGTAGCAATTAACACTGACACACCTGCCTGATTAAAGTCCTCAAAGAGACGAATAATTTCCATGGACAATTTGGGGTCAAGGTTTCCCGTTGGCTCATCGGCAAGAAGTAAGGGAGGTTTATTGACAACAGCGCGAGCTATCCCTACGCGCTGTTGTTCCCCACCTGATAGGGTGATAGGTAAACAACGAGTTTTGTCTCTAAGTCCTACCATCTCAAGAGCTGCTTCAACGCGCTTGCGTATTTCTTTGTGGGTATACCCCTCAATGACTAAAGGCAAAGCCACATTGTCAAAAACTGACTTATCCATCAACAATTGATGGCTCTGAAAAATCATCCCAATGTCTCGGCGAATATAGGCAATATCTCGGCGAGTGATAGCATTAAGGTCGTGGCCGTTGATGAGAACGCGCCCCACCGTTGGGCGCTCCATAAGACTTATAAGTTTGAGCAGCGTACTTTTCCCTGCGCCGGAGTGCCCGGTTAAAAAGGCCATTTCGCCTGGCGCAATATGAAAGTTCACTTTGCTAAGCGCGCGCTGACCGCCCGGATAGGTTTTGCTTACCTGCTCAAACTTTATCATTCTTTTTCCCTAACGCTTTACTGGCTTTAGCTTTCCGGTGTTTCCATTTCGCTAAACAGTGCATCAATAAATTCTTGTCCGTCGAACTGGCGCAAATCGTCGATGCTCTCACCCACTCCGATATACCTGATAGGAATATTAAATTTATCCGCAATAGAGAAGATAACGCCACCCTTAGCAGTACCGTCTAACTTAGTTAGAGTAATACCCGTCAAGCCTACCGCTTCGTTAAACAACTTGGCTTGGCTAATGGCGTTTTGACCGGTACCCGCATCTAACGTAAGCATAACTTCGTGAGGCGCGTTTGGATTAATCTTTTTCATTACGCGAACCACTTTCTTAAGCTCTTCCATCAAGTTATTTTTATTCTGCAAGCGCCCTGCTGTATCTGCAATTAATATATCGGTACCGCGAGATTTAGCAGCCTCAAGCGCGTCATAAAGAACCGATGCACTGTCAGCACCTGTGTGCTGCGCAATAACCGGGATATCGTTACGCTCACCCCATACTTGAAGTTGCTCAACCGCTGCCGCTCTGAACGTGTCACCTGCAGCAAGCATGACCTTTTTACCGTCCTGCTGGAACTGCTTAGCCAGTTTTCCAATGGTGGTGGTTTTACCCACACCGTTTACCCCGACCATTAAAATAACAAAAGGGCCTTCACTGGCATCATGGGCCTTCATTACATCAGGTAAGGGCTGATTGACTTGTGACAACATGCCTGACATCTGTTGCTTCATTATCTCTAACAAGGCTTCCGCGTCTTTGAGATCTTTTCGAGAGGCACTGTCGGTAAGATGATTTATGATCTTCTGGGTCGTGTCCATACCCACATCTGCCACTAAAAGCTGCGTTTCAAGATCTTCATAAAGCTCGTCATCTATCGCCTTACCTTTGAATAGGCTAACAATCCCGCTGCCTAAATTTTCTTTCGTGCGCGATAAACTTTCCTTTAGGCGGGCAAAAAGGGATTTCTTTTCTTTTGGCTTGTTTTCCGCCTCGGCTTTAGCGCGAGCCTCTTCTTCGGCTTGCGCCTTGGCTTGTGCCTCTGCCTCGGCTTTAGCGCGCGCTTCTTCTTCCGCTTGCGCCTTCGCTTGGGCTTCCGCCTCGGCTTTAGCGCGTGCTTCTTCTTCCGCTTGCGCCTTCGCTTGGGCTTCCGCCTCGGCTTTAGCGCGTGC
>NZ_JAEFCD010000007.1:0-34526 GCF_016405965.1 Alteromonas sp. IB21 | reverse complement strand
TGCTTCTTCTTCCGCTTGCGCCTTCGCTTGGGCTTCTGCCTCAGCCTTAGCGCGTGCTTCTTCTTCCGCTTGCGCCTTAGCTTGTGCTTCTGCCTCGGCCTTTGCGCGCGCTTCTTCTTCCGCTTGCGCCTTGGCCTGTGCTTCTGCCTCGGCCTTTGCGCGCGCTTCTTCTTCCGCTTGCGCCTTGGCTTGTGCTTCTGCCTCGGCTTTAGCGCGTGCTTCTTCTTCCGCTTGCGCCTTCACTTGGGCTTCTGCCTCGGCTTTAGCGCGTGCTTCTTCTTCCGCTTGCGCCTTCGCTTGGGCTTCTGCCTCGGCTTTAGCGCGTGCTTCTTCTTCCGCTTGCGCCTTGGCTTGTGCTTCTGCCTCAGCCTTTAAGCGCGCCTCTTCTTCCGCTTGCGCCTTAGCCTGTGCTTCTGCCTGGGCCTTTGCGCGCGCTTCTTCTTCCGCTTGCGCCTTAGCCTGTGCTTCTGCCTCGGCCTTTGCGTGCGCTTCTTCTTCCGCTTGCGCCTTAGCCTGTGCTTCTGCCTCGGCCTTTAAGCGCGCCTCTTCTTCCGCTTGCGCTTTTTGTTTCTCTGCTTTTTTGTTCTTGCTGAACCAGCCAAAAAGTTTCGACATCGTTAGGACAAATCCTTATAAATTCTTAGCAAATTCGGCTACACTTGCCGCCTACTGAATGAACGCATGATACCACTGTCAGACACTATGAAGCGAGTTTCTCGCCCTACTCGGGCACCATCTTCTGCAAAAAAACAGCATTCTTATAAAAATGCCAAGGCCCAAAGCGCAAATGGCAATGGGCAAATTAGAATTATTGGTGGGCAGTGGCGTGGAAGAAAGCTACCTGTGCTAAATGCAGAAGGGCTGAGACCCACCACTGACAGAAACAAAGAAACGTTGTTCAACTGGTTAATGCCTTACGTAAATGGATCCCGCTGTCTGGATGTTTTTGCGGGTTCTGGAGGTTTAGGTTTAGAAGCACTCTCTCGTTATGCCTCTCACTGCGATTTTATTGAACTTGATAAACATGCGGCGGCTCAGCTTGAAAACAATATCGCTTTGCTTAAAACAAACGAAGCGGCGTCAGCCAGTGTTCACCAAGGTGATGCGCTTAGTATTTTGAACAATATTAGCAGGACCCCCTACGACATTGTCTTTGTCGATCCCCCCTTTGCCAAAGATTTAGTGACACCTACACTCACTTCTTTAGAAGAAAACAACACAGTTAAAAGCGGTAGTGTGGTGTATTTGGAACATGAAAGTTCACTGACCACGCCCGCTCTACCTGACAACTGGAAGATTATTAAAGAAAAGCAAACCAGCGCGCTGCGATATATGCTTATTGAGGTGCTATAAGCCGCGAAATATTAGAGAACACGCGCTGTAGAGAAATCCGTTCTTCGCCAATAATATGCAAATACCAACTATGCTTTCCCATCGATATTTGCATTTTTATTGTTCTATCTTGACAAGACTAACGTGAAGCAAGATACGAATTAAAGCTCTAGACCAATATTGGAAATACCAGCCTCCAAAGCAAGTGCTTTCAACTCATCGACAGCTTTTGCCGGATACTTAGCTTGCTCAACATAGTCGAGGAGTTCGTTTTGCACTTCGACTTCAAACGCCATCAACGGATGGGCTTTGACGCTTTCATCATCCGCCTCTTCAGTAGCAAGCAAGTAAGCTTCAACGCTTCCCTGAGATAATTTGCTGATAACGACCGCACCTTGTTGATCGTCACCCGCTATCAGGTTCAACAATGCTGCTAACCCAATTGCAGCGTCGATGGCTGGATAAACGCCATAATTATCAAAGTCACTGGTATCTGGCGTAGCAACTTCTACCTTTTCCAGTTGAACAGCAATATTGAATTTGCTTTTTGGTGACTTAAGCGTTTCCCACACCAAATTTAAACAGTTACGCAGGGCATCTGCATCACCACTTTCAGTTAATTCACAAAAAAGAGCATAGTTTGGCAGCATACGCTCAAGCAACGCAGCACCAAATGCAACGGCTTTCCAGCCCTCTAGGGCACGAACCCGCCCGAATGTATTAAGCTTTTGCTTTACCATTTTTTATAGTGCTCCAGTGGCATGCATGAAATATTTGGTAACGCCATCAAGAAGCATTTGGATGGCAATCATAACCAGGATCATACCCATTAATCGTTCCATAGCAACTAAACCACGCTCCCCTAAGATTTTGTGGAAAATGTTTGAAAACATTAAAATTACTGCACTTATTGTCCACGACGCTGCAAGCGCTATCGACCAATCAACCATACGATCAGGGGCTTGATTAGCAAGTAAAATTAGCGCGGCCAACGTTGATGGACCTGCAATCATGGGGATCGCCAACGGCACTAGAAAGGGCTCTTCGCCCACGGCAAGACCACTTGTACTGCCCGATGAAGGAAATATCATCTTAAGTGCTATCAAAAATAGAATAATACCGCCGGCAATGCTCACCGTTTCCTGCTCAACATTTAAAAAGTTGAGTACCGATTGTCCGCTAAATAGAAAAAGAAACAGGATCCCTAAAGCGAACAATAATTCTCTAATAAGAATAAACTGGCGTCTTTTCGGCTCAATAGACTTGAGTACCGACATGAACACTGGGAGGTTACCAAGGGGGTCCATGATCAAAAAAAGCATGATGGCAGCAGACCAAGTGTCCATATTCTATGTATCTCCGAAATTGAGCATGAGCCCATTGCTGAGCAAATTATCGAGTGTAAACCACCGAGTATAACTCAAGATTGGCTCTATTGGCGCGCAATGGTAAACCAAGCGTCATGAGTTAAAAACATCTTTTGCACGCAAAAGGTCTCTTGCTTCACCCATTTTAGAAGGCCGAGCACGGCTAAATTTAATTAAAACGCAAAAAATAGTCGAAAATTCGCCGAAATGCGCTTAACTAAGAAGAAGATAACGCGGGTAAGTTTAAGTCAATGGAGATTATTTAGGCATCGTTGTAAAGATAATTTGCGTTATGTACCTACAAGTACAACAAGATGAATCATCTAATAATCTAATTTTTACACCGTTTAGCTAATGTCTTACCAGACAGACTTTTGATGTAATGAAGCGTAAACAGTAGTTGTCTGACGCTGAGGCCAAACTAGCCTCAAATAAAAATAATCAAAGCTAGGAAAAAACCAATGAGTTTAATGACAGTTAAAGAAGTAGCAGCCTATCTCGGTGTACAAGATGTTAGGGTTGAGCGCCTCGAGCGAGAGAGCTTATTGGTGTCTAAGGACAAAGACACTGATGGCAACCCACTTTTTGACAGCTCAGACGTAGAACGCTACAAACAGCTCGCCGAGCGCTTAGGCGGCATTTAACGAGAGAGGCGCAACGTTTACCATTGCGCCACTTTTTTTTAGATAGTGTTTTAAGTAAAGACATCGAACAACAGCAGCTTGCACGAGGCCTTTTCCACGTCTAACACTGGGGGTCTTTATGCGCTATAGTCTTTAAGAATTCTAGCAATAGAGCGAATACCTTTCGCTGTTGCACCCACCGGCATTTCCGATGTCGCGCCGCCATGATATGCCGCAGCTAAATCCAGGTGTATCCAGCCTTCAGGTTTCACAAAACGCGAAAGGAACCCTGCAGCATTTGACGCACCACCACCACCGCCGCCTTTCATTGGTCTGCTATTAGCGGTATCAGCGAATGCTGACGGACAACGCTCAGCGTGAAAGTCTTCCAATGGAAGTGGCCAAAAGCGCTCGTTTTCTTTTTTTGCAGCGTGAAGCATTTGTTCGCGCGCATTGTCATCTAACGAGAATACCGCGTGGTAATCAGACCCCAGTGCAACCACTGCGGCACCTGTCAACGTTGCTGCATCGATAATGAGTGGCGCCCCCGTTTCCGTTGCCGCCATTAATCCGTCAGCGAGCACCAATCGCCCTTCAGCATCGGTATTAACCACTTCTACTGTAACACCGTTCTTATAGGTCAACACATCGCCTAATTTGTAAGCATGACCACTAATTAGGTTTTCTGCGCAGCAAAGAATAAGTTGAATACGTTTTTCAATACCCTGCGTTATGGCAAGGCCTAAAGCACCGGTTACCGTAGCCGCACCGCCCATATCGCACTTCATATCCAGCATACCTTCGCTAGACTTAATGCTGTAACCGCCGCTATCAAAGGTAATGCCTTTGCCTACAAGCACCGCGTCAACAGGCGCATCTTCTTTACCTGTAGGGTTATAGTCTAATACTAACATTGCCGGTGGACGTTCACTGCCACGGCCAACGTTGTAAATACCAATCCAACCTTGTTCTTTAAGCGCTTCTCCAACCGTCATCGAGTAAGTGACGTTATCACCACCTAATGACTTGATCCATTGCGCCGCGCGCGTGGCTAGGGTTTCAGGGCTCAAATCTTCTGGCGTTTCATTAACGAGCTGACGGGTGAACAGCAGTGCTGCATACTCTTGCTCGAGTGCACCTTTATCATTCGTTTCTGCCCATTTAATTGATGCAGGTTTGCGGGCACGGGTAAAGCTTAATGCAAAGGCCCACTGCTGTTCTTTATGCCACTCTCCCACCAGAGTTACTGAGGGTAAGTTCAAACCATCCAACTTTCTGGCTGCTTGTTGAATTAAACGCTCGTTAAGCTTGTCGTCAGGTAGATGAATAACAGCACCTGACTCATTAAAAGAAAGCTTCGCACTTTCGCCCCAAACAGCATCTGCGCTGACTTTCGAAAGGCTAACGGTAAAATCTGCCATCGCGTTTTTTCCTTATACATCGTTATAGGATAGATGAACGCTTTTTGCGCTCAGTCAAATGTTTGTTACTCTCTTGCGTCTGAAAAACTGCCTTATGGCTAGAAGCAATGCGTTAAAATATGGGCCTAAAACTTGAAGCCTTCACAATTAATATTATTCACATTACGTCTATTTTGACTCAATTACACACTAGCGGCTTCAAACTAATTATTTACAAAGAGGCGACACATGAAGTTTTCACCTTCTTTACTACGTGGCACCCTAATAAAAAGATACAAGCGTTTTCTTGCCGACGTTGAGCTTGATAACGGGGCTATCGTTACTGCACACTGCCCTAATACTGGTGCGATGACAGGCTGTGCCGAGCCCGGCTACACAGTCTTTCTAAGCGAGTCGACTAACCCTAATCGAAAGCTGAAGTACACATGGGAACTCGCTCAAACTTTCGACGGCCATTTCATCGGCATTAATACGCACAATGCTAATAAGTTGGTGGCAGAAGCACTAGATAACAAGGTCTTAAACCAATTTTCTGACATCACCTCATGGAAAGCTGAAGTAACACCGCCTTTAGCCAACAGCCGCTTCGACTTTCAATTAACGCGCAAAGATACGCAGCTCAACGCCATAGTTGAATACATGGAGGTAAAGTCGGTTACACTAGCAGATACAGATAAAGGCTACTTTCCCGACGCCGTGACACAAAGGGGCGCTAAACACTGTTTAGAGCTTGCTCGCCTAGCAGAGAGTGGCGTTAAAACTACATTGCTGTTTTGTGTTCAGCACACGGCAATAAAGAGCGTACAAGTCGCAACCCATATTGATCCAACCTATGCTAAAAGCGTAAAGATTGCCGCTAACGCTGGTGTAACAGTCTCCGCTGCAAGCTGCATAATAGACGAACAAAAAATCCTATTAAATCAAACACTCCCTTTGATTCTGTGAAAAATAGGTTGATTTTTTTCATTTCGCCTTCATATTTGCGCCTTGTTTTAGTGGGAGAACACACTAATGCGATTGCTGGTAGCCACCTGGCTAAATGATAAAAATGATACACCAGCATAATAATTACATAGACACGATTGATTGCCTGAAGTTGTCGAGTCTGATATAGATATCGGTCCAATCAGGACAAGATGGATGTCGTAGTGTAGGAGATGTGGCACATGCCAACAGGAAAAGAAACAAAATCCCTAGGACTATTAGCGCTGGCAGGTTTGCAGCCGTACGAGCCTAAAGCTGATGAAGAGTACATGGGCGATGCCCAATTAGAACACTTCAGACTATTGCTTAAAGCATGGCGTAACCAACTTCGCGAAGAAGTTGACCGTACGGTAACTCACATGAAGGATGAAGCTGCAAACTTCCCTGACCCTGTAGACCGCGCAGCTCAAGAAGAAGAGTTTAGCCTAGAATTACGCACACGTGACCGTGAGCGCAAGCTAATAAAGAAAATTGAAAAAACGCTTAAGCGGATTGAAGCAGATGATTTCGGTTTCTGCGATTCATGTGGTATCGAAATAGGTATTCGCCGTTTAGAAGCCCGTCCTACCGCTGATTTATGTATCGATTGTAAGACAATGGCTGAAATCAAAGAAAAGCAACTTCAAGGTTAATTCACTAACCTCAATTATGTTGTTATAGAAAGCCTCATCCCGAAAAGATGGGGCTTTTTGTTAACCCTTTATTATGCATAACAAATATGTAGGGCGTTTTGCCCCCTCGCCTTCAGGTCAACTTCATTTCGGTTCGTTAGTGACTGCCATTGCAAGCTATGTGGACGCTAAAAGTCAAAGCGGTAAGTGGCTGTTACGCATGGAAGACATCGATGAGCCTCGCTGTATTGCCGGAATCGATAAAGATATTTTCGTTACCCTTGAAGCACATGGCCTTCACTGGGACGATACGGTAATTTATCAAAGCCAGCAGCATGCCCGTTACCAAGCGGTTCTCGACAAATTGATGACTGAAGGGCTTGCGTATTATTGCACGTGTACCAGAAAGCAAATTAAAGCGATGGGCGGTATTTACAACGGGCATTGTCGTAGCAAAGGTATCTCTGCCTCGCTATCCAACCCTCCAGCAGATAGCGCTATAAGGTTGAAGCTTGATACCCAGCTAGCTCCCTTTAACGATGTCATAATGGGCGTGGTTGAGCCACAGCCAGTTCTCTCACCAAGCGACGTACATGATAATATTAATTATGCTTCGATGGGCAGTGGAATACCGGCTGAAGACGTTGTGCTTAAGCGCAGAGACGGCTTATTCTCATATAACCTCGTTGTTATTCTCGATGATGTTTTCCAACAAATAACCCACGTCATTCGGGGGTGCGATCTTATAGACGTTACGCCCTTACAGCGCGCTGTTTATGAAGCCCTTGGTTATGCAACGCCTGAATATGGACACATCCCGGTTGCGGCAGTTGCCCCAGGCCGCAAGCTTAGCAAACAAAACCGAGCTGCTCCGATAAACAACAAAACGCCAATCGATAACATAGTGCGAGTCATGCGCTTCCTTGGCTTTTCTTTTCCCGATGCATCGGCTTTTGAGGACGTCAGCACAGTGTTAACGGAAGCAATATCGGCGTGGGATAGGAAAAAAGTAGCGAAAACGCCCGAAATTATTGTTCCACAGCATGAATCAACTTATTATAACGAACCTTTATAGTCTGCGGAGATACCATCATCATTCATCGTGTTTTTAAATCTGTTAAGCGCGCTTTTTCAAAAGAGAGTTCGTCACCTAACGCTTTAAAGCCTAGGACTATGACCCGTGGGGAACACGGTATATCTCGCGAGGATGTAAGCGCAAATGCATTGAAAGTGATGTATCGCCTTAATGGAGCAGGCTTCGAATCCTATTTGGTAGGTGGCTGTGTACGCGATATTTTGATGGGGCATGAACCAAAAGACTTCGACGTGGTGACCAACGCTACTCCTGAACAGATTAAAGGTTTGTTCAGAAATTGTCGCTTGATAGGAAGGCGCTTTCGTCTTGCACACATTGTTTTTGGCCGTGAAATTATTGAAGTGGCGACCTTTAGAGGGCATCACCAAGAATCAGACGAAGAAGATGACCTTCCAAAGGGTAAATCATTAGGAAAGCGTGATGCCGAAGGTCAACTCGTACGCGATAACGTATTTGGCACTATTGAAGAAGACGCCGAACGTCGTGACTTTACCTTTAATGCCATGTACTACAGCGTGGCCGACTTCACGGTTAAAGATTTTGCTAATGGCCTCGCCGCCATCGAAAAACGAGAAGTCGAGCTTATTGGCGATCCAGAAACACGCTATCGTGAAGACCCTGTTCGCATGCTACGCGCAGTGCGCTTTGCCGCCAAGCTAGGCATGCGTATAGAGGCGAAAACCGCAGCGCCTATTAAGTCACTAGCCAATCTTTTGCAGAACATTCCACCAGCGCGCTTATTTGAAGAGACCCTAAAGCTGTTTTTGTCTGGTAAAGGCGAAGATACCTTTCTGATGCTGCACGAATACGGCTTAATTGAACCTTTATTTCCACAGCTTGCGCCGTTTTTAAAAGATGAAAACAGCCGAGAAATGCAGTTTATACGACGGGTGCTTGCCAATACCGATGAGCGTATTAATAGCAATCAGCGCGTTACACCGGCATTTTTATACGCTGCGTTACTCTGGTACCCCCTTGAAGAACAATCGCAGCGCTTGCAAAGTGAGTCTGGCTTAAATGCTTTTGATGCGTTTAACATTGCCTCTGGCGAGGTTATTTCGCGTCAGATTCAACGTATTATGATACCCAAGCGCTTCTCTACCGTGATACGTGACATTTGGATTTTACAGCAACGCCTCCCCAAACGTTTCGGGCGCCGTGCATTTCAACTTCTCACGCACCCTAAGTTCCGAGCTGGCTATGACTTTTTGCTAGTTCGAGGACAAATAGAAGGTGGTGACCTTCTTGAACTAGCTCAGTGGTGGACACACTTCCAGCACGCGGACAACGGCAAACAAAAAGGTATGCTCAATGCCCTTCGAAAAAGTGAAGGCGGAGCAAAGGGCCCACCACGTAAACGCAAGCGTAAGCCTGCGAAACGAGGTCCTGATGAATAAAGAACACGTTTATATCGGTATTGGAAGCAATCTTGGCGATAGTCAAAGCAAAGCCCTGCGAGCCTTTGAGGCTATTGGTAAAATCGAAGATACGCGAGTTCTGAAAGTCTCATCGCTGTACGCGAGCAAGCCTATGGGCCCACAAGATCAACCTGATTATATTAACGCTGTCTGCTTAATAGAAACATCGTTAAAACCTCACGGGTTGCTGAAGCAGCTTCAACGTATAGAACTGGAAGAGGGTCGTGAACGCAAAGGCGAGCGTTGGGGGCCACGTACTTTAGATCTCGATATCTTGCTGTACGGCAGCGAAAATATCGATACCGCAGACTTAATCATTCCGCATTATGGAATGGCTGAGCGTGAGTTCGTTATGGTGCCATTGTTCGAGATTGCGCCTAATATGGTTATGCACGACGGTAAACCCATTTCAGCGTGGGTAGCCAACTGTTCACTAGACGGGCTTCGTCGCCTACGCACTTCCAATTAGCCTCAAAATCCGTATAGTTCGCCACACGATATCAACAAATATCAATCTGAGACATGTCATGAAGAAAGTAACAGTTTCGGGCTTGCTTAAGAAAAAGCAAGCCGGGGAAAAGATCACGTCTTTAACCGCTTATGATGCCAGCTTCGCCAAAATGTTCGATGAGCAAGGCGTTGATGCATTGCTCATAGGCGATTCTTTAGGCATGGTTCTCCAGGGTCAAGACGATACGCTGCCAGTCACCATAGATGATATTGCTTACCATACTAAAAGTGTACGCCGCGGTACCGAGCGCGCTTTTGTGTTAGCCGATATGCCATTTATGTCTTATGCCACGCCAGAGCAAACCTATGCCAACGCTGCCACCTTAATGGCGGCAGGTGCAAGTATGGTAAAGATGGAAGGCGGTAGTTGGTTGTGCGACACCATTAAAGGGCTGAACCTGCGCGGTGTACCTGTTTGTGGCCATTTAGGTTTAACGCCACAGTCAGTGCACGTATTTGGTGGATTTAAAGTACAAGGCCGAGAAGCAAGCCAAGCAGAAAAGCTACTTAGCGAAGCGAAAGCGCTAGAAGAAGCTGGCGTTCAATTATTAGTGCTTGAGTGTGTGCCCTCATCGTTAGGCAAAGCCGTAAGCGAAGCACTCACTATCCCAGTTATCGGTATTGGCGCTGGTAAAGATACCGACGGTCAAATTCTGGTAATGCACGACATGTTTGGTATAAGCGCTAACTATATGCCTAAATTCTCAAAAAATTATTTAGTAGAAACAGGCGATATGCGCAAAGCCGTATCGAAGTATATTGAAGATGTACAAAGCGGTGCGTTTCCTTCCGCTGAACACAGCTTCGAGTAACGAGGTTATTTATGAAAGTCGTTGATAGTATTTCAGCGTTGCGCACTACCGTTAATGCATGGCGGCGAAATGGCGAAACCGTTGGTTTTGTTCCCACCATGGGGAACCTGCACGATGGTCATCTGAAACTTGTTAAAAAAGCGAAGGAGCACAACAATAGAGTTGTCGTTAGTATTTTTGTTAACCCTATGCAGTTTGGGGCAAACGAAGATTTAGACGCTTACCCCCGCACAATTGAAGAAGACAAGGCCAAACTTATTTCCGTTGGAGCTGATGCGGTATTCTTACCCAGCGTTGCAGAAATGTACCCTGCGGGTCTTGACGCTCAGACCTTTGTTGAAGTACCCGGCATTTCAGATTCTCATTGCGGGGCAAGCCGCCCTGGTCATTTTCGCGGTGTCGCTACTGTTGTCACTAAGCTGTTTAACATGGTTCAGCCTGATGACGCTTTTTTCGGCGAAAAAGACTTTCAGCAGCTACAGGTTATTCGTGCGCTGGCTCACGATTTATCAATGGCGGTTAAGATTCATGGTGTACCTACCGAGCGCGAAGCCTCTGGGTTAGCAATGAGCTCCCGCAATGGCTATCTGACTGAGGCAGAAAAGGCTACCGCCAGTGCTATTTATGAAGAAATGCAGCGCGTAAAAAGCAGCATCGAAAAAGGCAACGTTAACTTTACAGCATTAGAAGAGACGATGATCGCTAACCTTGAAGCCAAAGGCTTTAAGAAAGATTATTGTCAGGTTGTTAACGCGAGTACTTTTCAGGCAGCCAAAGAAACCGACAAAAAGCTTGTTTTGCTCGTTGCTATGTTTATGGGTAAAACTCGGCTTATTGATAACCTTCAAATTACGCGATAGTAACGCCTGTCACTTGGCTTATACAGTCAGCTAGCATTGTAGCGCGCTGCGTAATTCAACAATAAAAAACGCCCGATTTAGCAGCTGCAATGTCGGGCGTTTTTTCTTTAGCATTTTGAATGTGCGGCTAGCTAGGACGCAACCTTTTCTGACTCTTGAACAAATTCCATTAGCTCTTTCCACGCCTGCGTTTCTTTAGCAATCAAGTGTTGCTCTGCCAATATCGCCGCCAAATCATTGTGGCTAGTTAACGGATTGGCTAAAACTACGCGAAATACCGTTATGCACTGAGATGGATAATCAGGCGCTTCTAAACGGGTACGAGAAACAAATGACTTACCCGCCTCACGCTGCTGCTTTTGGACCGCAACAACAAGGGCATCAATCTTTTCGTTAATAGCGTTACGCGTTTTTGCATCGGCGTGCTTGAGTTTCTCTTGTACTTCTTCAGGACACACACGGTAGGTCAATAACGATAACGTAGGCGTAGTGGTCAGCTCAAAGTCACGCGCTTTATCAATCATGTGCGAGAAATCTTTCGCCTTATCAATACTGCGGTCAATAAGCAACTCGTAACCTTTGCGACCAAAGATGTGTAATGCCGAATACACCATCATGGCCATACCGTTCCGTGAGCCTTCGAGTGTAGTGGCTCCTAAATCTTTCGAGCCGGCACGCAATATATACTGTGCGTGATGTCTTACTGCATTGGCATGTTGAGGGTCTTTAAATAGCGCCATGCCAGCGCCCATAGGCACATACATTTGCTTGTGAGCATCAATGGTGACCGAATCTGCTCGCTCGATACCCTTTAATCTATCGCGGTAGCGTGAAGAAAACAGCGTTGCTCCACCCCAAGCAGCGTCTACGTGGAACCAGCAACCTAATTCTTTAGCAACGTCTGCCAATTCATCAAGAGGGTCTACATGCCCGGTTTCGGTAGTGCCGCCTACGCCGACAATGGCGAGCAGCTTATTGCCCTCTTCGTGATAGCGTTTACCGATACGAAGGGCTTTCGCGGGGTCTAGCGTTTGTCGTGGCGCCGGGATTGTTAGTAGCTGGTCGCGGCCTAAACCTAGTACATCAACAGCTTTAGACAGAGAGTAGTGACCACGCTTAGAGCACATCACGCCTACGTTATTTACACCGAGATGCCGGTATGCCGCTGCCAGACCGGCTTTCGCAATCCCTGGAAACCCCTTTTGAGGGCCAAGGAGTTTGTTTCGCGCTACCCACAAGGCAGTGATGTTAGCGATAGTACCACCTGAGCAGAATGCACCTAACGAATGTGCAGCACTGTGCAAATGTTCGTCATAGAAACGTTGGGGCTGGTCGTACACTAGGTTATGCATCATTCCCAGTACCTGCCGCTCTAATGGCGTGAAGGCTTTCGACGTTTCAATTTTCACTAGGTTCTGATTAAGCCCCACCATCAACTTAGAAAGGGGTAAGTGAAAATAAGGCAGCGCAGAGGTCATATGACCGATAAAAGTAGGAGAATAGGTATTAACAGAATGCGCGACGAGCTTATCAAGTAAGCTTTCAGCATGCGTCGACACAAATTCTGGCGACTCAGGTACTTTCGAGTCTGAAAAGTCTTTTTCAATTTCTTCTAACGATGTCTTCTTCGTCACCACGTGCTGCGACAAAAAATCTAAGATATTGTCAGATAAATGCTGCTCAATTTGAGCCAGCTTTGAGTCTTTGTGTTCAGGTTTGGTAAAGACCCTAAACAGGTGCTCTAAACTAACTTGCGCTTCACCCACTCAACACACCTCATACTTAAAACATTCACACATTTCGCTCTACGTTTACAAGGCGAAATAAACAGGCGCTCTTGTAGGATACCGGCCTGACACTTACCATTCCGTTCAGCCATCTAGCATGCAGATATTAGTGCAGCTATTTACTCGCTTATCCGAAAGAATTACCGGTCAAGCTGAAGTATATTGGCGCGGTCCATTCGTTGCCAAACCTGAAAACTATCACAACACTTTCAGGGTGTCGCACTTTACATCAGATTGCCTAGCTCGCCAAGAGGCAGCGCTAAGCAATTCGTTGCACTAAACCAGTAATGCAGACCGATTAGTCAGCGTTAACATACACGCCGTCTAACCGTGGAACGCGGTTTACCAATAACAAGCGAACTGAGTAACACACATTACTACTTTAAAATAAGCGCCGCAAAGTTTCAGACTCTCTACTATATTTAATTTGTGAATAGTGTTGATGTTAAACCCGCTATACAAGCCAAGGTTAAGGAGCAATTAAACCTACGTGCACTATTAATACGACAACGCAAGGAGGTCGGTTTATGCCTATACGCGAAATATCCGAGAATTTCTCCATCGAAGATATCGTGCCTTATTTTCAGCCTATCGTGGATCTGCAGAGCCAGGGGGTGTGGCGATATGAATGTTTAGCACGCCTCATTACCCAAGGCGATAAAACATTTCTTCCGAGTGAGTTTCTTTACCTTATTGAACGAGAGCAACATGTAAACACGCTCGCTACAAGTATGTTTGTGCAATGCGCAAGCTATTTTCACGATGTCAATATTCCCTGGAACATCAACATCACTGCCAGGGATTTATATAATGAAGCGCTCACTAATACCTTAATCATGCACTTAGCTAGCTACCCTATGCCGGAGCGCGTAAGCATCGAAGTTAGCGCCTCGACCGCATTATCTAACCCCAAAGGCTTGACCGCATTTATTGAAAAAAGCATGCATGCGGGACTGGGGGTGTTTATCGATAATGTAGGCTCTTGCCCGGGAAATATACGCGCACTTGTAAATTTACCAATAAGAGGGATAAAACTGGCAGGTGGGTTAATTAAGCATTACGACCAACAAGACGCTGTGCGAGAGTATGTTGATTACCTGCTACTGCTGTGTGAACGTCATGGTATCAGTACTATTGCTGAGCAAGTTGAAGATGAGGCGCACCTTGAAAGCGTCAAACGGCTTCCCATACGCTATGCACAAGGCTACGTGTTTAGCCCGCCATTGGCGAATGTCCGAAGCGCCAATGCCCGTCATTAACATTGCCAAGGAACGCATTGTGCAAAAACAGAAAGGGTAAGCGGATCAAGCAGAACAAACACTGTTGCAGCGAGATGCTGCCATCTTGTTTTCTGTGGACCGCCATTGATCACTTTGCCCCGTAAGTCAGAGTATTAACCTATCTTTGTCTGCATTAGTACAGGTATTAAACGAGTCTTATACCGGGTAAGCCATATCAGCTTTCTTCGCTACGACAATTAAGCTGCCAGCACGACTGGCCACTTCCCCGGTACTTTCGCTCGAAAGGCGTCATGTGGTTTTCTCCGGTTACTTCAGATAAGTCTGACACCATGCCGTAGTGTTTCGCTGCTTGCGCAAACTCCATCACGTAAATAAGCCAGTTACTGCGTACCTGAATATTAGGCGTTATCGCCATCAAATCCACCATGGCCGCACTGCCGTGCCAGCGCTTTTGAACTTGGGTCTTTTTAGGGTACGGGTTGGGGTATAGCAGAAAGTGCTGTGTTATATTCCAATCCGATTGCTTTACCAAACGCCAAAAGTCATTCACGTCAGCGCGGATCACCCGATAGTTATCCTGCGGCGCGCTGTAATACGCGTGCTTGTCTACCCGTAGTGCAGATTTATCAATACCAATAACCCGAGCATGGGGATTCGCTTTGGCGATATTTGCCGTACTTTCACCCACACCACAGCAGGAATCTAAAATCACTTCGCCTTCAACCCCTTTGAGCCAGGCGCAAACCTCATCGAAGGCTGATTGCGTATGATCGCTAATGGGCCTTTTATTTTCACTTACCTGATATTTTTTCACCAAGTCGTCTAACTTATCGTGAATACCCACCTGCGATGTTGTAATTTCTCTTGAGTTACCACTTGCCATTAGCTACGAATGCCTTTGCCGGTTTTAAGTAGGTAGTACGCCACGCTAAATAGCAGCGCATTGAAGCCCACAAGTAAACTTAGCGACAACGTTACGCTCACGTCAGACACACCTAAGAACCCATAGCGGAAACCGTTCACCATATATACGACAGGGTTCGCTTTACTTACCCATTGCCAAAACTCTGGTAGCAGCGTAAGTGAGTAGAATACGCCCCCCAGATAGGTGAGTGGCGTTAGAACAAAGGTCGGCACTACGCTAATATCATCAAAGGTTTTAGCGAATATGGCATTAATTAACCCTGCCGTAGCAAAGAGAGTTGAAGTGAGCAGTAACGTGAGTGCAATAATACCAAGGTGATGTATTTGCACATCCACAAAAAAGAGCGACACTAAAGTAACAATTATGCCTATAAGTATGGCGCGCGCCACACCGCCGCCTACATAGCCAAGGATAATCACTGACGTGGGCACGGGTGACACCAATAACTCTTCAATATTGCGTTGAAATTTAGCGCTGAAAAAAGATGAAGACACATTGGCGTATGAGTTTGTGATCACCGACATCATGATAAGACCCGGTACAATAAACTCCATGTAGGTAAAGCCACCCATTTGACCTATTCGGTTACCGATCAGGCTGCCAAAAATGACAAAATACAAGCTCATCGTAATAGCCGGAGGCACAAGAGTTTGTACCCATATGCGTAAAAAACGCGTGCATTCTTTTATCCAAATGGTGGTGAGTGCAACGTAGTTTTGCTTAAACCACCCCACATTTTGTTCTGTGTTCATTGGCGTACTTTCATTTTTCATTGTTTTTTACCTTTACCGTTATCCGCTTAGCCAGCCTGCTTGGCCGATTCAACTAAACGTACGAACAACTCTTCAAGGCGATTTGATTTATTGCGCATACTCATGACCTGTATTCCCTTTTCGCTTAATTGCATAAATACTGGGTTTAAGCCTTCGGTTTTTTCAACATCGACTTCAAGCGTGTGATCATCAATAAGGCGATGCTCGAAGCCAGAGAGCAACATGTCGCTCTCTACTGCGTCCGGTAATTTGATATCAAGCACGAAGGTTTCTACATTTAGCTTCGATAATAATGCCTTCATGCTGGTGTTCTCTACAATCGTGCCCTTATTGATGATAGCGATGTTGCGACACAGCATCTCCGCTTCTTCAAGATAGTGCGTGGTGAGGATAATGGTGATCCCTTGACGGTTAATCTCTTCTAAGAACCCCCACATTGAGCGACGAATTTCAATATCTACGCCAGCCGTTGGCTCATCAAGAATAAGTAGTTTCGGTTCATGCATTAACGCCCGGGCAATCATAAGACGACGCTTCATACCGCCAGATAATTCGCGGGCGCGTGCATCCCGCTTTTCCCACAAATCTAACTGAGCGAGGTACTTTTTAGCGCGCTCTTTGGCCACACTGCGCGGCACACCATAATAGCCTGCTTGATTCAGCACAATTTGCAGTACCGTTTCAAACTGATTGAAGTTAAATTCTTGTGGTACCAAACCAATGCATGCTTTAGCCTGCTCTTTCTGCGTTGTTAAATCGTAGCCGAACACGGAAACGCTGCCGTTGGTTTGGTTTACGAGAGAACTGATAATACCGATGGTGGTAGATTTGCCCGCCCCATTGGGGCCAAGTAGAGCAAAAAAATCCCCTTCTTGTACCGTAAGATCGACGCCTTTTAGCGCCTGTACGCCACCTTTGTAGGTTTTGGTTAACCCTGTAATGTCCAACGCTTTCATGATTTGCCCGTAGTGAGAGTGTGTCCACTAAGACGTGTTGACCTTTGATGTGCACCAAAGGTCAGCACGCCCTAACCAACTTTAGAGAGATTTAGAAATCAACTTACGAAGTGTAACCTAGTTCATGCTATTAAATGAATACACTCGCGTTTAGTGGTTGTTTAAAGCAGTTCTGTTGAATCAAGTTCTGCTATTTCACAAGGTAATAGCGAAAACACCATTTTCAAGTCTACTTGCGAGATTGAAAAGCGAAGAGATGAAAGCGAAAGACTAGGGCATGTTTACATTCATAGCCGGCGAATACCGTTTTCTCGGCATAAAAAAGCACTGCGTACCGTTGGGGAAGCACGCAGCGCAAAGGGTAGCTTTTTAACGTAGAAGTTCAGCCTTACCGTTTCTACGGTACTGTTTATGCAACATACCAATAAAGTATGTGTTCACAGTACATCCGGCTGTATCGAATATCTCACTTTTCAGCGGTATATCGTTCAACAGACACCTACTATTAAACGCGACATTCATGGCAGAAAAAGTTTTCAATTGTGGAAATATAGTGATGCTTTGAAGCCCATGTCCCTCTAATCTTTATATAGCCGCATTAAGCAGCGTAATAGCTAGCTTCAAAGGTGTTATATGAGTGAAGTTATTGCCATGTGCACCTCAAATATGGCGCAAATGAGGCAGGCTTATGGATTTTATGTCGAACTTAGGCAATAGGTTTCATTCATAGGTATAGTATGCGCTCTATCAGATTTATATTTGCGGGTTAATGTATGCCAAAGACAATTGCATTAGTGGAAGATGACGCGGCCATTCGCGAAAATTACATCATGGCGCTCAAAGCCCAGGGCTATAGCGTAAATGCTTATGAAGATAGGCCTTCTGCTGCCGAGGCGTTTAACCACACCCTACCCGACTTAGCCATTATTGATATTGGTTTGAAAGATGAGATAGAAGGGGGCTTTATGTTGTGTCAACAGTTGCGCGCACTTTCACAAACCCTTCCCATTATCTTTTTTACCGCGCGAGATAACGATGTAGATACTATCAGTGGCCTTCGAATGGGCGCCGACGACTACCTGACCAAAGATATTAGTATGGCCCACTTGCTAGCGCGTATTGCAGCTCTATTTAGGCGCACAGACTTACTCGCCGCACCTACTGACCAAAAAGATGAGCTGAAAGTAGGAGACTTAAAAGTTGACGTGTCGAGAATGACCGTAAGCTGGCAAAACCAACCCGTTTTACTCACAGTTACCGAATTTTGGATGTTGCATGCGCTAATCAAGCGCCCAGGTCACGTAAAGAGTCGTCAACAGCTTATGGATGAGTCGAGAATGGTGGTAGACGACACAACGATTACGTCTCATATTAAGCGTATACGTAAGAAGTTTGTACAGCTGGACCCAAACTTTGATCATATCGATACGGTTTACGGCATGGGGTATCGCTGGCAACTTTAAAAAGTGTACGCTAAGGCCGCAGTAAACCGACTATAAACATCAGGGGCAACCGACTAAAACCATGGGATTTCGCTTTTCTATTCGTCTTCAGCTTATGGTGCTGTCGCTGTTCCTGTTCACCATCCCCTACCTGGGTTATAACTACGTTTGGGAACTTGAACAGTACCTGCGAAATGGTCAAGAGCAAACCATGATAGGGACGGCCCGAGCCGTCGCCACTGCGCTTCATGAGCGCCCAGCCTTATTTGACAGCCAATCAGCTTACCTTCAAGACGTACGCCCCGGCACCGACCTATACGCGCCGCCTATTCCATCACCCATTCGACTTGATGGCGAACTTAACGACTGGCAGCAGGTCGGTGAGTTAATCAGTGAGTATGGCAATGACAAGGTTATTGAGTATTACAATGGGTTCAACGGCGAACCAACGAGTTTATCGTTTAAGCATATGGTGGGGCGCTATGGTCAATTTCTGTATGCCATGTTTGAAGTTAATGATGACGTTTTACTATGGCGACAGCCCAATAGTTTAAGTGTAGAAACGGGCGACCACCTGCTCATAGGTCTGGAAACTTCTCTGGGTGAGCTAGCAAGATACGTAGTTGCCCCCTATGAAAGTGGCTGGGTAAATGCTTACAAACTTTCGGACAGCACCGCCACAACAAGAGCAATAGAAAACGCGCTCGCTATTCAGGGGCGCTGGCAGGAAACCGTCACTGGCTACAACATTGAACTGCGCTTTCCTTTATCTATGACCACCAGCGGGTTAGCGTTTTCTGTTGTTGATGTCGACGATAAAGTACGCCGACTAAAACAATATGCCATTGGCACAGCGAACACCAAAGAACTCGATGAGCTTGGTACCGTTATTACCCCTTCGCCTGAAATTGAACGCATATTGGCAGGGCTTAAATATGCCGACTCTCGTGTGTGGGTCGTGGATAAGCACAAACGAGTACTCGCACGGGCAGGCGACATTCAGTCTGCTACTGGGATAAAAGTAGACGAAAAAGAAGTACCTTCCAATTCACTATGGCATTGGATAGAAAGTAAGTGGTTACTACCTATTTACTATCAAATTCTTACGAGACCGCCTTCAGATTTTGTTGATGAACTAGATGACGCTTACGCACTTGCCGGGCAAGATTTAGGGACAGCACTTAACGGACAGCCTGATTCACTGTGGCGCTTATCCCCCGATAATAAAGCCATAATACTTTCTGCAGCCTACCCCATTTTTATCGAAGGAAACGTGATGGGAGCGGTCATTGTAGAACAGACGACCAATGGTATTCGCACGCTGCGAAACCGGGCACTAGAACAACTCTTCCACGTTATTTTGGCAGTCATGACCATAGGCACATTAGGACTCTTACTATTCGCCACGCGAATTTCGAATCGCATTCGCGCCCTTCGCGATAGCACCGAATCCGTGATTGATGACAATGGGAAAATTATTGGCACCATGCCAGTATCGAATCAGCGTGACGAAATCGGTGACTTGTCACGCTCGTTCGCCGATGTACTACTGCGGTTGCAGCAGTACAACTCTTATCTAGAAAACATGGCATCTCGCTTATCTCACGAATTAAGAACCCCTATCGCTGTAGTGAAGTCGTCATTGGATATGCTGACTCACGTGAGCGATGCTGACCAGCAGGCGGTGTTTATAGAACGGGCCCAATCGGGTGTAAGTCGTTTGAGTAGTATCTTAAACAGCATGAGTGAGGCAACGCGATTAGAACAAGCCATTGCGCAAGAAGACATGGCTAATTTCAACATTGTCGAAGTGATACAGGGCTGTGTTGAAGGCTACAAGCATGCCTACGCTCAGCGACTGTGGCAGTTTTCTACAACAAACCGTTCTATGATGGTTTATGGCTCTGCCGAACTTGTCGCTCAACTCTTTGATAAGGTTATTTCAAACGCTGTAGATTTCAGCCAAGACAACGACGAAATACTTATCGCTCTTGAAAAGAAGGACAAGCAGGCTGTACTAACCGTAAGTAATCCAGGCCCGCTTTTGCCAAAAGGCATGAAAAACCAGCTCACCCAATCTATGGTTTCGGTAAGAAAAGAGAACGATGTGCAAAATTCTGTTCACTCTCCCCACCTAGGACTTGGACTTTATATCGCCAACATGATTGCCACATTCCATAAGGGGCATCTTTTCTTATATGACAGAGAGGATGAATCGGGCGTGATCGTTAAGATTGACTTTCCCCTTTAATATCTAGAACACCAACATGTAGAAGAAATTCCTTTAAACGCTGGTAAGTTACGCTACGCCTTGTCTCTTTTAACTATTGCTTAAAACTCCTTTTATATTTTACCAATGATAATAGTTATCATTTATATTTACATTTCCAGACTAATTAAATAGACTTCATCATCCTTACACACACTCAAGGGAAACATGATGAAAAACACTAAATTAACGATGGGCGCACAAACCATCGCCGCAGCGCTTGCCTTTGGCAGCGGTGCAGCTATGGCACAGGAAAATGTAGAGAAGTGCGACGAGGCGACATCTGCTGAATGTAAAGCGTCATCCGATGAAGCCATAGAGCTCATTCGCATTCATGGCGTTCAGCAGTCTATCTATCGCTACAACAAGTCAGGTGATCCTCGCCGTTTGGCTGACTTAGTAGACACACCACAAACCATTAGTGTTCTTACTCAAGACCAAATTCAAGAAAGCGGCAGAACCGACCTTAAAGACATATTACAAGCGCAAGCTGGCGTAACGTTAGGTACGGGTGAGAATGGTAATGCTTTTGGTGACCGCTACATTATTCGTGGCCACGAAGCGCGTAGTGATGTATTTGTTGATGGTCTGCGCGACCCGGGTATGACAACCCGTGAAAGCTTCGCAACCGAGCGTGTTGAAATTACAAAAGGCCCGAGTTCAACCTTTGCAGGCCGTGGCTCTTCAGGTGGTGCGGTTAACTCAATTACTAAAAAAGCATCAACCGCTTATAACTTTGGCCGCGTAGATGCCGCTGTTGGTACAGACGAGCACAAGCGTGTAACCGTCGATTTAAACAAAACCCTTACTGAAACCAGCGCGGTGCGCTTAAATGGGCTTTATTCGTCAGAAGATAAGCCCGGCCGTGAAGGTATAGAGCGTGATCGTGAAGGGGTTCAGCTTTCTTATGTGAATCAACCTACCGACCGTTTGTCATTTACTGGCGACCTTTACTACCTTAATGCAGAAGACATTCCTGACTTGGGTAGCTACTACGATAGAGACGCAGGTTATCCTCTAGAAGATATTCCTGTGTACGCGCAAGATGAAGACTTCCAAAACTCGGAAGTGACAACATTCACCTTGCGTACTGAGTATGACATTAGCGATAACGTGCGCTTCTACAATGCCACCCGCGTGGGTAAAACGGAAAACGAATACATTACGACCGGTATGAGTGGTACTAATCGCGCCGATACAGACCCAACTGCACCAGGGGCGTATACGCTTTCATTGAGCAACCATCAAGGCTGGCAGGAAGTGGACTATGTCACCACACAGTTCAACCTATTCTGGGACACAAATTTTGCAGGTCTAGATCACCGCTTTGTATTTGGTTTTGAATATACCGATGAGTCTGTAGACAACGGCGTGTTTAATATGGACTACACCAATCCATCTAACTGCTTAACCAGTGGTCGACGCGGCGTATCTGAAAGCTACTGCTTATTAGATGGTGAGGGCAATGAAGTTGATAATATCGGTTCATTAATGGGTAAAGCCTTTACCCGTGGCGACGTTGACGCGCTGTTTGATATTGAAACCTACTCGCTATATGTCATGGATACTTTTGAATTAACTGAAAACTTTAACGTTTTCGCAGGCCTCCGTGTAGATAGTTATGACTATAGCAACCAAACCTCCAGCGACCTATACGAGTTCTCAGATGAACTATACAACGGTCACTTAGGCCTAGTTTACGATGTGACCGAAAATGGCAATATTTACGCTTCTTACAGTACTGCAACAAATATTAATGGCGGCGAATCTGACCTAGGTGCTAACTGTGGTTACGGCGGTATTTGTGGCACGCCTGAGCAAGCATCGCAAGCAGACCCAGAACAAGTAGAAAACATCGAGTTAGGTACCAAATGGTCACTGTTCAATGAAAAGCTAGTAGCGAATGCAGCACTTTTCCGTATAACCAAAAGTGATGTACATGAAAGTGTAGGTGATGCCTACTCAACGCTTGGCACATTGAATACCGGTGAAAACCGCGTAGAAGGTATTGAGTTTGGTTTAAGCGGTGACATAACCGATAAGCTTAGCATTCAGGCATCAGCTGCGTTTATGGACTCAGAAGTACTTAAATCATACAGTGAAGATAACCTTGGTTTAGCGCTAAGTAACTTTGCCGATGAGAGCTTCTATATTCAAATGCGTTATCAGCCTAACGAGAAATTTGCCTTTGGTGGTGATTACAGCTATCAATCAGAAATGTATGGCGGTCAGCCTGACACGGCCGCTGGCTATAGCGCTGAAACTGGCGAGTACTCAATCGTAGTGCCTGATTACCAAGTAGTGAACCTATTCGCTAACTACTACCACTCAGAGTCACTGACTTTCCGTGTTAACATTGGAAACTTGTTTGACGAAGAATACTGGACGGCAGCCTACCGTTCTGGCGCCTTCATGTATATTGGTGATGGCCGCAACATTACTGGTACCGTTAGCTACGAGTTTTAATGCTAGCACGACCTAGGCGGGCAACCGCCTAGTTTTATTTACCCAACAACTATCTTATAAGCGTTGAAGAATGATTATTATTGAAGACCTTCTGACAAGAGATGAAGTGGCTCAGTTTCGTCAGCAGTTGGCGAAGGTTCCCTTTAATGACGGGAAGAGTACGGCAATGGGCATGGCTGCCGGCGTCAAAAATAATGGTCAGGCAGACGCTCAGGATGCTCGTGTTCAGCAACTTGCTAACGCGCTACTGAGCAAGCTGGGCAATAGCCCTAAAGTTATTTCAGGCGCACTACCTCAACGTATTTTTCCGCCTTGCTTTAATCGCTATAGCGAGTCCCAGACCTATGGCTATCATGTCGATGCTGCCATTATGCGTATTCCGAACACCCCAGATGTATTGAGAAGCGATATGTCGATGACCGTTTTCTTAACGCCCAAAGAAGACTATGAAGGCGGGGAATTAGTTATTCAAACCGGATTCGGCGAGCAAAAAGTAAAGTGCGACGCCGGCAGTGCAGTTCTGTATCCCTCATCGAGCCTGCATAAAGTTACGCCAGTGACCAAAGGAGAACGCATTGCAGCTATCACTTGGATACAGAGCATGGTGAGCGACCAGCACATGCGCGAAACGCTTTTTCAGCTTGATCAGAGTATTCAGTCGCTTATCAATGGCGGCAATGCTGAGCGGGAACAGCTAGATGGATTACATCACGTTTATCACAATCTGATTAGGCAGTTTGCGCACGTTTAGTTGCGGTTCACTATCCTTGCCTGGCTAATGTTCATTTATACTCGCCGAAGGTGAAGTAAAAGGGAGATACGGCAGGTCTTATACCAATGGTGTAATATGGTTGTGTGTTAGTAGGTCTATTCTTAGATTTACCGAAAGCATTTCTAAATGCAGCTAACCTCGTTGGTAATTAGATTAAATGAAAAATAAACTACTTTTAAGCGCCTTCTTTCTCATTGCCTATTCAGGTATCGCGGTAGGTGAGAAAGCCGAGATGGTAACCTTCTCAATATTATTGGAAGACGACAGTGCTAATCTGGTGAAGGACGGCGTGTTTTTATTCACTCCGCAATTCGAATTAGATGAGAGTCAAATACCTTCCTACCAGCCGGCAATAATGAATCAGGTAGATAAACAATTTGTGCCACATGTGTTAGTCGTACCCGCAGGCACTGAAGTGACTTTTCCAAACGCAGATAGTTTATTTCATCACGTCTATTCTTTTTCTCCTACCAAGCAGTTCGAGCTAAAGCTCTACACGGAATTTACCGCAGAGCCTCTGCGTTTTGAAAAAGCCGGTGTCGTCGATATCGGGTGCAACATCCATGACTGGATGTTGGGCTATATCGTTGTTTCCGACTCGCCTTACTTCGGAAAAACGAATGAGGAAGGACAAACTACTATTATGCTGCCAATAGGCGAATACCGCGTCAGTTTCTGGCATCCTCTGGTAGACGGTGAGCAAGCTTTTAGCACCCGCTCTGTATCTGTTTCATCAGATACGAGCAAGCAATGGAAGCTAACGGTAACCATTGAATCTGATGACAATTTTGACTTTGGTTTTGGCGACTATTAATGAAACGTGGCTCGCTGACTTTAATGATTGCGTTCGCATTTTGCCTACTTACGGTAGGCCTTTAAACAAAATGCGGCTTATCGGTTTACCCTTCAGCAACCTCAACTAAATTGAAAGTTGTGTCGCTGTCACCTTTAACCATAACCTGGCATTGCCCCCAGCTTTGTGGAATATGCCAAATGTGATCCTCAGCAACAGTGAATTTTTCTCTATGAGTATCACAGCGCACTTCAACGGTATCAAGTTCGCCTTGAACGTTGTTAAAAGCAAACTTATTTCGTACAAGCGTGTGAAACCAGCGTCCATCATCATCCATGCTCACCGGCACTTGTAAGTTGATATCAGACGCGATGGATGCGTTAATTTTATCAACGATTGGCGCAATTTCTGCTTCGCGTGTTTCCTGCTCATCCATCTCTTGAAGCGCGCTATATGACTTTAACGCTTCTGCGTAATACCCGCGCTGGGCATCGAGAAGAATTTTTCTTTGGAGCACGTAAGCTATATAGTCTTCATCAAACACCGCATTGTTGAAACGCTTCTGTCCGTTGCTGGCAAGTAATCGAGTAAGGCTTCGTGCTTCCCTTTCAATATCACCTTGCTCATTTGCAAGTTGCGACTCTAAGTTAAGCAACCACGCGTTTTCATAGCGGTTTAGCGTATCCCAACTTTCAAGTTCTTGAAACGCCTCATCAGCCGCTTCAAGATCGCCCGCTTTAAATATATCGTCTACGTTTTTATAAGCTTTGATGAATTTACGCGTAGCACCACTTTTTCCGACCATAGAAAAGTCCATTTGAACAGCCTGATGACATTGCTGAGTGGGTTCGCCATCCTTAATTGCCGGGCTATACTGCCACTTTTTGACGGCTGATAGTGCACTTTTTTTGAAAGAGGGACTTCCGAAGAAATCTTCTACCACTGGGTCTTTTACTCTGCCTTCTTCATCGATAACGTAGCTCAACCTTACCCAGCCTTCACGACCTTTTCTGGCTGCTGAAGAGGGGTATTTAGGATCGACTCGTTCTAATGGGGCAGCCGGGGTAAATGCACTTATACGCTTAACTTCGTCATCTTTGGCTTCAGCGAGCGCTTTTTCTTCCACTTCATCACAGGGAATGCTGAGCTCTTGAGCTACTGCACTTCCAGCGACGCTGGAAGAGAGCGCAGCAGCAAAAGTCAGCGACAATGCATTTCGCTTAGCAACCTGTTTTTGTGAATAGCCAGTACTGAACACCTTTTTCCATGTAACACGTTTCATATCATCATCCTTAATAATGGCGGACATTTTTATCTACTTTTTCCTCAGATTATTTTTTCTTCGAGAAATTTTTCTTCGGGGAATTTTCAAGTGACGCATCAGGCACATTTTTTATCATCATCTGCTCTTTGCGCTTTGTCATCATTTTTGCTAAGCGGCGCATACTTACCGTGGTATCTTTTTCATCAATAATATCCACACCCAATAAACGCTCAAGCAGGTCTTCAAGGGTAAGCACCCCTTCCAAACCGCCGTATTCATCAACCACCAAGAGCATATGTACGTGCTTATTGATAAAGTGTTCGAAGGTTACTGATAAGGGCATGGTATTAAGTACGGTGACCATATCTTTCGCATATGCAGAAAGTGGTTTATCTGTGTTCCCTCGTGCTTGGGCCACCAACAGGTCTGAGCGCATAACAAATCCAGTAATATTTTCTGAGTCTTGATCTTCAAATATTGGTATGCGGGAAAACTCAATGTTGGCATGTTTATGAAAAAACTCTTCCACCGTCATCGTCTCACACACTTTGAAAAGGGCAGTACGGTGAGTGATGGCATCTTTTACTTTTAACTCGTGCAGGCTCAACAAACTCTGTAAAAATACGGCTTCGTGATTTGCAAGCTGGCCTTCCTGACCAGATAGTTCTGCCATAGCGTGTAATTCACTGCGGCTTAAACCTCGAAGCGGGCTATCTTCTTTAAATCCCTTGGTCATCAATGCTGACATTTTCACGAATGGCATGAGGATAATTGAGAGATACTTCAAAAAATACGCAGTAACTGGCGCAAGTGCACGCCAATAGGTCGCCCCAAGTGTTTTTGGAATAATTTCTGAAAAAATAAGAATAAGTAAGGTAAGTACGGCGGAAATAATGCCCAAGTAGGCATCACCGAACACGGCAGCGGCCTGTGCACCTGCACCAGCAGCGCCCATGGTGTGCGCAATCGTATTTAATGTAAGTATGGCTGATAGCGGTGTATTAATATTGTCGGTTTGCTTGCGAAGCAAGGCACCACTAGGCTTCCCCTCTTTTTCCAGCACCGAAATGTAAGCAGATGAAACACTTAGAATCACAGCCTCGGCAATAGAGCACAAAAAAGAAAAGCCCAGTGCAATGAAGACGTACACAATTAGTAAAAGCATGTCGTTATTCCAAGCGTCCTTGTAGGGTTATACGCGGTTTATTTTTAATAAATTGAGCGACTATTATGGATAATAGAACAGGATATACAAGCGCTCTATTCACAACAAAAAGAGCGCATGCGAAATATAAGAAGGAGTGAAAGATATAACCTAACCGCAGCACGCCGATTGCTGCGCCTGGTTTTGACGGTAGTTTTTCAGTTTTTGAAAACCTAGTCTTAACATCAACCCAGCTAACAACATTGCGCACATTGCGTAAATCACCTGAACGTTAGCACCGTGTTCGTGAACATGACTCTCAGTTTTTATCATAGACGCCAATGAAAAAGATGAGACCAAGTAGTTGAGCACGTAGCCAAATCCGATACTTGCAGATATTACACTAAATAAATAAAGCACTAGGGTGCGCGCGCCCATTTCTTGCTTAATCATTCCCATCGTCGATACGTTTGTTGCCGGCCCTGCCATTAAAAAGACCAATACAGCACCTGGTGATAACCCTGCAGCGAGAAAGCCAACGGCTAGGGGCGTAGATGCAGTTGCACATATATACATAGGAATGCCAATCAGCGCCATTACTAGCATAGCGATAATGCCATCGCCCCACTGGGTAAGGAAATCTGTGGGTACCCAGGTTTTGATAGCGGCGGCCAGCGCTAAGCCAATCAATAACCAAACCACAATATCTTCAAGTAATTTACCACTGGCGTAAGCGAACACTTTAGTCACTTTGGAAGACTGAATAACACCCGTCTGTGATGCCAGATTTGCGTCGTCATGATCGTACGAATGCTCACTGGCGCAGCAGGATGTTTTAGCCTGTGGTTCGGGCTTTGCGTTTGACGAACAGCAAGCCGACTGAGAATGGTCTACCTGATGTTGATGCTTGTTTTGTGTATCTGGCTCTGCGAAAAAACGCACCATTAAGCCAGCATAGATTGCACTAAGTATCGCCGCAATAGGCCGGACAATGGCATATAGCGGGCCTAGCAGCGCATAAGACACAGAAACACTATCTACGCCGGTTTCTGGCGTAGAGACAAGAAATGATATGGTTGAAGACTTGGATGCCCCGCTGCGGCGCAAGCCAAGTGCAGCTGGAATCACCCCGCAAGAGCAAAGCGGTAACGGGGCACCAATAATGGCTGCTTTACTGATTGAACCAAACGAAGCGCTTCCCATGTGCTTTTCCAAAAAAGTCACAGGGACTAATTCGTGCATGATGCCTGCCACAAGCAGGCCTAGCAGCAACCAAGGTGCAGACTCCACGAAGAGCGCTAAGAAATTTTGAGCAAGTAAAATAATATCTGACACACAGCCTCGCTGGTTATTTGGCGCTAGAATTGTGTTCAAAGCACAAATAACAATATAGAAAACTTGTACATAATACCAGATGTGGAGTGTGACAGAAAATCGACAAAATTGATTGTAGTAATTACCAGGAAAGAAAAATGGCCAGTACAAATGTACTGGCCGAATGTTGACTGTCTCGTGAGTGTGCTTTTTAGACTACGAGGTCAACCATGAAAAACCTTTGTGTCACGTTTTAGTTGCTCTGCTGCGCTTTTTTTAGTTTAGACACCACCGAGAACGCCTCTAACATGACAAGGACAGATACAACGAGGACCACGGCATCTAAGAACACCAGTAAGTAATTTCCTTCAACATAGTATTCTTTTAATTTTATCAGCCCTGCGAAGAAAGCCATGACCAGTACAAATACCATAGGAATTAGGGTGTATTTTGCAGGTCTGCCGAGCTTGATAAGCATGACTGAAATAACGAGCAGTGTAAGGCTTGCTAGGATCTGATTGGTCGAGCCAAACAGCGGCCATATAATCATACCACCACTACCCGATGCGCCACCTGCACCGAAAGCCAATAGCAAACAGCAGCCAACCGCAACTAACGTTGCTACCAAACCACTTTTTAATGCGTTAATGGAATAAATCTCACCCCACTCTTGAATAATGTAGCGCTGAAGGCGTACACCGGAATCCATGGTTGTGCCCGCAAAAAGAACAACCATTACGGCAAGAATAGTTGACGAGAAATCAACCGGTAAGCCCCAGCCTTGCTGAATAAGGTTAGCACCACCTGTAATAAACGCGCCTACGCTACCAGCGCCCAAGTGACTATACACTTCATGCCATTCTTCGGGCGAAGCCGCAAACGCAACGCCACTTACTGCAACAATAGTGATAAGCGCCAGTGACCCTTCCCCTACTGCACCAAGATAACCGACAAAGCGCGCGTCGGTTTCTTTATCTAACTGCTTAGAACTCGTGCCTGAAGATACAATGCCGTGAAAGCCAGATACAGCACCACAGGCAATAGTCACAAACAACAACGGAATCAGACTCGGTGAATCTACTGCTGTCTGCGTATTAAATGCAGGCGCCGTAATATCTGGCATAGCGAAGAATACAGCACCATAAAGCAAAAAGAGCCCTACCAGTAACTGCATGCCATTAATGAAGTCTCGGGGTTGCAGCAACATCCAAACAGGAAGAAGGGATGCTATAGCCGCGTAAACAAAGAGGATGATTATCCAATTAGCTTTATCCGCCAGGCCAAACATGGTTTCTGGCAAACTAAGTGGAATGTAACTACCCGCATACACCGAAGCGTATAACACGATTATACCTACGATACATAGGGGGATAAGGCTGAAATTTCGCTTAAGCAGTTGCCCGATGATAAGTGCTACTGCTATTGCAGTCCATGCAGGAAAAACAGCATTTGGCTGTGAAACAAAAGAGTTAGCAATTACAACACCGAATACAGCATTAACCATCAGAAGAACAAGGAAAATCACTATCATGAAAAGCGCACGGGAGCGTTTCCCAATTACGCTTTCTGACAGCGCGCCCATAGACTTACCCTTGTGACGAGCACTCGCCCACAGCGCACCCATATCATGAACACCCGCGAACAAGATCGTACCAAATACAACCCAAAGTACTGCAGGTACCCACCCCCAGTAAACGGCAATTGCTGGGCCAACGATGGGTGCCGCACCGGCCACTGACGTAAAATGATGCCCCCATAACACCACCTTATTGGTAGGGACGAAATCTACCCCATCTCGCATCGTATGCGCGGGCGTTGTAAAACTATCATCCAACTGGAATATGCGGCTCGCTATGAATTTAGAATAGACGAACCAACCGAACAACATTCCTATGATGCCCAGTATTACGATGGCAATAGACTGCATGTCAAAATCCTACTGTCGTTATTTTGGTTACATTTAAAGGTGCAAGACCTAATTAAATCATTTGTTATTGCTATATAGTCGCATTGTAAGACTAAAGTATAATCAACACACAACTATTTAACACTCTTCATACCACTTCAACTGGTAGCTAGATAAGTATTTAACGCTGCGTCCTTAAAATATGACCTTTTCATCCGACATATAGGCTCGTTTCTCGCAATAGGCCTTTAAATAAGATTCATTCTCGTTTATAAATACGCAACGTTTAAACTGATAGATAAAAATATGGCATCACCAAAATTTCACATGGCTTTTCGTAAATATCACCGCTGGCTTGGCTTTTTTCTTACGGGCATTATGGGAGTCTATGCGCTGAGCGGAATTCTTCTGATATTTCGCCCCACCGATATTTTAAAATACGAGCAAACAGAAACTCGTCAATTTGAAGCCAATCTTTCAGGTGCAGATCTACTGCCTCTTCTTAAAATAAGGGGAAGCAAGGTCACGGACGAAAATGCGGACATCATCGTGCTAAACGTGGGCCAATACGATAAAGATTCGGGCGAAGCCACCATCACCAAAAAAGATTATCCCCTGGTGCTTTCCAAAATGGTCAAGCTACACAAGGCAACTAACAACAGTCCGCTTTTCTGGCTAAACATAAGCTTTGGTTTAGGTTTGCTGTTTTTCGTTATATCCGCCTTTCTTATGTTTATTCCCAAACTTCCCATGTATAAAAATGGGCTTAAAATTGCCGGAATAGGTGCCGTTGTTACTATATTGACCGTTGTTTTTGGTTCGTAATTATTGGATGAGGTCCCTCTTCCATACGCATATCGGTCGATATGCGTATGGGCCACCTATAAATGAGACTGGAAAAAAGCCTTCATTAACCGATAAGTGGTTTCAGATTCTGGCGTTTTATAAAAAATTAAATACGCTGCGTGAGGAAGTCCTTCAAAAAGCTCTAGCTGCGTAACTCCCCCGCTATCTCTTATGGCGCGGTTAACCCTAACTGTATCACTCAAAAACATATCTCTGGTTCCGCTTACTAGATACGTTGGAGGGAAGTGCTCAAAAGAACCATAGATTGGGGATATCGAAGGGTCTGACAGTACTTTGTTGCCCGCATACAAATGCGCAGCGGCTTTTAAGTGACCTTCATAAGTTACAAGAACACAGTCAATACATTCGTTGGTGACCAAGCTATCGCTGGTTTTCGTGAGGTCGGCCCACGGCGTACCTACGTAAATGGCCTTCGGCAGAGGGGTATTGTTTTGAATCAGAGTCTGCACCAGAGAAAGCACCAGCCCACCTCCTGCCGACGTCCCACCTACCAAAATATTCTGCGCGCCTATTTCTTCTAACAAAGTGTTATAAACAGAGGTGACATCGTCAAGGGCTGCAGGTGAAGGAAAAGTCGGCGGCATTCTATAATCAACGCTGTACACCACTATTCCTAAACGACTTGCCACAAGCAACCCTTCTTCAATACTAGGTAACCCGCCGAACAATACAAAAGCCCCGCCGTGGACATCTATATAGGCTTTGTTTTCAAATTCAGGGCTAACTACACTAGGCGTGAGCTTTCTCACGACGACTTGCCCCAGCTTTAAGAGCTCGACATTTACCTCAAGCTCTTTCTTCATTCTTTTTATTTTCTTTTTCTGTTCGGCATTTCTTGCCTGGATATAGCTACGCCACTCTTCAATGGTAGTAGGTGTGGCCGCTATAACATCATCTATTGTATAAGTTGGAAAACTGGCAATTCCCTTTTCAAGGGACTCACTAGCGGCTTTAGGTAGCAAAGGAGTGGGTGTTGTCATATAAAATTCAATGGCCAGGGCAATGGGAGCAAGCGAACACAGTAAAAATTGTATTAGTTTCTTTTAGCGTTTTCGCTTTTAGCAAAAAAACGTGAACGGCTCCACATGGTTGATTAGCAATGTGCACACGAAAAAAGAGAGATTCAATTAATTTTAGTGTTGGTCGAACAACTTCTTTTCAATTGCTTTTTCTGCTTGTAAGCAACTATCACCATTTTCAGAGAAAAAGTACAGGGCACAACTGAGTTTTAGTCTGCTATGCTAGCCACATGTCGTCGCAGAAATATTCAAAACAGTACGTGAAGGGATGCTGCAACACATAAACAACTTTTGCTGAGTAAAAACACATTAGGGATTAAGATGAAAAATTTTTCTGTACGCAAATTAGCACTTACATTAGGTTTGGCCTTCTGCACTGTGACCACCTCTTTTGCCTCTACCGGCGCTGACGACAAAACTTCAGTTTGGAAAGTGAGCAACGGCGAGGACACTATTTACGTAGGAGGTACGATCCACATTTTGCCTATCTCTGAATTTCCACTTCCTAGCAAATTTACCGACACTTATAAAAAAGTTGATACGCTAGTGTTCGAAGTGAAAATGCCCGACCCCACAGATATTGAAGGTCAACAAAAGATGATGGCTGGATTGGCGTATGCTGAGGGTAAGACGTTGAAAGACGTAATTTCAGACGAGACTTATCAGGCGCTTAACAGTTACCTCAGTAATTTTGGAGCAAGTGCTGACCAACTCGCTCGATTCAAACCCGGCATGGTTGCCTCTATGCTAGTGGCCATGGAAGCGCAGCGTTCTCAATTAGCTGGCCAAGGTGTAGATGCCTATTTTATGCAGTTAGCTGCACGTGACGGTAAAACAAGCGAGTACTTAGAGTCACTAGATTTTCAAATCAACATGCTTGCGAACATGGGGGCGGGTGAAGAAGATCGCCTTATATCTGAAACCTTGGAAACCCTACCAGAGCTAAAAGACATGCTTAAAAGCACCATAAAAGCATGGAGAGAAGGTGATACTGACCAAATCGACTCGTTGGTAGTGGATACCTTCAAACGTGAATCTCCGACTTCTTATGATGATGTCTTCACCAAACGTAACCAAAACTGGCTACCTAAAATCGAAGCTATGTTCGGCGATGAAGACCAAGAGTTTGTTTTAGTAGGCGCGGGGCACCTAGTTGGCGATGACAGCGTAATCGCCCTATTAGAAGCTAAAGGTTACAAAGTAGAGCAAATGTAACTCGACCCTGGCTCAGAAACAATAAAACTAAAGCTAGGCACATGCCTAGCTTTTTTATGCCGAGTAAAGGGAGTAAGTGTATGCCCTATGAACCCCTACACCGCAGGGGTGCGGTGTAGGAGCTCTTACATAAAGCAGGGATGCGGTGTAGGAGCTCTTACATAAAGCAGGGATGGGTTCACGGCGTGTTATTCCTTTCCCCTAAAACTTCTTGCTATGCCGATTAAGGAGGGAGTGAAGCACTTTAAAAAACTCCAAGCTGCATGGATGCAGCTGCGAAGCCCCCATTAATGGCTTTACGGCGTATTTCTTCCTTCTCCGTACAGGCTCAAAAGATGCAAAAGGGGGCGCTTGTTCACTCTAGAACTCTCAGCTGCATGGAAGCAGCTGCGAAGCCCCCATGGATGGGTTCACGGCGTGTTCTAGAGTGAACAAGCGCCCTCTGATGTGCAGGCATAAAAAAAGCGCACCTAAGTGCGCTTTTTTTGGCTTGTGTTGCTAAGTCTAGATTAGTCTAGGATCTTAGATACAACACCAGCACCTACTGTACGACCACCTTCACGGATTGCGAAACGAAGACCTTCTTCCATCGCGATCGGAGCAATTAGCTCAACTTTGAATTTAAGGTTGTCACCAGGCATTACCATTTCTACGCCTTCTGGAAGCTCTACAGCACCAGTTACGTCAGTTGTACGGAAGTAGAACTGTGGACGGTAGCCTTTGAAGAATGGAGTATGACGGCCACCTTCATCTTTTGACAATACATAAACTTCTGCTTCGAAGTTTGTGTGTGGGTTGATTGAACCAGGCTTCGCTAGTACTTGACCACGCTCAACGTCATCACGCTTAGTACCACGTAGTAGTACACCAACGTTCTCACCCGCGCGACCTTCGTCTAGAAGCTTACGGAACATTTCAACACCAGTACAAGTCGTCTTAGTGGTATCTCTGATACCAACGATTTCTACTTCTTCACCTACTTTTACGATACCTTGCTCTACACGACCCGTTACTACTGTACCACGGCCTGAGATTGAGAATACGTCTTCGATTGGAAGAATGAACGGCTTGTCGATTGCACGCTCTGGCTCTGGGATGTATGAATCAAGCGCTTCACCAAGCTCGATGATTTTCTTTTCCCACTCTGGGTCGCCTTCAAGCGCCTTAAGAGCTGAACCTTGGATAACTGGTAGGTCATCACCTGGGAATTCGTATTCGTTAAGAAGTTCACGAACTTCCATTTCTACTAGCTCTAGAAGCTCTTCATCGTCAACCATGTCACACTTGTTCATGAATACGATGATGTAAGGAATACCAACCTGACGACCAAGTAGGATGT
>NZ_JAEFCD010000078.1 GCF_016405965.1 Alteromonas sp. IB21 | reverse complement strand
GCGGCTTCGCCATTATGCCCCACGCAACTGCGCCGCTTAGCTTAATGTTAGGTGCCACAGTGATCACATGGCTGACAAGGAATTTTAGTTTATTAATCGGGGGCATTATCCTGCTGCCTCTAACCTTGTTTATAAGCCTAATGTTCCTCGCATTCGGAGCAGGCTTCACTAGTAATCCGACAGTTTCTAGCATTAAAATATTCACCATTGCAGCATCGTATTTATTGGTATTTACATTTTCAGTTTGGCAATCGCTCCGTAGTTTCAAAAAACATGGCAATTACGGCTACTGGGATTTACTCCCAATTATTTACTTTTCGTTGGGTGTATTCGTAATGTTAATTCAAGGTAGTATTAAGTATGTCACCTAACAAAAAAATAAAGTCACTCGCTGGCGCTCGTTGGGACGCTAACACGCGGGGCCACTTCGTTATTATGCCCCACGAGCCAGCGCCCCTTATTTAAAAGTTAGTTGCCAAGGGCCATATGAGAAGCCTTCAATTACTTAGTTTATTATCTTTA
>NZ_JAEFCD010000077.1 GCF_016405965.1 Alteromonas sp. IB21 | reverse complement strand
ATCACCTCCTTACCATTACGTCGTAAGACGCACTTGATGCAGTGCCTACACAGATAGTCTTGTTTAAAAATGAAGAACGACACAAGTTTATGGGGCTATAGCTCAGCTGGGAGAGCGCCTGATTTGCATTCAGGAGGTCAGCAGTTCGATCCTGCTTAGCTCCACCATCTACTTGACACTGAGCTTTAATAAGCGAAGTACTGAAGGCTTGTAGCTCGGATGGTTGCAGCCCTGCCCTCGAATAAGAGCGGTGAGGTCACAACGCCGACCGGCTTAAAAAATAGGCTTGTAGCTCAGCTGGTTAGAGCGCACCCCTGATAAGGGTGAGGTCGGCAGTTCAAGTCTGCCCAAGCCTACCATTTCCTTGCTTTAAGAAAGGAAGGTGACAAAGGTAGAAAACGTGTCACGTTGGACCCGAAATCCTAATGAATATTTACTGTTTCAGTAAGCATTGATTAGGGTTTTTTACTCTAAAGATGAAAGTACTGCTTTAGCAGGAAACATCGAATGTTCTTTAACAATTTGGAAAGCTGATATTAATAGTAATCAATCAAAATTGAGTAACT
>NZ_JAEFCD010000076.1 GCF_016405965.1 Alteromonas sp. IB21 | reverse complement strand
AAGACAAACAGCAGACGTTCAGGGCTCTCTGCTCTTGATTCCGATATTTACCATAAGCGGAAGTTAATATGCTTTATTCTGACTGACTCTTCAGTGGCATAAAGCAGTTATTCAGACCACAATAGTCCACAGGATGCGCCTCCAAAAGCCGAATGTTGAATATTACAATTGATAACCAACCCTACAACTCCAAATTTTTATTACAAAGCGATTTACGAGCCACCTCCCCATTTTGTCAAAAGAAGTCGAATGATCGTCATGGGGGTAAGTAAATCCGGGGCATTGATTTATAAACCCAAATGCCCCAGTGCTGCTAATTCACCTTATAGTGAACGAGTCTATAGAGTACAGGTAGTACAACCAGAGTTAACAAGGTAGAGGATATGATCCCACCAATGACCACCGTTGCCAGAGGTCGCTGCACCTCTGCGCCAGTACCTACGTTAAGCGCCATGGGCACGAAACCAAGACTCGCCACTAACGCTGTCATCAGCACTGGCCGCAAGCGAGTCATTGCACCATCAATAATCGAGTTTACCAACTCGCCAGTCTCTTCCATCCTCTGCCTGATAAAAGACAGCATTACCAGACCATTCAATACAGCAATACCAGAGAGCGCGATAAAACCAATCCCTGCCGATATTGAAAGAGGCATATCTCTGA
>NZ_JAEFCD010000075.1 GCF_016405965.1 Alteromonas sp. IB21 | reverse complement strand
ACACGATTAAACAAGCGCCCGTACCTCACAGCGTGATCCCAAAAGGCTACGCAACCCCAAGCTTATTAGCGCAAATCATTACCAGCAAATACCAATATGGTTTACCGCTTTATCGCCAAGAATCTATGTTCAAACAACATGGTATCGAATTAAGCCGTAAGACGATGGCGGACTGGATAATCCGCTGCGCTGAGCTGTTTAAACCGCTTTATGGGCAGCTTCATCAACACCTGTTAAAGCAGCCTGTTATCGCGGCGGATGAAACCACGCTGAAAGTCGTTGAGTCTGAAAAAGCGAACAGCTATATGTGGCTGTTCGCCAGTGGCGCTGACTCGCCTGCTGGGAATATACCTGGTACAAAGACACCTAATATCGTGCTGTACGATTATCACAATAGTCGCGCTGGGCAATGCGCAGTAGACTTCCTTAATGGCTATAACGGCTACTTACAAGTGGATGGCTATCAAGGCTACGAGCAAACGCAAGCGACCCTTATCGGTTGCTGGGCACATGCACGTCGTAAGTTCATGGAAGCCAAAAAAGGTGCGGGTAAGAAAGGCAGCGGAAAAGCAGATTGGGCACTCAATCATATCCAAAAGCTCTACCGCATCGAAACGCAGCTAAACGATAAAACGGTGGAAGTGCGCTACCTTACCAGACAAGAAAAGAGCCTACCGTTGCTCAATCAGCTTCA
>NZ_JAEFCD010000074.1 GCF_016405965.1 Alteromonas sp. IB21 | reverse complement strand
GCGGGGCGGCTTCGCCATTATGCCCCACATGTCTGCGCCCGTTATTGGAAAGTTATACGCTTTTCGGTATTTAGGTGATTTTATGGCAAATACGCAAAAACGAAAGAAAGGCAAAACGACTCGGGTTGGCTCTGAGGTGTTGTATCAAAGAATAAAACAAGCTTTAGAAAACCCGAATTATAAGTTTAGAACTATCCACGGTGTAATCAAAGAAGCTAGTGTAAGTCCTGAAGTCGTTGAACGAGCTATGCGAGAACACTCAGACGAGATAGTGAAACTTTATCGAAGAGGCTCAAACGGAGAAGCTTTGTACACAACTAGAAAACACTATAAGAAAAAAGCTTCTACTACGGAAAAAATAATTGGGGCGGTAATAAATAGTGTCTACTGAAGTGATTATTTTTGGTCTAGCCGTTTCTAAAAGTTTAATTTTTTGCCTTTCAGGGCTGCTTGGTGGATATTTCCCTTTCTGCCATGATTTGCTTACAAGGCAAAAATTGCCGCCTCAACAAAAAATTGATTTAGATAAGGAATTTTTCTTAATCAAAGCATTATTAATACCTCTTTTAGCATTTGTAGTTACTATTCTCGCTGTAGCTTTTGACAATATTACAACTTGGATTGCAGCAGTTTACTTCGGTGCAAGTCTACCCGTACTAGTCGAGAAAACCATTAGCTCAAGTTCCAAAACTGTTTCAAATTTAGGGGCTGGGCAATAAGCGTATAACAAACGCATTAACACTCGCTGCGCTCGCTAGGGACAAAAACACGTAGGCTCCCTGCGCTTCGCTTGGTATTTGCATGTTCCGGCCCATTCCGATCACCCATTTCGGTTCAATTCGATCACTGATTT
>NZ_JAEFCD010000073.1 GCF_016405965.1 Alteromonas sp. IB21 | reverse complement strand
CGTGCGCGGCTTCGCCATTATTGCACACGTGTTTGCGCCCCATATTTGGAAGTTATAAGGCGTCAGCCTAAACTTCGTTTGGCTTAATACAAATCCCAGTGCAACTGCCCTCTCCTGGTTTCATTAGCATCGCTCTGGCTTGTGGTAGGTTTAAATCCGCCGTTCATAACTCAAAGGTGGTGTAATAGGCGCTTTATCACTAAGTTCTTATTTTGAGTCAGCAAGCGCCATTACACTCGATAGCTCAGATAGCGGCTAGCTTCAGTTAAATCAAAACCTTCACTGCACAGTCGTTTTTCTTGTCTGCGTTAACAATCAATCGTATGCTGGCTTTAACAGTTTTTAAACAGACCAAAGGAACTGGCTTTGCTTATAACAAGGCGCTTAAGACCACTCCCTTCGGTCGCTCGGACGCATTTACGCGGGGCGGCTTCGCCATTATGCCCCACGCAACTGCGCCGCTTAGCTTAATGTTATAAGGCGTCAGCCTAAACTGCGTTTGGCTTTATGAAAATCCCAATGCAACTGCGCCCACCTGTTTTCATTAGCATCGCTCTGGCTTGTGGTAGGTTTAAATCCGCCGCTTTCAATTCAAAGGTGGTGTAATAGGCGCTTTATCGCCAAGTTATTAGTTGAACCTCGCGAACGCCATTACACTCGATAGCTCAGATGGCGGCTAGCTTCAGTCAAATATCAAAAACATTTGTGCACAGTCGTTTTGCTTGTTTGTCTTAACAATCAATCGTATTCTGGCTTTATCAGTTTTTAAAAAGACCGAAGGAACTGGCTCTGCTTATAACAAGGCGCTTAAGACCACTCCCTTCGGTCGCTCGGACGCATTTACGCGGGGCGGCTTCGCCATTATGCC
>NZ_JAEFCD010000072.1 GCF_016405965.1 Alteromonas sp. IB21 | reverse complement strand
GGCGGATTCCAGGCGCACCTCCCCTACGCGAGGAGGTAATCTTTGCTCTTTAACAAATTCGTGAACCCCGCCAACAAATGTAGGCGCTCTGCATTTTTTGCCAGGCCGCGATAACGGACTTTACTGTATCCGAAGATACGCTTGATCGTGAGAAATGGGTGCTCAACTTTTGCGCGAACCTGAGCCTTAATTTTCTCAGCCTTGGCTAGATCGCTGTTCTTCGCGAGCTTACGTCGTTTACCAGGACGCATAGCGATATACCACTCAACATCTCTATTTTTATGCTCAGGTCGCTTCTCTACACCGAGATAGCCTGCATCTCCCCAAACACGCGTTTCGTTGCCATGGAGTAATTTTTCCGTTTGCGTAATGTCGTGCTCATTCGCACCGGTGGTTTCAATGCTGTGAATCAAACCCAACCCATCATCTACACCAATATGCATCTTCATTCCAAACTGCCACTCATTGCCTTTCTTGGTCTGATGCATCTCTGGATCTCGCTTCCCCTCTCGATTTTTTGTAGAACTTGGGGCGGCGATAATGGTCGCATCAACGATCGTCCCTTCACGCAGGGTCAGCCCATGTTCAGCGAGGTGCTTTTCGATCTCTCGAAATAACTTCTTGCCGAGATTGTGCTTTTCCAGCAAATGGCGAAACTTCAAAATCGTGGTTTCGTCAGGCAGACTATCTGACAGGCGCAGGCCGGCAAAGCGCCGCATAGACTCGATTTCGTACAGAGCATCTTCCATTGCGGGGTCGCTAAGGTTGTAAAATAGCTGCATGCAGTGGATGCGAAGCATCACGGACAACGGGTACGGACGTCGCCCATTGCCGATTTTCGGATAGACTGGCCGAATTCGATTCTCGAGCTTTTTCCATGGAATCAATGC
>NZ_JAEFCD010000071.1 GCF_016405965.1 Alteromonas sp. IB21 | reverse complement strand
TCCGAACGACCGAAGGGAGTGACTTAAGCGCTTTGTTAGAAGCAGAGCCTGTTCCTTTGGCCTAATTAAAAACTAATGAAGTCAGCATACGATTGATTATTAACACAAACAAGTAAAACAACAGCGCAGTGATGGTATTGATTTGACTGAAGCAAGCCGCCATTTGAACTAACAAACGCAATGGCGCTTGCTGACTTAAAATAAGAACTCGTCGATAAAGCGCCTATTGCGCAACCTTTGAAGTAAGCGCGGTGACATTAAAACTACCAATGCTTGGGCGATGTTGGAGACAACAGGTGTGGGTGGTTGAACTGATTATTTACTAAACCAATAGTAGTTTAGGCTGACGCCTTCTAACTTTTAAATAAGGGGCGCAGGCATGTGGGCTAAAATCCGAACGAAGTGAGCAGCCCACATGTTTGCGTCCCAGCCCGCGCAGCGGGCGAACTTAATTTTTTTGTTAGGTGCGTGCATTTTTAAATCACTACCCTAGGTGGTTTACCATGAAAGTCCAAGTACAATTTTTTGAGATTATCTGGCACGAGAGGCCAGCCACGGTCAATACCTTCTTTGGTACCTTTCCAGAATAAGTGCTCTGTATAATATACATCTATGTACTCGAATTCCGCCTTGGTTGCAGTATCTAGTTTCTCGCTCATGTACCGCAACTGTTCTAGTGCTTCTTCCAAGTCGCCTTGATTTAACAAAATAGTTGTCAAATTTGCGAACTCTTCCATTAGACATGTAAGCGCCCAACGCTCATGTTTTTCCATAAGAGGAACGACGTCAGGAAATTTAGTGCGGATTTCTTTTGAGAATCGTCTTATTTCTGATTTAGCCATTGATTTCCCAGAAGCACCTAACGCTAAGCTTTGGGGCGCTAGCACGTGGGCTAAAATCCGAGATAATTGGACT
>NZ_JAEFCD010000070.1 GCF_016405965.1 Alteromonas sp. IB21 | reverse complement strand
TGCTATTGTTTATTTAGGCTTGAATGATGTTTTCGAAATAGCAGCAAAGTATGCTTCCTCTATTGCACTTTCTCATTCGCTTCCTGATGCAAACAAACGGACTGGTCTCGCTGTAGCTTTGGAATATTTATCTCTCAATGATTATGAATTAATTGCTGATAACGAATTATTCGCAGATGCCATCAGAGATTTGGTTGTGGGCAAAATTGGTGAAGCGGATTTTGCTGATCTTCTTTATGCTCAGTATATTTCTGAACAAAATCAAAATAGTTAAAATTTCATGCAGTTTACTTTGGGCATACCTGCGCGAGTAGGGTAAAGAAAGTCCAATATATAAGAAATCATATTGCTTCTCAGTCTGATGGTTGAGCAATGCTGAATTCCCGGTAAAAAAATCTGTCAGTACCATTATTCAAACCATAAACTTTGGCCGGACTGCCATAATTATGTTTCCTATTAAACAGGAGACAAATTATGGCAATTCAAATCCATACACCTTGGAACAAAAATCGTATTATCGGTCGGAAAAAGCCTCTTCAGATATCACATATATGGGGTATCCGGATTCGCTTAGAGCTTGAAGGACGGACGCGTGATCTCGCACTGTTCAATCTTGGTCTTGATAGCAAACTACGAGGTTGTGACCTTGTTAAACTCAAGGTCTCAGATGTCGTTTGCGGACGCTCAGCTCTTAGGCGCACGCATGTCGTTCAGCAAAAAACAGGTAGTCCTGTCCAATTTGAGATAACACCAAACACGGGAGAATCGATATTGGCTTGGGTAAAGAAAGCTGGATTAAAACCCTCTGATTATCTTTTTAAGTCCCGTATACATAGCGCTGAGCACATATCAACTAGACAATATAATCGCATTTTTCACGGATGGATTGAAAAACTTGGTCTAGATACATCTCTCTACAGCACCCATTCAATGCGCAGAACCAAGCCT
>NZ_JAEFCD010000006.1 GCF_016405965.1 Alteromonas sp. IB21 | reverse complement strand
ACTCTCTGTTGGAGAGAGTGGATAAATTTGGTCAATTAATTAATGCAATTGGTATTAATTGTCGCGCTGCCTAAACACGGTTGTGACATTCCAAATACGTAGCAACATCCAACAAACGAATACGTTTGTTAGCGTTTTTCTCTTTCTTTGATAAGCGGTATAGGTCATCTGCCGTCAATGTTGTCATCGTTTAACGTTATGATTGTATGATGAAGTGGTTAAATAAATTAGTTCGCGTTTTAGAATGGGTTGGTATGAATTGAAAATGTACGCTAAATACAATATTTGGTGACAGCCAAAGAGCAACTGTAAACTAATTCATACTCGCTATTTTGAAATGTAATTTGATCAAAAAAACTTATTCCACTAAATTTCGGATGTCGCTAGCAGATTTATACAATGCGAAGTTCACCACATGTGCAAAGAGGAGAGCTGCTTTTGAGATTCCTTGTTATTGCAATCTTAACGCTACTCTATACACCGTTGTATGCCCAGCCTTCAAAACTGACTGATGAGAATACCAAGGTAGTTCTTGGAGTTGTAGAGTTCCCTCCTCTTGTCGTCAAGAGCACCGACAGCCTTGGTTGTTACGGCGATGCAGTCACTATTTCAAGAACTATACTCGAACTGGTTGGATATCAAGTGGAAGTTGAGTGTCCACCGCCAGCTAGGTTATTTGAGAGAATTAGAACAGGGCAGGTTGATATTACTGTGAACGTTAAGGGTACGAAAGCTTTAGAAAATACCGTCACCTTTATCGATAAACCATTCACCTACCTTTCTATTGTACTAATGACAAATTTACACGTCGACAATAATAAGACTGTTGCGGCTATAAGAGGGTATGACTACGTAGGCATGAGACAAGTGTTAGAAAGTGAAGGTTACACATTTTTTGATATGGCGAATAGTTCTGATGCAATCCAGCTTTTTCAGTTTGGACGGACTTCGCATCTGGCGACATACGAAGCGCCCTATCGATATCATATAAAACGTAACTCAAACAATATTGATGACGTAACCGTCTCTATGAGAAAAGACATACCGACTTTTCTAGCAATCTCCAACGCTAGTGAAAAAAAAGAGGAGCTTGCGAATAAGCTCTCAAAGTTATTCGCGTTGTCTTATAGTCAAACAGTTATAGAGCAAATGCAGACCAAAAATAGTGAGAGTCAATGAATTGTAGCTACCTAATTCAACGTTCTGTTGCCGTATTCGCTTTCATTAGCGTCAAATAATTACTTGATTAAGATTATAAAATTCATATGCTTACTATTCAGGTTTAAAAAAAGTTAATTTTTTTGAAATATCCTTTGACCGCACAGGGTCTTTTACATTACACAGTACATACTGTGCGTCAAATATGTCTAATCTTATTGAGGGTATAACAATGAAACAAATCAAAAAATCATCAGTAGCAACAGCTTTAGGAGCAGTTGTCATTGGCTCTTTGGCGTCAACAGTAGCGGTTGCAGACGTAAATCCATTTGGTATGCAGGCACTAGAATCTGGTTACAGCCAGTTTGCAGCTGAAGGTAAGTGCGGCGAAGGCAAATGTGGCGGCGACAAGAAAGCAGAAAAAGAAGGTAAGTGCGGCGAAGGCAAATGCGGCGGCGATAAAAAGGCTGCGAAAGAAGGCAAGTGTGGCGAAGGTAAATGCGGAGGCGACAAAAAGGCTGCAAAAGAAGGTAAGTGCGGCGGCGACAAAAAAGTTTCAAAAGAAGGTAAATGCGGTAGCATGTAACATATGGGGATATGACATTGTGTAGTCTCTAAGCGAAAGACTACGAAACGTCTACGCATGTTGTATTGAAAAAGAATGGCCGTCTAGTGATGGCCATTCTTGTCTGACAGCGTAGGTTGTTACTTGGCAATCCCATGTAGGTAAAGGGGAAAATATGAGACAGATCAAAGGCGCGGGTTTAGGGTTTCGTCGAGAGATGCTGCAAGCACTCCTCCCTACATTGCCATCTGAGGTCGACTTCTGGGAAGTTGCGCCAGAAAATTGGATCCCGCTTGGTGGAAAGTACCAGGAACAATTTCAGCAGGCGTCTATGCAGGCTCCCTTTACCACTCACGGTCTCTCTCTGTCTATTGGTAGTAGCGATAAACTGGATGTCGAGTTTGTTAAAACCGTAAAGCGATTTTTGGATGTAAACGACATTACGCTATACAGCGAACATCTAAGTTTCTGTTCTGGTAATGGTCACTTGTACGATCTAATGCCAATTCCTTTTACTGAAGGCGCAATAAATCATGTGGTGTCTCGTATAACCCAAGTGCAAGATATTATCGAAAGACCATTGGTTCTAGAGAATGTATCTTATTACATTGCGCCCGGACAGGAGATGGACGAGCTAGAATTTACTTCGCGTATCTTGAAAGAATCGGGCTGCCTTATGCTTCTCGACGTAAATAATGTTTACGTGAACAGCATCAATCATAAATATGACGCGGAGTCCTTTATTAACGGCTTACCGTCAGACAAGATTGTTTACGGGCATATTGCTGGCCACTATGATGAGGCCGACGACTTGAAAGTAGATACTCATGGAACCGATGTTATCGAACCCGTATGGAAGCTACTGGAGCACGCGTACCGTACACACGGCGTATTTCCAACTCTCCTCGAACGTGATTTCAATATTCCGCCTTTAAATGAATTGCTAGCAGAAGTGAAGAAGATTAAACAGATTCAAGCACGATGTGAAAAGACACATCGGTTAGATGCTGAAGGAAGCGTAGCGTGACACAATCATTTCAAGCAACGCAAAATACATTCGTAAACGCAATAAAAGATCCGCGAACATTTTACGACACCGATGGAGACCATATCCGTCGGATGAAAATCTATCAGTCATTATTTTTTAACAATATTGATAATTTTATCAGTACAGGATTTCCGGTATTGAAATCAATTGTATTGGTGAAATTTGGTGAAAAAGGATGGGAAAGCGTTGTGCGTCAGTTCTTTATTGAGCATGAATGCCGTTCCCCCTATTTTGCGGAGATCAGTAAAGAGTTTGTAGAGTATCTTTCAACTGAGCCTGTCTTCGATATTTCACTACCTGCTTTTGCAGCAGAACTTGCACATTATGAATGGCTAGAGCTTGATGTAAGTATAAGAAAAAATGAAGAAGGCCTAGAATTTTTTACTTCTGGTCAAACCGTCAACGGTGTTCGTGTGTCTCCCTATGCCTCTTTGGCGGCGTACCAATATGAAGTGCATTTAATAGGTAAAGACTATATTCCAGTGCAACCGGCGCAAGAGCAGCAATTTTATGTGGTTTACAGAGACCGCAATTTTGATGTGCAGTTTGTCCATGTAAATCCAGTCACCGCAATTTTAGTGAATACATTAGAGCAAAGTGAGAATGGGTTGAGAATAGACCAACTTTCTCAGTCTCTAACCCAGCAAATTCCTCAAATACCCGCTGATGTGTTGGTAAATGGTATGAATCAAACCCTTACAGACATGCTAAATAAAGGCATTTTAGTTACTATAAGCTAAATTTTGCCTCTATTGAGACGACTAGCTTATTGAAGTTAACATAGATCCGATAAAACCTTCCGTTGACGCAAGGTGCCAATAGCGTTTCAGTATTATTTCTTATGCTTATATTAAACTTTCGCTAGGAACTGTATTGAAAGTGAGCGATCAGTCACATTAGCGCTGTCAATCACGCGTGCTTTCGATTAACATTTAACACCATTTTTTTTGTTCACAAAAATTGTTTAGGTAGTGCAAATGGCTGACAATTCAGATTTCAAAGAAGTCTATAACAAGTGGTACTTTCTAGCATCGCTAGTAACTCTAATCGCGTTCCCGTTGATGCATATCATCGCCGGCTGGTTCACCTTCTGGTTATAACGCAGACATTCAAGGCATAATTGTGACTGCAGAATATATTAAATCAGTTGTGAAAACCGTACCTGACTATCCAAAGCCAGGTATTTTATTTAGAGATGTGACTAGCGTTTTAGAAGATCACAAAGCGTTCAGTAGCTGTATTTCGTTACTCGTAGAAAAGTATCAGGGTATGGGATTTACCAAGATTGCAGGTACTGAAGCGCGTGGGTTCCTTTTTGGTGCGCCATTGGCCATCGAAATGGGCATTGGTTTTGTTCCAGTGAGAAAACCCAACAAACTTCCTCGTGAAGTTGTAAGTGAAAGCTACGAGCTTGAATACGGCATGGATACTTTGGAAATCCATAAAGATGCCATTGAACCAGGCGATAAAGTACTTCTTATCGATGATTTACTTGCAACTGGCGGAACCATTGCCGCTTCAGCTAAGCTGATCCGTTCGCTGGGTGGTGAAATTAACCATGCAGGTTTCGTGATTAACTTACCTGATTTAGGCGGTGAGAAAAAATTGAGTACGCTTGATATCGAAAGCTATTCTATTTGTGAGTTTGAAGGCGAATAATCGTCTTAAAGCGTAACTAGCAAAAGGCGAAATACGTAATAATGAGTTATCAGGTACTAGCAAGGAAGTGGCGTCCAGGTAAGTTCAGTGAGCTTGTGGGTCAGGAACATGTCGTCTCTGCCATTTCAAATGCTTTGGATAACGATCGTCTACATCACGCTTATTTGTTTACCGGTACGCGGGGCGTAGGTAAAACCACAATTGCGCGTATTTTTTCTAAAAGCCTTAACTGCGAAGAGGGGCAAGGTGCCAACCCTTGTGGAGAATGTAATACCTGTAAAGAAATAGAGCAGGGCAATTACGTAGACTTACTCGAGATTGACGCGGCTTCAAGAACGAAAGTCGAGGACACTCGCGAACTTCTTGATAATGTTCAGTATAGACCCACTCGCGGCCGTTACAAAGTGTACCTTATCGATGAGGTACACATGCTTTCTAAACACAGCTTCAATGCGTTGTTGAAAACGCTGGAAGAGCCTCCGCCTCATGTAAAGTTCTTGTTGGCGACAACCGATCCACAAAAGCTCCCTATAACGATTTTATCGCGATGCTTGCAGTTTAATCTGAAGGCAATGTCGCGAGAACAAATAGTCGGACAGCTACAACATATTCTTCAACAAGAGCAGTTGCCCTTTGAGCAATCGGCTTTAGCGCTGCTGGCTCGTGCGGCGCAAGGCAGCATGCGTGATGCGCTCAGTTTGACTGATCAAGCTATTGCACAAGGTGGAAATCAGGTTCTGGCATCTGTCGTCACTGACATGCTGGGTTTGATGGATAAAAACCAACTACTTAAAGTAGTGCATGCGGTTGTTAGCAAAAGTCCTGCGGAAGTACTTCAGTTGGTTAATGATATTGCAGAGCAGGCGCCAGACTATGATAACGTGCACGGCGAACTTGCCAGCTTGTTACATCAAATCGCGTTGACCCAGTGGGTGCCTGAAGCGTGTAAGTTAGAAACTACATCCGCGAAAGCAATATACCAATTAGCCAAAACTATTCCTGTTGAGCAAGTGCAGTTACTTTATCAAATTGCATTGCAAGGTAGAAAAGACCTGCCGTTCGCGTCCGATGGTAGGAGCGCTTTCGAAATGACGTTGATGCGCATGATGTCATTTGCGCCACAAGTGCCTATTGCTGACACGACAAGCGAAATTGAAAACGGGAGGAGCGAGCATAGTTTACCCGTAGATCATGCTTCTTCCAGTGGTGGCCTGGGAAACGTCGGTAAGCAGGAGGAAGCGCCAATAAGCGAAACTCCTGCAGCAGTAACACAGGAGCAACCCTCCCCTGACGTCGTTTCACAACAACAAATCACCCATGGCGAAGACGTTAGCGCAACGCGTTCATACACTCCAGCTGTTTCCGATCCAGAACTTGCCTTTGAGAATATTAACGTACCAGCGGAAACCGAAAATACTCTCGATGAGCCGCCTCTAGATGCATACATGGACGAAATGCCACCGCAGTCGGGAGATGTCACTCCTTATGATGCAAGCGATACCCTTCGTTACAGTGAACCCTTTCAACACGAAAGGGCTCACATTCAGTCCAGCGATGAATTTGAGTTGGGAGCGCTCAGCACAGGTAGTGAGGTGAGAAGTGATGAAGTACAACCACCTTTATCGGCGGAAGAGCAGCTAACGTCGACGGCTGATATGTTGGCTTTGCGTCAAAAACTTAAGCAGAAGAAAGCCCAAGACGCCGACGTTCAAAATAGTAAGGCTGCTAACGCTGCAGGAGAGAGTGCGAGCGATATTCAGGCTCGTTTTGCCAGAAGTAAGGCCGCGGCATCAAAAAATACGTTCTCAGATCGTGCAACAGACCCTATCTCAGACGTCAACGCTGCATCAGCGCCCCCTGAACTAAATGCTGGTTCAAAGCAGGAGAATGACAACAGCCTTGAGCGTGAAAGTAGCCTTGAGCGTGAAAGTAGCCTTGAGCGTGAAACTAGCCTTGAGCGCGATGATAGCCTTGAGCTAAAGAACAATACAGAGCAAAATTTCAATACTCTAGACGAGAGTAACAACAGGGGACAGAATGCGAATAATGGCATTCAAGCCACTGCAACAAGCGAAGCGCTCAGTAACAGTGAACATATCGCGAGCGCCGCAGCCCTACGTAACACTGCATCAGCTTATATTAATAGAGAACCTCTAAGCGATAATGCGGCTGAAACAAATGACTTTGCGCTTGATGATTTTGAAGAGGATATGCCTTTTTCAAACGATGAAGTCAGTGCACAACCGAGCCTTGAGCCTCAGCCACAAGACGCACCGCCGTGGGCGACTGAATTTGATAATGCACCGCCACAGCATTTCGAAAATTACGACGATGCAGAAACCTTTGTAGATAATAATACAAGCCCAAATATCCCGCTTCCCGAGCAGCGGGGAGATATAGGGGATCGTTCTTTTGTGCGTGATGCGCTCGATTTTGATACGCCCCTCAGCAGCACTTATAGTGGTAAATTAAATGCTTACTTAAACGATGGAAGTAAGTTAATTCACGCAAGTCAAATAGATGAGTGGAGTAACCTTGTTGAGCAGATGCCGGTCGCTGGGTTACTTAAACAGCTGGTTTTGCACGCCTCATTTTCTCGAAATGGTAACCAAGTATCCCTTGAAATTGACAACAGTCAGACGCACTTACTTAATGACAGCGCGAAAAAACAGTTAGTTGACGCAATACATCATGGTTTAGGTGAAAACGTAGAGGTAAATATTACGCTAGGTGAACCATCCTCGACACCTTTTGCGTTACAACAAGAGATTCATGCCATGCGCCACGCGCATGCACATACGGTCATTAAAACCGACGAAACAATTCAATCATTGCTATCGACTTTCGATGCGTCAGTGCTAACCGATACGGTTAAAGCGCGATAGCATAATTATTAACACCAAAACGAAGCGAGACAAATATTATGTTTAAAGGTGGAATGGGCAATATCATGAAGCAGGCGCAGCAGATGCAAGAGCGCATGCAAAAAGTTCAAGATGACTTAGCTAAACTAGAAGTTACTGGCGAAGCAGGTGCCGGTATGGTGAAGGTAACCATGACGTGTAACCACAACGTGCGTCGAGTGGACATTGACGAGTCATTAATGGACGACGATAAAGACATGGTTGAAGACTTAGTCGCAGCAGCGTTTAATGACGCCGTTCGCCGTGTTCAAGAAACAAGCAAAGAGAAAATGGGTGATGTTACTGGCGGCATGCCGCTTCCTCCTGGCTTCAAAATGCCGTTTTAAGCTACAAACTCCTTATTTACTGGTCTCTAGCTTTGTAAAAAGTTAGGGGGCAAATAGGGGAAGTGGTTCTGAAAGCTCTGGTTAATCCAGAGCTTTTTCGTTTTCTATCCAAAGCAAAACCTCATGTTTTAGCTTTAACAAACATGTGGCAATCATTTTTTAACAAGGGCTTGCTCAATTACATAGTCTCACGCAATGCTAGCACTAAGTGGGAATTTAATTTCGAGCGTGAATCAAGGCTACATTAAAAAGTGTTTAGAATCGCTGGCAGGGCTTGCACAGAAGCCCTGCCAGCAAGTAAAAGAGGATAGGATATCAGATGATAAGGCCTCAATTTTGCTTGCTAAGATATTTAAACGTTTTAAAGCTCGGGATGCGGCGATAGCTCCTTTGAACAAGCATACTGGTGATGCGGTTTCGATTTGGCGCGATACAGGACAGGTGTATTACTTAGAAAACACGCTAAAACTCACTTATCAGTCTAACTCAGGTGCGATTACCATTGAAAATATGTCTCTTGAATCACTTCCCCGCGTCCTCAAAGAACTTCAAAATTTAGGTGGTAATTCTTCGCTCGCTCGCCAAGAGGTCGCAAATCAAACGGATGCATTTTACGTTAGCGTTTGTGGTGTAACCTGGCAGCGCTCTTCTGATGGAAAAAATGTTCGTATTAAAGCGCTTCCGGAAGCTGCAGTGTTGAGAAGTCCTACCGCATGTTTTACAAAATCGCAGGCGGTATTTAAACATGCGTTTATGTTGGAACATGACGACTTATTGTCACCGACGTCGTCTTCAAACATACCAGGCATCTACACGTACAATCGCATTTCAATCGCAGATTTTACCGAGCAGTTAAAACGCTCAAATGCACAGATAGCGCCCTCCCACAAAGCAAAAGTAGGCATCCAATATGAAAACTTTACAAGTGCATTTACTGAGCATGAGCAGGCGGTTATTGACCAATGCCTTGAAGCGGAGTTTTTCGAGAATACCGGTGACGACCACGGGGGAACAAACCTGCTGTCAAGCGACAATAAGGGAAAATAGAGAAGTAGCAGCGTTCTTGTCTGAATTCATCACGCTCAGGCAAAAACGGCTCTGCGCGTGTTGTGGTGTAGTTTCTTAGCTATATTAATATATCCGCATAAAAATATCTTTATCTTGGGGAGTGGGCTATAACTTTATAGCACCAGGTTAAAAACATGTTCGGGATGCTTTGTGCACAGCCGTATCAGTAAACAGAAGTTCAATGATGTGATGCAGCCTCAACCCACAGATTTATAGCAAGCAAACGAGTAAACAACAAAATGGCGTTTTATGAGCAGCGACACTAAAGAACTATCTTCACTAATAACGCAGTGTGACAAAGAGCCCATACACCTACTAGGAAAAATACAGAACCATGGATTTATGGTTATCCTAGATAGGTCCGGAACAATTGAATATCTATCAAAGAATGCCTCCCCATTTCTTAAAAAAAGTACAAGTGAATTAATCGGTACTTCTCTTTGGAGTATCTTAGATAGGAGTCTGGTCCATTCTATAAAAGGCGCGCAAAGCCAGGCAATCATTCTTGGTAAAGCAGCCTATCTCTATTCGGTTTCTGTCCCTTTTTCCGACAATACATTTGATTTATGTGTTCATCAAAGCGACGGCTATCTTGTACTTGAGTTTGAAAATAGTGAGTCTTCGCGAAAATTTGAAAGTGTCATTGAGGCGTTGATGATTCAGATGACAATGTTCTCTGAACTCGATGAGCTTTATTCTGGCCTTGCTCAAAGCGTTCGCACCGCAACGGGCTTTGATAGGGTTATGGTGTATCAATTCCTTGCCGATGGAGCCGGGGAAGTCGTTGCTGAGTCAACATCCAGCGATATGCCGCCATTTCTAGGGCTTCGATACCCTGCCTCAGATATCCCTCGCCAAGCTCGGCAGCTGTACAAGAAAAACCTCATAAGAACTATATCTGACGTTCACGGTGTAACGCATGAGATCTTAGGGAGAGATGAGAACAAAGCTCGGCACATTGACCTATCGTTGTCTCGTCTCAGAGCGGTCTCTGAAGTGCATATACAATATCTGAAAAACATGGGTGTTGGAGCATCCATGTCGATATCGCTCATTGTTGAGGGAGAGCTCTGGGGGTTAATTGCATGCCACCACAATAGCCCAAAAGTAGTGCCCAGCAGGCTCGTATCGCAATTAGAGTTATTCGCTGAAATGTTCTCGCTTGAGCTTTCTCGACGGCTAGTTACAGAACGGATAAGAGTGAGTGAACAAGCAAACTCAACCTTCGCACGAGTTTTAAGTAACTTTTCCCATGGAGGTCCAATTACTAACGCGATAGTTGAGCAGTTGGCTCTCTTAAAAACCCTTATTGATATAGATGGTGTAGGCTGCATTTTCAGTGGTGAATATACCAGAGCAGGTTCTGCCCTCGATGAGGAGAGTATTCTGCGCCTTACCGCTATCTTGAGGCGGCTTCCGGAAGAAGAAATACATCAATTTGATAGTTTGGCTGACTGTGGCGGTGATTTTTCTGGTGGAAAGGTTGCCGGTGTACTAGCGCTTAAGATATCAAGCCAACCTATGGATTACATATTCCTTTTCAGAAACTCAGTTGTCGAGCAAGTGACATGGGCAGGTAATCCAGAAAAGCGAGTTGAACAAAAAGGGCAAGAGAAGATACTTACTCCGAGAGCGAGTTTTGACAAATGGATCGAATATAATGAATTTAAGTCGATTCCGTGGACGACACTAGACATAGAACGGGCTAAATCTATTCGCCTTGGTGTTATGGAGCTGACAATCCGCCATTTACATGAGAAAGAAGCGTTACAGCGAGAGGCTAAAAAAAGGCTGGAGCTACTCATAGGGGAACTTAACCATCGCGTTAGAAATATCTTAAACTTAGTAAGCGCTATCATCGGGCAAACGTCTCAGCATAAAAAGAATATCAATGAATTTGTAAGCTCTCTGTCGTCGCGAATTTCTGCGTTGGCTTTAGGTCACGATCAACTCACTCACGCTTCATACAACAGTATATATTTTAGACAATTGCTCAATAACGAACTGAAGGCGTACATGGTCAACGAATCATCGTTCCATATTGAAGGGCCTGAGATAAAATTAAAGCCATATGCAGTAACGCCTATTGTCCTTGTTTTCCATGAAATGATCACTAATGCTGCAAAATACGGTGCGTTAAGCGCAACAAGTAACGATGGCAGGGTGTCAATCACTTGGGAGCTCGATAATAGGGGCTGCAAGATATTCTGGGAAGAACTTGGTGGTCCTCCTTTACATAGTCTAGGGGAAGATAGTTTTGGAATGACGGTTATTAAATCTGTTATTCCACATGAGCTAAAAGGCCGAGCTGAAATTAAGCCAACGACAACGGGCCTCACCGCAGAGTTTTTGATACCTAGCAAGTATATAGAGTTCGAAGAAGCTTATCTCATTGATGAACAAGATGAAGGTAACAACAGAACTATTAAAGCTAATAAAATAGAGAGTCCTAAGCCGCTTTCTAGTGCCTTTATTGTTGAAGATAACTTACTCATTTCTCTAGATTTGAAAAAGCACCTCAAAAAAATGGGGCTCGAGCAAATTGAAATTTTTGGCGACATTGCCAGTGTCCGAGCTGCACTGGCGAAAAGTCGACCATCAATGATGTTTTTAGACGTTCATTTGGGTCACGAGAATACCTTCCAGTTGGGAGTGGAAATAGCGAAACTATCTATCCCATTTATCTTTATCACGGGTTACGGCGCCGCAATTGAGTTACCCGACGAGCTTAAAGATGTGACGGTACTAACAAAACCTGTCGATACTGGGCTTCTGAGACAATCAATAGAAGCCCTCGGCTTTAAGGTGTGATGCAGTGACAAAAATAATGACGCCCTCAGTAGTCATAGTCGAAGACAGTCTCGTCGAGATTATGAATATCCAAAAGATACTCGCAGAAGCTGATATACGGGTCTTAGGCACTGCGATAAATGCCGAACAACTTTTTGCGTTAATAGAAAAAGAAAGCCCTGATTTAATCCTCATGGATATAAACCTCGGCTCACATGAATCGGGTATCGACATCGCGAAGTTGGTCGCTAAACAGTTCGCTATTCCTATCGTTTTTACCACCTCATATTGTGACGACACCACCATCTCTAATGCCTTAAAGGTGTCGCCCTATGGCTATCTGGTTAAACCCTATGGCGCATTGTCATTAACAACCACGATATTGGTTGCCCTCGAGAGAAAAAGAATAGAGCGTGAACTTGCCTCATCAAACCGCCGTTTTGCCATGGCGTCAGAGATGGCAAAGTTGGGCGTACTAGAAATTGATAGCGCCTCTCGCTCTATAGTCATTGAGAGTGTGGATAACCTTTTTGATTTTCCTAGAAAGCTGACCGTAGAGAAATTCCTCTCTTTGTTTACTGACGAGCAGCGCTTGGAAGTTGCAGAAGCAATAAGGCTCAAGACAAATTATTTAACAACGCTGCAGTTAAAAATTGCTGGAAGAGAAACTCGTTGGTACCAGGTTGTTTTATCTGATGTAGTGTGGAAAAAGGACTATGTGCAAATTGGTGCTATTCAGGATATTTCAATCCTGCAACATGCCCAGTCTAACCTGACTATAGCAGATCGGGTTGTTAGTGAAATTAAAGAAGGGGTGCTGGTTTGTGATGCGAACGGGTCAATAGTCAAGGTTAACAAAGCGTTGTGCGAAATACTTGGCTGCGAGCCGGGCAAGCTTATCTCGCAATATATAAATAAAATCTTTCCCAAAGAGCGCAAACACGACCCCCGTCCAGATTACCTAATTGATGGACTAAGAACCGACCTCACCATTGTAAACGAAGGGCGTAGGTATCATTTGGTTATGTCGGTCACGTCTTTCGATAATGGCAGTGGAGAAACTCACTTTGTTGCTATTCTGACCGATGTGTCAGATCTCAAGTCATCAGAAAACCAATTAAAGCTTTTAGCATTTACCGATGCGCTCACCAGTGTTGGTAATCGAAACCATTTAAATAATATAGTGGAAACATTCAGCGAGTCGTGCGCACCATTTTCAATCATTTTTATCGATATTGATGAGTTTAAACTCATTAACGACACCCATGGCCACGAAGTAGGAGATCAAATACTCAGAACCTGTGCCAGCCGTTTCAAAGCAGCAATTCGGCAAGATGACTCTGTCTTTAGGTTCGGTGGAGATGAGTTTGTTGTTGTTACGGGTACTACATGTGAAAAGCACTTAAGTATCGTGACTTCCAGACTGTCGATGTGTTTTAGCAAATCTTTTAAAACATCATCCGGCAGCTTTAATATCTCGGCAAGTATAGGCGTCGCCACCTCGACAGGTAACATATCTGCCGTTGATTTATTGAAAAATGCTGACATAGCTATGTTTTCAGCTAAACAAAATGGAAAAAATAACACGGTCGTATTCAATGAAAATTTATCTAAAAATATAGAGTATCGACTATTTATCCAGCAAGGGTTAAAAAGCGCAATCCAGAATAAACAAATTACCGCCTATTATCAGCCCATTATCGGGGCTAAAGGGGAAATAATCGCCATTGAAGCGCTTGCCAGATGGTACATTCCAAGTCACGGCCCTATTAGCCCCGATAAGTTTATTCCCATTGCAGAGCACTCAAATTACATACATGACATCGGTTTATTAATGTTGGATGAGGTGTGCTTTGCAATTAAAACCATTGATGGCTGGGGCTTCTCAAACGTAAGATTTAACGTAAATATGTCTGCGGTTCAACTTCAGAATTCAGGGGTCGTTGGCCTGTTTGCAGAGCGCTTCGCATTTCATAATATTTCTGCAAAACGAGTTGTGATAGAAATCACGGAATCAACATTACAAAATGAAAAAGCGCGAGAGGTACTAGCAGCCATCAAGCAGCTAGGCGTTACCATTTCAATTGATGATTTTGGTACCGGCTTCTCATGTATCTCAGAACTTGCAGACGAGACCTATGATTCGATCAAGATAGACCGTTCACTGCTGCCAGAGTTTCCCCTTGAAACGAAAAGTGAAATACGAAGGTCGCTAATTATTGAAAACGTAGTCTCAATGTGCGAAAAGCTGGGAATGCCTTGTACTCTCGAGGGATTAGAAACTGCTGAACAGGTCAATTTTGCAAAGAAAATTGGTGCTCGTGCTATGCAAGGCTTTTACTTCAGTAAACCTCTTAGCTTAGAAGAGCTAATGGAGTTTCTACAGGCCGAATTTGCAACAAACGTTGTAAATGTCTAAAAACGCTAAGTCTTGATTAGTGAAATAAAGTTAGGCTTGCCCTGCACTAAAAATAGAGTTAGAGCTATCTATTATATTGTTGTCTTTAGTTTACCAATGCCTACAGCAATGCAGTATTGCAGCGTTTCCAATTAAACATACGCTTTTAAGTCTGTGAACAATTGGTCTATACTGCCCGGGATACTGAGGCTACTTTAATAATTTCAGCATATCTCAATCATAATCGCCATCATTTGAAATTGGTCTTATTTCTAATATTGTTCGTTTTATTACTATCGTCATTTTCCCTAAACTGAGTGTTGGTTCTGCTTTTTAGTCAAATGCTGGAAAGTGTCGATTCGACGTTTACCCTAGATAGAGGATTTTTTGAAGTGCTAAGGAAAGGCTTAGTTATCACCACGGTTATTCTTCTCCCTATTGCAGCCGTGCTATTTTTTATGAGTGTGCATGAACTGTTTAAGATGAAAACAGTGACGGTCGACCCAAAACTCAAAGAAATATCAGGCATTGAATTCGATAAATACAAAAGACTCTGGGCAATCAATGACAGTGGTGACGGCCCCATTCTCTATATGCTCAATAAAGATGGCACAATTGAAAGAGAAGTGACGGTTACCAATGCAAAAAACGTTGATTGGGAGGACATGACACAAAATAGCTTTGGTCATTTCTTTTTAGGCGATTTCGGGAATAACGATAATAAACGACGCTGGCTAACGATTTATAAAATCGAAAATCCCATTGATATAAAAACAGATACTACCGAAGCTGAAATTATTAAATTTACGTATCCGGAAATGGGGAAAGGCAAGGTGAAGCCTCAAGATAAGAACTACGATCTTGAAGCCTTTGTTGAATATAAGCGTAATCTTTATCTTTTTACAAAAAACAGAACCCAGCCTTTTGATGGTATAACGAAGCTCTACAAAGTGGGTGATCATGCTGCCAATTTTGATGCGCAGCTTATCGGAGAGTTTAAGACTTGTACCACGCTTGAAAAACTCTGCTGGATAACCTCTGCAGCAATCAGTCCAGACAGAACAAAATTAGTACTACTAGACTCTACCAGTTTATGGCTTTTTGAAAACTTTGAAGATGATAACTTTTTCAGTGGCGATGTATCGCGCATAGACCTTGGCGTAGTGACACAAAAAGAAGCGGTTACCTTTTACGATAACAATACGCTGGTGTTTACAGATGAGGAGTATAAAGGCTTATTTGGTGGCAACGTGTATGAAGTTAAACTCGACCAAGCCAAGCGTAACGTGATTAAATACCGAGACAGACTAAAACAAAAAAGCGAAGGCGCGGAAGCAAAGCGCGAATCGCCTCAAACAGACAAAGCACCGAAGCAGTAGATAATATGAAGTTCAGTCCCTTACTTTCAGAATTAATTCAGGCCCTTACTTGCCTACCTGGTGTTGGCAATAAAAGTGCTCAACGAATGGCATTTCACCTTTTAGAACGAAATCGCACAGGTGCTATCGATTTAAGTAACGTGCTTCATAATGCCATGGAGCATATCCATCACTGCAAGCGCTGTAGAACCTTCACTGAAGACGAACTATGTGACATATGCCGACACCCAGAGCGTGAAGCCAGCGGCCTGCTGTGCATTGTTGAGAGCCCCCAAGATGTTTTAGCGATAGAGCAAACGCTAAGTTATAAAGGACAATATTTTGTACTTATGGGGCATTTATCACCTATTGATGGCGTAGGACCAGAGGAAATAGGGTTAACGGAATTAGAAGCGCGCCTTGGTGCGGGTGGAATTGATGAGGTGATCCTTGCCACCAATCCAACGGTAGAAGGGGAAGCTACAGCGCATTACATAGCGCAACTTTGTGCGAGTCACAGTGTCGATGCTTCTCGTATCGCCCATGGAGTGCCAGTTGGGGGAGAGCTTGAGTACATAGATGGCAATACCCTAACTCATGCGTTTTCAGGGCGCCGCAAACTTTAATGCTCAAGCGTAGCGTTTTGCTTTTTCAAGTAGAACGCTAGTTTTCCCCTTACTCGCTCCTTACTTTGTAGTCTATTTCATTTTAACGGTTTGTAAATTGGTCTGCGCCAATACTTCTTGTTAAAAAAAATCTCCCATTAAAAAAATAAATTTTCGTTCTAAACGTTGAAAAGTGGGTTGAGCGACCTTACCTGTTTAACATCAAACGTGATCCATTCAACGAGGAGATATTGGATTATGGCTGAAGCAGCCCACAAAGAAACCCACGGTTTTCAAACAGAAGTAAAACAGCTTCTTCAACTGATGATTCACTCTTTGTATTCAAACAAAGAAATTTTTCTACGCGAGTTAGTCTCAAACGCAGCAGATGCTGCGGATAAGCTACGCTTTCGCGCGTTAGAAAATGATAGTCTTTACGAAAACGATGGTGAATTGAACGTAAAGCTGAGCGTCGACAAAGAAGCAAATACGGTTACCATTACCGATAATGGTATTGGTATGACTCGCGATGAAGTTATCGCTAACTTGGGTACTATCGCAAAGTCTGGCACTAAAGATTTCTTTAGCAAACTGTCTGGCGATAGTGCGAAAGACTCGCAGCTCATCGGTCAGTTTGGTGTTGGTTTTTACTCTGCGTTTATCGTTGCAGATAAAGTGACTGTACGTACTCGCGCCGCTGGTGCCGAAGCGTCTGCAGGTGTCGAGTGGATTTCTGATGGGGAAGGCGAATTCACTATCGCCGAAATCAATAAACCTACGCGCGGTACTGAAATTACTCTTCACCTTCGTGAAGATGAAAAAGAGTTTGCTGACACTTGGCGTCTACGCTCTATTGTAAGCAAATACTCAGACCACATCAGTATACCTGTGCAAATGTGGAAAGATGAAGTTCCTGAAAGAGAGGGGCCAGATGGCGAGAAAATTGAAGGCCAACCTGGTGAATGGGAAGTCGTTAACAAAGCGACTGCACTATGGACTCGCGAAAAATCAGAGATCTCTGATGAAGAGTATAATGAGTTTTACAAGCATATCTCTCACGACTTTGCAGATCCATTAGCATGGGCGCATAATAAAGTAGAAGGTAAAACAGAGTACACAAGTCTGCTTTACATACCTTCTAAAGCGCCATTCGACATGTGGAACCGCGACCAAAACCATGGCCTTAAGCTTTATGTTCAGCGCGTTTTTATTATGGATGACGCAGAGCAATTTATGCCAACTTACCTTCGTTTTGTGAAAGGTTTACTAGACAGCAATGACCTTCCGCTTAACGTGTCTCGTGAAATCCTTCAAGACAATAAAATTACTCAAGCACTGCGCCAAGGTTGTACTAAGCGCGTTCTGCAAATGCTTGAGAAGATGGCTAAGAATGATGGCGAGAAGTATCAGACGTTCTGGAATGAATTTGGTAATGTTCTGAAAGAAGGCCCAGCAGAAGACTTTAGTAACCGTGAGAAGATTGCAGGTTTATTGCGCTTTGCATCAACCCACGGTGAATCTGATGCGCAAACAGTTTCATTAGCTGATTACATAGAGCGTATGAAAGAAGGTCAGGATAAGATTTACTACGTGACTGCAGATAACCTGCAAGCAGCAAAGTCTAGCCCTCACCTCGAAATTTTCCGTAAGAAAGGCATTGAAGTTCTGCTAATGGGCGAGCGCATTGACGAGTGGTTAATGTCTCATCTTACTGAGTTTAACGAAAAGCAGTTTGTTTCTATTGCTAAAGGAAACTTAGATTTAGGCGATTTAGAAGACGAAGAATCGAAGAAAGCGCAAGAAGAAGCAGAAAAAGAAGTTGAAGGTGTACTTGAGAGAGCGAAAGCAGCACTCGGAGATAAGGTAGTAGACGTTAAGTTTACACATCGTCTTACTGACTCACCGGCGGTTATCGTTGCTGACGATAACGGCATGACTACGCAAATGATGAAGCTGATGCAGGCTGCTGGCCAGACAGTGCCAGACGTGAAGTATCACTTCGAACTAAACCCTGAGCATAGCTTGGTTAAACTGCTTGCTGACACGCAAGACGAAGAGTTATTTAATCAGTGGGTTGGCGTATTATTCGACCAAGCTGCGCTATCAGAACAGGGCAGCTTGAAAGACCCTTCTAGCTTTGTTCAGAACTTGAACACGCTATTAATGAAGTTGGCCAAATAACGAAGTAGTTTCCAACTTTATATTCAAAAACGGGCATCTCGCCCGTTTTTTTATTATTAATTCCTATAAAAATAAGTTTGGCAATTTTATTGTGCTATATTTTGGCGGTTTATAGTTTCAAGTTAATCAAGACGCGCGTTAATTTATTCAGTTTTGGTGGAGCTGAGTTGTCAGGTAATAATGTTACTAGTATAGGCAGAAACTCATAAAAGCACCTATAAGCTGAACATATATTCGCCATTAGTCTTAAGATTAACAATACGGTACTCCTTACACTTGTCACCCCTGTGTTGAATGTGTAAAGTGCCCGAAGTAAAAAGTTTAAAAATCATAAGCGGAGAACGCACTCATGCGAATCATTCTTCTCGGCGCTCCTGGCGCGGGTAAGGGCACACAAGCTCAGTTCTTGATGGGCAAATATGGCATTCCACAAATTTCAACGGGCGATATGCTTCGTGCTGCGATTAAAGCGGGTACTGAGCTTGGTCTTGAAGCAAAGCGTGTAATGGATGAAGGTAAGCTTGTTTCTGATGAAATAATCATTGGTCTAGTTAAAGAGCGTATCGCTCAAGACGACTGTAAAGATGGCTTCTTGCTAGATGGTTTCCCTCGCACTATTCCACAAGCTGATGCAATGAAAGAAGCTGGTGTTTCTGTTGATCATTGTATTGAGTTCGATGTGCCAGATGACGTTATTGTTGAGCGTATGGGCGGCCGTCGCGTACACCCGGCTTCTGGCCGTGTATACCACGTGGTTTATAACCCGCCGAAAGTGGAAGGTAAAGATAACGAAACCGGTGACGACCTAATCGTGCGTGACGATGACAAAGAAGAGACAGTTCGTAAGCGCCTTGCAATTTACCATGAGCAAACCAAGCCGCTTGTAAATTACTACAGCGCAGAAGCCGAAGCTGGAAACTGTGAGTACCATAAGCTAGACGGTACTCGCCCAGTTGAAGAAGTAAGTGCTGAACTTGCAGAGCGTTTAGGTTAATCACTAACAACGTTTATAAAAGGTCGCTTGTGCGGCCTTTTTTGTTGCTTGTAACTTATTAGTGGATAACGTTTAATGTCTTTTGATGCAATGAGAAGACATGCGCAGATTAACGCAACGCGATATAACTATAACATGTGGAGTAGACCATGGTTTTGCCAATCACGGCGTTTTACGCCAGTTTATTAGGTATTTGTTACCTGTACTTGTCGTTTCTGGTTATCGGTGCGCGACGTCGTCACCAGGTTGGTATTGGCGATGGTGGTCATGAAGATCTTATTCGACTTTCCAGAGCCCATGGCAATTTTAGCGAGTATGTACCTATTACGCTTATTATGATCGCGTGTTTCGAAGCAAACACCGGCCAAATATGGGCCGTACATGCCTTGGGCAGCGCGTTACTGTTTGGACGTGCTTTGCATGCCTATGGTCTAGGGCGCCACTCTGGCGTTAGCTGGCAGCGCTTCGCAGGTATGATTCTAACCTTCCTTGCTATGCTTTGTGCTGCGGTTGGGAATTTAATACTAATCCATTTTGGTATGTAAACCCAAGGCCGTTGAAGCGAAAGCTTATAAAGAGATAATGCCAGCTTAGCTGGCATTTTTTATGGATAACATTAAATAGACTGAGGTTCGAGTTTTTAATACAAACGCATAGTCAAAAAATATTTAAAAATCAGGTATAGAGAACAGGTCTTTTTCCTAATTTTTATGGATATAGTATTTTGGTCAACGCATTTGCGATTCTAGAGAATTGCTATGTTGGTAAGCTTTAACACAAAATCTGTAAGGAGATATCATGGAAAGAGAAATCAATTTAGATAGTTACGAGCTTTCACAAGAAGAGCTAGAACAGGTCAGCGGAGCGTGGATCGCTAATATTATAGGTGCTTTTGCAGGAGCCGTCGGAGGCGTGTATGGCGCGGCGATAGCTGGCGGTGGAGGCGCCAGTTCTAAATCACTATGGTCAGCAGGTTTAGTTGGTGCAGGTACTGGCTTTTTCAATCCGGTGGGTAGCGTTGGTCGTTTAGCTGGATCTGTAGGCTTGGGGTTAGGCGGTGGCGCGATAGGTAACGCCGTTGATTCTCAGTACGAGGAAACTACAGACGAGTAATCCTTATAGCAAGGCAGAGGTTTACAACGACTGAAGTTTTCTAGGTAGAGTCAGTACTAAAGAATGGGGTGGTAAAAAAGAATGCTAAAAGCTTTAATCTTATTAATACTAATAATTTTCTATACTTTTTTACTAAAACGAAAATTCAACGTGAAGATGATGGATGCTTGGCAAGCCGAAACATTAGGCTCCGAGGTACTAGTATACGTGATGATTGCTTTGCCTGTTATTTTTGCATGGCTTACTACGGTTCTTTTTGAATATCTGTTCTATTAGGCTGATTCAATAAACGCATATTAAAAAGCGCTCGTGGCAAAATAATGCCGGCGAGCGCTTTCTCTTTTGAGCTACCTTTAGAAACGGTAAGTTAGTTTAGAGTAAACAAAGCGGCTACGCGGGTTGTGTACGCTGCCAACATAACCATAAAGGTCGTTATCGCCGTTACCGATTGCAAACGGCGGCTCTTCATCTAGTAAGTTGTTAGAACCAATAACTAGGCGAAGGTTATCGCTGTAGTTGTAACCAAACTGAAGGTCTACCAGCATTTGCGAATCCACGGTTCTAGAGGTATTTTCTTCAAAATCTAATACACCGTCGAAGTCGATATCAGGGGTGTCTTCAAACTCCCCAATAAAGCTGATGTTTAAATTGGCATCAAACGCACCTTTCGACCAAGTTGTACCAAACAACCAGCGGTGCTCTGGGTAACCGTATTCGCCCGTATACTCTAGACCGTCTTTTTCAAACTCGTTCATGTAAGACCAATCTAGGTTGAAGCGCACGTTACCGTACTCTTGTAGTTCCATGCTGTAATTAGCGCTGAAATCAACACCCGAGGCTTTTTGTGACGATACGTTTTGGTAAGTGTTAAATATCTTCTGGATAACGCCTAGCGACTCACCCTGTTGTGGGTCTAGACGAACACAGATTGTACTGTCTTGGTTATTACACTCAGCGTCGTAAACCAAACCAAACTGCTGTTCGTCAATTTTGTTATCTTGAGTAATACTCCATACATCAATGCTCAAACCAAGCTCTTGAATAGGTGCGTAGATTACACCCACGTTCCACGACTCTGACTCTTCCGCATCCAGATTGGGGTTACCCGCAAATTCGATGTTGTAATCCAAAGATTCACAGTCTTGACCTGTTGCTTGACAGCGGTATTGGTCAACAAAGAATACGCTTTTCTGCGATGGGCCCAAACCCACTTGTGCAAGCGACGGCGCTCTGAAGCCTTGCGCCCATGAACCGCGAACCGTAACTTCATCGCTTGGTGCCCAACGTAACGCAATTTTAGGGTTAGTCGTGCTGCCAAAGTCGCTGTAGTGGTCGTAACGGCCAGCGAGTTGTAGCTCTAGCTCTTCAGCCAAAGGAATTGAAAGCTCTAAATATGCTGCGTACTGATCGCGTTCTGCTGAAGCTGATACTGACTCAGTACCGAAGATTAATCCACGCTGGAACTGAACATCTGGAACGTCAGACACTTGCTCTTCACGGTACTCAACGCCCGCCGCCATCATGACGACATCATCGCCAAAATCAAACGCTTCGCCAGTGATATGTGCATCAACACTTGTCATGCGCGATTCACCGCGGCGCACTAAGCTAGTGGTAATTTCGTCAATTACGCTTTGAGGGTTAGTCACGCCACCAAAGGGGTTGTAATTGCCAAGATCAATTTGCTCTTGTAGCCAATCAACGCGAACCCAACCTTGCGATTGGTCACCGCTTTGTTCTGAACGGCTGCGACCTTTTTGAACCGACGCTTCCCAGTCGTAGTCGTTAAACGTACCGCGTAAACCTGCGACTAATCGAAGGGTGTCTGACTCGATATCCCAACGGCGAGCGCCAGCATCCACAGGGCGGTAGCGACCTATTTCAATGTCCTGACCAAATGGATTGTTGGGGTGAGTCCCCGGAACGGTTAGGCCCGCATCTTCATCCAAGGGCGTTGCTGCACCGCCTGCTTCAGACGTATTGTGCTGCATAGCAACTTCCATAAACGCTGTGGTCTCATCGCCAATTTTATAGTCGAATTGACCGATAAAGCCTACGCGCTCAGAGGCTGGAATTGTTAATCCAAACGGGCCGTAATCGAATAAGCAACTGCCAGAGGCCGTAGCGCTATCTGCAGGGCAGTCTGGATCGATTGTTTTTACGCCATCAACATAAAAATAACCCGGGTAACCTCGTGATGAACGAAAATCCATACCGCCGTAAGGCGATTGGTTTGCCGTACCAAAGCGACCCATTTCGTCAGCCCCAAGGGTGCTGTTATTGAAATAGTCGATAATAACAGTGGCACTGCTTTTCTCGCTTTGCGAACCCCACAAAATGCTTGCTGTGGTTTCATCGTAACTAGGACCTGTTGTGCCGCCGTAGCCTGCATTGATCTCTAGACCTTCATAGTCTTTTTTAAGTACTACGTTTACTACACCCGCAACCGCATCTGAGCCATAAATAGCAGATGCGCCGTCTTTTAGAATATCAATGCGCTCAATGGCAGATACTGGTATCGAGTTAATATCTACAAATGAGTTGGTGATACTTTCGGCAAAGGCGCTGATGGCGACGCGGCGGCCGTTAATGAGAACTAGTGTTGCATCTGGTCCCATTCCTCTGAGTGATACTGCTGCTGCGCCATTAGCGGTAGAGTCTTGGCTATTGTTACGTGTTGAGAAGGTACCTGCGCCGGTAGCGGGCATTCTCTCTAATAGTTGCTGAAGGTTTTCATAGCCCATGCCTTCAATCATTGTTGCGTCAATTGACTGAATAGGAGAGGGACCTTCCATATCTGTGCGCTTAATGCGTGAACCGGTGACTGCAATTCGCTCAAGGTTCGCTGCTTCTTCATCAGCTTGCTGCGCATGTACAGGACTTAGTGAGGTAATTCCTGCAAGTGCCAATCCCACTGCTATAGCACTTATTTTACGACCTTGTTTCATTGTTATTTCCTTATTATCCATTTACTTGTTGTGTGTTGCTGCAACATAAGTATGTTACGAACTCATGAATAGCATTTCTAATACTAAAGTTGCAATAGTTGCAATGGCGAAATTTGTGACACTTGGTTACAAGGTGTGTAAAGCAGGTATTCCTTTTTTACTTGATAAAGGCGGTGTTATGAAATTTTATGAAGAGGAAAAAGCCGCGTTTCCATTGAGATGGAAAGCAAACCTAAGATTTAGAAATAGACGAGAGTGTACAGTGAGATAGGTTAATGCGTTTAATATTTGTACACAAATTAGGGGCTCTCAGCTCTCAGAAATATTTGGAGGTGCTCGCATTACCTCTAATACGCTCTGCAATTTGCTTCCCTTTCAAGCGAAGAATTATTAGACGTTGGTAAAGGTCGCTTAATAATACCTCTTCACGTTATCTGATGAAGAGAAGTCTCGACGGTAGTTCTATTCTAACGCGGTGAAAAATCTTTCCCTTCTAGGCAGGTACATATCTTCAGTATCGAGTGAAAACGCAACATAATTTGCTTTTCCCTGTATTTCTTCAACAGGAACAAAACCGTAATAGCGAGAGTCTACGCTATTATTTCTGTTGTCACCTAGTGCGAGAACATTACCTTTAGGCACGGTTACAGAATTAAAGCTTTTCGCTGAGCTAGGTAGCGGGTTAAGCACAATTGTACGGGTATGCCCTAATATGTTTTCTAAAAAAAGAGAGCTACCCTTTGCTTCAACTGAAGCTTTCTCACCATTAATGGATAGCCGATTTTCTTCGAGTCGTACCGTATCACCTTCTACTGCAACAACTCGCTTTATAAGTCTGGTATCAGCCGCGTGGCTATTGATAATAACAATGTCTCCGCGATTGACAGCGCCGGTTTTCGCAAGGACAACGTCTGTAAATGGAATTTCTAGCGTGTAGGCAGATTTATCAACAATAACTCTGTCTCCAACGTAAATGGTGGGTTCCATCGAACCAGTTGGCACATAGTACCAATCTGCTACACTGCTTCGAAAAGAGAAAAGTAACACCACAAACAAAATAAACGGGAAGTTGCTTCTAACACTTTGCTTAATGTTAACCACTATGGAGTCCTTTAATTAACTTTTCTCTTTTAATCTAGTCACGTTGGTGAGCCTTCACTTCATTAGTTCACTCGTAGGTGTAGATTATTCCCTCGTTAAATTGTTCCGTTTTGGCTGTGTGAAAATGTAACCAACTGTGTCAGAAGCTTAGTGATAGCGCGTTGAATTGAACCAAATGAAATTTGAACGTTAAAGGCTTAGATTTAATTTTTATTTTTATATCAGTTGTTTAGGTTTGCTTTTGTTATGGGTTTTGAACGTCCTCAGCATTGATAGCGCATTTTTCCAGCAAAAGGAATATCATGGCGCTAACAGTGGGCCTGTGTTAATTATTACGGTTTTGAAAGTCAAAGAAATTACAGCATGCTCAACTTCTTTAAACAAACCAGGCTATATACAGCAGTCGCGGTTGTTGCATTAAGCACGTTATCAATCGGATGCACGAACAATAATTCCCCCGCCAGCAGCCAAGCTGCTGTCGAAAATGCCACCCCTTTCGATGTAAATTATGAACGCTTCACGCTAGATAACGGGTTAACTGTTATTTTGCATGTCGATAGATCTGACCCTGTAGCGGCGGTCGCGTTGACTGCGCATGTGGGGTCTGCCAGAGAAAAAGAGGGGCGAACGGGCTTTGCTCACCTCTTTGAGCATTTGCTGTTTTTGGAGTCTGAAAACCTCGGTAAAGGTGGCTTAGATAAATTAAGTGCCAGAATTGGCGGTTCAGGGGCGAATGGATCTACTAGCCGAGACAGCACCGACTATTATCAAACTGTGCCTATTGATGCGCTTGAAAAAATGATTTGGGCAGAGGCTGATAAATTAGGTTATTTCATTAACACGGTAACAGACCCTGTGCTCGCTAAAGAAAAGCAGGTAGTGAAAAATGAAAAGCGTCAAAGTGTTGATAATCGCCCTTACGGCCATAACCAATATGTAATTGATAAAAACCTATACCCAGAGGGCCATCCCTATAGTTGGCAAGTCATTGGTTCGCTGGAAGATTTGCAAAATGCCACGCTGGCGGATGTTAAAGAGTTTTTTAATAAATGGTACGTACCCAATAATGTGGTGCTAACCATTGCTGGTGATATTGATGTAGCCCAAACGAAAGCATGGGTTAGAAAATATTTCGATGAAATTCCGTCTGGCGAACCTATAGAAAAACTGTCGCCAAAACCCGCAAAATTAGAAGCCACGGTAAAACGCTATCATATCGATAATTTTGCTCAAGCGCCGCTGTTAACGTTGGTATGGCCGACGGTGCCTGAATATCACAGTGATTACTACGCGCTTCAAGTGCTTTCCCAATATTTAAGCCAAGGGAAGAATGCACCGCTTAATCAAGTTCTCATCGACGAGAAAAAATTCACCAGCAATGTTTATTTATACGGCTACGACGCAGAAATCGCGGGGCAGCTTCAGCTACAGGTAATGGCGTTTAACGGTGTCGATTTAGATCAAGTTCTAGACGGTGTTAACGAAGCATTTGCGCGTTTTGAGAAAGACGGAATTTCAGCAGCGGATTTAGCGCGCATTAAAGCAGGGCAGGAGACTGAGTTCTATAAAGGGCTGTCCAGTGTTCTAGGAAAAGGCTTCCAGCTTGCGCAATACGAGATTTTTGCTGGTGGCGCTGGGTTTACTAGCCAAGACGTGCAAAAAATTCTTGGGGTTAGCCAGAAAGACGTGATGCGCGTGTACAACGCCTATATTAAAGATAAGCCATATGTGGCTACCAGCTTTGTGCCCAAAGGCGAGCAAAACTTAGTGCTTGAGGGTTCGACAGTGGCGAAGGTGGTCGAAGAGCAGATTGTTGCTGGCGCTGAAGAAAGTTTTGATGCGTCAGTCTTTGCCGATTATGAGCGCACGCCTTCCTCATTCGACCGAACGAAAGAGCCAAACTATGGCGATGGCATAAGCGTTGTACCTCCAAAAGTTTGGCAAACTGAGTTGTCTTCGGGGCTTCGGATTGCAGGTATTGCTAACGATGAGGTGCCGCTAGTGATGTTTGAGCTGAAACTAGATGGCGGAATGCTATTCGATCAAGCGGATAAAAAAGGTACCGCGAACTTGCTGGCGGCAACGTTGCTTAAAGGAACCGCGACCAAAACACCTCAGCAACTAGAGCAGGAAATAGAGCTATTAGGCGCATCTTTAGAAGCAAACGCTTCTGAAACTGATATCACAATAAGCGGTACGGTGCTTTCTAAGCATTTTGATGCACTTATGCAGCTGGTGTCGGAAGTTGTGCTTTCCCCTCGATTTGATGAGGAAGAATTTGAACTGGCTAAAGACGATACTATTAATCAAATTGAACAAATTAAAGCCAACCCAAATGCAATAGCAGCAGTAGAATTCAAAGCATTACTTTACGGACAGGATCATCCATTTGCAAACACGGCGTTAGGGGATATGCAAAGCGTACCTTCTATTACCATTGAGGATGTTAAATCCTACTATAACAAAAACATATCACCGACTCTGGCGAAGTTACATGTTGCTGGCGATATTCAACAAAAGGCTGTTACGCAGGCAGTATCAACCCTTAACTCAAGTTGGGCAATAAAGGAGGTGATGTTACCAGCGGTATCAGAGCCAAAATTACCTGACGATGCCCAGTTATTTTTCTATGACGTGCCAGACGCAAAGCAGTCTGTATTGTATTTCGGTCACGCGGCACCAAAAGTTACCCATCCAGACGCATACAAGGCGAGCGTAATGAACTATCGGTTGGGCGGCGGCAGTTTTGCGTCGCAGCTCATGCAGGAGCTACGAGAAAATAAGGGCTATACCTATGGTATTCGCTCTTCGTTTTCTAGCGACCAATATACGGGTGAGTTTACAATAAGAAGCGCTGTACGCACTAACGTCACACTAGAAGCCACCCAAGCCATCAAAGATATCTTGTCATCGTTTCAGTCTGATTTTTCAAGCGAAGATTTGGCCGTTACCAAAGGTTTTACCCTTAAGTCGGGCGCGCGCGCTTTCGAAACGCTGGGGGCTAAATTGAACATGGTGAGTGAAATAAGTGACTTTGGGCTATCGAATGACTACGTTTTGCAGCAACAGGCTGAAGTGGAAAACCTGACCGTGAATGACGTCAAACAGTTGTACGCAAGCTACATTCATCCAGATAAAATGATCTATCTGATAGTAGGTGATAAAGCCACTCAGTTTGAACGCTTAGAGGCGCTGGGTCTTGGCGCGCCTATCTTGCTTAATCCTTCAAACCAGCAGAACTAATTATTCTTTGTAAAGCAATGAGTAACGCAAATGTTCAACACCAACATACAGGGTAAATAACATCAAAAGGCTCGAATGAATTACATTCTTACGAGCCTTTTTTCCATTCGTTGAACGGCTTAATGGGTTTTTAGTTTGGCCAACAGCTCCCTAAGCGTGCTTACAGCACTGAAGATAGCTTTAGAGCTTTCTGCCGATGATTTAGAGTTAGTAGAAACGTCAGACGTTGCATTACCAATAACCACCATATTTCTATTCAGTTCTTCACTCACTTGGCTTTGTTCTTCTGCTGCGGCTGCCATTTGCGTCATGCGCTCACTGATCTCTCCAATTTGCAGAACCGTGGTCTGCATTTTTCCTAATGCGGATTGTGAAAGCTGCGCCGCACCTTCAGCTTTTTGACTGCCTGAGTGAATAGTGTTTACTGTGTGATCAACCTCGCTTTGTAACGCTGTAATCACCTTGCCAATTTCACCCACTGACTCTGCAGTTTTAGAGGCGAGAGAGCGGACTTCATCAGCGACTACGCTAAATCCTCTTCCATTTTCGCCGGCACGCGCCGCTTCAATCGCAGCGTTTAGCGCTAACAGATTAGTTTGGTCGGCTATGGCACCAATAACGTCGAGGATCTTTTTGATATCAGCACTTCGCTGAGACACCGCTTGAACCGCATCCGAAGCGTTTTGCATCTCTTTAGATAACTCTGTTACTGAGCGTGTCGATTCTGAAATCTCGCTCTCTGTTTGTTTTACTGAATTGGTAGCATTATCTGCATTATTTGCTGCATCGGCAGCCGTTCTTGCCACCTCTTGCGCGGTTTGAGACATTTCAGTAATAGCGGTAACCACACTGTCTATTTCTGCCTGTTGTACTTGAATAAGTGAATTCGTACTTTCGGTGTGGCGCTGCGTTTCACCACTTTGCTCGATGACCTGTGCACAAGACTGTTTAGCTTGGTCAAGCAATTCCCTTACCCGCTCTTTAAAGAGATTAAATGCTTCACTTAACTGAATAAGTTCAGCGTGCGAATGCACATGTATATCTTGTGTTAAATCTCCGCCTTGTCCAGCGAGCTCTTCCATTCGCTCGGCCACTTGGCGCACGGGCTGGATGATACTTTTTGTAAATACAAAAACGAGGGCAAGAGCAATCGCCGTACATATTATCGCCACGATTAGCTGTGTTGACAGCAGTGACGTTACTGCTGAAGAAATCATAGATTCGAGAGAGGTAACTGGCGCCATTGCATGTGTTTTGCTTACGCCAACAATCATTTTCCATTTTACATCCGCAAGAGGTAATGAGATGTCTTGAGAGACATACAACATGCCATCGCTCTCGATAAGTCCAGACTGCTGTTTTGCGTTTATCAGCATGTTTGATTTGGCTTTATCACTAAAAACCTCAGCAAATGGGCGAGCAAGCTTGTTCTTAGCATCGGTTGCAGCAACGACTAAACCGTTTTGACTAACGACATAAACTTCAGCGTTACCATTATAGAGTGAAGCTTTGAGCCCTTCTGCTCGCTTTTGGATAATAGGAAGGTTTAAGTCAGTGCCAACCACACCGCGAAACTGATTATTTGCTATGACAGGAACCGTTAGGCTAGTCATTAACTCAGTATAGCCTTCGCGAATTTCGTACTGATAAGGATTAGAAACGCAGGGCTTACGTGTTTCTTCATTACACAGATACCATTCAGCTGCTCTAAACCCGAATTCATCGAGCGTTGTATCATGCTTCAACTCAGGATCAATAATTGCGATCTGCTCAGCAGCGCCGTTCGCTCCCCGAATAAAATAAACTTCGAAGCTGCCTGTTCCTGGTGTTGAATGAGACTTCCCGGTTGTATTTTCTGCGGCTTTACCGTCAAACCTATTTGTTTCAAATTGCGCATAGACGCTTGAGGTTAAATTCGTATTCAACATACTTTCAACTAACCGCTCGGTCTGCTCACGACTTAACGATAGCTCATCATTTGCCTCTATGCTTTTCGTAAGTTGAACTGCTAATGCGTTAGGCAGAATAAGTGCGCTATTGATTAATGCCTCCGTTTGCGCCGCATATTGAGATGCCTTCGCAGATACAGTGTTCTGTATCTGGTCTACGATTTCCTGATTAACATGTTGGTCTATTTCTTTTTCGGTTCGCTCAAGTAAAAGATAGCTTACGCAGATGAATACTGCGGCGAGGAGTATAAAAAGCATGCCAACAACAGACATGAGCTTGGAAGACAGAGAATGACTTTTTTTCATTGATAAATACAACGTTGACTTGAATTAGACCAGTACTGAACATAGTACGTTTTTGCGAATCTTAGCGAGACAATGCTTATTCTTTTGTCAGAATCGCACGATTGAAACAGCAGTGGCGCATTGTACGTAATTTGTTCTAAAACATCAGATGACTATTCATCTTTGGCGTTTTAATTTTCATACATGTGTATCGTTTTTGATACTTAAGGGCGGGAAACGGGCGTTTTGACCAAAAACTAGTGTGCCTTACGTATTATCAAATGATACGTAAACATATTACGTAGATAATGTGACGAAACCGGAGAGTTTAATGACTAAAGATGCTAAGGAATCGGGCGGCAGGCAGCAAGATGTGGCGTTGAGCCATACCGAAGAGAAGGATGTGAGAGATAATCAGAGTTTAAATTCTGTTTCACTATACGCCATTGTTCACAGGGAAGGGCTTGAGGAACTTCAGCGTCCTATGATGTCGTTATGGTGGTCAGGGGTTGCAGCAGGTATCGGTATATCGATTTCAATCCTAGCCGAAGGAATTCTGCATCACCTCTTTGCAAATTCACCTTATCAGTTCGTTATCGAGAATTTGGGCTACACCGTCGGGTTCGTTCTGGTCATTGTTGGTCGACTACAGCTTTTCACTGAAAATACGCTTTCGGTCATTCTTCCGCTATTAAGCAAGCCATCTTTAAATATGGGCTTTTGTATTGCGCGTCTGTGGTCTATTGTTTTCGCCGCTAATATGTTCGGCACCTTTCTAGCTGCATTATTTAGCTATACCCTGCAAGCTGTGCCTCCAGAGCTGGTAGAAGGAATGACTGCTATATCTGAGCATTATGCCAAGTTATCACCGTCAGACGCTTTTTCTTACGGTATTACGTCTGGATTTATTATCGCCGCTATCGTGTGGATGAAGCCTTCGGTCAAGCATTCCCAAATATTGATGATCGTTATCTTTACCTATCTTATTGCCATCGGAAACTTTACCCACGTAATAGCGGGCTCGACCGAACTATTTCTATTGGCTCTGCAAGGGCAAATCAGTATTGCCGAAACGGCTGCGTTAATAGGCGCAACTCTGATGGGTAATATCGTTGGCGGAACAGGACTGTTCGCACTATTAGCTTATGGGCAGGTAGTACGAGAGATAGAAGATTGAGTTTCATTATTGGCTATTGGATTTCAAAACTTTAGAATTAAGCGTTTTGCACAATTTCCGTAAATGCCTAGTTAATAATAGCAGTCATTAGTGCATGAAAGTGTTCACGCTTTTTAGAACGAAATAAGTAGGCAAGCGAATCATTCAGGGACGAAAAACACTATGTTGAATAAACTATTACTTATCTTAGTCGTTGCTTTCGGCGCGAAACTTTATTTCGAAAACAGCAGCCACCAATACTCAGATAATCAGCAGGACCTAAATCAACTTTCAACTCAAGAGCTACTTACTCAAGAGCATTTTACTCAAACTGAGCGCAATTCTTTTAAGTGCGACGGACGACAATATTGCAGTCAAATGACTTCGTATGAAGAAGCAAAATACTTTCTAAAAAATTGCCCTAATACGAAAATGGATGGTGATGACGATGGCATTCCATGTGAGCGTCAATTTAACAGGTTTGACTAATTAGTAGGTGTTTTACTGAGAAGAAAGCGACCCTCGATAATTCAACATTTAAATATCGAGGGTCAGAGTACTTTAATATATTTGTGCGAGTTCTGCTTACTTATGACGCTCACGCAATACATTAAGTGCATCGTTTAGCGACATGTCGCTAGCTTGAAGCAGCACGGTAAGGTGATACAACAAATCAGCGGCTTCGTTTTTAAGCTCTTCTTTGTCGTGCACCGTCGCGGCAAGTGCGGTTTCAACGCCTTCTTCACCAACTTTTTGTGCTATGCGCTTAATGCCTTTGTTGTAAAGACTGGCGGTGTAGCTACTTTTTGGATCAGCATCTTTACGAGCCGCCAATACACGTTCTAGGTCTGCCAGGAAAGTAAATGCAGGTGTATTACCGTCAAACCAACAGCTTTCAGCACCGGTGTGGCATGTAGGGCCGTTAGGGTTGGCAAGTACTAATAGTGAGTCTTGATCACAATCGCAAGCAACGCTTACTAAATCTAGCGTGTTACCTGACGTTTCACCTTTTGTCCAAAGGCGCTGCTTCGAGCGGCTGAAAAACGTCACTTTGCCGGTTTCAAGGGTTTTCGCTAACGCGTCTTGGTCCATATACCCCTGCATCAATACCTTGCCAGATAGTGCGTCTTGCACAATAGCAGGCAGCAGGTTATCCATTTTATCCCACGCTAATTTATTGCTGTTTTCATTAGAAATGATCACGGGTTTACTCCTTCTGCTTGCGCTGTTAATCCGTGACGCTTTCGCATTGCAACGCCATTGCTGGTTAACTCTGCTTTTAGCTCATCAATGTTGATGATGCCTTTGTGAAATACAGACGCCGCCAGTGCGCCATCCACATCAGCCAATTGAAATACGTCAGTAAAGTGTGCAATTTCACCTGCACCGCCTGATGCAATTAGCGGCACTTCACATACATCGCGCACGGCTTTCAGCTGCTTTACGTCATAGCCTTTGCGCACGCCATCTTGATTCATGCAGTTAAGCACAATTTCACCTGCGCCCCGTGACTGCACTTCTTTTATCCAGTCGATGGTTTGCCACTGGCTTTTCTGTGTGCGGGCCTCGTCACCGGTAAATTTGTACACTTCGTATTGATCAGTCGCTTCGTTGTAGAAGCTATCGATACCAATGACCACGCACTGTTGCCCGAACACATCGTGCAGCTGATTGATAAGTTCTGGGTTGTTAAGGGCAGGGGAGTTAATTGAAATCTTATCTGCACCCATTTCCAAAATGCGCCCAGCGTCTTCAATGCTCTTAATACCGCCCGCTACACAAAACGGAATATCGATAACTTGTGCAATACGGCTTACCCAGCTTTTATCGACCACGCGGGCATCAGAGCTAGCGGTAATATCATAAAATACCAGTTCGTCGGCACCTGCTTTTGCGTATTGCTCCGCAAGAGGCACAATATCACCAATAATTTCGTGGTTTCTAAACTGTACGCCTTTGACTACCTTGCCGTCGCGCACGTCCAGACACGGTATTATGCGTTTTGCCAACATGCGATAGCCTCCTTCACCGTAAACTTACCTTCAAGTAACGCTCGACCTAAAATCACGCCGCCCACGTTTGTGGGTTTCAGCGCTTCAATATCAGCAATGCTGCCAATGCCACCAGACGCTTGCCAGCTAACATGTGGGAAGCGGGCCGCCATCTCTTGGTACAACTCGGTGTTCGCGCCTTGCAGGGTGCCGTCGCGGCTAATGTCGGTGCATAGCACGTGCTTAGCTCCTACTTTAGCGAAATCTTCTAATAAGCCTTCAAGGGCTACGCCAGAATTTTCTTGCCAACCGTGTGTGGCAATAAGCTTTTCACCGCTGTCGCTAATATTGATATCAAGGGCCAATACAATGTGCTCTGGGCCGTATTTTTCTACCCAAGACTTGACAAGTTCAGGCTGTTTAACGGCAAGAGAGCCAATGACCACGCGGCTAACGCCGATTTCCAGTAGCTGCGCTACCTCTTCTTCGCTACGAATACCGCCGCCTGCTTGAAACTGCATACGCTTGGTGTCGACCATAGACTTTATAAGCGAAAGCTGCCGCTTGCTGGTATCTTTGGCTCCGGTTAAATCAACAATATGTAGCCAGGTTGCGCCCTGATCGGCATAGTCGTGAACCACGTCTACTGGGTCCAGTTCGTATTGGGTTTTTTGCTCGTAGTCACCTTGATAAAGGCGCACTACGTGTCCGTCAATAAGATCAATTGCTGGAATAATCATTATTATAGGTTCACAAAGTTAGTCAGTAGTTGTGCTCCGGCTTCACCGGAACGCTCTGGGTGAAATTGCACCCCATAAAAGTTGTCTTTGTTAATGGCTGCTGAAAACGTATTGCCATACGTACAGCTGGCAAGCGTGTGCTCGTACTCTGGTACCGCAAAGCTGTGCACAAAGTAAAAGTAGGTATCTTGTGGAATGCCTTTGAACAAACTTTCGTTGTTGTGACTGCTGTTATGAGAGACAGTGTTCCAACCCATGTGAGGTAAGCGCACGCCTTTAGCTTCCATACGCGCTACATGCCCTGGCATCAGGTTTAAACAGTCGATGTTGCCTGTGCCTTGAAAACCGCCCTCGGCGCTGGTTTCCACCATAAGCTGCATGCCTAAACATACGCCTAATACCGGCTGTGTAAGCGATTGAAGCGTTTCCACAAGGGCTTTTTGCTTAATGCTCGCCATGGCAGCAACTGCGGTGCCTACGCCGGGTAAAAATACTTTGTCAGCGCTTTTAATTACGTCTACATCGTCAGATACGTCTACCTCAACGCCCAAGCGTTCAAGGGCAAAGCGCACCGATGAAATATTGGCGCAGCCTGTGTTCACTATTACTATTTTTTGTCGCTGGCTGGGATTTACCACTGACATTACAGTGCTCCTTTACTGCTTGGTAATGCATCGCCTTGACGGGTAATGGCTTGACGTAGCGCACGTCCAAATACTTTAAACAAGCTTTCTACCTGGTGGTGAGCATTACCTTCGCTGGTGGAAAGATGCAGCGATAGCCCCATGCTTTGCGCAAGCGAGTAGAAGAAGTGCGGTACCATTTCTGTGGCCATTTCGCCCACTTGGTCGCGGCTAAACTCAGCATCAAACTTAAGGTGAGGGCGGTTGGAAATATCCATGATACATTCCGCACGACACTCATCCATTGGTAAAGCAAAGCCAAAACGACCAATGCCACGTTTGTCCCCCAGCGCCTTTTTAAGCGCTTCACCTAATGCAAGGGCGGTATCTTCTACACTGTGGTGATCGTCAATGTGTAAATCGCCATTAGTAGTCAGGGTTAGCTCAAACCCACCATGCGTAGCAATTTGGTCAAGCATGTGGTCAAAAAAGCCCATGCCAGTTTGAATTGTCGACTTGGCTTGCGAGTCTAAATCCACGCGAACGCGAATATCAGTTTCAGAGGTGGTGCGTACCACTTCGGCAATACGTGAAGACGCTAACAAGCTTTTCTGAATATCGTTCCAATTTAAACTTTCGCGGTTGTACTGGAAGCTGCGAATACCCATGTTTTCAGCAAGCTGAACATCGGTAATACGGTCACCAATTACATATGAACGGGTAAAATCGACTTTGCCTTGCTGCAAGTATTCTTGTACTAAGCCAAGCTTTGGCTTGCGGCATGTGCAGTTATCAGCATCGAAGTGCGGGCAAATAAGCACGTCGTCAAATACCACGCCTTGGCTCTCAAAAATGGCCATCATGGCATTGTGTGGCTTGTCGAAGTCTTCTTGAGGGAAGCTGTCTGTACCCAGACCGTCTTGGTTACTTACCATCACCAACTTAAAACCAGCCGCTTTAAGCTTAAGCAACACGGGAATAACGTTTGGTTCGAAAACAAGCTTCTCTAGACTGTCTAATTGCTTATCTACTGGCGGCTCTTCTACGAGTGTACCGTCGCGGTCAATAAATAAAATGGCTTGCTGACTCATGCCGCGTCCTCATTAGTTTTAAAATCGTTAATTAGCTGCATTAAACGCTGGTTTTGCTCTTCATTACCGATGCTCACGCGCAAACAGTTTTGTAAGTTGAGCTGTTTTGATTGGTCGCGAATAAGCATGCCTTGGCTTACCAAATATTGCATTAGGGCTTGCGCCTTTTCATAGCGGAACAAAATAAAATTCGCTCTTCTATCACCCACTAACTCAAAACCATCAATAGATTCTAGCGCTTCGGCTAAGGTCTCTTTTTCACGATTAATAGTGGCAACTTGAAGCTCAAGTAAGGCAAGCGATTCCTTTGACAAAGCTTGAGCTGCAATTTGTGCGACTGGCTCTGGAATAGGATAAGGCGCTATCACTTTCATTAACGCTTGAATAACCGGTGTTTGCGCAAGGGTAAAACCACAGCGAAGGCCGGCAAGCGCAAACGCTTTAGATAGGGTACGAAGAACCACTAAGTTTGGGTAATTGTTAATTTCATTTGCCCACGTATTTTCTGCATCAAACTCGATGTACGCTTCATCTACCACAACCAGTGCTTTGTCGGCAAAGTGGTTAAGCACGGTCTTGATGTCTTCTCGGGCAACAGGTGTACCGGTAGGATTATTGGGCGCGCAGATGAAAATCACGTTAACGTCTTCTTCAGCGCATATGGCATCCACGTTAAGGCTAAAGTCGTCGTTAAGCGGCACTTTCTTAATGCCCACATCACAGGTTTCTGCACTAATTGCATACATACCGTAGGTAGGCGGGCAAATCAAAATGCTGTCTTGACCCGGCGTGCAGAAGGTACGGATAAGCAGTTCAATGCCTTCATCTGCCCCGCGGGTAACGATAAGCTGTGATTTATCTAGCCCTGCATAGCTTGCGTAACCACTGACTACTGCTTCAGGCTGACACGATGGGTAGCGGTTAAAGTTACTGCTATCTACGCTATATTCGTTTGCGTAAGGTGACTCGTTAGCATTAAGCCAGTCTTGGCCGCCCGAAAACAAGCGACGTGCGGACTCATAAGGCTTTAGCGGCACCAAGTTGTCATTAATTAGGTTATCGATAAGTGCCGACATTAGGCGTCTCCTTGCTTAAGTGCCTGCATACGAAGTGCAACGGCCTGTTCGTGTGCGTCTAACCCTTCTGCTGCGGCCAGTGCCATAATCGCAGGGCCCAAGTTACGCATGCCGTCTGCACTTAGTTCTTGAATTGTGTAGCGACGCATAAAGTCTAAAAGACCAAGACTAGAGTAGTTCTTTGCATAGCCGTATGTGGGAAGCACGTGGTTCGTACCTGATGCATAATCGCCGGCAGACTCAGGTGACCATGGGCCTAAGAATATAGAACCTGCGTATTTGATTTTTGGCAAATAATCGCGGGCATTCTCGATTTGCACTATCAAGTGCTCCGCCGCATAGGCGTTGCTTGCTTCAATGGCTTGTTCAATTGAATCGGCCAAAATATAGCGGGCATTTTCCATCGCAGGGCGAGCAATTTCAGCACGAGATAGCGTGGCTAATTGACGCTCAACCGCTGCTTTTGTTTCTTCAATAAGCGTAGCGCTGTCAGACACTAAAATAGCCTGGGAATCTGGGCCGTGTTCGGCTTGAGAAAGCAGGTCTGCTGCCACAAATTCAGGGTTTGCGAATTCGTCTGCAAGTACCAGCACCTCTGACGGGCCTGCCGGCATATCAATAGCGGCACCATCAGCGCGCTGGCTAACCTGCTGCTTCGCTTCAGTAACAAAGCTATTACCCGGGCCAAAAATCTTATCGACTTGCGGTATAGTTTCAGTACCCAACGCCATGGCTGCAACCGCTTGCGCGCCACCACATAAGAATATCTTGTCAATGCCGCACTTACGCGCTGCGTAGGCAATTTCAGGCGCAATAAGTTGCGCTTTGTTTGGTGGTGTGCATAGTAGCTTATTTTCGCAACCTGCTACCAGTGCTGGCACGCCAAGCATCAATACTGTTGATGGTAGCGGAGCACTGCCGCCCGGAATATAAAGGCCCACTGCATCAAGGGCGGTAAAGCGCAACTCGCATTTAACACCTGGCGTAGTGGTTAATGCGATGTCACTTGGCGTTTGCGCCTCGTGAAACCTTTTTATGTTGTTAAACGCTGTGTCGATAGCACTTGCAACCTCAGGTGTTACCTTGGCGGCAAGCGCATCGATATTCTCTTGCGAAAGCACAAGGCTTTTTAGATCTGGGCAGTCGAATTGACGCGTGTAGTCGAGAACGGCCGCATCACCTTCTGCTTCAACGCGGGCGATAATGTCGCCCACGGTTTTCTTTAACTGTTGGCTATTGGCCATAGCCGGACGGGCTAGCGCCTGTTTTTTCTCGTTTGCTGAAAGAGATGACCAAGTAATCATAATTGCCTGCCTTTTAGCCCATCATTTTTTCGATTGGCATTACAAGAATAGAGCTACAACCAAGGGCTTTAAGCTTTTCCATGGTTTCCCAGAATAAAGTTTCTGTAGAAACAACGTGAATAGCCACTTGCTCGTCGTTTCCAGCAAGGGGAAGAACCGTTGGGTTTTCAGCACCTGGTAGTAGGCTTTTCACCTGCTCTAAATACGCCTTTGGTGCATGTAGCATGATGTACTTGCTTTCTTTTGCTAGTAACACGCCATCAACACGCGGCATGAGGCGGTTAACCAGTGTTTCTTTCTCGTCGCTAAGTTCGCCGTCAGCGCGCTTAATAAGAACGGCTTTACTGCGGAAGATGACATCTTTTTCTACAAGACCATTTGCTTCAAGCGTTGCGCCTGTAGATACCAAGTCGCAAATCGCGTCAGCCACACCGGCACGAGGAGCAACCTCCACTGAACCTTGTAACATGACGGCTTTAGCATTAATGCCTTGGTCTTTGAAATAACGCTCAAGCAGGTAAGGGTAGGTGGTCGCTACTTTTTTGCCTTCTAGAGACTGAATGCCGTCATATTTCATTTCGTTAGGTACCGCAATGGACAAGCGGCAGCCGCCGTAGTCTAGACGACGTAAAACTTCATATTCAAACGGCTTGCCTGCCGCTTTGCGCTCAAGCATTTTTTCTTCAAGCTCGTTTTCGCCGATAAAGCCAAGGTCACAAACACCATCCATAACAAGGCCTGGAATATCGTCGTCACGTACGCGAAGCAAATCAATAGGCTGGTTCGTTGAATGCGCAATCAGCAGGCGATCACGAATGTTCAGTTTTATGCCGATTGCTTTTAGAAGTGCGATGCTGTCATCACTTAAGCGACCTGATTTCTGTACGGCAATTCGAAGTCTGTTGCTGTTACTCATTGAAACGTTCCTTACACGTTGTGTTTTAACTTTTGATTGCGCCTAAAACGAAAAACCCCCGGAAGTTTCCTTCCGAGGGTCGAGAATTTTTCTATCTGCGCCGTTGGAAGGAAATATAGACCTTCCAGCACGAACCTGAAAGGTTATGCTTTGTGGTGATGGTGATGTTTCGCCGCGCAATTAATCATTTTGGTGAATCTAATTCCTAATTTCGAACGGCTGAAACATTAGCGGTTTGAGCATCGATTTGCAAGGCAAAAGTGAACTCTTTTCCTACATTAACTCTAAATTAATATACATATAATAAAACTATTCGTTATGAATGAGTTGTGAACCATAATTTTGAGCACCACTCGGCCGATAAACTCTATAAACCCATACACATTTTAGGAGGGCGCATGAGCAACGATCTACTGTTTCCCATTTTGCCTCGCAATACCAAAGTGCCGATTGAACCCGATGAGCGGGTGAAAAAAGTGCAGAAAACGAAGAAGTCTGAGCACATTAGTGAAGAAGACCGCGACAATTTCCAAGACATAAAGCGTACCGAGGTAATTGATGCATCAGCTGAGAACTCGAAAGACAAAGAACGAGACAACAAGCGCGGTGGGCTCAAGCACATTGATATTGACGTTTAGCACGTCTGTTTGAACATATCGGCTACGGTAAGGCATTTTTCGTTGGCGTCAAATCCCACGTAATGCGTGCTGTTTCCTTGGGCATCCAGGTCTACCAATAATGTTTTGTGACCCACCTTCGCGCTTTGTGCGGCTAAATTGGTACTAATCGTTGATTTACCCACCCCACCTTTTTGATTAAACACCACGACAATCATACGCAACCCCTATGTTGAAACGGTTACTGAACACATTAATTGACTAAAATATGCCCAAATAAGGTTGTTGATGTAAAGTATTGTTTTCATTTTGAATGTTAGCTTTCTGCAAAAATAACTAAACGGAACGATAAAAACGAATTTCAACTTTACATCTTAATGATAATAATTATCATTAGCTAATTCCTTTTTATGTTAATCGATTAAGTATGCGTTTTACTCCCACTTTACTGGCAATTACACTGTATTCATTGTTCTCACAGAGTGTGTTTGCTCAATCAAACGAGCAGGATAATGTAGAGAGCATCACTGTTACTGCTTCTGGCTTCGAACAGTTATTGTCTCAAGCACCTGCGTCAGTAAGCGTTATCGATAGAAAGCAACTCGTACAGCGCGCATATAAAGATATTACCGATGCGCTTCGCGATGTACCCGGTGTCACAGTTACGGGTGGCGGATACCGCCAAGACATAAGCGTTCGGGGACTTCCTGCACAATACACTTCAATCCTTGTTGATGGAAAAAAGCAGACGGGCAGGGAGTCACAGCCAAATGGCAGCGGCGGGTATGAACAAGATTGGTTACCCCCATTAGACAGTATAGAACGAATTGAAATTGTGCGTGGGCCCATGTCTACCTTGTATGGTTCCGATGCAATGGGTGGCGTGATCAATATCATAACGCGAAAGAACTTTAGAAAGTGGAGCGGCAACCTTCGCGCAGAAACTAAAATTCAAGAAAACTCAGACAGTGGATCAGATAGTCAAGTCCAGCTCGCGTTTTCAGGGCCGTTAATTGAAAATTTGTTGAGCATTACAGCCAGCGGCCTTTATCAAAAGCGAGAAGAAGACAATATTGAGCGTGGTTACGCACAAAAAGACCTCAGTAATATTCGTACAGCGTTTCACTTAACACCCAACACGACAGATGTACTAACGTTTGAATTCATTTCTCAAGATCAGACTCGCACCGCTACACCCGGTAAGTCGTTGCCAGAAAGAAACGCTTTATCAGAATTAGAGAGTGATAGGCAATCATATGCGCTGACTCACGAGGGGAAATATGGCGATGTAAATGCTCGCAGTTATATTCAGCAAGAGTCGGTAGAGAACGTGGGGCGAGACATTACCATTGATAATTTAGTGATAAATTCTCAATGGTCTTGGGTCGTTAGCGACAGTCATATGCTGACGTTAGGTGCAGAATTCCTTGAAGAGTCACTTGACGATTTCGATACAAATGGCGGTGATGCGACCAATATTGAAAATAGCCAGTGGTCTTTTTATGGCGAAGATGAATGGCGCATAAGTGATAATTTAGCTTTTACGCTAGGTATTCGCCTTGATGACAACGAGCAGTTTAGTTCTCAAGTTAGTCCTCGCGCCTACGCGGTATACAATATCAACGACAATTGGGTGGTCAAAGGTGGTGTATCTACTGGCTATCGCACACCAGAGCTCCGTGAGATGACTGATGGTTGGATTCAAGAAAGCCGTGGGGGAAATGTTTACGGCAATCCAGATTTGTCACCAGAAACAACGTTGAACAGAGAGCTTGCTTTGTACTATTCCGGTGATGCTGGCCTAGAGTACAGTATTACTGTCTTTCACAATGACTTCGATGACAAAATTGCCATTGCCTCTTGCGAGTTATCTGTTTGCCTAGATGAAACGGATCGCTACAACATCAACGTAGATGAAGCAGAGTCTTACGGCGCTGAATTTGCAGCAAAATATAATGTCGGGAATTGGTCATTTAACGGGGCCTACAGCTTTACTCGCTCAGAGCAAAAGACCGGTGAAAATCAAGGTTTGCCTTTAGTTCAGCAGCCTAAACATTTGTTCACATTGAACACCACCTATCGTATTTCTCGAGACAGCGAAATTTGGTCAAGATGGACAGTGAGGGGAGAAGAAACGGCGTTAACGTCAGTATCGTCGCGCTCAATTTTGTCTCCTGGGGTTGGCTTGTTTGATATAGGTTACAACACTAAACTAACGCGCAATGTTAAGTTGCAAACTGGGCTCTACAATGCATTTGATAAAACTATGCGCTACGAAGAGTTTGGGTACGTTGAAGATGGAAGAAGATTGTGGCTGGGGGTAAATTGGACGTTTTAAAAATAGCAGCTATTGCATGGGCTGTTGGCTTTTGCGCCAATTGCATTGCTAGCTCAACGCTAACTGCTGATGATTATGCTCATAAGGGGCTAGAGAGCGCTACGCATTTTCCTGGCTTAGCAAGCTTATGCGATATCAGTGCTCCGCCCAGAGATATGTTTAAACTCGGTGAAAAGCGACAGGAAAGACCCAAGCGTGCCGAGAGTGGAAGCAAGCCCGACCGCAAAGGCAAGGGGCGGCGCCAAATACCACCCCAGAAGGTCTTTGATAACCTCTATTACGTGGGGGCAGGCAACGTTGCAAGTTGGGCAATCGACACAGGCAAGAGCATTGTTCTGGTGGATGCATTAAATAATAACGAGCAAGCGCAACAGTACATAATTGATGGTCTTTCTGCACTCGGATTAGGCACAAAGCCCATATCTCACCTTATTATTTCTCACGGTCACGGCGATCACTATGGTGGGTTTGAGCTTATCAAATCAACGTATAACCCTCGCATCGTCATGAGTGATATAGAGTGGGATTTCCTTGAAAACGATAAATTTGCTAGTTATCGGTGGGGTAAAAAGCCAAGCCGAGACGTGGGCGTAACCGATGGTGAAACGCTGAAAGTTAACGATACTGAACTAACGCTTTATGTTACGCCGGGTCATACGCCAGGTACGTTAACCGTCGTCTTCCCCGTCATCGATGAGGATGAAAAGTATCGCGCTGTGTTATGGGGCGGTACTGGGCTTAACTATGGCCCAGATGTAGCGAGGATCAAGGCATATACAGATTCTGCAATAGTAATGAAAACGCTCGTGAAAGAACAAAATATTGATGTTTTTTTGTCAAATCATCCTGGCAGGGCGGGGACAAAAGAAAAGTTAGACGCCTTAAAAAGACGAAAGCCTGATGAAGAACACGCCTTTGTGCAAGGTCAAGAGGTGGTGTTTGAAGCTTTTGACTTGCTAGAAAATTGCACGCGAGCCCAGTGGATGCGTATTGAGGAAAATCAAAAACATTAATATAAAAAAGCGCCTCTTGTATTCAGGAGGCGCTCATTGTCTGGATTTGCTGTAAATCAGCAAGATAAAGGCGAAAAACTCGAAAGATTAGTTTAATTCTTTATCTACCCAGAATTTGGTGCCTTTTACCGTAGCTTGTAATGTAAGACCGCTTTCCGTCATGGTGTAAACGGTTACGTTACCAAGGTAACCTTCACCTTCTGCAGATGCGCCCTTGTTACCCGCTTTTGCAGCTACGTCTGCATTTCCGCCTACTGTCCATCCGTTATCAATGAAGTAGTTCATTGCTTTTTGCGTGTGGAATACCATTACAATTCGATAATCTTTTGCGCCTAATCCTAGTCCAACGCCACCTTCTGCCATATTCATGTAGGTTTTAGTGCCAGTGACGTTATTGTTCACAACACCATAGCCTGTGCCTGCGGCAACAAAGAAAACATTGATATTGGCGTTGGTAAACACGGCGTAACCCGCAGCATCTCTGATCTGAGAGCGTGTATCCGGTTTCTCGGTGTATAAGCGAGTAAGCGCGTTTTCCTGCATGTCTAGGATGGCCTGTTGTTTTTCGGCGACAGTGCCGCTACCCATTGAAGCGCACGCGGTTAGCGTCATGATGGCGGAAAATAGTAGTGATTTGACAGTTAACTTACTAATATTCATGCAGTTCTCCTTAGCATGTAGGTACTTCACAGCGATTAGAAAATAACGGTTTCCATCGAGTCAAACCCAATAACAAACACGCTTCTTCTACGTTAGTTATGCAGTACGCAAAAAACGTGCTAATCAGTACAAAGTGCTGTCAAATTGTTCGCTATTTGCACTTTACCACTCAATTTCAAGTTCCAATGGCCCTGGATGATCGGTTTGTCCCACCATCTCTTCATAAGGCGTGCTCTGTCTAAGCCATACTTTATCGAAAGTTTTCGAGTGGAAGTGTTCTCTTATTTCATTCAGACAATGAAACGTCTTTGGTTCAGACTTATTGTTACGAACTAGAGTACGAGCACTTCCCATGCCTGTTGAAGCTAAATAGTTACCGCCTTCCAATGACTCTATATATAAATTCATAAAAGTATCCTTGTGATGTCGCCGTTAATAATTTCGGCTGCCTTATACTAATTAGTTGAAACCCCGTACTATGATCATTAATTTTGTGTCATAGTCACGCCGCGAGAGACGTCAAGCATTTTAGTTCCTGTAGTGTTAGAACTAATTACCACCACTTGTTCGTACATATCATTATCCCCGTTGTCTTTAAGCTATCGTGTACGCGCTGCTTATCATCCGCGTTTAAAAACGCACCAAGCTCAAACTGTTGAAGGTGGGTTTGCAGGACCAATCGGGGAAGGCGCTTTTTTTCGGTATCTTCAAAAAAATAAAGAGACGTGTCGTGGCGAGGAAAACGCAAATGGGCGCCATTTGAACATTGTACAAAAATAGTTTGAGGGGAAATCAGCACCGTTTGCCATTGGTAGGTGGCTTTTGAAACCAAATACATAATGAGTGTGAGTAGTCCTACTTCTATTCCAGCAAATGGTAAAATAACCCATGCGCCCGCAAATGCCCACGCGATCGCAATTGAGCTGATAAACAGCCCAAAGCTAGCCATAAGAAATTTCGTTTGTTGCCATGTTGCTGAGCGATTTGGCGAAAGGTGCAGTTGCACCTGCTGCTCAAATGTAGATACTTCAACCATGTTTTTACAAAATGCTGTATACGATAATTGTGTAAGTAAAAGCTTATACGCGATGTGACAACAATAGTTTGAAATTTGTACAAATGCGATTTGCTATGTAGTGCATTTAGCTTGTAACCAAATATTGTCGTATTTTTTAAGGACCATTGTGACTTCTTTTATCAAGCGAAACCCCGGCAAGAAATTACTGCTTGGCACGTTGTTGTGTGCTTGGATAATCTTATTGCTCGCCCAGCCTTCTACTCTAGAACTCATTAAAAACTATGGCCTGTTCAGTGGGCTTGGAGTAGTTGGCGCTATTTTTGCGAATGCTACTGGCGCTGGTGGTGGCGTTGTCTTTGTGCCTTTTTTTAATTACTTAATGTTTTCGCCACAAAGCGTGGTGGCGACGAGTTTTGCCATTCAGTGCTGCGGTATGACGGCAGGAGCGCTGACCTGGGCCACCTATTTTAGACGGCAACACCGCCATGACGATTATTGGAAAGCGCTACCAAGCGCATTAATGCTGTCGGTTCCTGCGTCGATTTGTGGAATAGGGTTCGCTCAATATTCTTCACAAAGTACGCGATTACTTGAGCAGTTTTGGGGAGGGGCTAACAACCTGCATATCGCTTTTGGAAGCTTTTCCATCTTATTAGCAATAGCGATTTTCGCTTCTATTCCACTGATGAAACGTACACATTTCGAAAAAGATCTCTCCACAAAAGACTTAGTATTGCTGCCATTTATCGGCTTTGTTGGTGGGATTATTACCGCATGGTTGTCGGTAGGAGTGGGGGAGCTTGTTGCCGTATACCTGATTATTCGCGGCTTTAACGTAACTATGTCAATTGCTATCGCCGTTATTTTATCCGCCTTTACGGTATGGTCATCCTTGCCTTATCACGTGTTTGCTAGCGACGCTGTCGTGTGGCAGGTGGTCTTGTTTGCCGGTGCGGGGGCCATCGTGGGTGGAATGATAGCCAAATACGTGGTTTTGGCATTCTCTGTACAGCGATTAAAACTTTTTTTCGGGATGTGGGTACTAATTTTAGGTATGACGAGTTTACCTATTTTTTAAGCCGTTCAATCAATTGTATTTAAATGACCGACAGGTTAAAAACTAACAATTGTTCCAGGCGCACACTCAGTCATTCATTTAGTATGAATAAGGAAAGATAATATGGATATCAATCCTGAACCTCAGCAACGCTACAACGTTTTGCAGCCACAATGGTCTTCTCATGCTGTCATCTATCAAGTGAATACGCGGCAGTTTTCGAAAAAAGGAAATTTCGAAGGGGTAAAAGAAGGGCTAGCTCACATAAAGTCTCTTGGTGCAGATATTGTCTGGTTAATGCCTATACATCCTATTGGTGAAAAAAATCGCAAAGGAGAGCTGGGAAGCCCCTATGCGGTCAAAGACTATTTAGCAGTAAATCCAGAATTCGGAACCCAAGAGGATTTTAAAGCACTGGTAGATGAAGCACATCGATTGTCGTTAAAGATAATTATCGACTGGGTGCCAAATCACAGCGCGTGGGATAATTCGTTGGTTGAAAAGTACCCACAATGGTACGCCAGAGATTATAAAGGAGACTTCCGTCCTTCTCCCTGGTGGGATTGGAGTGACATTATTGAGTTTGATTATGAGCAAGTCGGTTTACGAAAATACATGATTGAGGCCCTATGCTACTGGGTCGAGACCTTTGATATTGACGGCTTTCGTTGTGACGTCGCGGGCTATGTGCCCAATGATTTTTGGCAGCAAGCGGTAAGGGAATTAAAAGCCATTAAACCTTTATTTATGTTGGCTGAATGGGAAAATCGCGATTTACATGAAAATGCCTTCAATATGACGTATGCGTGGAGTTGGAACGAAACGCTTCATGAACTGGCGCATGGTCGATGCTCACTTGATAGGCTGCGTAAGTACTATTCGTGGAACGAGAGAAGCTGGCCGCATTCCGCTTATAGAATGACGTTTGTTAGCAATCACGATAAAAACGCGTGGGATGGCACACACCGTGAGCAGTTCGGTGATGCGCTCGAGGCATGTATTGCCCTGTCTGTAGTAGGCGAGGGCATGCCTTTGATACACAACGGGCAGGAAGCGGGTGAAACGAAGCGGCTAGCCTTTTTTGAGCGAGACCCAATCGATTGGCAAGAGCATGAGATCGGAGCGTTGTACCGCAAACTGATAGCGCTTAAAAAATCTAAAGCGGTATTAGGGAACGGAGAGTTTGGAAAAAGAATGATTCAAGTTCCAAACTCCAATATGGGTAAAGTGTTTAGCTTTGTACGCCATAACGAAGACGAAAAAGTGTTTGTAATCATCAATTTTTCTCGCGAGCAAGTAGACGTTATGTTCGCAGAACCTTTGTTTGAAGGTGAGTATGCACATTGGGAATCTGGTGAACGTATCATTTTTAATGTTGACTCATCTACCAAGCTTGGGCCATGGGAATTTCAAATTTGGGTGGCCTAATAGGGCTGGCTATCTATCGGCTACGGTTTAGGTGGTAGGAGATGAACGTGGTGTTGGTGACGTCTTTTAGCGCTTTGAATCATTCAAATGAAGACAGCATTAATCGAAATACACTGATCGATATGAGTCTTGCTCAACTACAAAACGTAGATGAAAGTTCTTCATGCTATCTTACGCCCGAACACATACTAAGGACACCGTATGGCTTCTAAAGAATCAAATGAAAAAACAACCGATCGCTCTTTGGGTAATTTTGCTGCCGTTAAAACCTCGATCGCCAATGGTGATACTGAGGAAGTAAAGGCGCGATTAGAGGGAAAAGCGCTTGATAAGCTTGAAAAAGATTACCTAATTGATCTTGCAAGACTGAGCGGGAATGCTGAAATGGTGGGCATTATAGAGTCTGTTCCGGTAAGCGATTAAAATTAAGATTAATAAAACGGCGGGGCAGAACGTAACTTAGTATTCTAGGGAAAAATTTATTTTCAAACATGCTTTGCTACTCAGGCAAACCTTTAAGTTTTCTTATGGTTACTAAATTACTCTCCCACGAAGCTCTACTGGCCACAAAAATATGAGCAGTAGGTATTACTGCTACATCAGTGTCCAGGCACCCTGCCGGTACAACTAGCATTCCTGAGGGGGGATTGTTTGGCAGCGCCGTCCCGCAATCCTGACAGAAGCTTTTTTGGTGTTGGCTTCCGGCAAGTGTGAAAGACGAGATGTTATCTTCACCTGAACACCAGGTTAGCTTGCCCGTCTGAGAAAAAAGGTTAGCAGCAAAAGCGGAACCTGTGTCTTTTTGACAATGCTTACAGTGACACAAATAGAAACTCTCGAATTCAGCTTCAATCTCAAAAGTTACTGCACCACATAGGCAAGAACCAACATAATTAGTCATAACGTTTCCTGTATCAGACGGAAATAAGGGCAAGTCTCGCATGCCAAACTCTGCGCTAGCTAAGTATTGACGCATGAACTCGTATCTTTCAAGTGCTATTTTACAACTCACGTAATGCCCTGTGGGTATAAGGAAAATGGATCGAATTTGACTTTTTTACCGCTGGGGTGAGGCACGCAGGTTTAAACGAATAGAAGGGGCTAACGACATGTTAGCCCTCAAAATTGAACGTTTGCCCTGTGTAACGTTTTTAAATGTGGGGGCGATTTTTAACTATCTGCTTAGTTTCAGAAATTACGGGTTTTTCTAACTTAGAAACCGCATAGGCAACACCAAACCCCAAACAGCTACCCACTAGCACATCGGAGAGGTGGTGGGCATCTCGCTTAGTTCTAGACTTTCCAATTATTGCGGTAGCTGCAAGCCCAGCCGCAGATGCTAATAGCAAAGGGCCTGAAGATCGGGGTATAGAGCCTGCCACAGCCGCTATTGCACTGGCGTGGCCCGACGGCATGGCGTTGTATTCGTCTTTCAACGCTGGCCCCTTAAATGCCGGCCCTGATTCTGCCCGGGGGCGCTTCCGACCAATTAGTCGTTTAAGGCCCGCATTCAATAAGCCTGCAACTGACGCTGATAACGTGGACTTAAGAAGAAACCGCTGTAGTTTAGGGGTGTTTGAAAATGTTGAAAGCGTATAAGCCGCGCCAGTAATTGCCGCGACGGAAGGTGGAGTAGTCGCTTTGCTAAGTGTATCGGAAGTAATTAAGCTTCCTTTACTAGAAGTCGATGTATCCCGTCTCCTGTTTATTTTCGTTAGGGTTTTAAATGCCAGTAAGCTTTTTATGCTTGTAGAAGTTAACATGATTGATTCCTTAAAAATTCACGGTGAAGCGCAGTAATCCGCTTGCTGCCAATGCTGTGATATTCACTCACGGGTTCGAATACTCACTTCAGGTAACAGGTCTTGTAAGTGAAAAAAGCCGCAGATGCGGCTTTTTTACCTATTAGAATTACTCTTCAGAATCATTTTTCATGCTTTGATATTGAGTATATTCTATACGCGTGATGAGTTCATCACCGTTAGCATCAATGTCATCAAAGTCACGGGTTACGCCACTTCGCGACGCTTCAGCTTTGGTAAGTTCACCGTCGTTATTTGAGTCCATCATTTCGAATTTACTCTCGGCAACCACTGTCTGTTCTGCCTTTACATCAATTTCCTTTTCAATGACTTTCTCATTTACTTCTGGCTCAGTGGTAGCCTGCAGTTCATGCGTCATTTTCTTGTCCTGCACCGAGCTCACTTGTTTCTCAATTTCACTATCAACCGCTACATAAGTTTCCATTGTTCCTTCTTCATGGATGCTTTCTTGTTCCGAACGTGCTGAAGAAACCACATCACCGTCGAAATGCAGAGGATATCTCTCGATATGGGCGTTAAATTCCTTCATTGAAAGTTGCGCGTCTGCATTCTTATCAATTCGCGTAAAGTGCGGCAAAATATCGCTATCTTTAGCTTCTTCTTGCGAAACATACCCACTGCCATCTTTATCCAGATTCGCGAATGTTGTTTCGATTTTTTCTACTTCATCACCAGCAAATGCTGTAGTAGAAAGCGCTGCACTGATAAGCGTTGCAATTGTTAACTTTTTCATATCTTACTCCTTGGTTTATGGCCTCCATACTGCTCTAAAACGGAGGAGAGAATTCTATATGAGTGATTCACAGTACATGCCATTCTCGAAAATCATATGTAATTCATGTGGATATGTTTTTTGGTGTCGTCTTAGCGCTTGCGGTTATTGTGATAAATATAGGGATTTCTGAAAAAGTTACTCGATATCGTTAACAAAAAGTGAACAACCTTGTTCAACTCATCCTCAATTACCCTGACTATTACTCAGTGCGGGCCAACCAGTCGTAGAAGTGCGCTACCCCAGCTTCTAAGAAAGGCTCAATAGGGCCGTGTTCTTCCTCACCTGTAGAAAACAATGCCCGCCGTCCTTTTTCTAACAAAAGGCAGGCTTCCTCGTCTTCTTCTGCTGTTTCCATGTAAGCGCGCTTTTCTGCAATAAAGTAGTGTGGCATGGATTCATGCAGTGCTTTGGGGTAATAAAACTCTACGTGGTTTATACAAGCATCTGCGCCCTTGGGATAGATGGTGCTGACTACAATAATATCTGGGTACCATTCAATCATGATATTAGGATATAAAAAGCACCAAATTGCGCCATACTTCGGAAGCGCCTGACCATAGCGGCTCAAAAGAGCATCTTGGAATTCGCGATAATTATCGGTAGTACGTTTCGTAAGCTCGCGACCCAGCCCTACTTTTTGTATTGAGAAGTCCTCACCAAACGACCATTCTAAGTCATCTGCTTTTACAAATTGGCGTAGCCCAGGGTGCATTGAATAAACATGATAATTTTCAAGGTATATTTCTACAAAGGTCTTCCAATTGAATTTGTATTCAGCTGTTTCAGAGCCTGCATAGAAATAACCAGTAAAGTCTAGGTACTCGTCTAGTCCGAGTGAAGTCAGATCTAGTTGAGGAGCACGGCCGCGAAACAACAGGCCGTTCCATGTTGTTAGTGATTCTTTTTTTAACTGTCCATTAGGAGCATCCTTAAAGTGAGGCGTGCCTTTTAACAGCCCTGTGTTGTCATAACCCCAACAGTGCAATTTGCATACGATATTTCGGGTTCGTCCACTTCCTTCAAGCAGTTTGGCCTGTCGGTGTAAACAAACGTTAGATATAAGTTCATAGCTCTCGCCCTGATTAAACAGGGCATAACGGTCGTTAAAATGGGGCAATACTTGGTAGCTAAACTTCTCGGGCACCATTAATGAATGGCCCGCATATGTAACTCCGCGAGAGAAAGCTTGCTGGACTTCTTTACGGCTTTCGTCAGCATCAAAATAACTTTTAATAGAAGGATGGGTACTGATTGTCATAGTTTAAAAAGAGTGCCAAAAACGGATCGCGTTACGTGGAAAAAACGTAGCCGACTTGTACCACCGAATTGGTTAAAAAAATAGCGGTATTTTTCATTGGACCCCTATTTTTTTTAAAATATCAGAGTAGAATCCGCGCACCCTAATTTTGTAGTGACTTTCATGGACATTGGTTTCCATCACTCTGAAGAAAAGCGGTTGCTCACGCTTTCCTTTTACATCGCCGGCGCTTTTGTTTTTGTTGCGCTCGGTTTCGCTATTGCAACTCACTCAGGCGCAATTTTATTCGATGCGGCGTACTCCTTAATTGCATTTGTTATGTCAACGTTAACGCTTAAAGTGGCGAGTCTAGTTCAGCGCCCAGACGATGACCGCTTTCATTTTGGCTACACCGCAATTGAACCTACTTTGAACATGTTCAAGTCGCTGATAATTATAGTTACTTGCATGTATGCCGTAGCGAGCTCTATTCAAAGTGTTATCGCAGGTGGCAACCCTTCCGCCTATGACATTGGTATGTTTTACGGTGTGGTAGCAACCACAGGCTGCTTTGGCATTTCCTTTTACATGCGTATTAAAGGGAAACACTTACTGTCAGACTTAGTCAGGGTAGATTCGCATACATGGATGATCGATGGAGTGTTAAGCGCATCCATACTCCTCGCTTTCATTTTGGCGTACGTTCTTGAGGGGACGCAATATAGTATGCTTGCGCCCTACGTCGACCCGGTACTCCTCATCGTTCTTGGCTCAGCGATGTTGCCCGTGCCATTTAAAATTTTGCGGGAAAGCCTTAATGAGGTAATAAATAAAGCGCCGCCCGAAGCTATCTCGGCTGTAATTGAGAAAAAGTTTAAAAAGACGTTGGCTGACGTCCCTTACGAGCATGTTGAAGTTCGCATAAGTAAGCGCGGGAGAGATATGTATTTGTTAGTTCATATCATTGTGGATGATGCATTTTCTATCGCGACTATAAGTGATTTAGACGAAATCAGGCTCAAATGCGAAGCCGAGATGCGAGAGTGGGATCCGTCTATCATCATGGATATTTTATTTATAAAAGATCCCGAATTAGCGGAGTAAATTTTTGTTAGGGCTAGGCATACTTACTTTGTGAGCGGTGCAATTTACCGCGCCAAATGCTGAAAGTCTTAACAGAGTGAAGCAACCTTATTTTGTCGAGTTTAAAGTAGGGAACGCAAGCAATTTTGCAATCGCTGTGACGCTTTACTGGCTAATTGCGCGAACATTTCCGATAATCAAATCTTTAAGTCATGCGAATGTGTAATGGAAACTCGACTGCCCCTTTATAAAAAATTGCTGGTTATGTATCGAATTGAGCCGGGGTGTCTAGGGCCGCAGGGCGCTGATTACGTCGAGGAATTCTGTGTTTTTGCTAAACAAAAGCTTAAAGACAGGCATAGCCATTGTTTGCGATGGGCGATTAAACCTCGCTATGACAAATCCTTGCCCGAGTTAGCGTTTGAGATAAAAAACGGGACTTTGTCTCGCGATAATGCAGCTAAATACATGACACGTTTCGATATAGATATAGACGTGTTTGAAGAAGCGCTGGATGAAGAGCTTGCTGATTTGGTTGACGCGTTTTTCGAGCGATAAGGCAGGGGACAAAGCGCTAAAGCAAAAACACAAAGGCCTCGATATCTAAATCAAGGCCACTAAGTAACAGTGTGAAGTTTAGCTAGATTAATCTAAAGACGAAACTTTAGCATAGCCTTCTGCTTCTAATTCATCATTAACACATTCAAGAACGAATTCGTCTTCTGACTTGCCTTTTGTTCCTTCTTCTTCCGCCACTTCCTGACAGAATTGCGTCAGTTCTTCAACAAGCTCCGCAGGTGCCGTTTCTGATGCCAGTGCTGTTAAAGAAAACGCCATTGCCGTTAAACCTATTAAGACTAAACCCTTCATAATTACCTCGTAAAATAGTTGAGTGTAAACACTTACGAGCTGGATATTGCGCTCACTTTTAAGGTTAAAAAAGCTAAATTTTTTGCTCCAGAAGACAAAATCTTTTCATCAAATAATCGCTATTTAAATGTGTAAAGCTTTAATGGGCATTCAATAGGCTTTTTGGCATAATGCGCGGCCGAGAGTAGAAAAGTAATGACAGCGCCTACACCATGCCAACAATAAATAACGTATTTTCTTCAGATGGTCTTCTTGCTAGCACCATCAAAGGGTTTGTGCCTCGAGAGGCGCAAACAGAAATGGCTAAGGCGGTTAAGCGCGCAATAGATACCACGGGCAGTTTAATTGTAGAAGCGGGTACAGGTACGGGGAAAACTTTTGCGTACCTTGCTCCTGCGTTATTGAGCAATGGAAAAGCTATTGTTTCTACCGGAACGAAAAACCTACAAGAGCAGTTGTTTCACCGTGATTTACCGCTTGTAAAGAAAGCCCTTAACAGTAAGCGCAAAACCGCGCTGTTGAAAGGGCGGTCAAACTACCTCTGCCTTCACCGTCTTGCTCAACACGGCGGCAATTCAACGCTGGTTGAAAAAGAGGTATTAGGGCAGCTATCAGAAGTGAAGCGTTGGTCGACTACAACGAAAACGGGTGACATGGGCGAGTTGAAGACGCTTCCAGAGGATGCGCGCGTGCTGCCATTAGTGACCTCTACGGTAGATAACTGCTTGGGGCGTGATTGTCCAGACTATGAAGATTGCTACTTAGTTAAAGCACGTAGAAAGGCATTAGATGCCGATATTATCGTGGTGAATCACCACCTGTTTTTTGCCGATATGGCGCTTAAAGATACGGGGTTTGGCGAACTTATTCCTGAAGCCGATGCAATTATCTTTGATGAGGCTCATCAGATTCCTGATATTGCCAGTGATTATTTCGGCGAGTCGCTCTCGACGCGACAGATTCACGACATAGCTAAAGATATAACCCTACTATTTAGAACAGTGTTAAAAGATGCGGGGCAGCTAGATAAAGCGGCCGACAAGTGCAGAATGATCGCATCTGATTTACGCCTTCTGTTCCCTGATACCGCAGAGCGAGGAAACTGGGCAGAGGCATTAGACCGTGACGATGTGCGCATGCAGGTGGGCAAGCTTGCTGAAGCCCTCGGTGTTTTGCACGAGGTGTGTAAACTGCATATTGGTCGGGATAAAGACTTAGATAATATGTATGAGCGAGTAGTGGCGGCAAGAGAGCAACTTGACGCTCTCAGCGATAATAAGCAAGAAAATGTCAGCTTGTGGTATGAAACGACCCAACGTCATTTGATCATGCATCTGACGCCGTTATCTATTGCTGCGAAATTCAGGCGATTCGTATCATCACCGCCTCGCGGATGGATTTTTACCTCAGCAACGTTAATGGTTAACGGCGGATTTGAACACTTTCAGCGACGAATGGGGCTGGAAGATGCAGAAACATTAGGTTTAGATAGCCCGTTTAACTATCCCGAACAGGCCATGCTGTGTGTTCCACGTTATTTGCCCGAGCCCAATAGCTATGCCATGCGTGAGACCTTGCTGGAAACGGCTAAACGTTTAATCAAAGCAAGCCGAGGGCGGTGCTTTTTATTATTCACCAGTCACGCCATGCTAAGAGAAATAGCCCAAAAGCTAGAAGATGAGATAGATAATCCATTGCTCGTGCAGGGGACAACAACCAAACAAGCATTGCTCGATGCGTATTTAGCCGATGAAAAAGCGGTGCTTATGGGGACGGGGGCATTTTGGGAAGGGGTCGATGTGAGAGGAAACGACCTTGTCTGCGTTATGATTGACAAGCTGCCTTTCGCTTCGCCCGATGACCCGCTACTGCAAGCGCGCATGGAGGATGTGAAAAAACGTGGGGCCAATCCTTTTGGTGTAATTCAGATCCCACAGGCTGTAATTACCCTGAAGCAGGGTGCAGGACGATTAATTCGAGACCCTACAGATAAAGGCGTATTGGTTATTTGTGATAATCGCTTAGTCACAAAACCGTACGCTAAAACCTTTGTCGGAAGCTTGCCAGATATGAAGCGTACAAGAAGCTTAGATGAAGTAGAAAAATTTTTAGCCGGCATTGATGAAGCCTAAGTTAAAGCCCTAAACATCGGCTTCTTGGAAATTAGAAGCAGAGGTCGATTTTAGGTTATACAACACAAGAGACATACATGAACATTTTAGCGATAGATACGGCAACCGAAGCCTGTTCGGTAGCATTACAGCACAACGGAATACGTACTACCCGTTTTGAAATATGCCCACAGCAGCACAGTCAGCGTTTGCTTCCCATGGTTGACGAGGTATTAAAAGAAGCGAATATCACGTTAAATGACTTAGATTTACTCGCGTTCGGTCGGGGCCCCGGTAGTTTTACCGGCGTTCGTATAGCTACTGGCATGATACAAGGTTTAGCGCTTGGTACGGGGCTTAAGGTCGCAGGCGTAAGCACGCTTGAAGCTATGGCGGTCGAAGCATCAGCCAAAATCAAAGATGATAGTGCACTCATTGCGGTAGCCTCAGATGCGCGCATGGATGAAGTTTACTTTGCCGTGTATCATCACACCCCCGATGGCCTAAATCGGATCATCGATGAGCAGGTTTGTCCGCCTGAAATGGCTTTGGAACAGCTTGATTCAATGGGCCAAGAGGTTAGTAAAAAAATGGTAACCGCTGGCACCGGATGGGCTGCATATGAAAAGCTTAATGTTTGGCGCTCAAACGTCAGTCCTGAAAATAGCGAGGATGTTTCCCTTCCTAACGCAGAGTTTATGCTTAATCTAGCATTAAAAGCGCACGAAGTTGGCGATGTATTTGATGCGGTTAATGTAGAGCCTGTTTATCTACGAGACAAAGTTACCTGGAAAAAGCTGCCAGGAAGAGAGTAATCAGGGAAATGGCTTGCAGCAATGCTGTGCTGCAAGCACCTCTGATTTGGTATAAATTTTGCCTCAAATAATCTTATATGATTATTAACAATAATTTTGCTTTACCGTCTTCGGAGCCTTCTCAGGGGCGGGTAGCTAAAATCAACAAAGACCCTGAGCAACAAAGCAAAGGGCAAAGCGAATCGTCTGCCAGGGCGATTGTTGTTGCGCCTGATAAACAGGGCACAGATAACGCAAAAGCATATCAGCAGTTTATTCGCGAAGACGGCAATAATTATTCTCAAAACGCTATCGCCTCTTACACCAGTTTCGAAAAGCAAGCGCAGCGAGAGTCAATTCAAGCAATGTTTGGCGTTGATATTTACGCCTAAAACTCAGTATTTTAAATGGCCTTGTAATAGACGTTACGGGCCTTTGTTAACGTATTCGTTTTACCTCAACTTTTTTACATGTAGTGACGCGCTGTAGTTAAACAAACCACTTACGCAAAGCTTACATTTTGTTTAATTCTCACGTACTAATTGAACGAATAGATGGAAGACACCTCTAAAACATAGTCTATCTTGCGTTAGCATAATTGTAATTGAACGGCAGTGGTTGTCGCTTCGTATTAATGCTAATGTTTAGTTTGATAGCGTGTGCTTTTTCTTTTCAAGTTAAAGAGATACGAAAAACAACTTGTAGGCCAGCTAAAGAAAATACACCGCTTTTTATCTTGAAATTCAGGGTTTGCTTTGATTAAGTGCAATATTAATACGGCACTTTTTCTGGGGTTCAAAGGAGCGCTTAAATGTCTCGTTATTTAGTTTTACTCACAGTCTTCTTGTTTACCGGCTGTTCCATCGTACCTGATAGCATTGAGGTGCCAGAAGGCACGCAACTAGTCAGCTACTCAAAGGCGGTAACTTCAGGTGCCAATGCGCAAGGTCAGAAAGCGCGTTGGGGTGGTTTAATTGTCGGGGTAGAAAATAAACCAGACAAAACCTTTATCGAACTTGCGCATTTTCCGTTAAACCATTATGGCAAGCCCGGCACGAGTGGGGAAACGTCGGGCCGATTTAAGGTTCAGATTGACGGATTTGTCGATCCCATTGTATTTGAAGAAGGTCGTTCAGCAACCTTTCTAGGTACTATTACCGCACCTACGATGGGTATGGTGGGTGAGCAACCCTATATTTATCCCACAATTATTGCCGACGATTACCACATGTGGCGCGACCGTGATGTTTATCACATGGATACTTTCGGCTTTAATAGTTTTACAGGTTGGTATTCCCCATTTTGGGGTGGGGTAGGACCATTTTATCACCCGTTTGGATGGCGCAATATGGGGTGGGGACATCCCGGTTTTAACCACACACGTATCATACGATATAGCAACGCGCCGAGCCGCTCTGCGATGCCAAGTACAAAGAAAGTAAGCGCTAAGTCCCAGAGCAGGGGAACGCGTTCGAACAATCAGACGATTCAGCAACAACAGTAGCATACGTAATAAGGGCGGCACAATATTGCCGCCTTTTCTATTTTTTTCTGGCTAATATGGATTTGGGCGGCAATAGCTTGCCGGGGAAGGCACTATGATTGAAACAGAATTTAATATTGGAAACCTCACTTTAGCGGCATTAGATAATCAAGGGGGCGGTAAAGTTGTCATCGGGTTGCACGGTTTTTTAGACAATGCAGAAAGTTTAAGGTTATTGGCACCTTATCTTCAAACCCACCGTTTCGTTGCTATCGACCTTGCCGGTCACGGTCGCTCGGGTCATCGAGCGGCAGGTGCCCATTATAATCAAGCTGACTACCTTCAGGATTTGTATGCATTAATAGAGACTCAAGCCTGGGACGACGTGATTTTGCTAGGTCACTCTTTGGGGGGCATTTTGGCAAGTATGTTTGCTGCGCTGTTTCCTGAAAAAGTATCAGCGGTGATAAGTATTGATGCCTGCGGACCACTTACTGAATCTGAAGACACTACACCATCACAAATGCGCGAAGCTATCATTAGCCGTCACGCCAAGTCGCGCAATAAACTTCGTTTAGTAGACTTGGACGACGCGGTGGCCGCAAGGTGCAAAATCTCGGATATACCCGAAGAACATGCGCGCTCAATTCTAGCGAGAAACCTCACTCAGGATGCAGGCGGGCATGGTTTTTGGTCTAGTGATCCCAAACTTCGCACGAAATCTACCCTTAGACTTACAGAGAAACAGGCAGAATCACTGATGCGTGCCATCGAATGTCCTGTGCTTTTCATCGGTGCGTCTAACAGCTTCAAAAAACTGGACGGAGTGTTTTCAAAACGAAAAGGCTGGTTTTTAAATGCGCAGTTCGAACAATTTGTGGGCGGTCACCATATTCATATGGAAAATACTGACGATATAGGGGTATTAATACGTCATTTTGTTGAGCAATTGTAAATTGTATCGTTTATTTTTTTTTACACTTCCTATACTATTCGCAAGTTATCAGACCAGTTACGTGAACGTGGCTCCCCATGCGTTCACCAAATAGTATAAGAATAAAGTAAAGGAGGTTTTGGTGGAAAAAACCTGGCTTAAGCATTACGACCCTCGCGTTTCCGCAGAGATTGATGCCGATCGTTACGCATCAGTAGTAGACATCTTCGAGCAGTCAGTAAAAAAGTTTAAAAATAGAGAAGCCTTCATTAATATGGGGCATTCAATTACGTTTGAAGAGTTAGACACCTTGTCCGCTCAATTTGCTGCTTATTTGCAGGCAAGCGGATTGAAGCGCGGTGACGCAGTGGCAATCATGATGCCAAACCTTCTTCAATATCCTATCGCCATGTTCGGTATTTTGCGCGCGGGAATGGTAGTGGTTAACGTTAACCCCCTTTATACCGCTCGTGAATTGAAGCATCAGCTTAATGATGCCAATGCTAAAGCCATCGTAATCGTCGAGAACTTTGCGTGTACTCTTGAAGAGGTCATTGCAGAGACTAATCTTCAAGAAGTTTTTCTAACCGCCTTGGGTGATATGCTGCCCGCGCCAAAGCGTTGGATAGTTAACGCAGTAGTCAAATACGTTAAGAAAATGGTGCCCTCGTTCACTCTTCCTGAAACTACGTCTTTTATGTCAGCGGTTAAAAAAGGTCAGTCGCTGGAATATAAGCGCCCTGAAATTGATAGTGGCGATTTAGCGTTTCTTCAATATACAGGTGGAACTACAGGGGTATCAAAAGGAGCAATGCTCACACACCGCAATATGGTGGCTAACCTTGAGCAGGTCTCAGGTATTCTAGAGACGGTGATTGAAGAAGGTGAAGATTTTGTAGTAACCGCACTTCCGCTTTACCATATTTTTGCGCTTCTGGCGAACTGCCTTATGTTCGTTAAGTACGGTTGCCGCAACTTGCTCATTACCAATCCGAGGGATATGCCTGCTTTCGTTAACGAATTAAGCAAGTACCCCTTCACTATCTTACCTGGCGTAAACACGCTCTTTAACGGCCTGCTAAATACCCCTGGGTTCGACGAACTAGACTTTAGCAAGTTCAAGTTTGGTCTAGGTGGCGGTATGGCCGTTCAGCGCCCTGTTGCTGAAAAGTGGGAAAAAGTAACCGGCACGGTACTACTGGAAGGTTACGGTCTTACGGAATGTTCACCTGTAGTTGCAGTAAATCCACCGCAGATTGAAGCTTATAAAGGCGCCATCGGTATGCCTGTTCCTTCGACAGACATTAAACTACTTGACGATGATGGAAATCCCGTTGAAAAGGGTGAGCCCGGTGAATTGTGGGTGAAAGGCCCTCAGGTCATGAAGGGGTATTTGAACCGCCCAGAAGCGACAGAAGACATTCTTAAAGATGGATGGCTGGCGACAGGTGATATTGCAACGGTAGATGATGAAGGTTACTTCTATATTGTTGACCGTAAAAAGGATATGATCCTGGTATCAGGCTTTAACGTGTTTCCTAACGAAATCGAAGAAGTTGCCGCAATGCATGAAAATATTGTTGAAGCGGCAGCGGTGGGGGTTCCCCATGAAGTCAGTGGCGAAGTTGTTAAATTGTTTGTAGTTAAGAACAACGACGCGTTGACTGAAAAAGACGTTATCGCGCACTGCCGTAACCACTTAACGGGTTATAAAGTGCCTAAGCAAGTTGTTTTCAAAGACGACTTACCGAAAACCAATGTAGGTAAAATTCTGCGTCGGGAGCTTCGAGACTAATTCTATTGAAATAGTTTTGTGAAAGCCGGCGTTAGCCGGCTTTTTTATTACTGTGCAAAAATATGCAATATCAATTAATTACGACATTTGAACAATTAGACAAGGTGTGCATAGCTGCGCAGCGCCAAGAGGCTGTAGCTTTGGATACCGAGTTTGTAAGAACAAGAACACTTACCCCTCATTTAGGCCTAATTCAGCTTTATGACGGGCACCAGCTCGTGCTCATCGATCCGCTTGCTATTGATAATATGCAGCCTTTTATTTCGCTTATGGAAAATACAGCAGTGGTAAAGGTGCTGCACTCATGTTCAGAAGACATGGAAGCTTTTCTTACCGCATTTGGTACTGTCCCCACGCCTGTATTTGACACGCAGTTAGCGGGAAGTATGCTGGATATGGGGCCGTCATTAGGCTATGCCAAGTTAGTGGAACTGCTTTGCGATATTAGCTTAGACAAGGGAGAATCACGCACTGACTGGTTAGCTAGACCCCTTCGAGAGGCTCAGCTTAGCTATGCCGCCAATGATGTTCTGTATCTTCTGCCGTGCTATCAACAGCTAGCCAGCAAAATACAGGAAGCAGGCAAAGTGCACTGGATTTATCAAGAGATAGATTTGTTAGTCGAGAAAAAGCGCGCACAAATGCCAGAAGACTTTGCCTATTTGAGTATTAAAAATAACTGGCGTTTGAACAGCGAACAGCTCACTGTGCTTCAAGCTTTGGCTGCATGGCGATTGAATATGGCGAGAAAGAAAGACTTGGCGCTCAATTTTGTTTTTAAAGAAGGGCATTTATTTGAGGCAGCCCAGCGTCTAATAGACAACAAATCTGCACTGTCACGGATTAACGGCGTGAATCATCAGTCGGTGAGGCGCTATGGTGACATCATTATTACGTTAATTGAAGAGGCCAGGGCGAAGTATGCACAAACGCCTGAAAAGCTGAGACTGCCCATTGTGTTGCGACTTATTGATGTTGCGAAATATAAAAAGACGCTTGCAGAATTGAAAGATATCAGTGAGCACATTGCCAAAGATAATGGGGTTAATGCTGACGTAATCGCGTCTAAAAAACAGTTGAATCAACTACTTAAGTGGTACTGGTTTTCGGTCGACGAAACGCGGGTTCAGGGCTTAAAGCCTGATGTCCTTTCTACGTGGCGAGAGCCTCTGTTTCGTCCTCATGTGACACGTCTTCTAGGCGATGCTCCATCGCAGTAGCGCCAAGTCCTAAGACGGGTAAAAGCAACTAGCCCGATACGAAGAGAAAAAAACTTATGTTATGCGCTGTATATAAAACACGAAAAAAAGAAGGCATGTATTTATACGTGCCGAAGAAAGACAATTTTGAAGATGTGCCTGAGCCATTGATGCAAATGTTTGGTCGTCCAGAGCTAGTGACTATTCTTGCATTAGATAAGCACGAACGTTTAGGTATGGTCGACAAACTAAAGTTAATTGATGAGCTTAACGAAAAAGGGTTCTACCTTCAGGTGCCGCCAAAAGAAGAAAACCTCCTAGAGACACATCGTGAGTCTCTCGGCCTTTCAAAAACACCGGATAAAAAGTTTTAAATTACCATGTTATTCAATGCAGTAAATTTTTGGTTGGGCAGACTGGCGATAAGAGACATCCGCGAAGCCCTAAAGGCGGCTTTTAGACAGAGTAACGTTTCAGTGCTTTTAACCGTTTTCGTATTTGCTTTGACGTTTTTGCTTCACAATATCGCACAAGCGGCCACAAACGACTCGCTAACCGAAGAGGGTTTTGCTAATTACGTAGCCTCCTTAAAAACAGAAGCGGTAGATAAGGGAATGGACCTTGATAAGCTGGATGAGGCCTTCGCCACCATCACGTTTAGACCTACCGTAGTAAAATCTGATAAAAACCAGCCAGAGAAAAAGATAACGCTAGATGATTACTTAGCCACGCGGGTGCCGGATTGGAAAGTTAAGCAAGCGGTGGCAAAGTATGATGAACATAGAACGTTACTCGAGAAAATAGCCAAAGAATACGGGGTCCAAGCTAGATTCATTGTTGCCCTGTGGGGAAACGAGTCCAACTTTGGAAAAATTCAAGGCAATTACAGTGTGCTTTCTGCGTTGGCTTCCTTAGCGTACGAAGGGCGCCGAGAAAAACTATTTAAAGACAACTTTTTTGCTGCATTACAAATATTAAGTGAAGGGCATATCAGCGTTGATGCCCTTAAAGGTTCCTGGGCTGGCGCGATGGGACAGACACAGTTTATGCCTATTTCTTTCTTGAATTACGCTGTGGATTATAACGGCGATGGCAAGAAAGATATCTGGGGCACTGAAGCCGATGTCTTTGCTTCTATTGCAAACTATCTGTCGTCTGAAGGATGGAGCAGTAAGGGCACGTGGGGAAGGCAAGTCAAACTTTCAGGTACTGTGCCAGTTTCGGGCTTAGATAAAGCTAGCATGAAACCGTTGTCATTCTGGAAAACAAATGGAGTAACCCGGTTTGATGGAAGTACGCTTCCCAATGTTGATGTTAACGCGTCGCTTATTATGCCTGATGGTGAAGAAGGGCGGATATATCTGGTGTACGACAATTTTCATACGCTAATGAAATGGAACCGCTCGTCATACTTTGGCATTTCAGTAGGCTATCTTTCAGAACGAATAAAGCGAGGATATTAATGCCCTATCATCATATTGATGTACGCGGTAATGAAATATTATTACCGGTAAATAAAGTGGTTTGCGTTGGTCGCAATTACCTTGATCATATTCAAGAAATGAATTCTTCAGTGTCTGAAATGCCGTTGCTTTTCATGAAGCCTAAAGCCGCAATGTGTAACATGCGCGATAAAATTACGGTTCCTACCGATAAAGGTGAGTGTCATAACGAACTTGAAGTGGCGGTTTTGCTTAAGTCTTCATTGAAAAACGCCAGCGAAGAAGAAGTAAAGGCCGCCATTTGGGGCGTCGGTTTAGGGTTAGATCTTACTCTTCGCGAAATCCAAGCTGACTTGAAAAAGCAAGGTCAACCCTGGGAAAGAGCTAAATCGTTTGATAACAGCGCGCCGCTATCTGGTTTTGTGCCGTTGAACGTAGTTGAGGATCTTGATGACCTGCATTTTAGTCTAACGATCAATGATGAGATTAGACAAAGCGGTCATACAGAATTGATGCTTTACAAAATTGTTCCGCTTATTGCGCACATGTCTTCTGTATTTACGCTAGATAGCGGCGATGTGATTTTAACCGGAACGCCAAAAGGTGTCGGCAAGCTAACGCCTTCTGATACCGTCATCGCATCGCTAGAAAATCACCTAACCGTGCACACAGAGGTAGTCGCAGAATGACAGCTGCATTTTGGGAAACTAAGTCTTTAGAGGAAATGTCTCAAAGGGAATGGGAATCGCTGTGTGATGGTTGTGGCAAATGCTGCCTCCAAAAGTTTATCGATGATGACGCTGTTGAAGAATACGAAGTCACCGATCACATCAAAGATAATGAGAAAATACACTACACCAACATAGTTTGCTCATATTTAAATACGAAAAAGTGTGAGTGTACGCAATATGAGAGACGAACGGAACTTGTGCCCGATTGCGTTAAACTCACTAAAGAAAACCTTAAAGACATTTTCTTCATGCCAAACAGCTGCGCCTATCGAAGACTTTATGAGGGTAGGGGCTTACCGTCATGGCACCCGTTGCTTAACAAAGGTAAGAAGCACGTGATGCACGCAAAAGGAATGTCGGTACGCAATAAAACCGTGTTTGAAACAGACGTCGATCTGAGCAACTTTGAGGATTACATCGCTATTTGGCCTCTCGAAGATTTAGATTGAGTTGAGGCGACAGAATTGTAACGCATGATCTAATATACCAACCTCGCCACATGTAATCATAGACTAAAGAGCACAAGTGATACTTATGCGCTTAGTTTATACTTCCCAATTGTTTTTCTTAACTAGTTTACAAAAGGCTTGAAGATGGAGAAGTCGAGCGCTAGCGCGTTAGGATTGTTGGTCGTTATTGCATGTCTAGTAATGCCTTTAAAAGCTGAAAGTCTAGACTTCAATTACAGCGGTTCAGTGAGAATGCGTTACGAAACCCTGAACAATCCTATTTTTCCTACTAATGAAGATGCGCGTGAAAAAACAAATGAGCGCCTCTCAACCCGTATCAGGCTAAAAGGCGAAGCCGTTTATCAAAACTGGCACGCCGTCGCTGAAATCGAAGATTCTAGAGCTTTTCTTGATGATAATGATCCTACGCTCAAGTCTGCTCAAGTAAATACCCTTGAACCTGTTCAATTCTACATTACTTACAAAGGTATTAACGAGTATCTAGATAGCGTTACCGTGGGACGTGTAACCCTCGATCACGGTAGTCGCAGGTTAATGGGGCGAACCCGTTTTAGGAACGCTACCAATAGCTTTGAAGGTGCGCTAGTCGACGGGCGCTGGTCAGGATGGCGTGTACGTGGTTTTTACCTATTTCCGGTTTCTCGATTTCCATTAGATGCCCCGTCACTTGACGATAATAAGCGCGCTTTTGATAAGAGCTTTAGCAATCGAAAATTTTTCGGGGTTTACGCTGAATCACAAGATGATGCCTGGAAAATACATAGTTACTGGTTAAAAGAATCAGACTCGGAAGCGCTTGCAACGAAAAATCGCGACCTTTTCACTCTATCAGTGGATTATTCGCAAACCTTCTTCAAGGACTGGAAATACAATATCGAAGCGATAGGTCAAACAGGTCAGGCGAGACAGTCTGCATCGGCATCTGATTTAGAAGATAAAGATGTCACAGCATGGATGGTGCACAGTCACATTGGCAAACAGATAAGCGCAAGCACGTTTTTAAGAGCTGAGATCGATGCTGCAAGCGGCGACAACAATACTGACGATGCAACAATACGCGGGTTCGACTCGCTTTACGGTCTCCGAAGATTTGATTTCGGCCCTACAGACGTGTATCAGACATTCCCACGTAGCAATATTCTGGCGCCTGGGCTTAGAGGAGTGTCAAAACTTAGCGGAGCGCACTCGGTTATGATTGGCTATAAGGGACTATGGCTTCATAAAGTGGCCAAGGGAGAAGATGATTTCTTGGGCCATCAGGTAGAATTTCGTTGGCGCTACCAAGCGCTTAAACCGCTGCGTGTTGAAATAGGGGGCGCATATCTTGCGAAAGGCAGCGCGTTAGAAGCTGGCGCTTACCCCGATGACTCTCTGTATGCTTACACTGGGCTTATGTATTCGTTTTAATTACCCATCCAGGCCAGAGCACGGATTTACTCTCTTATCTTGAGCGGTATATCTTTAGCGCTCCATGGGTCTTAAGGGATTTGAGTTGAGAGTAGTGAGTAATAGCTTACGATAGAAGGCGAATCATGAAGTAAGCGCGTAAAGTAGTGCGTCTCTTCCGAATACACGTTTGCGGCATAATCCTTCTTTAATGCCGCCGATACGCTCAGCCACACGAATGCTTGCCTTGTTGTTTGGCTCTACAAAGCATTCTAAACGATGTAAATTCATCTGCGAAAAAGCGAGCTTTTTTAACGCTTCACAGATTGCTGTTGCTAACCCTTTACCGCAAGCGTCAGGTCTTAACCAGTATCCAAGGTTTGCCGTAAGGTGAGTGTGGTGGATATGGTTGATTATCCCCATACCCAAGCATTTATCTTCGTGAATAAGCAAATAGGTAAGTCCATAGCCAGCTTCCCGAGCACTCTCCATATTAGCAATACAATGTTTAGCAAGCGCAGGGGTGACAGGGCACACCGCAGAACCAAACCACGGCTTTACATGATGAATGGATTGCTGGCCAGCCTCACAAAGCGCATGGCAATGTTTTTCTGCTATGCGCTGAATTGAGACTGGGCCTTGCTCTGTGTGAATAGAGGGCAGGCGAGAAGGTAGAATGGATAAGTCGATCAAAAGGGTTTTTTATCCAACAACCGACATGCGAAAACGAGTGCGAATACAACAAAATAGGCAGCAAAAATGATTTGCATCCATTCAGCCATACCCATCGACAAAAACTGCCATGAATCTTCTAAGCAATCCCCCTCTGCTGCAAATACTGCTGGTAGCCATTCATGCAACTGCAGCCAAGACGGAAAGTTAGGTACTATTTCACAGCTAGCAAAAAAAGGATTAGCCGCGTTAAGAATGCCCACGTGTTCTTTGGCAATCAAGAAGCCCCACCCAGCCGACACTGCCCAACCGGCAAAGCCTAACATGCGAGTGAAGCCGTTGTTTTTTATAAGAACGATTAATGCAGAAAGCACTATGCCATACATTGCCGTTCGCTGGTAAATACACATAATGCAGGGCTTTAAGCCCATACCATACTGGAAATACAAGGCTGCAACTTCTAGAGCTAATGATGTAGCGAAAAGCACAAGCCACGATGACTTGTGCTCTGCCCACTGGCTTATGCCGTGAATCATACTACGCATACATTAGTGACCTGATGCTGGCGCGCCAGCTCCAGTTGCCGAGTGATGCTCAATCAGGTGCATGTCATATAAAACCTGTGTAGCATCAGCCAGTCCCAAATAAGTCGCCAACAAGCCCACTATCGTAAGTACAATAGTATAAGGCAAAGCCATCATTACCATTCGACCGTATGATAAACGAAGTAGCGGGGCAATTGCTGAAGTTAGCAAGAATAAGAAAGCAGCCTGACCATTTGGTGTAGCAACACTGGGCAAGTTTGTTCCTGTATTGATTGCTACTGCAAGCATGTCGTACTGGTCACGCGTGATTTGCCCTGCTTCTAGAGCAGCTGTAACTTCGGTTATATAGACTGAACCTACAAACACGTTGTCGCTCACCATCGAAAGTACACCATTGGCAAGATAGAACATCACCATTTGTGTTTCGCCTTCGAATGATAATACCCAGTGGATAACAGGTTGGAATAGGCCCTGATCGATAATTACCGCAACCACGCCAAAGAAAACACAAAGCAATGCGGTAAAGGGCAGTGCCTCTTCAAAGGCTTTACCCAATGCGTGTTCTTCAATAACACCACTCATTGAAGTCGCTAAAACGATAACCGACAATCCAATTAGGCCTACTGATGCCATGTGCGTAGCAAGACCTACTATTAACCAAATACCAATTAGCGCTTGAACCACTAGTTTTGCAGTTTCACGCTTGCTGCGACCCTTGTCCATATGGTCGTTGTAGTCGACTAAGATTTGTCTTACGGCAGAGGGTAACTTTGCGCCGTAGGAGAACATGCCGGTTTTTTCCAATACTACAGTAGTTAGTAAACCAAAGATAAAAACAGGTAAAGATACGGGCGCCATTCTGATAAAGAATTCAACGAAGTCCCAGCCGGCTTTATCTGCGATGATTAAGTTTTGAGGTTCACCAACCATGGTCATAACGCCACCTAGCGCAGTACCTACCGCCGAGTGCATCATAAGGTTTCGCAAGAATGCTCTGAAATCCTCTAGGTCATGGCTTCCTAATTCATCATCGCTGGTGTGATCATGTTCAGAGTGAAACTCTTTGCCGGAGGCAACCTTGTGGTAGATAGAATAAAAACCTAAGCCAACACTAATGATCACCGCGACCACCGTTAAGGCATCCAAAAAGGCTGACAGAAACGCTGAAGCGAAGATAAATGCCAGTGAAAGAATAAGTTTATTTTTCACTTTAATGACAAGCTTGGTGAAAAGGAACATCAACAGATCTTTCATGAAGTAAATACCTGCCACCATGAATACAAGCAGTAGCAGTACTTCCAAGTTAACTTCTATTTCATGCATCATATGACCAGGTGAGGTCATGCCAATAAACATGGCTTCTATAAGAAGAAGTCCGCCTGGCTGCAGTGGATAACACTTAAGCGCCATTGCCAGTGTAAAAATAAACTGAATAACAAGTGTCCAGCCAGCAATATATGGGTCCACCATAAAGATGAAGGGATTAACAATGAGAAAGGCAATGATGGTTTTTTTATACCAGTCGGGCGCATGTCCCAGGAAGTTCTTATAGATCGCCGCGATCATTGAGGTTTGCATGGGTTCCTGTTCCTTTTACAACAAAGCACGCATTTTTGCGTATCTTTACACTGTGTAGTTCCGGTTATTGCATACATAAACTGCTGGTGTAGCGCGATGAATTTCGCTCAACCATGGTTTTGCTGCTGTCATTATAGTCGGAAATTAAGCGTACATGATATTAACGTCTTGAGAAAGCAAATCACAGACCCCACCATGTGAAAGTTGCTGAATATTTATCACATTTTTTATGATTTTCACCGTGGCAGTTTAAAACCTTTCGTATTTCGAGCAATTTGTGTACAAATGGATGGCTGGTTCCTTTGAAATAACACTTTAATTTTAAAGAGTTGTTAAAAGCTTTAGTAGACCAGGCATAATTCATTGTGATAATAAAAGGGCATCTGGTACAATCAGTTACAAAATAACAAGAACGTGCAGGCGATTAGTTATGATTTATAAGGCACAGAGTCCAGCCGGATTCGCCGAAGAATACATTGTTGAATCTATATGGAGTGGAAGATTTCCACCTGGCACCATTTTGCCTGCAGAAAGAGAGCTTTCTGAGTTGATTGGTGTAACGCGAACCACATTGCGCGAAGTGCTTCAGCGTTTGGCGCGAGATGGATGGTTAACCATTCAGCATGGTAAGCCCACAAAAGTGAACAACTTTTGGGAAACTTGCGGATTAAACATATTAGAAACGCTTGCTCGTTTAGACCAAGAAGGTATCCCTGAACTTGTCGACAACTTGCTGGCAGCGCGAACAAACTTGAGTGCGGTATTTATTCGGGGCGCTATCCGAAACAACCCTCAAGAGTCTGCCGCAATCATTGCTCGCTATAAAGACGTTGAGCAAGAAGGGCTGGCATTTGCTCAATTTGATTACCAAATGACCCACGACTTGGCGTTAGCGTCGAACAACAACGTGTTCGTGCTTATGATGAATGGTTTCCGCGGTTTATACTCGCGTATTGGTGGTTACTTTTTCTCTCATCAGCAAGCGAGAGATGTTGCCAACAAGTACTACGCGGATCTGCTAAATGTTGCGGAGAATGGCTCGTACGAAAAAGTACCTGTAGTGGTAAGAAACTATGGAATTGAAAGTGGAAAAGTGTGGTCTGCCATTCGAGATGAAATGCCAAAAGACTTGGTCGACTAACGGTTTTGCTTTTCCATAAGTTCAGATGTGGACACGAACAACTGAACAAATAATATCGCTAACCTTCTTTCGCTTAACCAGGTGTGAGTAGAAGAAGTACGGTATTTAGTATACGCAAAAAAATACGCCGCATCGCTTTGCAAAGCATGCGGCGTTTTTTTATTCCTTAGTTTTACAACTATATTGTGTTGGTCGCGCAAGCATGGTTTAGACGCAAAAGCGTACCTCAGTCTTTAATCGCCCATAACATGAAGTTTCAACACATTTTGTTACATTTTCCCGTCTTTTAGAGGAAGAGCAGGTATTGAGTATTGGTAGCGTTAATGTCTTGGGTATGTATACTCAAAAATAGTGTGTGTACCGTTTCGCTCTCTTTAATACGCGCTGGTGTTTTACATGGTTGTGTACCTTATTACATCAGCATATTGCGAGCGTGACTTCGATATAGAAGCGAACATTTAGGAAGACAGATGAAATATTTATGGATAGCTATTGCAGCTGGCAGTCTTTTATCGGGCTGTAGTTTAGAAAATAAAAATGAACCCGCTGAAAACATGCCAGAAAGTAAAGTAACACAAGCTCTGCTTAAAACAGAAACGCCTGCGCCTGTAGCGAAGAAAGTGCCTCACAAAATGGAAGCTCATGGAGTTACGCGTACTGATGACTATTACTGGATGCGAGACGACTCTCGCACCGACGATGCAATTTTGGCTCACCTAGAGTTAGAAAACAATTACCTGGAGACGGTGCTCGCGCCACTAAAAAGCAACCGCGAAGCGCTTTATGAAGAGTTAGTGTCTCGTATCGAGAAAGATGACTCTACCGTACCTGTTCTGGATAATGGCTACTGGTATTACACAAGCTATTCGGGAGAGAACGAATATCCTGTGTATTTAAGAAAGCCGACGCTCGATGCCAATCCCCAAGTTTTGTTAGACGCTAATGTCATGTCTAAAGAACATGATTATTTCAGCATAGGTTCTTATGCAGTAAGCGAAAACAACGCTTTGATGGCGTATTCAGAAGATACACTTAGTCGTCGTATTTACACTATTTATGTGAAAGATATAAAGCGTGATGTAATGCTTAACGACGTTTTAGAGGGAACATCAGGAAACGTAGTGTGGGCGAACGATAACACGCATCTTTTTTACGTCAAAAAAGACCCACAAACCCTGTTAGGCTATCAGGTTTTTCGCCATGAGTTAGGTACACCACAAAATGACGATGTGCTGGTTTATGAAGAAAGCGACCCTACGTTTTATACGTCGATCAGTAAAAGCAAAGACGATAGTGTTATTTATATACACCACCAAAATACGGATAAGACAGGGGTTACCATAGTAGATGCGAACAACCCCACAGCACCTGCACAGGTATTTTTACCGCTAAAAAATGGGCAAGAGTATAGCGTTGCCAAAGCTGAAGACGGCTACTACGTGTTGACGAATATCGACGCAAAGAACTTTAAAGTTATGAAGGCGCCGCTTAATGCCACCGGTGATGTGTCAAAATGGAAAGATGTCATTGCTCACCGTCCAGATGTTTTTCTGCAAAGTATTGAGGTAATGAAAAATCACCTAGTAGTAAAAGAGAAAGAAAACGGCATGCTTCGCATGGTGGTGCACAATCTGACGACAAACGAAGAAAAAGTTATTCCAACACAAGATCCCATTTATGGTGCGTATTTTTATGCGAACCCTGAGATGGACACGAACACACTTAGAATTTATTACAGCTCACTAACAACCCCAGCCTCTATTGTCGATATCAATTTAGATACTCTCGACAGTGAAGTAATGAAGCAAACCCGTGTATCTGAGACGTTTGATTCATCTGCTTACAAATCGGAACGCGTGTCGATTGAGGCTCGCGATGGAACCGAGGTACCGGTGTCACTGGTGTATAGAAAAGACAAGTTTAAAAAAGATGGAACAAACCCGCTTTATCAATACGCTTATGGGTCTTATGGTGCGACGATTGACCCCACATTCAGAAGCAGTTGGTTGTCTTTAATAGATAGAGGTTTTGTGGTTGCCATTGCACACATTCGCGGCGGGCAAATGCTGGGGCGAGAATGGTATGAAGACGGTAAAATGCATCAAAAAATCAATACTTTTACCGACTTTATTGACGTGACTAAAGGGCTCATTGCTTCGCAATATGCCGATAAAGACAGAGTATTTGCGATGGGAGGCAGTGCAGGTGGCCTGTTGATGGGGGCCGTAGTTAATATGGCGCCTGAGCTTTATCGTGGCGTTAGTGCACACGTGCCTTTTGTTGATGTGGTGACCACCATGAGCGATGCTTCAATACCTCTGACAACTGGTGAATATTCAGAGTGGGGTAATCCAGCCAATAAAGAGGAATTTGAGTATATGCTATCGTACTCACCCTACGACCAAGTCGAGAAGAAAGACTACCCTAACATGCTGGTAACAACCGGGCTCCACGATTCTCAAGTGCAATACTTCGAGCCTATGAAGTGGGTTGCAAAGCTTAGAGAGTATAAAACGGATGACAATTTACTATTGTTTAAAACCGATATGGAAGCAGGGCATGGTGGTGCATCGGGGCGCTTTAAGCGTTTTGAGTCGACTGCCCTAGAATATGCCTTTGTTTTGCATCTCGCAGGTGTAACTCTCTAATGAGATGCTAATTTTTTGAATCTAGCTTTTGTCTTTAAGCCCGAATAAGTCACCACTTTTCGGGCTTTTTGATTTTTTGTGTTTTTAGTATGCGGATTCTAAATGTTAAGCGTAAAGTTAAGTCATGGTGTTAAAACACACTTTTATTTAGCATTAATAGGAGCTCAACATGACGACTACAAACACAATCAAAGGCAAAATTAACGATGCCGAAGAAATGGCGCGTAAAATTTGGTTAGCGGGCCTTGGCGCTTATGGTAAAAGTGTTGAAGAAGCACAGGGGCGCTACGAGAAGTTAAGCGAAGAAGCAAGCAAAATGTTTGAAGAGCTTGTAACTAAAGGCGAGACATTAGAAGAAGACGCGAAAAGCAAAGTAAAGTCTACGACTAATGATGTTGAAAACCGTGTAGCAGATGTACGCAAGAAGCTAGGCCTTGACTCAGAGCCAGCTGACCAACGTATTGAAGAACTTTCAGCTAAAATTGACGCGTTAACTGAAGCGGTTGCGAAGTTAGCTGCGAACAAGTAACTCTTTGCTCCTTTTGGGCACCCGAGGGTGCCCATAACGCATAAAAGCTTTTAGCACACGTATTAGCGCTATTGGCTTAGTGCAATTGAGTGGCAGCACTGTTTTTACAGGGCGTAAAGTAGAATGGCCAGATTGAAAATTTATTGATTTCATAAGTGCGTTACCATTGCTGTCACGCTTACTGAATCTCCACTACGGAGGCATTATGAGCACCAAAACTATTCCTAACACAACGTCACCGACTACCGTAGACAAGGGCTCGACTGCGGCTAACGGTACAGCAACGTCTCCTTTCAAATCATCACCACTGTTTGGCTGGTTGTATGCAGGTACTGACCTGATATCTGCCAAGCTCGACCAAGCAGCAGGCATGGTAAGTCAAAAAATTGATGAGACTCAAGAAAACATAAATGCTATGCAGGCAAAAGGGCTTGAAGTTGAGAGCGAACTAAGGCAAACCTTAAACCCATTTGCACTGGTTGACGCTGCACAGAAGTTTGTAAGTTCCACCCCGCTTTTTTCTGTATTTTCTGGTGGGCAAAAACGCCAGCAAAAAGAACATCAGATAGAGGCGTTGAATGCGAAGGTTGATTTACTGGTGGAGCAGGTGGCCTTGTTGGCAGCAAAGGAAGCAGCGAAACAGGTAAAAGCCAAAGAGACAACGAAAGCACCAGCTAGTACAAAAAATACGTCTTCAAAAGCCAGCACAGCATCAAAGCCGACTCGCGCACGCAAAACGACGGCCTCTACAACAAAATCAGCGTCTGCCGGCGCTACTGCGTCAAGTAAGAAACCGGTAGGCTCGACGGTCAGTAAAGGCGCGGCGGCCAAAACATCAGCGAGAAAAACCGCAGCAGCGACGAAAACAGTGCCTTCTAAGGTTACGTCGAGTAGTGCTAGCAACGCGACTAAACCTGCGGTCGCAAAAGACGGCAATGCTATCAATAGCGGGGCGTCTTCCGAGACAAAGAAAAACGATTAGTCGTGCTATTCGTCGCTAGTAATAACGCAAATAGGGTAAGCTTTTTGGCTTATCCTATTTACTTCTTTTCTTTCTTATTTATTTAATTTGGCCCACAGATTTTGATGCTTTTTAAATCCAAAGTAGTCATAGGGCTCCCAGAAACTAGGCACTAAATTTTCAATTTCGTCAGGTCTGAAATTGTTGGAGAGTTGACTCATAATTTGATTCAATTTTTCCTTGCCCACTCGCATCAGCTTTTTTCTATTGGCAGGAAAATAGAGGTTTTGGCTTTTAGAAATAATTTCATGGGCGCCATTGGTTATAAACTTCTGGTTTCGTGTAACAATCTTACACAGCGGCTCAGCTGGATTCGCCGGGTTGAGACCGATCACAATGGCATATTCGTACTGGTCCTTTTCCTGACCATTTTCATTCACCGGTATGAAAGTAATGCCAAAGCCTTGTGGAAAGTACCCTACCAATTCAATGAAATCCTGTGACAGTTGTTTATTTAGCCCGTTCTTTTTGGCTAACTGTTCTATCAGCAAATAACCTTTTGGTAAGCTAAGGCGCGAGTAATCTGACTTAGTGGAAAGTACAATCGAAACGTATATTTGAGGAATTTTGACAATTTCGCCCAGCCCAGTTTTGGAAACAAAAGCGTCTTTGACAAGATTGAGCATAAAGTCTTGCGCTTCTTTATGAACCAATATAAATCTGTCTCGTTCTTCTTTGATATCCCCGATATAGTTCGGGATACCCAAACCGTCGCTCAAATATTTGAGGGTGAAGTGATAGTTAAGCTTAAGTAGATCCCTTCTCTGCGAATCGTCGAGTAAACGAAACTCATCCAAGTCGCCATTTTCGCCTTTTAAGATGGTCAGCGATGCAGGGCTCTGTAAACCAATATCTTGAAGCAGTGCCGCCGCGATAAGCGGCCGCCCAAGCTCAACTTTCCATTTCTCCTGCCAATAGCGATTTCCGCGAAAACGCGATGCAGCCTCGCGATATTTGGAAAGGTATTTATGCGCTATGGTATCGTGCTCTAGCAGGCGATCGACTAATCGCAATGTTAATACTGCTTTATAGAGGGGTTTGAACCGCATGTGGACCCGTGCGAAATTCCCCTCTGCTCCAGGTGTGAGTAACATAAGCGTGCCGAGTAATTTAGCACTTTGCTGCTGGGTCTCTTGCCAGTTTTCACCTTCGCTCAGCTCGATAATTTTGGTACAAACAGCATCAAGTCGTTCTAGCCTGCCGAGGCGCTCTTCCTCTAATTTTTCTGTACTATTTCTTATCTGCTTAGCGAGTTGTTCAGCCAGAATTTCTTTTTTCTTATTGCCTTCTATTTTTTTGAGTTCAACTTTTAAATCTGCAATATGGTTTTCAAGCGAAGGCGTAAGGGAAAAGTAATGACGAGCATCCTCAAAAACTGAGCCATAGCCAGTTTCCTGAGGGGATATCATATTGATGAGTTGTTTTACTTGCTGTGTGTAAATGCTGTCGGGGTTTTGGCTTTGTGCGCTCACCGTTGTCCTTTAAAGCTGCGAATAGCAGCTATCTGTTTTACGCTAATATAGGCTGTGCAGTTCAGCTCACGCGTTACCTTACGACATGACCTAACTCTACTGCCTCTCGTTTCTTCAATTGACCCAAATGATACCGTAATTTTTCACTAATTTTGGTATTTCTTTTAATAACATGGAGTTGAGGCCATGATGCCCGTTCACCGCTAGTTATCAATTGGGCGATACTTTCGAGCGTTGGGTTAGAAAATACGTGCGACAAGTTTCTGATCTGACGCTTGGGTAAAATATTGATATTGCCCACATATTGCTGATCAATGATAGAACGTACTTTATGAATAGCCAGCTTTGCGTTTTTATTTCCTGTCAAACGCTCAATAATATCGATAGCAAAAATACTGTTTGTTTTGGCAAGCTGGCCAATGTGGCGTGCCGACATATCCCAAACTGAATTGGGATCTATACGGTTCGCCGAGATGAAAGGTACGGCTAAAGGATTTGTTTGACTGACAATACTGTGGTTAACGCCGTATAGCCTTGCAAGTCGTTCAAAGGGAAGGTCTGCCATAAGTGAACCGTCCGCGAAGCGTCGATTTGGAATATACGGTACAATGTCACCAGCCGGCGTTTTAGCGCGTAGCTGAACGGGGCTAAAAATAACCGGTACAGCACACGATGCCCTTACTGCTTGGGTAATGATGGCATTGGGCGACGTTTTGGCATTTAACAACCGTGAGTGCTGGTGAAGATCGGCGGGAGAAACGGTTACTGTAATGTGTCTCCCGGTTTTCTTAAATGCTTCTTCAAAGGTGGTAAGGTCGAAAAGCTCAATTAAGGCGTTCTCTAATACCGAACTGTCGAAAAGCCCTTTTCTTCCTAGACCAGCAAAGCTGCGCCAATGTTTGAACGTTTCGTAGATAAACTCGGCGCTCAGTGATTCACGCAGTTGGTCGTGAGTTCGTGTTCCCAACATGGCCGCAATAATTGACCCTGCGCTTGATCCGGAAACGACCGTGGGCAATAGGCTCTTCTCATTAAGCGATTTTACAACGCCCGCATGGAAAAAGCCTAAACCTGCTCCACCAGAGAGCATCAAACAGCTACGGCCGAAGGCATGCGCGGTTTCTTCAAAGAAAGAAAGTTTTTCGTAAAAGTCTACCTGCTGTTCATCGGCGTAAAAAATTTGCTCCAGCGCCAGCGTCACCTCATCAATGAATTGCTCGACGAGATATTTAGTGCCGATTTTGCAATGGGTAAGCAATATTGGATTGGCGATGTTACCCAAATTACCGTGAAGGCCTTCGTGAAGTATAGACATTAAAGCGTGCAGATCGCCTTTGCCTCTGGCTAATTGCAGGCGTTGAACACGTTTGCGAATTAGCTTGTAATCGTAGTCTTCACTTTCGTCTTCTGCTTTCCACTCGTCAGCACCCGACAGCGCATCGTGCGCTAAGCATGCGCCTTCATATTCATCATAATTTCTCGCATGCTCGATATCATGTTCTAGTTTTTTTAATCGCAAATCGAATACTGCCATGACAAGTACCTACAATGTTGAACTAGCAAGGTTATACTTTGTTAACCGCTGTGATTTAAAAATGACAGCAATGTAATGCCCTAACGCTTTTGAATAGCGAACGTCCATTTAAATTCGTCAGTGTTCGGTAGTTGGTCTGTACTCGTTACATCGCCAGAGTTAATGCCACCATACCCTTAAACATAACGTATAAAAGTGAATTCAGGACGAAAAATACCCTGAGTTTTCAGTCTATGCGTTTTATTTAGAATTCACTACCTAATGCTTAAATTACTAAAGCCACTTTACCGTGAGAACGCATTAATTAGCCTGATTTGTAATGTTTCACTGACTTGTTTTCAATCAACAATTCGAAGTAATTTTACTTTTTACATTGACCATTTCATAAGCACTCAGTAGCCTGATGATGAGAATAATAAATTGGAACTCTTACTTGCAGTATGGAATGGAACCTTGAAACCCTGAGTTTGCTATCAATTCCTTTAATTAGCGCTATAGTTGGCTGGCTTACCAACTATCTGGCGGTAAAGATGATGTTTTATCCTATCGAATTTGTGGGCGTAAAACCTATCTTTGGGTGGCAAGGCCTTATTCCTGCAAAGCGCCGTCAAATGGCGGAGATTGAAGTTGAATTAGTTCTTGGGAAGCTCCTTAGTGTTGAAGAGCTAGCTCAGAGGCTTGATGCCGATGAACTCACAAAGGCCATTGAAAGGCGTTTAAGCCAAGTTATTCGCAAAGTAGTAAACGATGTCATGGCTGAATCTGCGCCACAGCTGTGGGCTGCGCTTCCCGTACAAGGCAAGAACCTTGTCTATCAGCGAATAGAAAATGACATTCCCAATGTGGTTCACAAAATGGTGGATGACTTCCAGCATAATGTCTCTGAGATTTTGGATATCAAGGAACTGGTTGTTGAGCAACTCGTCAATGCGCCAGAATTAGTCAACGAAATATTTCTGACGGCGGGCAGTAAAGAGTTTCCCTTTATCGTGCGTTCAGGCTTCTATTTCGGTTTCTTATTCGGATTACCAACCATGTTGCTTTGGTATTTTTATCAGGCTTGGTGGATATTGCCATTGGGCGGGCTCTTGGTCGGTTATGCGACAAACTGGATTGCTATTAAGATTATATTTGAACCAAAACGACCGATAAAACTGGGGCCCTTTACTATTCAGGGCATGTTTCTAAAGCGCCAGAAAGAAGTGTCAGAAGTTTACTCGAGTATCATCGAAAAAAAGCTTATCACGCCTAAAAATATCACCCACGTTATTCTGCATGGATCAGGCTCAGCGCAGTTGCTAGAACTCATTGAGCTTCATGTTAATGACGCTATTGAGCGCTACGTTGCTATTGCTCAACCCTATTTTGCATTGGGTGTCGGTTCAGAAAATTATCATCAAATGAAAGCGTTGGCGGTACGTCAAATATTTGATAATTCAGATAAATATCTGCTTTATGCGTTTGATTACGCCAATAATGCTTTGCAGGTGGGCCATGACTTAAGCGAGCGAATGCAGGCGTTAAGCGTTGAAGAATTTGAAGGGGTGTTACGGCCAGCTTATCAACAAGACGAGTGGAAACTCATCGTGACCGGCGCTATCTTAGGTATGGTGGCAGGCGTTGGACAGCTTTATCTTATTTTTATGTAGTGCAGTTTATGCCGTGTGTTTTATACAGCAATCTTGACCTTCCATATTTTATGTAAAAGGATTGGACTCAATTATGAAGACCGCGCAAAAAATATTACTTACTGCGCTAACGTTGTTCAATGAACACGGTGAAAACACAGTGACCAGTGTAGACATCGCTTTAGAATTAGATATCAGTCCAGGAAACCTCTATTATCATTTTAAAGGTAAAGACAGTATCGTAAATGCATTAATGAAAATGCATGAGCAACAAATGCATAAAGTATTGAATAGAGACAAGCTCGATACACTTCATCCTGAAGAAATCATGTACTACCTATTTTTACTCGTTGATAGCATTCACGTTTTTCGTTTTTTTTATCGCAGTCCGGCAGATTTAGCTGAAAAATACCCTACTATTGTTCGCCCCCGCCAGCACATACTGACAAACTTGAACAAACAGTTGGCGTTTCTTTTTGACGCGTTAGCCCAGCAAGAAACCCTCATCGCGACGAAATCAGATAGATCGTTACTGGTAGACTTAATCTCATTGATCATAACTCAGTCGTGCCAATTCGATGAGTTAAACAGTCATATGGACAGTGCCATGCAGCGCTATCATGCTTTGTCGCTAATGATGGTGAGTGTACTACCAAGGCTGGCGCTCTCAGATGAACAAAAGAAACAACTATCGCAGCTGCTAAACTCTCACGATTTCATGAGAAGTGCTGCAAACCAACCCCAATTCGACTTCGCTTAAAGGGATAACAATGGCAAAAACGCTCAGTTTTTTAGATAAGTCATTTTGGATAACAGAGTCAGATGAAAATCCAAAACATGTCGCTTGTTTGCAGCTGCTTGCCATCCCCAACGGAGCGATAAGCGCTGAATATGTCCCGCAATTGTTCCAAGAGATAAGAAGCTTTGCTCGTGCTACCTCTCCATTTAACTGTGCAGTAAAAACTGTGTTGGGTTATCCGGTGGGGTTTGCACCCGTTAAAAAACTTAATATGGATTATCACGTACAGATTCATCGCGTTGCTGATGTGAAAAACAGAGAAGCACTAGATGGCTTTGTAGCGAGACTACATTCCTCACGTTTAGATCCCGATAAACCTTTGTGGCAATACCATTTTATATTTGACGAAAGCAGTGATACGTTCGCGATATATGCGCGGGTTCATCACATGTATGGAGACGGAGCGACCCTAGTACGTTGGTTTCAAGCTGGCTATGTATCGCACTCCCATGAGACAAAGTTTACACCGGTGTGGGCGGTCAAACGGCTTAGGCACAGGCGGCATGAGCCCATCAGTTTTTATAAACGCCTTGTTGGCGTCGGTTACGCACTCAAAACGACTTTTGATTTACTGGTTATATTTCTTCGTATTTTTATGAAGATTCTAAGGGTTAACCCCCACTATATGCCAGTGCCTTTTACAGGAACTAAAACCGTCCTCACAGGGCAGGTAAAGGCAGGGAGAGCGGTGGCGACCATGGACTTAGACTTTAAGCGGGTAAAGGCGCTCGCAAGGCGCACTCGTTCGACCGCTAATGAAGTGCTATTGTGCGCGATTGACATTGGCGTTCACAAACTGCTGCAGGATCACGGACAGGTGTTTAAAAAAGCATTGTTCACCAATATGCCGATTAATTTGCGCAAACCCGGTGAGAAAACCACGGGTAATAAAATTGCCATTGTACCGGTTCAACTTGCCCACGGTGAAACAGACCCCTATCTTCGACTGCGCCAAATTGTGGTCAATCATCGTATTGTAAAACACGCCGCTCAGCATGCCCGACCTGCAGCTTTTAGCGGCTACACCATTGTTATTCAATCGCTGGCATTAGTATTTGAATGGCTAAATCTATCAAGCGTAGTAAAGCCAATTGCTAATATTTTAATTTCGAATGTACCTGGACCTAAAGATACCCGCTACTTGAAAGATGCTGAACTCTTAGCTTGCTATCCCATTTCTACGATGACACCGGGCGGCGGAGTAAACATTACGCTAATGACTTACGCGGGCACAGCAAACGTCGGCTTAGTATGCTGTAATAAAAATATAGAATCGTTGCAGCCGCTAGCAAGATACGTGGAAGAAGCGTTTGATATGTTAGAAGCGAGCGTGGATGACCCAAGGCTAAATATTGAAGACATCGGCGAGCAGGTAGATATGGTGCCGGTCTCGATTGTTTCAGACCATTAATGGTGTGGTGGGGAGCTTTTTTTGAATTGTGAAGTATTGAGAACAGTAGGCTGAAACAAAGAAGAAGTTATTTGCTTAGGTAGAAACGAAGCACGTTCTCTTCAACCCGCACACTTTGACCAAGCTTGGAAAAAAGAACCTCTCGCCAGTGATCGCTTCGCATGTTGTGGCTTAGATGTTCTTGAGTAATCTGGTTTTTAATTGCGCTGTCAATTTGTGGCGTGTGGTAGTCCAATATCGCTTGCTTCGAGCCTGATAGATAAAGCCTCAGATAGTCGGCTGCGATGTCTGATGTGCCCGCGCTAAACAACGAAAAAGCGGTTTTCAGTGGCGCTCCGAACAAGCTATTTACGCTTTTTGGAAAAAAACGAGCCAACAAAAATTGGGTATCCTTTATTAGGGCATAATTGTCATTAACTAATTTAACGCCATCGGTTTTCAAGTCTATTAGATAAAGCGTACTCATGTTTTTGTCGTAGTGGGGGGTAGCTGAGAGAGTGAAAACTACGTGGGCGCGATAGATGGTTGTGGCTGCCACGTCAATTTTCAACGCTGCTAAACATTGCAGGCCAATACGGTTATGTTCACTATCCAGAATCAGGTTACCTTCAAGGACGCTGACGGTTCCTATGCCAATGGGGATTTCAAACGTAAATGTGTAGGGAAAACTATTGGCTATCAGACCGTGCAGTTCAGACTTGGAAAAATTGTCGTGTGTCAGTTTCCCCAGTTTTACAAGCCACTGAGCAAAATACACTTTGCATTTGTCTTTTAACGATAGGTTATTTGGCAAAATTCACACTCATGGTATTGCTAATGATTATGCAGTGGCTGACAGCAGGCTAGCGTTTTTCGATGATAGATAAACTAAGTTATCAGGATTATTAGATTTTTTAAATCTTACAATTTAATTCTTTTATTGATGAAGTATTGTTTGCTAATCTGGTCGTACCACAACGTTTTGTTAACATTATTCGATTTGGCTTAAGGAGCTAGCGAAATGAGCGAAGTACCCAACAAGTACGATTATATTATTGTAGGTGGAGGCTCTGCTGGTGCTGTTCTTGCCACGCGCTTGTCAGAAAATCCTGCGCTCGATATTTTGCTGTTAGAAGCCGGCTCTAAAGATACTAATCCGTTAATCCATATTCCTTTTGGACTTTCTGTACTCAGCCGCTTTGAAGGAATAGGCTGGGGTTATCATACGGCACCTCAAAAAGAAATGTATGACAGAGAGTTGTTTTGGCCTCGGGGTAAAACCTTAGGCGGAAGTAGCTCAGTTAATGCGATGTGTTACATTCGGGGCCAAAAAGAAGATTATGATCGCTGGGCGAACGAAGAAGGTGCCGAAGGCTGGTCGTTCGACGATGTGTTGCCGTATTTTAAACGCTCTGAGAACTTTGAAGAAGGCGCTGACGAATACCACGGTACAGGCGGGCCGTTAAACGTAAGCAAACTGCGTCATACAAGTGTGCTTTCAGACGCATTTGTAAATGCAGCGTCATTCGCCGGTTACAAACAGCTCGACGATTTTAATCGCGACGAGCGGGAAGGGCTTGGTTTTTATCACGTTACCCAAATTAACGGGCAACGCTGTTCTACCGCTAAAGGTTACCTTTCTCAAGCTAAGCATCGTAATAATTTGACGGTGCTCACGAAAGTTGCGGCAGAGAAAGTGCTGCTTAAAGAAGGCCGGGCCATCGGCGTTCAAGTGCGTGAAAAAGGCGCGGTGAATCGTTACTTCGCAAAAAGTGAAGTAATTTTATGTGGCGGCGCTATTAACTCGCCACAACTGCTTATGTTATCTGGCATTGGACCACGCGCTGAACTTGAAGAAAAAGGTATATTCGTCCAGCAAGACTTGCCGGGTGTTGGTCAAAACTTGCAAGATCACCTGGATGCAATAGTACAGCATACGTGCAAAGCACGGGAGGGGTACGCGGTAGCCTTTGGTGCGCTACCTTCTTACATGAAGGCTAGCGTTGACTATGCGTTCAAACGAAGTGGCATTCTTTCATCAAACGTTGCAGAGGCGGGCGGGTTTGTGAGCTCTAGTTTAGCCACACAAGGCCCCGACATTCAGTTCCATTTCTTACCCGCAATTTTGAACGACCATGGAAGACAGCTAGCTTTTGGTTACGGATATGGCCTTCACGTATGCTGCTTATATCCGAAAAGCCGGGGCACTATATCGCTTCAAAGTAATCACCCTGCTGATCAGGCACTGATCGACCCGAATTATTTGTCTGCGGAAGAAGATCAGAAGGTCATGATTGAAGGCGTGCGTATTGCCCGAAAGCTACTATCTGCACCAGACTTCGACAAGTTTCAAGGCAGTGAATTGTATCCAGGAGAAGAAGCCCAAAGCGATGAAGAAATTTTAGAGTTTTTACGGGAGCGTGCTGAGACCATCTATCACCCTGTCGGTACGTGTAAAATGGGCAGTGACGACGATGAAATGGCGGTGGTGGATACACAATTGCGGGTAAGAGGTATAGCTGGCCTCAGAGTGGTAGATGCCTCGGTGATGCCCAGCTTGATTGGCGGCAATACCAATGCACCCACCGTCATGATTGCCGAACGTGCTGCAGAGTTTATTAAAGCGACCCACGAAGGGCAGCCAGTTTCTTTAATTAGAGCGGAATCTGCGTAATTAGAGGTAAAAGGCAACGCGCAAGGCGCTGTCTCGCTATGCCGCTCTAATAAAATCTAACTCGGTTTATGTCCTTCAACTTTTTTACAGACAAAACACGCACGCTTTTAAGAACGGCTAGTTTAAAGCCTGATTAGGGCTGCTTTTGCATAAATAAGTCCGCTGCACAGTCGCACATTTCTTTTATATGGCTACTGTCAGCATAGATACCGTCAATCAGTAACCTTGCAATGCCATGTAACGTGCCCCACGTGACCTGAGCCAAACGAAGGGCATCTTGATTATTTGGCAGTAAGCCTTTTTCTTGCCAATAGCGCGTCATGGTCACCTGAAACTGAAAACACGGAAACGCCACTTCTTTAAGGTCGCTTGTCGCCGCTTGATTCTGCCAGATAGTACGACCAAACATTAATTCATACATCTCTGGGTTGTCGGCAGCGTAGCCAATGTATTCGTGCACAAATTCGCGAAAACGCACCTGTGGTGTTTTATTTTCTTGATCAAATATACGTTTAGCTGCGGTATGCCAGTCGCTAAACCCTTTGGCCGCAATAGCGCTTAGCAGCGCGCTTTTGTCTTTAAAGTGATGATAGGGCGCAGTACGAGAGACACCGGCATCTTCAGCCAGTTTTCTCAGCGAAAGGCTATCAACGCCATGCTCAGACAACCGCGCAGTAGCTGCCTCTATAAGGGCACTGCGTAAATCGCCATGATGATAGCTTTGTACTGCATTAGCCATATATCAAATATTTCCGTTGTTGCAATTGGGACGAATAGATAACGTTTTATCTTGACAGTGTCAACATAGCCTTTTATCTTGACGCTGTCTAGTTTTCAAATTTGTTAACAGGAACAGCCCAAGGAGACAGCGCAAACCATGAAGTACTCTACATTAGAAGTAAAACAAGAAGGCCATATTGCTCACGTCGTACTTAATCGCCCTGATGCAATGAACAGTATGATCCCTGAATTCTGGACAGAGCTGCCGGCGGCTATTCGTGAAATAGATGATGAAGCCAATGCCCGCGTTATTGTTATCTCATCTACGGGTAAGCATTTCTCTGCCGGTATGGATTTATCCGTGTTCTTGAACATGAAAGAAGACTTTAAGGGCGACCCGTCGCGCAGAGCTGAACGCATGCGCCGAATGGTGATGCTGCTACAAGATAGCTTTACCGCCATTGAGCAGGCACGTATGCCAGTTATTGGCGCTGTTCAGGGCGGGGCGATTGGTGGAGCTGTAGATTTACTAAGTGCATGCGATATGCGCTATTGCACCCAAGATGCCTTTTTCACCATTAAAGAAACCCAATTAGGTATGACGGCTGACGTGGGTACCCTTCAACGACTACCCAAGCTTATTCCTATTGGTGTCGTGAAAGAGCTGGCTTACACCGGGCGCAACTTTGGTGCAGCAGAAGCGCAGCAGCTCGGCTTTGTGAATCAGGTATTCGATGATCAAGCGTTAATGCTAGAAGCAGTAATGAAAATAGCTCAGCAGATTGCAATGAATTCGCCGCTAGCAGTTTCAGGCACCAAGACTATGATTAATTACGCGGCAGAGCATACGGTGGCAGAAAGCTTGACTTATATGGCCACATGGCAGGCGGGAATGTTCCAAATGGAAGACGTGTTCAAAGCCATGGAAGCACAGAAAACAAAAACGCTGCCGGAGTATCCGCCGCTGCACCCAGCGATTAAAAAAATGAATTCGTAAGTTTATGTATAAAAGCGCGCTCATCTTGCAAGCTATTATCACTTGAAGCTCAAAGACCAATATTGGTCTTTTAAAGATAAGAGCAGGTGGAGGCTACTGTAAATCGGTGCGCTACAAGACTTTTATTACAAAATTAAGTTGCAACTTAAATACTGAAGCAAAAAAGCGTTTTAAAAGCAGAAACGCGTTATATAACAATATTTAAACAGGCTATTTAACGGCCTTTACCAAGCCAAAACGACTTTCAGGAATGTATCATGAATCAGACCGTTACCGATCATCCCGTTTACCCTCATTTATTTCGTCCCCTTGATTTAGGTTTTACCACCCTCAAAAACCGTGTACTCATGGGCTCTATGCACACGGGCTTAGAAGAATTACCCGACGGCCACAAACGCATGGCGGCATTTTATGGTGAGCGTGCCAGAGGTGGTGTAGGTCTTATTGTCACAGGCGGTATTGGGCCAAATGAAGAAGGTGCGACGCATCCGTCAACCTTTCGTTTAGATACAGACGAAGCGGTAAAAAATCACAAAGAAGTAACAGACGCAGTGCACATTGCAGGCGGCAAAATCTGTATGCAAATTCTGCATACTGGTCGCTATGCGTATAGCCCAAAGCTTGTGGCACCCTCTGCGGTTCAAGCGCCAATTAATCCGTTTAAACCAAAAGCGCTAGAAGCTGACGAGATTGAAAAGCAAATTCAAGATTTCATCACTGCCGCAACCCAAGCCCAGCGCGCGGGTTACGATGGCGTTGAGATTATGGGATCTGAGGGCTATTTCCTTAATCAGTTTATTGCTAAACGCACAAACCTCCGGGACGATGAATGGGGCGGTGAATACGAAAACCGCATCCGTCTGCCGATTGAAGTAGTACGCCGCGTGCGCGAGGCGGTAGGTAAGAACTTTATCATCATCTATCGTTTGTCGATGCTCGACCTCGTTGAAGGTGGCTCTACTTATGAAGAAGTCGTACAGCTTGGCAAAGAAATCGAAAAAGCGGGTGCCACTATCATTAATACCGGTATTGGCTGGCACGAAGCACGTATCCCAACCATTGCCACTAAAGTACCGCGTGCGGCATTTACGTGGGTAACGGCTAAATTCCGCGAAGCACTTTCGATTCCGGTAATCACATCGAACCGTATCAACACCCCCGAAGTGGCTGAAGAAGTGTTGTCTCGTGGTGATGCTGATATGGTGTCTATGGCCCGTCCGTTCTTGGCCGACCCTGACTTCGTGCGCAAAGCGCAGCAAAACAAAGCCGATGAAATAAATACGTGTATTGGCTGCAACCAAGCCTGCCTTGACCACGTATTTAACGGTAAAATGACCAGCTGTTTGGTAAACCCCCGCGCGTGTCACGAGCTGGAAATTAACGTCAAACCTGCTGACACGAAAAAGCGTGTTGCGGTAGTGGGCGCAGGCCCAGCAGGATTAGCCGCGGCAGTAACCACTGCTCAGCGTGGACACGATGTTGTGATTTACGATGCATCTAGCGAAATTGGCGGTCAATTCAATATCGCCAAACAAATCCCTGGCAAAGAAGAGTTCTACGAGACGCTGCGCTATTTCAAGCGCCAGATTGAGCTTCACAAAAACATTACCCTTAAATTGAATACCTATGTTGACGCCGCGACCTTAAACGATGAAGGGTTTGACGAAGTGATGGTAGCAACGGGTATCAAACCACGCACGCCAGCGATTGAAGGTATTGAGCATGAGAAAGTGCTCACTTACATCGAAGTGTTAAAAGAGAAAAAGCCTGTTGGTAATAAAGTGGCCATTATCGGTGCTGGCGGTATTGGATTTGATACTGCTGAATACTTGTCTCATGGTAAGGAAACGCCAAGCCAAAACATACCTGCATTTATGAAAGAGTGGGGCATTGATATGACCTTCTCGGCTCGCGCGGGTATTGAAGGCGTCAAGCCGCAGCCAGAGCCATCGCCAAGAGAGATTTTTCTGTTGCAACGCAAATCATCAAAGGTCGGCGCTGGATTAGGCAAAACGACGGGGTGGGCGCACAGGGCAGGCTTGCTAGCTAAAGGGGTGAGTATGATCCCTGGCGTAAGCTATGACAAAATTGATGATGAAGGGCTACACATTACTGTGGAAGGCAATAGCCAAGTATTGCCGGTAGATAACATCATCATCTGTGCAGGCCAAGAGCCCATGCGTGATATCGTTGAAGGCTTGAAAATGCCTTATCACCTTATTGGTGGTGCCGATGAAGCGTTGGAGCTAGATGCTAAACGCGCCATCGACCAAGGTACACGGGTGTGTGCTGCGGTTTAACGACCTAGTGCAAAAACGCGGTTAAAATTGTAAGTGCCTCATTAAGAGTTGCTTCGGATTGATGATAAACCCTTCTTTTTTCAGAGGGGTTTATTTTTCCAGCCGCCGAAGGCTGTAATTTTTTATGAAAATACCGAAACCAAACCTGTTTCGGCCTGTTGATGTCACCTAGACCTGCTATTATCGTTTCCTTTTTTCAATGAGATAAATATGACGTTCAGCAACACCCAAGACTTAGTTCAAGCCGTTAGCAATTCACCAGAGACTATCGAGTTTAACGATGTTATCGCGCTCGTTGATAGCGCGTTCGCTTTCACGCCCACCGCGTTCACCAATGGTGAGGTAACAAACGAAGCAAACCAGAACAACGGCTCATGCAAGCTGCTCGCACTTGGTCAGCACTTAAAGCTAGATCAGGCACAAACACTGGCTTTGTTTGGGCGCTTTTATCGTGAAGATGTACTCAATAACCCCAAAGGTGACGACCACGCCAATATCCGCAACTTTATGAAAACAGGGCATGAAGGCGTGGCGTTTGAAACGTTTCCTTTAGTCGAACTATAAGACAGCAAATCTTTATGACAGTTGAACAGGTAAAGTGTTGTGAAATCGTGACATCCTTTTGAAATAGGTTAGTCACGTTCCGTCAAAATCAACTCACTAGACTGGGGCATTATTGCAAAGTCAAACTGACCTAGAACGTTCATTCCCAACAATCCGTCGGCATCGGGTAGAGCGTCTTCGGGCAGCACGATGGCAGAGACATCGTTGAACTCGTAGCCAGCAAAGTAAAATCGGGGTATTTGTACCAGAGGGGCTTCAATGGTTCCTGACGCGGTTCTAATGTTGAAGTTACCAATGAACGTGAGGTTTCGCATACGGCCCAAGCGAGCAAATAATCGCGACGATATTGCAGTAGTACTGGCACCCGTATCTAAAATCATGTTGGCTTTTTGGTTAAGCGCCTTTGCCTCAAGACGATATTGGTCGCCAATGCGTTCAAGGGCTACGCGTGTTTGATACCGAGCCGCGTCCGAGCTTGTGGGTTCAATTTCGCTGTGGCTTGGTGCGGTGTTTGCGCTGGCCATATCGCGCATTTCATAGGCTTTATCGCGAATCATATTGGCGTCTCTGTCGTTTAACGGCAGAGCGGCGAGTACATCTTCCATTAGCGTAAGCTTTTGCTGGTAAGCGTACGCTTCAGCCAAATTGAGGGTGTAGTGTTTAGCGTCGGGTATTCGCTGATACAAGGGCTCATTTAACCTAGCAACTAGTTCCCACTGTTCGTCTTGACTTAACTGCGTTTGCGCCTGCTGATATAAAGTGGCAATTTTGCTGTCGATAAACGAGAGCGTTTCAAGTGAAAGAGGCAACTCAGCTAAATCGTAATAATGCACAAGAGCCGTGGGAAGAGGCTTCGTCATCTCAATCAGCTCACCTTCTAGTAATAGCAGCGATTCGTTGAGCGGCTCATGTTTTAAAAAATTGGTTAGCTCAGTGGCGAGTAACGCGTACTTTCCATCATTGAGCAGGGTAGTCAGCGCCGCTATATCATTTTGGTTAATTTGTCGCGAAGGTGAGCGCAGGTCTCCACGTTCATTTGACGGGATGTGAGCCCTGTCAGCCTTTGAAGAGGAGGTGGAGGTGCGTCTTTCGCTGAAGGGCTCTACATTACTCTTTACTTGAGTCCCACGTTCTTGCGCTGCCTCATGTTGTAAACGATGCTCATAGCTTGCCTCTAGCTTATAAGCACTGTCGTTGTGCTGCTTTACGCTAATCCATAGGTAAACATTGAAGCCTAACGACACACATAGAAACAGCGTAAGAAGCACTGCGAGCCATGTCTTCATTGTTGTAAACACGCCTGACCATAGGCATCCATAAATTGCTCAGGCATTCGTTTAGGGGCGCCTGTATCAAGGCTAACGCATACAAATGTAGTTATGGCATCGAATACGGTTTTGTTTCGCTTTGGGCAGATAAACTGAAATTGACGCTTTAGAGTCAGTTTGTTGTCGCATTGCACTATCCAAGTTGCGCATTCTAATGTATCACCGAGATGAGTTGGCAGATGATAGTTGAGCTCGTGACGTTTTATCACCATGCCTCTGTTTAGCGCCTGATAATCGGCAAATTGTAAGCCAAGGGCATTTGAATGAGCCCATGCTAAGCTTTCGAGCTGAGACAGGTATGCCACATTATTCACATGCTGATAGTGGTCTATGTGCGTTTCATCAATATGCCATTTTTGAACATAAGGACTGTCAAACATCCAATTAAGCGTTGGGTTGCTCAAATTTTTTCCTTTCTTCCAATCTGTTTTATATCAACTACTACTTCGCTTCACACAACAGGTAACGGGTTATCTTCAGGTAACGCCAAATCGTCACTCAATAACGTCTGCATTATCGCCTTTTCACGTACCAACACCGGCTGAATAAAGCTTTGTACATCACCTAAGGCTTTAAACGCATCGAAACCACGCTGTAAAAACTCGTGTAGGGCAAGAACCCCCGCAAGCTTTGCGGGTCGCCGCGATAGAGAAATTAGCATACCTATACCACGAATTTTTATGACGTCAGCAAGTTGATCGCCCAAGTGTGAGATTATATCGATTTGATGTGTGCGATCTTCGATTCTGCCAACGTGTCGATAGGCGAGCGCATAGTTATCGCGGTTAATGGACTCGTCAGGAAAGTGAGCTTGTAGATACTGAGCCATCGCCATATCTAAATCAAACGACAATGCATTTAACGATAGCGCATCGTCCATGGCGTTCATGGCTTTATCGGGCAGTACTTTTGCAAGTTTTGGAATGACGCGTACTAAATCAGCATCACGCTGGCTGAAATCTTTAGGGCCATATAGCTCTTCAACAAAAAACGCCATGGCTTTTTGGTAGCGTTTTTGCTGGGCAAGATCATCATGAGAGACCAGTAAACGCGCGCATTGCCACTGCTGTAGCTGATGAATAATGGGCATTACACCCAATTGATTAGCCAAGTCACGAAGGGCATTTACCCGATGAATATGTTTAATTGTCTCTTGGGCCAAATGACAAACTCCTCGTAACGTTGATATGACTCTTTTTTTGTAAACCTAGATTGACCTAAGCAAGCTTGCCTTTCAAGTGAGAAAACAAAGTTTTACTGGTATACTCTGCCGCCATTAGTTTAGCTCGCTTATTTAGATTTTAATTAACGTAATGAAAAGTCAGAGTAGTCAGTCATCATTGGAAAATGCCGTTGAAAAGGAGGTCGCTAACGTGCAGCCTCCGAGCCTCGAAAACGACAAAGATGTTCCCACGTTAATATCACTATTTAATAGCACGTTTGAAGATTTCAATACACGCTTGGTTTTAGGCGATGATGAGCCCATTTACATTCCTGCTGGTGTGGATAAAAGCTACCATCAAATTGTCTTTGCTCACGGTTTCTTCTCAAGTGCGCTACATGAAATTGCCCATTGGTGTATTGCAGGTGAAAAGCGCAGGCTTTTAGAAGATTACGGATATTGGTATTGCCCTGATGGACGTAATGAAACACAGCAGGCAGATTTTGAAAAAGTAGAAATTAAGCCCCAAGCTATCGAATGGGCGTTTACCGAAGCTGCCGGCAGAAGATTTCAGGTCAGTACAGACAATTTGAACGGCGCGGAGCCTGACAGAGAAGGTTTTACTAAAAATGTTGCAGCACAGCTAGCACTTTATAAAGCCGATGGCTTTCCGTCTAGAGCTGAACGATTTATCAACGCCTTAAAAAATACTTTTTGCAAAAAGACGCATGATGACGCCCCTGGAGCAGATGCAGCATGATAAATAACGATTCTGACCGCCCAGCCATTTTTAAGCTTGGTGTTCTTGTAAACCCTTTTGCTGGAATAGGCGGGGCTCTTGCACTTAAAGGCAGTGACGGCGCTGAAATTCGTGAAAAGGCACTTGCCATGGGGGCAGAGCAAAAGGCCAACGAAAAGATGGCTAAAGCACTTAGCATTCTTGAAGCATTATCGGGGCAATTTACCGTAGTGACAGCGTCGGGCGAAATGGGCGAAACAGTTTGTGAATCTCTAGGTATTCCTTATGAGGTTATCTACACACCTAATGCCGAGCAAACCGAAGGTGAAGATTCAGAGCGCGCTGCACAAGCCATGGTAGAAGCTAACGTTGACCTGCTGCTGTTCGCAGGTGGCGACGGCACTGCGCGAAATATCTGCAGCGTAGTTGGTACGCAGGTACCTGTGTTAGGCGTGCCAGCGGGCTGCAAAATTCATTCAGGCGTTTACTGCGTATCGCCGTCAGCGGCAGGGCAGGTAGTAAGCCAAATGGTCGCTGGTGAGCTAGTGAGCGAGATGGACGCCGAAGTTCGTGATATCGACGAAAACGCCTTTCGCGAAGGAAAAGTGATTGCTAAGCATTACGGTGAAATGCGGGTACCGGCCGAGTTGACTTACGTTCAAGCAGTAAAAATGGGCGGTAAAGAAGACGAGGCGCTAGTGTTAGACGACATTGCCGCTTATATAAGCGAGATTATGGACGATGATCCTGACACCTATTTTGTTATGGGTTCTGGCTCGACCGTGGGCTCGGTTATGGAGTTCCTTGGCCTAGACAATACTTTGTTAGGCGTTGACGTCGTTAAGCAGGGTGAACTAGTGGCAAGTGACGTTACTGCAAACGAACTTGTTGCGCTAACCCAAGATAAGCCGACAAAAGTCATTTTAACGGTTATTGGCGGTCAAGGGCATATCTTGGGCCGTGGTAATCAACAGTTAAGCCCCGCGTTTATTCGTCAAATTGGCAAACAAAACATGCTTGTTGTCGCCACTAAGCAAAAACTACAGGCATTAAACGGCAAGCCGCTTCGTCTAGATTCAAGCGATGCTGCCCTCGATGCTGAATTAGCGGGCGCGTTTACGGTAATTACAGGCTATAAAGATAAAGTACTTTGCCAGGCTGTTTAAAATCAACAACAAGAGAACAGACGACGCGATGTCTTTTATGCCAGCCCGTTTCATTTTAAATTTAAGAAAATAGAAAGCTGAACATTAAGAACTGATATCTAAATATCGAAAAAGGAGTATAGAGTGTTACCACCTGCTGCAGCACCAGAACATGTCGTTAAAGCGATTGCAGAGATAGAGGCAAGCCTCGACGACGTAGTTAATCACGGTAGCGACGACGAATTGTTTGTTGCAAGCTATCTGCAAGGGCATTTCGCAGTAGAATCTCGTCAACTGGAAATGCGAGAAGATGCCACCATAGGCATGCTCAATGACAAAATGGTGGAAAGCTTAAATGAAGCGTTTGCCAACAATGAACTAGAGAGCGAAGACGCCAAACAAGTAAAGGCGCTTTGGGAAAGGTTAGTCGCTATGTAAATGCGGCTTTCCTTTGCTTTTCTCCATCGCTTGCTTATTTCTCTTCTTCTCAATCATTTGTCCTTTACAATCCGTTACAGTTTTATAATCCATTATCCTTAATTACTTGGCGTGGTAAGTGTTCAAAGCATGAACTCGCTGTAACAAGTACGCTTGTTAAAAGAGTGAATACAGGGTCGAAGACGTTTTCGACCCTGTACTTTACAGCGAATTATTCGCTGAATTCATCGAACGCACGCAGTGCATCTGCTGCGTACATAAAAGATGGGCCTCCGCCCATGTAAACTGACATTCCGCACACTTCTTCAATTTCTTCACGGGTCGCCCCTAAATTGACTAACGCTTTAGCGTGAAAACCTATACAACCGTCACAACGTGTGGCAATACCAATGGCGAGAGCAATGAGCTCTTTCGTTTTTTTATCTAACGCGCCGTCAGCGGTTGCGGCTTTAGCCATGTCTGAAAAGCCTTTCATTACCTCTGGGACACCCTTCTTAACTTCGCCTAAGTAAGGATTTAAGCTTTCTGTAATTTCTTTATATGATTTGGTCATTCTAAATGCTCCTGCTGTTTGTCGCTTATTTGAAAACAAGTAATAAACGCTTCTCATAGCGTTATGTTAAAGCGTGTTTTTTGGTTCACTATGATACAAGTCAAAGCTTTGTTCTTTTTATTGGGAAATACGTCTTTGGTAGAATAGATAAGGGTAAAGATATACTCTAAGGTTTGTCGAGTTTAATCTAGTCACCTTTTTATTATTTTGAAAATTATCTCAAGGCGTGGAATGGCGCGTTACCTGTCTTCATTAGTCTGCTTTTTTACAGCGGCCATTTACACCCTTACCAGCTTTGCAAGCGCCGCGCCCTCTGGCTCTGATACACTCATGAATGAATATTCTGTAGAGCTGCTGACCGCTGAAGACGGCTTCGTTTCATCTGAAATTTATTCCATCATTCAAGACCGGCAAGGGTTTCTTTGGTTTGGGACTGCCGAAAATGGGGTAATGCGTTACGACGGGAGAAAAATAACGCTATTTGAGGCGGATAATAATTACAGTCAAAGTTTATCCCACAATGACGCCGGAAATTTAATGCTAGATGCTAATGGTGACATATGGATTGGCACTTGGGGCGGAGGTCTTAATAGATATGTGCCAACCACAGGTGAGTTTTTTCGTTATTTAAACGATAGCACTGACTCTACTTCTTTGTCTTCAAACCGAATTCAGTCACTTTTTAACGACGAAGCAGGGCAACTTTGGTTTGGTTCCTACGATGAAGGCTTAAATAGATATTTAGGCGATGGAGAGTTTGAACGGGTTAAACATATTCCTAATGACGAAAAGAGTCTTTCTCACAATCGCATTTGGGACATGATTGATAACGATGAACACACAATGTGGGTTGCAACAAGTTTCGGTTTGAACTTGCTTGATAAGCATTCCTTAACCGCCCAGCATTTTTTTCCAGATCCCCTAAACCAAACCGCAACAGGGGCAAACGAAATTCGAAGCCTGCTTAAAACGTCATCTGGCCAATTCTACGTTGCAACCCAAGAAGGCCCCTTTTTGTTTATTGCTGAATCAGGTGCTTTTATTCCTCAGAAAAACCTCGACGGCAAAAGCCTTGGGCAGGTTAACTCAATGATTGAAGATCATGACGGTGCGATATGGTTTGTAACGACCCAAGGCCTTTACCGACATACGGGTAAGGGGAATACCGTAGAACAAGTTGACTTTGGTTATAACAACGGTCTTCGCATTATTTTTGAAGATCATACCAAAACAAAATGGATAACCAGTGAAGTCCACGGCATCTTTAAATTGGTTCCTAGGCGAAACATCAAGCAAATTAATAGCGACTCGCTAGCAGCGCCAAACGGTATACACCGTGATGAAAATGGCGATATTTTGATTGTTACGGCTAATGCCGATATCTACAAGTGGGATGTGAATACACAGACGTTAGAAGAAGCGTATACCTCGGTATTTGAGGGGGTTGAGGGCTACGAAGGTCAGGGTGTCATAGAGCGACCGATTATAGTGAGTGACGGGAAGGGGGTTTTATGGGTTGCGCAAGATGATTATATCGCCCGTGTTGATCGAAAAAGTGACGAGATAAAGCACATCACCTACCCACGAACGGATAGTAACTATCGTCAGTTCACAGAATTCCGGTCTCTCGCTTTGGATGACAAAGGCAGGGTTTGGATTGGAACCTATAAGCACGGTGTATTTGTTTATGACGAAAAAGCCGATGCGTTTCGTCACCTTACGGCTAAAGACGGACTTTCACACCCGGAAACACACGTTATATATAAAGACAGCAAAGGCAATATGTGGGTGGGAACAGGGGGGGGGATCAACCTATGGGCTTCTGAAAAAGAACGGTTTATCTCGTTTAACAGCGCCAAAAGTCAGCAAAATGGTTTATTAGGCAATATAGTAGAAGATATTCATGAAACGAAAAATGGGCAAATATGGGTCGCTACCCAAATGGGTCTTAACCGCTACGTGCCCAACACTCAAACATTTGAATGGTTTGATGAGAGTAAGGGGCTTCCATCAAATTTAATTAGGGCCATTGCTGACGGAGAAGACAATCAGTTATGGCTTACCACCAATAAAGGTATTTTTCTGTTCAATCCCGTTACTCAACAGGCGTTAAATTACAATAGTGACACGGCTCTCGCGGGTAAAAACTTTTATTCAAATAGCCTCATCAATGCATCGCAAAATACCTTTTTTACCAGCAGCCAACGTGGGGTTGAATATTTCAGTTATTCAAACCTGCAAAACGAATTTGTCGACTCTCAAATTGTTCTTACTGGGTTTAGTAAAATGGGTGAGGCGAAGAGTTTTAACAAGCCTCTGTCTTACGTTCGGGATATTTACCTTTCTTATGAAGACGATTTCTTTTCTTTAGAATTCGCGCATTTAGACTTTTCTGCTTCCAAGCGCGCTCGTTTTGCCTATAAATTGGAAGGTTATGATGAGCAGTGGATTGATATCGGCGATCACAATAATGTTTCTTTTACTAACTTAAATGGTGGCACATATACATTTTTAGTGAAGGCGATGAGGCCCGATGGTGATTGGGGCAAAGAAGTGCTATTGGTAAATTTGCACGTAGCTGCCGCGCCATGGAAAACATGGTGGGCTTACAGTTTTTACGGGGCTTTTCTTCTAGGCATCCTTGTCTTATCCGTATATTTAAGAACCCGATTGCAACAAAGTGAAATTACAAAACAAAAGCGTTTTGTTCAAGCACTCGAACAACAGGTCTCAGAGAAAACCGCCTCCCTCGAGGCGCAGGCAGTAGATTTGAAACTGGCGTTGCAAAAAGCAGAGGAGGCTACAAAATTAAAATCAGAATTTTTAGCCAACATGAGTCATGAGATTCGAACGCCTATGAATGGTGTTATTGGTATGTTGGGCTTGCTCAAAAGAAGTCACCTGACATCTGAGCAAACTCAACGTCTGAATATCGCCAGTACAAGCGCTAATTCGCTGCTAGCACTTATCAATGATATTTTGGATTTTTCAAAAATAGAAGCGGATAAACTCGACATTGAATGTGTCGAATTTGATGTGCGAGAGGTAATAGAAAACATTGCACGTTCGCTGGCATATATCGCGCAAGAGAAAGGGGTAGCATTGGTTGTTGACCTGTCAAAAGTGAATGTTGCGACGATTAAATCCGACCCCAACCGAATTCAGCAAATAGTGACAAACCTGCTCAGTAATGCGGTTAAATTTACTGAAAAAGGCGAAATACTCTTAAAGGCAGAATTGATTGCCGGCGGTAATGAATCTGCGGTATTGTGCATAACAGTAGAAGATACGGGGATCGGTATTCCAGATGAAAAAATCCCTCACTTGTTTGACCTATTCACTCAGGTTGACGCTTCGACTACAAGGCGATATGGCGGTACGGGGTTAGGTCTTAGTATTACCAAAAAACTCTGCCAATTATTAGGGGGAGATATCAGTGTTGACACCGAAGTAGGCAAGGGGAGCCGTTTCAGCGTAACCTGCCAAGTTGGTTATGATAAACATAGCGAAATAGACACACCCACTCTCGCCAAAAGTGATATGCGTTGTTTAATTGTTGACAGTAACGCCTCTACTCGTAAAGCGATGCAAGCGCAGCTTGAGCGTTGGAATGTTCGTGTCTTATGTGCCTCGACGGTAGACGAAGCAATCGCGGAACTTTCCCGCAATGATGATGCTCAACACAAGCTTTCTGCTCCCTCGATTGACGTTGTATTTGTAGGTAAATCTACCGAAGTAACCTCTGTACAGCATTTCTGTCAAACCCTCCGGAAAATTAACAGTACCAAGCACTCCAGTATCGTTTTAATGACGTTAATGGCAGATGTCGACCCAACGAGGGACATCAGCGAAGTTGAAATCGAAGCAAGTTATCCTAAACCGCTGACAACATCAGATCTGCTCTCTGTGCTACAGAAAACGAATTTCAACAAGGAAACATCTAGCCATTGTAATACCAGGCCTGTTGAAAATACTGCCGATCAGTATGAGCCTGAAGCACCGCTTATTAATAAAAATAGAGCGGCATCCGACCTATCTGTGACAGATGAAGCCAACATATTGCTAGTGGAAGATAACGAAATTAATCAATTAGTTGCTACTTCTGTAATTGAAAGCGAAGGCTATCATGTAGATGTAGCTAAAAATGGTGCTGAAGCCATAGCGCTACTCACTCAATCAAAGCACGACAACGAAGCCTACAAAATTATTTTTATGGATTGTCAGATGCCAGAAATGGACGGGTTTGAAGCCACTACGCTAATTCGTCAAGGAGCAGCCGGTGAACGTTACAAAACGATACCCATTATTGCGATGACAGCAAACGCCATGCAAAGTGACAAGGAAATGTGCATGAAAGCTGGGATGGATGACTTTTTGGCGAAACCTATTGAGCATGAAGAGGTCATATTTACTTTAAAAAATTGGCTTTCAAAATAGGATTTGATACTCCCTTACAGTTAAAAATACGGTAACATGCAACAAGTTTTTAACATGTAGTGAGGGTGATAATGTTAAGCCGTGCATCAAAACCTTTTGTAAAACTTGTCGAACGTTATCTTCCAGACCCTTATATATTTGTTCTTTTGCTGACGCTTTTTACTTTCGCGTTTGCCTCATCTATCCAAAATCAATCTTTATTCACTACTGTTCAGCAGTGGGGAGATGGATTTTGGGGGCTGCTTACGTTTTCAATGCAAATGCTGTTGGTATTAGTGACCGGATTTATGTTGGCCTGTACGCCTCTTGTTAAAGGGATGCTTGAACGGCTAGCTGGCCTTGCAAAAAGCACTGGAAGCGCCATCGTGTTGGTTACTTTAGTATCGCTTATTGCAAGTTGGATAAACTGGGGCTTTGGGCTGGTAGTAGGGGCGCTTTTTGCCAAGGCCCTGGCTAGACATGTTTCAGTAGATTATCGGTTGTTAGTGGCAAGTGCTTACTCGGGTTTTATTGTATGGCATGGCGGTTTAGCGGGCTCTGTGCCGTTAACCATTGCAACGCCAGGTCACTTTTCCGAAGCACAAATTGGCGTAATTAGTACTAGTGAGACTATTTTTAGCAGCTTCAACTTACTGTTATTAGCAATCATGTTCGTGATTATTCCGCTTGTTAATCGGTTAATGTTACCGCCTGATTCTGAAAGCGTTATTGTCGATAGCGCAAAGCTGCAAGACGATGCTCTACCTCCAGCAACAAACGAGCGGCCCGTGGACAAACTTGAAAACAGCAAAGTGCTTGGATTACTTGTAGGCTTTGCTGGGCTAGCCTACCTTACGAATTATTTCATCGAAGGCGGCGGACTGAATCTCAATGCTGTTAATACGCTATTTCTTTTTCTTGCCATTGTACTTCACGGTACCTCACGAAACGTGCTGCACAGCTTGCAGCAAGCTGTCCAGGGCGGTAGTGGCATTGTTATACAGTTCCCATTTTATGCCGGGATCATGGCGGTTATGGTGCAATCAGGATTAGCGCAAACAATGTCGCAGTGGCTAATTAGTTTTGCATCTGCCGAGTCGCTACCTGTGTGGAGTTTTATCAGTGCAGGCATTGTTAATATATTTGTGCCTTCGGGGGGAGGTCAGTGGGCAGTGCAAGCCCCAGTAATCTTGCCTGCTGCCGCTGAACTCGGTGCCGAAATAAATAGAGTGGCCATGGCAGTGGCATGGGGCGATGCGTGGACCAACTTGATTCAGCCGTTTTGGGCGCTACCCGTACTTGCCATAGCGGGCCTGAAAGCTAAGGATATTATGGGCTTTTGTTTAGTTCAGCTTATCGTCACTGGCGTTATAATTTCGCTGGTTTTGCGGTTTGTTTGAGAACATCTACTCTAGATACTGAATGAAATAAAAAGTAATTCGGCGCCGTCAAATACAGTGAATAAGTTTGAATATTACGGCACAACGAACAGTTAACTAGTGTGAAATATGCATTTAAACGAAGAAAAAGTAGGGTTGTTGATCGTAGATATTCAGGGCACTTTGGCTCGAAGAGTCAGCGATAGCGAAGCAATGATATGCAAAACCGCAAAGCTAATACAATGTTGTAAGTTGCTTGATATTCCCGTAGTCGTGCTTGAGCAAAATCCTGATGGCTTAGGTGGAACGATCCCTGAAATTGAAACTCATGTTGTAAGCGACCCTCACTTTAAGAAGTTTGCTTTTAATGGTATGGCGGGCACTGACCAGTTTTCCTCTGAAATATTGGCGTACATTGGCAAAAGAGGATTAAGCCGTTGGCTGGTTGTTGGAATTGAAGCGCACGTATGTGTTTATCAAACGGTAGTGGGCTTATTAGAAAATGATTTCGCTGTGGAAGTAATACATGACTGCATTTCTTCAAGAGAGTCTTCAAATGCTGTGCTCGCCATCCAAAATATGCGTGAGCAGGGCGCACGTATCAGCAGTTTAGAGATGACACTTTTTGGACTTTTAAAATCATGCCAACATCCAAAATTCCGAGAAGTGTTAGCGCTCATCAAGTAGTCGAACAACGTGATGAGCGAAACAAGTCGGAGCTAAGCGAATGCGGTTTCTATCGATACAATGTCAATACCGCGCACTTGCATAGAATCCAGCGCCAATAGATGACCAATGGCGTCACGCGTGCAGGTGCAAGGTTCAATGACTTTGGGGGAATACTTGGCAGCAGCTGGTGATAATGCTGTGTGAGTTACGCAGTTGTGCGTCATCATACCTGCAAGAAGAATTTCATCCACGCCCAATGACTGTAAGATTTCTTCTAAATTGGTGTTCTCAAAACAATCGGCGTGTTGCTTTGTGATGATGGGCGCATCCGGGGCTGCGGCTATCACCTCTTTATGAATTTCAGCGCCATGAGATCCTTCATAGAAAAACAACCCTTCTCCGGCCTCAACAGGCACAAGGTGCTGTATGTGAATAATCGGAATGTTCTTTTCCTTTGCAATAGCCATCGCTTTAAGTGTTTCTTGCATCGCAAGCTCTGGTTTGTGTAAAGGATACTTCCCTTCAGGAAAGTAATCGTTTTGAATATCTATAACAATAAGTGCTTGTTTAACCACGGTCTTACCCTCTTTTTCCAAGAAATAGTCTCTAGCACGGTTTAAGTTGTGCTTACTCGATATTGACTATTTTGCAGATTTTCACGTGTAATAGAGAGTGACGATAATGACAAAAAGCGCGCCAAATGCGACAGCGTTCACAGAGCGACAATGAAACAATGAAAGAAATAAAAATAGCAGTAATAAACTATCCAACCGCAAGCCAATCTGCGCTTTACGGCATCGTTGAGATGTTAGAGTTAGCAAATACGATGTGTGAGCAAATCAACGCTGATGTGGCATTTAGCGCGAGTATTTACAAAGCGGAACAGTTGAATTCAAATGCACTGGTTGATGTCGTCATCTTGCCGCCAAGCATGAGTGAAACATTTTTTGAGCATGACTTCACATCACTTATCAACTATATGGAAGTCATGCAGTCCCAAGGTGCATTGCTCGCATCTGCTTGCGTAGGTGCATTTATTCTTGGCAAAGGGGGCTTTTTAGATAACAAAGTGTGTACTACACACTGGCGAATTGCCGATCACTTCATGACAGCCTTTCCCACAGCAAAACTAGATGCTAAGGCTATCGTGGTAAACGGGGAGGGTGTAATAACAGCTGGCGGGAGGATGGCGTGGATTGATCTTGTGTTTGAAATCATATCGACCTTAAGTTCACCCACCATTGCCTTGAGTCTTTCTAAAGAGATGGTGGTGGATACAGGTTACAGGGAGCAAGGCTTTTATCACCAGTTTTCACCTAAAAAAGATCATGGCGATGCTCTCGTTGTTAAAGCGCAAAATTACTTGGCAAATCATTACAGTCAGCCAATTTCTCTTAGCGATTTAGCCAGCCACACTTTCGTTAGTCAGCGAACCTTACAGCGAAGATTTACGCAAGCGTTAGGTATGTCAGTCATCGACTATCTGCAGAAGCTGAGACTTCATCATGCTTGTCAGCAAATTGAAGTATCAACGCGTAGCATTGCTGATATTGCATTCAACGTGGGCTATCAAAACGTCAATGCGTTTAGGAAGATATTCCGTAAAGAGTATGGGCTTAGTCCGGTGGAATACCGCAAGCGTTTTGCAATAAATTAATCATATCGTTATTTTCATTTTAAATGTTATGTTATAACATTTGCTAAATTAGAGATTTAAAATGAACCTTAGCGAGTCGTTATGTCTATTCAAACTCAGCTTCCCGTTACCGTACTATCGGGCTTTCTAGGCGCCGGTAAGACCACGGTTCTAAACCATATTCTAAATAATCGTGATGGATTAAGAGTAGCCGTTATTGTTAACGATATGAGTGAAATCAATATCGATGCTGCTACGGTGAAAAATGAAATTAGCTTTAATCGAGCCGAAGAAAAGCTGGTTGAAATGAGCAATGGCTGTATTTGCTGCACGTTGCGAGAAGATTTGCTTGAAGAAATAGAGCGTTTAGCGCATGAAGGTAAATACGATTATCTGGTAATAGAGTCTACAGGTATTTCGGAGCCTTTGCCTGTAGCTGAGACCTTCACGTTTGCCGATGAAGACGGTAAAAGCTTGTCGGAAATATCACGCCTCGATACCATGGTCACAGTTGTTGATGCATTGAATTTTCTAAAAGACTATGACGAGGCCAAGTTTCTTAATGAAGTAGGTGAGAGCCTGGGGGAGGAAGACGAGCGAAGTGTGGCAGACTTGTTAGTCGAGCAGGTGGAGTTTGCTGATATTTTACTAATAAGTAAAACGGACTTAGTGTCTGAACAAGAATTGGCGCGCCTTAAAGGTATTCTTCAAACCCTTAATACCGAGGCTATTCAAGTTCCTATCGAGCATGGAAAAGTGCCCCTCGACAAAGTGCTGAACACAGGGCGATTTAGTTTCGAGCGTGCTCAGCAGTCGCCCGGTTGGCTGAAAGAAATGCGTGGCGAGCACGTACCAGAGACTGACGAGTTTGGTATAAGCAGCTTTTCGTACGAAGCGCGACGTCCGTTTGATCCGCAAAAGTTTTATGATTTTATTCATAGCAAGGACATAGCAGGTAAATTAATTCGTTCAAAAGGCTTTTTTTGGCTGGCAACACGGCCCCAATTAGCTGGTAGTTGGAGCCAAGCTGGCGGTATGGCGAGGTACGGGGCCGCCGGACTATTTTGGAAAGCCGTTCCTAAAGAGCAGTGGCCTGAAGACCCTGAATATCTCAAAGCGATTGAAGAACAATGGATGGAGCCATTTGGTGATATGCGTCAAGAGCTTGTTTTTATAGGGCAAGGGCTAAACAAGGAAGACATTATTAATCGTTTAGATGACTGCTTGTTAACTGACGAGCAGCTAATCCAAGGTCATCATGTTTGGGCTGAGATGCCTGATCCGTTTCCTGCGTGGGAGCACTAGTATGCAGGCGGTACAAGACCATAATTTTGTCTCTGAGTATAGCAGCTCTTGGCGTTCAAGTGCAGATGCTATGGTATTGGGCGATATCTTTGAAAAAGGTATTAGTGTTGCTGTATGGACCCGGCCCGAAGAGCCTCTAATCTCGCAATACTATGACGACGTTTTTAAATCATTAGGATTGGGTATTCGCGGTGTTTTCTCTTTAACATCACTGAAAAAGGAAATCGTAAAGCTTTTACCTGATGGAAGAAATAGCGCTGGAAAGCAGGCTGCTATTGACGATATTTATTTGCTGTCTGACATGCTCACCACGCTATTTGATTGCGACAGTGTCGGCGTAAGGCTGGTGCCACTATCATCGGCAATGTGCCCGAGCTTTCACGTCGACAATATTCCTGTTCGGTTGGTGAATACCTATTTGGGCGAAGGTACAGAGTGGCTGCCGAAAGAAAGTGTGGGTACACGCCCAATGACCCGTCTTAACGACGGGAATACGCAAGGGCTTACTAAGAATAGGTTGGGCCAGCACTATCAAGTGAGCAGCGTTAGGCAAATGAACGCGTTTGATGTAGGTTTACTCAAAGGTAAGTCGTGGCAGGGCCATGAAGAGTTTGCCGCAGTGCACCGTTCTTGCAAAGTGCAGCCCAATTCTAAACGCGTGCTGCTTACTCTAGACCCAATGTAAACTTCGGAATTGCAATGCGAGGTTTAAGGGTCAAGAGTCGCTTGTAAGCGCTAATCATATCTCCCCGCAGTCACTTTGGCGCTATCACTATTTCCATGAGTTTTCCCTTGTGATAGCGTTTTTTTATTTCGGTACTTTCTTCTTTCGTGCTCTTTTCCTGTACTCTCTTTTTCGGTATTTCGTCTCGCTACTCAGCTTTAATTAACGTTCTCGTGCTTCTGACTTTAAGGATAGTTTTCTAAAAGGCACACCGTCGGTGCTAATAGTAAAGACACCACCTGAAAGACCAAATTTTCTAACATTAACTATTAAACGTTATAGTCTTTCATATTTAACGTGTTGTGAATGCTTGGTATACGCTCTTCTTGATTGTGATTGACATACAAGAGTGTGCTGGTGCCAGCATTGGCCAGTATATCGATAAGCTTCAGCACTTTTTGGCGGTTAAAGTCGTCTAAGCCATTGCAAGGTTCATCCAAAATAAGCACGGCGGGGTGCTTAACCATAGAGCGTGCTATGAGCACTAATCGCTGGTCACCGAACGACAGCGATTGAAACGGCGTGTTCTTTTTCTGTTTCAAGCCCAGTACTTCAAGCCACTGTTCTGCCACCGTGCGCTCTGCTAGCGTTGGGCGGGTGTAAAGGCCAATACTGTCGTGAAAGCCTGAAATGATCACGTGTTCAACACTTGCATTCACTTTGTACTGCATGTGTAGTGAATTCGACATGATCCCAATGTGCTTCTTAATGTCCCATATGCTTTCTCCAGTCCCTCGTTTTATGCCAAACATGGTTAGGTCGTTGGTATAGCAATGGGAGTTGTCGCCGGTGAACATTTGAAGCAAACAGGTTTTGCCTGACCCATTAGGGCCAGTGATCTGCCAATGCTCATTTTTGTTAAGCGTAAAGTAAAGCTTTTCAAAAACGGTACGCTCATCGAAACGCACAAACCCGTCTTTAAGCTGAATCAAGGTGTGAGGAAGTGAATCTAACTCACTGTTCTGCTCATTAGGGCATTGGTCGCTACGGTTTGGGGCATCGTCGTGTTTGTCTTTAGCGTTAAGCGCTGCAGGTACATCGATATCATCAGAGCCTAGCGCAAACCACGTGCTTAATTCGGAGCGCAAGTCGTCATAGTTAAGTTTGTCTTCAGATTTCCATGTAATGCCCAACTCATCCATAACAATCAACTGGGCTTGCATGTTTTTAGGAATATCTGCGAGTTTGTTGGCGGTAAGCACCAATGAGGCCTGTTGCTGAGAAACAAGAAAACGACTGAATGCGCTAATAGCTTCAACATCGAGTCCTTCGAAGGGTTCATCAAGCAAAATAATAGTGGCATCGCTTAACCATGCCAGCATGATAATAACCTTGCGGGTTTCACCGGTTGAAAGTGAAAGAAACGCATTATCAAGCAAATGCTCAATTCTTAAAGCAGCAGCTAGTTCGTTGTAATAAGGATGATTTTGATAATCCTCATTAGTCCGTAAGAATAGTTCGTGAACCTGCGTTGGCTCAGCTATTACGTCTAAAATATCTGCACTGTCTTTTTGCTTTTCTTCTTCAATTAACGCTTGCTGTTTTAAAATCGATACCTCTGCAACAACCGAACTACATTCACGACTACCGCTTTCTACTTTTCCGTTACCGGCAAGGGCGGAAATTAAGAGCGATTTCCCGCTACTGTTTCTACCTGCAATAAGGAAGTGCGACGGTGCGCTTTCAGTACAGAGTGATAGCGAAAATGCGGGGGTAATATATTGATTAGAAAGCTTTATTTGAAATTCAGAAAGGTGCAGCATTTAATATCGTGTGTGAATATGAAGTGGCTCCATTGTGAAGTTTTCTGTTTGTGTGTCAATGGTGAAATCAACCCCTATGTCGACTAAAACCTACCCATTGACTGAAATCGTGACAGCGCAAAAAGAATTCTCTGAGAAAAAGCACGTGGGTAAGATAGTGCTACTTACACCCCCGCAGACTAAAGCGCAGCAATCCTATATTGCTAAGCTCAGTCGCTAGTTCAACACTTAGGTAGCTCGTTTAAACAGCAAATGCATAGTCTATATCAACCTTGATTGCATTAGTTTCGCGCCTCAATGTATCAAAATATTTTGTACTAGGTCTTCAGTGTCCACAATCGGGTCTTCGCCAAACCATATGGACCACAAGGCATCAGCTAACGCTTTACTTTCAGTCTCCACGACTAAGGTGTTGTTGAAAAATACTTTAAGCTTCTCTTTAGACAGTCGTGATAGCGTTAGCGTGGAATGTTTTTTTACTTCATCCTGAAAGCCAGACGATAGTCTTTCAATATCTTGTTTAATCTGACTTAAATCAGAATTGGCGTTATTTTGCTCAATGCCTTGCATCAGGGCTTCTTCTATTTGATTTCGGGTTACATCCCTCAGGAACTCTAGTTCGATGCGCTGTTGTGTATTTGCATTCAAGATGAACGTGATAAGCGAATCTCTAGTAGAGAAATCACCTTTAGGCTTTTCCATAAAGTGGCTCAGTCTGTAGACCTTAAAGAAAAAGCGTTTTTTAATTGTTGTACCGCTCAACGACAGGGCATCGGTATTATTCATTACAGTGTTTTCAGTCAAGTCGTTGTGGGTATATGACGATTCATCAACCGCAAATACCGACAAAGAAAAACAAGACATGACTAAAAAACTTAAAACGCGGCTCAAAATTACTTTCGACAAAACTGTTCCTCTGAAAAAGCTATTTAAACAGGTAACAAGGGTAGTACTGATATGGTTAATTACAGTTAACGACTCCTTACGATCAACTTCTATACTTTCTCAGTACTAAGATAGAAAACAAAAAATAGAGACACACGTGAAGTTTATACGCTTTCTTCTTTATGTTCCCCTTATAGTTACCTTAAGTAAACAAAGTCATGCAAATTACCTGCAAGGCTGTGATGATGCCGAGTACCTAACGTATATCGAGCAGCGTTTTACGTATCTCGAATCAAGAAATCGTCGATTGCTTAATGATACATTGCAAGATTATCAACGCAGTTTGTCGAACAATAGTAATCCCTATCAAGTGCTTAATAACTTAAGCCGGCATATAAAATATAGCGCGCAGTTTGAGCCCATTGAAATAGCGGAATCGAAGATAGAACGTGCATTCGACTATGCAAATAAAATGAGCACCGAACAACAAATTGCGGGCGACGTTTACGATGGCTTTGGTAGTGAAAATCACTACGTAGATATCGCAAGAGCATGGATAGCCTACCGGGAAGGCAAAAACCAAGAGGCATTTAATGTACTGCATAATTCGATAAGTGATATTGATTCTGCGCTGTTAAGCGCCTTTGGCCCAGACTTTGATTTAGTGCGCCAACTTTACAGCGATGGTTATATTGAACCTGTGGTCGCTTACATCAAAAAGACCGAATCGTTGTGGACTGGCAAGCGACCGGATGCATTGCGCAGTGCTTGGCTCAGTATGATAAAGGCTGGCTGTAAAATACAGTTCGACTCCATTGATACGATAAAAGCTGAACAATTAGGCGTTAGCCCCATTAACGTTCAAAAAGCGCTAGGTCTTGATTGAAAGGTACATTTTGTTCTAACCACATTTACGTAGCACCTTCATTCACGTTGCAATAAAACTCGGGATTGAAAGTTTAGTGTAATCTCAAACTCAAATACTGTTTATGAAAAATCCATAAAGTACTATTCGAATCAAATTAGAATGATAAAGATAGGACCTCTCAATCTGAGATTCAAACACACCCGAAGGGGAGAACTGTGATATCAAAACGGCATTTTAGTCGGCAAAGGCGGCAACACGTTACCGTCTTTTCCTATATTTAATCAATTTCCCCCGCACATGTTGTGTGGGTTAGCGTTCTGTGTGACCTACCGCAATCCATTGAAACAGGGATAAACGTTGAAGAACGCAGATAAACCCTTGTTGAGCCAGCCTATATCTGAACATCACCATTGCTTGGTGTGATTATTGCAAGCCAACACCCAAAATGATTATTAAAAATGTCAGCCTTTCAGGCTGCGCAACGGTTAACATCGGCCTTTAAGGTTTTAAGCGGTGACAATTTGACGTTTTTAAGCGGACATATCAATGAATAGTATGATAAATAATGACTCTCGCGTTTTTTTGACAGAAAGCATTCGCAGATTAGCAATAGTTCTGTCATATGCGACACTGTGCGTTGGTTTGCTGGCGGGCTGTTCAACGCTGGATGAGCCAAAAAGTCAGTTTGCTCAAACCGATACCAGTGATGTATCTGCCCTAGGCAATGTTGAGTATCACACTTACCTGTTAGCCAACGAGCTTTTTGCTGATATGAATCCAGCACGTCAATCTCGCTATGCGGTAGTCGGCTTTGTACCTGCCGATACCATGAAATACAGCGCCGACCATCAAAACCCATTAATGTTGCTGGGCCATCAGCTAGAGCAGGGAATGATTACTGAGGCCACGAAAAGAGGCTTTCCTACTCAAGAATTCAAACTTTCGAACGATATAATTGTTAGTGACGAAAGCGACAGAGTGTTAACGCGCGATATCGACCAGCTTTCTAATGTTGAGCGCGTCGATTTTTATATTACCGGCACCATGGTCTACCAAGAATCTGGCGCCGTGGTTAACGCTCGAATAATTAACGCTAGAAATAAAAATATTGTTGCTGCGGCCACGCGCTTTTTTCCAGCCGAACTGTTTTGGCGAGAAGAACAAGTAACAACCCGAAACGGCAAGCTATACAGAACCGAAGGTACGAGGTAACCCCATGAAAAAACAAAATCAATACGCGGCGCTTACGCTTTATGTTTCTCTGCTTAGCGTAAGTGGGTGTTCTATGATGATGGGGGAAGAAGAGGTAGCCGAACAAACACCTCAGCGCCCGGCCATGAATGTGATTGATATTACTGCCGCCGACCGCGCGCCCGCTAAGCCTGTCGATAACATCAGTGACGCTCAGGCGCAGGGTATGGATGCTTACGGCGCTATCGGCCAGCCACCGTTATACTCAAGTGTACAGGGCGCGTACAAAGGCCGACCTCTAACCAAGCATATTGGCGACTATGTGAAAAACATGACGCAAGATTTAATTGCCAATATGGAATACGTGAGCAACAAAACGCCAATTGGGGTAACCCATTTCGCACTGCTAGACACTGATTTGCAAAAAACGGATTTGCTTGGACGCCAAATGGCGGAATCGTTCGTTCATGAACTGCATAAATTCCGGGTGCCTGTTATCGACTTCAAAGCAACCGAGTATATTCGCATTACTGACGACGGCGACTTTGTGTTAAGCCGCGATTATTTAGAATTGAGCAGCAGCCTGCCTATTGAATACGTACTAACCGGAACCATGACGAAACACCAAGGTGGCGTATTAGTTAATGCGCGTATTTTGGGCATGGAGTCACGCGCCGTCGTGGCAACGGCACAAATGCTAGTGCCGTTCTACGTGGTAGATGCACTTATTCCAAGTGACGGTAGCCAGCGAAATGGCATGCGCGATGGCGTTAAACTAAGTCGGGGCTAGGAGTTCACTATGGTGTTTGTAAAGAAGTTAATCCCAAGTGCCTGGCTTGCAGTTGGCGTTATACTAGGTGCATCTATGACAGGGTGCACCAGTACAGAATCTATAGGCTCGTTTTGGTTAGGTGAAGACGGTGAAATTACACATGACGCCGAACCTGTCCCCGTGCCTAACCGTTCAGGGTTAGTTTACACACCCGACTCACGAGACAGGCAATATCAGCAGCATGTAGAGGTAGAGCCGGGCTATAAAGACCCGTTACACCACGGCTATGCACCAGCGCAAACTCATAAGCGTTTAAATGATTACGCTTCGCAGCTAGCGATGGAGTTAATGGATAACGCAACGCGCCTTACCCAGCAAGATATGGTTGGTGTGGCGAGCTTTGTTAGGCTTAACCAATCGTTGAGTGATAGCACCGTACTGGGCAATCAGCTTTCAGAGTACCTTATTACCGAGCTGCAAGATTTTGGGTTAGCAGTTGTCGATTTCAAACTTGCAGGTGGCATCACAGTAACGCCAGTTGGCGATTTCGTACTCACTCGAGATGGTGCTGCTCTAGCTAAACAGGTTGAAATGGATCATGTTGTAACAGGCACCATCATCGAGGATGACAGAGGCGTGCGGGTAAACGCGCGCATTGTTTCGCTGGAAAATAAACAAGTGGTGGCAAGCGCCAACGTATACATTCCCGCTTTTATCGTGATGGATTTAAATAAAATGGCTAGCGTAAACTAGCCATTTATTGCCATCGTGCTCTGTCTTCGAAAGCGAATTCTTTTCATATTTGTTTTAAAACCTTTAAACATCCAAACTCATACAACTAGGCAATAAGAGAGTGCTGACTAGTCCGTTCCGCTCTTTATCCCTGACCTCTAATTGCCTCGCGCGTCATAAAGCGGCTTGTGTTCACGGCATTAAGCAGGTCGTTGCTTAAAGGTAGCGGCTCCTTACACAAACTGCTCACCAACATTTCAGCCATTAATGGCGCTGTTGTTAACCCTCGAGAGCCTAAGCAGGTTAGGGTGCTAACTACGCTTTCGGGCAATACCGGCGCGCTGGTTAGTGGCTTGCCCACGCCCAGCATAGCGTAGCTTTCTTTCAGCGAATAAAAATCATGAAGTGCACCTACAACAGGCTGGTGGTCCGGCGAACCTAGACGCGTTGCCGCTCTGGCCACGCCGTCATGCTCGAGTACTTGCATTATGTTTGTATTTGCCAACGCCTGCTCATGTGTAGCAAGGTTCGCGTCAGTTTCATCGCTTCGCACATCGGTACTTAAGTCGTTCTTCACGTAAGTAGAACCCAGCGCATGTCGACCTTCAAGTGCTGGTGTCATGTAGCCTTTGTGGCACAACACCGTTTTTAACTGCGCAATTGGCATTTGTGTGGGAATCGCTTCAACCTGTCCGCGAACAGGGCGAAGCGACAGGCTGTCAAAATCGCTAGCGTTTACCGTACCTGCGCCAAGGGCAAGGATAAGGTGATCGGCAATAACAAATTTTTCACTCTCAGTGCTGAGTGCCTCATAGTTTTGTTGTGAGCCGCTATTGGCAGTGTTGCTATCAACTTCATCATTCACACATGCCCCAGGCTCACCTAGGTTGAAACGAATCTGCACCCGCTGTTTTGCTGCCTCGCTAACCGCCTCATCCGTAGCCTTGTCTGCATCGAGAGCGCCGTCGGAAATTCCACGTTCTGCATTTTGTGGCGTTGTCTCAATCGCTTTATGAGATAAATAGGTATGGTGGGGTTTCAACGTGAGTTTGCCGCTTTGCAATGCTTCTTCAATCATTGCGTTTACTAACTGAGGTGGAGAAAGCCATCCGGCCAAGCCAATGTATAAGCCTGAATAGGGAAGGTCAAGGTTAGCGATATCGCTCACCTCTTTACTGTTCACGGGCCTTATCAAAGCATCTGGCCATACGTCGGCTGCAGCAAGTTTACTTTGACGCTCTGCTACTTTGTCGTTAAAACTCAGTTGAATAACGCCACAAAAATCATGGGCAACACCGGTGAGGCCATTGGCTTTCGCATTTTCAATGGTTTGGTCGTAGGCTTGTCTAGCATACAAAAAGCTGTGGGCCTGAATACGACTGGCAATGCTTGCTTCGCTGTGAAGCTGTGGGTAAAAACCGCCTTGAGGGTTGCCAGAAGCGCCGCTTGCAAGGGTGTCACCATCAAAATATAGTGTGGTATTGATACCACGTTTAACTAAAGAAAGGCATACCGTGGCTGCGGCAAGGCCCGAACCTACCACGGCTACCTTGTTTGTTTTATTTAATTCGTTACTTGTGTATCTGTAATAAGGGCCAGTAGGCAAGCGAAGTTTATGCTGCACATTCTCATTGTCTGTGTTGAAAACGCCGGTCAGCATGTCGCGTTTGCGGCCAAAACCTTTGCGTTTTTTTATGGTGAAACCCACACCTGCAAGCCCGCGTTTGACGATGCCCGCCGCGGTAAATGTGCCAAAGGTTGTGCCGGTTTTTGACAGGCGGGCCATTTGACTAAACAGGGAATCGGTCCACATGTCAGGGTTTTTGCTAGGCGCGAAACCATCTAAAAACCATGCGTCAACCAAGCCATTTACAGGGGAGTGCCATTGAGGTAAAAGTTCGTGAACATCACCAATCCACAAGTCGAGGGTGGTTGAATGGCTATCAAAATGAAGACGATGACAACCATCAAGGCCCATAGGGTAAAGTAAAGATAATGCTTGAGCTTCGGTTTTTAGGGCTGGAAACGCTTCTAGCGCACGGTGCATATCCCGTTGAGGCAGTGGAAACTTTTCTGTAGTAATAAAATACAGGCGTTTTAACGGATGATCTGGGTTCGCTGCTTTAAATTCGTTAAAAGCACGCATGGCAACCAAGAAATTCAGGCCTGTTCCAAAGCCTGTTTCGGCGATGACAAATGTAGGGTTGCGCCACTGTTGCCAGCGCTCAACAAGGTCGTTGCCTGCAACGAAAACGTGTTGGGTTTCATCAATACCGCTGTCGTTAGAAAAATAAACGTCGTCAAAATGGTCGGCGACAGGCGTACCGCTCTCATTAAAATGAACCTGTGCATGCTTAGATTTCACTGTTTATTTTGCTCCGTATATGTCGTTGTTGTGTTGGCACTTTGAATTGGCGGCAGTTTTCACTACTTCAACAGCTTGCCCATCCGATCCTTGTTTTGAAACGCCAGTGCTCGCCTGGCTTTTAGCGGGACAGGACACTTCTGCAGGTGTTGAAAAGTGCGATGTTACTTTACTGGTCACGAGCTGCGCGCCAAGCATACCGCCAACGGTGTACCAAGAACCGTTAACGTTAATTAACCCGCGGTGATCCATTGTAGGTGCTTCAGCATCTGTTTTTGATATAGCCCAAGTTTCTTCTGCAATATCAAAGGTCCATATGGCGTCATCCGCAGTTGAAGGCTCGCCGTTATAGCCAATGCCATTATAGTTGTACGGATTAGTTGAGCCGCCAACAAAATAGATTTTACTGGTGGCTTCATTGCCCGCTGCGGCCATGCGATAGCGCGCAGAACCTGTTGGATGCTGAAGCGTACGCCAATCAATCTTGAAAGGGTTTTCCTTATCAATTTCACCTTTAAAGCAGGCGGTTTCTGGTGCGAAGCTGCGGCGTTTATCGCTGTGAGGTTTTACTGATACGCCGTCACAAATTACCATAGTGCTGTTAACGATGCCGCCAGCTTGCCCGAATACCGGACTGCCAAGATAAGGGCTTGCCTGTTGCCATTGGTCGGTTTGCGTATCATAAACCTGCACAAGATTTACGTTGCCATCGTTGTGCCAGCCAGAAACTAAGTAAACGTAACGGTCTTGGTAAACCAGTGCAGTTGCATCATCAACAGGCACGGGCATAGGCGCCAATAGCGTATATTCTTCAGTCGTGGGCGAGTATTTATATACATCTGGCGTACTAATTTCATTGTGATCTTCATCCACCGTGTAACCGCCAAAAATATAAACGCTGTCATTTAGGCCCACTGCTACGGAAGCCAAACGACCTTTTAGTGCAAGGCTGGATGGAACTGGGGGAAGAGCTTGCCACTGCAAAGGTTTATCGGTGTTGTTAATCACAAGTTGCCAAGCACGGTTGTGTACGTCTTTATGGGTTTTGCCATTGCCCAGTCCCATAAAACTAAATACATATTGTGTGTCGTCTATGGTGACAAAAGCTATGGCATTGTTTGAAACTGGCTCTGGTAGCGCGGGGAGGGCGATAGGCGAAGCTGTTGCTGAGACAGTCGCTTCAAAAGCAATGATTAAGGCAGCCACCATGGAAGAAAGTCGGGGTGCCGCACTTTGGAATATACGTAGAGCAATGGTTCTTGGCTTTTTTAATAACACAGCAATCTTCAGTTTTATCTAAATTTCGAACGTTTTGCCGCGTATTCTACCTGTCACCTTTTTGTTTTTCCGCAAAAGTTTGTACCTGCTTAAAACTCTTCTTTTCTTATTGCTTCTGCAAATATCAATCTATCAGTAAAAACAATACGTTTATTTGACTGTTTTTGTAAATAGTTTGTTAAATTCAGCTGCAGGTCTATTGAAGATAGTTCAGGGAGAAGGTATGGCAGGCGTGTTTCATCAATGCGGCAAAAGTATTTGCAAACGCACTAGAGACGAACTGGATGATCGTGCACGTATCATCGCACGTGCACTTGCTGAGCAAGGTGTGTGCGATAACGATGTGGTAGCTATTCTTATGCGAAACCACGTCGATATATTCGAAATAGTAGAGGCATGCCGATATGTGGGGTCGCGCTATGTTCTGCTTAATTGGCACAGTCCCGTTGCCGAACTTTTGCCTATTTTGGACGACTGTGGCGCTAAAGTACTGTTCGCTCATCAAGATTTATTAAAGGGTGAGAATGCCCACGAAACGTTATTACAAGTTCCCACCTTGTCTGCGATTTACACGATTAAAACGTCAAAAAGCATTTTAGAGCGCTATCATCTTACAGGTGATTCTGAATTGGCGACAGAACCGAAAACCGGGGAGCAGTACCAGTGCCTTGATACGCTATTAGCTGCCCCAAACGCAAAGCGCCACAATGAACCGCCCAAGCGCTTTAAAGGCATGTTTCCCTACACATCTGGCAGCACTGGAAAACCTAAAGGTATTAAGCGAGATGTAGACCTAACTCGGCCAGACCCTTATTTAATATTTAAAGGGCTGTCTGAAGCGTTAATGCAGTTATCAAGAGGTGATCGCTTTTTTGTCTCGGCACCGCTTTATCACAGTGCACCACATGCGCTTACGCTCTGCTGTTTAGCAGCGGGTAATATTGATGTATACATTGAGCCTCAATTCGATCCTGAACGCTTTTTACAAGACATAGAGCGGTTTAAGCTGACTCACGCCTATATTGTTCCTACCATGATGGTGAGGCTACTTAAACTGCCCGAGTCGATAAGAAGCAAATACGACACTTCAAGCTTGCGATTTGCCTTATCAACCGGGTCCGCACTGCCAAGCGATGTGAAAGAAGCAATGATTAACTGGTTTGGTCCAATTTTCTATGAGTCTTATGGCGCCAGTGAATTAGGCTTTATGACCCTAATTTCATCTCAAGAAGCATTAGAGAAGCCAAATTCTGTGGGTAAGCCCATTCCCGGTGCCGCGATTAAAATACTGAGCGACGATAAAGAGGAGTGCGAAGTAGGTGATGTTGGCGTTATATATGCGCACCTTTCCATGTTCGCGCCATTCAAATATACCAATACTACGGGCACGCAAAGCGACTTACATGTTGGTGAATTCACGACATTAGGTGATATGGGTTATGTGGACGAAGATGGCTACTTATATATTTGCGATAGGAAAAAAGACATGATCATCTCAGGTGGCGCCAATATATTTCCTGCTGAAATAGAAAGCGTCATCATAGAAATGCCTGAGGTTGCAGACTGCGCGGTATTCGGTGTGCCTGATGCTGAGTATGGCGAGAAAGTCGTGGCGGCTGTTCAATGCTCACCCGACAATGCGCTTTCAATTGACGCGCTACACGGGTATTTAGATGGCAAACTGGCGCGGTTCAAGTGGCCTAAAATGTTGCAGACACTCGATGCTCTGCCCAGAGAAGATACGGGTAAAATATTTAAGAACAAACTTAGAGCCCAATTTAGTCAATAAAAGAAACCGCTAAAGCTATTTTGAAGGTTTTGTGAAGGTATAAATTAACGCTGGTCATGACCCTGTACATTCGTGCTACATTGGAAATATTCTGAACAAGAAAGCTTAGACGAAGACGGCAAAAACGAATAAGAAGGGAAGTGGGAAACTACCTGTTTATACACATAAGCCCAGAATTGAAACAGGTACTGCAACGCTGAAGCTTGCCTAATTTGAGTATGGTAATTGGCAGAGCAGACCACTTTATCATTCAAAATCGTTACCATAAGCCGCAACAACGCAAAGGGTAAACTATGAGAAGAGCAGTTATCACCGGTCTTGGTATCGTATCAAGCATCGGCGTAAATAAAGAAGACGTACTTGCTTCACTTAAAGCGGGTAAGTCTGGAATTACATTTTCAGAACAGTTCGCCGAAATGGGCCTTCGCAGCCAGGTTTGGGGCAACATCGACATCGATTTAAAAGATCATATTGACCGCAAAGCAATGCGCTTTATGGGCGATGCGGCGGGCTACGCATACGTGGCGATGCAACAAGCCATTGCCGACTCTGGATTAGAAGAAAGCGACATTTCTAACGAGCGCACCGGTATTATTGCAGGCTCAGGTGGCGCGTCTTCTGAAAACCAAGTACTTTCTGCTGATATTCTTCGCGAAAAAGGCGTTAAGCGTGTTGGCCCATATATGGTTCCTCGCTGTATGGCGTCTACAGTATCGGCTTGCTTAGCTACACCGTTTAAAATTCGCGGCGTGAACTATTCAATTGCCTCAGCATGCGCAACCAGTGCCCACTGTATTGGTAACGCGCTAGAGCTTATTCAGCTTGGTAAACAAGATGTAGTATTCGCCGGTGGCGGTGAAGAATTACATTGGTCACTATCAAGCCAATTCGACGCTATGGGCGCACTAAGCTCTAAATATAACGACAATCCTGCCGTTGCATCACGTACTTATGACGCAGCACGCGACGGCTTTGTAAGTTCTGGCGGCGGCGGTATGGTTGTTGTTGAAGAACTTGAGCACGCGCTTGCACGCGGCGCAAAAATCTACGGCGAAGTAGTAGGTTACGGGGCTACATCAGACGGTTTCGACATGGTTGCACCGTCGGGTGAAGGCGCAATTCGCTGTATGAAAATGGCAATGCAAAATATTGATGCGCCTATCGATTACTTAAATACTCACGGTACATCAACGCCAGTAGGTGACGTGAAAGAACTTGCCGCTATTCAAGAAGTGTTTGGTCAAGCGGGCGTGCCAATTAGTGCAACCAAGTCGCTGACAGGTCACGCACTAGGAGCTGCGGGTGTAAACGAAGCTATTTACAGCTTGTTGATGATGGAAAATAACTTTATTGCGCCATCAATTAACATCGACACACTGGACGACGCGGCACAAGGGTTAGATATTGTTACCCAAGCACGTGAAGCAACGTTAAACACTATTATGTCTAACAGCTTTGGCTTCGGCGGCACTAACGCAACGCTTGTTATGCAGCGTTATAACGGTTAATCAAAAGCGCCGATCCAGTAAGCTTTTTAGCTTCAGTTAAGAAGTTTCAAAAAAACAAAAGGGCGTAAACCTGAGCACCGTGGGTGCTTGTGTTTACGCCCTTTTTTATTGCCGTTTTTTGACTAAACCTGCGTTTTCAGAAGCGGCCGCTTAAGTGATTTTAATTTTAAGTTTTTTTCCGTGAAGCAGAACGTCAAATTTTGAATAAGCGCAGTGTTTCGAGTGACGCTAAACTGGTTGTTTAACGAACTGCTCCGGGCCTTCGGTTAAACCAAACTTCCACTACTTAATTGGCAATCTTTGTCAATGTTTGCCATAATTTGAGGGTGGTGAACATTCGGAAATAGACAATGGCAACTTTAAATGTGTCGCTTCCTGACGAAATGCGTACGTGGATTGATGAACAAGTAAAAACTGGCAAATTTGCTAATGCTAGTGATTATATTCGCGATTTAGTACGTCGCAATCAGAGTGAGCGAGAGGCAATTAGCTTAGCTCTCATAGAAGGTGAATTGAGTGGGAAAAGTGATAAGAATGTTTTAGATATTATTCAAGCTAAGAAAACCCGAGCCTCAGAATGAATAAATATACCCTCTCTAATAAAGCAGAGGAAGATATCTCCGGGATTTACGATTATTCAGCCAATATTCATGGCGTAACTCAAGCTGAAGCCTATCTTGTTGCCCTACACGAAGCTCTAGTTATTTTGGCGGAAAACCCTAGTATCGGTACTTCAGCAGAGGATATCAGAAAGACTTACTTTCAACTGCCAGTTCATAGGCACATGGTCTTCTATAAAAAAGTCGATGACGGTATTTTCGTCATTAGGGTACTCCATCAACAGATGAAATACTCTATACATCTATGCGATTGAAATACGAAGGAAAGACCCAGTAATGTGGCGGAAGCGTCAAGTCAAATAAACTGATAACGACTAAACAAGGTATCTGGTTCGGGAATAGTGATTTTCCCGTAATGCCGTTTTACCAAACCTTCTTGTTGAAGTTCACCTAGTAACTGGTTCACCGTTTGCCTACTGCTATTTATCATTTGCGCTAAAGATTCTTGCGAAAGGGTAAGTGTAATCGCGTTATGTTTGGGCAAATGTTGACCGTAACTGGTGGTAAGCATTAAAAGCCGTTTTACAAGCTGGTGCTTAAGGCTAAGACCCGCACTTGAGTCTATAAACTGAAAAGCGCTGCGCACTCGCGTGCATAAAAGGCGAGTAAAATGCGGGTAGAGTTCAGGATATTGCTCAAGCAGTGCTTTAAACGCGTTCTTTTGAATAATAGCAATTGTGCAATTTGTCTCGCAGAAGTTGTCGTGAGTACGAGGGAGGTCGTCAAACATCGATATCTCACCAAACCAGGTGCCGGGGCCCAGTAGCGCAAATAGCATTTCGCGACCATCTACGCCCACAGTGACAACTCTTAAGCGGCCTTCGCACACTCCATAAAACCCCACACCCTCTTCACCCCTCGCATGTAGTTGCTGCCCTGCTTTTAGATGTTTAAGGCGCATCTTGTCGAACATGGCGTCTTGTAAATAGTAGGGGATCGCGCCAAACCACGTTGAGCTAGCTAAAACCGGTTTAAATTTTTCCATTTAACAAATTTCCTACAATGTCGCGTATCCGACAGTTTATAGCAATTACTGTGCGTAATGTAGGCGGTAAGAAAAAGTAAATGGAATTTTCATTGAGGTTCTAACGGTATCGATCTCTTGAAGAGAGTGCCGACACGGCTTTGCTGGTAGGCTTCAAATGAAATCCTTTTTGTACATTAAAAGAGTAAAGTTATGACAGAGTCAGTAAAATCGAAGGTGAGCAGTGAAGAATGGCAAACCCGTGTTGATCTTGCCGCATGTTACCGCGCCGTTGCTATGTACGGTTGGGACGATCTTATTTTTACCCACATTTCTGCCCGTGTTCCGGGGCCCGACCACCACTTTTTGATTAATCCTTACGGTTTAATGTTTGACGAGGTTACTGCGTCAAGCCTAGTTAAAGTCGATCTTCAAGGCAATAAAGTCATGGACAGTGAATACGATATTAACCCTGCAGGTTTTATTATTCATAGCGCCGTTCATGAGGCTCGAGACGATGCCAAATGCGTGTTGCATTTGCATACAGCAGAAGGCGTGGCGGTATCTATTTTAGAAGAGGGGCTACAGCCTTATTCGCAGCAATCGCTTTTTCCGCTGGCATCACTTTCTTACCATGCCTACGAAGGCGTGGCGTTGAATCCTGACGAAAAAGCGCGGCTGGTTCGCGACTTGGGCGATACTCAATTTATGATTTTGCGCAATCACGGGCTTTTGACCTGTGCAGACAATATTCCCGATGCGTTTTTGTTCATGTTTATCATGCAGCGAGCTTGTGAAATTCAGCTAAAAGCGCAGGCAACAGGCAAACCGCTCATTCCAATACACTCAGCAATTTTAGAGGGAATTCGCGCTCAAGCCGATCAAGTTACTAAGCAGGCAGGTGGTTCGCTGGCGTGGCCGGGTATTAAACGTCGTATTGAGCGTCGCTTCCCTGGGTACGATAAGTAACGGTTTGAAGTTGAACGTTATCCAACACGATGCTCGTAAAGGATGAGGTAGATAAAAAGAACGAGCTCACGAGCGCTTGTCTTAAAAGCTTCCGTCTTGAAAGGTTTTGTGTATGTCGGCCGTATCTTACCTGTAGCGGCCAAACGTGTATCAAAATGACGTAAATTAGAGCCAATCACTGACAAGATAAATCTAGGGCGCTGGGTTACTAAAAGCCTAACTTAAGGTACACTTAGCGCCATGAAAATACTTCTTGAAGATACCATTCCGTTTGGCACTGATTACCTTAACAGCATAGGTGAGGTTGAAACCTATGCCTGGCAATCTCTTGTGCCTGAAATGCTGCGCGATGTTGACATCCTTGCCCTGCGTTCTACCACCAAAGTAACCCCTGAACTGCTGACCAAGGCTACTAGGCTTAAATTTGTTACCACGGCAACGGCGGGTACGAATCATTTAGATAAAATGCATTTGGACAGCGTGAGTATTGCGCATAGCAGTGCCGCAGGCTGTAATGCCGTTGCGGTAGCCGAGTACGTATTAAGTGTTTTGCTGCACGCGCAAAAAGCGCAAAAACTCGATTTATACAGTGCGACAGTGGGAATAGTGGGCGCCGGTAACGTGGGAAGCTCGTTATCACGTATTCTTACAGCAGTTGGCGTTAAACACTGCCTGTATGACCCACCTCTACAGCAAACGCTCGCAAAATCTGGAAAGACGGCGCATAACGGCCAGCCGTTTGTAGATTTAACACAAATAGCAAGGTGCGACGTTATCTCTCTGCATGTACCTTTTATTAAAGGCGGCGATTACCCAACGTATCAGTTGATAGACAAGGCGTTTCTGGATGAATTGACGTCAAGACAGCTGCTTATAAATGCATGTCGAGGCGAGGTTATCGATGAAGCTGCACTGCTTAGCGTACTTCAACGGGAAAAGGCGCCAACGGTAGTACTGGATGTATTTGATAACGAACCAGAAATAAATACCGCGCTATTCGACTATGTTTGGTTCGTTACGCCACATATTGCGGGTCACTCTGTAGAAGGCAAGGTGCGCGGTACACAAATGATTTACGAGCAAATTTGTGACGTAGTGGGCACAGCCCCAGACAAAGCGCTTAGCGACTTTTTAGACGAAACCAACCCGATAAATGCTGCGTTAGCATCGCCAGAGGCATCGCGATTGTCGGTTGATGATCTAATTACTGTGTTTCATCACGTGTATGACGTAGCCATTGACGATGAAATAACGCGAAACGCGTTTGCGTTAACGTCAGGCCATGATGAAATGCCAGACAGACACATTGCGAATACGTTCTCTTCATTGCGCAAACAATACAGAGTGCGTCGCGAGTGCAGCGCCTATGCGTTACACTTGCCAACGAACACCAGTACGCAAATTCAACACACATTCACCAAACTGGGCTTTCACGTTAGCCTGGTTTAGTTATTTTTACATTAGGAGCATAAAGCATTATGTCGCAAGCGTTTGACGTAGCGGTACTTGGCGCCACAGGTTTAGTGGGCCAAACCATGATTGAACTATTAGAAGAGCGAGACTTTCCGGTAAACCGTTTGTATCCGCTTGCCAGTAAACGTTCAGCTGGAAGTACCGTATCGTTTAAAGGCGAAGACATTGAAGTGTTAGATGCTGATGACTTCGATTGGTCATTAGTGCAGTTCGGCTTTTTCTCTGCTGGTGGCAGCATTTCTGCAAAATTTGCTCCGCTAGCCGCAGAGGAAGGCTGTATTGTTATCGACAATACTTCAGAGTTTCGTTACGAGCCAGATATCCCACTTGTGGTGCCAGAAGTAAACGCCCATGCACTGGCAGAGTTTCGCAATAGAAACATTATTGCGAACCCAAATTGCTCAACCATTCAAATGTTGGTTGCGCTTAAACCTATTCAAGACGCTGTTGGGATTGACCGTATTAACGTGTGCACATACCAGTCAGTGTCTGGAGCAGGTAAAGAAGCCATGGAAGAACTGGCTAAACAAACCGCAGGTTTGCTAAACGCACGAGAAGTAAAGCCTGAATCATTTAGCCATCAAATAGCGTTCAACGTTATCCCTCAAATCGACGTTTTCCAAGACAATGACTACACCAAAGAAGAAATGAAAATGGTGTGGGAAACGCAGAAGATTATGGGTGACGAAAGTATTTTGGTGAATGCCACTGCAGTTCGCGTGCCAGTGTTTTACGGTCATGCGGAAGCTATTCACCTTGAAACGCGAACGCCGATAGATGCACAACACGTTAAAGAACTTTTAGCTGATGCACCTGGTGTAACGGTTTACGATGGTAACGAGCAGTTCCCAACGCAGGTAAGTAGCGCTAGCGGTAATGACATTGTGCATGTGGGCAGAATTAGAAACGATATTACCCATCCTTGTGGTTTAAACCTGTGGGTTGTTTCTGACAATATTCGCAAAGGCGCGGCAACTAACAGCATCCAAATAGCTGAGACGTTAATTCGCGACTACCTTTAAGTAACGTAACGAGGTGCAGGCCTAAGTTTTATTGGATAAGCGCAGGAAAAGGTAAACATTTTTCTGTGCTTGCCGATATCTAACGACAGTCAGGATTTCGATGTAACAAAAAGTCAGTGGTCTGAGAAAATTTAAGCATCGGAACAGGGCAATACTTCTGTCTAACTAGATCACCCTTCATAACTGGTTTATAGTTTGTAAGGTTGGGAATTAAATAACGTTAAAAACAATCGTCAGTCAGATACTTAGCCAAAATGTAAGAACTCCAAAAAAGCACAAATAAATCTTACTGCTAAGGTCGCAATAACTGCAAAACGCTAGCTTGATGAGATGATATTGAGGTAGCTTAAGAATAAAAATAAAAGCCAATGTTTTCTTCCGTACTGATTGGCTAGAAAATCCGCCCAGATATACGGGTGGTCAAGACGCTTGAGGGCATATAGGATTGCTATGAAATTGCATTTGACGGGCTTACTTTTACTCACACTTTGTTTGTCTTGCCCTATAACAACTGTAGAAGCACAAGAACGCGCTACCTTCTTAAAAGGTCCAAAGGACGCTACCGACCAGTTCTCTGGCTTGGAATATGGCCCCATTGACGCCAATGACACACTTTGGAGAATAGCCGAGCGCTATCGTCAGAATAATAATCTGAGTGTATATCAGGTTATGGCCGCTATCTACGAGCTCAATCCCAACGCGTTTGAAAATGGTAACTTAAACCTATTGGTTGATGGTGCAGTGTTGAAGCTGCCTTCAGAGCGTTATATTGCGAGGATTGATAAACAGAATGCCCAAATGCGCGCTGAGCAAGACGAAAGAGCATTCGCTGAAATGCTTAATAAGCCTGGCAGCAGCGTAAGAAATATCAAGCCGGCATCCCCACTCGTTAATCAACAAGATCTCTCCCAAACTCAAACTGATATCGAACAGAAGATCACGCGCTTAGATCAAGAGCAAAATCGTCAATTTGATGAGTTACGCATGCAGTTTGCCGCCTCTCTGGAAAATGTTGAAGCCATTCTCAATGAAAATAGACGTTTGTATGAGCGTGTTGAAGCAGTAAATGGCGAGCTAGAAACGTTAAGAGGGCAGGTTGAAGGTGACGTTAAAGCACAGCTCGATATGCAAGTAGCGCTTCAGCAAGAGTTGCTAGATATGATCAAAGCTGAGCAAGCTCAGCGTGAAGCAGAAAAGCAATCATCGTTCTTAAATACGTTAACAAGTCCACTAAGCCTCATAATAGGCTCTGCATTTCTGTCGCTGTTACTCGTTGGCGGCCTGATCATGTGGCTGCTTAAACGCAACAGCAAGCCTGAAGAAACGCCGTCGACCGGACCTAAAATAACTGCAGACGATGATGAGATACCTGTACCTGATAGTGACATTGGCGACCTCTCGAGTGCACTAGCACCAGATTTAGATGACAAGGCAGAATTATCTGACGATGACTTATTCAATGACGATGATCTTCTAGACGATGTACTCACCTCCGACTTAGAAGAAAGCCTGGATGATGAGCTTGAGGCCTTCGCCGACCTAGAAGACGATATGTTAGTGCCAGATAATGATGACGATCTATTTGAAGCTGGTGATGATGAGCTTGATCAAAGTGAGCTCGACAGTTTGTTTGATGACGATGACTTATCAGACAAGGTGCTTAATGAAAGCGATGCAAATGACCTGGAAGGTTTCGACTTATCAGGCGACGACGATGTGTTTGATGAAAGCAGCGAGGATGATAGCGAACAGGCGTTAGATTCAGCGAGTATCGACGATACAGGTGCTGAAGATGATTTCGATATCGATGATTTACTCGATGATGTTCAAAGTAGCGTCGCTGACGAAGAGCCCGTTGCAGAGGGAGAGGAAGCAGGAGATATCAACCCTGACGACATCTTAAACGAGGTTAATGGTACCTCTGAATCTGAAAATGTTGATGAAGATGATATAGATGCGTTGCTTGCTAGTTCTGTAGAAGATTTTACTAATGACGCTGAGCCAAGTAAAAGTTCACCCTCGCTTCCGACGATAGAGGATGAAGACGACAAACCCGAGATTAGCATTGACGATCTGCTCGACGAGCATGGTGTAGATGCCGGTCTTACTGATGAGTTAGACAGTAATGATGAGCTCATTAATGAAGATATGTTAAGCAAGCTTGATGACGAGATTAATCAGCAAAACAAAGAAATAAATAAAATTACTGACGAGCTGCTCAACGAGATTGAACAAATTGAAATGATGGGGGGGCTAGAAGATGATGATGAATTTGAAGATGAAATAACAACATCAGCGCCGTCACCCCAATCAATTCAAAGCCTTGACGCTATAACGGACGATTTAGACGATATTCTTGAAGAAGAGATTGAAGTCGATTCGGATTTCAGCGACCCCCTTTCGGACGAGCTTATAGCAGAATTGCAAGCAGAAGAGGAACACGACCACAGCTACTCTGAAGACGAAGAAGCTTCACCTGAAGAGGTCGCTGAGCAAAGTGATGATGAAGATTTTGATGATCCGTTCACTGATGAGTTACTCGCCGAACTTGAAGCAGAGCTTGAAGGTGAACCTGTAGTTAGTCCGGATATCGACGCTTTTGATGAGCCTGAAAACGATCTTCCTGATGGAATTGAAGACAGAGAGGATGACGACTTCAGTGATCCGTTAACCGACGAGTTACTTGCAGAATTAGAAGCTGAAGAATCGAAAAGCAGCAATGAGGTAGAGCAGTTAACTGATGAACTGCTGTCCGAGTTAGAGGCAGAAATCGAATCGGGAGTAGAAGCTTTACCCGAACCGGATGCAGCGGGAGAACCAGAGTCTGAAGCTGAGGAAGAGCCAGAGGTTGCCTCGGAATCTGAACCTGAACCCGGAACAGCAGTAGAAGAAGACCTTGATTCTGAAGAGGAGCCTGAGCTTGAAGCTGAAATAGATTCTCTGCCAGAGCCCGAGGCTGAACTAGAGTTTGAGCCCGAAGCTGAGGTTGAGCCAGAAACAGAGCTCAACCATGAAGAAGAGAACGATAGTGACGCTAATGCTGAGGCGAACGAAAGTGCTTTAACTTCTGAAGACCCGCTTGATGACGCTATTGAAGCGTTCGAAAAGCAAATGATGGATGATATTCCATCGTTTAGTCAGATGGGAATGGATGAAGAACTTCAAGCAGAAGAAACGTCAAAAGAGAGCACTGATTCGACGGATGATAACGCTTCAATAGGGCCTGAGGAGTCTTTATCCAATGAAGAATCGAGCAGCGATGATGAATATGATGATAGTCTTCTGAACCAAGCTTTTGACGAAATAGAAAGCTTCGAGTTAGAACAAGAAGTTGATGGTGTTATTGACGGTGAAGATACAGAAGAACAAAAAACTTATTCTGAAAATGAGGCCCTATCTGAAGAAGATAGTTCTCAAAAGAGTGCCAATAAAGATTTTGAAGAACTAGACGATGTACCTGGGCTTGATGATTGGCTTTCTGCTTCTGACGATGACGATGACGATGACACTGTTGATGATAACGAAATTCTTGACGATTTAGACAGTGCTGAATTCGATGAGTTACTACAAAGCCTAGAGTCTGACAATGTGGTGGATTCGAGCGAACTCGCAGAAGAACCCGAATCTCTAGATGAAAGTAATGTTGGAGCAAATGCGTCAGGCGAAGAAGCAGAAAAAACCGATGATGCGGAAGATTCATTCGAACTTGAACAAGACGATGATGCGGAAGATTCATTCGAGCTTGAACAAGACGATGATGCGGACGACACATTCGAGCTTGAACAAGACGACGATGCGGACGACACATTCGAACTTGAGCAGGACGACGATACGAGCGATACATTCGAACTTGAACAAGACGACGATGCGGAAGGTTCATTCGAACTTGAACAAGACGATGACGCGGACGACACATTCGAACTTGAGCAAAATGATGATAGTAAGCTTTCTGAGATAGATGAGGACGAAAGTGGAGATGATGTAGATGAGCTTGAGATTCCAGATGATTTAGACATCGCTACGCCATCTGAAATTGAAGACAATGAGTCGGTACCAGAAGTACCTGCCGTTGAAGATAAAGATGATGAACTTAAGCTAGATAATCCTGACCTTGACCTTGCTGCACTGTTAAGTGATATAGAAACAGATGATGAAGGAGAGACGAGCTCTGCATCAGAAGATTTCCTCGATGTAGAATCGCTGCTAGATGATGGTGACGATGCAAATGCTATCGACCCTGACAGCCAGGCTCTAGATCTTGACGTAAGCTTATCTGATTTCACAGGCGTATCTGATGAAGATACTGTTATCGATATTGATAAGGATGCAGGACAAAACGCAAACCTTGATTTAGCTCGCGCATACATTGAAATGGATGATGCGGAGGCGGCAAGAGAATTATTAGAAGAAGTAATGAATGAAGGTAGCGAAGAACAAAAGCAGGAAGCTGCGTCAATACTTGCAAAAATCGTTTAGCGTTTGAGCTAAGCATATTTTGAATAAATGAACGGCCTGCCATTTTTATAATGCAGGCTGTTTTTGTTTAAGTCGCTGCGCGTTAACATGTCATTACGTCAGCATTTTTTACGCATATGCAGCATTGCATGTTGCTCGTAGGATGACTAAACTTAGCGCCTTTTTAGCGAAGGGGTAATACAGATGGGGCGAATTGCCTTAGGGATCGAATACGACGGTGCAGCAGTTTACGGCTGGCAACGTCAGCGTGAAGTCCCAAGTGTTCAAGAACATCTCGAAAAGGCACTATCGACAGTGGCCAATGAACCCATTGAAGTACAATGTGCTGGGCGCACCGACGCGGGCGTGCATGCCACAGGGCAAGTGGTTCACTTTGATTGTGATGCGCCACGCTCCGAGCGCGCATGGACGCTCGGTGTAAACGCGAACCTTCCTAATTCTGTCGCTGTTACGTGGGCTAAGAACGTCAGCGATGACTTTCACGCTCGGTTTTCTGCCACCCATCGCCGCTATCGTTATGTAATTCACAACGCCAAAATGCGTCCCGCTATCCTGCATTCAGGGGTTACGCATATTCATCGTGAATTGGATGAAGAGAAAATGCACCTTGCTGCACAGGCATTATTAGGCGAGCAAGATTTTACCTCATTTCGCGCAGCGCTATGCCAAAGTAAAACGCCATTTCGAAACGTTACTGATGTGAATGTTTACAGACAAGGCCGCTATGTCATTATTGATATTCGGGCAAACGCGTTCTTACACCACATGGTTCGCAACATTACCGGTGCGCTTGTTGAAATTGGGGCAGGGGAGCAAGATGTCAATTGGATTGCACACTTACTAAGTCTAAAAGACAGAAGTAAATCAGCTGCAACGGCTAAGCCAAACGGTTTGTATTTGGTTGACGTAACTTACCCTGAGGAGCATGACTTGCCCAAAGGGCCTTTAGGACCTTTGTTTTTGCCAAATTGACATGATTTAGCACGCTAATAGATTGTGTGAAGCTACCCCAAGGGTTTTAAGCATTATGCTTTTTTTAGTATTCTGCAGGGGAGTAAGGATAGCGAAGTAAACCGACGTATAGTCGTGATTTTAGTGGTTCGTTCATAATGCGCTGTCGATAAATATACAAGGAGGTAATGTGCCTATTTTTCACTTCAGCTTAACACTACTTTGCTCGTTACTGTGTCTAACGACATTTTACTGCCGTGCTAATACACAAGATCATATCCCTAGCGTGCGTTTTGCCGTTAACACACCCGGCTCAGCTCCTTATTTGTACTATGATGAGAGCGCAAAGCGCTACCAAGGCGTCGTCGTCGATTTTTTTAATGCTGATGAACTATCAAGTCAGTTTCGCGTCGTCTATTTAGATTCAAATCGCGCTAGAAGTGAAGATTTATTAAAGTCGTCGTCCGTAGACTTGTTTTTATCTTCCGAAAGTTGGATAAGTAAACCGAACAGCTTTCTCTTTAGCGAAGAGTTGATTAAGCATGAAAGTTATATCTACTCCACTACAAATTTCGAAGGACCATTTGTTCCAGAGGAGAACGTATCCTCGAGTATCTGTACACGATACGGTTTTGTTTATCCTGCCTTAACACCGTATTTTGATAGGGAAGAAAATAATATTGATAGGGTTGACTCAAGTAGCCAATCTACAATGGCTATGATGCTGTCGAGAGGACGCTGTGACTTTGCGATAATGAATGAACACAATGCCCGTTCAGTCATGTTTGACCCGAAGTTCTGTTCTACAGAGTTTTATCAGTCGCCTAATGTTATTAGTCGGGTGAGTTTAGTGTTCGTTATTCGTTCTGGTTTCACTTCTCTTAAAGATAAAATTGATATCGCACTTAAGCATTTTGTTGAAAGCGGCCAAAGGCAACTATCTTTTGAGCGTCATTCAGGTGTTAACCAGTTTCCGAAGGCTAAATGCTAGAGACGTCTATTTAAGCCAGTACATACTGATACCTTTATATACTAATTTAAATGCAGTAATAACAGAGGTAAGCGTCACTAATCCCGACCGCCAACTTCTAAGACCAGTTTTGTTTTTTCCATTTCGTTGTATTGTGGTCTAATAGCGCGCTATATTAGGTAGCTGTTCTGTTGTGTTACGTATTTTTTCTTTGTAATACAGCATGGAACTTAAAAATTTAATGTGTTGTTGGCCTCAAGTATGAACAATTATTAATCGTCATGGTCGGCAAACAAAAAAACAAAGGATTCAATTTCCATGAGCTGGATTCAAAAAATTCTCCCGCGCACGCAAACATCACACAAAGGTAATGTACCTGAAGGTATTTGGACAAAATGTGGTTCTTGTCAAGCCGTGTTGTACAAAAGCGAACTGGAAAAACTTCAGGAAGTTTGCCCTAAATGCGATCATCACATGCGTATTACGGCACGTCGCCGTATCGATGCGTTTCTCGATGATGGAGATCGCGTGGAGTTAGGCGCCGAGCATGAACCTCAAGATGTGCTTAAATTTAAAGACTCTAAGCGCTATAAAGACCGTATTGTTGCCGCTCAAAAAGCAACTAATGAGAAAGACGCGTTAGTGGTAATGCAGGGAAAGCTTAAAGGTATGCCTGTGGTCGTCGCTTGTTTTGAGTTTGCGTTTATGGGCGGCTCAATGGCGTCAGTAGTGGGCGCACGTTTCGTTGCGGCTGTTAATGCGTGTTTAGAGAACGACATGCCGCTTATTTGTTTTAGTGCAAGTGGTGGCGCGCGAATGCAAGAAGCGCTTATGTCATTGATGCAAATGGCTAAAACGTCTGCAGCTCTCGCTAAGATGAGCAAAAAAGGCCTGCCTTATATCAGTGTGCTTACCGACCCTACTATGGGTGGTGTATCTGCAAGCTTGGCAATGCTTGGTGACGTTAATGTGGCAGAGCCAAAAGCCCTTATCGGTTTCGCGGGCCCTCGCGTAATCGAGCAAACAGTTAGAGAAAAGCTACCTGAAGGTTTCCAGCGTAGTGAATTCCTTGTTGAGAAAGGCGCAATTGATATGATTGTTGACCGCAGAGATATGCGTGATAGATTACACAGCCTGTTGGTTAAGTTGCATTATAAGAATTAGTGAATAACGAAAACAATCTAAAAGCCGGCTCAGCGCCAAACGCAAAAGAGGGCACCTCGTCTTCAAATACGCAAACAAGCCTGGGCCAGTGGTTATCCTACCTCGAATCTATTCATCCTAGTGCCATTGATATGGGGCTAGACAGAGTTAAAGCTGTAGCGCAGTCTATGGCGCTTTCTTTAACGCAATCGCTTGTTATTACGGTAGCTGGTACTAATGGTAAAGGCACCACGTGTCGCTTGCTTGAGCAAGCCATGCTATCGCAAGGAAAAAGTGTTGCGGTATACAGTTCGCCCCATTTAACCGATTATCGAGAACGGGTTCGTTATAATGGTGAGTTACCGCCAGCGAATGAGTTCGTTAAAGCTTTCGAGTTTGTTGAAAAGTCGCGAAAGGAAACGGAAGGCGACCCTATCACCTTAACCTATTTCGAATTCGGCACCTTGGCGGCAATGAAAATGATGCAGTCATGGGCTGTAGATGTGGTTATTCTTGAAGTGGGCTTGGGTGGGCGACTGGATGCAACCAATATCATCGATCCCGATCTTGCTGTGATTACCACTATCGACCTTGACCATCAGGATTGGCTTGGCAATACCCGCGAAAAAATTGCTCGTGAAAAAGCGGGTATAATGCGTAAAAACTGTAATGCGGTGGTGGGCGATTTATTCCCGCCATCTTCGCTTTACGATGTGGTAAACGAGCTACAGGCGAATGTACGCTGGGCAACACAAGACTTCGTAACGGTAGTGGCAAGTGATTACAGTGAGTGGAGCTGGAAAGGAAAAAGCAACAGCTACGCATCGTTACCTTATCCTAAAATTCCACTTCAAAACGCAAGCACGGCGTTAGCCGCGCTAGAGCTGCTAGACTTGCTTCCTGAAGAGGGTGTGGTAAGAGATATCATTGAAAACACTACCATGCCGGGTCGACAGCAGACTATAAGTGAATCGCCCTTTGTGGTTGTTGATGTCGCCCATAATCCACAAGCCACTACAGCTATGCAAAACTGGCTAAATCGATATGATGTGAGCAAAATGCGCATTGTCGTGGGCATGCTTAAAGATAAGTCTATTGCAGAAACCTTAGCGCCACTCTCTGCGCTTAATGCCGAGTGGTATGTGGCCTCAACAAGCGGCCCTCGAGGGTGCAATGCAGAAGTACTTGAAAATGCACTTGTTAATGCTGGTACAACCATAGAGAATATAGAGACGTTTAAGGACGTAACCTCGGCATATCAGCATGCGCTTGCAGATTATCAAACTGGTGAACTTATTCTCGTTTTTGGTTCTTTTGTTACCGTAGCAGACGTGCTTGCTGAGCATAACTAACACGCGCATTGTAGAGAAAAACGTGTATTCAAGCAGGAGAGCAAAGTGACATCGGCATTAAAGAATAGACTGGTGGGTACGATCATTGTCGTTGCCTTAGCGGTCATTTTTTTACCAGACTTTCTTGATGGCAAAAAGCAAACGAACAGAGAACCATTTGTTTCTGTACCTGCCAATCCACCGAAGAAACCAATTGTAGAGCCCGAGCCATTTCCATCAGAGCGAGTGGCAAAAGCAGCAGTTCCTGCTGTCGAAATAGAAGATGAAACCGCTATTGACGATGAGCCTATGGTGGCATCGCGTGTTGAGGGTTCTGGCGCTAGCGTTACCCAAGCCCCAAAAGAAAACCTTTTCGAAGAACAAGATAACCTTGCCAGCCAAACCGTGGTTGATAACAAAAGCGCGGTGGCAGATGATGATGCAGGTTGGGTTATTCAGCTTGGGAGCTTTCGTCATGAGAAGAACGTCAAAGCGCTCTTAGCTAAACTTGAAAGAGCGGGCTACCGGGCCTTCAGTCGTAAAATTCAGACCAGCTCTGGGCCACTTAATAAAGTGTTTGTTGGTCCTGACCTAGATAAGAAAAAGCTTGAGTCGGCACTGCCTCATCTAAAAGAGCTCACGAGCCTGAAAGGCAAAGTTACAACGTTCAAAGTAGAGTAGTGCGTATTCTTACCTGTATGGATCTGTATTACAGACTAGTAATATTTCTATCTTCTGTTAGAATGCGCGCCATCTCGCCAAAGGCTCGTTGCTTCATCACAAAAAGCAACATCAACGCAATAAAGAGACGATGAACTGGGTAGACTTTTCCATACTGGGTATCATTGCGGTATCTACCTTAATAAGCCTAATCAGAGGGTTTGTTAAAGAAGCCATCTCGTTAGTGGTATGGTTTGCTGCACTCTTTATTTCAAGCAATTTCTACGCAGACCTCGCCATTTATTTTACAGCTATTGACGACCCCTATTTAAAAAATGGCGCAGCTATTGCCGCGCTCTTTGTCGCAACGCTTATCCTCGGCGGCATGATAAATTACGTAATCAGCCAGTTGGTACAAGCCACGGGGCTGTCAGGAACCGATCGTGTCTTAGGCATAGTTTTTGGTGCATTGCGTGGCGTTTTGATAGTGAGCGCATTGCTCTTTTTTATGGATACCTTTACTCGCGCAGCCTCAGCAGCATGGTGGCAAGCGTCGGTACTCATTCCCGAGTTTGGTGTCATCATTGAGTGGTTTTTCAGCTATGTGAAAGACTCCTCCAGTTTCTTAAATCCCGCTTGAAATAGGTAACGCACATGTGTGGTATAGTCGGAATAGTTGGTAAAACACCCGTAGCTCAGTCGCTGTACGACGGTCTAACGGTTATTCAGCACCGAGGACAAGATGCCGCAGGCATAATGACTATCGACCAAAATATGTTTAATTTGCGCAAAGCAAATGGTTTGGTTCGAGATGTTTTTCATACGCGCCATATGAAAAGATTGTCTGGCAACATGGGTATCGGCCATGTGCGTTATCCAACGGCTGGAACGTCAAGTTCGGCAGAAGCGCAACCGTTTTACGTGAACTCACCGTTTGGAATTGCCTTTGCGCATAACGGCAATTTAACCAATGCCCACGAGTTGCAAGAAGAAGTATTCCGCATTGCTCGCCGTCACATTAACACGACTTCAGACTCTGAATTACTCCTTAACATTCTTGCTCATGAACTGCAGCAAGTTGCGGGTTTAAGTGTAAGTGCTGAACATATTTTTGAGGTCGTCACGAAAGTTCATAAAAAAATCCGCGGTGCCTATGCAGTAGTAGCGGCCATTATCGGTCAAGGTATAGTTGCGTTTCGTGACCCTCACGGTATTCGCCCATTGGCGCTAGGTAAGCGTATGAGCGAGCTAGGCGAGGAATGGATGGTAGCTTCTGAAAGCGTGGCGCTTGACGCGGTAGGCTTCCAGTTTGTTCGCGATGTTATGCCAGGTGAAGCAGTATTTATTACTGAAGAGGGCCAGCTACACACAAGACAGTGCGCTGAAAACCCGGTAACGTCCCCCTGTATTTTTGAATTTGTTTATTTTGCTCGCCCAGACAGCTTTATTGACGGTATTTCAGTATATGCATCGCGCGTAAACATGGGCCGTAAACTTGGTGAAAAAATCAAGCGCGAATGGGCAGACCTAGATATCGACGTGGTTATTCCTATTCCTGAAACGTCGATGGACGTAGCGCTTCAAATAGCCAACACGCTAGAACTGCCATATAGACAGGGCTTCGTTAAGAACCGCTACATTGGCCGGACCTTCATTATGCCCGGCCAAACCATGCGTAAAAAGTCAGTACGCCGCAAGCTAAACGCAATCTCCTCTGAGTTTAAAGGCAAGAGCGTATTGCTTGTTGATGACTCAATCGTACGTGGTACTACATCAGGTCAAATTATCGAGATGGCGCGTGAGTCAGGCGCGAAGAAAGTGTACTTTGCGTCAGCCGCACCGGAAATTCGCTTCCCTAATGTTTACGGTATTGATATGCCTTCGGCCAATGAGCTCATCGCTTATGGTCGAGAGATCGATCAAATAGCAGAGCTTATTCAAGCAGATGGCCTTATCTTCCAAGATATCTCTGACCTGGTTGATGCGGTTCGCGAAGAAAACGAAACCATTCAGCGTTTTGAAACGTCTGTTTTTGATGGAAATTACATTACAGCAGACATCGATCAAGCGTACCTTGAACGCATCGACTTGTCTCGCGGTGAACAATCGAGAAAAGCGCCGGTGGTTCAGGCGGAACTAAGTAATCTTGACGTTCATAACATGGATGCTGCTGATTAGTATTGCATAAGCTTTTAGAGAAGCTACTTGTTGACAAAAAAAGCCGCTTTTGAAAGCGGCTTTTTTAATGGGTTTAATCTTTCAAAAAAGCGTTAGTGGACGAATACCGGCCCACCAGTGAGCCCCCATACCAATACTGAACCTGTCATTAGGATAACGAGCAACACTAGACCGCATGTCACCACCGAACTTGAATAAATAAAGCCCTTATCCTCTGGCATGTGCATTAAAATTGGAACCCCCGAGTAAAGCAGATATACCGAGTAGCTTATGCCTACCAACAAGGCCGTCATCACCACCCATAGCTCAGGATAAAGACCGGCAAAACCCACCATAAATAGTGGTGTGGCCGTGTAAGCTGCAAGCTCTAATGATTGTGTATAAGTTGGCGTCGCATCAAACGCTTTAGCAAGTTCGTGAATAAGTACTGCCAGCGCCACGACTCCAGCTATCAAACCGAAATACATACCTATGCCCATCATAATGGCGGTGCTTTCACTGAGTCTGATCACATCACCCGCGCCAATACTCCAACCAGTGTGAGCGCTTGAATAATACGCTACGAGTGAGGGAATGAGCGCTATAAAAGCGATATGGGTAAGTGCGTAAAAATAGGTTTCGTGCTTGGTATCAATGGTTTGCCACTCTTCTCTTGGATGAGTGTAGATACCAATTAAGTGATTTAAAATCATAAGGTCCTGCCTTGTTCACCAACATTATTATTAGACAATTGTTGTGAGGCAGTAGAAACACACGAATCAGCCGAGAATTTAAGTAAACTCGGACACAGCGGCAAGCGCTAAAGAACTGCCATTAACAATACATTTACAAAATTAGTGTGCAGCAGAAAATCAAAGGCGTCAACATAAATAGTTTAATTTATGAACACCACTATAAAGCTAGTTGATGTTCGGCGCCCCAGAGTGGAAACGAAGCTCTTTGTCGTCACTTTCTATCAACGATTTTTCAACGTGACCGAAGTGAGCTACACGTTCAGTGATATCCGTGTCGGATATTTGTCCAGCAAGCGTGAGGTAATCTTCAAAGTGTCTGGCTTCAGAGCGCAATAGCGAAACGTAAAACTTGCCTAAATCTTCAGACACAAAAGGAGCGAGCTTGGCAAAGCGTTCGCAAGAACGGGCTTCAATATAGGCGCCGCAAATAAGCTTGTCGACAAGCTTTTCAGGCTCATAGGTGCGTACGTGACGTAGTAAGCCATTGGCGTAACGGCTAGACGTTACCGATTTATATTCAAAGCCTAGCTCGTGCATAATCTCTAGCACTTGATAAAAATGATGAAGCTCTTCTTTTATGAGCAATACCATTTTATCTAGCATGTCTTTTTTGAAGGGCTCAAGCCCTTCAACATTAAACACACTTTTTGAAAGGTGCTTAGTGTTGAGTGACTGCCAATCGCCCTCATGTCTGTAGGTAAAGTCCTCGTAAGGTTTTAACCAGCCTAAAAGCACTTTGCTTGTTTCCTCATCAGCCACATAACGGCGGAGTAAGTACATGGCTGACTGAGCCGCTTTCAATTCGCAGATTAAGTGATCGGTAAGAATCACGCGAAGGTTTTCTTCTTTTTGAGCTTCGTCTATCCACGACTGTGGCGTCTCGCAGTGCAAAAAAGCGCTAACTGGAGCAAGTAGAGAGGTGACTTCAGAAGTGGATATTACAGACATGTTGAAACTCAATGTTAAGTGCTACGATGTTTCAGTTAAATTTGAATTTGGCATCTGGCAACCTACGTTTCGGCGAGGCCACATTCAAAGTTTCTGATCGAGGCGTGATTTTACTTGATACCTACAAGCCCTTACAACTTAAAAAGAGGCCGTTAAATTACAAAATGAACTACCTAGCTCACCTTTTCCTGGCACGACCAACCGCAGACTCTCATTTTGGTAACTTGTTGGGAGATTTTAGGCGAGGTGTTGATACCAACAGATTTGGAAACGCAGTTCAGCTAGGCCTTAAAAACCACTACGAAGTTGATCGATTCACCGATAGTCACGAGAGCGTTTTAGCTGCAAAGGTGCTATTCGATAAAAGTCGCCGGCGCTTTGCCCCTGTAGCATTGGATATCTATTTCGATCATTTACTCATTAAACACTGGACAAAATTTTCAACCCAATGTTTCGATGATTTTCGCGAGCAAAGCTTCGCTTTGTTAGAACAACGGTTGCCTACCATGCCAAGAACGATGCAGCACAGTGTAGGGCATATGATAACTCATGACTGGTTTGAGGATTATGCTAACGAAGAGGGCATTGCCAAAGCGATTTCTGTTGTCGCTAAACGCATTCGTTTTCCCAATACTTTTCATAATGCTGTAGACGATATAGGCAAACACCAACAGGAAATAGAGGCGAGGTTTTTAGCTTTTTTCCCTGACCTCATTGCACATATAAACGATAACAGCCCTGAAAATATGGATAAATCGTAGGCCGTGTTACAGAAATGTATCGAAGAAATTGGTGGTTTTGTCGTTGATTGCTAAGCTGACGTACAAACAGAGATATAGTCTAACTAGAATGTTTGCACATCTGTATAAGTGACAGGTCGGCAGGCTCTAAGAATACAAAAAAGATAAATCTAACGACACACAAAGACAAGAGTAATGATGAATAAACAAGCCTTAAACCTAGTAACATCACTTGTGTCATTTCGCCACGGTGATAACAAGCATAAAGCGCTGCCTTGGCTAATGGCCGCTATGCTTGCTTTTGTAAGTTTGAATGCGAGTGCTTCTGAAGATGAGAAAAGCCCCTCAGCACACGCTCGCGCTATGAAAATTGATAGCAGTGTAGTGACAGAACACGAAACCAAAATTCTTGGCAAGCGCGTGAAATACAGTGCTACTACAGGTACGCAACCCGTATGGAACAGTAAAGACGAAGCGGTTGCTACCTTATTCTACACGTACTATCAGCGAACTGACATTAAAGAGAATACGGAGCGCCCGCTTATTATTTCCTTTAATGGTGGCCCTGGATCTGCCTCAGTATGGATGCACGTAGCGTATACTGGCCCTCGTATTCTAAATATTGATGATGAGGGTTATCCCGTTCAGCCCTATGGTGTTCAAACTAACCCTTATTCCATTTTAGATGTGGCAGACATCGTATTTGTAAACCCGGTAAACACAGGGTACAGCCGTGTACTGCCAAAAGCTGATGGCAGTATGCCTTCGCAAGACGAGCAACAAAAAATGTTCTTTGGGGTTAACGCCGATATTAGCTATTTAGCGGATTGGGTGAATACCTTTGTAACACGCAATAACCGCTGGCGCTCTCCTAAATATTTAATTGGTGAAAGTTACGGTACTACGCGGGTTTCGGGTCTTGCATTGGAGCTACAAAACCGCCAGTGGATGTATCTAAACGGTGTCGTGTTGGTGTCGCCAACCGACATCGGAATTGAGCGCAATGGGCCTGTAAAAGCCGCTAACCGCTTGCCCTATTTTGCGGCTGCCGCCTGGTATCATAATAAACTTGAGCCTGAACTTCAGAACAAAGACCTTACTGAATTACTTCCTGAAGTCGAAGACTTTACCATCAATAAGCTCATTCCTGCGTTGGCTAAAGGCGGCTTCATCGGCGAAGCGGAAAAGCGTGACGTGCTAAAACAAATGGCGCGCTTTTCAGGGTTAAGTGAGGCGTCTATCGCTCAAAATAACCTAGACGTAAGCACGGCTTTCTTCTGGAAAGATTTATTACGAGATGAAGGGAAGACCTTAGGCCGCTTGGATAGCCGTTATTTGGGTATAGACGCGAAGCAAACTGGCGATCGCCCTGATTATTGGGCAGAGTTAACATCATGGTTGCATTCATTCACGCCTGCCATTAATTATTACCTGCGCGAAGAATTAAATTACAAAACTGATATTAAATACAATATGTTTGGCAATGTTCACCCTTGGGATAGAAGTAACAACCAAACTGGAGAAAACTTGCGTTTGGCGATGGCGCAAAATCCGTATCTGAATGTGTTGATTCAAGCTGGATACTACGATGGCGCAACTAACTACTTTGACGCCAAATATACCATGTGGCAGCTAGATCAAAGTGGCAACCTAAAAGACCGCCTTAGCTTTAAAGGGTATCGCAGCGGGCACATGATGTACTTGCGTCGCGATGACTTAAAACAGTCAAACCAAGACTTACGTGAATTCATTGAGGCTAGCACACCAGGCAAAGGCGCACCCGCCATGTACAAGCGCTAGTTAGAAGTTAACCAGTACTAATAATGACGGCTATTCCTACTCAGACTTGTCGACGTAGCGCTATAGCCTTTTGCCCATCGCATGTAAAAAGAGCCTCGTCGGTAAGCTAAGCGCTTTTCTAGCGTCTATTCTCATTAAATACCTGCTTCTTTAAGGCGCGCTAGACATTCAGCGCAGCGCGCCTTTAACATGTCTCTTAATAACCTCACTGCTGGCGTGATTGATTGGCGGCTCGGGCAGATTAACCAAAGCTGCGTAGGTTTTGGCTGGTAGCCGGGCAATAACGTAACAAGGCGCCCACTTAAAATATCGTCACAGGTATCTAAGCTTGATTTAACCGCTACCCCTTTACCTGCGACAGCCCATCTTCTGACCATTTCACCGTCGTTCGCCGTTCTGTTGCCCTGCATTTTAATCTTTAGCGGTTTACCGTCGTGCACGAATTCCCATTCGTTATACACTTTGTCGTGTAGTTGATAAAAAAGCCCATTGTGCGTTTTCAAGTCTTCAAATTGTTCTGGGGTACCGTGGGTGTTGCGATAAGAAGGGGCGGCGACAAGAAACCGAGGCACGTCGCAAATTTTAAATCCGTAAACGCTTGCATCATCTGGTGAACCATAACGCAGAGCTAAATCGATAGGATCGCGGTAAAAATCGATATTGCTGTCGTTTAAATTAAGTTTTACGCTTATTTTTTCATGCTCCTCCATAAAATCATCAAGCCACGGCGCTACTACATTTCGTCCTAAGTCAGATGACAAACCTAGTCGTAGTTCGCCCTCAATAACGCCAGTATCGCCTTTTAAGTTCTGCTTAGCATTTGAAAGCATCGCCATGGCTTGTTCACATGTTGGCAAGAAGCGCTCACCGGCAGAGGAAAGCCTAAGCGATCGAGTTGTGCGTACAAATAACTCAGCGCCGAGGGCTTGCTCAACCCGTTTAACTGCAGCACTCGCCGTAGCGGTGCGCATATTTAGGTGGGTAGCTGCAGCGGTAATGTTTCGAAATTCGGCTACTTTTATCACAACGTTCAAGTCATCGAGCAACATGATTTTCAAAAACTATTTGATAATGTTTCTTATATTGTGCTGTTTATCGAAATTTAATCAAGAGTATGATGAGAATATTACTCAAAAGGAGAAACGAATGATGAAAGCTATTGGTTATACCCACTCACTAGATATTAACGAGCCAAATGCATTAATAGATTTAGAACTCGCTAAGCCCAGCGCTTCGGGTAGAGACTTATTGGTAAAAATAAGCGCGATAGCGGTAAACCCTGTAGATTACAAAATTCGTCAACGAGTAAATCCTGAAGGTGGCGACCCTAAAGTGTTAGGCTGGGACGCCGTAGGTGAAGTGATTGAAATTGGCGCTGATGTCACCGAGTTTGCCGTTGGCGACAGAGTTTATTATGCCGGAGACCTTACCCGAGCAGGGTCGAATGCCGAGTTTCAACTGGTTGATGAGCGCATTGTCGGAAAAGCGCCCACGTCTTTATCAGATAGCGATGCCGCGGCGCTTCCGCTAACTACCATTACGGCCTATGAGTTGTTGTTTGATCATCTTGCGCTAAAACAGCAAAGTGAAAAAAGTGACGAAGTTGTACTTGTTGTGGGCGCAGCAGGTGGTGTTGGTTCAATAATGCTGCAACTACTTAAAACATTAACCGGCGCAACGGTTATTGCTACTGCATCTCGGGAAAGTTCAAAAAACTGGGTGCAAGAGTTAGGGGCCGACTACGTAGTTGACCACAGTAAACCTATGGCCGCGCAAATCAAGGCCTTGAATATTGGTGAAGTGACCCATGTGGCGAGTTTAAACAACACACACCAGTACATTGAAGACTTTGTGGAAGTCATGAAGCCGAAGGGTAAATTAGCGTTAATTGACGACCCAGAAAGCTTGGATGTGGCAAAGCTTAAACAAAAAAGTCTGTCATTACATTGGGAATTTATGTTTACCCGTTCAATGTTTAAAACTGATGATATCGTTGAGCAAAGTCGTTTACTTACTCATGTTGCATCACTTATTGATGAAGGAAAAATAAAGACAACTGTAGGAAAACACTTAGGTAAAATTAACGCTGAAAACTTGATTGAAGCGCACAGAATTTTAGAAGAAGGGCGGGCTATTGGTAAACTCGTCTTGGAAGGCTTCTAATTAAGAGTAGGTTAGTTGCAGGCAATATTTAATTGCCTGCGACTATTAATGGTCAATAGGAAAGAATAAAGCCTAATTTGACCCCAAAGCCTAGGCTTGAACATTCACTAACGTACGGCCTGAAATCTGCCCTTCTAAAATGGCGTCAATTTTTTCATTAACGGCATCTAGATTTACTTCCTCTGTAAGGTCATCAAGACAATCGAGCTTCCATTCACTGGCAAGCTTATCCCACAATCTCAATCTAGGCGGCATAGGGCACTGCACAGAATCGATGCCAAGTAACAAAACGCCTCTCAAGATAAATGGAAATACGCTAACATTCAGGTCGGCAGAAGCGGTAAGCCCGCAGCATGTCACTGTTCCGCCATATTGGGTAGCCTTAATGGCTTGCGCTAAGTATTCACCACCCACCGTATCTACAGCGCCAGCGTATTGTTCTTTTAACATTGGGCGCTCTTTATTTTCTAACAGTTCGTCGCGAGTTATTACTTTGCTTGCGCCGAGTGTTTTTAAAAATGACTCATGTTCTTTTTTCCCAGTACAGGCGACGACCGAGTAACCCGCTTTGGCAAGCAGGGCTACTGCCACAGAGCCCACACCCCCCGTTGCACCTGTAACCAGAATATCGCCTTTTTCTGGCGAAATACCATGTTCGACTAAACCTTGAACAGATAGCCCGGCAGTGAAGCCTGCGGTGCCTATTACCATAGACTCCCTTAACGATAAACCATCGGGTTTAGCCACTGCCCATTCACTTGGAATTCGAATATATTCGCCAAACCCTCCTGCCGTGTTCATACCCAAGTCATAGCCGGTTACAATAACTTCATCGCCTTCTTTGAAGCTGTTGTCATCGCAGGATATAACTGTGCCTGCCGCGTCTATACCCGGGGTATGGGGGAAGTTTCTGCTTACGCCGGGATTTCCGGTGGCTGATAGCGCATCCTTATAGTTTAGTGATGAATACTGCACCTTAATGAGTAAGGTGCCCTCTGGTAAATCATCAAGCGAACGCTGGCTTACACTGCGGACAAATGATTTATCTTCCTGTTTTTCTACAAGCAACGCTTTGAACGATGTCATACCTGTCTCCATTGGTTGAAAGTTACGCTTCCCATTGTGACAATATATACACTTTGCGCAAGTATGCACTTTTTAGTAGGGTAGTACCCAAAAAGATACTATTGGAAATGATCGCTGGCTTCTCTAAATTATCTTATTGAAGTTTGCACTGGTTAAAACCAAGAGCAGCGTCGGCTGTTTTGCTTTTTAAGGAATTGCTATGACGGCGAATTTAACACGGGTAGAAGCAGAGAAGGCTGACGGTATTGTTACCGTAGATTCTATTAATGCCAAATCAGCTAAAATTGGGGAAAAAGAAAATGACGCGGCTCAGTATGTTTGTGGCGTAGCCGTATCGTTAGAAATAATTGGTGGAAAGTGGAAAGGCGTTATTTTATGGCACTTGTGCCATAAAACGCTGCGCTTTAGTCAATTGCGTAGGCGTCTTCAGGGCGTTACACAGAAAATGCTTACTCAGCAGTTAAGAGAACTAGAACGTGATGGGTTGGTCAATCGCAAAGTGTATGCTGAAGTGCCCCCGCGCGTCGAATACTCACTTACAGACCTAGGTCGTACGCTAGAGCCAACCTTGCGCCAGCTATGTGATTGGGGCAGAACCTACAATGATGAACATAGGTAATTTAAGGGGCAGCGATAAAGTGCATTAGGCGCTCTGTATTACACAAAGTGAGGAAAACAAAAAAAGGTGAGTGTAGGAAAAGCTTCCCCACACCCACCTTTTTCGAGCCACACTATTACTAAGGTTAATTACCTATCTATTTACGGTTTAGGCAAGTAAAGAAACGACAGACAGCGTACTTTCCTCGCCGTTAGTGACAGTGTGTACTGTGGCACTCATATTGTTAAAATCGACGGTCAATGACGCAATATCGCCGTCTTTATTCCAAGTAAGTACCAGTGTGTTATTACTGTAGCTTACGTCGAACGCGCCATTGAATGCTGGGCTTTCGTTTCTAAGGGTAATAAGTTGCATTAAGCCTTTAACAACCGGCTTTTGCACTGCCTCTTCAACCATGGTAGATGTTAAGTACGGACGGTTAATATCGCGACCGACGTTGGTTCTAGCTAGTAATTCCATATCGTTTTGTGCAGCGAGTAAACCACCGTAATAAACTTGAGGAATACCTGGGCTAAAGAACTGAATGGCACGCGCCACCAAATAAGCGAAGTCATCTTTGCCAAGCGCATCATAATAGGTACAGTTGACTTGGTAGAGATCAACGTTATTCGCGGCAGCGCCGGTGGCTTTTTTAGACTCACCATTAGAGTTAACGTGAATTTGCTCCACCAACGCATTAATAGCCTCGGCGTTTAATAAGCCCGGCTTGTCACCGCTTGCGCCCACGTCAACAATGCCGATGCCGTCGTGCGTATCTAGAACTGTAAAGCAGTTGCGAGGTGAAATTGATAGCCAATGTGCCAGTGCGCTTGCATCTTTGGTAAACAGCGTATGCAGCACCAAAGGCGGTAGTGCAAAGTCATAAACACTGTCACAACGAGAAGCAATATCAATTTGGGTTTGGTAGTGGCTGTGAATTTCTACAAGACACTGCATGCCCATCGAACGTGCGCGCGTTGAAAGTTCTTCAATAAACTCGAAGGTTTCTTCAAGCATAAAACAGTTAGTGCCTGTGCGCTTAATTGCATAGCCTGCCGCGTCAAGACGAATAAGATCAACGTTGCTTTCAGTGAATGATTGTAGGATAGAAGATAAATAATCTTTACCTAATTGCGATTCAACATCAATATCGATTTGGTTGGAAGTAAAGGTAGTCCAAAACGGAACCGTCTCTGGAGAATCAGTTTCTGTGCCTACCTCATAATCGCTGAAAAACGGTGTTGGGCGAGGGCGGAACACTTGAGCAATTTGCTCATCGATTAACGCTTGGTCATTACCTTTAAACACATCTTCTTTAGTAAGAAATAGTGGCCAATAGTCAGACTCGCGACCTTTTTTCAACACATCTTTAAACGCTTCGCTTTGGCCAGACATATGATTAACAATAAGGTCGGCCATGATATCTACCGATTCACCCAGATTTTTGATGTTGTTCCAGTCACCTAATCGTTCATCGACGGAGGTGTGATCAATAGGATCGAAGCCAGCATCTTCACCATCATATGGGTAGTAGAAGGGGAGAATGTGAACACCGGTGAATAAGCCATTTAGCGGGCCTTGAAGAAGGCTTGTAAGGCTCTCTATGTTGCCATCACCTAATCGGTCTGCATAGGTGATTAATTGAACGCCATTGCGTATAGACATGATAACTCTCCAAAATTCAGCATGTGCTTACTCGTACTTCGAATACATCGCGAGCGTGCATTACTTTAAGTCAAGCGCTACCAGTCTTGTTGGTCCATAGCTGAACATGTAACGGGCTTTGCTTAATTGTTGATATTTTACTAACATAACGTAGTGACAGTTGACGCCAGTAAAATTAATAACTTAATCGATTAAGATAGGTTATCAGCACAACGAGAATTTGTAAATGAGAAGTTCAATAACGAAGGGTGTTGCAAAAATGTTGGTTTGGCGTTGATTGTTTGGTTTTGCTGTAGGTGGAACGGTGGGTTATTGTCGCTAGTTTACGACGTGCGCCTGTAACTTTTTAATTGCCGATGTCGCTCGACGCTTCGTTATTTTCTTGTTCTTCCTTGACTTCCTTCCACTTAGCCAACTTTTCATAGTAGACGTCCCAGACACAAGGGCAGCATGAGCCCCCACCGCAGCAGTCATCTCTCAAAGGCTTTTCAGGTTCTTCGTGTATCGACGACATCAGAAATCTCCTCGAATTTAAGTGGCCTATCATCTCGGTTTGTGAAAGATATGTTAACTCGGCCAGGCGTCTATCAGTACGCGTTTATACTACTACTAACAAACAACTTTTGCAGCGTTTAAAAAAGGGGAGGAATGCAAACACAAGAGGCCCCCAACGAATGAAATGTTAGAATGTTGAGGGCGTTTCCTAGAGCGTAAACAGTGTAGCAATGTCAGGTTTAGAACGTATTTGAAAACTTAACGTTATTCCAATGGAGACGCTTCTGATGTCTTATTACCACTTGACTGCTCAGGTGGTGTTGCAATAGCTTTTGGTTTTACAGCGTTTGCCTTAGCTAGCAAATCACTGTTACTCGTTACCAAGTCTTCTAATGTGCCATTGTCAGCGTCTACCAAGCCCACTTCACGAAGCATCGAGTCTACCAAAGGTGCATTGGCACGGTAACTAAGCGCGGCTTGCGTTACTTGTTCAGCTAGACCACCGCCAGTAGTGGCAATAGTGTGCTCGCCTTTTGCGCCGTTACCTTGACCGTAACCTTGTAGAATTTTAATACCTTCAATATTTTCAAGAGGCTTAACTGCGTTTGCCACGAGTTCAGGCAATACTTTAAGCATAGCAAGGGCTTTTTGCAGTTCAATCTGTTCAGTTTTAAGTGTGTTCTCAGCTTCGTAAAGCGCCTGTTTACCTTGCGCTTCAACGGCGAGCACTTTCTCGTCAGCCGCAGCTTGAAGCATTTTGGCATCAGCATTAGCCTTCGCTTCAGTAAGAATCGCGGCAGCAGAGTTTTCAGCAGCTTCTCTCTTAGCCTGTGCTTCAACGGTAATACCTACCGCCTCACGCTCCGCTTCCTTACGTGCATCAATAACTTCAATTTGTTTTTTACGCTCTGCTTCAGCTACAGATTTTGCTGTCAGTACCGCTTCTTCTTTTTCTACTTTCTGTTTTTCAGCTTCGGCTGCTCTTGCGCGGGCTGCGGATTCTTCTTCTGATTTAGTTGCAACCGCAATTTGCTTGATTTGTTCCGAAACCTCTACCTCTTGCTGCTGGCGGATGCGTGCCTGCTCCAAGGCTTGACGCTTGGCGATTTCTTGCGTTTCAATTTCTCGCGACTTTTCAATTTCAGCGGCCTCAATGGCACGTTCTTTTGCAATCTCAGCTTCGCGTTCTTCACGCTCTTTCATTTCACGCTGCTTGGCAATTTCTGCTTTTTGTTCCTGACGTTTAAAGGCTAGCACTTGCTCTTGGGCGAGACGGGCTTCTTCTTCATCGCGTTTTACATCAAGCGATTGCTTTTCTGCTGCTAAGTTGCGTTGCTCGATAAGAATACGGTTTTCTTGCTGAATATCGTTGGTTTCTTTGCGTTTTTCTTCAATGATTTTGGTTAAGCGAGCGCGACCTTCGGCGTCGAACGCGTTGTTTTCATTGAAAAACTGAAGGTCTGTTTGGTCAAAGCCTGTCAAGCTTACCGATTCCAACTCTAGACCATTCTTTTCAAGATCGTTAGCGACGCTTTGCTGAACTTTTTGCACAAAGTCAGCACGCTGTTCATGCATTTCAGTCATAGTCATTTCAGCGGCTACGGCGCGAAGGACGTCAACAAATTTCGACTCCATTAACTTTTTAACTTCTTCTGCTCGGGTGGTACGTGTACCAAGCGTTTGCGCGGCCATTGATATGCCGCTCGCATTTGGCGCGACGCGCAAATAAAAATCCGCTTTTACGTCAACGCGCATGCGATCTTTGGTGATAAGCGCGTCTTTCTGAATTTTTTCTACCTCAATGCGAAGGGTGTTCATGTTCACCGGAATAATTTCATGAACAACAGGCAGTACCAAGGCACCCCCGTCTTTGATTACTTTTTCGCCGCCTAACCCCGTTCTTACAAAGGCGGTTTCTTTGGTGGCGCGGGTATAGAGTTTTGCGAAAATAAGGCCAATAACAATGAGCCCTACAACAATGGCACCGGCAATAAAGAGGATTGACGGCAAGCTAGATGGTTGAATTGTATCCATACTTTTATCTCTTTTTAGGTTATTGGTAGCGTGTTGCTAACCAGCTGTGTTCATTTTTTTGAACTAAAATTACGCGCTCTCCTTGCGAGAAAAGCTCATGGTCTTCAAATGGCTCTACTAACACAAAATGAGGTTGCGAATAATGATCGGTGAACTTTGCCTCTGCGGGGTTTCCTCTACTTGCCTTTCCAATGGTTATCTCAGCAACAGAGCCAAGAAAGTCGTCGCTACTAAGGGCGCTAGATTCGACGCTGGGTAGCAAGTTTGAAATCAGCCGAACAGTTTTTGCCGTAATAAACAACCCCATCGCCAAAGCGAGCAAAACTGAGACAAGTGAGGGGAATGTTGTATTAAGGATACTTGCACTTAAACCGTTGATGATTAGCCCTGAAAGGCCAAAAAAGGTCATTAATACAATGAGGTAAACAAGAAAAGGAACTTTGTTTATATTTAGCCAACTGGCAAAGGATGTACTAAGGAATCCTTCACCATCGAATTCGGCAAAGTCGTCGCCTAATCCCAAAAGACTCATACCAAAAACGGTGCTGATAAGCTCAAGAATAAAAACTAAGAAAACGGCGAATAGCGCGATGCTGAACCAAAAGTTTGCAGGGGAAAGAAGTACATCTGTCATTTACACCATCCATGATGAGTCGCTCATTTTGCTCTTTTATACCATAGAACAAAAATTAAGCCAGTGAATAACTTATGTACTTTGGGATAGTTTGTAATAAATCCTTTTTACAGAATTTTTAAATGGCCATGTAAAGTGCATGGCCACTTATTTATTACGCGCTATATTCTCAGTGAGAATGGGTTTCACCGATACTGTGGCCATGTTCATCATAGAACCCACTGGCTCCAGCTTCAATAAAGCCCTGGGTGACCATTTTGGTTAAAAACGGGTCAGTATGGTCATCGCCAATATCAGCGTAATCTGTACTTTGATAGTCACGTCTTTTTGAAAAAAAGGCTTCGGTATTAGCATTAAAATCAACGTTCGTAAGTTTCCATTCTCTGGTTACGCCGTTTTTATCAACGCTAAAAAATGCCACCAATTTTAGGTAAGGAAGCCACTTAAGTGTAAATTTACCTTGGGGGCTTTCCAGTGAGTAGTATTCAACCGTATCGCACCCTTTACCGTCTTTTTTGTCTAGCGACATTGCGTTAATGAGTTTGTCACTTATAAGCTGGTAGCGGTAGGAAAAATCCGTCTCTTTTTTACCGTGGATAGTTTCTCCAGGCTGATATTCTATGGCGCGCACGTGAGCATCAAAATATCGAGTTGGTTTGATAAAACGCTCTCGAACCAGTGTCCAAGACTCAGTAATATTTGTTACGGGATATTCATGCGCCACATTATTTGCATTTCGCCACAAATGAAGTGATGTAGTTTTTGGGTCTTTTGATGGGCTTTTAATGCTTGTTTCGTACGCTGCGTGAAGGTTAGCGCCGTTTTTCTCACAAACAAGTTCAGGAGATGCATGTATGGCAGAGTGATTCTTCATATCTTGAGCCAGGCCATGCGTGCTTAAACCAGAAAAAAACACAAAAGCAAAGATAGAGGCTTTGAGTGATTTCATTCATTAAATCCTAGAGTGAATGATGTTGCTTACTTACATGGAAAAAGGCGACCGAAGGCCGCCCTTGTTTTAACTTTTAAAAAGCTTATTCCATTGCACTTTCTGCTTGAGATACAAAGTCTCCCGCAAAATCCATAACATGGAAAATAACGCTTTGTTCGTTGGTTCCGTTGATAAGGAAAGCGCCTGGGCCTTTCGCATAAATGCCTACGTCTTCACCCGAGTGAGTTTCAGAGCTTAACGGAATCAACGCTTCCTGGTGATACCCTGGTGTAGTTGTGTCTATATCAGTGATATCTTTACGACCTGTATCTGGGCCTTCTAAATAAGAGGCGTCTGAATTAGTCACGTCTCCAAGATTTCTAAAGCCTAAACCATTGGTGTAGCCAAGCGTGGTGTATGGCGTACCGTCGGCAGCTGTGGCTGCTTCGTCTGAACCTACGTTTACTACTTTACCTAAAATTGGGTTGCCACGCTTAGGGTAACCCGCAATGGTAAATACGTGCCCGTGATCAGCAGTAACGATAATTAACGTATCTTCGTCATCGGTAAGCTTATCAGCAGCATCAACGGCTTCAGCTAAGGCGATAGTGTCATGAAGTGCACCGTAGGCATTTCCCGCGTGGTGAGCATGGTCAATACGACCAGATTCAACCATAAGGAAGAAGCCTTTTTCGTTATTATCCAATACTTTAATTGCTGCGCTCGTCATTTCGGCGATAGACGGTTCACCCGCAATATCGTTGCCACGGTCGGCCTCGTATTGCATGTGCGATTCGTTAAACAGCGCAAACACTTTTTCAGTGGTTTCTGTATTTAATCCGTCAAAGCCAGACTGATCAAAAATATACACGCCGTTCTCGTACATTGCTTGCCATTCAGCGGTCAAGTCACGTCCATCTGTACGGTCTCCCTCTACGCTGCTAGCCGCATCCGGACTGTTGAACGCTTCGTCGCGAGGTAAGAAGTGACGGCGTCCGCCTCCCATTACCACCTCAATGCCATCAACGTCTAAGCCTTCGAAGCTCGCTTCTAAGTTGGCTTCGAAATTAATTAGCTGGTCGGCAATATCAGAGCAGCCTGCAGTAACCGCTGCTTCTGGCATATCCGAAATGTCTTCCCAGTTGCGGTCAGCAGATTTAGCGTAAGTTGCAGCAGGTGTTGCGTGTGTAATACGGGCAGTTGAAATGATGCCGGTAGACTTACCTGCGATTTCTGCAAGCTCAAGCGCCGTCACTAACTCGTTACCCGCAACGGTAGAACAATCTCCGCGCTCAATATCTTCGTCAACCCCGATAACACCAACGTCGGTTTTTATACCGCTCATCATCGCGGTCATTGTGCCCGCAGAATCCGGAGTTTGGGCATCGACGTTATAGGTTTTTGAAAGGCCAGAGAAGGGGAATTTGTCGAAGCTAAGCTGGTTTTCTTCGCCGGCAAGGCCGTTCATTTGTCCGTCTAAAATACGAGCTGCGGTAACCGTTGAAACGCCCATGCCGTCACCTACAAACAAGATAACGTTTTTTGCTTTACCACGAAGATTAGCTACCATGGCGTCTAATTCTTCTCGAGAATTAACTGTGGCAGTAAACGCCGCATTTGATGAAGCAGCGCTTTCACCCGAAGTTGCGTTCATCCACACCGCTTTATTGTTTTCCACTTCGGTTTGAGCGGCTACGAACCACTCGTTATTTAAGCTAGTCAAAAGTTCACTGTTACTAACGCTGTTAACTCCAGGCACACAAACAAAGCTTGTTGAAGTGATTTCAGAATCGGCAAGGGTGCCGTCAGCATCTGCATCTAAGCCTGAGTCGATGCGCACACCTGAATTAGGACAATTAGCATCGCCCACCGCTAATTCAGTTTGAACGGTAAGGCTTGTTAAGCCATTTTGACCGTTTGCACCATCAGCTCCGGGGGCTCCAGGCGCGCCATCGTTGCCATCATCGCCTTCCAAGCTACACGCTGAGAGACCTGCTACTGCTACCGCAATTATACTTAATTTAAAAAGGTTCATATTCTTATCTCTACTTACTCGTTTACAAGGCCAAGCGCTTGATTAATCAAGTGGAAAACAACGTTTTGCTCTATTACGCCTTGCGCGAGCTGGCTTCCAGGTCCTTTGGCATGCAATGCAATGTCTTCTCCAGAGTGAGTCTCTGAACTAAGTGGAATAAGTGCTTCTTGGTGATAGCCCGGCGTTGTGGTGTCGATATTAGTGATATCAACGCGACCTGCTTCGTTTTCCAGTGCGTACGTGGCATCGGAATCCGTTTCATTACCTAAGTTGCGGAAACCTAGACCATTGGTGTAGCCTAGCGTGGTGTATGGTGTGCCGTCTGCCGCCGTTGCCGCATCCTCAGAGCCCACATTGACTACCTTGCCAAGAATTGGATTGCCACGCTTTGGATAGCCAGCAATGGTAAACACGTGACCATGGTCGGCAGTGACGAGAATTAGCGTCTCTGACGGGTTGGTATTTTCAACCGCAGTCATTACCGCTTCTTCAAATGCTAAGGTGTCGGTTAATGCACCTGCTGCATTACCTGCGTGGTGAGCGTGGTCAATACGACCTGATTCAACCATTAAGAAAAAGCCATTCTCGTTGTTATCAAGAATGTTAATTGCCGTTTCTGTCATTTCTGCAATTGATGGCTCACCAGCAATGTCGTTTCCGCGGTCTGCTTCGTATTGCATATGAGACTCGTTGAAAAGACCGAACACACGTTCAACACTTTCAGTGTCTATCGCGTCAAAACCTGCTTGGTCATAAACATATACACCATTTTCATACATGGCTTGCCATTCAGCTGTAAGATCGCGCTCGTCGGTTCTATCACCTTCAACGTCGCTTACGGCATCAGGGCTGTTAAATGCGGCGTCTTTTGGCAAGAAGTGACGGCGACCACCGCCCATAGCGACATCGATACCATCCACATCAACACCGGTGTAGCGTGCTTCTAAGTAGGTTTCAAAATTGACGAGCTGGTCCGCAATGTCATTACAGCCAGCAGTTACAGCGGCTTCCGGCATATCTGAAATGTCTTCCCAGTTACGATCTGCCGATTTTGCGTAGGTTGCCGCTGGTGTTGCATGGGTGATACGCGCAGTAGAAATAATACCTGTGGACAGGCCTTTAATTTCAGCAAGTTCTAATGCGGTAATGACTTCGTTGCCAGCAACCGTTGAACAGTTACCGCGTTCAATATCTTCGTCAACACCAATAACGCCCACGTCGGTCTTAAGGCCTGACACCATGGCGGTCATGGTGCCCGCAGAATCTGGCGTTTGCGCATCTACGTTGTATGTTTTAACCAACGCCGTATGAGGAAAGCTTTCAAAACTTAAGTAACCTTCTTCACCAGGGTTGCCTGCTAACTGCCCCTTATGAATTCGTGCTGAGGTAAGGGTAGAAATACCCATTCCATCGCCAACGAATAAAATAACATTCTTCGCTTTAAACTGATTGTTTGTTTGGAGCTTTGTAGATAGTTTGGCTTGAGCGTCAGTAAACCAAGCGCTGTTTGACTGATGCTCTGGTAACACTGCCGCGTGAAGACTAGCAGAAACCGCTAGAGCGACTGCGGTGCATGCCACTTTCCAGGTACGATTCATGATTTTTTCCTAAACGTATTGTTTGTATTGGTTGTGGTGTTGTCTAGACATCTCATCACTACCCATCAGCATTCCTTGCATGGGGAGTGAATCGTTAAATCACGGAGAGCGTAGGGAGATAAGGTGACAATTCTTTGACATTTATATTGCTGAACTGTCATAAATGTCACAAAACTGTATTATCGAGGGATTTTAACGTTATTGGAAATTTGATAAAGCTCACGTTTTATAGTGAGTTAGCGGTAAGGAATTGCACACTTTAAAATTTTATTAATGGTAATAAAAAAAGTGGTAGGACCACGTGTAAGTGTCAGATTTCCTTATTTAAAGTTGTGATGTTGTAACATAACTTCGGAGGCGGTAACCTTCAACACACTGCCTTGGTCATACCAATCACCAAGAACAATACGCGTCGCTGATTTTCCATTCGCTTTGAGACTATGAATGTTTGGTCTGTGCGTATGACCATGGATCATGCGCTGTACGCCCCACTTTTCCATCACCTTAACCACTTCTTCTGGCGTTACATCCATAATCTCAGGCTTTAGGTTCTGTTGCTTTTCTTTACTTTCGGCACGACCGTTATCAGCTACCCGTTGTCGATACCACAAAGGAAGGGCCAGCATTAAGCGAGGCCACCACCAGCCACGTGATTTCTTGCGAAACTTTTGGTAGGCAACGTCACGGGTGCATAACTCGTCGCCATGAGTGAGAAGGGTGGGTGTACCGTAAAGGTCTACAACCTCCTGTTCATTTAGCAACGTCATGCCCGCTTTAGACAGCCATTTATCTCGAATAGCAAAGTCGCGGTTGCCGTGAATAAAGTAAACAGGGCATTGTTTGCTCACCGTTTTAAAAGCTGATGCTATAGCGGTGTTAAAGGGGGTTACATTGTCGTCACCAATCCATACTTCAAATAAATCGCCAAGTACGTAAAGTGCATCGGCATTGATCGCGTCTTCTTGTAAAAAGCGCATCAAACAGTCAGTAATATCCGGACGGTCTGCACTTAAATGTAAATCGGCAATGAAGTAGGTAAACGACATAAATCTTCTTAATGTGGTTTAAAAAGCCGCGTTAAATTAACGCGGCTTGTATTTAACTAAAGGCTTATAAGCATGTTTCGAAAAACGTGCCGGCTAAGCCATTGTTTAGTAGTTTGACTAAAGAGTTATTTAGGCAATTAGCTAAGCTGTAATTTCAGCGTTATTTAAGCAACGACTGCTTTCTCAATGATCACTGGTTCTACAGGTACATCTTGGTGGTAGCCGTGGTTGCCTGTTTTCACTGCTTTGATCTTCTCTACTACGTCCATGCCTTCAACCACTTTACCAAAAGCACAGTAGCCCCAACCGTTGACCGATTTGCCAGAGTGGTTAAGGAAGTCGTTGTTGTTTACGTTAATAAAAAACTGTGCAGTAGCGGAGTGCGGATCTTGAGTACGCGCCATTGCGATAGTACCGACTTCATTAGCTACGCCATTGTCTGCTTCGTTTTCGATAGGATCTTTAGTGTCTTTCTGATCCATATCAGGTGTAAAACCACCACCTTGAATCATGAAATTGTTAATTACGCGGTGAAAAATAGTGTTGTCGAAAAAACCGTCTTCCACGTAAGAAAGGAAATTCGCTACGGTTTTAGGCGCTTTATCTTCAAAAAGCTCAAGCGTGATGTCACCGAAATTTGTTTTTAACGTAACCATTGTGGTTTGTCCTGTGTGTTAGCCTATAAATTAAGTGCGCGGATTTTAGCGCAAAAGAGGGCAGTAGCGCAAAATAGTGCTTCAACGCAAAAGCCTTGTACCATTTAAATGATGACGGTGCTAAACTTTGCGGCCCAAAAATTATGACAAATAGGAAATATAGACATGCTACATCTTTACAATACCCGAACCCGTGAAAAAGCGAAATTTGTTCCGCTTCAAGAAGGGAAAGTGGGTTTGTATGTGTGTGGTATTACCGTTTATGACCTCAGTCATATGGGGCATGCCCGTACCTACCTTAGCTTCGATGTTTTAGTACGCTACTTACGCCACCTTGGTTTAGATGTAAAGTACGTGCGTAACATCACGGATATTGACGATAAAATTATTGCTCGCGCCAATGAAAATGGCGAAAGCTTTGAGGCGCTAACCGCACGTACGATTGCTATGATGCACGAAGACTTTGCGGCAATTAATTTACTAGAGCCAGATGTGGAGCCGACAGTAAGCGGCCACATGGATGAGATCATCGAAATTATTCAGCGTCTGATGGACAAAGGCTATGCTTATCAAGCTCAAAGCGGCGATGTGTTGTTTGACGTAAGTAAGTATGAAGATTATGGCAAGTTAAGTAAGCAAGACTTAGATCAGCTTAAAGCTGGTGCGCGTGTTGAAGTGGCGGCAGGTAAAGACGATCCGCTAGATTTTGTACTTTGGAAAACCACCAAGCCCGGTGAGCCAGCATGGCAATCACCATGGGGAGACGGTCGCCCCGGTTGGCACATTGAATGTTCTGCAATGAACCACAAGCATCTTGGCGAACATTTTGATATTCATGGAGGAGGTTCAGATTTAACCTTCCCGCACCATGAAAACGAAGTCGCTCAGTCGTGCTGCGCGTACGACACGCCTTATGTAAACGTGTGGATGCACGCGGGTATGGTACAAGTTAATGACGAAAAGATGTCTAAGTCGTTAGGCAACTTCTTCACATTGCGCGATGTGCTTAAAGAGCACGATTCAGAAACCTTGCGTTTCTTCTTAATGTCGGCGCATTATCGTAGCCAGTTAAGCTACTCACAAGACAACATCACCCAAGCAAAAGCGGCCCTAGAGCGTTTGTACACCGCGCTGCGTTGTGTTGAAGTAGACGAAAGTACTGACCTTAGCTACGGTGGTTACTTAGCGCGTTTCGAAGCGGCTATGAACGACGATTTAAACGTGCCTGAAGCCTTTTCAGTGTTGTTTGATGTGGCCCGTGAGCTTAACCGCCAAAAAGGCAACGCCGAAGAAGCGGGTAAACTGGCAGCGGTTCTTAAAGGCTTAGGTGCAATTTTGGGTATGCTTCAAAGCGACCCAGACACCTATCTTAAAGGTGGTGAGGGCAATGATGACGAAGCCGCTGAAATTGAAGCGTTAATTAAACAACGTAACGATGCCCGTGCTGCTAAAGACTGGGCAGCCGCAGATGCTGCACGCGATGCGTTAAATGCAAAAGGCGTAGTGCTAGAAGACGGCCCAAGCGGCACAACGTGGCGTAAAGCCTAATTTGGCATAAAAGATAAGCCAGTTTATTCAGCCCTAAATTGAGCGCCCACGGATGTGGGCTTTTTTGTCGATATCTACAACGTTTGTTGACAGAATATTTGTGCTCTACACATCTCCATTTGCGAACACTAACCTGCACACCGAATAGCAGGGTTTGGGTTGCGTCGCCAATAACTATGTAGCCTGTATGCCAAGTTGTAACGTTTGTTACGCTGCTTCCGAGGATGGGTATTCTAAAGACAGCGCTTATTGGTTTACGTCAGGTTTGCCGGTAGGAATAGCTGTTTCTTTTTCGGTGAGATGTGACTTCCAACGCTGCTGTGCAACATGGGCTTTCACCAATTCCAAACATTCATTTACAACATTAAGCACTTCTTTATCTAGCGCGTCGGCAGTAGGTGTATAGTCGTGCATGCCCACAGAAATAAAGTGGTCAATTCGTTCAGCGTCTAAGTCGCTTAACAGGTTTACCAGCGATGTGGTTACGATATCCGTTACCGACTCCTCTAGGGTGTTTTCGATAGTTCTACCAATTACCGGCAGGTAGTGAAGAGAGGAAACTTGTGCATTGCTTCTTACCGCTTTACCTACACTTTTCCGTACGTGCTCTCGAATCACCTCGCCGTGTTCTTCGCTTTGAATAGACTGGCCTAAATGATTGATTACACCTGCCATCCATTGAGTAATGACAGGACGGCGGGGGGCAAGCACTTGTGCGTTAATATCATCTAACAAAGGAGAGCCCGCAGAGATGTCTTTTTGCGCGTCACTTAGCACTTTAACAACAATCCGGTCGCTCAGTTCTTCCACAAATACATCATAATAGAACGCAAAAAAGCGGAAGACCGCGGTTTGATTTAAGTCGATAATTTCGAACTTGTGCAGTCGATGTAGTATTGAGAATATGCGCAAGAAACGAAACAGGCGAGTAGGGCCGGTTGGTATCAAGCCGATAATGTCGTACCAGTGTAAAAAAGGGAAGAAATACCAACGTAAGTGTTCTTTTCGAACAATAGCAACAATCCAGCGAAAGCAGAATTCGGTGAAAAAGATGGCGATGAAAACTAGGTCGACCAGCAAAAAGTTGTTGTGTATAGGGTCGTAAGTATTTAGAAATGCGGGGAAATAAGTACCTAGAAGGCCATAAACGAAGTCAGTGGCATACAGCGCATCAAAAATGAGCCATGCCAGGTTTATAAAAAGTATACCCAGCATGACTAAGTCTAAAATTAACCAAGGCGTTTCATGACTGTTTCGCAAATTTTCTCGGTTAATTCTTAGCATTTCCGTATCCTGTATAGTGCTTTTAAACAGTCATCAGCCCGAGGCGCTTGACCTTGTCACATCCACGTGAAGTTTAAGTTGCTGACCTGGCTGTAAATAGCGTTTGGTATTAAGCGAATTCCACTTGCCTATGTCGCCTATTTTAACATTGAACTTACTGGCAATACGAGAAAGAGAATCACCGCTTCTTACCGTATAGGTAATTGTTTTAGTAACCCCAGTTTGCGCGCTGCCTTCTTGCCATACAACCAGCGTTTTGCCCGGATGCAGCATATCGCCTGGAGCCATGCCGTTCCATTTAGCAAGCTGATTGGTGCTTATCTTGTACTTACGCGCAATATCCCAAAGCGTATCACCCGATTTAATTGTGTGACTAACTTTCTGCTTAGAACTATGACTATTTTGCAAGCTTGCAAGACGTTGTTCCTGCGACAAGGTATAGCTGTCTAGCTCTTGAAGCGCGACAGGTACCATAATAGCTTGACCCACGCGGATCATAGATGAATCCAGCTCATTGATTCGTTTTAGCACCTTTACCGTAGTGTGGTACTGCTTGGCAATTTTGCTTAAGCTATCGCCGGGCTTAACGGAATGGCGCACCCAGTTTAACCGCTCCTTTTGATCAATATTGGCAAGGGCCTGAGAAAACGCCGCCGCCTTTCCGATGGGCAGGACCAGCCGATGAGGGCCATCTGGAGAGGTTGCCCAGCGATTGAAGCCTGGGTTTAATCCGTGTAATTCTTTTAACGACATGCCTGCGAGCTCTGCTGCGAAGGCTAAATCGACCTGTGAGCCTATATCGACGACTTCGATAACAGCCACATTTTCAATTTCCGGCCAAGAGTAAGCGTACTCATCTTTGTTTTTGAGAATATCCGCCAATGCGAGAAGCTTTGGTACGTAGGCGCGAGTTTCCCTTGGTAAGTCTAAATTCCAAAAGTCAGTGGGTTTTCCCGCTCGTTGGTTCGCTTTTATCGCTCTTTGTACTCGGCCTTCGCCACTGTTGTACGCGGCAAGCGCGTGCAGCCAGTTTCCATCAAACATTTCATTTAAATAGGTTAGGTAATCAAGCGCACCTTGGGTTGAAGCAACTACGTCACGGCGCCCGTCATACCACCAGTTTTGCGGCATGCCAAAACGTTTACCCGTGCCGGGAATAAACTGCCACATTCCCGCAGCGCGTCCGTGGGAATAGGCAAAGGGGTCAAAAGCACTCTCTACAATAGGCAAAAGCACAAGCTCCATAGGCATGTCGCGCTTTTCAATTTCTTCAACAATATAATAAAGAAAAGGCTTTGCCCGTTTAACAACACGAGCCATATACTCAGGGTGCTTTAAGTACCATTTTCGTTGAGAATTAATTCTTTTATCATCTGGAATTGCAAGCCCAAACTTGGCGCTAGCTCGCGCCCACACATCCGTAATTACCGCCTGTGTATGTACATCAGGTGTATCGGTGATTTCCGCGCCTTCTTCCAAGGTCTGATCATTCGGGTGAACAACGTCAATAACGCCGTCCCTTGCGATTTCACAATCTGAAATGGCTTCTTCGGTGTTATGAATTTCATTACAGGCCTCTAATGAAGCGTTTTCGTGACTTTCTATCTGCGCATTGTCGTTATTATTATCGGTTAACTGACAACCCGTTAAACCTATCGCCAATATCAGCGGCGATAGAGGGAAAAACTTCAACTGCATATATGAAGAAACCTCTTGGAGCACTGCAAACCGACAATGTTACGATAATCGGCTTAATAATGCATCAAAACTCATCTTTCCAGCGGCGAACTGCAGCAAAGACTGCTACATCGTCGGCCAGGTTATTTTCGCAATACGCTTCGGCAGCATTTTTTACGGAAAGTTCATGGGCCCGTAGAAACGGGTTAATATTTTTCTGTTCTTTTAAATTAGTTGGCAGCGTTGGTAGGTTTTGTTCACGGATTGATACTACCCAATTTGCATACTCATTAAGCGCTACATTGTTGGGCTCAACTGCCATCGCAAACTTAACGTTCGCCTGGGTGTATTCATGGGTACAGTAAATTTTTGTGCTATCAGACAGGCGCTTAAGCTTGTTTAGTGAGTGATACATTTGCTCCGGTGAGCCTTCAAATAATCGCCCACAACCAGCAGAAAACAAGGTATCGCCACAAAACAAGGCACCATGTCCAAAGAAAGCGATATGATCAAGGGTGTGTCCAGGTACTTCCATCACTTGCAGTGACAAATTCAGAATAGGCAGCGATACCGTATCCCCTTGCGACACCGATTTAGTGATGCCTCGAATATGATTACCTCGCGGACCAATAACAGGAAGGTCTGGAACAGCCGATACTAACTTTGCAATACCACCTGTGTGATCTCTGTGGTGATGCGTTATAAGTACGGCGCTAAGCGTTAAGCCCTTTGCTTTAATGAATGCTAAGACTGGCTCCGCATCACCCGGATCAACAACAATTGCGTTAGCATTATTGTGAAGGCACCAAATATAGTTATCAGTGAATGCAGGAATAGGGTGAACGGCTACGTTTGAAGGAAGTGTTTCTGACGTCATTTTTGTACCTGCTTGTGTAGGTAGAATTATGCGTTACTATAGGGGCTTGTGGACAGCAGAGCAACCAAAGAGCGCGCAGTGATAATGAAATCGGCGTTTAAAGCCAAACCACCTCGCTACCCTACAAATTGGGGGGATTTTCCCGCTGGCGAACATATACGTACTGCAGTCAACACCGTATGCAGCGATTATGCAGAGCGCATTTTTGGCTATCACTTTGCAAAATTAGGTACGCTTAGCGCCGAAATTAACCTAGATAGCAGCCCAATTCGGCATCATATTAACCATGTCCCATTCGACAGCCAGTTAAGTGGACAGTGTGAGCGAAATGGGCTGGATATGGAAGCACGCGAAAGTAAAGCATCAAGCCACGCATTCAAAGACCGTGAATATGGTAACGTAAAAAAGAATAGAGGTAATACGATAGTGGGTCAGTCACATCGTCTGCCTTTCTCGGAAAACAGCATTGATGGCTTTCTGTTGGCTAATGAATTAGATTTTGCACAAGATCCCCACGAAATCTTAAGGGAAGTAGATCGCGTCATTACGCAAAACGGCTATGTCATTATTAGTGGCTTCAATCCGCTTAGCTTGGCAGGTATTGCTAAGTATCTGCCAGTAAAACGTGGCAACGTTCTTCACGATGCACGCTTTTTTACCTCATATCGCATTAAAGACTGGCTGCAGTTACTTGGCTTCGAAATAGTAGAACAGCGACAGGTGTTGTTTTCAACGCTCTTCTTCCAACAACGATGGAGCGGGGCGGTTAAGCTTCAAGAGTATTTAGCATCTTACTTGCCTTGGTGTAGTGCGGTTTACGTCATTTTAGCGAAAAAGCGGGTTATTCCTATGACGGCAATTAAGCCAAAGCGGAACTTAAAACCCAGTTTTTCCGCAGTAGGCGCCAGTGTAAGAGCCTCTACCTTTAACCGCTCGCGCCGTTAATACTGCTAAGCCGTTTTTCCACTAAGCGCAGGGAAGGAGAAGTCGACAGCACGCGCAATCTTTACTCTGCCGAGTCGAACAGACACATTGCAATAAAAAAGCCACGACGTTTTGAAACTGCCGTGGCTTTTATATGAAGGCGGGTTAGGGCGTTTTTAAATGAAACCCTAAACGCTTATATGTTGCTTTGAGTAGCTTACTTAACGCGCATGCCAGGCTTTGCGCCTTCATGCGGCTCTAGAATGTATAGCTCGTCGCCGCCAGGGCCTGCGGCCAATACCATGCCTTCACTCATACCAAAGCGCATTTTACGCGGGGCTAAGTTAGCTACCATTACCGTATGCTTGCCAATAAGCGCTTCTGGTGAGTAAGCCGACTTAATGCCAGCAAAAACTTGCTTGGTTTCGCCCCCTAAATCAAGCTCTAGACGCAGAAGCTTGTCTGCTTTTTCCACGTGTTCGGCTTTAGCAATGCGTGCAATACGCAAATCAACTTTTGCAAAATCATCAAACGAGATGGTCTCGCTAATTGGATCTTTCGCAAGTGGGCTGTCTGGGTCGATAGCAGGTGCAGCAGGCGCTAGGCTTTCTTTAGAGTCTTCAACCATGGCGTCAATTTTCTCCATTTCTACACGCTGCATCATTGGCTTAAACTTGTTGATGGCGTGGCCTTTTAATAGGGTTTGCAGTGAATTCCAGTCGAACGTGTCGTTTAAGAACTCTTCAGCTTTTTCCGCAAGTACCGGCAGTACAGGCTTTAAGTAAATAACCAACAGACGGAACATGTTGATACCCAGCGAGCACACATCGTGTGTGAACTGCTGCTTAGTCTCGTCTTTAATGGTAACCCATGGCGCATTGTTATCAATGAATTGGTTTGCTTTGTCGGCAAGGGCCATAATTTCACGCACAGCTTGGTGATACTTACGCTTTTCGAAAAGCGCAGCAATACTTTCAGACGCGTTTTGGAACTCAGCAATAAGTTCTGGCTCAATCACGTTGTCAGACAATTTGCCGTCGAAACGCTTAGTGATAAAGCTCGCACAGCGGCTTGCGATGTTAACTACTTTACCTACCAGGTCTGAATTCACTTTTTGTGCGAAGTCAGTAAAGTTAAGGTCGATGTCGGTAACACCGTCACCCAGCTTAGAGGCAAAGTAGTAACGCAAGTATTCTGGGTTTAGGTGGTCTAAGTAGGTGCGGCCTTTAATAAAGGTACCGCGCGACTTTGACATTTTCGCGCCGTTTACCGTTACAAAACCGTGAATGTTTACACCTGTCGGCTTACGGTATCCCGCGCCTTCTAGCATGGCAGGCCAGAATAGGCAGTGGAAATAAGTAATGTCTTTACCGATAAAGTGATAAAGCTCAGCTTCTGAGTCGGCCTTCCAGAAATCATCAAACTCTAGGTTGTTTTGGTCGCAGAAGTTCTTGAAACTTGCCATATAGCCAACAGGCGCATCTACCCACACGTAGAAGAACTTGTTCGGCGCACCTGGAATTTCAAAGCCGAAATAAGGCGCGTCACGGCTAATGTCCCACTGCTGAAGACCTTCGGTGAACCATTCTTGTAACTTGTTTGCCATCTCTTCTTGAAGAGCACCAGAGCGGATCCACTCCTTTAACATGCCTTCAAATTTAGGCAGGTCGAAGAAGAAGTGCTCAGACTCACGTAGTACCGGTGTAGCACCAGATACAACGCTGCGCGGGTTCTTAACTTCAGTAGGGCTATAGGTTGCACCGCACACGTCACAGCTATCGCCGTTTTGGTCTTCTGCGCCACAGCTTGGGCACGTGCCCTTAACGAAACGATCCGGTAGAAACATTTCTTTTTCAGGGTCGAACAGCTGGTTAATAGTACGCTTGCTGATGTAACCTGCGTTATCCAAACGAGTGTAAATTTCTTCACACAGTGCCTTGTTTTCTGGCGAATGAGTTACATAGTAGTTGTCGTAATTAACATGAAAATCAACAAGGTCTTGGTGATGTTCAGCACGGGTTCTCGCCACCATTTCTTCTGGTGTAATGCCAAGCTCCTGGGCTTTAAGCATAACCGGCGTACCGTGTGCATCGTCTGCGCAAACACTGTAACATTCGTTTCCGCGAAGGCGCTGAAAACGAGTCCAGATGTCGGTTTGAATGTGTTCTAGCAAGTGGCCTAAATGAATAGAGCCATTTGCGTATGGCAACGCACTGGTTACCAGAATTCGGCGTTTTTCTGACATAATGACGTTATTGATTCTTTGCGTTTCAAAATGGCTGCAAATACTAGCGGAAAACCGCGTTTTTTGCATTACGTAATTCACACAATTCTACTACTAGTAAGGCATTTTATGTTCTTTTCTCGCAAAGCAGAGCCGTTAACTCAAAAAGTTGCTGCTATTTTGGCCACGTATTTTTCATTAGATGTTGAAGATACCTTGCCATGGTGTGCTTTTAGCCAGCCGGACAATGAAGATGCGGGCGTTACGGTTACCTTGCCATTTTGTATTGCTACTCAATTAGCCTCCCTTAAACAAGAAGTGCTTACGCAGCTTAAAGGAAAGCTCGATGTTGACAACCTTACGTTTAGACAAAATGTGGCCAGTGGAGAAACTAAAGTAGCGCCGGTTACTAACATAAAAAACATCATAGCCATTGCGTCGGGCAAGGGCGGGGTAGGTAAGTCGACAACCAGTATCAATTTAGCATTTGCACTTATGCAAGAGGGGGCCAAAGTGGGTATTCTAGATGCCGATATTTACGGCCCGTCTATCCCCATTATGTTGGGCAACCCTGATGCACACCCTGAAAGTGAAGATAATAAGCACATGCAGCCGCTTATGGCTCACGGGCTGGTGGCGAACTCTATTGGTTATCTAGTTCCTCAAGAAGATGCTGCTGTGTGGCGCGGGCCTATGGCAAGCCGGGCGCTCAAGCAGTTATTAGATGAAACCCTATGGCCTGTACTCGATTACTTGATTGTAGATATGCCGCCAGGTACAGGCGATATTCAACTTACCATGGCCCAACAAGTGCCGCTAACGGCATCTGTGGTGGTGACTACGCCGCAGGATTTAGCATTAGCGGATGCTCAAAAAGGCATAAGCATGTTTGAGAAAGTAAACGTGCCGGTGCTAGGGCTTATCGAAAACATGAGCTATTACCAATGCAGAGCTTGCGGCACAAGAGATTACGTGTTTTCTAAAGACGGTGGCGAGGCGCTTGCCGAACGTCACGGCCTGCCTCTTTTAGGTCAGCTTCCACTTGATATTCATATACGCGAGCATGGTGATGCTGGAACGCCTTTATTAGTTTCCTCACCTGAAAGCGACTTGAGTGAAAGCTATCGCGAGGCAGCGCGAGCACTGTCTATGCACCTAGCCTTGACCGTTGAGCCGCGAAAAGGGGCTGCTAAACATATAAAAGGCGATCCGATAGGTATAGTAGGGAAGGCATAGATTTAAAGGCTTGGGTTTAAAGGTATGGTTTCAAAGGTACAGTATGGAAGACCATAGGTTTAGGGAATGCCAGAAGGCGAAATGAGTTCATGTTTGGCAGCCTAAATTCAAAATTACGTCAAACTTTCTAAAAATTGCGCAAAAGCAAGTAAAACAAGCCTTTGAGCAGTTGAATGCAAGCAGTGACATCCGCATAATAGCGGCCTAATGAAATGAGGATTACACCATGCGCTTGTGCGACCGCGATATCTACCAACATCTACAAGATGGAAAAATTAAAATCGACCCTACACCTGACTACGATCAGATTAGCGGTGTAACGGTGGATATCCGATTAGGTAACAAATTTCGAGTGTTTGAAGATCACCAAGCACCGTTTATCGATTTGAGTGGCCCAAAAATTCAAGTTCAAGAAGCCCTCGACCACGTAATGAGCGATGAAATTGTGTTAGAAGAGGGTAAAGCCTTCTTTCTACACCCAGGCGAACTGGCGCTGGCGATTACACACGAGTCGGTCACATTACCAGACAACATCGTTGGTTGGCTAGACGGGCGCTCATCTCTTGCTCGGTTGGGTTTAATGGTGCACGTTACCGCGCATAGAATTGATCCGGGTTGGTCGGGTAACATCGTTCTTGAGTTTTACAATAGCGGTAAACTGCCTCTGGCGCTTCGCCCCAAAATGAAAATAGGCGCGCTTAGTTTTGAGGTACTATCAGCGCCAGCAGAGAAGCCTTACAACGCGAGGGTGGATGCTAAATACAAAGACCAAGCGGGCGCAGTAGCAAGCCGAATCTCTTCAGACGACGAAAGTAAATAAGAAAAATAGCCTAAAACCAATATTTTTTGGAAAAGCCTCGTGCGTTTCCCGCTAATTACTGATAGAAAATATATAAGCAACAACGAGGGTTAATGCCCTGGCACTTATAATAAAGCTATCAGCAATGGGAAGCGCAATGCACACACACCCTGAACCTTCTTCAGAAATTCTCAAGCGAAAGCCGACGCGTAAAAACAGTATTATTCTGTTTGCGTTTATCGCCTCAGTTTTAAGTGGCCTGGGCTTGTGGACTATCAACCAGCCTAGTGAAATTATTTTTACCGCCGCGATTACGCTATTTGTAGCGGTGCTTTGGGTAACCGAGGCGTTACCTATTCCGGCGACTTCAATATTACCTTTTGCACTGTTCCCCTTGTTTGGAGTGTTGTCACACAGTGAGGCTGCGTCGGCACTTGGAAGCCACGTAATCATCCTTTTAATGGCCGCTTTTATGCTTTCAAAGGGGCTAGAGCGCGCTAACCTGCACAAGCGATTTGCGATTTACATGCTTCGAATAACGGGCAGTAGCAGCCCGGTTAAACTGGTGTTGGGTTTTATGTTAACCACCGCCGTACTGAGCATGTGGATCAGCAATACGGCCACAGTACTTATGATGCTTCCAATGGCCATTGCTATTATTAACGCGGTAGATAACCCGCGATTTGGGGTAGCACTTATTCTCGGCATTGCTTATTCGGCAAGCTTGGGCGGAGTAGGGACGCCTATAGGTACGCCCCCTAACATTATTTTTATGAGTGTGTATGAAGAAACACTGGGCATTGAATACAGCTTTCTCGATTGGATGAAAACAGGTGTGCCTATTGTGATTTTAGGTGTGCCGATTATGGCCTTATGGTTAGCACGCGGTATAAAAGAAGTGGGCAACATAGATTTGCCCGTGCCAAGCGCCTGGACGAAGGCCGAAAAGCGTGTACTTGCTATATTTGGTACCGTGGCTTTGGCGTGGATTTTTAGACCTTTTTGGACAGCTTGGATTGGCGTAACTACAATCAGCGACAGTACTATTGCAGTAGCAGGTGTTGCTGCAATGTTTTTTACCAATAGCGGAAACGATAATGGCGAAGTTGACGCAAAAGGCAACAATGACAAGCTGCTTGATTGGAAAACGGCGAATGATATTCCATGGGGTATGTTGCTGTTGTTCGCTGGCGGTATTTGTATTGCTAAAGCCTTTATGTCATCGGGCCTAAGCGTTTTAATGGGTTCTTGGTTAACCGGTCTTGCCACCTTACCTGTGTTACTACTTGTTCTTGGTATTTGCTTGTTTGTTACGTTTCTTACTGAAATTACCTCTAATACCGCAACCTCTACCTTGCTTATGCCAATCCTCGCCGCCGCTGGTCTTGCGGTGGGCGTAGACCCCAAACTACTTATGATCCCCGCTGCAATTAGCGCAAGTTGCGCCTTCATGTTGCCAGTAGCAACCGCACCTAATGCCATTGCATATTCGACAGAAAAGTTCGATATAAAAACCATGGCGAGAGAGGGGGTGATGCTGAACGTGTTGGTTGCCTTAGTAGTCACCGCGGTGTGCTACGTGACATTGGCTTAGCACCTGTTAGCGGCATTTGTAACGCTGTGTTTTACGGGGATATTTAACAAGGTGGTTAGCAATTGAGCGCTTGAACTGTCTAATTGCTAATTCTCGTTGCATTGTGAGTAAAATTGAGTAGACTTACTCGCTCTTTCGGTCGGTGTGTAGCGCAGCCTGGTAGCGCACTGTCATGGGGTGTCAGGGGTCGGAGGTTCAAATCCTCTCACACCGACCAACTTCTCTCTCACCCTTGAGTGGCTTGACATACAAGCATTTCCTCTCTAAAAATATCCACGAATTAACGAACTAAATAACCTAACTGGGTCACCAGCAGGGTCACCTTTCGGGTCACTTTTAGTTTCTGTTGTTGTTTATTTGAGCAATGGTTTAAGCGATGGATAAGAAATATCTCAAAAGACAAGATTCAGGCTTGTGGTTGTATCGTCGAAAGACTCCTGTACTACTCAAAGACAAGTACAAGTCGAGTTACATACAACACTCTCTCAACACTCACAGCTATCACGAAGCAATCTTAAAGCGTAACGCGATTAACGCTGAGATTGATATGCAACTAGCACACGTCAAACGAGGTGACTCAGACAAGGCTAAGTTCTTTGAGTACTACACACCGTGGAGAAAGGAACGCGTAGAGCGTGAAGGTGAGAAAGTTGAAGGTGCAGACCATCACCCGATGGAAGAAGCTGACCTTGAAGTTGTCATTGAGAATCCAGAGGACAAAGCTAATCCAGCAGTTCAGGCTGCTTGGAAGGCTGCTATGTCTGGAGATATTCCTTCAGAATTTCAACCGACAATCAAAGAGGTTGCAGAAGAATGGTCTCAGTGGGCAGAGGACAAGAAGAACGCTAAGTATGTCTCAGCTATGGCTACATACGTTAAGGCTCTTGTAGTGTTCCTAGGTCGTGACGAGTTACCAGCTAATGTAAGCTCTGGTCAGGCTCAAATGTTCATTGATGGATTACTGAGTTCAGGTAAATCAGCTAACACGGTTACTCACTACAAGTCTAAGCTACAAGAACTCTGGCGATGGGCTTTAAGTCGTGAGAAGGCTCAAGGCGGTAACCCTTGGCTTAACTGTAAGGTTGAAGCAAGCAAGAAGAAAAGTAAGCCTGAACACTACCGTAACTTCACTGATGAAGAACTGGCTCACATTCTCGCTGAGACTGACTTCAAGAAGCTTAATACATCGACTTGGGCTTATCCGTATGCCTTACACATGCTTCCTCGTTTATTGCCGTTCCTTGGTACACGACTAAGTGAACTAGCACTAGCTCAAAAGGAACAGTTCGTTGATGTAGATGGTCGTTTGTTCTTTGAGGTACGAGAGGGTAAGACAGTTAACGCTCAACGAATAGTGCCTGTATCACCAGCTATTAAGCCTCTTGTGCTTCAGGTCTTAGACAGGGCAGGAGATAGCCCTTGGTTGTTCCCTGAGATTGGTGAAGCTGTAATAGGTGCTGAAGGTGCCGCTAACAGTATCTCGTCGAAGTTCGGTAAGATAACTAAAGGGTTCGCTAAGGTGGAAGGCTACAAGACAGGCTTACACTCGTTTAGAGGTCACTTTGCGACAGCGCTAGAGCAGGTGGGTTGTCCTGAAGAAATAGCCACCAAGCTAGCTGGACACAAGCAGTTGTCCTTGACGTACAACCTTTACAGTAAGTACAAGAGCAAGGACGAACTCTGGCAGTATATCGAGAAGATACAGCAAGCCGACTGTCTCAAGCCTGTTTCTGAGCATCTTGCTTAATTATCAGGCAACGCTACGTGAATGTCTCAATGGTAAGCTGCTGGTTTACCTTCAGATTTCACGTAGCTTCACGTTCTAACCCTTTACATATGCCGCTTGTAACCCATATTATTGATTGAATGATGGGAAGCAAAGGATTAGGCATGGAGACAGACCTGAAGAAACAAGCAGCAAAGTGCGGCTATACAACAACTGAAGGTCTCGTGCTGACAGACGGTAAGCTTACGCCACGAGGCAAACTGTCAGTTAACCATGACTATGACGTAGAGGTCTGTGCATTCAGCCAAGTTGACCAGTTACTTAACAAGGCTGGTGTGTATCAAATCTTCACTGATGACGGCATTCCTCTGAAGGTCGGCATAGCGACAAAGCTCAGGGCAAGACTCAGGCAACACGCTAAGTCGTCTCAGAAGTACCTGAAGTTCAAACACGAAGGTACAGGTGTTCAACCAAGTGATGTACGGTCGACACGTTCCATCTTAGCCAAACACCTGTACTTCGACAGTTCAATAGCACCAGCTTACGACCTGACCACAGAAGAAGGTAGGCGTAAGTTCTTACAGGCTGAGTGTTACCTGATGATTACCTACACGGACAACAGGGAGAGCGCACGGGAAATCGAAAGGTTATTTGAAGCTAAGAAAATGTTCAGGTATCAGGGAACTGTAGTTAAGCGCTGAGACTCAGCCACACAATAAGGAATTCAGGATGAAGTTAGTTATTAAGGTATTTGCAATTGTTGCGCTAGTTGGACTCAGTGGCTTAACGTTGAGACTACTGGATAGCATCCCTTACTTTACCAAAGCTGAGCAGCAGGAAATGCAGCAGTACATAGAACTTATACGTGACTCTGTTTATGGTGAGACTTGGAATACTATGTCCATGAATCAACGAGCAGAAGCCATGAGCGAAGCAGTTGACATGAACACAAAGTCCAATGAGTTACGTAGGACAGAGCACAAGAAAAGCTACGATGTCTTGTGGACTCAGGTTAGTGTACTGTTGTTGTTCATTGGGGCTGCTGGAATCATTGCTTTAGTTAGCTGTAAGCGTGATTAAGGCCGCTCGGTTAACCCAATTCATTTTGGTGTAAAAATCTGAGAGGCCAAATCGACAATGATGAAGCCTCAACTCCCCCCATAGGGTGCCTCTACGCACCACAGGAACACCGCTAAGACAACCTTCAAACCAGTCGCAAGGTTCATCTTGACCAAACACGAAGACAGCGCACAGGCTCTGCTAGTGGCTCTATGTTCTCACTCCGGAAATTTCCAGAGTTGTGGCGATGTAAACCGAACGACAAACTTGGAGGTTGGTTATTAGTGCTCGCTATGCAAATCTCCATATCGACATTCGTCCACCAAAGTAAAAGATAATTAACAAAGCTATTGACCGTTCAAATTCCGTTCATTAATATATCGTCCACATAGCCTTTAGACATTATTGAACAGGATGGATTTAATCATGACAGGTCAACTTATCGGTTACGCACGAGTATCAACCACAGGCCAGAAGCTAGACGTTCAGCTAGACGCATTAAAGGCGAAAGGCTGCACAAAGATTTACCAAGAGAAGCGCTCAGGTAAAACAGCAGACCGTCCAGAACTAGAGAAGATGCTTGATTACGTGCGTGAAGGTGAAGCTATTGTTGTGACCAAGTTAGACCGTTTAGGTCGTTCTGTGGCTGACCTAGCGAATATCTCGAAGTTACTCGATGATAAAGGCGTAGGTCTCATTGTGATTGACCAAGGCATCGACACGACAACACCACACGGTAAGCTAATGTTCCACATGATTGCTGCTGTAGCTGAGTTCGAGTTGTCTTTACGCTACGAGAGACAGATGGAAGGTATCGCTAAGGCGCAAGAGAAAGGCGTTAAGTTTGGGCGTAAGAAGTCTGTAGACCGTGAGAGAGTCCACCAGCTACGAGAGGAAGGCTTGAGCATGGCTAAGATTGCTGAAGAATTAAGCTGTAGTAAGGGAGCGGTGCATAAGATAATCAATGAGTTCATAAACCAGAGTAATTAATCTATGTAATTCGATCACTGAAACTTATAGTTCGTGTGGTCTGCTACTCCTCTACAAGACATTCTCAGCACTATCATTAGGAGTCTCACGCTTAACTGTTTGAGGCTCTGTAAAGCCCTCTCAGATCGAGTTATCTCACCTAATGTAATCGCATTAGTCACGCCTAGAAAAGCCCGTAGAGAGCCGCTGTCGATCTGTTACGAGGACTTGAAGTTACGATTTACCTTTATCCATTTGTGACACCTAATGACCATGAAGCCCATATGTTTATTAGCGCTCCCTAATGTTAAGTAATGTCAGTAAATTCAACGCTTAAATGACTCCCTGACCTATGGAAGAAAAAGTTCAGTTAATGACTCCCTGACATATGGAAGAAAAAATTGAACAGATGACTCCCTGACGTAAGGAAGAAGGAAGCGTGCCTAACGGTATGAATCCCTGAGTTACGAACAGAGAAAATTCCAAAGGACATCGTGAAGACGAACACTCGGTCACTAACTTCACGGTGGTGAGCTACGGCTCAGGGGCAAGTGACCAGTCAATCAAACTCAAGACCAACGCTAGGGCTAGCTGATACTGGTTTGCAGATGATTGTTTCCACCCTTATCTACCTACATAACGTGGGGGGTAAGGGGGGCAACTCTAAGTCATCAAATCTAAGACCAACACCAGTATCGTTTAGTTAGTCTTAAAGACAGTCCGTTACTGGATGTATCAATGATTAATCCAATTAGTTAATGGACTAGAGGTTTGTGTTTAAGACTCTCTTAGTCATCCCTTACTCATGTGTATTGATTCATGTGTGTATGGTCTAACTAAGTTTGTTTACTCATTGACGTGCTCCAATAGATTCACACAGCCAGTTAAGGGATAATTATCTCAACTGGA
>NZ_JAEFCD010000069.1 GCF_016405965.1 Alteromonas sp. IB21 | reverse complement strand
AGACATGTGGGGCATAATGGCGAAGCCGCCCCGCGTGTATGCGTCCCAGCGAACGCAGTGAGTGTGTTGATTGGCTTGTTAGCCACGCTCTGCTTACGAAGCACTTTTTTGAAACTTACGAACAGCTTTAACGACATTAATAATTGGCAATGTCGAGAAGAGAACAAAAATAGCTATGAACATCATAAGGTTTAAATAAGCTAAGTAAGCCAACACCCCAACTAAGATTTGTACAGCACCAGACAATAAAAAGCTATTGCCTACGTATTTGCAGAAAGCAGATAAGTCGGCAATTTTAGAAAAGTCGATGCCGTTAAGTACATCCGCTTTTTGCTTAAAGGTAAGCAAATAACCAATGATTAAATATATAAAGCCGCTTAAGCAGGATATTAAAAGAATTAGAAAACCTGTATCCATAGAAAATCCTTTTTAGTGGCTAACTTTAAGCTAAGGGGCGCAGATACGTGGGGCATAATGGCGCAGCCGCCCCGCGTATTGGCGTCCCAGCGACCGAAGGGAGTGGCTTGAGCGTTTTGTTAGCTGCCCAACTGCGTAATGTGCAACAGTTCACCTACTGGCCCCCATAAATAAAAAACTTTGCCCCAAGATTCTTGTTGTATTGGCGTAATCTTGGATTTGTTTTCCGACTTAGAACATATCTCATACGCATCGTATATGTCTGAAACGCAGATTTGCAACATGAAGTTCTTGGCCATGTCCTCATTGTAAAAGCGCTGCAAAAAGAAAAGGCAATCTCCGTTTTCAAAAAGCGTGAGGTCATCGGTTACGTATTCTGATTTGAATCCAATTTCCGAGTAGAAAGATTTAGAAATCTCGTAATCCTTACTTGGTACAAATGTTTTTATATCTATTACATCCATGAATCTTTCCAAAGGCAGCTAACTTTTAAATAAGGGGCGATAACACATGGGCTAAAATTAGGAACGAAGTGAC
>NZ_JAEFCD010000068.1 GCF_016405965.1 Alteromonas sp. IB21 | reverse complement strand
CGTCACTTCGTTCCTAATTTTAGCCCATGTGTTATCGCCCCTTAGTGGGGTGTTATGCCTTTAGTTAAAAATTTTGGGGTTCCGTTTTGTTTAAAGTAATTTTCTATTTATGGTTGCTAAGTGTTGCCAGTCTATTTTTTATACACAACCCAACTCAAGGTTATGCAAATACCAGTTATGTCATTGACTCTTTAGACTCAGAAAATGTCTTACTTGAGAAGAAGTGTTTTAACAAAAAAGACAGTTTCAAAATATACTGCATTCATGACAAATCAATATTTGAATGGCAAAGCAAAGAAGCATTAATTAGTTGGTTTGCTTCTGTCAGAAACCTTTTTTGGACACTTAGTTTCATTACCTTAATTGCTGTAGTTACCTTGATAACGTTTGGTCGTTTCAAGCATCAGGCATAACAAACCGCTGTAGCCGGTCGCAAGCTCCCTGGGACAATAACACGTGGGCTCAGTCGCTTCGCTCCAATTTTAGCCCACGTGTTATTGCCCCTAAGCGGGGTGTTAGGCGCCAAGGAGAAATTTTGGAAATTTTCGGTACTTATTTAGGCATATTAATTGGTTTGATTGGTCTTGGAGTTGGCTTTTGGCAAAACAGACAAAAAACACAATTCGAAAAGATAGTTCGTGCAAATAGTTGGTTCAATTATCAACGCGCAAGCAATGCTAATGGTACCGTTCAGCTAGCATTGAAAAAGTATAAACAAATTCATTCAAACGATATTTCTAGCGAAGTTATAGAGGAATTAGCTAGGGCTGATGCTTTCGGTCAAGAAGTTTTCAAAGAGAGTATTCGGCAAATACATTTTTCTGAATCCTCTTTTAAAAACAGTGACATAGAACAGTGGGAAAGCGAAGGAAAAATATCAGAAGCGGCCAAACCCCTTTTCAAACAACTTGCAGATAAAGATATGTCGACAAAAAGCGCCTAACAAAACGCTGTTGGCACTCCCTCCGGTCGCTGGGACGCTAACACGTGG
>NZ_JAEFCD010000067.1 GCF_016405965.1 Alteromonas sp. IB21 | reverse complement strand
TGTCCCGTCCTGAAATACGTTGACATAAAGAGGATTTCTTTATGACAACTTCAAGTAATCAAAGACCTAAGCGTACACAGCGTGATTACACCTTAGCTTTTAAATTGGGTGTAGTTGAGCGTGTAGAAAAAGGCGAATTCACTTATAAGCAGGCACAAGCTCACTTCGGGATACAAGGAAAGTCAACGGTACTAGTTTGGCTCAGAAAGCATGGTAGACTTGATTGGTCGAAACCATTTCAGCATCCACTTATGCCTAGTTCAAAAGAAACACCTGCCGAAAAAATAAAACGCCTCGAAAGAGAATTAGCTGACGAAAAGCTCCGTAATAAAATCCTTAATGGAATGGTAGATATTATGGATAACGAGTATGGAGCGGGCCTCAGAAAAAAGTACTTATCCGGTACGTCTGGCAAGCCAAAACAAGAAAAGAAATAAATTTGGCGGCAGCATGCCGGGTTGTGGGAATATCAAGACAGTCTGTTTACCAGTTTGTGTCTCGCATGGAATGCAGAAGAGCAGAGCTATCGATAATTCAAGACTGGGTACTTTATTGGCGCAAGTATATGCCGCAAATAGGGACGCGTAAGCTCTATAAACTTATAAAACCAAAGTTGGTTGAGCATGGGATTAAACTAGGTCGAGATGGCTTCTTTACTTACTTAAGGAGCGAGGGATTACTCGTTAAGCCAAAGAAAAGCTTTACCAAAACCACATTCAGTAAACATTGGATGAAAAAGCATCCAAATTTACTTAAGGAAGAAGGTCTGCATAATGCAGAGCATGTGCTTGTTAGTGATATCACCTATCTCGAATCCGACCAAGGTGTACACTATCTATCCTTAGTAACGGACTCTAGCACGCGTAAAATTGTAGGGCACCACTTGAGCTTGGATATGAAGGCTGAAAATGTAGTTAAAGCATTGAAGATGGCAGTCAAAGATAAACGATATGCAGGTAACAGTGTTCACCACTCAGACAGAGGGCTACAATACTGTTCAGCTATCTATCAGAATGAGTTGAAGGCGAATGGGATCCAGCCGTCAATGACAGATGGTTACGACTGTTATCAAAATGCATTAGCAGAGCGAATAAACGGT
>NZ_JAEFCD010000066.1 GCF_016405965.1 Alteromonas sp. IB21 | reverse complement strand
ATACCAATTGCATTAATTAATTGACCAAATTTATCCACTCTCTCCAACAGAGAGTTTTGACTCGCTCAACATCCGCAATGAATGTATTCCAGGCGCGAGAGACCTGTTCTACTATTTCTTCGTAACCTCGAAATACTCGGTTGGATAAGCAACGCTGCCGCAGCCATTGCCATACCTGTTCCATCGGGTTCAGCTCCGGAGAATAGGCTGGGAGTTTTACGAGACTAACGTTGGTAAATGGGCTGGCCGTATCGAATGTATGCCAGCCAGCGCCATCCACCACAACAACGGCATGACGTCCTAGCTCTGTCGTTTCGCTTATCAATTTTAAATGTTGCTTCATCACCTCTTTATTGACAAGAGGGCTGATAAGCGCCTGCGTGTTGCCATTGCTCGGACACACTGCGCCAAACAAATAGCCATAATCAAATTGCTGTTGCTTTACCACTCTTGGTCTGCTGCCCTTCGCAGCCCATATTCTGGACGTCTGATTTTGCTGACCGAATCGTGCTTCGTCCTGGAACCAGACATCAACGCGATCCAGCGGGAGGTGACCCGGAGTGTGAAGGATCGTTTCCAACTGGAAGTTTTTTAAAAGTATCTTGGGTTTGCTGTGATTGTTTAGGGTGTTTAGAGCGACTGGTTATCCAACTGAAACCGAGCGCATCCATGACGCGGTAGACGTTTCGCAACTGATAGTCGATTTGGAAGGTGTCGCTAATGTATTGTCGTACATCCTGTGCAATCAAACGACCTCCCTCCTTTTTAACCGCGTTTTCTTCGATAAAATGTGCGACCTGTTCTCGCTGAGAGACGGAGAGCTGGCAGGGTCTACCCGGGCTAGGTTTGGATTGCAGGCCTTCAAGTCCGTAAGCCAGGTAGTTGGATACCCACGTATTAACACTGCCTCTGGCAACCCCAAGGTAAGCGGCTATCTGAGTACGCGTTTCCCCTTTTTTGAAATGATATAACGCTAAATAGCGGGTACGCAGTCGCCCGTTGGAGGTATGCTTTGCTAGTTGTTTAAAGTCGTCGGCTGTATGCATATGAAAATCACTCAAATATGAATAGCGCCATTAGATCAAACTTTTAAGTCAATTGGTAT
>NZ_JAEFCD010000065.1 GCF_016405965.1 Alteromonas sp. IB21 | reverse complement strand
GATAAAACAACCCTGTGCGAAAAGCCAGATGTTAACGACATTGCTGGATAAAAGAGCGAGTTTAAACAACTGGAGATGCAGAATGCTGGCGTTGCTGAGTTGACGAAAAGGGCGTTGCTAAAGCCGTTGAAACTACCGAAAAGTAAGCCGTAAAGACAACCTAGCGAAACAGTCTTGCTGCTGGAATGTCACAGCTGAGACTACTTTTTAAAGCTGTAAGTAAATGACGCCTAACGCCCTGCTAAACGGAGGAGTAACTGTGGCGACTTTTTTGGAACAAAAAAGGTGCAACAGTTACGGAGTCCGTTTGAGCAGTTGGTTATGTTTTTATTCATATTTTGCCATTTCATTGAGCAGTTCTTCTTTTAAGTCATTTGGCTCAATACACCAAAATGTCCATTCCCTGTTTGGGAAAACGGCAACTTTAACATCGTCTTCTGCAAATAACGGAAGCCAATGATCTAGCAATTCTTCGAGGCTGATTTCAACAGCCTTGTGCCCAGGAAAGTTCTCATCGGTAATTTTCTGAGCATACTCAAAATGAGGCCAGAGGGGGAAATATTCAAAATCTTCTGGAGCCACTGGAACTAGCCAGCCTTCATCGCTTTTGACGCCCCACATTTGTTGCCAGTCGGCAACTTTACCAATAAAGTGATCGAAGCGTTTAGAGCTATCCAATGCTAAAACAGCTTCCAACTGCTTATCGTTCATCTTGTATGGCATTGACTCTCCTTGAGAACATAACTTTTCAATAACGGGCGCAGGCACGCAGGGCATAATGGCGAAGCGGCCCTGCGTGTATGCGTCCCAGCGAACGAAGTGAGTGAGTTTATTGAGTTGTTATGTACGTTCATAAATCAACTACGTTTCGTTTGGTGTTACGCATCGTTAATAGCGTAATTAATAATCCTATCTACTTTTTGTGAAGTCGTCGCTTCTGGTATTGTTTCAATAATTTCCTTGGCGATGAACACTTCCAGAAGGTAACTATATTTGACGCCACAAAAAATGGGATTTAAACCGGACTCATCTTCTGCTGCAACAACAGCTTTAGTACTTGTATTTAATTCCTCATCGATTTTTACCCAGATCGTTGCTTCGTCATCAAGGTCGTCGATTTTTTCAATTACTTCTATTAGTTTCATTTTATGAGACAAAGTACATAACTTTT
>NZ_JAEFCD010000064.1 GCF_016405965.1 Alteromonas sp. IB21 | reverse complement strand
CGCGGATTGCCTATTTAGAAGAACAGTTCCGTGTTGCCCAGCACAAGCAGTTCGGTAAAAGCACCGAAGGCCACCCTGGGCAAGGTGAGTTGTTCAATGAAGCGGAAGAACTGGTTGTTGAATCTGAAACAGCCGAAGAAACGATTAGCTATACCCGCAAAAAGCCCACACGTAAACCGCTACCTAAAGACCTGCCTCGTGAAGTTATCGTTCACGATATTAGCGACGAAGAAAAAATCTGTGGCTGTTGTGCGGGCGAATTACATCGCATTGGTGAAGATAAGTCAGAGAAGCTTCAGTTTATTCCTGCACAGGTTAAAGTGATAGAGCATGTTCGCCCTAAATATGCGTGCCGTACCTGTGAAAAGGACGGTATCAGCAACACGATTAAACAAGCGCCCGTACCTCACAGCGTGATCCCAAAAGGCTACGCAACGCCAAGCTTGTTAAGTCAAATCATCACCAGCAAATATCAGTATGGGTTACCGCTTTATCGACAAGAAGCGATGTTCAAACAGCACGGTATTGAATTAAGCCGTAAGACGATGGCGGACTGGATAATCCGCTGTGCTGAGTTGTTTAAACCGCTTTATGAGCAGCTTCATCAACACCTGTTAAAGCAACTTGTTATCGCGGCGGATGAAACCACACTAAAGGTTATTGAGTCTGAAAAAGCGACCAGCTATATGTGGCTGTACGCCAGTGGCGCAGACTCTCCTAACGGTAATATACCCGATGCAGAGATACTTAATATCGTGTTGTACGACTACCACAATAGTCGCGCTGGGCAATGCGCAGTAGACTTCCTTGATGGCTATAACGGCTACCTGCAAGTAGATGGCTATCAAGGCTATGAGCAAACGCAAGCCACACTCATTGGTTGTTGGGCACATGCACGCCGTAAGTTTATCGAAGCCAAAAAAGGTGCAGGAAAGAAAGGCAGTGGCAAAGCAGATTGGGCGCTCAATCACATCCAAAAGCTCTACCGCATCGAAACCCAGTTAAAAGATAAAACGGTGAAAGTGCGCTACCTTACCAGACAAGAAAAGAGCCTACCGTTGCTCAATCAGCTTCACGCATGGCTAATGAAATCAGTTCAACAAGTGTTACCGAAAACCAAATTAGGCGAAGCGATACAATACTGCTTGAACCAATGGGAAAAGCTAGCGCGTT
>NZ_JAEFCD010000063.1 GCF_016405965.1 Alteromonas sp. IB21 | reverse complement strand
AACACCATGCCGTAGCTAATTTATGAATTGAATGTGGGGATTACCGGACGGACACAGAACAATTATTCAAGCGTTATTAGCAAAGTAAACAAGCATTTATTCGGCATGGCACATAACAAGTCAATTAACGCACTCACTTCGTTCGCTGGGACGCATACACGCGGGGCGGCTGCGCCATTATGCCCCACATGTCTGCGCCCGTTATTGAAAAGTTATGGCTCAAACAAGGATGTCTATGCTCAACAAGATACAAGCCGCTGATTCAATGCTGGTAGAAGCTATAAAAGAATTCAGAAATGATGATAGCCAAATAAGTTATATAAAAAGTATTTTATTGTCCGGTGCTGTTATTGGAATTACCAATCCATTATTGATAGAGAAAGGGCTAGAGACATCAATTGGAGAGGTAGCTAACTTATCTGTTTCGTTGTCTCATAATCAGTTTAATAGTCACAAAGAGAAAGAAACATATAAACGCCGTACAATTAGTTTTCTTAAATATGTATACAATGCGCTAAAACACTCTGGCGTACCAAAAGATAGCATACAACCGTCTGACGACCTTGAGATTGAATGTGATTTAAAAACAGAGGCAAGGGATCTAATCATGCACGCCAAAACTGACATGGAAAAACTCAACTTAAGCCATGACGATTTATCAGAAGATTTGCTTAGCTACTTCTTAGAGTTAGATTTTGAGCCATAACAACTCAATAAACTCGCTCACTTCGTTCGCTGGGACGCATACACGCGGGGCGGCTGCGCCATTATGCCCCACATGTCTGCGCCCGTTATTGAAAAGTTAGGCGTCATTTACTTACAGCATTAAAATGTTGGTTCAGAAGTGACATTCCAGCATCAAGGTTGTTTCGCTAGGTCGTGTTCGCGGCTAGCTTTCTCGGTTGTTTCAACGGCCTTAGCAACGCGCTTTTCATCAACATCGCAACGCCAACATTCAACATTGCAAGTTGTCTAAACTCGCTCTTTTATCCTGCAATGTCCTTAACATCTGGCATTTCGCACAGGGTTGTTTTATCTTAAATTCAATAATTTAAACACGCGGCCTATTTGGCTAGTGGTGGCAGCAAAGCTGCGTACGTTCCTTTGTACGCCTAACAAAACGCTGTTGGCACTCCCTCCGGTCGCTGGGACGCTAACACGTGGGCTGGCTCGCTTCGCTCGGATTTTAGCCCA
>NZ_JAEFCD010000062.1 GCF_016405965.1 Alteromonas sp. IB21 | reverse complement strand
TGACGTGCTCCAATAGATTCACACAGCCAGTTAAGGGATAATTATCTCAACTGGAGTGTATATGAAAACGCGAAAAAGCTATTCAAAAGAATTCAAACTGGACGCTGTTAGTCTGGTTAAAGAACAAAATTACAAGATTGCTGAGGCAGCTCGTAGTCTTGGTATTAGCGCCAATATGTTAGGCCGCTGGCTTAAAGAGCAAGAATCTGAAGGTGCCCACGCATTTCGTGGCAATGGTAAGTTGACGCCGGAACAGGAAGAAATCCGTCGGTTGAGAGAAGAAAATAAACGCCTGAAAATGGAGAAAGAGATCCTAAAAAAGGCGACGGTCTTCTTTGCCAAAGAAACCAAGTGAAATACGGTTTCATTACCCAACATAAGAAGACCTGGCCGATTAGTCTGATGTGCCAGGTTCTGGGAGTCAGTCGCCGTAATTACTACAGTGCAGTGCGACGAAACGAGCAACTTGAACCCGATCCGCAACATGATGAGCTAATCGAATGGGTACAGAAAATAGCAGATGCCAGTGACTTTACCTATGGTGTAAGACGAATGAAACGCGCGCTGAATTCGCTCGGTTACCCGGTTGGAAAACAGCGTACGAGAGCCTTGATGAAAGAAGCCGACGTGAGCGTTAGACGGCGTAGAAAATACAAAGTAACGACCAATAGCGACCATCAGCAACCTGTCTTCGACAATGTGCTGTCACGCGACTTTGATGCGCAAAAACCAGATCAGGCGTATGTCTCTGACATTACCTATATCTGGACGCAGGAAGGCTGGCTGTATCTGGCCGTTGTCATTGATCTGTTCTCACGCAAAGTCGTGGGTTGGAGTATGGCTTCACGGATGAATGCCCAGCTTGTGTGTGATGCCTTAACCATGGCTTTATGGCAACGCAAACCCAAGGCAGGCCTGATACATCATTCAGATCGTGGTTCGCAATATGCGAGCCGACAGTTTAGACAGCTACTGGCGCAGTACAAGGTAACAGGTAGCATGAGCAGGAAAGGTGATTGTTGGGACAATGCTGTTGTAGAGAGCTTCTTCGGCACATTAAAACAAGAGCGAGTGCAATGGCGTCACTACCAGAGCCGCCATGCTGCTCAGCAGGATATCCTGCAATACATCACTATGTTTTATAACAGCCAAAGAATGCACTCATACCTGGATTACAAAAGTCCAAACCAATATGAGGCGGACATGGCGGACTTAGAAAAAGCTGCTTAACTGGGTTGTGTGAATTTGCTTGACCACGTCA
>NZ_JAEFCD010000061.1 GCF_016405965.1 Alteromonas sp. IB21 | reverse complement strand
GAGATAAAAAAGATAGGAACATTCATGACGTTTGGTGATCAGATCAATCGCCAAAAATCACTGAGACCAAACTGCCATGAATGCCCTATCTATTGTGAACAATGTCGTATCGCTTGTCAGCTATAAAATGCATAAAGCTCGTCGGGATGTGCTAACGGCGTGCGTGAAAAGCCTTCTTCATGGGAGCGCAGCAACCGTAACCAGCATAGGTCGAGGAATTAGCAATAAAGCCTTTGAGAAGCATCGGATTAAACGTGCCGACCGCTTGCTTTCAAACCCGCATTTATTCAGTGAAACACCTTTTATCTATGCATCTATTTGCCAACTATTTTGTGGCAGCACATCACGCCCTGTTATCTCAATCGACTGGTCAGATTTAGACGACCGTAAAGCACATTTTCTTTTACGCGCGGCCATATCTTTAAAAGGTAGGCCCGTCACACTTTATCAAGAAGTTCACTGCAACAAAACCAAAGAGAAACCAGCTACGCACAAGGCATTCTTAAAAACGTTGCACACCATATTACCTTCCCACTGTCGGCCCATTATTGTCACCGACGCAGGGTATAAATCACCTTGGTTCAGGGAAGTATTAGCGTTAGGCTGGGATATTGTCGGGCGTATTCGTAAGCCACACTTTTACTCGCTTGATAGAGGAAATACGTGGCTGTGTATTCGTCACCTTTATGCCCAAGCGACCAATCGACCGAAGCGTTTTGATAACAGCCAAATAGTGAGAGGTAATCCCTTTACCTGTACGTTAGTTCTGTTCAAGCAGAAAGCGAAAGGACGCCACGCTTCAAATCCAGATGGTACACGCAAAGCCTCAAAGCGGTCGAAAGTCCATGCGCAAGGCGCGAAAGACCCGTGGCTGTTAGCGACATCACTAGCATCTCATCGACGCTTATCGAAACAGGTTGTTGCTATTTATCGCCAGCGGATGCAGATTGAAGAAGGCTTTAGGGACATGAAAAGTACCAAGTTCGGGCTTGGCTATGAGCAAAATAAAAGCGTGAAAAAGCAGCGTCTAACAATACTGGTATTGCTGACTACGTTAGCGTCACTGGTTGCTATCTTATTGGGTATGGTGCTCGTCTCTTCGAATAAACATCGGCGCTTCCAAGCAAATACCGAAACCAGAAGCGTGCTGTCATTCCACTATCTCGGCCTGAGAGCTGTTGCTTGCCGAATAAGATTCACTATGCGACAGTGGAAAGCTGCACTCAAATGGTACAGCTCCATAGTAGACGGGGCTTGGGCCGCAGGCACATGAAATTAAATTCGTGGGGATCCCTCAG
>NZ_JAEFCD010000060.1 GCF_016405965.1 Alteromonas sp. IB21 | reverse complement strand
CATGTATGCGTCCCAGCGAACGAAGTGAGTGACTTAATTTTTTTGTTATGTGCCATTAGCTCAAAACACCCCAAGATTCGCAAATCCCACCATATTCGGCCACTAGAGAGGTAACATTGTCCTGCGTTTCTATTACTAACTCATAAGAGAGAATTTGGTGAATGTTAAATAGGATATAACCGCTATACTCTCCGTCCGGTTCGTAAATTTCAATTGCACCAGCGAATTCTTTTAATTTTGAAACAGCGTCAGGGTGAGGAGGCCAAGAGTCGAAATCGACGTTGAAATCTATCGTGGTTGGCTTTTGAAAATCGAATCCAGATTCTTCGAGCCTTCTTAAAACGTCACCATCAACATCATCTGGGAAAATCAATTTGCCTCCTTGGCACATAACTTTTAAATAAGGGGCGCAGACATGTGGGCTAAAATCCGAACGAAGTGAGCAGCCCATATGTTTGCGTCCCAGCCCGCGCAGCGGGCGAACTTAATTTTTTTGTTAGGTGCGTGCATTTTTAAACCACTACCCTAGGTGGTTTATCATGAAAGTCCAAGTATAATTTTTTGAGATTATCTGGTACGAGAGGCCAGCCACGTTCAATACCTTCTTTGGTACCTTTGCAGAATAAGTGCTCTGTAAAATATACATCTATGTACTCGAATTCCGCCTTGGTTGCAGTATCTAGTTTCTCGCTCATGTACTGCAATTGTTCTATTGCTTCTTCTAAATCGCCTTGGTTAAACAAAATAGTTGTCAAATTTGCGAACTCTTCCATTAGAAATGTGAGTGCCCAACCCTCATGTTTTTCCATAAGAGGAACAACGTCAGGAAATTTAGTGCGGATTTCTTTTAAGAATCGTCTTATTTCTGATTTAGCCATTGATTTCCCAGAAGCACCTAACTTCCAAATATGGGGCGCAGACATGTGCGCAATAATGGCGAAGCCGCGCACGTGTTTGCGTCCCAGCGAGCGGCAGCGAGTGCCATAATTTGTTTGTTATGTGCGAAATATAATAAACCTTGAGCCAATTACTAGTACCCGTAACGTTTAGGATTTTTAAAAATTGAAGATACGGTTTCAAGAGCTGACGAATAACTCAATCCACATTGCTCAAGAACTTCGATGGCGGCTTTACAATCTTTTGACTTAATAGCTGCATCAAAGGAATCGATTGCTTTTAAGGCAAATAACCTTTCATTTATTGTCATCCCTTTCAGTTCTTCCATTTTCAATTAACCTACTAGCACATAACTTTAAGCTAAGGGGCGCTAGCATGTGGGCTAAAATCCGAACGAAGTGAGT
>NZ_JAEFCD010000005.1 GCF_016405965.1 Alteromonas sp. IB21 | reverse complement strand
AAATCACTCAAATATGAATAGCGCCATTAGATCAAACTTTTAAGTCAATTGGTATTACACAATCACGAAGACTTCAGTGTTCGATTATGATTCAGTCATTGCAGCTTGAACGGCTGCTGTGTACGTATAGCTGCCGCTCAGAGTGTCGCTGAATGCATCAATTCGCTTTATTTTGACTCACCAGTTTTGCGAACGCCTAAGTGTATGACTTGGCGCCGTAAAGCTGTACTATGTCAATAGCTATTGACTTTATATGGCCCTTAAGTTTTGCATCATTTAAATGTTAGTGTCATGTAGTAAACAGGCCGAGGATTTAATACATGAATGTAAGTTCCGATTGGTATCAATTTCAAGAAGAAATATGTGCCTATTTTGAATCAATTGGTGCTTCAGCCAAAACGAACGTTACCGTTCAAGGCGTCCGAACTTCACATGATATAGACGTGTTGGTTAAAACCAAGTTTTTGGGTGAGGACCTAACTTGGATTGTTGAGGCTAAGAAGTGGAAGAAAAGAGTTAATAAGCTTCAGGTTCTTGGCTTAAGAACTATTGCTGATGATATTGGCGCAGATAAAGCCTTTATCATTTCTGAGGCCGGATTCCAGAAAGGCGCTTATGAGGCTGCTGAAAAAACAAATGTAAAATTGAAAACCTTTACTGAGCTAAAGCTTGATACAAAAGAACTGGTTGAAGCAGACATCATGAAGACATTTAAAAAACGATTAGAGATTCTGGAGATTAAATATTGGTCACACAGTAAGAAAACAAGGAAGGATTACGATTTGAGAGAAGAGCTTTGGGAGTTCCCAATTAGGTATTCAGGTCAGTTATTACTTAAAACTGCGCATGAAGCTTTGATTGAAGCAGAGAACAAAAGGTATCCAATTAATCTAGAAACCTACCTGCAAGAAAAGCAAGGTGATCTTATAGCTCATAATTTCCAACAACTGTCCAATTGGCTAAATGTTAATCTTAACCATATGGATGAGAAGATTTATCGTGCTGAAGCAAGAATGATCGAAAATGGAGACTTTAATCCAGATATTCGGTTTAAAAATGATAACGAAATGTCCACTGTAGAGATGATGGCTAAAGCTATTGCCACGGCCCGTAATCGATAATGCCAACGAGTCAAAGCCCGCGGGCACAACAATGTTGTGTCGGTGCTTGAGGCTTAAGGTTCAATAACTAGTGAGTAGGAGTATTTTTGGTTTCGCCTCTAGATAAAAAAGAATACCAAGAGTCCTTGATTTGGGCGCGGAAAGCTGAGAAAGGAGAGCTTGAGCCAATACCTTGTATTTCTGGTTGGATGGATGTCTGCGGTTTCGGTTCTGCTTTGGAGCTTGGACACTGGGATTTAATCAATCTACAAAAAGGCGGGTTATTAAACCTGCTGAGCGCTATCTATCAGAGGGCTGGACACCCTTACCTGATTGGGGTGGAGCCAATTCCATACGAAACGGTTCTGGTGATAAATGATGGTATAGCTAGGACGATAGACCTAAATCGTACGGACCTTGCTGATGCAGTGCAGATCATATTTTACCTTCGCGATATTTTCTTCTTACATGCGCATCTCGTTGATTATACGCGGAAGCATGGTTATGGTTTTCGAACTGTTCTTGCTGGAGGGGAAAGGGTTCAATATTCGCCAGAAATATTTACAGGTAACTCCGTGCTGCAGCACGATGAACATAACATTAGTAATTTTGGAAGGGCTCTTCTTAACAAAAATTTTTTACATAACCCATCACAATTTCAAATGAACACGGCCTTCGCTAAGGCGTATTCCATTGATTCACTTGGTAGTAGGGGTGGTTTCTCAGTAGATCGTTGCTATGTCGAGTCATCATTTTGGGAAAAGCTTAGAGGTATACCTTACCTTGATGTTGAGGATGGGGATAATTCGATTTTGCTATACTTTCGTTCTAATCCCGCTTTCGAAATATATACAGATAAAACTATTATTACCTCTTTTAAAGGTATTGATATGCAAGTAAGGCAAGTGGTTCGTGTCAGAGTGGATGAAAGCTTTGAAGGGGAAGAGACTTTCCGTGATATCCCCAAAGCCTAGCTAGCGGCTGCACCGGAGCGTTTTGCCGATGCGATGCGTGTCCAAATCAATCACAGAGAACAGGGATTGACCGTCTGCTCCTTGTCTATTGCAGACTAACAGCTTTATATCAGTAGTCTTTCAATTAAAGCAAGTTTGATCAGGCACACTATCTTTGAATCACCGCGCTTATGTTACCAATCAGCACCGTATGTCTTATTAGCTTCTGCCGCTTCCACTTCTAATGGCGCTTTATCGTAACCATACTCCGCCATGTCAAAGAAATGTTGGGTAACCACTCTATCTAAGCTCGCTCTTTCAACTTGTAGTACATGCACTAGTTCATGAGCTAATTTTGGCCTGGTCAATTCGAAGTCTTTACGAGCGTAAATGGAATAACCGAAAACTTGTGCATTGTTTGTGATGCCTTCACCAATAAGTCCAACCGCCTCGCCGAATACTTCAAGGGCAAAATTGTCGTAAGGATAGGGGACATCGTCAACATAAACAACTCTGACTTTTTCAGGGTGTTTGATGCCGATTTTTTCCGCTAATGACCGTTCCTTTTTATTTAACGGTGTACCAATTTCAACCCCTTTCTCATCCGTTTCCTGCGCCCAATCTATATATTGAGGTAATAACACGCTCGCGATTATCTTTTCATAAAAGAGCGCGGAAGCAAGGAATATAGCTACCAACAATAACGACATAACTTTAAGAAATTTCATGCTTTTAAAATCCGTTTATATAAGGCATCAATGCCTTAAAAGTCACTGGCTTATTTTAGTGGTGTAGTTTACTAAGATAATTATCGTGAACGCGTAGTACAGCATTTACTGGAGACGGATTACAGAAAAAGAATGTAAAAAAATGTTCTGTAAAACTTAATGATATACGGGCTATCGCTAAGCATAGAAGAACCATGCTTAGCGGTTACGAGCGTATAAGCCTTTTTTTGCAACCTCTACTCGTCGTCATCCGACTGGATACTTCTTGGCTTACGTTTAACAGGAACCATGCCAATGTCTTCCCCCGACATGGTATCAACACGCTTTTTAACGCCACTTTTAACTGGCTTCGCCATACGCTTTTTGCCGTTTGATATACCTGGTTTTTTCGAGACTTTTTTCTTTGGAGTGAAACCTTTAAAACTTGCTGAAAATTCATCGTGGGCCGAACACTCAAGTGCGTATTGAAGATGGGTTTTAAGCCCTTCAAAGCTATTCCAATCTCTAGGACCGATTAATGAAAAGGCTTCACCTTTTTGTCCTGCACGGCCTGTACGCCCAATTCTGTGGATATATTCGTCTGCATTTTTAGGTAGGTCAAAGTTAACAACCAAACCTACTTTCGAAAGGTCTAAACCGCGAGAGGCCAGGTCTGTAGTAACTAAAATGCTGTGTTGTCCGCGGGCAAACGCACTCATTACAGCGGCACGCTGGTTTTGCGGCATGTCACCACGAAGGGCAATAGCTTCTAACTTCTGTTCATTTAATTGGTTAGCAATTCTGTCGGTATCTTCGCGGGTTGCGGTAAAAACAATGGCTTGATTGTATGAACGCTTGCTTAATTCAAACTGTAAAATTTGATCTTTATTCTCAACGTTATCAGCAAAAAAACATTGCTGAACAATATCACCATGCTCTGCCGTCGAGTCTCCCACCGCTACACGTACCGCTCCTTTGGTTAACTGGGTCGTCATGTGCTTAAGCTCAATATTGTCAAGCGTGGCAGAAAATAGCATTGTCTGGCGTTTTCTATGGTCAGCGTAGTCATTAATCATTTTTAGCTGCGCTGAAAAACCTAAATCAAGCATTCGGTCTGCTTCGTCGAATATCAGCAATTCTAAGCCATTTAAATACATGCTTTTATCTAAGAGGTGGTCAGCAACACGACCTGCCGTGCCAACGATAATATGCGGATTGCGGCGTAAGGCTTTTACCTGATCGTTATAATTTTCACCGCCCACAATAAGCGAGCAGGTTAAATTTAAGCCGGTACACATTGATTTAGCTTCAATGAATACCTGTTTAGCGAGCTCTCGGGTTGGCGCTAGTATTAACGCACGTGGATCTTGCTTACTTAATGCTTTTTGAGACATCAACCTGTTTATTGCAGGTACCAAAAAGGCGAAGGTTTTACCTGACCCGGTTTTAGAGGACGCAATAATATCCTTACCCTGAATTGCGGGAAGCATGGTGCGCTCTTGAATTTCGGTTAGCGTCGAAATATTTTTTGTTTCGAGCTTTGAAATAATTTTGTGGTTTACAGGTAAATCAGAAACTAGCAAGAAGATACGGCCTTAATTAAATGATGAACGTGCGTATTATCCCCTAATGCCCTGGTTAATGAAAGGCTTATTAATTGGCTCAGCAGAAGGTGTCAGCGGTTATGAATATTCTTTATTGAAGGTTTATTTATGCCTTAGCATCTGAGTTAAAAACTCTACAAAGGCGCAGGCTAATGGATGACGTTTTAAAAGAATAAATAGAATGGCGACGTAGCCGCCATATCAAATTAGATATTGCATGATGACAACAGGTGACATGCCCCATGGGTTGTTTAATTACGCGTTACTATGAAGCATAACACCGTTCACATTGTCTAATAATGCGCGATAATCACGCGCTTAGCTCACGCATACAAACGCAGCGTTATCGCTAAAACTTCATTTCAGGCACGTTTTCTGGAACAACAAGCTTTCCACCCGTTTTCTCTTTAATTTCTTCAACGCTTACGCCGGGCGCTCGCTCTTGAAGAACGAAAGCGCCGTTCTCAACACTAAGTACTGCTAAGTCCGTAATAATGCGCGTAATACAGTTCACACCGGTTAACGGAAGTGTACATTCGCTAAGAAGTTTTGGGTTACCGTGCTTGTCTGTATGCGTCATGGTAACGATTATATTTTTTGCACCGGCTACTAGGTCCATTGCTCCGCCCATGCCTTTCACCAATTTACCAGGGATCATCCAAGACGCAATATTGCCCGATACGTCAACCTCAAAAGCGCCAAGTACAGTGAAATCTACGTGGCCACCGCGGATCATGGCAAAGCTTTCAGCACTGCTGAATATAGACGCGCCAGTTATAGCGGTAACGGTCTCTTTGCCGGCGTTAATCATGTCAGCGTCTAATTCACTTTCCGTAGGATAGCGCCCCATACCTAGAAGACCGTTTTCAGACTGAAGCATTACGCTAATATCATCAGGCACATAGCTAGCAGCTAGGGTAGGGATGCCTATACCCAAGTTAACGTAATCTCCATCTTTAAACTCTTGGGCCACGCGCATTGCAATTTGTTCTCTGCTAAGCATTACACTGTCTCCTTACTGACTACACGGCGCTCAATACGCTTTTCGAACGTCCCTTTAATGACGCGATTTACATAAATGCCTGGGGTGTGAATTTCGCTAGGATTTAGTTCGCCAGGCTCTACAATCTCTTCTGCTTCTACTACAGTTATTTTGCCTGCCGTTGCCGCCATTGGGTTGAAGTTTTGTGCCGTATGACGATAAACGCAGTTGCCGAAGGTATCCGCTTTCCATGCTTTGACAATAGCAAAATCGCCTGTGATAGCATGTTCAAGAATATAGGGGCGACCATTGAACTCTTTTACTTCCTTCCCTTCACCCACAGGGGTGCCATAACCCGTTGCTGTATAAAATGCAGGGATGCCTGCACCACCGGCACGCATCTTCTCTGCGAGTGTCCCTTGAGGCGTTAGTTCTACTTCTAGCTCTCCATCGAGTAACTGTTTTTCGAATAGTGCGTTTTCGCCAACGTAAGATGACACCATTTTGGCAATCTGTTTGTCTTCAAGGAGAAGGCCTAAGCCAAAGCCGTCTACGCCACAATTGTTTGATACAACCGTTAACCCTGTAGTGCCCATTTTTTTGATTTGGCCGATTAAGCCTTCTGGTATGCCGCAAAGGCCAAAGCCACCGGCAATCACTGTCATGCCGTTTTCTAAGCCGGACATCGCATCATCGTAAGACGACACAACTTTGTTGAATCCTGCCATATTCTTTCTCCGCTATTTTTTTGTTAAAAATAAGTATCAGCACTGTTGCTACATTTGTAAAATCGAATTAATCTTTCAATTAATAAATATATTTTATCAATTGAAGGGTTAGTTTTCTCGTTATGGATGTGTCTTATCGCCAAATAAAAGCGTTTGTAGAAGTAGCCAAATCGTCTACTTTCGCCGAAGCTGCTGTCAGTCTCCATCTAACACAGCCAGCCTTGTCATCTGCAATAAAAAAAATGGAAGAACAACTCGGTGGCAAACTGTTTCAGCGAAATACTCGCAATGTAAGTCTCACTCCAGAAGGCGAAGTTCTTTTCCCAAATGCGGTTCGACTTCTTCACGATTGGGATAATACTTTTTCTGATATTCAAAATTTATTCGCTATGGCGAAAGGGCACCTCACAATTTGCGCTATGCCATCATTTGCAGAGGCTCATCTACCTGAAATATTGTTTCAATTTCACCAGCGAGCTCCTAATGTGAATTTGCGCATCGTTGATGTAGTGATGGAACAGGTGATTCATGAGGTAACGACAGGACGCTCTGAAATTGGATTCTCGTTTGAGCCAGAGCGGAAGGACGGGCTAATCTTCGAAAGTCTTTTTGATGATCAATTTGTTGTGGTGGCCAATGAAATGCAGGCGTCTTTGCTCCCCGAGAAGGTCAAATGGTTAGACTGCCTTGCGTTGCCCCTAGTAATGATGAATAGAGGCTCTGCAGTACGGCATTGGACACAAACACAATTAGCGATGCACGGAGAGCTTAATATTGTTGCCGAGACGGGGCAGTTATCAACAATTGGCAAGCTGATACAAAATGGACTAGGTATTTCGATAATGCCTTCCATATGTGAAAGGCAAATGGAAGGATTAGGGCTAGTATTAAAAGAAGTATCTGACGAGCCATTGATAAAAAATATTGGCCTAATAAAGAATGCAAGGAAGAGTCTCTCGATACCTGCTCAGTCATTGTGGAACCTTGCAATTGCACACTATGCCTAGATGGCTAAACCCGCACTGGCAGTGCTTAAACTATTAACCAACAAATACTACCATTTCTTCTTGGGCGCAAATAATTCGTCTAACTCGTCTCTTTCTTCTTCTTGTTTTCTAACTCGGTCTTTTTCGTTAACGCTTTTCAGATTATTTTGAATTTCGTTTAGCCATTCATTTAATGCTGCAAGCTTAGATGTTGAGTAGTCATCTTGCGGGTTCTGGCTTTCAAGTGCCGCTTTTGCTTTTTCGAAATATTGCCTTGCGGACCCGAGCATATTGGTTTGAAGTGCTGCGCGACCGCGCTTAATCAATGTTTCAACATTTACTTTTACCTGCAATCGCTCAAGCTGCTTATCTTCATCCGCAAACACTTTTGAATCAATCTGTCCTTTACTGTGTTCAGAGCGAAGCATAATACGAAGCTTTTTCACCGACTGGATATACTGGATTATCATTTTATCGTTATCCGGCAGAGTAAAGTCATTCATAGAGCCGCTGGTATCAGAAAGCGCGGCAGTCATCGCTTGTTCGCTACTTACAATTCTTTGTTTTAAATCCGTCGTACTCGCTAATTCATTCATAACTCTTAGCGCGTTGAGCATGCGGTTATGCAAAATGCCCATTATTCTTGAGGACACCGGCATGTTTATACTTGACGTAATGACTTTTTCTGTTTCATCGACAATGACACGCTGTTTGGCTAATTCCGTTCTGCGCTCAGCTTCTTGCTTTTGACGATGCTGCTGCATTGCATTGATAAAGATCGCCGCGATGAGCAAAACAACAATTGAAATGATAATTATCACGTACATGCGTGTGTTTCCGTCTATGTTTTATTTTCCATAACGCCATTTTAATCTTAATTACAGGCATTACTTTATGAATTACTTGCGTTTATCGCACAATACTACGGTATTTTTACTTCAAATACACTTCCACCGAGTGAGCCGCCATTAGAGAGTGCAATAGTACCTTCTTTATTGTCTTGTGAATGCGCGCGGGCTATCAATTTTGCGAAGAATAAACCCAGCCCAGTACGCCCTTGGCTTAACTCAAAACCAGCCAAGTCTTCGTGACTTTTATCGAGCATAGATTGCGGATATCCATGACCATCGTCTTCAATCATAATGACTAAGTTTGCATTTGTATCTACTCTCGCTGAGACGTGAATCTTTGATGTCCCGTATCTCATCGCATTGATAATGACATCATTCAACAGTAAGTAGATAAGTTCACCATCTAGATACCAACTTAGGTCTTCGTCAATAGATGTGGTAATCACTATTTTCTTTTGTTTTACATAAAGCGTATTAGAACCAACAACATCTTCCACTAAATCTTTGATAAAGCTTTCATCTACTGTAATAGGCAAACTTTCTAGTTCTGCTCGATAGAGAGAAAGAATTTGAACAAGGTTAGTATTCAACCTTGATGCTTCGTAATGAACGCGTGCTGCCTGTTCCTGTGCCTTCACGTTTTCTGCTGACAGCGTCTCGCTTAACGACTCGATAGACTGTATAAGTAGGAACAGGGAATTTTTCATATCGTGTACTGCTGCGGCAAGCACAGAAGAAAAGTCTATTGTGGAGGTAACTTGCTTACTACTCGTCATAACCCAATCAATGCCGTGCATTACTTTCTCTCTACCCATAATGTAGAACAATTTAGGTTAGGGCAAAGAAATACTACTTAAAATCGTAAGAAAATGAACAAAATGCAACTTTATAATGCCATTTTTGTAATAGCAACTAGTAAAAATGAGTCGTTTTGGTTATAACGGTGATAGTACAATATCAGTCTTCCCCATTGAAACGGTGTAAATATGAAGCTTCAGCAACTACGGTATATCGTAGAAGTCCTCAATAATAATTTGAATGTATCAGCAACCGCAGAGAGCCTGTATACCTCACAACCCGGTATTAGCAAGCAAGTTCGCATGCTGGAGGACGAGTTAGGCGTACAAATATTTGGCCGTAGCGGAAAGCACCTCACGCACGTGACTGATGCAGGAAATGACGTAGTGAACATTGCGAGGGAAATTCTGGCAAAGGTTGAAAGCATAAAGGCAGTAGCTAGAGAGCATACGTTACCCGATCAGGGTAAGTTAAATATTGCGACAACCCATACCCAAGCGCGTTATGCATTGCCGGACGTCATTCAGGGTTTTATGACTAAATACCCAAAGGTATCGCTTCATATGCATCAGGGTACACCGTCTCAAATAAGTGATTTAGCCGCAAAAGGTGAGGCTGATTTTGCCATCGCGACCGAAGCGCTTCACTTGTATAACGATTTGGTGATGCTGCCTTGTTACCATTGGAATCGAAGTGTGATTGTTAATAAAGACCATCCACTTTCTCAAAAAGGCACCATAGACATCTCTGATATTGCGAAATACCCACTGGTTACTTATGTATTCGGCTTTACAGGTCGCTCTGAATTAGATCAGGCGTTCGAAAGAGCAGGGCTGACACCAAAGATAGTGTTTACTGCTACAGATGCCGACGTTATAAAAACCTACGTTCGACTCGGTGTGGGTATTGGCGTCATCGCATCAATGGCGGTGAGCGATGACCTTGACGACGATTTGGTTAAAATTGACGCCAGCCACCTATTTGATTACAGCACTACTAAAATTGGTTTTAGAAAAGGGTCGTTCCTGAGAAGCTATATGTACGACTTTATCGAGCGTTTTGCGCCTCATTTGACCAAAGATAAGGTTGAAAAAGCGATGATGCTTAAAAACAATGAAGAAGTGGAAAAGATGTTCAAAGGCGTAACCTTACCGGTTAAATAAAACATTGCCTGTTTGAATATCGTTCAGCAAACACGTAAATGGGGCGAAAAGCCCCATTTTTACCTTCAAATTTGCCTTAACACTCGATGATATTGACAGCTAGACCACCTCTGGCAGTTTCTTTATACTTCGTCTTCATATCGTTTCCTGTATCACGCATGGTTTTAATCACCTTATCCAGCGATACCTTATGTTCGCCTGTTCCACGCAGCGCAAGGCGAGATGCATTTATTGCTTTAATAGCGCCCATCGCATTTCGTTCTATACATGGTACCTGTACAAGGCCACCCACGGGGTCACAGGTAAGTCCTAGATTATGTTCCATACCAATTTCTGCTGCGTTTTCGACAGAAGCAGCAGTACCGCCCATAATTTCAGCAAGCGCACCTGCCGCCATGGAGCACGCTACACCCACTTCACCCTGACAGCCTACTTCAGCCCCGGATATTGACGCATTTTCTTTGTAAAGTATGCCAATGGCACCTGCTGTTAAAAGAAAGCGACTGGCGACTTCTTCGTCGACAGGACGAATAAACTTATCGACATATTGAAGAACTGCTGGAATGATTCCCGCTGCGCCATTTGTAGGTGCAGTGACCACACGACCACCCGCAGCATTTTCTTCGTTGACCGCGAGTGCAAAGAGATTAACCCAATCCATTGTTTGCATAGGATCGTTCGTATGCTCAGTTTGCAGCCGGCGATAGAGACCCGGCGCGCGGCGAACTACCTTTAGGCCGCCAGGGAGAATACCCTCGCTTTCGATACCACGCTGTATGCACGCTTTCATCACAAGCCAGATATTGTGCAGTTGTTGCTTAACTTCGTGTTTAGGCCTAAACGTTGATTCATTGCGTAACATCAGTGAGCTTATGCTTAGCCCGTTTGTTTTACACAAAGAAAGAAGTTCTTCAGCGGTCTTGAAAGGAAACGGAACAGAAGCTTGAAGGCTTGCTGCGTGAGCTTTGGTCGCATCGAAGTCTTCGTCTTTAATGATAAAGCCGCCGCCGATACTGTAATAGGTTTGTTGCTTTACCAGTTCATCCTGAGCATAAGCGTAAAACGTCAGCGCATTGGCATGTTTTGGCAGCGTTTTTCGACGATGAAAGACAATCGCGTTTTTGCTTGGAAAACGAACTAGCTTTTCGCCATTTAAACACAGCTGCTCACTATTTCTTATTTCTTCTAGCTTTGATTCAATGGTATCCACATCGATTTCATCAGGAAGCTCACCAAGCAACCCCAAAATGACAGCTTTTCCCGTACCGTGGCCAATACCCGTTTGACCGAGTGAACCAAATAGCTCAACTTTTACGCTATCGACAGCGTCAAACTTTACAGGATCTTGGGCGAGTTCAGTGACAAACTCAGCACCTGCTTTCATTGGACCTACCGTGTGTGAGCTTGAAGGGCCAATGCCCACACTGAACATATCAAATACGCTGATCATAAACTTCTAAGATTAAAACAAAGTAATAGTGAGATCATGCATCCACGAGGTGAAAACCACAATACAGAAAAGCTAATAGGATGATTAGTTTTGCTAATACACTGTAAAGAAAAATTTATAGCGAGGTTATGAAGGTCGTCCGGTAACAGGTCTCAGCGTTGCTAATAATCATACAGGGGGCTGACTTAAGGATGAATATGATGAGACAGGTTCCTTAACATCGCTGCTGTCGCTCCCCAAATCATTCTGTTTTTCCATGGGATAAAATAAATAGGAAACGTTTTTTTATCACGGTGTGTTGTGTGAACTAAATGATTCTTTCTATCTAACACGTGTGAGAGAGGAACTTCAAACGCGCTTTCTACCTCGTTTTTGTCAATAATCGGGGTGAAATCGGGGTTAACAAATCCGACTACGGGAGCTATTTCATAGCCACTAATGGTACGGTATTTTGGAAGCATGCCAACCACGTCAACGTTATTTGAGGGCAGCCCCACTTCTTCTTGTGCTTCTCGAAGGGCAGCATCAAAAAAAGAATTGTCAGTTTCATCGACGGCCCCACCAGGGAAACTGATTTGACCTGGATGGTGTCTTAGGTGGTGCGCTCGCTCTGTAAGTAAAAGTTGAAGAGAATCTCCATAATCAATCAACGGAATTAAGACAGCCGCTGGACGCCCGGTCTTTCTCAAGGGAAAGTCTGGTTCACTATAGGTTTGTCTTAAATGATGAAATTGCGATAGAAATTCATTTCTCGTCATATATGTTCTTAACTCAACAACTTATCGACTTTAATTAAAACCCTCTTACCTATTTATTGACGCAAGTACGGGCAATATTTTTGACACTTTATCCAAGGTTTCTTGATATTCTTCACTTGGAACTGAATCTAAAACAATACCACCGCCGGCCCAGCAATGTAATTGGTTCTTCTCTGCCAGCACAGTTCTAATGCAGATACTTGAGTCCATATCCTCTCGATACCCCATGTAGAAGATACTACCACAGTAAATGTTACGTCGATGAGGTTCTAGCTCATCAATGACTTCCATAGCCCGTATCTTTGGGGCGCCAGTAATAGAACCGCCAGGAAACGCAGAGGCTAAAAGTTCAAGGGGCGATGCATTTTCACTTAACTCACCTGTCACAGTACTGACTAAGTGATGAACCGCCTCGTAACTTTCTAGCGCGAAAAGTGCAGGGACGTTTACCGTATTGGCTTTACAGTGTTTAGAGATGTCGTTTCTAAGAAGATCAACGATCATCAAATTCTCTGAGCGATCTTTTTCCGCTGACAGAAGGCTTTGTGCACTTGCTTCGTCTTTCTCTGCATCCTCAAAGCGCGGACGGGTTCCTTTAATCGGTTTTGTTTCTACAATACCGTCTCTTACTTTCAGGAAACGCTCTGGAGAAATAGAGGCTATACAACCTTGTGGTAAGTTGTAAAACGCTGAAAATGGCGCTTGATTTTGATCGCGTAAATGACAGTAAGCCTGCCACATACTGCCTTCAAATGACGCACTAAATCTCTGCGCCATGTTTACTTGATAACAATCACCCGCTCTCAAATAAGCATTAATCTTCTCTAAGCATAGCTCATAATCGTGCTTGGAAAGATTTGATTCAAAGGGGGAAGTAAGTTTGAAATCAAGAGGCTTAGTGCCAGCGTCGTTGTTTAAAAACACGTTGGGCAGCATAAGGTTATCTGCGGTACAGAAATATACATATCCGGTTTGCGTGTCCTCAATTAGCGAAGATGTATAAAGACCAACGGTAAAATCCGGTGTTATGTAGTCATCCTTGGCAATGGTAGGTAATGTTTCGTAAAAACGGCCTGTGTCATAACCTGCCATTCCGGCGATACCCACTATAAAAGGGAGATGTTCAGTCTCACAATTTGCATTTACCTCAACTAACTTAACGCGAGCGTGGAGATGTTGCTCCACCGCTTCAAAAGGTCGCTGAGTAAGGCGTGTACGCTTACACAAAGCCACGTCAACTAACCACACATTGTCGTCTTTTGCTTCGATAATGGCAGAGGGTGAAAACCCCATAATGTTAAAGCGGCCTTCACTTTTCGTTGAGCCAGATGTATCAAGTAAAATAGAGTAGGGTTGCGATGCAATGCGTGAAAACAATGCGTTTAAAATGGCGCCGCTAGCCTCTCTGTCTAAAGACAGTAGGTCTATTATTTCATTTTTAGTATAGCGGGTTACATTTACGTGGATAGAATCTGCGTGTGACATAAATTATTTCAATACTTCTAACTAGGATTGCAGTGCTCGCTATCGCTGCATAAATCGTTGGTTGATATCCTTTACTTAACAACAAACCACGCTATAGCAATATTTTTAGCACTGCCATCTGCCTCTATGTTTTAAGCTAGTGCAATTATTTACAGAGGCAACGATAACGATGTGTTAAACATTGTTTTAAAAAATAACTAGAATTCGCGCTAAGCGCATGGTTTTACATGGTGCGTTGTCTTTAGATGCGCTAGTATACGCTTTTTTAGCTAGCTAAGACCACGAAAGCCAAATAAAAAGAGGATGTCATGACCGTTATCCGTCAACAAGACTTCATTGACAGCATTGAAGATGCCCTTCAGTTCATTTCTTATTATCATCCCCTAGACTATGTGAAAGCAGTCGAAGAGGCCTACAACAAAGAGCAAAGCCAAGCTGCAAAAGATGCTATGGCACAGATCCTTATCAATTCTCGTATGTCGGCAGAGGGCAAGCGTCCGTTGTGCCAAGATACGGGCATTGTGACGTGTTTCGTTAAAGTAGGGATGGGGGTCTCTTGGGATAAAACTGATATGACCGTTCAAGAAATGGTTGATGAAGGTACCCGTCGTGCTTACTTAAATCCCGATAACCCATTACGTGCTTCTATCGTTGCCGACCCTGCCGGCGCTCGCAAAAATACAAAAGACAACACACCTGCAGTTGTGCACATCGATATGGTAGCCGGTGAGAAAATCGAAGTAATGATTGCGGCAAAAGGTGGCGGTTCAGAAAACAAATCTAAAATGGTGATGCTTAACCCAAGTGATGATATCGCAGATTGGGTAGTGAAAACCTTGCCGTCAATGGGAGCTGGTTGGTGTCCGCCTGGTATGTTGGGCATAGGCATTGGCGGTACTGCAGAAAAAGCGGCAGTGCTTGCTAAAGAAAGTCTGATGGACCCTGTTGATATTCAAGAACTAATAGAACGTGGCCCCGAAACTACCGATGAAAAGCTTCGCTTGGAAATTTTTGAGCGCGTAAACAAATTGGGTATCGGTGCCCAAGGCTTGGGCGGCCTCACGACGGTTGTAGACGTCAAAATCAAATCATTGCCGACTCACGCAGCATCTAAGCCAGTTGCGATGATCCCTAACTGTGCAGCTACACGTCACGCTCATTTCTATTTAGATGGTTCAGGTCCAGCAGAGCTAACGCCGCCTAAACTAGAAGATTGGCCAGAGGTTACGTGGGAAGTCAGCGAAAATACTCGCCGTGTAAACCTCGATGAGGTAACCAAAGAAGATATCCAAGAGTGGAAAGTAGGCGAAACAGTATTGCTATCTGGCAAGATGCTTACCGGTCGTGATGCTGCGCACAAGCGTATTCAAACGATGATGGAAAATGGTGAAGGCCTGCCTGAAGGCGTAGACCTTACTAATCGTTTCATCTATTACGTTGGGCCAGTAGACGCAGTTGGTGATGAAGTGGTGGGCCCAGCCGGACCTACAACCGCTACGCGTATGGACAAGTTTACCGACATGATGCTTGAGAAAACAGGCCTTATCGGGATGATTGGTAAAGCTGAGCGTGGACCAGCAACGGTAGATTCAATTGCAAAGCACAAAGCGGTTTATTTAATGGCCGTGGGCGGTGCAGCATACCTGGTTTCTAAGGCTATTAAGAAGTCACGTGTTGTGGCCTTTGAAGATTTAGGAATGGAAGCTATTTATGAGTTTGATGTTGTTGATATGCCAGTAACTGTAGCGGTAGATAGCACGGGTGCCAATGCGCATAAAAATGGTCCTGCCATTTGGAAAGCGAAAATTGAAGAACTGGATGCGTCTCTTTCTAAATAGAGATCTCTGTCCGGATCTATAGTCCCGAAATGGTGTATTGAAAGAGTCATCACCATCAGTGACTAAAGCTTCTGTTCGAGAATAATAAACGGGTGCGCGAGCGCCCGTTTTTCGTTCTAAATTTCAATGGGGGTTGCGGTTTAGTCCATGTTTTAACGCTTCCATCTCGCCCATACTGTATGTGCATTGGTATATTTCCCTGTTTTTGTTTATAGTGCTGTACAAAACAACAGTATGAACGTGCACTATGTTAATCAATCTTATCTCTAACGAACCTCTTGCCTTTTTGATCGCTTTTATCAGTATTTGTGCTTTCGCCCTTTACTTATTTGTTCGCAGTCGCGCTAATTCATCACAACTTACGCAGAAAGCGCTAGATTACGAGCAGCTGCTAGATGAACTTAATAATGAGCGGGTTACGAATGCGAAGCTCCAAGCGCAAAACGATGCACACCAAGCTAGAATTCAGGCACTTCATGCGGCACATGAAGACAAATTAGCAGCGATGAACGCGTCTGAGCAGCGTCTGCAAACCCAGTTTGAAAACTTGGCAAACCGAATTTTTGAAGAAAAACAGCAACGATATACTCAGCAAACGAAACACAATATAGAAGCTGTGTTGGCGCCGTTCAAAAATGAACTAGATGGATTTAAACGACAAATCTCAGAACAACATATTCGTGAGGGGCAAGAGAGGGCATCACTTAAAACAGAGATATTAGGTCTTAAGGCCCTAAACCAAAAAATAACCGAAGAAGCGGCAGCACTTACCAGCGCATTAAAAGGTGATAACAAGAAGCAAGGAAACTGGGGCGAAGTGGTTTTAGAGCGCATTCTTAAGGAATCGGGTTTACGTGAAGGGCACGAGTTTGAAACGCAAATGTCGGCAACGTCCGAACAAGGAAAGCGGTTCCAACCGGATGTCGTGGTGCATTTACCTAATGATAAAGACGTAATAATTGACTCGAAGGTAAGTCTGGCCGCCTATGAACGTTATTATAATTGCGATGATGAATCTGAGAAGGCGCAATTTTTAAATCAACATGTAGCTTCCATCAAAGGGCACATAAAAGGTCTTGGAGCGAAAGACTACCAAACATTAAAAGGCTTAAAAACGTTGGATTATGTTCTGCTTTTCATTCCAATAGAGCCTGCATTTCTCATAGCAGTAGAAGAAGAGCCTGAGTTAGTCACCATGGCGCTTAACCATAATATCATGCTAGTGAGCCCCACAAATCTATTGGTTGCACTTCGAACGATTAACAATATTTGGCAGTATGAGTATCAGAATCAAAATGCGCAGCTTATTGCTGAACAGGCGGCCAAACTCTACGACAAATTTGTTGGCTTTGTTTCTGACATGGAAAAAGTTGGGAAATCGATGGATTCGGCACATGCAAGTTACGAGCAAGCAATGAACAAGTTAACGAGTGGAAGAGGGAATATGGTAAGGCAAATCGAGAAATTTAGAGAGCTTGGCGTGCAGCCAACTAAACGAATATCTCAACACGTTAAACAGCTTTCTCAGGACGAATAAAAAAGGCCGCTTTCAAAGCGGCCTTTCAATATCATATAAAACGTTATGAACGTTTCATGCGTCTACGTAGGTAAACTGCAGGTGCTAGTAGCAATGCAATCCAACCCATAGAACCACCAGACTTGTCATTAACAATAATAGTTACGCTGTCTGTGGTTGTATCGATACCATCTGTTGCTGTTACTTGTACCGTTACACGATTTGCTTGTTCGTGGCTTGGTGCAGTACCAGTAAACGATGTAGTTTCAACACCGTCAATAGTAATGGTAACGTCATCGCCGTCTGCGTCAGTTGCTGATGCAGTTACAGTGAATGACTCACCTTCGTCAACACTCGATGGCGCAGAGATTGAAAGTACAGGTGCATCTTGCACGCCTGCTACTGCTACCGTTACTGTACCTTCGCCAATGATGTCGCCTTCTACCACTTCGCCTTCATCTGTAGTGGTACCCTCTACCTGAACTGTATAGGTAAATGAGTCTTCACCAAAGAAGTCTGCGTTTGGCGTGTAGGTTACCGTACCATCGTCATTAACCGTCACTGAACCGTTAGCTGCTTCAGTTGTTACTGTAACCGTTGACGGATCAAGTGGCTCTTTATCGATAGTAATTGGTGTAAAGGTACGGAAATCACCAGAAAGTGACTCCATCGTGAATGTATTGATGATTGTGCTATCCATCTCATTAGCAAGAATGTTAGCCGTTACCGACGCATCTTCGTTAACAGACAGCATATCGTCCATATATTCACTTGAAGGAACCACAGTACCCGCGTAGCTAATCGTTACCTCATCACCCGCGTTTGCAGTTAGTACAAATTCGTCACCTTCTACAGGAAGTGTGCCTTGAAGGCCTGCTGACGTCAGTGAGGCATAGGTAGTACCTACACTACCAGATGAATTCTCTGCACCCACAACGGTTGCATAAACAGGTGTATCCATTGGACCATAAACGAAGTTTACGTTACCTGTTTCATATTCAAACCATAGCTGGAAGTTAAAGCTTGTGCCTTCTTCATTCCATATCTGTGCATTTTCCCACTCAACAACGAAGTGACCAGTATTTAGACTTACCGCATAAAGGTTCCCAGTGCCGGCGCCACCGCCTGCAAGGTCGAAGTCAGTCCAGTAAGGAGCAACAACGTTGTTAGGCTCACTTAGGTTAGGTAATACTTCAGCAAACGGAGTTGTGATGTTACCTGAGCTTGTGCCCAATGAAACAAAACCATTCGATGAAATCTGCATGGTAGTGTACTCGGCACCCAAATAGGTGATAGTACGTGGAAGGCTGATTTCAATAGATGCATCATCGCAAGAACCAGAGCAAACTAACGGCGTAACACCGATTGATGCCATAGGCACATAACGAGCGAGGCCAAAGCCTTGAAGAAGGTCACCAATACTTGTGTCTGCATTCATTGAGAATGACGCAGTATTAAGTGCACCTTCCCAATACAATGTACCAGAGTCAGCATCGTAACTTACTGGCTCTTGGTTACCGTTTTTAACTGCCGAGATAGTTGATGGGTTGATGTCATACTTGTGATCAACTTCACCAGTAATGCTGATCATACCAGTAACATCGGTGTTGGTAGCAAATGCTTCAGTGATAACTAACTCACCTTCAGCTGCGAATTGATTACTTACATCACTATCGAATAGTGACGGTTCATCGCTGCTGATTGGGTATACAGCAACAGGAATAAAATAATCTGTTGTCGTATCGTCTGTGTCAGCCCAATTAATGCCGCCAAAAGACCACGAACCAGTAGAGGCTGTAGTTACGTCTACCGCAACCATGATTTCTGCAGACGCACCTGCTGGAAGCGTCGCCATTTTAGGCGTAACCGTTGCCGAAATAGCTGGGTCATTAAACATAGCTGTTGCGTCAACCGTTACGTCATCATCACTAGTGTTAGTTACCGTGATAGACATCTCACAGCTCAAGAAGCAGTTACCGTCAACAAGGCTTATATCGCTATAAGTAAGCTCAACTGTCGTTGCACGAGGCAGATCTAGACGACCAGCACCCATGTCGAAGTTGTCAGCTTGTGTAGCAGCGTCTTCTTTGAGTACATCACGGATAGAAGAAGTTACAAGGGCACTCTTAATTTGTTGTGCAGTCCAATCTGGGTGCATTTGTTTAAGTAGAGCCGCTGCGCCAGCTACGTGTGGAGACGCCATTGACGTACCACCTTTAAACGAGAAGTTCTCGCCTTCGTGATTAGGAGCATCTGGAGATTCACCAGAGAAAATTCTTACACCTGGTGCGGCAATGTTCGGCTTAAGGAACGTAGGGTCACCGTTCGGACCACGTGAGCTAAAGTCCGCCATAATGTCTGCTAGGCTATCAGAGACTACGCGAACTACTTCAGCGCCGATCGTAATGTTAACTGCTTCTTCAGACTCTGAGATTAGCGTTGCTAGTTCTTGACCTGGTGTTGCAGGAACCATGAATGAAGGAACTGTCTGTTCTGGGCTTAGACCGCCCATTAAGATAGGAGCTTCGCCACGACCATCGGAATTGTGAATAACAACGGCAACCGCACCCGCAGCTTCAGCATTTTCAATCTTTGTTACGAATCCACATGTACCACGGCTAATAAGCGCAATAGCACCGTCAAACGCACCGGCAGCAAACTCTTCACAACCTTCAACGTTTGCCGCATCTACTTCACCTGCATAAACAACAGGGGCAGTTAAAGCCGAATCAAAAACGATGTCAGGGTTGCCTACAGAGTAAAGCGCAGGAATGGTACCAATTGACGTGTCGCCTTCAATCGTCAACTCGTTAGCAAACAACCGAGCGGTTGTAGTTGCCGCTACAGTAATTACGTCATCAGAGCAACCAGGGCAGCCGATAGTCGTATCACCAGGGCCATCGTTACCTGCTGCAAATACTGTCACTACGCCAGCATCGTGCATAGCTTCAAGTACGTCTTCGTATACAGAACCGTTAGGGTTACCGCCAGCGCCGCCACCCCAAGAGTTGTTAACAACATCAGCGCCGTCGACTAGTGCAGCTTCAAGCATCGAAAGCAACATAGACGATGCACCGCTTGAAGAGGCTGGGTTTGCAGGCGTTGCATACAGGCCTTTATAAGCCATTAGGTAGGCCGCTGGTGCAACACCAGAGATTTCTGCCTCAGCACCGTCGCGCTCAGCCATAACGCCGAAGTTACCAACGGCAGTACCTGCAACGTGAGTACCGTGACCGTTAAAGCCTAGCGGGCTTTCATACTCTTCCTCAACAACCGCGAAACCTTCAACGATATCGGCTGCACGGGCAACGATTAGCTTGTTGTTACAAAAGTCAGGAACTTCTGAACAGTAATCATCAGTTGGAAGGGTGTCAGCGGCAGGAGCCGTAAAGTTTTCACCACTAAACAACGGGTTTTCAGGACGAATACCGCTGTCGATAATAGCCACTTTTACGCCAGCACCAGCGTTTTCTTTACCGCCAAACTGTTCCCAAGTTTCGATAGCCCCAATAAGGTCTAAACTTGCGTCCATTTGTGCGTGATGAATCACGTCAGGAAATACCGCTTTCACTGTAGATAGGCTGGAAAGCTTATCAAGCGCGCTTTTAGAAACAATACCCGCAAAACCGTTGAATGCTGCTGTATAAGATAGGTCAGCTTTAAATGACTTATCAAAAGCTTTGATCGACTGGATGACAGATTGCTGTTGAGCTTCAAGGAATGACTTGTATTCTTTGGCAGCGTTTGAAACGAAGTTTACCTTCTGACCTTTATGCGCAGCCATGCTGCTAACACTTGGGTTTACTGCACTGAACTGCGCCATTGGAGCGTCGTTCAATTGGATAATTACACGAACGCTATCGTTGTTTACTTGTATAGCATTCGCAAGAATATTTTTTTTGTCGAATGATGCTTCTATCGCATTGCGTTGTTCAACGCTATGCCCGGATAGTTGATTAGAAGTTGCTAATGCAGCAAAAGCAGAACCTGCTAGCGCGGTTGCAACTACCGTACTGATAATTGTTTTTTTCATAATTATTCTCGTGTGAATAGTTCCCTGGAGTCCAGCGACTTTTTGGATACGAATTAAAGGTCAATTGCCTTTTTATAAACGTCCTTTGCGCTGTGACTATTTATTACTAGCACACTTTTCATCGTTTTGTAACGTATGTTTCTGCAATACACAAATTACACATTTTGTTACATTTACGACCCGTGATGATTGTGAAAATTAACTAGACAAATGGCTTTCAAATAAACCAATTTTTCAAAGCAAAAGGTAATAAAATTACATAAATTAAGAACACACTCATCAATTGCGAATATAAATTTTGCGTCTCACACGAAACAACCATCCTAATCAATTATCATTAAATTTACATAAGATTTACCTTTTTAGGACGCTCATCCTTTCAAGTTCAATTAATTGAGTATGTCTATTTCATCGCTTTGTAAAAATGCATTTTAATAAGAAAGACGCTCCTGCAAATCTTCATCTAGCATATAGATATGCAAAAAAGTCGCTATCAACCCTAATCTATAAGGGGAACAAAACGTGAAAGACAGAAATCATTTGGCCGAAGTAAAAACAACAAATAAGGTCGAAATCATTGCAAAAGGGGTAGTAGATATCCCTATGCTTCAAATTCTTTCTGCAGCAGGGCAGCTAATTGAAAAAGCTGTTGAGCCAGAACTCAGTAAAGAGGAAGCATTAAAGATTTTTAACACCATGCACTACATACGCGTATTGGATGAGCGCATGGTGGGGGCGCAGCGTCAGGGGCGGATTAGTTTCTATCTTGCCAGTACGGGTGAAGAAGCGGCCTCGGTAGCAAGCGCTGCAGCGCTTTCTGACGATGACATGATCATGTCTCAGTATCGTGAGCAAGGTGCCTTAGCCTTTCGCGGTTACTCGACAGAGCAATTCATGAACCAAATGTTCAGCAATAAGGATGATCCTAATAAAGGGCGTCAAATGCCGATACATTATGGTGATAAACCTCTCAATTTTATGACCATTTCCTCACCGCTCGGTACCCAAATTCCACAAGCGTCTGGCTATGCCTACGGGCAAAAAATGTCAGGGAAAGATGTGGTAACCATTTGTTATTTCGGTGAAGGAGCTGCGTCTGAAGGTGATTTTCACGCCGGTCTGAATATGGCTGCTGTATTACATTGTCCAGTCATCTTTTTCTGCCGAAACAATGGTTACGCTATTTCAACGCCTGCAGAGGAGCAGTTTGCCGGAGACGGTATTGCATCGCGCGGTCTTGGGTATGGCATTAAAACCATTCGCGTAGACGGTAACGATGTGCTTGCTATCTATGCAGCTACGAAAGAAGCACGTCGCATTGCCATTGAAGAAAAGTGCCCTGTACTTATTGAAGCGATGACGTACCGCTTAGCAGCGCATTCCACTTCAGATGATCCGACAGGCTATCGCTCACGAGAAGAAGAAGATAAGTGGCGAGCAAAAGACCCTATAGCTCGAATGGCTAATTGGTTAGACAGCAAAGGTTGGTACGACGAAGCTGAAAATCAAAAGCGTGTGGATAAGGCAAGACAGGATGTGCTCGCCGCTATGAAAAGTTGTGAGAAAACGGATGTGTGTGCAATAGACGACATTGTGGAAGATGTTTATGACACACCACCTTGGCATTTGAAAGAGCAACTGAACGAACTAAAAGCTCATATCAAGAAATATCCTAAGATGTACCCTAAAACAGCAGGGAGAATAAAGTAATGGCTAAGATGAACCTACTACAAGCAATTAATAATGCGCTCATCACAGCCATGACCGAAGATGAAAAGGTAATGGTGTTTGGAGAGGATGTTGGCCACTTTGGTGGCGTGTTCCGTGCAACCAGTCATCTTCAAGAAAAATTTGGTAAAGCCCGTTGTTTTAATACACCACTGACTGAGCAAGGAATCATCGGTTTTGCAAATGGCTTGGCTTCACAAGGTTCGGTGCCTGTAGCTGAAATCCAGTTTGGTGATTATATCTTTCCAGCGTTCGACCAGATCGTGAATGAAACCGCTAAATGGCGATATCGTTCAGGCGGCCAGTTCGACGTAGGTACGCTGACTATACGTACGCCATATGGTGGCGGTATTGCTGGCGGCCACTACCACAGTCAATCGCCTGAAGCATTTTTTGCGCATTGCCCTGGTTTAAAGATCGTAATTCCACGAGATCCATATCAGGCCAAAGGTTTGTTGCTTGCGTCTATTCGCGACAAGAATCCCGTATTGTTTATGGAACCCAAGCGCCTTTATCGTGCCTCTGTGTCTGACGTCCCAGAAGAGGATTACGAGCTACCGCTGGGTAAAGCGGACATTGTTCAAGAAGGAAATGACATCACCCTGCTTGGCTGGGGAGCACAGATAGAAATTCTACAAAAAGCAGCCGAAATGGCGCTGGAAGATGGTGTGTCTTGTGAAATCCTTGATTTACGCAGCATATTGCCATGGGACGTGGAAACGGTAATGCAGTCTGTGATGAAGACAGGTCGCTTACTGGTAAATCACGAAGCTCCTTTAACCGGCGGTTTCGCCAGTGAAATTGCTGCAACAATTCAGGAGCGCTGCTTCTTGTATTTAGAAGCGCCAATTGCAAGAGTGTGTGGCCTAGATACGCCATATCCACTAGCGCATGAAAAAGAGTACATGCCAGATGAGACAAAAACGTATGAAGCCATTAAGCGTACGCTTCATTACTAGTTCCGGGAGACAATGATATGACGATTGAATTTATCTTACCGGACATTGGTGAAGGTATTGTGGAGTGTGAATTACTGGAATGGTTAGTCTCTGAAGGTGAGCACATTGAAGAAGATCAGCCTGTTGCAGAGGTAATGACAGACAAAGCAACAGTGCAAATACCTGCAATGCACGCGGGCGTAGTCAATAAATTACATTATGCTGTTGGTGACATCGCAAAAGTTCATGCGCCTTTATTTTCAATGACGCCAGATGATGCTGATGGAAACAACGAACCACAAGCAGAAGATTCCAATAAGCGTACAGACGAGATCTCATCTAAAAATATGCAAAACGATGAGCTTCCGGTGGCGCCTTCAACGGCCTCGAGCGACAAGCACATAGAAGACTTTATTTTACCTGACATTGGTGAAGGTATTGTTGAATGTGAGATTGTTAAATGGAATGTGGCAGAGGGCGACGTAATTGAAGAAGACCAAGCTGTTGTAGAAGTTATGACTGACAAAGCTGTGGTAGAGATCCCCGCTAAAAACGCAGGAACGGTTCATCGTCTTTATTATGCTCAGGGTGATATTGCCAAAGTACATAGCGCGTTGTTTGCACTTGAAGTTGAGGGCGATAGCAACCCTGCAGGCGATACTGAAGGCAATACAAATGAAGCGTCGCAATCAACGAGCGCAACAAAAATACAAGAGCCGTCAAACGCTTCAAATAAGCACTCAACTCAACTAACGTCGTCTAAGTTCAGTGACGGTGAGTTCGAGCCACCCATTGCTATTGAAGGTAAAGTGCTTGCAAGCCCTGCGGTAAGACGTATTGCCAGAGAACATAATATCGATCTCTCGGCGGTAAACGGTTCGGGTGAAAAGGGGCGCATCTTGAAAGCCGATGTGTTGAATATTCAGCAATCGGTTAAAACAGAGTCACCGTTTGAAGATTCAACAAAGCCTGTATCAAACGCAAGCACAAGCGAAAAACTTAGTGCAGGTAATAAAGGCGAAGTTAGAACAGAAAAGGTTCGCGGCATTCAGGCGGCGATGGCTAAGCAAATGTCCGCTTCGGTCTATACCATTCCTCACTTTACGGTAAGTGATGAACTTGTGATGGATAACCTTATGTCGCTTCGGAATTTACTTAAACCTGAATTTGAAGCAAAAGGTGCCAAGCTAAGTTTCATGCCATTTTTTGTAAAAGCCATGTCTCTTGCATTAAATGAATTCCCTGTCGTAAACAGTCAATTAAACGACGATGCTAGCGAGCTAAGTTATTATTCTGACCATAACATAGGTTTTGCTGTTGATTCTAAGATTGGATTGCTTGTGCCAAATATAAAACGTGTTCAAGACTTATCACTTTTAGATATTGCGGTTCAAATGCAAGACATTATTGAGCAGGCAAGAGCAGGGCGTGTATCGGGTGAACACTTGAAGGGCGGGACTATTAGCATTTCTAATATCGGCGCCATTGGTGGGATCACCGCTACACCCGTTATTAACAAACCTGAGGCCGCAATTGTTGCACTGGGTAAAACACAGAAACTACCTCGGTTTGATGACAGCGGCAACGTGAGTGCTCAACATATTATGGCGGTTAATTGGTCGGGTGATCACCGAATTATCGACGGCGCAACCATGGTTCGCTTCAATAATTTATGGATGAGCTATTTGATGCAGCCAGAAAAAATGTTGATGCATTTAAAATAACTGAGTGAAGAACGATGAATAGTTGGTGAAGATAAACATCCCTGTGTTCGTCTTTGCCCACAAAATCGTTCAAGTTAATTCGCTTCGCTCGAGGCGAGGTTAAAACAAAAGGTCGATGCTTTTCAGTGTCGACCTTTTTTGTTTTATGTACCTAATAGCGCGTAGGCGTTATCATACTCAGAGTTAATGTTAAAAAGAATTTCACAGAGGTTTTGTGCTTAGTTATCAACACGCTTTCCACGCGGGCAATCACGCTGACGTTATCAAGCATTTATGCTGGATAGGCGTCATTAATTCATTAAAGAAAAAAGATAAGCCCTTTACGCTTTTTGACACTCACGCAGGAGCAGGTGTTTACGACTTAACTGATGCAATGTCGGCAAAAAATAAAGAATATGAAACTGGTATTTCGCGCTTAACCAGCGAAGACTTCAAGGTTCAGGGAACAAAAGCAGCATTACCTGTTCTCTTAGAGAATTACTTAGCGTTATGTGAACCATTCTTAGCAAAAGATGCGTATCCTGGGTCTCCAATTATTAGCGTGAAAGCAAAACGTGAATCTGACGTTTTGCATCTCATGGAGCTTCATCCTGGCGAGTTTGAGAAACTCGAGCGTAGCATTGCGAAAATAGGGGCAAGGAACAATCACGTGCACAAGCGCGATGGTTATGAGGGATTGCGCGCATTGACGCCACCAAAGCCCAACCGAGGTGCTATTTTAATTGACCCTCCCTACGAACGTGCTAGTGAATATAGTGATGTGATTAAAGGTGTGCAGCAGGTCTTTAAACGTTGGCAGCAGGCGCAAATTGTTGTTTGGTATCCTTTACTGTCTGAGCGGGCAGGTGCAAAGCACGGCGCAAGCGAAGTTATGTGCGAAAAGCTGGCTCAGTTGGGTAAGCCATGTTTCCAAGCCGAAATTCGTGTGGCAGAAAATTCACCTGATGCTGGCATGTATGGTTCTGGGGTTTTCGTACTTAATCCACCTTGGCAACTTGATATGCAGCTTGAAAACGCTCTTGACTGTGTTGTTTCAAGACTCGGCTCAGTCGACGAGGGGATTAACGCTAGTGCGCGTGTTACATGGGTTGTTGAAGATAGTTAAACAGCTTAAAGAGCAAAAGGTTTACTTTTCCCTACTACCTTCAGCTAGCGAACGCAATTGATGATTAGAATGAATAAAGAATAATGTCTCAACTCAAAGGTCTTAAGCACTTTTACATACCTGACGAACAGTCAATCTATCTGCTGTCTCACGCGGATGCGAAAAAGTTAAAAGACTGGGTAAACCTCTGTATTTCTCAGCTTGAAGGGTTAGGGTACAGTGATATTGAACTTTTGGGCAAAGGTGCGTTTGGCTTCGCATTCGCAGGAACTGCGCCAAATGGAGACGCTAGAGTATTTAAATTCTCGCGGATAACCTTACCTCAGCACGTTCAAGACAGGCTTGAAGAAGAAGCATTTATGCTTTCTCACGTTAATCATGAATTCGTGCCACGTTTTATCGAATACCAGCAAATACGAAAACAATCAATTTTAGTCATGGGCCGTGCCCCTGGTGAAGACTTGGAAAAAGTGAGTCTAAAAACGGGTCCATTATCGCCGCGGATCATTGTCAAGCTAGCGGTTCAGGTAGGAGAGTTGCTATCAAGCTTTCGTCAATACAGCGAAAATGGTGAAGTCAAACCTATTGTCCATGGCGACATCAAGCCATCTAATTTAGTGTGGGACGAATCAACTGAAACTGTAGGTTTGATTGACTGGGGCTCATCGGTTTTCGCGCAGACGGATATAACAGGGCAATATGTAGGCAATAATGTAATGGATTTGATGTCAGGTGAACTGCATCAAACCAACGCGAGACTCGGCGATGTCTATTTTATTGGTGAAGAACAGCTCAACGGCGCGCTTTCAAGCCCCCGTTTCGACGAACAAGGTTTAGCGAGCACGCTGTATGCATTAGCATCAGGACAATCTTGTCGCTATGGAAGTAAGGTAATTACGCCTTCTTCGTTAGGGCTTCCAAAAATGTTGGCAACTATATTGGAGTACATGCTCAGTGAAGATCCGTTAAAGAGGAGGCAGGGAGGAGACTACCTGTTTAATCATCTTCACGTATTGAAAAATATGGTATTCACTCATGACACGCCACCTAAATACACGCCCCTAATCCCAACATGGATCACCCGTAATCATGTCGATATTGAAACGGTTGTATACAGTTCTAGAAAATCTTATTTACGACAACAAGCTCGACTTTCCAATTCCATAGATGAAAGAGACGTTGAGGAATTGCGGTATATCGACGACGCCCAATTTGATCGCTATTACAAAAACTACCTTCAAGGTATGGGCGATACGGAGAAAGCGTTTGTTTCGGCTATCAGCAGGCTTGGGCGATATCCAGTTGTTGGAGGCATGGCTTTGCGCTGGGAACCCGAGGGAGTATATGTGGACTCTAGCTTAAATTTGTACGATGAAACGTTGAAGATGGCATTCGAAATGGCCGTGAATAATGTTATCAACCTCGCAAGAGCCATTCATAAACCTGCCGTATTCAAGTGCTGTATGTTTAATGCGAAGAACACGCTTCATATTGAGCGTGAGTCTGAAGATGTAGAGTTTATGCCGGAACTTGGGATGTTTATACCTTACGAACTATCCAAAGTATCGGCGCAAAAAGACCAAAGTAGAACACATTCTTATTTCGAGGATGGCGACGACCCTGACGAGTTACTAAAACTACCGCAAATCATTATTGATACCATTATTCAGCTAAATTCAATTCATCACACGGGATGCATTATCTTTGAAGCGCTACCTAAGCACTTAAAGATTCACAATTACTATACCTTACTCGATCATACACAAGAGGAACGCTTTAAAGGTTTACTGGCGAAGCTAGTGGAACAGATCCCAAGTATAAAAGGGCTAGGCATTTCCGGGTTTATGAAGTTACCCTATAAAGACACTCGGTTTTTCGAGCACAAAGCCAAGTTGCCTGAAAAGTATTACCCGCGAAACCCCAAAGCAGTTATTGAAGAGAACGCACAACATGTCTGAGATTAAATTATCATCACTTTTTGAATTAGAAACGGTGGAAGCTGGCATCTATCGAGGACAAAGCTGGGACTTAGGTTTCCGGGCTTTATTTGGCGGACAAGTATTGGGGCAGGCGTTGGCTGCTGCCTATGAGACTGTATCTGATGACAGAGTCGCGCATTCATTTCACACCTATTTTCTATTGCCTGGTGATGCAAAAAAACCTGTGGTTTACGATGTTGAAGTAGTGCGAGACGGACGAAGCTTTTCAGCCCGCCGGGTTAAAGCCATTCAAGACGGTAGAAACATTTTTTATATGACGGCTTCTTTTCAAGTTCCTCAAGATGGGATGGAGCATCAAAACCCAACAATGCCAAAGGTACCACCGCCAGAGGAAGTGCAGTCGGACATAGAGTTTTACGAAGCGAATTTCAATAAGATTGCTCGACCTATGCAAGAAGCGCTGAGCTACCACAAACCGGTAGATATTCGAACAGTTGATGCGGCTAATTCCTATCATTCAACAAAGCGTGAGCCAACACGTTACATTTGGTTAAAAGCAAGAGATCCCATGAATGCCCAGCTATCTGTGCATCAAGCAGCGCTAGCCTACGCGTCAGATTATCATTTTCTAAGCACGTCTTTGCAGCCTCACGGCGTGGCAGTGACCGATAAGACTTTACGCATTGCCACTATTGACCATGCCATGTGGTTCCATCGCCCAATTAACATGAATGAGTGGTTGTTGTATGCAATGGAAAGCCCTTTTAGCGGTGGATCAAGGGGCTTGGTTCGCGGACAGATATTCAACCAAGCTGGTGAACTTGTCGCATCAACCATGCAAGAAGGATTAATGAGAAAAGTAGACGAATAGGGAGACTGTTATGCGCTATAAATTAGATTCGACATCACCACAAATAGACGAAAGCGTTTTTATTGCGCCCGGCGCTCATGTTATCGGCAACACTGAACTCAAAGAAGGCGCGAGCGTTTGGTTTAACGCGGTAATACGTGGTGACATGGACACAATAACCGTAGGGATGAACACAAACATTCAAGACGGTAGCGTACTGCATACAGACGCAGGTATGCCTTTGACTTTGGGAACAGGGGTAACAGTAGGGCACAAAGTAATGCTGCATGGCTGTGAAATTGGTGATTATTCGCTAGTGGGTATAAACGCAGTTGTACTCAATGGTGCGAAAATAGGTAAGTACTGCATTATCGGAGCTAATGCACTTATTACAGAAAATATGGAAATTCCAGATTACAGCCTTGTTGTTGGTGCACCAGGCAAAGTCATTAAAACGCTGGACGAAAGTGTTAAGACTAAATTAGAAGCCTCTGCTAAGCATTATGTGGACAACGCAAAAAGGTATAAAACGTCACTCGAGGTGATTAAAAAGTAGCGGAGGTGTGACGCTCTCGTTTTTTCATCGCCCATAAAAAATGCCCAGAACAATCGTTCCGGGCCTAGGGGAATGGCTCATTGCTGAGCCGTGCGCTAACTTTTACAGGGAGAGTTTAAGTAAAATCTACTAAACAGACCATTATTATAGAATAGCTTTGTTTATTTTATAAACAATTTCATTGTGAATTTTATCTTACAGGGCAGAAAAGCACGTAATTCACCTAAATTTATAAATAATTTCAGTGATATAACATCTGGTCCGATGTGTATAGCACTAAACTTGTTGGCTTCGTTCATTTATTAATTTGTACGATAGGGCCTATCACGAAGCAACTTATATATCTAAATTCAACTCCGATTAAATCTAGTCATTCACAATATTTATCTTCATAACAGGTGCTTGTCCCATTTTTATAACCTTGTAGTATGACGTTTACGTCAATTATCAAAGACGATAACAAATATTCTAATAAGGCCCTCTCATTTAAATAAGGATGGATTATGCATTCGTTTTCTACTTTTATTCCCCCTGAACGAACTTTGATGGGACCAGGACCATCCGATGTAAATCCCCGCATTCTAAATGCTATGTCTCGGCCGACGCTTGGGCATTTAGACCCGTTGTTCATAGAATTAATGGATCAGACCAAGCAGTTACTCCAGTATGCGTTTAAAACTGAAAATGCCCTAACTATGCCAATTTCAGCGCCGGGCTCTGCAGGAATGGAAGCTTGCTTCGTTAATTTAGTGGAGCCGGGCGATAAAGTACTCGTTTGCATAAATGGGGTATTCGGTAATCGCATGGTTGAAAATGTAGAGCGTTGCGGGGGGGTAGCCATCACCGTAAACAATACCTGGGGAGAACAAACTGACTTGAACCAAGTCGAGGACGCGCTTAAAGCTAACCCTGATATCAAGGTTCTGGCGTTTGTTCATGCAGAGACTTCAACCGGTGTTCGTAATGAGGCAAAAGTTCTCTGTGAATTGGCGCAGAAGTACGATTGTTTGAGCATCGTTGATGCAGTTACCTCCCTTGGAGGTATTGAGTTAGACGTAGACGGATGGGGCATTGACGCTATTTATTCCGGCTCGCAAAAATGCTTGAGCTGTGTACCGGGTATATCACCTGTTTCCTTCAGTGACAAAGCGGTACATGTCATCCAAAACCGGAAAACAAAAGTGCAAAGCTGGTTTTTAGATATGAACTTAATCGTTGGCTATTGGGGCCAGGGCGCGAAACGTGCCTATCATCATACCGCTCCCGTTAACAGCATGTACGCGATGTATGAGGCTCTTCTCATACTAAAAGAAGAGGGCTTGGAAAATGCGTGGAAGCGCCACGCGTTAGGCCATGAAAAACTTGCCCTGGGTTTAAGTGACCTTGGCCTGGATCTTACCGTTGATAGCGCTTATCGTTTACCACAGCTAAATGTGGTTAAGATACCAGACGGAGTGGATGACGCGGCAGCACGCAAACAACTACTTGAAGATTTCAATTTGGAAATAGGCGCTGGATTAGGTGAGCACGCTGGTAAGGTGTGGCGAATTGGACTTATGGGCTATGCGTGCAAGCCTCGTAATATTGACCATTGCCTTGCAGCATTGCGCACGATACTTAAATAAAACAGGCTAATATAAAACAGACTTCTATAAAAAAGGCTAAAAAAAGCCGACGACCATATTTTTACTGGATTAACGCTTAACGCTCAGCCGATTACTCGGCTGAACGTTTAACTCTAAACTACTAAGCATAGTGAACGTACTCAATGGTCTTTGTTCATCTTAGTCTTGCCTTGAAAAAACCACATCTCGACGAAGTCATATCTATTCTCGTTCTGGTTCAGTGCTAGTATTCATTCATCGTACCTATTCATAAACTATTCAGTTATAAACACTTATCCTTTATGCAACGTACCCAAAAACGCTATTTAAAAAAGGAAATGTTATGAAATTATTCACGCTTGCTAAAAATCTCATGTTGGCTTCAGTAATCGTTGCTTTAACCACCCCTTTGCTAACAACGCAAGCAGCACAGGAGGCCGTAATAAATGTACAAGGTGCAGGAGCAATAGAGGTCACACCAAACGCCTATTCGGTAACACTCGTTGTTGAGGAAGAAGGTGATACGGTTGGCAAGTTAAATACTCAGCTTGAAGCGGATTTACGATCTATTGTGAAGTTCTTGCTCAATCAAGGCATTGAGGAAAAGCATATTCAGAGCATGCAAGTTCGTCTGCAACCGCGATATATCAATACGCCACAAGGTCGTCAGCAATCGGGTTTTACGCTCTCCCGTGATATCAACGTGACATCTACTAACCTTGAAACTTACGATAAAGTACTAGATGGTGTTCTCAAAAGAGGCGTTGATCGTATCCAACAATTTAATTTTATTGCTATCGGCGAAGCAGATGCGTATCAAAAAGCATTGATAGCTGCGGTCAAAGACGCAAAGCAACGTGCACACTTATTAGCAAAAGAATTAGAGGTTGAAGTAGGTGAAGTTGTTGCAATCTCAGAATCTGGTGGCAATATGCCGATTCCAGTAATGCGCGCTGAAGCGTTTGCCAAAGACATGTCTATGTCTTTACCCGGGCAAGAACGGGTTGAAGCTCGCGTTAATGTTTCATTTAAAATTGTTCAATAGCAGGAAAATCGTTTGAAAGAACAACAGTACAACCAGTTAATTAGCCAAGCGAAGAGTTTGGTATCTGGTGAACATGACCTGATTGCCAACATGGCCAATATTAGTGCGCTTCTTTTCAATAACCTTGAAGAAGTTAATTGGGCTGGCTTCTATCTTCATAAAGAAGAACAGTTGGTTTTAGGGCCGTTTCAAGGTCAACCCGCTTGCATCAGAATTCCTCTTGGGAAGGGTGTATGCGGAACGAGCGCAAGTACCAGAACCGTTCAGCGTATCGCTGATGTTCATCAATTTGATGGCCACATTGCGTGTGATGCTGCGTCGAACTCGGAAATTGTCATACCACTGGTAAAAGGCGATACGCTTATCGGCGTGTTAGATATCGATAGCCCTGCATTTGAACGTTTTTCTGAAGAAGACGAAAAAGGGCTTGTGGAAATTGCTCAAATTCTTATGGATTCGCAGAGTTAATTATGAAATCCAGTGTTGATATTCACGTTGTTTTATCGACGTTTGAAGATATGGAAGATTTTCATGATGACCCGGATGAGGCATCTGAGCGTTTAAACTTTATCTTGCACGCTATTCATGACAACGCTGAAGAAGATATTGAAACAGAGCGTTTAGAGCAAATTTTGCACTACGCATGGGAATCTTGGCAACAAGATAAGCATTTATTAGAAATAGATGACGACGAATTGCTTGATTGGGTTGACCACACGCTGGCAACTTGGGATGATGCAAGTAACGATGAAATCTCCTGAATAATTTAGAAAGTTAATGGAATCACCAGAGAAGTTTACCAATAGTAAGGAAGTAATAGCTTTCCTTGCAGAGACCTTTCCGAAATGTTTTAGCATTGAAGGCGAGGCCCGCCCACTTAAGATCGGTATTTTTCAAGATCTTGCCACTCGCTTAGAAGAAGAGGAACGCGTAAGCAAAACACTTCTTCGTTCTACACTACGTCATTACACTAACAGCTGGCGCTATCTTCATAGCATCAAAGAAGGTGCTAATCGCGTAGATTTAGACGGCGTTGAAGGCGATGCAATTGAAAAGGAACATGCTGACCATGCGCAGCAGCAGTTAGAAGAGAGCAAAGCTAAAGCGGCTGAAAAGCGCAAAGCTAAGCTAGCTCAGCAGCCTAAGCGTAAAGATAAACGCCAATTTAACCGCCCAAAAGGTGAAAAATCTGCGAATTCGGACCATGCTGATACCAAGCGCGGAACTAAACCGAAAAATAACAGACCAAACACTACACCACCTGCGAAATTGACTGACAGCGATTTACAGCAAGGTACGCAAGTTACTGTAAAGCTGGGCAAAGCACCTATGCCAGCAGTAATAACTGAAGTTGCTAAAGATGGCGTTCACGTTCAATTAGACTCGGGCATGGTGGTTAAAGTAAACGCAGACGCTTTACGTTTGGCACGCTCCAAGAGGTCGTAAAATATGAGAGACATCCTTCGAATTTCCATTGCCAGTGCATTTCTTACCGTTGGGGTAGGTGCAGGCGCCGTTACATCAACACCTGAGGTAGACGAGCTTCCTATATTGCAGCAGGAATCTCAGCACAGTGTTGCTGCCAAGCGAGTTAGTGCACTTTTCACGAGGGCGCATTACAAGGAAATATCGTTGGATGATGTACTCTCTGCCAGAGTTTACCAGCGCTTTATCGATTCATTAGATCACAACAAGCAAGTATTGTTATTATCTGACGTGGTAGGTTTTGAGCAATACCGCACGCTATTCGATGACGCGCTGAGTAAAGGCAATCTTTCTGTCGCGTATGATATGTATAACGTAAGCGCGAAACGTCGTATTGAACGTTACGAGTTTGCACTATCGCTACTAGAAAAGGGCCCATTCGACTTTGAAAAAGAAGGCGATAAATTCTTCTACGACAGAGAAGACGCCGAATGGCCTGCTAGCAAAGCTGAGCTCGATGAAATTTGGCGCCAGCGCGTTAAATACGACGCGTTGAACCTAATTCTTGCAGATAAAACCTGGGATGAAACAAAAGACCTTCTTACCAAGCGCTACACGCGAGCAATTAAGCGCACTAAGCAAGCAAAAAGCGAGGATGTGTTTCAAACTGCAATGAACGCCTTTGCACGCACTATTGAAGCGCATACAAGTTATTTATCCCCCCGTAATGCAGAGCGTTTTCAAATGGACATGAATCTGTCGTTTGAAGGCATCGGTGCAGTACTGCAGAGCGAAGATGATTATACCGTTATTAAAAGTGTGGTGCCTGGCGGTCCTGCTGATGAATCTGGCGCGATCAAGCCTGAAGATAAAATTGTGGGTGTTGCGCAGGACGATGAAGAATTCGTTGATGTTATCGGCTGGCGTCTAGACGAAGTGGTCGAGCTTATAAAAGGGCCAAAAGGCAGCACGGTTCGCCTTCAAGTTGAAAAAGGTGCATCAGAGTCTAAATCAACATCCGTTGTCAGCCTTACTCGCGATAAAATTAAGCTTGAGGATCGCGCTGCAAAATCTGAAGTCTATGTTCCGGAAACAGGCCCACATGCCGGTGAGCCGCTTGGCGTAATTACTATTCCAAGCTTTTATAATAATTTAAGCACTGATGTAGCAAAAGAAATCGAAAGCTTAAAAGCACAAAACGTAAAAGGCGTGATTGTGGATTTGCGTGGTAACGGTGGTGGTTCTCTAACAGAAGCTACGCTGCTCACTGGCTTATTCATCGAAAAAGGCCCGGTTGTGCAAATCCGCTACGGTCAAAGCAAAGTTAGCGTAAATCGCGATACTGACGGTGAAGTGGCATACGATGGCCCCCTTACAGTATTGGTTGATAGATACAGCGCGTCTGCTTCAGAAATCTTTGCAGCAGCGATGCAAGACTATAACCGAGCTTTGATTGTAGGTGAACAAACCTTTGGTAAAGGCACAGTTCAACAGCATCGCGGCTTAGGTAAAATTTACGATCTTTACGATAACCCCTTAGGCAGTGTTCAGTTCACTATAGCTAAGTTTTATCGTATCGATGGCGGAAGTACGCAGCACAAAGGCGTAATTCCTGACATCCTTTACCCGTCTGCGGTAGAGCCAGCAGAATGGGGTGAATCTCAAGCAGAAAATGCATTACCATGGGATAGTATCAACCGTGCGAACTATACAACGTTCGCAGACGGTACTGCAGCCCTAGATGTGTTAACTGCAAAACATAATAAGCGTATTCTTCAAGATCCTGAATTTTCGTACATTAATGACGATATTGAAGAATATAAGAAGAACAAAGACAAGAATTTCATTTCTTTGGTGAAATCTGTCCGTGAGGCAGAGAAAAAGGAAGCGGAAGAGAAGTCCCTTGCTCGTGCTAACGAACGTTTACAGCGTATGGGCATGGAAACTGTGACGACGTTGGACGACTTACCTGAAGATATGGAAGAATTGGATCCATTCTTAGATGAAGCAGCGAACATCACATTCGATATGATCGAAACAGGCCGTTACGCTATCACAAGAAATTAAGCGATTAGAAAAAAGGGCTGGTCTAGGGCCAGCCCTTTTTTTGTGTCTATAAATTATTAAAACAATAATAAAGGGAAATAACATGGCTATCAGAGGCGAATTTTCCTCTCGAATAGGGTTCGTGCTAGCAGCGGCAGGCTCAGCAGTAGGTCTTGGCAATATTTGGGGTTTTCCAACAAAGGTAGCAAGCAACGGTGGCGCAGCATTTGTTCTTGTTTACTTATTACTTGCTTTTGTTCTTGCCTATCCGGTACTAATGGCAGAGCTTATTATAGGCCGCAGTACACGCTCAAACATGGTCGATGCGCTTGGAAAAATCTCGGGCAATTTCGTTGGGAGGCTTACGGGGATTTGGGGCTGCGTCACCGTATCACTCATCCTTGCGTTCTACGCGATTGTAGGCGGTTGGATGCTTGTTTATTTTGCCGATGCTGCAGTTAGTATGGTGGGATTGACCAGTGTGAGTAACTGGCTCCTTACGCCCTCAGTTACGCGTAACGCTATTTTCTGCTTTTTATTCATGGGTTTAACTGCATTTATTGTAGTTGGTGGTGTTAAGTCGGGTATTGAAAAGTGGTCAGTACGTCTTATGCCCACTTTGGTTATTCTTATCCTTGCGTTAATCGTTTATGTGAGTATGCAGCCAGGTGCTGTAGAAGGTTGGTCAGCTTACCTTGTACCTGATTTTTCCCGCGTGTTAGACCCCGACCTTTTGATCAATGCAATGGGGCAGGCGTTCTTCTCTATGTCGTTAGGTGTAGGTACGATGCTAGTTTATGGCTCATACCTAAGTAAGAATGAAAACCTACCAAGCATTGGTGCATCTGTAGCCCTTGTCGATATTGGTGTTGCTGTTATTGCGGGCATGCTAATTATTCCGGCCATGTATGTTGCACTAAACAACGGTGTTGAAATTTTTACGCCAGAGGGTGCATTAATACAAGGTGACACGTTGATATTCAAGGTGCTACCGGCGTTATTTGATACCATAGGTACGGTTGGGTTATTTGTCGCTTTTACATTTTTTGCACTTATGGCGATAGCTGCTGTGACATCTTCCATATCAATGCTGGAAGTACCTGTAGCGTACATGGTTGAAAGCAAAGGGCTCCAACGTAAAAAAGCCGTAGTGCTTATGACTTCGATAATCTTCGCGTTAAGCTGCATTATCATATTGAACTTTGAAACTTTGTTCGGTTTCGTTATCGCATTAACCACTGAGTATAGCCAGCCGCTTTTGGGGCTAGTGCTTTGTATTTTCGCTGGGTGGGTGTGGCGTAGAGATGCGATACTCGAAGAACTAAAACAAGGTGATGAGTTTGCGGAACATAGCGTTTTCTGGAAAATATGGCCATGGTATGTGCGCTTCGTGTGCCCGGTAATCATCGCACTAATGTTTTATCGCTCAGTATTCTAAAGCGCACTAACAAATAGCGAACAGCACGCTTAACGCGTAAAAACTACAATAACAAGGTTTTTAAAAACGACAATGACGAATAAAGAAATAAAAACGCCGTCACTTCTCGATGCAATACTTCCTATTTTTGCGTTAGTGGTAATGATGGGGAGCGCAGTATATCTGTTTGCAGATAATTCTTCATACGGGCCAAACCAGATTGCGCTACTTTTAGCCATGGGGTTAGCCGCCATCATTGGTATGAAAAATGGTTACAGTTGGAAAACAATAGAGAAGGGCATCGTAGACGGCATTTCCATGTCTTTAGGTGCTTGCTTAATACTGTTGGCGGTCGGCTCACTCATTGGTACATGGATGCTGGCGGGAACCGTTCCAACTCTCATTTATTTCGGTCTAGAACTCCTTAACCCCTCGTTTTTCTACGCTGCCGCATGTCTAATCTGTGCGGTAGTGGCAATGAGTATTGGCAGTTCGTGGACGACTGCGGCTACAGTAGGTGTGGCGCTTATGGGTGTTTCTGCGGGTATGGAAATGTCGGCGGCTGTTACAGCTGGGGCGGTCGTGTCTGGTGCTTATTTTGGCGATAAAATTTCGCCACTATCTGAGACAACTAACTTAGCGCCAGCGGTGGCAGGAACCGACTTATTCGAACATATCCGTTACATGCTATGGACCACCATTCCAAGCTTTGTGATTGCACTTATCTTATTCACTGTGCTTGGCTTTAGTGAAGTGGGTGAAGCTAAAGCAGAGCGAATTGAACAGATGCAGCGCTTGCTGAATGAATCGTTTGACTTAGGCTGGCATTTGCTTATCCCTCTGGCAGTATTGCTTACTTTAGCGATTAAAAAGATGCCTGCGTTTCCAGCGGTTTTCATTGGTGCCTTGCTAGGTGGTATTTGGGCAGTGGTATTTCAGTGGGACGTTGTTACATCAATGGCAAGCAGCGAAGACTCTGCAAATATTGGCGCCCTTAAAGTGGTATGGACGGCTCTGTTCGACGGGGTTATTTTTTCTACGCCTGATGAAAATTTAAATAGCTTATTATCTCGCGGCGGCATGTCTTCTATGCTTAACACTATTTGGCTTATCATTTGTGCAATGTCTTTTGGGGCGGTGCTTGAGCGTGTCGGGCTGCTTAAACGCGCAGTGTCTGCCATATTAACGGGGGCAACGTCTGCAGGCGATATGGTAAGCAGAACTATTCTTACCTGTTTCGGTACAAACTTAGTCACTGCCGATCAGTATATTTCAATTGTAATGCCTGGGCGGATGTATAAAGAAGAATTCAAAAAACGTGGGTTAGATCAGTTAAATTTATCTCGCAGTCTAGAGGACGGCGGTACGTTGACGTCTCCACTTATTCCGTGGAATACATGTGGTGCTTACATGCATAGCGTGTTGCTTGTTAATCCATTCGACTACGTTTTCTACGCATTTTTCAACGTTATCAATCCGATCCTTGCTATTATCTATGCGTATTTAGGTATTAAGATTTTACGTATTACACCACCTACGGTTGACGTAAACAGCAAAGAAACCGTTTAAACAACGCTTAATTACATCCACGTAGGCTTTCTTTTAGGAGGATCTATGTCAGTTCAAGCTAAACGTCGGGCGGATTATCAGCCGCCCGCTTTTTCAATAGCGACAGTTGACCTACATATAACGCTACACCCAACACAAACGAAGGTTACCAGTACGTTATCTGTTACTCGTAGCGGTACACACAACGAGCCTTTAGTTCTTGATGGCGATAACTTATCGCTGGATACTATCGCCATTGACGGCAAATCTCTATCGAGCAGCGAATATACAGTAACCGACTGTGGGTTACGAGTTAACACTGAGCTCGACAATTTTGTTTTAGAAATTACTAATACTATTGCTCCTGAACATAATAAAGCCCTTGAGGGATTGTACTTATCAGGTGGTGCTTATTGCACACAGTGTGAAGCTGAAGGCTTCCGTCGAATTACCTTTTTTATGGACCGCCCCGATGTATTGGCAGTTTATACGGTTACCGTAGTTGCCGATAAATCAGTGCCTATGCTGCTTGCCAATGGTAACCCTGTCGACAAAGGTGATATTGACGAGAATACACACTTTGTTAAATGGCACGATCCACATCCTAAACCCTGTTATCTCTTTGCACTGGTCGCCGGCGATTTCGATGTACTTACTGATAGCTACACCACTTCAAGCGGTAAGGAAGTCGCGCTAGAACTGTATGTTGATAAAGGTAAAAAGTCACAAGGTATCTTCGCATTAGAATCGCTTAAACGGGCGATGAAATGGGACGAAGATGTTTTCGGCCTAGAGTACGACTTAGATATTTATATGATTGTTGCAGTCGACTTCTTCAATATGGGGGCTATGGAAAACAAAGGCTTAAACGTATTTAACAGCAAGTTTGTTTTAGCCGATCAAAAAAGCGCAACCGACGATGATTTTTTCAATGTGGAATCGGTTATCGCCCACGAGTACTTTCACAACTGGACGGGCAACCGGGTTACCTGTCGTGACTGGTTCCAGCTAAGCCTTAAAGAAGGGTTGACGGTATTCAGGGATCAACAGTTTAGCGCTGACATGACTTCGACTTTAAGCAATCGCATAAAACATGTTCGCGTTATGCGCGAACATCAATTTGCCGAAGATGCTAGTGCGATGAGCCACCCAATTCGCCCTGAAGAAGTCATCGAAATGAACAACTTCTACACGGTGACGGTTTATGACAAAGGGGCAGAAGTTATTCGTATGTTCCATACATTGCTAGGGCCAGAAGGCTTTAGGCGCGGTATGGATGAATATTTTAGACGGCATGATGGTCAGGCAGTCACGTGTGATGACTTTATTTCAGCCATGCAATCTGCAACGGATTTGGATTTAACCCAGTTTTCACGCTGGTATAGCCAATCTGGCACGCCGACAATTACCGTTGACCATAGCACGGAACCTGCTGGCAACGACACGTATAAACATACGTTCACGCTGTCACAGCATACTCCAGCAACGTCTGATCAGAGCGAAAAGCATCCGCTGTATATTCCCGTTAACATCGAAATTCTCGATAAACTAGGGAATACCTATACCGACAACGAGTCGCTTATTCACGATGGCATGGTTATTTTAAAAGAAGCTTCTCTGCGGTTTACCGTCAGTGCTAACACTGCTGAATTAACGCCTGTTGTGTTGGGTAATTTCTCAGCGCCGGCAAAAGTCGATAATCCTCTCGATATAGACTCACTGCTTACCATCTTCAAACACGCGAAAGATCCATTTAATCGCTGGGACGCAATGCAAACGCTTTACGATCGCTGCATTAAGCAAATTGAAGAGGCGTCGGGGTGTGCAATCGATGACAGTATTTGGCAAGGCATTAAGCAAGCCATAGCACAAGAACAGGGTAATCTTGAGTTATTAGGGGAATGCTTGGTTATTCCATCATTTGAAACCCTGTGTCAAAGTCGCATCAATATCAACGTTGAAGCACTTTCAAAAGCAAGACAGGCTTTCTGCGACCAATTTTCTCGCGAACTAGAGCAAGAGTTATTGCATGTGTTTAACAGTATTGAAAAAACTGCGTACAGCTACACGCAGGATGCGATTAATAAACGCCGCTGCAAAAATGTCGTGCTCGCGCACTTAGCTAGATTACCTCAACACGAAAATATCGTGGTGTCACAGGTTGATAGTGCAGATAACATGACTGACACACTCGGGGCGCTTAGAAGCGCGCAGCACTGCAGTTCAGCAACGTTCGATAGATTAATGGCCCGTTTTGAGCAAACGTGGAATCACGATCCCCTCGTATTGGATAAATGGTTCGCGCTCCACGCTACGCAAAACCGTGACGATATATTTGCCACTATTACTATGTTGTGTGAGCACCCGCAGTTTGCAATGAGTAATCCGAATCGCGTTCGCTCGGTTATTGGCAGTTTCGCTTTCTACAATAGTGAAAAGTTTCACTCGCTAGATGGCAGCGGATATAAGTTTGTGACCGATTACTTGCTCAAACTTGATGCTGTAAATCCCCAGGTTGCAGCCCGGATAGTAACACCACTCACGCAATGGCAGGGGTTTGCTGTTGAGCATCAACAACATATGAAACATCAGCTTGGCCGTTTGTTAAATCATAAAGGCTTAAGTAAAGATGTTTTTGAGAAAGTAAGTAAAAGTCTTGCTTATGACAAGCAATAGCCCGACGGACTCGGTTTTTTACTTTTCTATAAACGCGCCTTACAAACAATGTGAGGTGCTTTATATTCCTACCATGCCTGATGTGGTCATGGTGAGTGAGTCAGGTCTGAGCGTTCAAGTGCCAACCAACCGGCTTAAGCAGTTTGTCACGCCTGATGGTATTAAAGGTCGGTTTAGAATGATCGTCGACGCAAACAAAAAAATTAAGTCCTTTGAGAGGCTCTTTTAGAGGCTTCATATTTGACGAAATACTTCTTATCGGACTCATTGCGTTTTGCACATTTAGACGCGACGGTAGGGCACCGAAATTCAGCCCCAAACACCGAAGAAGTCCAGAAGAGCGCTTTTTCGATAAAATTTGTACATTTTATCTGCAAGTTTATAAATGCCTTTTATACTCACAATAAAGCAATAACTATTTGATACGACTAATGTTGTAAATTTTGTTAACTGGTAGGATTAGTTCTTGCGGTTATGGCAAAATGATGTAATGATTTTGTTAATCGTTATGGTTGGTCATGATGTCACGTATTAAGTCACATCGACTTGGGAGTATAAAAATATGAAAAACGGGCCTAGCGCTTTTAAGATATCACCGGTAGCAGCGGGAGTTCTCTCGCTGTTAGGTGCTGCTGCAGTACCAGCTCACGCTGCAAATTGGCAAGTAGGTGATGTAAGTATTTCTTTAGATTCAACATTTACATTAGCTACAAGCATTCGAACAGAGGCAAGAGATTACGACCTTATTGGTAACAGTAACCACCCTCAATTCGACTGGAGCGGTTATCACGCAGCTTTCAATCCTCTCTACCCAAGCGGCGATGTATGGGGGTTAGCTGATGGCGCGCATTCAACAAATGGTGACCTCGGTAACCTTGCTCACGATCCAGGTGATGCCTTTGCAACGCAAGTGTCAGGCACACACGAGCTAGATATTAACTTCGGTGACTACGGCTTCTTCGCCCGTGGCTTTTGGTTTTATGACTTCGAGCAGATGGATGGCGACCGTCCTTATTCAAATCCAATAACGGGCAATCAATACGACCTATGTCAGGACCCTGAGGCTGAAGACCTTCTGTGTACCGACGTTCGTTTATACGATGCATTCTTCTACGGTGACTGGTGGATTGGCGACAAGCCACTTACACTTCGCGTTGGTCGTCAGGTAATCAGTTGGGGTGAAAGTACGTTTATACAACATGGTATCAACACCACTAACCCTGTTGACGTTACACGTGCACGTGCACCAGGTGCTGAATTACGCGAAGTATTTCTACCTGTTGGTATGGTCTACGCGTCTCTAGGTCTTTCTGACACGTTAAGTGTCTCTGGCTACTATCAATACGAGTGGCAAGAAAGCTGGTTACCTGTTGCGGGCAGTTACTTTGCAACTAACGACTTCGCAGGCGAAGGGGGACAACGCAACAATATCCAGCTTGGCTTTAGTGGTAACCCAGACATAGACCTTGATCACCTTTTGTCTGCACTTAATGGCTTCGGTGATGCACTTCGCGCAGGCGCCGATCCAGCAGCGCTTTCTCAAGCATACTTGGCTTACCCGACCAAAGTGGCTATACGTGGTTTTAGCGATGAAGCGCGCAATGATGCCGACGATCAAGGTCAATATGGTCTTCGTTTGACGTGGTTTGCTGAAGATTTTAACGAAACAGAGTTCAGCTTTTACCACATCAATTACCACAGTCAACGTCCGCTTATTTCGGGCGTTACGTCTGACTTTACCCAAGCGGGTATAGGCGCAGACCTAGCATTTATGGCATCAAACGAAGTTACTCGCGATAACATTACTGAGCTTGCTGCATTCACAAAATCTGAGTTTTTCTTCCCTGAAGATATTAAGCTATACGGTATGAGCTTCAACACCAACATAGGTACTACGGCTCTCGCTGGTGAATTCGCTTATCGCGTAGATGAACCGCTTCAAATCGATGATGTTGAATTGCTTTACATGGGTATGCCCGAGCAGCTTGCCAATGCAGGTTTACGTCCAGATTTGGAAGGTATCTCTCAGCTAAACAACATTGGCAGAGCAGTGGGCCCAGGTGAGACTGCTGAAGGCTTTCTGTTCTCTGACACATGGCAAATGCAGTTTACGGCCTCTCATGTGTTCGGCCCTAAATTTGGTGCGGACAACTTTGTCTTCTTAGGCGAAGTAGGTTACGTAAACATCGTAGATATGCCTGATCCAGACATAATTCGCTTGAATGCGCCGGGTACTGCACGAACGCCTTCGGTTGAGCCGCTTAATGGTAATTCTCGTGAAGGGTTGTTAAACGCTCTTTCAGACGGTCCTGAAACTAACCCCTTTGCCACTGATGACGCGTGGGGTTATCGTTTACTGGCCGTCGCCGATTACAACTCAATCTATGCTGGTATGAACTTACGAGTTCGTGCAACGTTCTCTCACGATGTGGATGGTACAACGCCAGATCCACTTTTCCTTTTCACTGAAGATGTTAAATCTGCTGCTGTATCTTTCACGTTAGACTATTTAAGCAAATGGTCTGCGACTGCCTCATACAGCGCCTTCTGGGGTGGGATTGGTACAACCAACGCACTTTCAGACAGGGACTTCGTTTCATTTAACATCAAATATGCAATCTAAGAGTGGTATTTATGATTAGAAAATTAGGAATTGTCGCTGCTGCATTGTCACTTGCTCTATCAGGTACAAATGCACTAGCAAAAGTGTCTGAAGCAGAAGCAAATAAGCTTGGTAATGAACTAACACCACTGGGCGCTGAAAAAGCAGGTAATGCCGATGGCAGTATTCCCGCATGGACTGGCGGTATTACGTCTGTACCAGCCGGATACACAGTAGGTGACCACCACCAAGATCCTTACCCAGAAGACAAAGTGCTTTTTGAAATAACGGCACAAAATTATAAAGAGTATGCTGAGTACTTGTCTGAGGGTCAGAAGAAGCTATTTGAAACTTACCCAGACACATTCCGTATGCCGGTGTACCAAACTCGACGCTCTGCGTCTAACCCTCAATCCATTTACGATGCAACTAAAGTAAATGCTACCAGAGCAGAGTTGCTTGATGACGGTAATGGTATTAAAGGTGCTGTGCTAGGTATTCCGTTCCCTGTTCCACAGAATGGATTAGAGGCAATCTGGAACCACATTCTTCGTTATCGTGGCGAAGCGGTACAACGTAACGGTGGTCAGGCTGCAGTTACTACCGGCGGTGATTACAACGTCATTGGTTTTGATGAGCAGTTGCTAATCAAGTATGCCGAAGAGAGCGCGACGCCTGAGAAGCTAACCGAAGACAACATTTTGTTTATGTTTAAGCAAAAGGTAACTAAGCCTGCGCGTCTTGCTGGTACTGCACTGCTTGTACACGAAACCGTTGACCAAGTTAAAGAGCCGCGTAAAGCATGGACCTATAACACGGGTCAACGTCGTGTTCGTTTAGCTCCTAACATTGCATACGATACGCCAGGAACAGCGGCTGACGGCTTAAGAACTACCGATGATTTCGATATGTTCAACGGTTCTCCAAACCGCTATGACTGGAAACTGGTTGGCAAACAAGAAATGTTCGTTGCTTACAACAACTACGCACTTCATTCAGACAATGCCTCTTACGAAAGCATTCTGACGCCTAACCACGTTAATCCAGATCTCACACGCTGGGAGAAGCACCGTGTTTGGGTTGTCGAAGCAACGCTTAAAGAAGGTTTCCGTCATATTTATCAAAAACGCGTTTTCTTTATTGATGAAGACAGCTGGCAAATTCAAGTAGCTGATATGTATGATAATCGTGGCGAACTTTACCGTGTTGGTGTAGCTTATGGTGTGAACTACTATGAAGTTCCAACACAGTGGTCAACGCTTGATGCGTATTACGATTTGAACTCTCGTCGTTACTTGGCAATTGGCCTTGATAACGAAGAGGAGATGTACGACTTCACCGTACGACCTAAAGACGTGGAATTCACGCCTCAGGCGTTACGACGAGAAGGTATGCGCTAATCGCCTTACACAACAAACGGTTGGCAATTGCCAACCGTTTTTGTATACAGACAATTATAAATAGGGGGAATGGTTAATTATGAAAAGAACCATTGCAGCGTGCATTGCCGCCACTTTCGCAGTGAGTTATTCAACAACTGCACTTGCCGAAGAAGCATTCATGGCACCATTGGTCGAGCAATCTGTTCTTTTGGACATAAACGCTGATTCATTTGTCGTTATTGTCGGTGAACGGGGTCATGTATTAGTGTCAGAAGATGGCAAGGCATTTAATCAAAAAGTCGTGCCAACGCAATCAACGCTTACGGCTGCTACGGTTGTGGGCGAGAACATTTGGGCAGTGGGTCACGACGCTGTCATTCTTCATTCTGCAGATAGAGGCGCAACGTGGGAGATACAAAACTATCAACCCGATCTTCAGCGCCCGTTTTTAGATGTTTTGTTTTTTGATGAGTTGCATGGCATCGCGACTGGTGCTTATGGCTTGTTTTATCGTACGCAAGATGGCGGAAAGTCTTGGAATGCTGAAAGGCATGCTAGTCTTCTAGACCCCATGGACCAAGAGTATCTAGAAGATATTCGAAAGGAAGACGAGGCCTTTTACCAGCAGGAATTAGAATCAATTTTACCACATTTAAATCGAGTCACCCTTGATGGAAATACGTTATATATGGCGGGTGAGGCGGGCTTATTAGCAAAGAGCACTAACATGGGTGAGTCGTGGGAGCGCTATTATGTTGATTACACCGGTTCATTTTTTGACATTAAACCGTTAGATGAGACTACTGTGTTAGCGGTAGGCTTACGCGGGAATATTTTCGTCAATCGCAATCAAGGCGAGTGGGAATATGTCCAAACCTGCTCCAATAGTACGCTTAATTCCATTCTTATTGGATCTGAATCGACAGTTTATGCCCTAGGAAACAATGGCATGATGATAACCGCAGCGCGTCCTCTACCGACCAGTATGCGCGACCCATATGCTAACCCTTCCGATTGTGTCGCAGATGAAGGCATTGTTGCATCTCAAATCAAAGATAAAGCAGCGCTTCTAAACGCAACGCAATTTAACGGCGCAACAATTGCTGTTACCGCGAATGGCGTTAAAACGTTGAATTTAAAATAGGGCAGTATAATAACAATGACCCATTTTCTAGAAAAATTAGTGTTTGGTAACCGCAAGATAGTGGTGGCCTTATTTGCCATTGCGACGGTTTTTCTGGGTTACCAAGCCTCTCACATGCGTTTAGACGCAGGTTTCGAAAAAAACATACCGTTAAATCACGAATACATGAAAACGTATATTGAGCATCGCCAAGATTTTGGTGGTGCAAACAATATTTTAGTTTCTGTGTGTGACAAAAACGATAATATTTACAATCAAAACTTTTTTGATACGCTCAAGAATGTTCACGATCAGCTTTTCTTTATCAACGGTGTAAACCGTTCGCTGGTCATTTCTTTGTTCTCACCCTCCACTCGTTTTACAGAAATCGTTGAGGGCGGGTTCGCCGGCGGCCCGGTCATTCCGGCTGACTTCAATTCTTCAAATCCTGAAGCATTGGAGCTTGTTGCTGCTAACGTAGAAAAAGCCAATATTGTTGGCAGACAAGTCTCCAGCGATTACAGCTGTGCAATGGTAACGGCGCAACTACTTGATATTGACCCGCAGACGGGTGAACCACTAGACACGCTAGCACTAGCTGCAGAGCTTGAAGAGCAACTGCGCGGACAGTATGAAAATGATAACACTTCAATTCATATTATCGGCTTCGCTAAAATGATAGGTGACGTGGCAGACGGCGCAAAGGATGTATTATTGTTCTTCGCCATCGCTATCGCCATTACTGCCATCATGGTGTATTTCTTCTCGCGCAGCGTTATGCTGACCTTGCTACCATTGGTATGTTCAATAATTGCAGTGGTCTGGCAACTAGGCCTTCTTACTTCTATCGGTTTTGGTATGGATCCCATGTCAATTCTCGTGCCGTTCCTCGTATTTGCCATTGGTGTGAGTCACGGTGTGCAAATGATCAATGCGGTAGAAAAACAGGCGGTGACAGGGATTGGTGCAAAACGTGCGTCTATGGCGGCATTTAGAAGCTTGTTAGTGCCGGGTGGTATTGCCCTGCTTTCTGATACAGTAGGCTTTATGACGCTGCTCGTTATCGATATCGGTATCATCCGAGAACTTGCTATCACCGCAAGTATGGGTGTGGCGGTGATTATCCTTACCAATTTATTACTACTTCCTGTGCTAATGAGCTTCTTAAAGCTTGACCAGAAGTATGTGGAAAAATTTGCTGGTAAGGAAAATGCAAACTCTCGATTTTGGGAACTTATTGCGGCCTGTTCACGCAAAAAACCTGCTGCCATTATTCTTGTTGTAACAGCTGTCTTGTTTGTTTTCGGTCATTTCCAGGCCCAAAATATGAAAATAGGTGATCTCCATGCCGGCGCACCTGCGCTTCATGAAACGTCGCGCTATAACCAAGACACGTTCCTTATCACAGATAAATACGAAGTCACCGTCGACTACATTTCCATACTGGTAGAGACCACTCCGGAAGCGTGTACGTCACATAGCGTGATGAAAGCCATGGATGATTTCCAGTGGAAGATGGAGAACGTGCAGGGCGTACAGTCAGCCGTATCTCTTGCCTCTGTTGCGAAAATTGTTAACGCTGGCTACAACGAAGGGAACGTTAAATGGCAAGTACTTCCCCGCAACCAACAAACGTTGGTACAAGCTATTTCTCGCGTACCTACCTCATCGGGTCTGTTGAACGGTGACTGCTCAGTGATGCCCATTATTTTGTTTATGGAAGATCACAAAGCAGAAACCATCTCTCGCGTGGTGGATGCAGTTAAAGCATATCGCGATGAATATCAAACCGATGATATGAAATTTAGTCTGGCGTCTGGTCCTGTAGGCGTAATGGCAGCCACGAATGAAGCAGTAAGCGCAGCGCAAGACCCAATGATGCTTTACGTATTTGGAGCGGTAATTGCGCTGTGCCTTATCAGCTTCCGCTCTATTCGCGCTACGCTGGTTGTCGTTATTCCACTCTACGTGGTTTCGGTCTTGGCTCAAGCACTAATGACGTACCTGCAAATAGGTCTCACCGTATCTACGTTACCGGTAATCGCACTTGGCGTGGGTATTGGCGTTGACTATGGTATTTATATTCTCTCTACCAAGAGCCTTATGCTGAAAAAAGGCGCGACCGTTCAAGAGGCCTATTTTGCAGCCCTGAAAGAACGCGGAAGCGCAGTGTTGTTTACTGGCATAACGCTAGCAATTGGCGTGAGCACGTGGGTGTTCTCTTCGCTCAAGTTCCAAATGGACATGGGTATATTGCTAACATTTATGTTCGTTGTGAACATGCTTGGTGCAATTATTGTACTGCCAGCGCTAGCAAGATTCTTGTGGTGGAATAAAAACGACCCTGGCGCCTAAAATATTTTTGCATAGCTAAGCATAAAAAAGGGCCTTTTGGCCCTTTTTTTTGGGTGTTTTCTGCATAGTTATCTATGCTGTTAATATAAGGTTAAAAATGGGCTTTCATTAGCGTCATTTATTAGAGAAAATAGTTTGGTACTCGGCACTTATACCAGTTTGAACTGGTATTACGACATTCAAAAAAGGTTAACAAATGACAGTCACCTCACAGCGACACTCAGTACTGCTAGACAACGTATTTGCACTTATCGACAAGAAAGTAGATACCAAGCAGAAGTCTCTTGTGCAGCAATTCGGACGCCTGTTGTATAAAAATATTTCTAGCGATGATTTAGAAAACCGAAACGACAGCGACCTCTATGGTGCAACACTCAGCTTATGGAATGGGTTAGCGAAATTTGACAACAACGCGCCATATATACGTGTATTCAATCCGGAAATAGCAAAGCACGGCTGGCACTCAAGCCATACTATCGTCGAGATTATCGTGTCTGACATGCCGTTTTTGGTCGACTCAGTACGCATGCTGCTAAACAGGTTGAATATTACTGCGCACTTGTTCCTTCACAGCCCAATTGGTATCAAACGAGACGGCACGAATAAAGTACAGGCATTTGTTGAGCCTGGTAAATCGATTGAAGGTGCAAAAAAAGAAACCGTTATTTTTATAGAGATTGATACGCAAACATCGAAAAAGGATATCGATGCGTTAACCAAAGAGCTTCATTCAGTCGTCGATGAGGTGTCATTAGCGGTAAAAGACTGGCAGGGAATGACTAACACTTTGCAGGACGTTATTAAAAATAACGCCACGTTTAATTGGCCAGTATCGCCAGAAGCGAAAAAGCAAACGAAAGCATATTTAGAGTGGTTAGGCGATCATAACTTCACCATGATGGGGTATCGTTATTATGACGTCAAAGCTATTGAAGGCGACCACAGATGGATACCTCAAAACGACACGAGCCTTGGCTTATTAAAGAATTCAATCAACGATCGTGAACGCTTGTTATCTCGCTTACCAGCATCTGCAAGGGCTGAAGCGTTAAGCAGTAACCCGCTAATTTTGACAAAGACGAATTCACGTGCCCGGGTGCATCGTCCTGCTTATATGGATTATGTTGGGGTAAAAGTGTTCAATGAAGACGGCCAGGTTGTGGGTGAACACCGTTTTCTAGGCTTGTATTCCGCTTCTTTCTATAACAATAGTGTGACGCAGTTACCTATACTCCGTGAGAAGATTAAACGCATCTGTGAACTATCGGGTTTTGAACCCGGCACACACGCGTACAAAGCGTTCGCAAACATTATTGAAACCTATCCTCGTGATGAGTTACTTCAGACCCCTGCTGAAGAGTTAGCACAAATCGTCATGGGTATCTTCCAGATGCAAGAGAGAGGTATCTCTCGCTTATTCATTCGTAAAGATATCTTCGGGCGCTTTTTCTCATGCATGGTATTTGTTCCAAGAGAGCGCTATAACACGCAGTTAAGAAAAGAGACCCAAGCGCTTTTAAAGGCATCACTAGGCGCAACGGAAGAAGTAGAATTTACGACATTTTTTTCAGAGTCTGTGTATGCACGCACGCACTACATTGCCAGAGTCAACGATAACAACGCGGAATTCGATGTGAAGGAAATAGAGCAAAATATAATTGAGTTGACCAAAACGTGGAACGACAGATTGGCATCAGCAATTTCTGCAGCTCATGGTGAAGCGTCAGGCAAAGCGCTAGAGCGTAAATACAATAACGCGTTTTCTCGAAGCTATATGGAGCACAACTTGCCGTCAGCAGCGCTTGTCGATATCGGCAAATTAGAAATGCTAGACGACAATCATACCCTTGACATGCTCTTCTATCGTCCTCAAGAAGAGGACGCTGACAGCCAGGTTGTCAAGCTTAAGCTTTTTCATCGTGCTGAGCCTATTCACTTATCTGATGTTCTGCCCATGTTGGAGAACTTTGGGTTACGCGTAATCGATGAAAGTCCTTATAAAATAACGTGTTCAGAGGGTGAGCGTAACTGGGTAATGGACTTCACCATGCTTCACAAAAGCGGTCAGCATTTCGATATGGAGAAGGCTCAAACGTTGTTCCAAGACGCCTTTGCTAAGGTGTGGACTAAGACATTAGAAGATGACGCTTTTAACCGCCTGATCCTTGGCGCGAACATGACAGGCAGAAAGGTCACGATATTGCGTGCTTATGCAAAATACATGCGTCAGACAGGCAGTTCGTTCAGCCGAGATTATATTGCCAACACGCTATCGAACTATCCAAATATCGCCCGTTTACTTGTTGATTTCTTTGACCTTCGCTTCAACCCTAAGAAAAAGCGTAACGTGAAGAAGGAAGAAGCGCTGCTAGAAGATATCAAAGCGCAGTTGGATAATGTTAGTAACTTGGATGATGACCGTATTATTCGTCGTTATTTAGACATGATGTCAGCAACGTTACGTACTAATTTCTACCAGCCTGACGACGCTGGAAACGAAAAGTCTTACGTTTCGTTTAAAATGCTGCCAGAACTTATCCCTGAGATGCCGCTACCCTTGCCGAAGTTCGAAATATTTGTTTACAGCCCGCGTGTAGAAGGTGTGCATTTAAGAGGCGGTAAAGTTGCCCGTGGTGGTTTGCGTTGGTCAGACCGCCAAGAAGATTTTAGAACAGAAGTGTTAGGGTTGGTTAAGGCGCAGCAAGTTAAAAATACCGTAATTGTTCCGGTCGGCGCAAAAGGTGGTTTTGTTTGCAAGAACTTGCCCGTAGGTGAAGGCCGCGCGGCGATTCAGGCAGAAGGTCAAGCCTGTTACCGTATTTTCATTACTAGCTTACTTGATATTACCGATAACATCGTTAACGGCGAGATTGTACCGCCTAACGATGTGGTTCGTCTCGACGATGATGATCCATACTTGGTTGTCGCGGCGGATAAAGGCACCGCGACGTTCTCTGACATTGCTAATGGCATTGCCGAAGAGTTTGGTTTCTGGCTAGGGGATGCATTTGCATCTGGCGGAAGCATTGGTTACGACCATAAAAAGATGGGCATAACTGCCCGTGGGGGATGGGAATCAGTGAAGCGTCACTTCCGCGAAATCGGTATTGACTGTCAAACCACAGATTTTACATGTGTAGGTGTAGGTGACATGGCAGGCGACGTATTCGGTAACGGTATGTTGCTTTCCGAGCACACGCGACTAATCGCGGCATTTAACCATTTGCATATTTTCTTTGACCCAAGCCCCGATGCAGCGGCGAGCTATAAGGAACGTCAGCGTCTGTTTGAAAACCCAAGCCTTAGCTGGGAAGACTATGACAGTAAGCTAATTTCAAAAGGCGGTGGTGTATTTAGCCGTGCGTCAAAGTCAATTAAGCTTACGCCTGAAATGAAAAAATGGTTGGGTACACGCCAGCTAACTATGACGCCTAACGAACTTATTCACAATATATTGAAAATGCCCGTCGACCTTCTGTGGAACGGCGGAATCGGTACCTACATTAAGAGCAAAAAAGAATCTCACTCTGATGTTGGCGACCGTGCTAACGATGACTTGCGAGTTAATGGTCGTGACGTTCAAGCTAAGATTGTGGGTGAGGGCGGTAACTTAGGTTTAACGCAATTAGGTCGTATTGAGTATGCGTCCAATGGTGGCCGGGTCAACACTGACTTTATCGATAACGTGGGTGGTGTAGACTGTTCGGATAATGAAGTAAATATCAAAATATTACTTAACAGCCTGGTGAATGACGGTGAGTTAACGCTCAAACAACGTAATAAATTGCTTTACGACATGACCGACGATGTAAGTCGCATTGTACTCGAGGATTGCTATCGTCAAACACAATCAATCTCTATTACAGAGCTTGCGGGCGTTAAACAACTTAAAGAGCAGTTGCGCTTTATTCACGGTCTTGAACGGGAAGGCCAGTTAAATCGTGAATTGGAATTTATCCCAAGCGATGATGAGATTTCAGACCGCGTGGCTTCAGATCAAGGGTTGACCCGTCCTGAGCTGAGCGTACTTATCGCCTACGGAAAAATGGTGTTGAAAGACGCGCTTAACATTCCTGAAATTACTGATAACCCTTATCACGGTAAGTTACTAGTAGAAGCGTTCCCATCAATACTTCGCGAAAGATTTGCTACGCACATGCAGCAACACCCGCTTCGAAGCGAGATTATAGCTACTAAGCTAACCAACAACATGGTTAATGATATGGGGCTTAACTTTGTTTTCAGAATGCAGGAAGAAACAGGCGCAAGTGTGAGCGAAATAGCAGACGCGTATGCGATTGTGCACGGTATTTTCAATATGAAAACGCTGTGGTCACGTATTGAAGAGCTTGATAACATTATTCCCGCTAAGCTGCAGCTTAAGATGTTAGATGAAGCGCGCAGGATCATGCGCCGTGCTGCACGTTGGTATATACGTCATGGTAACAAAGCGCAGAGCATTGAAGACGCCATTGCGAGCTATCGCGGCACATTTGATACCTTGTCGAAAAACTTACAGCATTATCTTGTTGAAAGTGAATATGCGCAGCTAGAAGCAGCTACTCAAAAATACATTGATAAAGGTGTTCCACAAGACATCGCTTATCAGGTAGCGAGCTTCTCAAACATGTTCTCAAGCTTCGATCTGGCGCAAATAGTAGAAGCAGACAAGCACGATACCGATGTGGTAGCTAAGCTTTACTATCAATTGGGTTCTCGTTTAGAGCTGCATTGGTTCTTAGACCAAATTAACAATCAGGCGGTAAGCAACCATTGGCAAGCACTTGCACGTGCATCTTACCGAGAAGAACTAGATTGGCAGCAGCGTTCAATTGCCGCGAACCTGCTGGCATCGCGCGAAGATCTAAGTGATGCTGATCAAATACTGGATCAATGGATTGAAAGTAATCAGGTACTGTTGAAGCGTTGGTATCATATGATGTCAGAGTTTAAGACCAGTACAACCCACGAATTTGCGAAATTTTCTGTCGCTTTACGTGAATTGATGCTTTTAAGCGTGAAGTCTAACCATTAGAATACACGCACCTTAATAATTTAAGCCCTGTTTATCAGGGCTTTTTATTGGTCGAGTGATCATTGTTGTGTAATTTTACATCAGTGCGAGGACTAACTCCTGAGCACTATCACCACAACTATGAACGAGCAGCAGGCCCTTAATAAGCGAGCGTTTAAATTAGCCATGCAATCTTTAGTGCAAAAATTCTTACTTCAGTGCGAACCTGAAAAAAGTCACGATTTCACCATTAACTGGTTAAACAAGACACAACACACACCGCTGAAATGGATGTACAGCACTCCTACAATCAAAAAGCCTGTGACCGTTGCTGGAATGACGTTTGAAAATCCCGTGGGACTTGCCGCAGGCCTTGATAAAAATGGCGACTGCATAGATGCATTTGCCAGTATGGGTTTTGGCTTTGTTGAAATTGGTACGGTTACGCCACGCCCTCAACCTGGAAATCCTAAACCTCGTCTATTTAGAATTCCTGAAAAGCACGCCATTATCAATCGCATGGGCTTTAATAACAAAGGCGTTGATCATCTCGTTGAACAGGTGAAAAAGGCAGAGTTTAAAGGGCCTATTGGCATCAATATTGGTAAAAACAAAGATACCGAAGAAGCTAACGCCCTCGACGACTACCTAATGTGCCTTAATAAGGTATATCCTTACGCTAGCTATGTGACTATAAATATTTCTTCGCCAAATACGCCAGGGCTCAGAAACCTTCAATACGGTGAAGCGCTCGATAAATTATTGGTAGGCCTGAAAGCAGCGCAGGAGACACTGACGCAAACTCACGGAAAATACGTACCGCTATTTATTAAAATTGCGCCTGATTTGAGTGATGTTGAAATCGACAGCATTGCGGCATCTTTATTGAACAGCAAGATGGATGGTGTAATAGCGACGAATACCACGCTCTCCCGAGATGCCGTAGCTGGGCTGAAACATGCGGATGAAATGGGGGGATTGAGTGGTTCGGTAATGACTGACATGAGCCTTGAAGTCACGCGCAAGTTGAACAAAGCACTCGACCGCGCGATTCCGATAATTGGCGTAGGTGGAATAGACTCGCCCACGACGGCCCAAGAAAGGCTCAATGCAGGTGCATCGCTTGTTCAAGTCTATTCGGCTTTTATTTACCAAGGCCCGAATCTCGTTAAACGCATCGTAAACGCGTTATAATACATCTGAAAAATAATCTCTCGTGTGCATGCTCAATTGTAAAAAAAGCATGCACACCAAAAACAGGTAATTGAATGAATACTATTCTGGTTACGACCAGTCGCGGTCTTGACGAACTATTAAAGCAAGAAGTGCTGAACCTATGCCCTGATGCACAAATTAAACAAGGGCCAGGCACTATACAGTTTGAAGGGTCAAAAGAAGATGCTTACAAACTTTGCTTGTGGTCGCGACTAGCAAACCGCGTAATCTGGGTGCTCGCGTCTGGTAAAGCAGGGGATGCCGACGCCCTTTATAACACCGCGATGGGCATCGATTGGCAAATGCAGATGGATTCACGTCATACTTTATCTGTACAGTTTATCGGCACCAATTTTGCGATTAAAAACACACAGTTTGGCGCAGTGCGCGTCAAGGATGCGATTGTTGACTCGTTTGTTGAGCAAGGTTTAACTCGCCCTTCAGTAGAACGCAAAACGCCTGATATTTCTGTTTACGCAAGACTTCATCGCGATAACGTGATCTTAGGTATCGATTTGGCGGGAGCCAGTCTCCACCAGCGTGCTTACAGGCAAGAAACCGGTGATGCACCACTAAAAGAACACATTGCAAGTGCAATGCTAATGCGCAGTGGTTGGACCGAAAATACAAGCGCGCCATTGGTTGATTTAATGTGTGGCTCAGGCACCATCGCCATTGAGGCCGCATATATCGCCCGAAATATCGCACCGGGTATTAAGCGCTCCTATTGGGGTTTTACTAAGTGGTTAGGCCATGAAGAAAAACTATGGGACGCCTTGCTCGAAAACGCAATTACGGTTCAAAAACCACGCTGTGAAGGCGGCATTTACGCCGGTGATTTTAGCCGTAAGATGGTGGCGATTGCCAAAGCCAATGCAGATTTTGCTGGCGTGTTCAGTGATATTTCATTTTCTCAGCAAGATGCAACAAAGTCGTCCCCACCAGTAGCAACTCCCGGCTATGTGGTATCAAACCCTCCTTATGGCGAACGCCTTGGTGAACTTACCTCGCTAATTCCGCTATTTAGCGATTGGGGCAAACGTTTTAAAGAAGCATGGAAGGGGTGGCACGTTTCGCTACTTAGCAGTAACCGCGACTTACTTCGCGTATTAAAACTTCGTGCAACTAAAGACTACGCCATGAATAACGGTAAGCTAGAATGTCGCCTTGCCAACTACGTGTTAGATGAAGATAACACGGTACAGTTCAGCGAAGATGCAGGCAATCACGAATTCGCTAACCGTTTGAAGAAAAACCTCAAGCGTATGAAAGGCTGGATAAAAAGCGCAAACACAAACTGCTATCGTATCTACGATGCCGATCTGCCGGATTATAATGTAGCGGTAGATCGATATGATGAATGGCTTGTAGTACAAGAGTATGCGCCACCGAAAACGGTATCGGAAGACAAAGCCCGAAAGCGCCTCCAAGAAGTATTGCTTCATCTGCCCGCGGTGACAGGCGTGTCGCCCAAAAAGATTGCATTAAAAGTCCGAGCTCAGCAAAAAGGCACTAAGCAGTACGAAAAAATAAATCAATCTGGCGAAATGATGGAAGTGTTTGAGAATGGCGCGCGCTTCCTGGTAAACCTGACAGATTATTTAGATACCGGCCTTTTCCTAGATCATCGCAACACCCGTCAAAAAGTCAAAGCGATGTCAGAAGGTAAGGACGTACTAAACCTTTTCTCTTACACCGGCAGCGTATCTGTTTTCGCGGCCATGGGCGGCGCTAAATCAGTCACAACGGTAGATATGTCGAATACTTACCTGGAGTGGGCAAAGAAAAACGTGGCCCTTAACAAGCTTACAGGTCCACACGCGTTTATTCAGGCAGATTGCACAACGTGGCTCGGTAGCCATAAAGGTAAATACGACTTAATTTTTATCGACCCACCATCATTTTCAAATTCAAAGCGCATGCAGAATACGTGGGACGTGCAGCGCGATCACGTAAAAATGCTTAGCGATGCAAAGGCGTGTTTGAAAGCGCAAGGGACGATCATCTTTTCCAATAATAAGCGCGGCTTTAAGTTAGACGAACAAGCGATAAATGCACTTGGCCTTTCTGTAGAAAATATTACAAATGAAACTATCCCTGAAGATTTTGCCCGTAAAGGTAAAATTCACCAGTGCTGGATACTGGGGTCATGAAGATTTATTTTTACACGGGTCCTCATTGCAGTTTGTGTGATTTAGCCGATGTGGAGATAGCGCGCACATCTATGTTCTCATCGTTAACGATAGAAAAGGTTAACATTCGCCAAAGCACAGAGCTTTACCATCTATATGGCGCTCGTATTCCGGTGCTAAAGCGAGATGACAATAATCAAGAAATTGGCTGGCCTTTCACCACAGCCGATTTAGAGGAGTTTCTTCAGTGAGCATTTTGCAGTTAAAAAACATCACTGTTATTTATGGAAATCCACCGCTTTTAGACGGCGTAGAACTTGTTGTACAACCTAAAGAGAGGGTGTGTCTTGTTGGTCGTAACGGCAGTGGAAAGTCTACCCTGATGAAGGTAATAGCCGGCGATATCATTGCCGATGACGGTCAGCGAATTATTGAAAATAATACAGTCATCGCCCGTTTAGAGCAGGACCCTCCGCAGACCACAGATGTGACGCTTTTCGATTACGTTGCAGAAGGACTATCTGATGTAGGAGAAACCCTCAAAGACTATTTCCACCAAACCCGTATTGTGGGAGAAGATCCAAGCGAAGCAAATCTTAACAAGCTTCAACGTCTACAAGAACAACTTGAGGCGCGCGATGCATGGCAGTTTGAACAGCAAATAGAACAAACGTTAACGATGCTTAAGCTAGATCCAGAGATTTCGCTTTCAACGTTGTCTGGTGGATGGCGTAGGAAAGCAGCACTAGCGCGGGCGCTAGTTCGTCAACCAGACTTACTGCTTCTAGATGAGCCGACTAACCACCTTGATATTGAAATGATACGGTGGCTTGAATCAAGCTTGAGTAATTATCAAGGCGCGATTGTCTTTGTGAGCCACGACCGTGCGTTTATACGCGCCATGGCGACAAGAATTATTGACCTTGACCGGGGATCTGTTACTAGCTACCCCGGGAATTACGAAACTTATCTAGAGAAAAAACAGCAAGATCTAGAGGTGGAAGCGTCCCAGAACGCTGAGTTCGATAAAAAATTAGCGCAGGAAGAAGTGTGGATCCGCCAGGGTATCAAAGCTCGCCGTACACGTAATGAAGGGCGAGTGCGTGCGCTCAAAAAACTGCGTGAGGAGCGAAAAGCAAGACGTGCAGTGCAGGGCAATGCGGTTGTTAACCAACATCAAGGTACACGCTCAGGCAAAATGGTATTTGAGGTTAAAGACCTTAGCTATAGCATTGAAGGTAAGCCTATTGTTAAAGGCTTAAACCTAAATGTACTGAGGGGGGATAAGCTTGCGCTTATCGGTCCTAATGGTAGCGGTAAAAGTACGCTAATCAAGTTACTACTGGGTGAACTTCAGCCTGATGCGGGAAACTGTAAACAAGGCACGAATTTAGAGGTTGCATATTTCGATCAACATCGCCATGGCCTTGATTTAGAGCAGACCGTTATCGATGCTGTTGGGGATGGAAAAAGAGACCTCATGGTTAATGGCCATCCGCGCCACGTCATCAGCTACCTACAGGACTACCTTTTTACACCAGAGCGCGTAAACGCGCCGGTAAAATCTCTTTCTGGCGGTGAAAAAAATCGGTTGATGTTGGCTAAGCTTATGCTGAAGCCCAGTAACGTTTTGGTTCTCGATGAGCCTACTAATGACCTTGATGTTGAAACGTTGGAAATGCTGGAAACCTTGCTCAATGAGTATGCAGGAACGGTACTTCTAGTCAGCCACGACAGGGAATTTGTTGATAATGTCGCCAATAGTAGTGTGGTTTTTGAAGGTCACGGTGTGCTTAGGGAATTCATTGGGGGTTTCACTGACGTAGAAAACTGGTATAAAGACCAACACGAAAAACGTCAGCTATTAGAAAAAGAACAAAAAGCCAAAGTAAAGAATGAAACTAATTCAACTTCGGGGAGTCCTAGTGCTAAGTCTGCTCCCCGAAAGACGAAAAAGCTATCGTATAAAGATCAGCGTGAGCTCGAGCATCTACCTAAAGAACTAGAAATGTTAGAGGAAGAGCTTGAAGCTATGCAAAGTAAGGTCAACGACCCAGAATTTTTCAAACAAGACAGCGACACCACCGCCAAGGCATTAGCCGAATTAGCGGAAAAAGAAGAATTACTTTCCCAGAAATATGCGCGCTGGGATGAACTAGAAAGTATGCTGGAAGATAATCAGCAGTAAATAGGATTTTAAATGAAACGAACTCAGCTTGCCGCCGCCGTTCTGTTGGCAACAGGAAGTGTTTCGGCAATGGCCGCGACCTATTCCGTTACGCCTCTTCCTTTACAGGATACCGCTAGAAATAATTTCGCTCGTTCCATCGATAACTCGGGAAAAATGCTGTCTGTTGTGCAGCTTGAATACAACCCGCCTGTCGATGTTGAGCAACTTGAGGAAGACACCACCTTTTTTGACCAGTTCGCTGAAAGGTTAGAGAATGAAGAAGATGTTCGACAGGGCATTTTTTCTGACATAGATTACACGACAATTGTTAATTACCTTTTGCAAAATACAACGGGTATACAAGGGCAGAAACTCGCGTCTTTCAGAACCTATGTCACTGACACGCAGGATATCTCACTTGTACCAGGTCTAGATGAAGTAACTGAAAAGTTTGATGACTATACGCAGTCAGTTGAAGTAACTGGCCGGGACAGTTTAAACGGCAACTTCATCGTTGGTGATTCTACTGGGTTAGTGGTTTTAGACTCATATGAAAACGAGAATGGCGATACCATTAACTACACCTATCCAGAATCGGCACAACAGGGGTTTGTTCAAGCATCAGGCGTAACGAAAGTCCTTCCGGCGGTTGACACCACTGCTGGCGGTTTTGCTTCAGCCCGCGCGGTTAACGAAAATCTCCAGGTAGCTGGGTTTAGTACCGTGAGCTTTCGCGAAGACGTAGACGAGGCGATAGCGACGTGTACAGATGATGAGCTTAGAGGTGATCAGTCCGAGGGACGTTGCTTATTTACCGTGTACAACGGCGATTTTGCTGTGCCGCGAATTTCGAACTATTTCATTAACACCTCATCGAATTATTTACCTGGCTTCGTTTTACTTTCTGAAGTCAATGCCACCATTTGGCAAGTTGACGTTAATGGTGATGTGATTAGTACAGAAACCTATCCTTTACTTTTTGAACCAGACGAAGACGATGAGCGCCACTACTATACCTATGCCTATGACATAAATAGCCAAGGCATTGCCGTGGGAGAGGGGCTAACGGGTGACAGAGTCACTATTACTCGTCCAAACCAGTCTGGATTATCTGAAAGTGAGCGTGTCGCTACTGTATTTAGAGACGGTGAAACCATTGAGCTTCTTCCAAGAGAAGAGAATCTGCTTAGCCAAGCGATTGCAATAAACGATGAAAATTGGGTAACGGGTGCGGTACTTCGCTCTCAGAGTGATATCGCGCGCTCTCGCTTATTTGTTTACAATCTGGATACGCAAGAGCAGCAATATCCGGCAGGCTTCTTCTCCAGTGCTGGTGTAACGGCAAACGCGATAAACAACAAAAATATTGTTGTTGGTAAAGCCGATGTTGACGCGACTAGTGACACCCTTCGAGAAACCGCCGCTTTTATGTATAACATTGATACTGAAGAGTTCATTAATCTTAATGATCTCGTGTCTTGTGACAACAATTATGAATTGCTTGAAGCGGTTGATATCAACGATAACAACGAGATAATTGCGAACGCGCGTATCAAGGCGACAAGTAAATACGTTACTGGCAACGACATAATTAACTCAGACGGAGAAACTGTGGACGTTGACACCATTGTTGCAGTTAAGCTATCACCTATTGCTAATGGCTCTATCGACGAGTGTGAAGTACCAGAAGATGAGCAACCCTTTGAACGCAGTGGTGCTTCTACAGGCTGGTTTGCAATGTTTGGCTTGTTTACAGCAGCATTTATTCGCAGACGTTTAAAAAAATAGCAATAAACGGATCAGCATTTATTCTGATATGAAGAAGCCACAATCTTGTGGCTTTTTTTTATGCCTAAATATAGTAAATAGTGACATATTTATGCATAAAAAATGTAACATAAATTTCATATAAACTTCATTTGTTTATATAAAGTCAAGCCCTTTAATTTTTTATTTTTCTTGAACCATTTTGATAATTGCACTATCAAAGTAGTGTACGCAATAACTTTTCCGGCACTATCAACCGAAATGATGTAGAGCGCTCGAGAAAATGATTTGTTGTACATTCAACAAACAAAAGAGGCTAGTCAATGAAAAGACAAAAAAGAGATAAACTGACACGCGCACATGCAAAAGGCTATCAAGCTGGTATTAGCGGTCGCTCGAAAGAAATATGTCCATTTCAACAAACCGATGCTCGTTCACAGTGGTTAGGTGGGTGGCGTGAGGCAGTAGAAGACAGGCACTTAGGTCTAAGTGTTAAGTAACACTTCTCTTTTATGAACTGATTATGCAAAAAGGAAAGCCCCATTTTGGGGCTTTTTTGTGTTTCAGGCATCACCTTTAAGGTAGTTAGCCGCCTTAAACCTTAGAAATTGGACGTATCTTGAAAAAGCCCAACTTTTAAATCCTTGGCGACGTAGATTTCTCGGCCATCGACTTCTACCGAACCGTCTGCCATTCCCATGAACAGCTTGCGCTTAATAACGCGTTTCATAGTAATCTTGTAGGTTACTTTTTTAGCGGTCGGCAATATCTGACCTGTAAATTTAACTTCGCCTACACCCAATGCACGCCCTTTGCCCGGACCTCCGCTCCAACCTAAGAAGAAGCCGACTAATTGCCACATAGCATCTAAGCCCAAACAGCCTGGCATTACCGGATCGCCGGGGAAGTGGCAGTCAAAGAACCATAGGTCAGGGGTAATATCCAACTCAGCGATAATTTCGCCCTTACCATATTCGCCACCATCTTCGGTAATCGATACGACGCGATCCATCATAAGCATATTGGGCGCGGGAAGCTGGCTGTTACCAGGACCAAACATTTCACCACGGCTGCACGCTAGTAAATCTTCTTTATTAAAACTATTTTTCTTCTCTGACATTCCCAACTCGATGTTGTTATTAAAATGATGCTGTTAATCTAGCGAACACTTGTAAGCTAAACAACTCTGAACAGTCGTTTTTCTAAAGAAAAACGCGTGCTACTATAGCTGTAGTTATTAGGCTCGAACAAATATCGCACTGATTGCATGATATTTATACAGCAATTATCTTTAGATCTACAATAACGTAATTTCGTGTGAAAACTATGACAGAAGAAACAACAAAAAAGCTCTACAAGCGTAGTTCGACAGATAAAGCAAAAGCAAACGCCGACAAACAGCGTCGTTTTAGAGAAAGACAGAAAGATGCAGGCAAGAAATTAGTTAGAGGTTACGTTAGCCCCGAAGCCAAAGCGTGTTACGATGAAATTCGTGACAAAACCGGATGGACAGACAGCGAAGCCATGTCGAATGCCATGCGATTAATGTATGCCGCATACAAGTGCGGTCAAATAAAGTTGCTCAATGAGTGGCTTAGAAAAAATAACCGTTAGGCATTTTTATTTGCCTTAGCTTTCAGCCATGTTCGACTAGGGCTATTCTGCAAAGTATGTCGCTGAACAATACGCTTCGCTTCTTTGAGCACGTCATCCCGTTCTCGATAGTCCCATAACCGTTTTGCCGTAGCTCGATTATTTTCTGTTATATCGATAATGGGAGAAACGTAATCCCTACCAAGCTCAAAATCAAGCATTACCGCCTCAAGGGGTGGAAGTAGATAAGGCGCGTGCACGGTGTCACCTGGCAGCACAGAGAGCTCTGGTATCCATTTTTTAATAAACACGCCGTCAGGGTCTAGCTTTTTTGATTGCGTAACAGGATTGTATAGCCGAACGGTGTGGATGCCGGTAACGCTCGCCTGCATCTGAATTTGCGGATAGTGAATACCCGGTTCAAAATCTAAAAATTGTGTCGCCAAATAGTGGGCAGCCTTTAGCCAGTGAACATTTAAATGGTGACATAGAAAGCTAGTGACCATAGCGCGCATTCGGAAATTGAGATATCCCGTATGTTTTAACGCACGCATACACGCATCAACAAGAGGGTAACCCGTTTGTCCAATGCTCCAATAATGGAAACGCCGATCAGCTTCCGGACCGTCAATATAAGGAAACGTTTCGTATGCGCTATTCATTGGTCGCCATTCAATGCTGCATTCACTCTCGAACTTTTGAATGAAGTGGCAATGCCAATGCAGCCTCGAGGTTAGGGCAGAAAGGGCGCGAACCCATCTCTTTTTATCTTCTTCCGAAAGCGATTTTTTTATCTGCTTTTGCAGTTGAACGCTTTGATAGGCCTGCTTAATAGAAATGTTGCCCCATGCTAAATAAGGGCTCAATCGTGTACACGCCCTTCTCGCATATTCGGGTTGTGAAATATGTTGGTGGTAAAACTGTCCCCGATGATTGAAAAAATCTTTCAGCACCTGCCAAGCGCGACGTTCACCACCTGGTTGCATACCCACGATATTTATTTGCAGTTCATCTTGCACGACATAACGTGGAGCTTGCTCATCTTTATGAGAGCTGTCAATCCGAGAACTATGTGATGCCAATAACTCGCTGAGTGTTTGCTCTGCGATATCTATTTTCGTATTGGCTCGCCAGTCTATCCAATTCACATGATTAATCTCGAAATCAAACGTAGGTTCAGAGAAATGACGTTCCCAGTTTGACTGCCATTCTGAACGGTGAGGCAATCCGCGTATTACAGCACCATAAGATGACTCAATAAACGGTATTCTTTTTTCATTCAGATACTTAAATACTTGTTTGTCACGGTTATGCGTAACCTTTAGACCGATTTCTTGGTAACTCCTAACCAAAGAAATAAAGAAAAAATGAGAAATATATTCAAGCGCTTCCACGACTTCTGCGTGCAGTGAGAGGACGGTGATATTTTCTGGCAGCTGTCGGTTTATATCGTCGAGACTTTGTTGAACGAAGCGCCAGTGGCGCTCGCTCATGTGGGGGTCTCTTAAAAGTGAAGGCTCCCAGCAGTACAACAGCAGTACGCGCTCATTGGCCATTGCCGCTCGGAAAAGCGGTTCGTGGTCGCGCAAGCGCAAGTCTCTTTTTAGCCATACTACGGTTACCGCTGGTTTCATATTGGCGGTCGGCATAAACGTATGAACTAAAGCCACTTATCGCGAAAATTGCCGTGTGGATCGTAAGTATCAGTTTGCTTCTGCAAGTTAAACTGTCTGTGGCCACGAGGGTCGCTCCCAACACCGGCAAGGTATAACCAGTTTCCCCAGTTACTGCCTACATCATAGTCGATGAGTTGATGCTCAAACCATGCAGCGCCATAGCGCCAGTCTTGGCGAAGTTCGTGTACAAAGCAGCTAGCAACTAATTGACGTCCTCGATTTGACATGTAGCCGGTCTCAGAAAGCTGACGCATACAGGCGTCTACAATAGGATAACCTGTTTTACCTTCACACCAACGAGTAAAGGTTTCTGGGTCGTGTTTGGTTGAAGGCGTTTTACCTTGGATTCCACTGAAGCGAAACCACTTAACCCCATACTTACACTGCAACCAATGAAAAAATTCACGCCATAAGAGCTCAAAATAAATCCAGTAGGTGGAGTCATTTTTTTCAATAGTTTGTTCAAATTCTTTAACTTGCCTAACTACTTCGCGAGCAGATAAGGAGCCGTTCGCTAACCACGCAGAGAGTTTAGTGCTATGCTCCCATGTATCCAGCGCATTTCGTGTTTCTTTATAGGTTGCGGCCGCATGCCAATCAAAAAGGTAGCGATTCAAGTGAGAAAGCGCAGCTTTTTCGCCACCAACAAAAGTATGGCTTGGCGAAGCGGGCAGCTCTACGTTTATCTCAAAGCGATATTGCTGCTCAACTTCAGGCGCGTAAGGTTTCGGCAACTGTGATATCGTTTTAGCCACTGGTAGTGGTTCACAGTGCTTTTCTACTTTTCTGCGAAATGGACTAAATACATCAGGCATATCTTCAATCGAAAAAGGAAAACTATTAACGTCGAAAAGGCCGTAAGTTGCGGTTTCTATCACCGTTAATCTATCAAAGAAGCGTTTTACGGTATTAAGTTGAGCAGTTTCGTTATAACCGCAATGCTGACTTACACCTAAGTGGGTATAGTCACCGACTCGTAGAAGGTTAACTAAACAGTCAGCTGTTTTACCTCTCAACACCACTAGTTTATGACCATATTTATTAAGTGATTGCTCTAAATCGCTTAGGGTCTGAAGTAGAAATGTATGCCTGTGTTCACCCATTGGCGAAAAGCCAAATTCGTTGGGAAGAATATGTTGTTCATCCAATATATAGGCAAATGTTATCTCTGATACTTCTTCACAAAGCTTTAGTATCGCTGGTTGGTCGTGAAGTCTTAGGTCGTGTCGAAACCAAAACAAACCTCTGCGAACATCGTTTGTATGTTCACTTTCTCGCTGGTTATTTATCATACTAATTTGTCACGCTTTTTCGTTTTTTGTCGGATCCAGAATCTAAAATCGTACGTACATCTAACACTACGAAAATAATTCAAATTAAGTGCAGTGAAAAAGGAAAAAAAGTGACCGTTCCTACAAGCATCATGTGGTTCCGACAAGACCTTCGCGTAAAAGATAACCCCGCATTAAATGCAGCCTGTGATATGGGCAAAATCGTTCCTATTTATATCTATGATGACAATGCGCCTGACGGCAGGCTTCCTGGCGGTGCAAGCCAGTGGTGGCTTCATCATTCACTTGAGTCGTTGAACAAGCGATTAAACGGTCACTTACAGATCTTCAAAGGCGACCCGCAAACTATTATTCCTGGGTTAATGAAGACGTTCGACGCGACCTCTATTTTTTGGAACCGCTGTTATGAGCCATGGCAGATAAACCGTGATAAAGCACTCAAAAAGCATCTTATAGACGAGGGTTTTGAAGCACATAGCTGTAATGGTAGTTTATTGTGGGAACCTATGAAGGTACTGAAAAAAGACGGTACGCCGTACCGCGTTTTCACTCCCTATTACAAAAATGGCTGTTTACAAGTTGAAGAACCGCGCTACCCCAAAGCACCTCCAGCACGAATTACCTACGCTGACGTGAAAAGTGAAGGTGACCAATTAGCATCATTGGCATTATTGCCTAGCATTAAGTGGGATGAGACTATCGCTAAAGAATGGTCACCCGGCGAAGATGGCGCCGCTGACAACTTATCTGATTTTATCGAGAACTCTGCGAGAAAATATAAAGATGGTCGCGACATTCCATCTGCACGCGGCACGTCACGCCTATCTCCACATCTACATTTTGGTGAAGTATCGCCCAATCAAGTTTGGTACGCCATCAAAGATAAGTTTGGTAATAGTGAAGATAAAAGTATCGAAACCTATTTAAGTGAATTGGGTTGGCGTGAGTTCAGCTACTATTTACTGTTTCACTTTCCTACGCTTCCAAATAAAAACTTCAACGATAAGTTCGATAAGTTTCCTTGGCGCACTGATGCTAAAGCATTAAAAGCATGGCAACAAGGAAAGACGGGTATACCTATCGTCGATGCAGGCATGAGAGAATTATGGCAAACGGGCTATATGCATAATCGCATACGCATGGTTGTTGGTTCATTTTTGGTGAAAAACTTACTGCTTGACTGGCACGAAGGTGAACGCTGGTTTTGGGATACCTTGTTAGATGCTGATTTAGCGAGCAACAGTGCGGGATGGCAATGGGTAGCTGGCTCTGGAGCGGACGCTGCACCTTACTTCAGAGTATTTAACCCTGTGTTACAAGGTGAAAAATTCGATAAAAAGGGTACCTATGTGCGTAAATATTGCCCTGAGCTTAATGGTTTATCAGATAAATATATTCATAAACCTTGGGAAGCACCCTCAGCCATTTTGAAAGACGCGGGAATTGAATTAGGCAAGCATTATCCGAAACCCATTGTCGATTTAAAAGCATCCCGCCAGCGTGCCTTAGATGCGTTTCAGGAAATAAAAGAGTAGGGTATGGCATCACTTATTTTAGTTTTAGGCGACCAGCTTACTGACACCTTACCCGCCATCGCTAATGCGCGTAAAACGAAAGACACGATTTTAATGGCAGAAGTGCGCGAAGAAGCCACTTACGTTAAGCACCACAAGAAGAAAATTGCTTTTTTATTTAGTGCTATGCGTCACTTTGCGAAGCATTTGCAGGATAGCAACTATAACGTTAACTATGTTCATTATGACGATGAAGAGAACAAGGGCAGTTTACTGGAGCAAGTAAAGTATTCACTTGCATCGCAAAGTTTCACTGACGTTAAAGTTACGTCGCCAGGTGAATACCGGCTACTTAAAAGTATGGAGCAGTGGCAAAGTGTACTTGGCATTCCGGTAACCATTTGTGAGGACAACCGCTTTTTGGCAACGCCTGAAGAGTTTAGTTCATGGGCTGAGGGTAAAAAGCAGCTTAGAATGGAGTTCTTTTATCGTGAAATGCGGCGCAAACATAATGTGTTAATGGATGGAAAAAATCCAATAGGCGGAAAATGGAACTATGACGCGCAAAACCGTGAATCTATGCCTGAGACACATCAAGTACCTAAGCACACAGTGTTCAAACCAGATGACATTTCCTCCGAAGTCATTGAGCTCGTTAAGACCAATTTCGAAGCGCATTTCGGTGAAATTGAAGATTTTCATTTTGCGGTTACCCGTGAGGATGCGCTAGCCGTACTCAATACTTTCATAGATGAACGCTTACCTAACTTTGGCCAGTACCAAGACGCTATGGTGGAAGGTAAGCCCTGGTTATATCATTCGCACATTGGTTTTTATTTAAACTGTGGCCTGCTAACGCCGAAGGAAGCTATCCAGGCAGCTGAGGAAGCATATCACGCGGGGCAGGTTCCTTTAAATTCGGCAGAAGGCTTTATTCGTCAGATTCTGGGTTGGCGAGAATACGTGCGCGGTTTTTATTGGCATTTCATGCCGGGCCTAAAAACTGATAACTACTTCAACAACAGCCGGGCACTACCTTCGTTCTTCTGGGACGGACAAACCAATATGAATTGTATGCGTCAGTGCATAAAAGAGACCCAGAAAAACGCGTATGCCCATCACATTCAACGACTGATGGTTATAGGGAACTTTAGTCTGCTTACCGAGTTAAGTCCTGAAGAGGTTCAAGCCTGGTATCTATTGGTTTACGCCGATGCCTATGAATGGGTTGAACTACCCAATGTAGCTGGCATGATTTTGTATAGTGACGGCGGTAATTTGGCAAGCAAACCCTATGTGGCTAGCGGTAGCTACATTAATAAAATGTCTAATTACTGCAAAAATTGTGGTTATCAGGTTTCGAAGAAAACGGGGCCAAAAGCGTGTCCATTCAACTATCTTTATTGGCATTTTATTGATAAGCATAAAGAAAAGCTTAGCAATAATCATCGTATGGCAATGATTTATAAAACTTATGGACGGATGAGAGAAGAGAACATAGAAACAATGAAACAGGACGCCGCGACCTTTTTGTCAAAGTTAACAAGAAATGAAGAAGTCTGACTTACCGACGAAAGTGTGTCCGATCTGTCAAAGGCCGTTCACATGGCGAAAAAAGTGGGAAAGAAACTGGGAGCACGTGCGGTACTGTTCAAAACGTTGTGCTGGCAACAAGCGTAGTGCGCAAGCGTCTTAGAAAACAGAACCTATTAGCCGCAGGCCATGAACTTCTCAGCCAATCGAAATGATTTAGGTTGCACGTTTACGTAGGTTAATCATTTAACTGCACAAATACGTATAAACTCGTATAAGACAAACAACAAGGAGAGTGTTGTGGAAGCACCTATCACCGTTGATCGACTACGATTTCTCATATACAGCTTTAAGGAAAAGCTTTGGGTCAAACCACTCGGCTTCTGCATGTTATCGCTAATGGTTGTATTTGTGGCAAAGATTGCCGATGGCACATCGCTTGCCGAGCATATACCCGAAGTAAAAGCAGAATCTGTCGAAACGTTACTGTCTATAATGGCATCTAGCATGATGGTCATCGCAACCTTTTCCGCTGGGACCATGGTAAATGCTTACGCCTCGGCAAGCCAATCTTCCACACCGCGTTCACTTAGTTTAATTATTTCCGATGACGTGTCGCAAAATGCGCTTTCTGTATTTATTGGTGCCTTTATTTATAGTGCAGTTGCCCTTACCGCAATAAGCCATACATTTTTTAATGAAGCAGGGCTCTTCATCTTGTTTTGCTTAACGAGCTTGACTTTTGCGATGGTAATTCTAACGTTCATTCGATGGGTAGATAGCGTTGCGCGGCTGGGTCGTGTGGGCTCTACAATATTAAAGGTCGAAAAAGCTACACAAAGGGCAATCGAAAACCGAATTAAATCGCCCTGCCTAGGGGCCGTTCCTTCAGGGGAAGTGTCACAATCAAAAATTAAAGGGCAGGGGACACATCCTGTTTTCAGTCAGCGAGTAGGGTATATTCAACTTATCGATATAGCGCGAATTCAGCAATGGGCCAGTGAAAACGACGCTTTTGTTATTGTAAATATGCTTCCGGGAGAATTCGTTACTCCCGATAAGGTACTTGCCTACGTAAATAGGAAAGATGATGTAGAGAGTATCGAGCAGGCATATACAATTTCGGAGGAACGGTCCTTCGAAGCTGATCCTCGATTTGGTTTTGTGGTGCTAGCGGAAATCGCTTCGCGAGCACTTTCACCAGCAATCAATGATCATGGTACAGCCATTAGTATTATTAGGAGTGTTACCAGACTATTACTATTGTGGCAAAACTCTGAAACCACACCACCGGCCGAAGATGAACTTAAGAGAGAGGAATATCAGTACGACCGTGTATCAGTACCAGAATTATCAATTCAAGACTTATTTGACGACGCTTATACCAGCATTAGCCGAGATGGTGCTGCTAATATAGAAGTCGCTATTCACATTCAAAAGTCACTCAATGCTATTAGCAATTGTTTTGATAAAAGTAGTAGTTTTAGCGAATCAGCTACACATTTTGCAACACAAAGCTTTAAAAGAAGTGAGCAGGCTTTAGCCTTCTCAGACGATATTGAGAGACTTAGAAAGTGTATCAACCAAAGTTCAGATTAATGAATCCTTACAATCTCATAGTTGTGCTTTATGTGCGATGCTAATATGTTTACCCGTTAGTAAAACGTAAGGAGATTCGTATGTTTAAGCAAATTTTGGCCAGCGTGGGGATTGGCAAGGCTAAAGTCGATACTCTGTTGCTTTCAGACAGTTTACAGGCAGGGAAACCATTTGATATTGAAGTTGTCATCCAAGGCGGAGACGTCGAACAACAGCTTCAGGGATTAGAGTTTGCCGTTATGGCGAGCGCTAAAACTGAAGCTGATTTAGGCGACAATGAAGTCAAATACAATAAGAGTGTCATTCTGCAAAGTTGGAACCAATCGTTCAATTTATCGATACAACCAGGCGAAACCGTCACTAAACAGCTCACATTAGATTTGCATCCAGAAGTACCCGCAACTTATTTATTTGGTCATCAAATTGGCAAGGTATGGTTGCAAACAGGGTTAGATATTAAGTCTGGTTTAGACGCTAGCGATAAGGATAGCCTGACTATAGTGCCGTCTAAAACTCAATTAGCGGTATTGAAATTCATTTCTGACAGCGGATATCGATTATTCAAATCTGATATAGAATTTGGTCGAGTCCGCGCTCATGATTTCGTATCGCATTTACCTTGTTATCAAGAGTACGAATTCAAACCAGAATCGCGAAGCTTATTCGGTGCCAGAGAGCTAGAGGTTACCTTTGTTGATAATGGCACTGAAACTGGTGTGTTAATTGAAATCGATCGAGCTTTTTTAGGTGATGGCTATAAAAGCATCTCTATACCAAATAACTGCAGTACTTCTGAATCAGTCCGTCATTATATCGAGCCACTTCTAGGCTAAATTCATGACAAGGAGCCGAGTAACTTAATCTTTATTCGGCTTTATATGCTTAGTTATTCAGTATGATTTGTTTATAAGCTTACACGTCACTAACCGAAGAAATCTTCAAATAACGCGAAGATATTTTGCTTCTATACACTAATCATGTTCACTAAAACTTATAGAAAAACTGACTTTTTTACACATAAATATATCTACAACTTAATACTCTTACGATTTAATTACTGTTATTGGCTAATTTATATTTAGATAATCAATCTAGTTAATTGCTGACTGAAAATTCACATATCAGTAAAGCATCAAACAAAATCATCGTGTCTAAGTGCTTCCAAAATAGTGAAATGATAATCGTGCGCTACGTGAATAAAATCGAAAAATCAGGGTAATCATACTGCAGATTTCACGTAGCGTACGATTATGTTTATTACACCTAAATCAAATCATCTGAGCAGTTTTAAATTAAAAACACCGACGTAAGTTAGACGTTTACGCACAAGCCCAAAACAAAACTCAGAGCCAACACAGCGGCCACGCATAAAAGTCTGTAAGTAATCACAGCCAACAAACCAACCAGATAGAGCGACATCAGCGTCCTCATCGTCCATATACTCAATTGCGCATAATGTATATTATGTTAAATAGAATATGGGATTAAATAATCAAGTGAGTGTGCAATGTGATACGTGCGGTTAAATATTGATAGTTAATAAATGTGTGGGTTCTGCAGCCATAAAAATAATTAAGCGCCCCTTTTGTTGCTTAATGTATTCAAAATATACATAGCTCTATTTCTCTCGCTATATGGATAAGTTGAGTGACAAATTTGAGAAATTAATGCTTTATAGTAAAGCTATTAGTCGTGATATTTTATGATTTAACTTTTACATTACTTGGGTTTTATTTGCTTTATACGACGATGTAAAGCATACGAAATAAAAATCTATTTAGAAGATTGCTAACGTTATCTTGGTTATTTCAAAGAAGCGCTGCTTAATTTATGCGGGCCGAAAATGAAGAGTCGCTCGTAAAAAGTTGAGTCGTTTTAAAGTTTTGCAATTAGCCACACTAGAACAATAATCTATATTGTTATCACTGCTTGTTAGATTGATTGTTTAAACAAACGAATATCGACATTAGCGTTTCGCCGTAATTTTGAACGTTAACGTGGTAGCTTAAATCTCTTATTCGTCACAATTTAATTTAACCATAACCGATTAGGATCTTTGCCTTTAAAGTAGTCAAACACTTAAATTCGAATGGCTTTTGTATTTGATAATCGCAATAGTGTATCGGTCACCTATCCCACATATTCCTTGCAAACGGCTTCGTTTATAGGGTTGCTCACCTGAAGGGCGATTCAGGCCTTGGCCTATATGCATGATCTATGCGTGCTTACTTTAGGAGCAACAAGCGCTGGCGGCCTTGTAACGAATGATGTTGAGTTAAGAGTGAAAGTAAACGCTCATTTTTCAGGCGACGCTACGTGAAATCTGAATAAAAACCAGCGGGATTGCCTTGTAGATTTTACGTAGCACACGATGAGAAATAGACAAATAACAGGCAAAAGCAGCCTAAATGATACATTTATTCAACGCCGTCGAGGACAAGACTACAAACACTGTTTAATTATACAGTGATATGATAGAGTGCCAGGTATCGAAAAGAGAAGTACTGAATTTGCCGCCAGCGCGCCTAGTGGTATCGGATAGAATCTAACCAGTGTTAGGTTTTTCACGCATGATAATTACAGTTATCATGCGTGAATTTCGTTATAAATCAATAATATATGGTTTTAACTATCTAATCATTTTTGCTTCATTGTCGTTATCATTATTGTCAGTAAAGGCTCATTAATGTCCTATAAACAAGATACTTCACGATTTTTACCGCAAAAGTCGACGGGTGCGCCCAGTAGTAATGTTTACCGGCAGGACAAAGATACCGCCGATACACAGCAAGAAGAAATCCTAGGTTTTAACTATACCGAAAACAACAGTACTCTCAATTTGAATGCTCAACTTATCACACCTGGTGACGTCTCTTCAGCGCAAAACTTTGAACATTATTACCATGATATTTTTACTAAACTGCCGTATAACACGCAACGAGCTTATATTAGTGATTACAATGAGTTTGCTATTTTTTGCAAACAATCTGGTATACAAGGTTTTACTAGTGACTTCACTCACAATGAAGCATGTATCAAGCTGTATGTGGATGAGTTATGCCGGTCCCCCCTCGCCTACAGAACTATCAAGCGTCGCCTTTCTGCTCTGAGTAAATTTCTTGGGGTTGCAAAACTTCCAAATCCAATCGTACGCTCAGCATATCTAAGAGACTTTATTCGCTTGTCGCTAATAGAGAATCGAAAATATCGTTTGTCCCATAAGCAAGCAGTACCACTTACCATTGAAATGCTTGAACAGATTAATAACGCCATCATTCCTGATTCTCTTCTAGAGTTGAGAGACATCGCCATCATTAATCTTATGTTCGATGCTTTGTTACGAGCAGACGAATTAGTTCGAGTTTGTGTCGAACACATATCTTCTCGTAACAATACGTTGCTTGTAGTCTCTTCCAAAAGTGATCAATCTGGTCAAGGCCAATATAGGTTTGTTTCTTCAAGTACAATTTCTATGATTCAAGAGTATATTAATGAGGCTAATCTTGACCCGAAAACCAAACAGCCTCGTCATTTAACAGACCTACGTGGTTTACACAAAGGTATTCTTTTTCGGCGCCTAACAAATCATAAAACGGCGCTTTTACCGTTTGATGAAAATATGCCTAATCAGATGGCGAACGTATTGAATTACTCCAGTGTTTATAGGATTTGGCAGCGAATAGCACATCGAGCAGGAATAACAGAAAGTATTACGCCTCACAGCGGGCGCGTTGGTGGTGCAGTCTCACTCGCGGAAGACGGGGCATCTCTTCCAGAGTTGCAGCTTGCGGGTGGCTGGCAGTCACCAGAAATGCCGGGCCACTACACTAAACAAGCTAATGTTAAACGTGGTGGTATGGCTAAGCTGTCAGCTAAAAGAAAACGATGATAGAGAATCACATCAATGGATAACATCTTTATTTTATAGTAGTAGTAAAGTAACGCGTAACGCGCATCTGACAAAACCAACGCCCAGCGCGACCGCCCTCTTCTCTCTCATCATCTTATTATTGAACCTAAAGTCGCATTCATTGCGTACCTAAATGTAGATACAAATTTGCGTCAATGTATTGATGGTAATCACCTTCAAATCAAGCGCGTTGTTGTTTTTAAATAAAGGAGTTTTACATGAGCAGTGGAATTGATACCAAGCACGGAAAATTACTCGCAGAACTGGTCGTCCCTTCTTCTTCGTGGCATATCCAACCAGAAAAACAAGACCCTTTCAAAACGAAAGAAGCTGCGGTGGAATATTTAAATTCACACAACGAGCCACTTTATCTTCATGTTCCACTGGCACAGTCTGAAGATTTCGTTCGAATATGTGTCACATCTCGTGACGAGGATGTGGTGTTCACTATAAAAGACATTAACATTGGCGGCGAGACGTCACTTCACTATTCTCACATCAAAAATCTAGACAGCACTATTCGTACTTTGGTTAATGAGTGTTGTGATAAAAAGATAAAGGCACTGTAGTTTTACGCGGGTGATTTTGGCTATCTCTTTCGGTGAAATTCTGTTTTACCATTCACAATAAAATAGTAAGCCAAACAAATCCAGCCAGTAAGAGACTGACAAAAACTGCTGCTGAGCCAATATCTTTTGCTCTCCCGATGAGTATATGAATATCTGTTGATACATGATCGCAGAGCTTTTCGACGGCGGTGTTGAGAAGCTCTGTTATTAGCACAACAAATAGCGAGATGATTAGCAGGATGCGTTCTACACCGCTCACATCTGCATAGAAAGCAAGCGGCACGAGAAACAACATCACGAAAATTTCTTGCCTTATTGCGGCTTCACTCGCAAACGCTGATCTTAAACCTTTTATCGAATAATAGGTGGCGTAAAGAATTCTTGATAGTCCCGAACGTTTTATCATCATCGTTAGATCTCATAAATGAAATCACGCTATCGAACATTTATTACGACCACATGACGACTAAAATCTTTTTAGACCAAACAATAGCTAAAAATTAGCATTATACTTTTACAGCAAGAACATCAGTTTTCACGCCATGCAATACGGCGTTTGCCGTAGACCCTAACAATAAGCGAAGCCCACTTTGTCCATGGGTACCCACGACGATAAGATCAGCATTTATTTTTTCTGCCATATGATGAATTTCATCGGCAGGCGATCCAATTTCTACATTCACATGGCTATACGGAATATCGTGTTTTGACGCTACGTCTTTTAACTGCCTTAACGCTTGTTCTCTTACTTCCTCGGAAAAGTCTCTTTCTAAAAACAATCCATATGGTTCCATGGTTGTTTGAGGATAGGCAACGTAAAGAAGATGAATCTTATGACTATTGCCGGCCACAGCAATGGCTTTTTCAACAACTAACTCATAATCTGAGTAAACGTCGATTGGTACTAAAATAGTGTCATAGCTTTGCATGGGATTTCTCCTTAATGTGTAATGAGAAAATATGAAACGTCAGTTCTGCCTTCTCAGTATTTACCCTTTGATAGTAGTCCGATGAATCTGGTTTAACATTGCGCTAGGTCAATGTTTGTTCGCATAGATAAGCCATACTCATATTGTTGAAACGTAGAAGCGTGACCTTCACATTTAAACATTAACGGGAGAAGTTGATGATGAAAATTGCAGCATTAGTACTAGCTACACTCTTACTTTTTGCCTGCGAACAAGGCGCAAATTCACCAAGAGGATTTAGTCTACCCGAGGGTAATATGGAGAAAGGCTATCAAGTTTTCGAAAAGTATCGGTGTCAAGATTGCCATAGAATAGCTGGAGAAGAAGAGCCAGAAAACGCACAGTATTTATTGGCAAAAGCAATACCACTAGGTGGTAGCAGTGGTCGAATTAAGACCTATGGAGAGCTGGTGACCAGCATTATCAACCCCTCACATAAGCTCACACCTCGTCAACCAGCAAGTTTTACTAGTGAAGACGGCGTATCATTAATGCGAGTAGTAAATGATGAACTTACGGTGTCAGAACTAATCGATTTGGTTGCATACCTACAACCCAAATATAAAGTCACGCCCTATAGAACAAGTGACTACCGCCTTTATCAACTGCGCACTCCTGACAAACCCGTTGAATAGTCGGTAAAAAATAAAGCCCCATCTCTTTGGTTGGGGCTTTAATTCTTAACGTAAAAAAATATCGATTAAAACTAAGAAACAGCTTTTGTTTCCTTTTCAATTTCAGCCAATAAGCTACAAGGCATAAAGCTCTGAGCATTTGCTTCCTTGAAGTGTAATTTAAATCTGTCAGGCACCTCATCAGTTAAAAAACTGCCTGTTTTAACGAATGGAAAGATTTCATCGTAGCGCGCCACATGACATTGATCGACCCTTCTAAAAATATGAGTTCTGTTTAGTTCAGTTGTGCTTATATGGCCTGTAGAGGATAAAATATCCATCAACGCAAGAACGGTTTTGTTGTGAAACCGATAAACCCTTTCATATTTATTCTGCACATTCAGACCCTTAGCAAGCTTGGGATCTTGTGTCGCAACGCCGGTTGGGCACCTGTTCGTATTACACGACAGTGACTGTACACAGCCTAGTGCCAACATCATGCCTCTGGCGCTATTGCATATGTCAGCACCTAGACTTAGATTTTTAGCTAACTGAAAAGCGGTAATAATCTTGCCCGAAGCAATGATTTTTATTTTGTCTCTCAGTCCAAAGCCCGTTAAACAGTCATCAACAAACGCCAGCGCCTCGCGAAGAGGAAATCCGATAGAATTTGAATACTCCAGAGGTGCCGCTCCGGTGCCTCCTTCACCACCATCGACGGTAATGAAATCGGGTGTAACCCCCTTCTCAACCATAGCTTTACACATAGCTATAAATTCACTTTTTCTTCCTAACGCTAGCTTAATACCTATGGGTTTAAAGTCACTGAGTTCTCTTAATTGCGTTATAAAATCAATCATTTCCAATGGCGTTGAAAATGCGCTGTGTCTGGGCGGTGAATCAACCTGCGTGCCTGGTTCAACCCCCCTTATTTCTGCAATTTCCGGGGTGTTTTTATAGGCTGGCAAAATTCCGCCATGACCAGGTTTTGCGCCTTGACTCAGCTTTATCTCAATCATTTTAACGCTGTCAAGATTGGCTTTTTCTTTAAATAAATCAGGCTCAAAGCCGCCATCTTTACTTCTACATCCGAAATAGCCCGTTCCAATTTGCCAGACAATATCGCCGCCATTTTCTAGATGGTAAGGTGTTAAACCTCCCTCGCCCGTATTGTGATAAAACCCTCCTTTTGCCGCTCCTTTATTTAAGGCAAGTATGGCGTTTTTTGATAGACTGCCGAAACTCATCGCACTGATATTTAATACACTCGCACTATACGGTTTCTTGCAATGCGGGCCCCCTACCGTTATTCGAGGGTCTTCGTCCATGTCCTCTACTTCTCGTGCAGACAAAGAGTGACCTATCCACTCATATCCATCTTTATAAGTGTCGAGTTGTGTACCGAAAGGTACCGTTTCTCGACTATTTTTCGCACGCTGGTAAACAATTGAACGGTACATTCTTGAAATCGGTGCACCACCGGTGTCTGTTTCGATAATGTATTGCTGTATATAAGGTCTCAGCCCCTCAACAGTCCATCTCACTCGGCCGATTAGTGGAAAGTTTTTGAGGATTGCATGCTTATTCTGAAACGCATCATGTAACCCAAACAATAATAAAGTAATGGAGAGCAGAAGGAACCACCAAACTGGTGCCCACAGTACTCCAATAATCACATTAAAAGCCACAAGTAGTAAGAGTACCGTTAATATAGTAAATCGCATTCAAATTCCTTCTTTAATTCGGCATGTCACAGCACATATTATGCTCACTGCAATCATCAATACACCCAAATAAGCGAACCAGTTTCATATTTGCGTTAATTCACTGAAATATAGCGATAATCTATTACCATAGGTCGAACAAGATTTAGTTACGCATAACCTATAAGTGTCGCTTTTTCTGTTTTTTTAGCTGCGAAAACAAGTTATTACGTGCTAGTCTTAGGCTTGCGTTTAAATGAGGAACCTTTGGCTTTTAAGCTGGCTTTTCAAAACCTCAAGACATCATTTGGTGCTTTAAATATTATAACCTTATTTGAGAATAACGGATTTTACGTTCAACATTTTGAAAGGTAATTCATGGAGTATGCATTTCTTCTCTTCGCATTTGTGTGCGGCTTAACAGTTAAACTCATCGGCATTCCTCCTCTCGTCGGCTATCTCGTCGCCGGTTTTTTACTTAATTTTGCAGGCTATACGTTAACCGAAGATTTAACCCAAATCGCTAATTTGGGCATTACGATTATGCTTTTCACCATTGGTTTAAAACTGAATATCAGAGATTTAAGCCGACGGGAGGTTTGGGCTGGAAGCGTTACCCACACACTGGTTTGGGTGGGCATTATTACTTGCTGTGTTTATCTTCTAGGCGCCATTGCAGCAAGTTTCGTCGATGGACTAAGCTGGAAAAGCGCAGCACTTATCGCCTTTGCGCTGAGTTTTAGTAGTACAGTGTGTGTTGTCAAAGTTTTAGAAGAAAGTGGAGAAAGCAAAACCCGCCATGGTCGTTTAGCCATTGGTATTTTAGTAATGCAGGATGTGTTTGCGGTTGTCTTCCTTGTGGTAGCAACAGGCAAACTTCCCTCTATATGGGCGCTAGCTTTATTAGCCTTGTTCCCTGCGATGCCCATCATTAAAAAGATGCTAAATAAGTCGGGTCACGGAGAGCTACTTCCGCTTACCGGGTTTATTTTGGCGTTAGGTGGATACCACGTATTTGAGCTGGTTAATATAAAAGGTGACTTGGGTGCACTAATTTTTGGGATTATGCTGGCTCAACACGAAAAAGCATCGGAACTTGCGAAGTCACTGCTTAGCTTTAAAGATCTTTTATTAATTGGTTTTTTCCTAACCATCGGGCTCACTGCGCTACCTGATCTGGGCATGATTACCCTTGCATTTATTTTCTGTTTATTCATTCCATTAAAAGCAGCGCTCTTTTTCGGCTTATTTACTTCGCTACGTTTGCGAGGACGAACAGCCTATTTAAGCAGTTTGGTGCTTTCTAACTATAGCGAGTTTGGGCTTATCGTGGGTGCATTAGCAGTGTCATTAGGGCTAATCGCGAATACATGGTTGGTCGTAATTGCGCTTGCTGTTTCTATCTCGTTCGTTATTACCAGTGTGCTTTATCGGAATTCCCATTCTCAATATCACAGTTACAAACACCTGATAAAACGTTTTGAAAAGGAAGAACGTTTAAAAGAAGACGTTTATCCGACGTTAAATAACGCAGAGTTTTTAGTCTTGGGTATGGGTCGTGTTGGACGAGGAGCGTTTAACGCGTTGTCAAAACTAAGCGATGTTAACGTGTGGGGTATGGATGCTGACAGAATGAAAATAAAAGAAATGTCGGCTGAAAGATATAATGTAATTTGTGGTGATGGCGAAGACGTAGACTTATGGGACAACTTAGATTTAAAGCACGTTCGGTTAGTGTTACTGGCTCTACCTTCTATCCAAGACTCCATCAACATTGCCCGTCAGCTCAAGAATGCTGGGTATACAGGTAAAGTGGCGGCCATTGCCCGCTATGAAGATGAAGTGTCATACCTTCTAGAGAACGGCGTTGATAAAGTGTTTAATTTCTTTACCGAAGCGGGGCTTGGTTTTGCTGAAGAGAGTTTAGCTTACGCCCAAACACAACAGTAATGCGGTTCTAAATGCGAACAATGGATGAATTGAGAAACGTTATCGTTTGTAAACATATGTTTTAAAAGGTTTTTTTGACAGAGCGCTAAAATAAGACTACACTTCAAACAAATAGGTTAAAAGGGTTTTCACAATGCAAGGTGATAAACAAGTCGTTGCAAAATTGAACGAAGTACTAACAAGCGAACTTACTTCGATAAATCAATACTTTCTGCACGCTCGTATGTTCAAAAACTGGGGTTTTTCAGAGCTCAACGAAAAGAACTATAAGAAATCCATTAAGGATATGAAGCAGGCCGACGATCTTATCGAACGTATTCTCTTTCTAGAGGGCCTGCCTAACCTTCAAGCACTAGGTAAGCTTTATATCGGTGAAGACACCGCTGAAATGCTATCTTGCGACGCACGTTTTCAAAAAGAGCAGCTTCCTATTCTTCGTGACGCCATAGCACTGTGCGAGGAAAAACAAGATTATGTGTCTCGAGAGCTTCTTGAAGACCTACTTGAATACGAAGAAGAACATTTAGACTGGATTGAGACGCAAGAATACCAAATTGATGCGATGGGTATTGAAAACTATTTACAAGCGCAAGTAATGGGAGATGACTAATGAAAGGTAACCAAGCAATCATCGATGGCTTAAATGAACTACTCTCTTATGAGTTAGCTGCCATGGATCAGTACTTCATTCACTCTCAGATGTATCTTGATTGGGGTTTTAAGAAGCTTTATGAGCGTATCGACCACGAGTTCGACGATGAACGTGGACACGCAACGAAGCTAATTGAGCGTATGCTGTTTTTAGAAGGTACGCCTGACATGACGAAGCGTACTGGGTTTAAAGTGGGCACAGATGTACCTGAGATGCTTGAAAGCGATCTTCGGGTTGAATATGAGGTAGACGCGAAGTTGCGCGAAGTAATTGCAATTTGCGAAACCGAAAAAGACTATGTAACTCGCGACATGCTTATCGTGCTATTAGACGATACAGAAATGGACCATGCCCATTGGTTAGAGCAACAGCTGGGCCTTATTAAACGCTTAGGCTTATCAAACTATCTGCAATCACAAATGTAGATAGCGCTTTACTTTCAAATCACTATTTAAGAACGGCAGCCATTAGCGCTGCCGTTCTTCGTTTTACCTATTTAACTGTTCACCACCCCGTGGTTAACGTTATTTCTGTTGCCTAATGTTTTGTGCTAGCGGTTTATTGGGTCATCTTGCGCTCATATGAGTTTTCCAGGCATTTGCCACTTTTAGTCTAGTGCTGCTAATTTGTAATTTCTCACCCATGTTTCAATGATTAACGATTAATATTGCGTAACAAAGTATAAGTAGTTTGGGCTTTCCTTATCTTTAATGTTAAGCCGCAATTGCCATTTCATTACCGGTTCGCTGCATGCTCCTAACATAAACCAACCTGACCACGCTCCCTTACCGTCATTCTCTAACAGCACAGGAACTTTGCCCATGTACATGTTAACTCCTTCAATCCAGGCACTTTCGATTTCCTGATCTTCAGGAACTATAATTTTCAACGTTACTGATTCTTCGGGCTCAGGCATGGTTGAAAATGTGGCAATCGCTAACTTGTCATCAATTAAGAATTCGCAAGCTTCATTGACAAAATTGCAGCTATTTCCTATTCCGTTAACTATGCGATTTGCGTTTAAAGGTGATGATTGAAATTCTTGGGCAAGGTAAACACACACAGCAACGACAACGATGGCGATTAATGGCAGCTGTGAATGTAAAAATTTTGATCGTTTATTGTTATGATTATTTAGCATTTCTTAAATTTTGTATATTTCTTCATTGACGGAGATCAAGCTTAGGTAGTTTATGGTATCTTTTTGTAATTAAAAACCTTATCATCCGCGTACCAACTGGCTTGGAGACAATAATTATTACTCTTTCCGAGCTCGGTGTGAAGCGTTATTCCTTGCTGATACACGTCTCGACCGCACTATTCCGGCAGTTGGAGACCATAGTTCATTTGAAGTGGAAGATTCATTAAAATGAGTGAAATAAGCCAAGCACAACCTGACTACAATTATAAAGTAGTTAGGCAATTTACCATCATGACCATAGTCTGGGGTATTGTAGGTATGGGCCTAGGGGTATTTATTGCCGCGCAACTATTTGCACCTATGCTTAACTTCGATACACCATGGCTAACATTCTCACGTTTGCGCCCGTTGCACACTAATGCCGTTATATTTGCCTTCGGCGGCTGTGCGCTATTTGCAACGTCGTACTACATCGTTCAGCGTACCTGCCAGGTAAGACTGTTCAGTGACAAGCTTGCCGCATTTACCTTTTGGGGTTGGCAAGCCGTTATCGTTTTAGCTGTTATTACCCTGCCTTTGGGGTTAACCAGCTCAAAAGAATACGCTGAACTAGAATGGCCAATCGATATCCTTTTGGCATTGGTTTGGGTCGCTTATATCATCAACTTCTTTGGAACCCTAGTAATCCGTAAAGTATCGCACATTTATGTAGCGAACTGGTTTTTAGGTGCGTTCATGTTAACTGTTGCAATTCTTCATATTGGTAACAGCATGGCGATTCCGGTGTCTTTCACTAAATCGTATTCACTGTATGCAGGCGCCGTAGATGCGATGATGCAGTGGTGGTACGGCCACAACGCGGTAGGTTTTTTCCTGACTGCGGGCTTCCTTGGTATGATGTACTACTTCGTACCTAAGCAAGCTGGTCGCCCGGTTTATTCATACAGACTTTCAATTGTTCACTTCTGGGCACTTATCTCTCTGTATATTTGGGCTGGTCCTCACCACCTTCACTACACTGCCCTACCAGACTGGACTCAGTCACTAGGTATGGTGATGTCTATTATCCTATTCGTTCCATCTTGGGGTGGTATGATTAACGGTATCATGACGCTTTCTGGCGCGTGGCATAAGCTTCGCACTGACCCAGTACTGCGTTTCCTAATTGTTTCATTGTCTTTCTATGGTATGTCTACCTTCGAAGGTCCAATGATGGCAATCAAAACCGTTAACGCACTATCTCACTACACTGACTGGACCATTGGTCACGTACACTCTGGTGCGCTAGGTTGGGTTGCAATGGTTTCAATTGGTTCAATTTACCACTTGATTCCAGTGCTATTCGGTCAGCGTGCAATGTACAGTACCAAGCTAGTTAACGTGCACTTCTGGTTCGCAACTATCGGTGTTGTTCTATACATCGTTGCAATGTGGATGTCTGGTGTACTACAGGGTCTAATGTGGCGTGCAGTAAATGCTGACGGTACGTTAACCTATAGCTTTGTTGAGTCATTAGAAGCGTCTAAGCCGTTCTATGTGGTTCGTTTCATTGGTGGTTGTTTCGTGGTAGCGGGTATGCTTGTTATGGCATACAACACATGGAAAACCGTTCGTGCACCTAAAGGCAGTATCGCTGCAGACCCAGCGACTCAGCCAGCGTAGTAAAGGAGACGAATAATGAAAAACGCACATGAGTTAATTGAAAAGAATGTCGGTCTGTTAACGGTATTAATTCTTATCGCTATCAGCTTTGGTGCCATGGTGCAAATTACGCCGTTGATGTTTCAACAGCAAACCATGGAACCGGTAACAGGCTTACGTCCATATACCGCGCTTGAGCTTGAAGGCCGTGACATCTACATCCGTGAAGGTTGTGTAGGTTGTCACAGCCAGATGATTCGTCCATTCCGCGCAGAAACTGAACGTTATGGTCATTACAGCGTTGCTGGTGAGTCAGTATGGGAACACCCTTTCCTTTGGGGTTCCAAGCGTACTGGCCCTGACTTAGCACGTGTTGGTGGTCGTTACAGCGATGAATGGCACCGAGTTCACCTGCTTAATCCTCGTAACGTAGTACCAGAGTCGAATATGCCAGGGTTTCCTTGGCTTGCGGAAAACACGCTTAATGGCGAGTTAACAGCTGAAAAAATGGAAGTATTCCGTGGCTTTGGCGTTCCGTATACCGACGAAGATATCGCGGGTGCGAAAGCGGCAGTACAGGGTAAAACGGAAATGCAGGCCCTTATTGCTTACCTTCAGTCTCTTGGCACACATTTGAAATAATATGGACCAAGGAATTGTAGGCAGCATTTTTACTGTCATCGTCTTTGTAAGCTTCATCGGTGTTGTGTGGTGGGCGTTTAGCGGCCGCAACAAGAAGAAATTCGATGAAGCTGCAAACTTACCGTTTGCAGACGAAGAAAAAGAAAAATCAAAAGAAGATTAGCAGGAGTCTCGAACTCATGAGTATGTTTTGGACAATTTGGATTTCAGTGATAACCCTAGGGTTAATCATTGGTTGCTACTTCCTTCTACGCTGGACCCTTGCGAACAAGACCGGTGTACCTGAAGGTGAGTCAATGGGCCACAAATTCGATGGTATTGAGGAGTTGAATAATCAACTTCCTCGCTGGTGGACAATTATGTTCTACATGACCATCGTTTGGGGCTTTTTATACCTAGCGCTTTATCCTGGCCTGGGTGCATATGAAGGTATTTTGGGTTGGAAGAGTTCAAACCAGAATATCCAATCGCTAGAAGAGTCTGTTCAGGCGCGTATCGACGCAAAAGAGCAAGGCTATCTAGTAGAGTATGACCGTGAACTTGATTTCGCTGCTGAGAAGTTCGACCCGATCTTCGAAGCCTACGCACAAGTTCCTGTTGAAGAACTGGCTAAAGACCCAGAGGCAAATAAAGTAGGTCAGCGTTTGTTCCTGCAAAATTGCTCTCAGTGTCACGGTTCAGATGCACGTGGTCAAAATGGCGGCTTCCCTAACCTAACCGATAACGATTGGTTGTACGGCGGTTCAGGTGCGAAAATCGTTGAAACCCTTACGCTTGGTCGTCAAGCAGCAATGCCTGCATGGCTTGATGCGATGGGTGAAGACGGTATCGAAGAAGTGGTTAACTACGTACTTAGCCTAAGCGGTCGCGATGTGGACCCACAGCTTGCAGAGGCCGGTAAAGCGCGTTTCGCAGCATGTGCGGCATGTCACGGTATGGACGGTAAAGGTAACCAAATGCTTGGTGCACCAAATCTTACCGATAATATCTGGCTTTACGGCGGCAGCCATAGAGCAGTGACAGAAACGCTTACTTATGGTCGTAACGGTGTAATGCCTTCATTCAAGAAAACCTTGGGTGAAGACAAAATTCACGTTGTTGCAGCGTACGTTTACAGCCTTTCAAATGATTAATGATTTAAATCATTAAATATCTTAGAAAGCCTCGTTACTACGAGGCTTTTTTTATGAGAAAATACAGCGATATACAAAGTGCTGTAGCGAGTTAAATTCAGACACTTTTATCCAATTTAACTAACACTCTATTTATGGGTATTACCTAACAGTGAAGCTTTTTAGGCAGTATTTATAAATATGTTGTTAGCGAATTAATCAAGAGTAAAAATTCTAATGAATAGACCCTGGTATAAAGAGTTCTGGCCTTGGTTCTTAATTGCCGTTCCAGTTATTACCCTGATCATGGGCGGTGTGTTGCTCAATCTTGCGATATCTACAGAAGATAGTCTGGTAATCGACGATTATTACAAAGAAGGTAAAGCAATCAACGTAAGCCTAGACAAAGAAGCCGTAGCAAAGCGTTTAAACATAACGACGGATCTGACTATTACAGATGGCAGCATTGCCCTTGAATTTCACTCAGGTATTCCACAAGACGGAAACGCCGTTAAACTCAGTTTTTATCACGTGACGCTTGAAGATCGTGACGTAAGCGTATTGCTAAGTCGTGATGCCAACGGAATTTATCGCGGTTTTGTAGAAGAAAGTTTAGATGGTAAATGGCGTGTATCGCTAACACCAATTGACGAAAGCTGGAAAATTCAAAACACGATCTATCTTCCCCATGAGGGAAAAATGAAATTTAATCCGTAATGGCAAAGCACGATTGTTACCATTGTGGCTTGCCCATAGCGAACCACGACGAGAATAAGTTTAGAACGGTTATTTTAGGTCAGCAGCGTGACATGTGTTGCCCTGGCTGTTTAGCAGTAGCCGAAGCCATCGTATCGAATGGCCTTGAAGACTATTATCAATTCAGAACCGAACCTGCTCAAAAGTCTGACGACGGCATTTTAGAGACCCTCGATAAACTTAAGGTGTATGACGACCCCTCCCTACAAGAGGAATTTGTTTTCGACGAAGGTCAGGATAAGCAGATACAGTTGACCCTTGAAGGTATTACTTGTGCGGCCTGTGGTTGGTTAATTGAAAAACAACTATCGAAAGTAGAAGGCATAAAGCAAGTTGCGGTCAACGTTCAAGAGCGTCGCGCGCTGGTTACCTGGTCGCCATTGCAAATAAAACTTAGCCAAATTCTTTCTACGCTGAAAAGAATTGGCTACGTAGGTTCGCCGTTTCACCCTGATGAACACGAAGCCAGCTATAAACGTGAACAAAAAACCTTCTTAAAAAAGCTGGGTCTCGCAGGCATTATGACTATGCAGGTCATGATGCTAATGACGGGGCTCTATTTTGACTGGTTTGGGGCCATAGAGCTTGAAACTCGCCAATATTTCTACTGGGTAGCCCTAACGCTTACCACGCCTGTAGTGCTTTATTCCGGCAGCACGTTTTATGTTGGCGCCGCCAAAGCGTTAAGCGCAAAAACGGTGAATATGGACGTGCCTGTTACGCTCGCCATTTTCGGTACTTACATTGCCGGAATACGTTCCACGGTTCTTGAACAAGGCGAAGTGTATTTTGAGTCTATCTGTATGTTCATTTTTCTGCTGTTACTCAGCCGGTTCTTGGAACATCGTAGTCGGCATCGCGCTGCGCAGATCTCCGCTAACATGATGCAATATGTCCCGGTTTCAGCCACGAAGTTAATGTCAGATGGCAGCGTTACCGAATGCTTAGCAAAACAACTACAAATAAACGACGTGGTACTGGTTAAACCCGGAGAGACAATTCCTATCGATGGCGTAGTATCCGAAGGTCATGCATCGGTTGACGAGTCTATGCTTACCGGCGAGTTTAACCCGGTGCGCAAGGAGAACAATAGCGTTGTCTACGGCGGTACGGTGTGTCAAGACGGCAGCCTAACCATTATCGTAACCCAAACCCTCAAAAACGCGCTGGTAAACCAAATTGTCAGGCTCCAAGCAAGTGCAATGGCTAGCAAGCCAAAAGCTGCGCAGATAGCGGATAATTTTTCTCGATACTTCGTTACAGCCGTGCTGATGATCTCAGCGTTAACCTATGGATTTTGGTGGTACCAAGGTAGCGATGATGCCTTTTGGATAACTATATCAGTGCTCGTTGCAACCTGCCCTTGCGCATTAGGTTTAGCCACACCATCAGCGCTCACCTGTGCTATGGCAAAATTGAACAGGCAAGGCATTTTGCTTAAACGCGCCGATGCGTTAGAGCAAATTACGGGCATTGACACCATTGCACTAGACAAAACAGGAACACTTACTAAGGGCAAGTTCACCATTTCAAGTGCTTGGTACGCTGACGGCGTCGATAGCGACAGCGCGCTTTCAATTGCCCGCGCGCTAGAGTCTCGTTCTGAACACCCCATTGCCAAGGCATTTACGGGTGATAAAGCCTCTAATGATGACTACAAACCTGCCGATTACACAGTGCACAAGGTGGTTAATTTTACCGTAGCGCCTGGAGGCGGGATCAGTGGTGAAATCAATGACACCTTGTTTTCAATGGGGTCTGCTGCGTTTTGCGTGCACGAGTCACAGCAAGCGTTTATTGAAGAGTACCCTTCTGCCAACGTATTTCTCACTGTAAAAGGCCGTATTATGGCGGCGTTTGAAGTACGAGATACACTGCGCGAAGATACACAGGAAACCCTCGATATCCTGGTAAAAAGCCACACTCTTACCGTCTTAAGCGGCGATACACAACAAAACGTGGACTCACTAACCGCATCATTGCCAATCGAAACAGCTAAAGGTGGGCTTACGCCAGAACAAAAGTACGAAGCAGTTCAGGCTATGCAGCACTCTGGTGCCAAAGTAATGATGATGGGTGACGGGATCAACGACGCACCGGTACTTGCAAGCGCAGACGTGGCAATAGCGGTAGGCAACGCTACAGATGTTGCTAAAACCGCCGCCGATGTTATTTTGCTTGGGGACCAACTCTTATCCGTTCCAGTACTTATTAGCACGTCTCATCAAGTGAAACAAAAGATAAGACAAAACATTGGCTGGTCTGTAGGTTACAACGTTCTAATTTTGCCTTTCGCCGTGTCTGGCTTACTATCACCGTGGATGGCTGTTGTTGGTATGTCATTAAGCAGTATTATTGTCGTTACTAACTCAACGCGACTTTTGAGCAAATAGCATGAGTATCATTTACGTATTAATTCCTATCGCCATCATCATAGTTGCGGTCGCTATTGTGATTTTCTTTTGGGCGGTAAAGACTAATCAATTCGAGGACTTAGACAGACAAGGCTACAGTATTCTTTTTGACGATGATTTGTCTCCTGAAGAAAAAAAGCTGGCTGAACAGCGCAAGCAGCTTCAAGAGAGTAAGGCAATGAAGAACAAAGAAGATAATGGACGGGATTAACTACTTCTCTGCTTTTCTTATCGGCCTGGCGGGCGGTGTTCATTGTGTGGGAATGTGTGGAGGGATCGTTGCAGCGCTCAGAATGGTCTCGCCAAAAGGCGCCTCCGCTGTACCGTATACACTCGCTTATAATATGGGCCGGATTGCTAGCTATACGATTGCAGGTGCAATAACAGGTACATTAGGTAAAATTGCGGCCGATTATGTTCCTCTTGCCAACTATGCTCTTTCACTTCTTAGCGGCACCATGCTGCTTTTACTTGCCTGCTATTTGGGTAAATGGTGGACAGGTCTAACCCTGTTAGAAAGCGCAGGTAAAGGCCTATTTTCTAAACTTCAACCTCTTTCTAAGCGTTTCTTACCCTTTAAAACCCCAATTAGCGCGATACCTTATGGTTTTATCTGGGGCTGGTTGCCTTGCGGGTTGGTGTATTCCACACTCACCTGGTCATTGGCTGCAGGGAACGCACTGCAAGGCGCTAGTATAATGTTTTTCTTTGGGTTGGGAACGTTGCCCACACTGCTCGCCGCCAGTGCGGGTAGTCAATATCTAGTGAGTGCTTTTCAGCGAAACGACGTAAGACAACTTATTGCAAGTATAATGGCTATCTATGCTATTTATCTTATTCAGGGCGCAATCCTATAAAAAAATAGGTATTATTGTTTTGTTCAATTATAAAAGAGCAAGTGTTATGAGCAAAGGAAGCCAATTTTCAATTCACTGTCAGAACTGCAGTTTCAGCCACCTCTGTCTACCGGTTGCACTGAACAAGACAGAAATTGAGTCTTTAGACGACATTATCGAGCGCAAAAAGCCGCTTCATAAAGGCGATACGCTTATCCAAACTGGCGATACATTCCGTTCACTGTTTGCCGTTAGAACCGGTTCTTTCAAGTCGTTTGTAACCAATTCTGAAGGTGAAGAGCAAATTACAGGTTTTCACTTTCCCGGCGATATTATCGGCTTTGATGCGCTGCGTGAAAATAAGCATCAGAGTTACACGTCTGCGTTAGAAACGGCGATGGTCTGTGAACTTCCTTACGAAACATTAGATGAAATGTCGGTTCAGTTTCCGAAACTTCGACATCAGATAATGAGTTTTATGAGTGCAGAAATAAAACAAGATCACGATTTGATCATGCTTCTCAACAAGCGTACCGCTGAAGAGCGATTATTATATTTTATCTCTCACTTATCTCAGCGATTTGAGGAGCGAGGTTTTTCTCACCGTGAGTTTCATTTAACGATGACACGAAATGAAATAGGTAACTATCTCGGTTTAACCATAGAAACCATCAGCCGCCTGCTAAGTCGCTTCCAAAAAGACAACATCATAAAGGTAGATGGCAGACTTATCACAATTCTAAATTTCGAATTGTTAGAAAGTAGGCTGTCCGCTCTCAATGGACCAAGCGTAGTATGTAATGGCTAGCAGTTTTACTCGTTTAATTGTTTAAGAACGCGCTTAATGCGCGTTTTTTATTTGCTTCATTTTAACTTACCTCCTAACCCATACTTTGATTTTCGCTATTTGAGAGGCCTATCAGCAGTATAATTATTGACCTAAAACAACACGTTTTCCCAAATGTCGTTTATAGTTAAAGAGGATGAACGAAAACAAATAGCTTTATTTATCGCCCCATCGAACTGTGAGCTTACCGGGAGATGTTATGATTGAGTATAAACGAATTCTTGCCGTTGTAGATGCTGAACGGGATAACCAACCTGCATTAAGTCGTGCCTATGAACTCGCGTCAAAAACAGGTGCGACAGTGACCGCTATGATGGTGGTCTACGACTTTTCTTATGACATGACGACGATGCTAAGCCCCGATGAACGCGAAGCCATGCGCGATGCTGTAACTAAAGAGCAAGGAAAGTGGCTTTCTGAACAATTAAAAAAACAAGGCTTCGCAGAAGCCGATATCGTTGTTGAATGGAACAACCGTGCTTTCGAATCCATCATTTACTACGCACTTAATAACCAAATTGATCTTGTGGTAAAAGCAACCAAAAACCATGATGACTTGGCGTCTGTTATTTTTACACCAACAGACTGGCATTTAATGCGTAAATGCCCTCGCCCGGTTTTACTGGTCAAAGAACATGACTGGCCAGAAGGTGGTGAAATTATCGCAGCGGTGAATGTTGGAAGTGAAGATGACGAGCACGCTGCACTTAATGACAAGCTTACAATTATTGCGAACGACTATGCCGCATTATTAAAAGGTAACGTTAACTTAGTGAATAGCTATCCATCTACCCCTTTAAACATAGCTATTGAGGTGCCGGAGTTCGATCCCGATACTTATCATGATGCAGTTAAAAATCACCATCAAACCGAAATGCGTCGCCATGCCCTAAAATATGGCATTTCTGAAGAAAGATGTGTAGTAAAAGAAGGCTTGCCAGAAAGAGTTATTCCGCAAGTCGCCAAGGAAATAGACGCAGAACTGGTTATTATAGGCACTGTGGGGCGAGTTGGAATTTCAGCCGCGCTTATCGGCAATACGGCAGAACATGTAATCGACGAACTCAACTGTGACGTGTTGGCAATCAAGCCAGATGGCTTTGTTCCTCCGCTAAAGGTACAAAATTAACGACACAACCATGGTTTAAAAAAGGCGCTTTATTGTATAATGCTTGCTTTATCACAAACCAAGCTAGTGAATTATGAGTTTAGGCACAAGCAGCGTTGAGCCATCTGCATTGAACGCTGCACAGAGTAAGCAAAAGTACAACTTCAACAAACTTCAAAAACGTCTTCGTCGCAACGTGGGTAAAGCCATAGCCGATTTTGGCATGATTGAGAATAACGACAAGGTAATGGTGTGTCTATCTGGCGGCAAAGACAGCTACACCATGCTCGATATTTTGATGTTTTTAAAGAAGATTGCGCCTATCCACTTCGATATAGTTGCGGTAAATCTTGACCAAAAACAGCCTGGTTTTCCCGAGCACATTCTCCCTACATACCTAGAGGAGATTGGTGTTGAGTATAAAATTGTTGAAGAAGACACTTACTCAATTGTAAAAGATAAAATTCCCGAGGGTAAAACAACATGTTCCCTGTGCTCTCGGTTACGTCGCGGTATTTTGTACAGAACGGCTAAAGAACTTGGCGCCACTAAAATTGCGTTGGGTCACCACCGTGATGACATGCTGGAAACCTTTTTCCTTAATATGTTCCATGGTGGCAAACTTAAATCTATGCCGCCTAAGTTGGTCAGCGATAACGGCGAACACATTGTCATTCGCCCCTTAGCTTACTGCACTGAAAAAGACATTGAAAAATATTCTCAAGCGGCAGAATTTCCTATTATTCCTTGTAACCTGTGCGGCTCTCAAGAAAACCTGCAGCGCCAAAACATTAAAGCGATGCTTCAAGACTGGAATCGCAGGTTTCCTGGTCGTATAGAATCGATGTTTAGGGCACTTCAAAATGTGGCCCCCTCTCATTTAATTGACAGCAATCTTCACGACTTTAAGTCTATTACGACCCAAGACGGCCCCGTTGAAGATGGCGACATAGGCTTTGATCAACCTTCTTTCTCCACTGAAGCGACATCCTCGTTAAATGACGACGAGCACACTATTGAAGTGGTAAACATTATGGAACCCAGATAAATGAAAATTGGACTTGCGTTAGGAGCCGGTGCTGCCAGGGGTTGGACACACATAGGTATTATTCAAGCTTTAGAGAAGTTAGGCGTTAAAATTGACGTGGTAGCGGGATGCTCTATAGGTGCTTATGTTGGCGCCGCCTACGCAAGTGGCAGGTTAGAAGGACTTAAAGAATGGGCATGCTCTCTTAGCGATTGGCAGGTACTTGCCTTGATGGGTGTTGGTCTTAGACGCGGCGGCATTGCAAGCGGTCAAAAGGTGTTTGATAAGCTAGCAAATGAGTTTTGTGAATCTTCATACGAGGCAATGCAAAAGCCGTTTGCTACGGTCGCTACCGATCTTTATACGGGCCGTGAAGTGGTATTTAATTCAGGCCCTATCGGCGATACCATTCAAGCCTCTTGTGCAATCCCTGCCCTTTTTTCGCCCGTGGCCCACGGCGATAGGTGGTTAGTTGATGGTGCGGTTGTTAATCCGGTGCCCGTCAACTTATGTCGGCAATTAGGCGCAGACTTTGTGATTGCGGTTAATCTTAATGCTGATTTTCGCCCTATTCGTCTTGAAAAGTTGAGACAAGATCACGAAGAGAATGAGCGTAAAACCGAGGACTTCTTTACTAAGAGTCAAAATGTTTTGCGTCAGTGGTTTTCTCCAGACAGCAAAGATGAAAAATCGTCGGAAACCAACAATGATGAACTAGACGTAAACGCATCAGATAACGTGGAAACGGAAGATGGTATTGCTTCTGACGTCATTGAGAAAGTAGAGGAGGAATTAACTGAAGTACCAGCAAAGGTAAATAAACGAAATCCTCCAGGTATTATGAGCGTGATGAGCAGTTCTCTTGAAATACTCCAGGCCCGCGTCACTCGCTCTCGATTGGCAGGCGATCCGCCCGATATCCTTATTGAGCCGCAGCTCACTGACGTTGGCATCATGGAATTTCACAGGGCCGAAGAGCTTTGCGCGAAAGGCGAAGAGACTATCGCGCGTTTAGCCGAGCAAATTAGGTATCAATTATTGACGTAGGTAGAACTCGTCAACACTTAGCTTGATGCCATTGCAGTAATACGAAGTGGCGCATGAGGCAACGTTAAACCTTTTGCGTCATTTATCCAATCTTGCTCAATTTGAAGAACACCATTATTTATCTGCACCCCCTGCGGCGTAATAAAATCTAGGTTCTTATCATCAAACTGAATCATAAGGCCTTTGACTGAAGGCATCATGAATGACAAAAAGCTTCCCATTTCGTTAAAGAAAGCCTCGTACTGTTCATATAAGAAAGTAAGCTCTTCCTGTTTGTAAAACTGCTTAAGATACTCGGGTTTAGTCTCAAGCTGCACCGACATATCACACACATTCGCACGCTCAACTAAATCGATTCGCACTAACGCGTTGGCAAGTTTAAGCGCTCTCTCCGTCGGAACAGTAAAACGGCCTTCGTCGCTGACCTCAAGCTCCATGGTTTTTTTGTCAGTGACAATAGATGCTGCATTAACCCCACATAAGCGCCCTTCTCCCACTCGGACAAAACCGAAGGCAAATTGAAGCGCTTGGGTATCTTCGTTATCTAGCTTTTTAACATGACTGTAGAAACGGCTGTACTCAACGTCAATGGTTTCAGCAGCAAGATGTGTACTGCTCAGACTCATAACAAGAGATGATGCTAAAAATAGTGCCGCGCGTATCATTCGGATAAAAACTCCTCGTTAAATCGGATCATTGTTTGAAGCTCTTCAACATAAGCGGCTCCGCGCTCTGAGTAATTCATCAGCCCTTCGGCCAATGCCACACCCGTGATAGGTATTTGGTTTGCGCGCAATCGGCTGCGTATTTCTCTTAAATCAGCATAAGCATCGTGACGATTTAGATTGCGCATATAAGTATATGTTGCCCTAGATAAGCTATCGAACTTTGCAACTTCGTGCGAGGCGCCTTCATTTCGACGGTTTGGAACAAAACCACAGCCTTTTGAAAAGCACCAAAGGCCGAAGAAGTTATAGCCTTTTCTTGCAAAGCGACTTGTTCCCCATGCTGACTCATTCGCGGCTTGAACTAAAACCAATTCAACGGGTAACACATCTATTTTCTGCAGCAAGGCCGGTAGTTTTACTTTGAGAGGCTGCGTTGACTTAACGCGATACTCTTCCTCAAGCCACGCCAATCTTTCTACATCATCTTTTGAAAGTGGCTCGTCTACCAATGCTTTCCTATAAAGGGTCTGCACGTAATGCCTAAGTGTCAAAAGATAAGCATTTTGCTTTTCTACCTCAGGTCTTAGGTAATTGAAGAACGCTTCCTTCTTTTCTTTTACATCCGTATAGGCAGAGAAATCAGGCACCGGCTTGTTATCTTTTACCGTTTGCGGAACATCAAGAATATCCGGTTCGTCCTTTGTAAAGATGATGGCGTTAATAACAATGACCGCCAAAACCCCTAACGTAATAAGGACAATTTTAAACGTTTCTCGCTTATGCATCGAAGCTTGACTCATTCACATCATTTACAGATGCTTCCGTGCCTACTCCTTGCTCGCCAATCAATTCCTGATAGAGCAACCCCATCATACTAAAATAAAAAGGTAACACCCAAATTAAAGACAGGCCAAAGGTGAGCGGTACCGACGCGAACAGTAGAAAGAACACACCGAAGATACTCGCAATTTGCGACCAGTAAGCGTTAAACACGCGACAAGATAAAATGATGGCGCTTATAGGCGTTAGCTTCCTATCAGCCACTAACATCAGCGAAAACGACGAGGCTAAGTAAAAATACACGCCCGGTAAAATGAGTAGCATCATCCCTAACTGGACAAGAATGCTATTCACTAACTGCGTTAACGCTAACAACAAAACGAGTGGAAAAAACTGAAAAACAGTAAAAACAGATGTTTTGATGCCCCGCGTGATGAACACGCCCATCATATACAAACCGCTTAGCAGCGGAGCAATAATGCAAATAGCCACAATTTCTATAATAGACTGATGCTCAAAAACGTAAGTACCATCATCGTTTATAGTGATGTATTGCTGTGCAAATACGCCCAACACAACGAACGTTAAAAACAACACTAAGCTACCTTGTAATAGCGAAGAAAAATTTGCTTTTGTTAACCCAGCAGCGCGGCGCAATAAGCCCTTGATATCGAAGTGATACTGTTTCGCTAACGTATTGTTTAATCGGTCAGTGTTTACGTCTTTCACACAACTCTCTTAATTTCTGGAAATCTTCGGGATTATATCAATTCGCGTAAACAAATGCCTGCCTGTAAGCTAAACAAAAGTTAACCCAGTACCAGCTTTGCCGCTAAACCGACTAGTAATACGCCCATAGCGCGGTCTAGCCAATACCCTTTTTTGCCAATAAGTTCAGCGACTCTACTCGTGCTTAAAAGGTAAGAGAGGAAACAGAACCAAAGCCCTGTAGCAATCGCCAAGTAGATACCATAGCCTAGCTTCACACTAAAGGGCGTATCGATGCTGATGATCGCAGTAAAAAGAGAAAGAAAGAAGAGCGTTGCTTTGGGGTTGAGCCCATTAGTTAAAAATCCCATCCACACCGCACGTTTAGCTGAAATTTGATTGCTCTTCTTTTCAAATGAAGGGCTTTCATCCTGCATCACCGGCCCGCTTTTAAGCGCGCCAAAAGCAAGATAAAGCAAATATGCGGCAGCAGCATAGCTAAAGGTAGTAAACAACCAAGGTGTCGTGGCGATAACTACGCTCAGTCCCACAAGCGAATAGGCCACATGTAGCAATATCGCTAAACCGATCCCGACACTGGTAAATAGTGCGATACGTCTTCCGTACGCTACGCTGTTTCGCACCACTACAGCAAAATCAGGCCCTGGGCTTGCCACGGCAACAAGATGCACAAGTGCAATGGTAAGGAATTCGTTCATATACTGCATCTTGCGTCTCCTACCGCGCGTATTTTGAAATTAAGTCGTCTACCCATTGGGGAACGATATGTGACGCAGGACCGGTTAACGATTCATCGAATAAGGCATTTGTTGCGCCCGGTGCTAAATTTGCTTCAATAGTGTGTGCACCGCTTTCTTTTGCAATCTGAACAAAACCCGCCGCAGGGTATACATTGCCCGATGTGCCAATAGCAACAAATAAATCTGCGTTGGCTAATGCCCTGTATATTTCATCCATATACAGGGGCATTTCACCAAACCATACAATATCGGGCCGTAAAGTTACCCTATTGCAGCAGGGGCATTTCGAGGTATGGTCAAAACTATCGCGCCATTCAAACGTTTCCTGAGAAATAGCACATCGGGCCGACAGAAGTTTACCGTGCATGTGATAAACACTTTTGCTTCCTCCACGCTCATGGAGATCGTCTACGTTCTGCGTAACCAGCATTACATTATCACCTAATATGCTTTCAAGCTTTGCAAGCGCCACGTGAGCGGCATTAGGGTTAACATCGTCTTGCTGAAGCTGTGCACGGCGTGCATTGTAAAAACGGTAGACCAAGCTGGGGTTTTGCTCGAAAGCTTCAGGCGTGGCAACGTCTTCCACACGGTGGTTTTCCCAAAGTCCGTCATTGTCTCGGAATGTTTTGAGCCCTGACTCTGCGGAAATACCTGCCCCCGTGAGTACAACTATTTTTGGTAGCGTGTTTTTAGTGTTCATAAATGTGATTCAAACGTGAGATATGCGAGCAGATTTGATCATAACCTTACCTCAGGTTAAAACAAATAACAGCCATCTCACACATCTCTATTTTTTATGGTCGTTTACGACTGGAAACTGTGTATCAGCGCCCCACTCCGACCACGAACCATCGTAAATAGACACTTGAGTAGCTCCACACATCAAGGCAGCTACGCCAATAATACACGCGGTAACACCCGAACCGCAGGTACAGATGATAGGCTTGTCTAAATTGATATTTGCTTGCTCAAAAACCTTCTTCAGTTCTTCCTTGGCGAGAAAATGGCCGTTATTTAGAAGTGTATCGAATGGAACATTATACGCGCCGGGCATGTGTCCCGACCTCACACCTTGACGAGGCTCTGGCACCTCGCCCTTGAAACGAAGCGCACTACGAGCATCAACTAACTGCGCTTCGGTATTTAATGCCTGAAGAACAGCACTGGAATTTGCAAACCAGCCTGGGCGAGGCGTGGCCTGATAGGTTAATTTTCCATATTGCTGTTGCTCAGAGATAGGAAGACCTGCTCTTTCCCAAGCCGGTTGACCGCCATCTAATAAGTAAACGTCTTGATGACCAATGGCTTTTAACATCCACCATACTCGCGGCGCGCTGAACATGCCACGGGTATCATATACTGCTATTGGTGTGTTAGCCGTAATACCTTGATTGCCCAAATAAATTGCAAGGTCATCTGCAGAAGGCATGCTATGAGGAAATCCCGTGGTGTGATCGCTTCCGTCTCCGTCTAAGTCTAGGTCGACAGATGCTGGCAGCACCATTGCGTTTCGCGCGTCAGGCGTTTGAGAAACAGGGTCGTCCATTAGTGCCCGCACAAGAGTCACAGGCTTTTGCTGCATTATGTTGGCTAAATCACCTACTGAAATTAACGCCGACGTCATAGCATTCTCCTAAATGACACCCAACCACGTGGGTGTCTGTTTACTACCGGCCTTAGTTAGCGATAAGCATAGTGCTAAAAACCGGACTACTATTAGCGATATTATCTAACATCAAAAAGCACACACTGGACAATTATCGCTAAAAAACGTTAACCCAATGCAGCAATAGCTGCTTCGTAGTTAGGTTCTTCCGTTGTTTCAGCAACTTGCTCTGTGTAAATCACCTTGCCTTCTGTATCGATAACCACTACTGAGCGAGAAAGAAGACCTGTTAGAGGCGCAGACTCGAAAGTCACGCCGTAATCGTCGCCAAAGCTTGAACGGAAGGTAGAACCGGTAAGTACGTTTTCAATGCCTTCTGCACCACAAAAACGGCCAGCGGCAAATGGTAAGTCAGCAGAAACACAAATTACTGTAGTATTGTCTAGCTTCGAAGCTTCCTCATTGAATTTACGTACTGACGTTGCACAGGTACCCGTATCAATGGACGGAAAGATATTTAGAACGACGTTTTTACCTGCTAGTTCAGACAGTGTCACTTCGCCCAAATCTGCTTTGACAAGGGTAAATGCTGGTGCACTTGATCCCACTTCTGGTAGTTGACCCTTTGTTTTAACTTCATTACCTTGAAAAGTAACAGATGCCATTGGCTTTCTCCGTGATTTATTGAATTAAAATAGTGGATGTAAAACAACAGTTTCGCAAATTAAAGTGACGGTTTTTATACGCTATCTTTAACTTGCGCTTCGGCAAACGCAAGCTTGTGCTGCAAATGAGGCTTACCTTTTAAATATTCCCGTCTAAACACACTAAAATAATGCGCTAATGTTTGTGCTCCTTCCTTTTGATTGGCTAGAGCTAAAACGCTAATACCAACCTCAGCGGTACAATGTTGAAAATCATGTGTAGATTCTCGCAGCAAATAGTCTGAAGCCGCATCCATGCTTACGCCTAACACAGGAAAATTATGTAAATAAGGGGTCTTAGCAAACATTTTTTTTGCTTCACGCCATGTTCCATCCAAGAAGATAAATAGTAACGTTTTGCCCGTATTCAATGGCGGCGTGTTAATACAGCGATCAATTGCCGCATATTCGTGTGGAAATACCACAATGGGAAAGTATTTTTCGTCACCAAGGATGCGCATCAGCTCGTCATCAGGCTTGGTGCGCTTCCATAAAAATGCGTGGTTATCTCTCACTACATCTGCAATTAAGCGCCCTGTATTGGTGGGCTTGTAGTATTCACCTTTGTACATCAGAAATAAAACTGCCACGTCAGTGCCAGCTTCAGGCTTGTAAGTGCAAATACAATTTTGCGTTGGAAGCAGACACGCATCACAGCGAACTACTTTGCTACCACGGGCGTGAAATGGACGTTCAGAACGAGATAATTCGTCTAAACGAAGTGACATAACAGAATTCAAGATAGTACGTCTTTGCCAAAATTTTTACGGATCTTACCACAGTAATACGCGGTGAAAGAGCGTAATAAGCGAGAAATGAATGGATTCTGAAATGCCTGGTATAGCAAAAACGGTATCGCAAATGTTCCAAAAAGACGCAACAGCGACCCATGGTAATTTAAAGTATACCTAAGTTTTTGATTTTTAAGTATAAAAGTGGGCTCTTCATCATTAACGGGGGACATCCGCATTCATTAAACTGATTTTGCGAAGAATCATTTAATGGAGAGTACAGATGTCCCACGCAGGTACTATTTTAGGCATAAGTGAGTTAGAAATAGAACGTGTTCATCGACATGATTTTATTGAAGTGTGGGCAAAGCCCACTAAAAAGCCGCTATGCAAGCATTGTGAGAGTCGACATTTACGCATAAAAGCCACACATAAGCGTACTGTGAAGCACACGCGCCAAGGTAATCAGGTGCTAACGCTACATTTAAAGGTACCTAAGTATCATTGTCGATGCTGTGGGCGTTATTTCAGGCATCCTTTTGTTGGGATCCGGCCACGCTATCGGGCGTCGGAGTGCTTTCGCTTAGAAGTCTTTGAAGCGCACCACGGTGGTGTTACGCAGCGTGGTATCTCACGCACACATCGCATTAGTCCCACTACGGTAGAGCGTTGGTACCAATCACACATCAGCCAGAAATATAAAGAGATTATCAGTCGTCCCTGTCCAGAGATGCTGGGGATAGATGAACACTTTTTTACCCGCAAGAAGGGTTATGCGACGACGTTTGTAGATTTACGACATCGCAGTGTGTTTGATGTAAAACTGGGACGTTCTGAATTAAGTTTACGCTCGTACCTGCGCCACCTTCCCAATAAAGAAAACGTGAAGCTCATCGCGATGGACTTATCGGAAACCTATCGTGGTATTGCCAAACGCTATTTCCCTAATGCTACGATAGTCGCTGACCGTTTTCATGTGGTGCGCTTGATAAACCATCACTTCTTAAAAGCGTGGCAGCAACACCACCCTGAAGGACGTAAGAATCGAGGTTTACTTAGTTTGATGCGACGGCATCAATGGCATTTAAGCGATGAGAATAACAGCAACCTACAACGCTACTTAGCTGACTATCCTGTGTTAAAAACACTGTATGAGGTCAAACAGAAGCTCATCAGGTATATGCTGTTAAAGACTATGAATGAAAAACGAATGGAGAAGACATTACCGAGGTTCTTAGACTTGCTTGAACAGTTACATCACAGTCCACTTCGTGCACTGGCCAAAACCTTAACTTCGTGGTTGCAACCTATCATCGCCATGTGGCGCTTTACACGAAACAACGGGATCACTGAAGGCTTCCACAACAAAATGGAAATGATATCAAGAAGAGCGTATGGTTTTAGAAACTTTGAAAACTATAGAATGAGAGTGATGACCCATTGTGGATGGGATGGTGTTATCAATCGTGTAAGGTGAATGCTGATCCCCCGTTTATGGGGTAGAGCCTAAAAGTGGTGCCCGGGGCCGGACTTGAACCGGCACGCTGTTACCAGCGAGGGATTTTAAATCCCTTGTGTCTACCAATTTCACCACCCGGGCATCGGGTTGCTTTTTAGCAAGGTGTCAGGCGTAGAACCTGATGCTGCGTTGCAGCTAATGGAGGCGGAACCCGGAGTCGAACCGAGATTGACGGATTTGCAATCCGCTGCATAGCCATTCTGCCATTCCGCCAGATGCGTCTGGCGCGTGATTAAAACGTCTCTGTAAGAGATTGGAGCGGGAAACGAGATTCGAACTCGCGACCCCGACCTTGGCAAGGTCGTGCTCTACCAACTGAGCTATTCCCGCATGTCTTAATCGACCATTTCGTTTGGTTGGTGTCCTCTCGAAATGTGGGGTGCATTCTACCTACCCATTCAAAACTGTCAACACAAAAAAGTGTTTAAATTGAGATAAATGCGGTTTTTTATGATCGTTTGCTATTTTTTTATTCACTTTGATTAAACCGCGATCAATTTCACTTTATCGCATTACCGCGAAGATGTGGCCAGGCTGCTTTTGTATAAACAACCATTGACCAAATTGACAACACTGCGGCGAAATATAAAAGAATATAACCCAAAGAAACCCAGTAGATTGGAAAGCCCATAAACGTTTCAAGGCCCGACAAGAGTCCTATTAAGGCTAACATTTGCGCAGTGGTTTTTGCTTTGCCTATAAAAGACACTTGAACGGCATCCCTTACACCGTTTGAACCCATCCATTCGCGAAGTGCCGACACATAAATTTCACGAACCAGTAGCGCTATCGAAGGCAATGTTATCCAGAGGGTTGCATAACTATGTGTGATCATGAGAAGTGCTGCGCCTACAATCAATTTGTCTGCTACTGGATCTAAAAACGCACCGAAGGGCGTGGATTGTTCTAGTTTTCTCGCTAGATAACCGTCGAACCAGTCTGTGATGGCAGCTAGCCAAAAAATAAATGCACCAGCTTCATGCGCCCAACGCCAATCGAGGAAATATACAGTGACAAAAACAGGAATAAGAATTACTCGAAATAAAGTAATACAGTTTGGAACAGTCCACATAAAAATTACGTCTCAGTGTTATATGCCTCTGTGGGCGTTTAGCGCGCTCGACTAGATGCTTTGCATCTTTCATTGTCGTTACACATTACATCAAATTGCAATGTATTGCTTGTTAGTCGTTCATTTATTGATGCAGGTGGTCATAAATCGTATCAGCCAGCTCGGGGCTAATTCCAGGCACGCTCGCAATTTCGTCTTTACTCGCTTTTTTGAGGCCTTGTAACCCCCCCATAAACTTGAGTAGGGACTGCCTGCGCTTTGCACCAATACCAGGAATACTTTCTAGGCTAGAGGTTGTTTTAACCTTTTGACGTCGGTTGCGATGCCCTGTAATGGCAAAGCGGTGAGACTCATCGCGAATATGCTGTATTAGATGCAGTCCGGGAGAGTGGCTGTCCATAGGAAGCACCTGATGACTACCCGCAAGGATAAGCGTTTCTAAACCGGGCTTACGTGTAGTCCCCTTGGCCACACCTAAAAGCATAGGTTTTTTATCATGAGGCCAGTCCTCGAAGAATTGCTCTGCTTGCGCAAGCTGTCCTTTACCACCGTCTATAAGCAGCAAATCAGGAATTTTTTGCACTTCTTTGACTGATTTGTAGCGCCGCTTCAGCGCCTGCGCCATGGCCGCATAATCGTCACCTGGCGTAATGCCCTCAATATTGTATCTGCGATAGTCACTCTTAAGAGGCCCCTCGCGATTAAACACCACACAAGACGCGACCGTCTGCTGACCCGAGGTATGAGATATATCAAAGCACTCCATACGTTGTAAGGGGGTGTCTACTTCCAAGGACGCTTCTAAATCGAGATAGCGGGCAAAGACTGACTTTTGCTGACTGTATTGTGCCTCAAGAGCTGTTTGCGCATTCGATTGGGCGAGCTGAAGGTACTTTCGTTTTTCTTCTCTGGCACCTTTGAAAAAATGCACTTTATGCCCCGCTTCGCTGGCCAATACTTCAGCTATCGCGCTCTCATCGCTTAGCGTATTACTTAACACAATTTGCTTGGGTATAACTTTGTTGCCTGCCAGATAAAACTGTAAAAAGAAGGACTCGAACACTTCTTGCTCATCAGCAATGTTAGGTACTTTCGGAAAATAGGCTTTACTGCCTAATAACTGGCCCTCGCGAATAAACATCACTTGAATACATGCCATATTACCTTTAAAGGCAAAGCCGAATACGTCCATTTCATCTTGTGTACCGGCTACCCATTGACGTTCTTGTACTTTTCTAAGCGCGTTTATCTGATCGCGATAACGCGCGGCTGCTTCAAAGTTTAGGGCTTCACTGGCTTTTTCCATCTTATCCACCAGCTCACCAATAACTTGTTGGTTCTTACCTTTTAAGAACAAGCGAGCAAAATTCACCTGCTCTCTGTATTCCTCATCACTCACATAGCCTTCAACACAAGGCGCGCTACACCGCTGCATTTGATACTGGAGGCAAGGCCTGCTTCGCGCACGATAGTAGCTATCCTCACACTGTCGGACAGGGAATATACGCTGCATTGAGCGCAAACTTTCCCTGACAGACCAGGCACTAGGATAAGGACCAAAATATTCGCCTTTCTTTTTTTGTGGACCGCGATGGAAAGAAAGCCGCGGATGCTCGTGGTCTGATAAGAAGATAAAGGGATAAGATTTATCATCACGCATGACCACGTTGTAACGCGGTTTGTACTTCTTGATGAAGTTGTTTTCGAGTAAGAACGCTTCTGTTTCACTGTTAACAACAGTAACGTCCATGTTCGCAATCTGGCTGACGAGCGAACGGGTTTTAGCATTGTCTAAGTTAGTACGAAAATAACTCGACACACGCTTTTTGAGGTTTTTGGCCTTTCCTACGTAAATAACCTCCTCCTGGTTATTGTACATGCGGTACACACCAGGCTGAGAGGTTAAATTCTTAAGAAATGCTGCTGAATCGAATGCAGACATAATCAACTTGACATTGCGCGCTTTGCGACGCTTAAAAGGTATTAGGGCTGATAAGCTTGTGACGGTAAGCTAAATGCGTTAACTCTACGTCTGAACTCACACCTAATTTTTGAAACATTCTGTAGCGATAAGTATTAACCGTTTTAGCGTTAATACAAAGCTCTCGAGCTATATCTGGCACTTTATGACCTTCGGTTAATCGCATGGCTATAGTAAGTTCTCTACTCGAAAGCTCATCAAATGGATTATCCGAACTGGGTAACAATTTGCCGATAGCGATACTATTTGCCACTTCGCTATCAATGTATTTCTGCCCAGCCGCTACTTTTCTTATAGCAAGGATAACTTCATCTGGCTCTGCGTCTTTGGTTAGGAAACCGAACGCTCCAGCATCCATAACTTGCATAGGTATGGGGCTTTCCTTATGCATCGAAACACAAATAACCCGCGTATTTTCAGACATCCGGACAATTCTTTTTGTCGCTTCGAGTCCGCCTATACCAGGCATATTCACGTCCATGAGTACCACATCTGGCGCATTTTTTCGGCACCACTGTACCGCGTCTTCACCATTTTTTGCTTCCGCAATAATAGAGAAATCTTTCACGTCTTCCAGAATTCGGCGTATCCCTGTTCTGACCAAATCGTGGTCGTCTGCTAGGATTATTTTTATCACTCTAGTATCTCACTGACTTCAGTTTTATAGATATCTGGTTTCCAGGGTTTATTTTGTTGACGGTAACGGGCAACAAAAGATATTAACGACCTTTCACCATGACCGAATCATCATACCATGAGATGCAGATTCGTGAAGTGAAGATACACAATTTGAAACTAAATTGTTGATCTAAATTATGTTTGGATAATCATTTTGGTAAATCGAACCATAGAGCAACGACATCTTGAGATGCGTTGAGTGCAATTCCGTCTTCCTCGTAAATACCGATGGCATCGCCAGTTCCCATTTCAAACGCTTCAGTTTCACTTTGCACGAAAATGCTTGCCTTCCCTGAAATAATATGAAGGTAACCTTTTTGACCTTCTGTATTTCGTTTCCAAACTTTACCAGGTTGTAAGATTAAACGGCTTATTGACGCATTTTGCTTAAGTTTTAACGATCTATCTTTGCCGTCATCGCTTACCAGTAACTCAAGCTCCGAGTCTTCATAGTCACTTCCACTAGCGCTTCTACCAAAGGTTTTTTGCGCATAGCTAGGTATTCCGCCTTTTACTTTTGGCACAATCCATATTTGCAGAAAGTTTACGGGCTCTTCACTAGAGGGATTAAACTCTGAGTGCATAATGCCTCTACCTGCACTCATTACTTGTACATCACCAGCAGGCACCACATATTCATTGCCCGTGTTGTCTTTGTGCTTCAACGCACCGCTCACCACATAAGAAATGATTTCCATATCTCTGTGTCCGTGGGTCTCAAACCCCCTGCCTGGTTGCACTACATCATCGTTAATGACACGCAGTACCGAAAAGCCCATGTGATTCGCGTCATAGAAGTGGCCAAATGAGAAGCTGTGTTGGCTCTTTAGCCAACCGAAATCTACCTGGCCTCTTTCATTTGCTCGCCTCAAATAAATCATTTTGTTCTCCTGATATAGCACCAACCATAAGCCATAGCGTTATAGATTTAATACATCTTTCAGAAACTACGGCTTACTCTTTTAAACCTAATTTTAATTCCATTTATTAGAAATAAAATGTCATATTATTGAGTCTTTCGTTCTAAAATTAAGAACAAAAGCAAGTGGATAGGCGTTACTTAGATTGAGGAATAAAGCATAGGCGAAGTAATGCTTCTTCAATTAATGCTGGGTGGCAGGCAATGTTGAGTCGGATATGATCTGGCGCACCGAAAAGCGCACCGTCATTACCAATCACGCCTCGTTCAATACATGCTTCAACGGTTCTTGCCGGAGAGTAATACAATGGAAACGAATACTGATTGATTGACGAGGACTTATAGTTAGAGATTTCATAGGTCTGATCCCGCTCATCTATATTGGCGCCAGTTTCATCAGAATCCATAGGCGACGATAGCGAAAAGTGAGAACATGTTGCGTTAAACGATTTTAGATTTAACCATAGAAAATACCCGGCACGTCCCGTCGTATATTCAACCGAAATGCCATAGTGTTGAAAAAAGCGTTTAACTAACTTTCTATTGAAGCTCAGCGCCCCCTTTACTTCGTCCAACCAAGGGCTACCTTCACTGTAGGCTGCTACGAGCGCAACTTTGCCCAGATTGCTAGCATTTAGATGCCTAGCGCTAATAGCTTCTGCAAACGCTTCTCTGGTTTGTTTATGTTTGATTACCGCATACGACGCACCGGGGATACTGGCTAAGTTAAATGCCTTTGAAACGCTGTTTAAATGTATCGCTCTTGGCAATGCATAAGGCGCCGTGTGTTTTTCTGTTTGAGAATCGGGCTTTTTGCCCTCGCCTTGATGCTCTATACCAAACATCGAAATAATCGTAGGCTCATCTGCCGAGTTAAAGGCAAATTCACTGTGTACTTCATCGGTTATCAATAAAATATTGTGTTGCAGACAAAACTCAAAAACCGCTTGCTGGTCAACAGGAGGTAACACAGTGCCAGTTGGATTATTAGGGTGGCATATAACAAAGGCTGTCGCCGACTTATCAAGCAAAGATAAATCTACACTGCTTCTCATAGCGGGATTAGCACTGTCTCCGAGATCAAATGCATCTGTGTTTAGTAATTTTTGACAACTACGAGATCTTTTATGATCAGTCGTGCGCGCTGAGAATGGCTCTGTACATCGAATATAAACAGGCTGTAAGCCATTGCGCTTGATGGAAGAAGTTAGTGGCTCGTAGGTAGGCGTTAGCACCATTACCTTATCGCCGGGTTGGCAAAATGTGCGAAGAGCCACATCGATAGCGCTAATAACACTTGCCACATCAACTATGTCAGTGTCTTCAACTTTGTAATTATAATTAGATGGTCTGCTGCGCTCATACCAACTCGCAACCGCCCCACCGATATCACAAGACTGATAACCATAGGCACTGCGCAGATTATTGCTAACCGCACTGATTATGCTATCACAAGGTGGAATGTCCATATCGGCTATCCACATCGGGATAGGACTTCTATCAGAAGAGGTGTCTTCTGCATGATTATTTAAAGAAATATTAAACCGGTGGAAAATGGCAGAATACTTTAATCGCGTTGTGTCTCGCTTTAAATGAGAGGGTAAATGCCATACATCCGTGTAAGGCATAAATTCATGTTGTAACGACGAAAACAAAGAAAATTGTTTTAACTCTTGGTCCACGCTATCACTGCCCTCTTTTGTTATATATCGTGTGGATGTGAGTGAATAATCTGAGTCAAGACCGTTTCCCTAGTTACTTGGCGACTTAACCCAGTATTTAACTTCGCATTTCAACTAGCGCTTTTGCTTCACTAATCTAGCTTTTCAAACACACTGAACTCTGAGAGTGTATGTTGATACTTACGCTTAGTTTCACGTATAACAAAAGGGATCTCGGTTGGCTCTCCCACTCGTTTAAAGCCGTCACCCAATGCATCTTCTAGAGCCTGGGTTGAACTTAAGGTCTCGCCGTTTTCATCCTTATAGCCACCTAGCCACTCACTTCGCTCGGTATATTCTTCAAGCCAAGTAAAAGGACTAGCTATAATTAACAAGCCACCCTTATTTAGTCGCATAGCCATGTCTTTCAACACCTTCCTTGGGCTGTACACTCTATCAATTAAGTTACCCATGAAAATGAGATCGTAACCGGTAAACTGAGGCTTCAAGTTACACGCATCGCCTTGTGCAAATGCAACATTTTTTGCGCACTCGACAAGGCCTAATGAATAAAGTTTACGTGCCTTAAATGACGTCAACTCACCTTCCTCAATTAAGTTATAACGAATTTCGCCACGCTCTTGCATATCAACTGCGGTTTTAATAAAGCGCGCCGAAAAATCTATACCGTCGACATGGTTGAAATGCTTGGCTAATTCAAATGATGAGCGACCTACCGCACACCCCAAATCAAGGGCTTTAGTATTTGGTCTTCCTTGCATAGCGTTAATGCAAAACAGCGCACTTGCTTTAGCAAAGTTAGGTACGTTGTAATATTCATCTCCATAATGAAATTCGCTGTACTGTGAAACTTGCGTATCGCTTTCATAATCAAAATCGTTCACTGCTATTACTCGCTTCCCTTGAACATATCGAAAACCTGCGTGCTGAAAGAAATGTCGTCTAAATGCGTAACGACTGTCTTTCATCGCCTCGTTGCCTGTAGAAATCCAGCTTCCGCCCTTGAAAAGATTATGTTTATTGTCGAATGTCGGTGTAGTGAAATCATCGTAAAGAGGATGAACTTTAAAACCTTCAAAGGGATAAATTGGTGTTTCAGTCCACTGCCAAACATTGCCAACTACATCAAAAAATTCGCCAGAACGGTTTACCGTAACGGGCTCGCTCGACGCATACTTTTGAAGTGCGATATTAAATCCATCAGCGTACACCGCTTGCGTCACGCCCGCCTGTTGACGAAGCGCCAACCACTCATTTTCAGTAGGCAGACGAATAAGCTCGCCGGTTAACTCACTTTTGTAATTGCAGAAGGCTTTCGCCTCGTGATAATTCACGTCGACTGGCCAGTCTAATGGTAATGGGTGCTCTTCTAACATGCTACGGTATGCAAAGCCGTCCCCCTTTTTTATCCAAAACACAGGGTGCTGCGCTTTTGTATATTCACGCCATTTGTTGCCTTCGTCTTCCCAATATTTAGCGTTGTTATAACCGCCATCTAGTACAAAGGCTAAAAACTCACCATTGCTGACCAAAAACTTAGAAGCACTGAACTCACTCACCGATTCGGCCTGATAACCATATTCGTTATCCCAACCGTAATACTCACTGTCCCACGACTTTTCGTTAATGACATCTTGTGACGGCACCGTAATCAAAGCATTAGCCTGCAGTTGCTCAATGTCTGTTGTCATGTCTCGACACACTGGCCATTCGCTTTTAGGGCGAACAGATGCAATGGGCAGTTGGCGTATGAGCACTGACGACGTTTCTAAATGGATGCGCTCGTGCTCAATACCCATTACGACAGGCCACATAGGGTTATCCCAATCAATGGGCATAGTAAACGACATGGTATCAATTAAATCACAAACTAATGTGCGAACCTGATTTCGGTATTGTCGAACCTCGTCTACGCTGGGCCAATCATAATTAGCGTCGTTAAGATCGTCCCAACTCATTTCATCCACGCCAATGGCAAACAGAGATTCAAATTTTGGATTTATTCGCTCGTTAATTGCCTTAGATAAAACAAGCTTGTTAATAAAGAAAGTGGCCGTATGGCCAAAATAGAAAATTAATGGGTGACGAAGCTTTTCGGGTCGTTGAAAGAATACTTCGTCGCTAGTTAGGCAAGAGAAAAGTGATTCATAGGTATCAAAAGAATCGAGAAAATAAGCTTTGATTTCTTTTCTTTTTTGCTCAACCGTTCCTTCCCTGAGGTTGAGTGTGGGCATTGCCTGCATAATGTCCTCTCGTATTATTTTTATGTACTACCAACTGCACAAAAATAGTTTTGCGTGTATAGAAGCAGGAAAGCCTCATTTAAGCAGCGTGAATTCAGTTGATTGTATATCTATTTATTAGTAGCAGCTTTTTATGAAGAAAGCGCGATACATCTAGATTTTCTTTGAAATGTTCTGTAATTACCTGATCTAGACAAGATGAGATCAGAAAAAATTTCATAAAAACGGGTCGTCATATCATGATGAACACCGTCACTCTAGCGCAGATTAGTGTTTTACTATATTCACTAAAGTAGTAATTAACAGCAATGCGGCTTACCACTCGTCACATTGAGTAAGTGATAATTAAGTGACGGTAGAGCACGACTTGAGACCGTGGTGGTATTTGCACTCACCCTCACTCTATAGAAGTTTTATTTAACCCACAAAAAAACCCGCAACTATGTGCGGGTTTTCGTGGTATGGCGGAGAGTGAGGGATTCGAACCCCCGGTGGGTTTGACCCCACGTCTGATTTCAAGTCAGGTGCATTAAACCGAGCTCTGCCAACTCTCCTGAAGTAAGAGGTATATTAATGAATTAAATGTCTCTGTAAAGCACTAATTTCAATTAAATCAATCAACTGGTGAAATATTGGCCTTCCGTTTTTTGTTTATGGCTTCAAGAACAACGACATGACCTTTTTGCTTGATTATCGTTTAAACAATGTTTTCGCAAAGCAATATGCAATGTATGTTGCGGGCGTTAATTTGCGTACTATTGGGTTTAACGTACTCGTGCATCAGTATTTCTAGCATCAATTATTTTCAATTGAGTAACGAGTGAGTTTCATGCACAAAAAAACCCGCAACTATGTGCGGGTTTTCGTAATATGGCGGAGAGTGAGGGATGTGCTCGGGTACGTCCTGTACCCGCCCCTTCGGGCGCCTACGGCGGCACCAATCGTTCCCGACGATTGGTCGAACAACGGGGGCTCTCACCCTCACTCTATAGACGTTTTATTTAACCCACAAAAAAACCCGCAACTATGTGCGGGTTTTCGTAATATGGCGGAGAGTGAGGGATTCGAACCCCCGGTGGGTTTGACCCCACGTCTGATTTCAAGTCAGGTGCATTAAACCGAGCTCTGCCAACTCTCCTCAAGTGCTGCGTATCTTAATGATTTAACCAAGGGTGTAAAGCAATAATTAAAACTTTCACGTTCAAGCGAACAATTGGTAATCAATATGCCTAAAATTTAATAAATCCAGGGTGTTTGAGCGTTAAAAGATGGCATGTTCACACAGTATCGTGCCACAAGAACATGCTCGCAGGCTTGGTCAGCAAGGTTAGCGATATCGCTTTGTCCGCCGCCCTATTGTTTAGTCCATAGCAAACATGCAAGGGCAACAAATGCTCTTCCCTCGGGTGTGCGTATCGAGCATCCGATCCTTTAAACCACGCAATCAAGCAGTCTTTACGCTCGCTTTCGCTGTAAGCACTAGAATGTAATGTATCTTGTAACCAAGCGTTAAAATTCCGTGCTCTTTCTAGCGCAACGTCGGAGTTATCGAAAAAGCCCTCCATATTGTGAAAAGAAGACCCTGATCCCAACACTAAAATCCGATCCATGGAATGATAAGCTGCCAGAATATCCCTTAACGCTTCACCAAGTGCAACATGCTTTGCAGCGTTAAGGTCTGCTGCAAGCGAAAGCTGAACGACGGGGATGTCTGCATCCGGATACATAATGCTAAGCGGAATAAACATCCCGTGGTCAAAACCACGTGTTCCATTCCCGCTTGCATTAATTCCCTTTTTGTTTAGACCGTCTACGATTGATGTAGCTAGGTTAGGCTCACCCCTCGCATCATATCTAATTGAATATGCCTCTTCAGGAAACCCGTAATAGTCGTAAATTAACGTTGGGTAAGCGTTTGTTGTTACGTTGATTTTACGGGCCTCCCAATGTGCGCTTACCACAACTATTGCATTTGGCTTTGGTATTTCTTCTGAAAGCGTCGTTAGAACGTCAATCATTTCTCTATGGTACTTAGGACGCGCTACCGCCTCGCTTGATTGCATTTCAAGAAGCGGAAGCGGACCTCCGCCATGAGAAATATACGCCGTTGTAATTTGTGTGGAGCCCACCATCGATATATTCCTTATAAACGTGAACATCGGTCAGTTTTAGTAACGTTTATTTTTAGCTCTATTCACTTTGTAAATTTATCGCTGATAAACCCATCAACAGAATATTTACCACCGCCCTGAATGGTCAAAGCACTTGTTGCAGCAAGCAATGCAAGCGCGAATTCATAACCATTATTGCTCATAAACAAGCCATTTGACGCATGCACGCTAAATATCGCTACTAACATTGTAAATGCACTTACTAATGCCGCAGGACGAGTAAACGCCCCAAAAATTAACGCTAGCCCACCAAAGAATTCTGCACTCCCCGCAAGTAGTGCCATAAGAAAGCCTGGGGCTAGACCTATACTTTCCATCCATTGGCCTGTGCCCTCAAGACCGTAGCCACCGAACCACGCAAAGAGCTTTTGCGCCCCATGGGCGGTTAGAATAATACCCACAGGTACACGCAGCACCAGGCTAGAAAAACTGTTATTAGACGTGAAAATGTTTGCGATAAATTGATTGTTCATTGTCGTATCCTCGAATATTAAGTATTAGATTTGACCAGCGACCTACTCACTTTTAACCACGTGGCTCGCTAACCGTATGCAATTAGAATAGTTACCAACAGCTATTGAATAAAGCGACAAAATATAGAATGATTACCAACATAATGTTGTTAATCATCAAAAATTATGGATAAGTTATCTCTGCTGAAAACATTTAGTGTTGTTGCGAATGAAGGGAGTTTTACAAGAGCAGCACATAAGCTCGATACGTCTAATCAGCTGGTAAGCAAATATATCGCTGAGCTTGAAAAGCAACTTGATACCCGATTATTTAATCGCACCACGCGAAAAATACATCTTACAGAAGCGGGCCAGCAGTGCTTACAACACGCAAATAATATTCTTGAAAGCGTGAATGACATGGAGAGCCAGCTTGGACTCTTGAGTACAGAGGCCAAAGGCTTATTACATGTTAGCGCACCAGTTTCTTTTTCAACGTTACACTTAGCTGGAGCACTTGGTGCATTTCAACAGGCGCATCCAAACGTTTCTATAAACTTGCAATTAAATGATAGAAAGATTGATGTGGTAAATGAAGGGTTTGATGTTGCTTTGAGGGCCGGGAACCTTACTAACTCATCGCTCATTGCAAAAAGAATCACCACTATAAAACTCGCGCTTTGTGCCTCTCCTGCTTACCTTCAAAAATATGGCACACCTCGCCACCCAAAAGATCTTAAACCCGAACACTATCTCGAATATTCTTATGTGAACTATGATAACGAAGCGTCAACACTCATTGCAGCCCTGAAGGCGAACGCGCAAAAAGTAACGCCAAAGCTAACCGCCAATAATGGTGAGGTACTAACAAACGTTGCAAAGCAAGGAGAAGGCTACGTTTTGCAGCCTACATTCATTGCTGGGGAGGCCTTGAGAAAGGGCGAACTCATATCAATACTCGAAGACTATGTTCCTCAGTCTATTTCTTTGTATGCGGTTTACCCACATCGAAAGCTTATATCGAATAAGTTGAGGGTTTTCATAGACTTTCTCTGCGAATATTTTAAAGATACACCCTATTGGGACCAGTAATCATGGTTACGCATAACCAATTCACCATCTTCACTGCCTAAATGCTTCCATTATCGCTGGCACACCAGGGAACATACCAATCAATGCCATTACGGTGCAAAGCACTAAAAACGTGATACCGGGGATCAGCCAACGGCCCGCTTTACCAAGTTCACCAGCTCTATCCTTACAACCGACCAGGCCTAAATTATCCAACAACATAGTAAACGACCAGCCAAACACCGGGTTCACCAAAACCGATGAGATAACGACGAGGGCTGCTGACTGGGTTGTCTTACCTTCTCGAGTCATTTGCATACCTGCTTCCATTAACGGCAAGAACACACCAACAATTAGCGCAACGCAAAGCACTGGTGGCCAAATGGCTAAGTCCATGGGGTAACCCCAAAGTGCTGCGACCACACATAAAAAGCCTGTTACTAATGCGCCACCGGGAATGGGTCTACGAGCAATAGAAGCCGGAATAATATAGGTACCCCACGATGATGAAATATTTCCACCACCCAACAAACTGCCCACCGCCTGACGACTCGAAGCAGCAATCATGGTGTCATCTATATTCATGTGAGCTCGTTCGCTTTTTTTAGGGTAGCTTAACTTTTGAAATACTTGATGACCTAAAAAATCCGGCGACCACATAGATACCGCTAATACGGCAAAAGGTAGTACGGCAATGAAATGGGACCAGTCTGGTAAACCCAATTTCCACCCTGTGTCCTCGCCCCACCAATATGCTGGGTTTAAATTTGGCATTCCAGGCGATGTAGTAAATTCAAAAGGAGCACCAAAGGAAAAAGCAATGATTGCCGCCATAACGGCACCAAGTGGAATAGCCAACCAGCGCTTTTTTATGTGCTCTAGCCATGCGTACATCAAAATAGTTGCGATTATTACCACAAAGGCTAAATAAGCCATGTCGAAGCTCTCTGCCCATGCAAAGAGCTTTTTCACTTGCCCAGTAATACCTATAAAACCTAGGTACAATAGTAGACCGCCACAAACGCCATTACTGGTTAGTTTAGCTAACAGACTTCCGCCTTTGGTTATACCTAAAATAAATCCGAATAAGCCGATGAGTAGACCAAGGGCCATTGGATGGCCGCCTGACGCCACAATAAGCGGGACCAGCGGAAGAAGCGGGCCGTGTGTTCCTGCCAAATTAGCAGAAGGGTTTAAAAAACCTGAAATCAAAACGACGAATAAGATTGCAGCAATAAGTAATTCAAAGCGTACGTTTTCAATGACAAACTCTGGCGATAGCCCTAAAGGAGCCGCGAATGCGCCGACGACCGCCGCAACCATAACGATTTTACCTATGGTTGCTGCCATGCCCGGAACGAAGTCTTCCCACTCAACGCGGTAGTCTCTTCCTGGCAAATTCAAGCGCCAACGCTTAGGCGCCAATATTTGTAGCTCGTGGTCTAAATAATCGTCTCTTGAATTAAACTTGCTACTTGGCTTGTGAAGATTTTGATACGAAGAGCTTTCTTGTGACACATAACACCTTTAGATTGCGCGAAGAAAACGCAAGCCTAAACATGTGAATGGGATGTAACAATGCGACTGTGGTCTTATACTAAAGTTTAAATTAATAAAGGGGCATAAAAAAACCCGCAACACTGTGCGGGTTTTTCGTAATATGGCGGAGAGTGAGGGATTCGAACCCCCGGTGGGTTTGACCCCACGTCTGATTTCAAGTCAGGTGCATTAAACCGGGCTCTGCCAACTCTCCTGAAGTGCTGCGTATCTTAATGATATTTTTATGACTGTAAAGGGAAAAATTAAAAAAATTGTTTAAGTGCTGAGATTTCAATCAAATAGCGCGTTTCACACGTATAAGAGATGGTTTTGTATTCACCTGACACCATTTTCATCTGAAACTACTTGAAAATGGGAACTAAAACCCATACAACATACACTAAATAATTGTGTACCATTTTGGTCATATCATAAGTCCTGTTGGAGGAAACAATGGATCAACGTTCGATGTATTCAAGTGCATCTCAACCATCGGTATTGCAGACGAACAAGGTTCTACGCAACACCTATATGCTGCTTGCGATGACACTAGCGTTTAGTGCGGTTTGTGCTGGTATAGCAATGGCGGTAGGCATTTCTCCTATGATGTCTCTTGTTATGACTATCGGCGCTTTTATTACCCTATTTGTAGTGCAGAAAAAGGCTGATTCAGCATCTGGCATTTACTGGGTGTTTGCATTCACCGGTTTAATGGGTGCATCACTAGGCTACACGCTCAATTTCTATTTAGGTGTAGCGGGTCCAGGCCTGATCATGGAAGCACTGGGTGCTACGGCCCTTGTGTTCTTCGCACTGTCTGGCTACGCCTTAACTACTAAGAAAGACTTCTCGTTTATGGGCGGTTTCTTGGTTGTTGGATTAGTTGTTGTACTTGTAGCGGCAATTGCGAACATCTTCTTCGCAGTGCCAGCGGTAAGCTTAGCAATTAGTGCAGCGATTGTGTTCATCATGTCTGGTTTTATCCTGTTTGATACTAGCCGTATCATTCACGGTGGTGAAACAAACTACATTCGCGCGACAGTTTCGCTATACTTGAACATATACAACTTGTTCACGTCTATCCTTCACCTTCTAGGTGCGTTTGGCAGCGACGATTAATACAGCGTTAAAGGTTGAAAAGATAAACACCCCTTAGCCGGGGTGTTTTTATTTGTATGGCAGAATATTCAATACTTATCACATCATCACCTTTTAAGGGCGACACTGCATTGCGTGCCCTCGCCTTTGTGCAAGGTGCCATCGACAACGGTGATGTAATTAACCACGTCTTCTTTTACAGCGACGGGGTTCATCACACCAACAATCTAATGCTTAACACCGGTGACGAACTATTTGCTCTTGATAGCTGGAGGGCACTCGCAACTGCGCACAATGTTAAGCTACTGGTGTGCATTACTGCCGCAGTTAAGCGAGGCATTGTGAGCGAATTAGAAGCGAAAGAAAATGGCATTGCACACGCCAACCTTGCAGCGCCGTTTGAACAAGCAGGGTTGGGCGAGTTTTTTACTGCCCTTCACGAGTGTAATAGGCTGGTGCAATTCTAATGGCACGTTTACTTATTAGATTTACACAGGGCCCCTTTTCTAATGCGAAAAGCCCAGACGGTTTAGATTTCGCGCTCGCTGCAACAAACTACGGGCACGAAGTAAAGGTGATCTTCGAAAACCAAGGCGTGCTTCAGCTTGTTAAATCAGCGTCAATTAAGGGACTCAAGAATCATACTAAGCGCTTAGCCAGTATGCCCTTTTTTGACATAGAAGAATGCTTTATATGTAAAACAAGTGCAGACGCTTACGATATTGACCATGTTCTTGCAAATACTGACTTGCTTGAGGAACTTGAATGTGAGTGGGTAAATGCAGCTGAAAAACTTGCCCTTATACAAAGCGTTGACCATGTGGTGACCTTCTAATGCTTATTACTATCTCAATCCCAACGATTTCCATTGCTGATAAACAGTTTCTAACGGCTGCCGTTGAACAATCAGGCGCAGATGTAAGTGTGGTGTGTGTAAGCGACGGCGTTTATGCCCCTACAATCGAAAGTACGTTTTTTGAAAAATTAACAAATAACAGCAAAGAAGAATCGCCGTTCAAACTGGCATTTGTCGATAGCGATGCATCTTCACGAGGCGCTAGGCTGCCAGAAAACGCTACGCCTATCACTTCTAGAGAATTCGCTGCCTTGTCAGCAAAACATACGCACTGGGTAACCCTTTCATGACGCAAGAAACCTATAGCTTTAATTATAAGGGCCAAGAAATTCCTACAGACAAAGCCGGGTATTTGCTCGACTACACGCAGTGGGAAGAAGGAATGGTTGAGCCACTGGCGCAAGAAGAAAACATTGAATTAACTGAAGCTCATTGGGAAGTGGTCCGTTTCGTTCGCGCATTTTATGAAGAATACGAAACCAGCCCAGCGATCCGCGCCCTTGTAAAAGCCATGGCTAATAAATTTGGCCCAGAAAAAGGCAATAGCCGCTACCTGCAGCGACTGTTTAAAAAAGGCCCAGCTAAGCAAGCCACCAAACTTGCTGGTTTACCTAAACCGGCTAAGTGCTTATAAAACAAGATTTCAGAATAGTCTATAGAGCGTTTCTCGCATCTGATAGGAGGCTAGCAAAGTATGCTAGCCTCCTATCATAAATTATGCTTGTCGTTTGGTTTCTTTTTACCTCTAAAATCCGCTTTCTACCGTTGACTAATAAATAATTCGACGTTCGTCCCTTCGCCCGTCCTCTTAATAGAGCCGCTGCTTACTCGCTATCTTAACTAAAACTTAGAACTTGTTGGGTACTATCTATGTGTTCATTGATGCCATTGGTGCTGATATTGCAACACACCATTTACATTAGCGTTTATTCGGTATTCCTGGGCACTTATTTCATACTTGCTTGGTTGTACAGGATATAAGCGTGAATGTTTTACATAAATGGACATAGGAGGCTGTATGACAGTTCAAAAACACTACGTAATAGTTGCCAACCACGACAACGCCATTGCTTATACCTATACCAATCATGGAACCGCGCTTGTTGAAGTAAAAAGGTGGCATAACGAGTTTAGTGACGCCAGTGATCAAGATATCTACACCGGCAGGCCGGGAAGGCAGTCGGCTCCTGCGTCTCAAGTACCCGGCGTAGACAGTATGAATCGAAAAGATGCAGCTGAACTTGAGGATGAGCGTTTCGCAAGTGATATTGCAGATTGGCTAGATAGCGAGCGTAAAAGAGGTGCGCTAGGTTCAATAGATATTATTAGCGGACCAGGATTTTTGGGAAAACTTAGGAATGGAATGTCATCCGCGTGTACCGACGTGGTCGACAAAGAAGTAACAAAGAATGTTTTAGGTGCCGATGAGGAAACCTTGCTGTCCTATCTTAGATAGCACTCGATAAGATAAACAAATTAATACAGGCGGCTGTAGCAGTTTGGGTCGCCTGCCTCAAACTTAGTGAACGCTTTCTACCTTGCAAATTATTGCACTGGGTTTTAATTGCGTTCAGCGAATTGCCGAAAAACCTCTACTAAGCCTTGAGTAATTGCGTGTCTCCTATTGCCTCTGCACTTTTAAAAGTCTTTACACGGGTAATCTCAAGATCTGTATAAATACTCGGGTTATTTAATATGAACTCTACCTCATTATTGAGCATTCCCTTGGAGTCATTGGTCAGCCACGCGTCAATTGCGTGAGCGTCATGCGGCAAAAAGCAAGGTATGGATTTTTCATGATACTGGCTAAAACCATCGATAGGTGGCCGCGTCACAACCGCACAGGAAAACAACCCATTGCTAAAACGCCGGTATACCGCGCCAATAAGCAATGCTCCGCTTGTGGGCTTCATTAAATAATGTGCTTTTCCTTTTCCAACTGGGTTGGACTCCCCTACTGCCGTTGCTACCACTACCGCCCTGCGTTTTCGAATAAATTTTTCCCAATAAGGGCTATCTAGATTGCGGGCGTTAAACGTGGTTCTCTCCCCAACTTTTAACGTGTCGCCATGTGGTTTTGCATCAAACCACCATGTCGCATCTATAGTGCTATCACCAGACACAATTAAGTTGGTAATTTGCTTTTCGGGCGCTTTACCGAATGCAGGATAAAAGTTAATAACGTTGCTTGAAGAGTGCTCGTCAACAAAAAGCGGAATGGTCTGCGTAAGCCCGACTTCTTCAAGTAGTGCTATAACATCGGGTGAGTCGGTAATACGTTGTATAAATCCGCACATTGGTCACTTCCCGATCGCGCGCCCAGTAAAAAAATCCGGTATGTGAAAATACCGGATCTAAAAATAACGTTTGCAGAGATGGTCTGTCAATGAAGACCGGTTTACTTGGTAGCCTTAATCACCTCTTGCCCTGCCATGTAAGGCACTAGCGCTTTTGGAATAGTAACGCTTCCGTCTGCTTGCTGGTTATTCTCTAGAATAGCGACAAGCGTGCGCCCTACAGCCAAACCAGAACCGTTCAGTGTGTGCAGCAATTCAGGTTTATTGGTTTCAGGGTTGCGGAATCGTGCCTGCATACGCCGCGCTTGGAAATCGAGCATATTTGAACACGAAGAAATTTCACGATATGTATTTTGGGCAGGTAGCCATACTTCAAGGTCATAGGTTTTGCATGCGCCAAAGCCCATATCACCGGTACAGAGCAATACTTTACGATACGGTAATTCTAGCTTTTGAAGAATAACTTCGGCGTGACCTGTAAGTGCTTCTAACGCATCAAAACTGTCTTCCGGTTTTACTAGTTGCACAAGTTCTACTTTGTCGAACTGATGCTGGCGGATAAGACCTCGGGTGTCACGACCGTACGAACCGGCTTCTGAGCGGAAGCAAGGCGTGTGCGCTGTCATTTTCACTGGCAGTGTTTTCGCATCTAAAATTTCATCGCGGGCGATGTTTGTCAGCGGTACTTCTGCCGTTGGAATTAGGCTTAGCCCCTGCCCCTCTTCGGTTGCTGGCTTAGTGTGGAAGAGATCCGCACCAAACTTAGGCAACTGACCTGTACCGTATAGGCTGTCGGCATTGACAAGATAAGGCACGTACATTTCCTCATAACCATGCTCTTGAGTATGGGTATCTAGCATGAACTGAGAAAGCGCACGATTTAGCCGCGCAATATCACCGCGCATGACAACAAAGCGGCTGCCCGTAAGCTTACTGGCGGTTGCGAAATCTAAGCCGTTGTTCAAACCTTCAGCAACGTCTACGTGATCTTTTACTTCAAAATCAAACGTACGCGGCTCACCCCAACGAGAAATCTCAACGTTGTGGTTTTCGTTTTCACCTTCCGGCACCGACTCATGTGGCAAATTAGGAATGCCTTGCGTAAAGGTATTAATTTCTTCTAACAGTTCGCTAAGCTCCGCTTTAGCGGCATCAAGTTCGTCGCCAAGCTTACCCACTTCAGCCAAAAGCGGTGCAATATCTTCACCCTGCGCTTTTGCTTTACCAATGGATTTACTTCGTACGTTACGCTCGTTTTGCAGATCCTGTGTTCTGGACTGAAGTGTTTTTCTTTTTTCTTCAAGCGAACTGAAAGCTGCTACATCGAGGTTAAAACCACGGGCAGCCAATCGCTTAGCTGTTTGTTCTATATCGCTTCGCAAACACTTTGGATCTAACATGTGTTTCTAATTATCCTTTCATTAATTGAATGGCTAGCCAACCTGCTATTAGGCAAGCGCCAACGTTAAGAAATACATTTGCTGCGGCTTTAAGCCACAACCCGTTTTCTAATAAAGTTAAGGTTTCAACGGAAAATGTTGAAAATGTGGTAAAGGCACCTAATAACCCTACACCGATAAGCGCTCGGTATGGGGATTCGCTTAAATCGTGACGTTCGATAAAACCGTACAGCAATGCGAGTGCAAACGACCCAACCACATTCACCGTTAGTGTACCAAACGGCATGTGTTTTCCAAATAAGGAATCAACACTTGTGGTAACAAAATAACGTAAACATGCGCCGGTCGCCCCGCCAGCGGCAATAAAACAGTACAAAGCTAACCCCTGAGGCACGAATAACTCCCTAGCGCATTTTTTTAATTGAGTTGTTTGTTGAAGTGACCCTTTTTAACTAGTAAAGGTTTTAACAGTGAGTCACTGTACAGATTTGCACTTTACCTTTTATTCTGACTTCTCGCATTAAGTGTGTCGAGAAATTCACGCTTCGCTTTTAAGGCTTTTTCCAAACCGCGTTCGTTGGGGTTGTATAAGCGAGTTCCGGTAAGACTTTCTGGAAAGTAAGATTCTCCCGCCGCAAAAGCATTGGGTTCGTTATGCGCATAGCGGTAACCATCGCCGTTGCCTAGCTCTTTCATCAGCGAGGTAGGCGCATTGCGCAAGTGCATGGGAACCGGCGCATCTGAGGTTTTGCGCGCCAGTGCTTTCGCTTCGTTAAACGCCATATAAACGGCGTTACTTTTCGCCGCTAGCGCGCAATACACTGCTGCTTGCGCTATAGCACGCTCGCCTTCAGCAGGCCCTACGCGGTGAAACGTATCCCAGGCATTGATACATAGCTGCATCGCCCTAGGGTCGGCGTTACCAATATCTTCTGAGGCAATGGCAAGTAAACGCCTGCCAACGTAAAGCGCATCACCACCGCCGTCCAATATTCTCGCGTACCAATACAAAGCTGCATCTGGGTCTGAGCCTCTTACCGATTTATGGAAAGCAGAAATCAAATCGTAGAAGGTATCGCCTTTGTTGTCGTAAGTGGCAACTTTCTCGCCTACAGCATGTTCAACATCGCTAACGGTAATGTCGTTAGCGCTTGTGAAATCTGCAGCTAGTTCCAAATAAGTGAGAAGACGGCGGGCATCACCGCCACTTAAATCGATAAGCGCGTTTCTGGCTGTTTCGTCAATGCCAAGAGCCCTGTTGCCCAGTCCTTTTTCAGTATCGACTAGCGCCCTGTCGATCAGCTCCGACAGCGCGTGTGGTTCTAGCATCTTCAACACATACACACGAACTCGTGATAACAAGGCTTTGTTTAATTCAAATGAGGGGTTTTCTGTTGTTGCGCCTATAAAGGTGACAACGCCAGATTCAACAAATGGGAGAAAAGCGTCCTGCTGACTTTTATTAAACCGGTGAACTTCGTCAACAAAAAGCAGCGTTCGCTGATTATAACGGGCATTATCTTCAGCCGTATCCATAGCGGCCCTAATGTCTTTCACCCCAGAAGTAACGGCTGAAATACGCAGAACAGATGCATTGGTGTACTGAGCGATAAGCTCCGCAAGCGTAGTTTTTCCCGTGCCTGGTGGCCCCCATAAAATCATTGAGTGGCAGTGCCCTGCCTCTAACATTTTACGAAGTGGTTTGCCCTCTCCCAGTAGATGATCTTGCCCGCTATATTCTTCTATGGTAACGGGGCGCATGCGCGCCGCCAACGGCGCGAAGTCTTGATTAACGCTGGTCATCAACTATAAAGCTATCTGGGATATCTACTGAAAATGTATCGGCAGGAATAGGAAAACGGGTTTCAATATTATTGAATACTAAGGTGCTTACCTGTTGTTGGGCATCTAGCATATTGAGCGAAGCCAGTTCGTTATCTTGGTTGAAAGACAGCGTGAGAGTAACGATTTGCCCCCCTTCCTCTTTAGGCGTGATTTGATAACTTTGCATCACAGTATCGCTATTGATGTCACTTGCCGAATTGTTAGTAGATACACCACTGCTCATTTGGCTGATAGAAAACTTTGACCACGTTGCTTCATCCGTCGATGTAAGCAAAACGATAGGGTTATCTTTAATCGCATTATCTTGAGATAGTACCGTCACCTGCTCAACAAAGGTATCCACATTCCAAACCGCTTCGCCATCGGCTACCAGCAAAGTTTCATCAGGAAATGTTGTTTCCCAGCGTAGCTTATTGGGACGGGTCATGGTAAGTGTGCCTTGGGCCTCATGCACCACGTTTTGCTGCGCGTCTACTACTGTTTGAGCAAAGCCTGAACGGAACTGTTTCATGTTGCTCAATCGCGCCTGCAGCGATGAACTCACTGAGTCATCTATACTATCTTGAAGCGTTGTACCAATGACGTCTACGCTGCTATTAGTGGCTAATTCTGCCGATGCGTTGGCAGCATTTAACGTTAGGCCGCCAGCGGTTAGTGCACTTATAAAATAAACCGAAACTGCTTTATTCATTTATTCAATCCATTCGTTATTCTTTGTGGGGCGGCGGTGCAAGTACCTCACGGTTCCCGTTATGCCCCTGTGCACTTACGACACCACTCATTTCCATTTGTTCAACTAGTCGCGCAGCGCGGTTGTAACCAATTCTAAATTTACGCTGCACGCTAGAGACACTAGCTCGGCGGGTTTCAGTAACAAAAGCCACAGCTTCGTCATAAAAAGCATCAAACTCCTGGTCTTCACCTTCAGGCTGTTCACCAGGAAGTAAAACTTCTGCCGATGCCTCGCCATTTAAGATTTCGTCAATGTATTCGGGTTCACCGCGTTTTTGCCAGTCAGCTACTACAGCGTGCACTTCATGGTCGTCCACAAACGCACCGTGCACACGGGTAGGCACCGGACTTCCCGGCGGCAGATACAGCATATCTCCCATTCCTAGCAGAGTTTCAGCACCTTGCTGATCCAGTATGGTTCTTGAATCAATTTTGCTCGATACCTGAAACGCACAACGAGTTGGAATATTCGCTTTAATCAGACCTGTAATAACATCTACAGACGGACGCTGTGTGGCAAGAATAAGGTGTATGCCCGCAGCACGGGCTTTCTGTGCAATACGTGCAATGAGTTCTTCAACTTTTTTGCCCACTATCATCATCATGTCGGCAAATTCATCAACAACGACCACAATAGCGGGAAGCTTACCCAAGTCTGGCGCCTCAGCGTCCATACTTTCTTCATTCTTCCAAAGCGGATCTTTAATTGGCGTACCGTTGGCAATGGCCTCTTTAACTTTTGCGTTATAGCCTTTAAGGTTACGTACACCAAGGGCGCTCATAAGTCGATAACGGCGTTCCATTTCACCCACACACCAACGAAGCGCATTAGCGGCCTCTTTCATGTCTGTAACCACTTCCGACAGTAAATGGGGAATGCCTTCATATACAGATAGTTCAAGCATTTTGGGGTCAATCATGATCATGCGCACGTCTTCAGGCGTGCTCTTGTAGAGCAAGCTCAATATCATCACGTTTACGCCCACTGATTTACCTGAGCCTGTTGTACCAGCTACCAATAAGTGAGGCATTTTTGCCAGATCAACGACAACGGGTTGGCCTGAGATATCTGCACCCAGCACCATAGTTAACGGCGATTTATTTGATTGGAACGTGTCGCAACTAATCACTTCGCTTAAGCGCACCATTTCTCGCTTTTTATTCGGAAGTTCTAAGCCGATAACTGATTTGCCCGGAATAACTTCAACAACGCGTACTGAGATTGCTGACATAGCGCGGGCCAAGTCTTTTGAAAGGCCGGTGATTTTACTCACTTTTACCCCAGGCGCCAGATCTAACTCAAAGCGAGTAATTACCGGGCCAGGGTATACCCCCACGACTGTGGCTTCTATATTAAAATCAGCAAGCTTCTCTTCTACAAGCCGTGAAATCCCCTCAATCTCTTCAGGAGTAAGCGGATTTTCGTGCTTATCGGCGCGCTCTAATAAATCAAACGATGGCATGGGCGGTAAATTAGGGTCTACCTCTCCTGCTCTTGCTTTTACTGGTCTTGCTCCTAGCGCAGCGGGAGCAAAATTTTGTGCGTTTTGATTATTTTGAGCCTGTGCCGGAGCATTCTCGTGTTCTGCTTCCGCTGCGTGATCGCTAGAAGGTGTATTGCTTACAGAGGAAACTGGCTTAGTACCTGTTTCATAGGGCAAATCTTCATCAAACGCTTCTAACTCGTCAAAATTAATGTGCGGACTTTGCAAAGGAGCGTCGTCTTGCAGATGATCAGCAAGTATATTGTCTTTACCAGCTTCATCTTCATGAGATTTGCCGAACCCGACTTTATCTTTAACGGTATCAGTAACGGCATTGCGTAAACCTGACAAAGAAAATGGAGACTTTTTGGTGTCCGCCTGTGTGTTGTCAGATTCTGTTTCAGCCTTCTCACCCGTTTCACCTTCCGTCTCGCTACTGTTTACAGGCACTGTCTTGTTGGCGTTTTTCTTTGTGTCATATGCGTAAAACGGGGGCTCGTCGTCTAGGTCATCACTACTAAACGTTGGCTCGCTGCGCCTTGAAACCGTAGGTTGCGCGCGCGATTGCTGAGCATCAACGTTTGGCGCAAGGGGCTCAGCACGCATACTTGTGATATCTAACTCTGTACTTTCCTCGCTAGACTGTTGAGAGGATTTGTTGGAAAGAGCCAAGCGCGGCATTTCCAAAGCTAGAAGGCTCTGAGGAGCAGAAAGTGTCTTACGCCCTAACCACAGCGTACCCTCGCCTAGCCTGTCGATGATGGTTAGCCAGCTTATACCGGTAAGTAGAGTGAAACCGGTGCAGAAAAAGCATAGTAGCAAAAGTATTGTGCCCGCAGTATTAAAGTATGGCACAAGTGCTGAACTAATAACGTCGCCGACAAAACCGCCAGCTGAAAAATTGTAAATATCGTCAAAGTTAATACTGGCAATACCCGTTGCGCCAAGAGCCATGAGTAAACCGCCAATAATACGCAATCCAATGGTGAGGTAGTCAAACTCGTCCAGTTCTTTGATATGCTGAAACAAAAACCAGCCTAAAAAAGCGGCGCCAAACGGCAATAGATAAGCAAGAAAACCAAAAGAAAAAAGTAGTAGATCAGCGACCCACGCTCCGGTTGCTCCAACCCAGTTGTGTACGTCTAATTGCAACCCAGCCTGACTCCAACCTGGGTCTCCTGGATGAAAAGATGCTAGTGCCAGCAATAAAAAGAAGGCGAAAACACAGGCGATAATCATGCCTGCTTCCCACACTCGCTGAACCCCTGTTAATCGCGCCATAACCCTAAAAAACCTTCAAATTCCATCGCATTTACCACAGCTATCGTGACATGTTTTTTTACATGCTGTCACATGAGGTATGCGCTAATAGCAGCAAAGAGCTTAGCAAACTCTCTACTATTCCTAGATAATTTTTATTTTATGCAAGTCACTGAGAGTGCGATTAAATTCACATACCGGTTCCCTGCCCTTCCGTGTGACTCTTCTCATTTCCCTATAAAAAGACTCAAACACTGTATTTTTGCACAGCCTACCATAAAATTAAGCAATTGAGCCACGCTTTCATTACTTCAAATTAATGCGAAGTGACGATGTACTTTTTACCTCTTCCATCACGACATAGGTGCGTGACTCGCTAACCCCAGGTAATCGTAACAACGTATCGCCTAACAGTTTGCGGTAACTTCCCATATCCGCTACACGTGCTTTTAAAAGAAAATCAAAATCTCCCGATACCAAATGACATTCCTGTATATCGTCATGCAGTTTTACCGCAGCAGAAAATTCTGCAAAGATATCGACAGATGTCTTAGTTAAGGTTATCTCTACAAACACCAGCATTGCGGCCCCCAGCTTCTCAGGGTCAACAATGGCGTGATAACCTTTGATATAGCCTTGTGACTCTAGCCTTTTTACTCTCTCTAGACACGGACTGGGGCTTAAACCCACCTCTTTAGCAAGTTCAACGTTTGATATACGCCCGTTTTTCTGGAGTTGTATAAGAATATTCCTGTCTATTCGGTCAAGGTGTTTTGGCGTCTTTACCAGCATACAAAATATTTCATAAGTGACGATTAGCAAAATTATATTCGATAAAGCATGATTCTTCAGCAGATAGTTCGTTTTTTTATGGCGTATACTCGCCGAATATCGTGTTGGGCAACTTTACCCATAACTATAGATTGAAATTCAACCCGAGCCGCATAGAAGCTCACTTTAAAATTGAGGACGATACATGATAGTTGGTGTACCAAAAGAAATTAAAAACCATGAGTACCGTGTTGGCTTAACACCTGCGGCGGTAAAAGAATTTGTTACCCATGGCCACAGTGTTTTAGTTGAAACTAACGCGGGCGATGCTATTGGTTTCACCGACGATTTGTATATCGAGGCAGGCGCGTCAATTGCAACTACAGCCGAGCAGGTGTTTGCAGAAGCAGAAATGATTGTAAAAGTGAAAGAGCCACAACCTAACGAGTGTAAAATGCTGCGTAAGGGTCAAACACTTTACACTTACCTACACCTTGCCCCAGATCCTACACAAACTAAACTTCTCGTGGAATCAGGCGCAACATGTATTGCATATGAAACCGTAACTGACGAACGCAACGGGCTGCCGCTACTTGCTCCTATGAGTGAGGTTGCTGGTCGTATGTCGGTTCAAGCCGGTGCACATTATTTAGAAAAAGCGCACGGCGGTAGCGGCACGCTTCTTGGTGGCGTACCAGGTGTAGCGCCAGGCAAAGTACTAGTTATTGGTGGTGGTGTTGTAGGGACTAACGCCGCGAAAATGGCGCTTGGTCTTGGCGCTGACGTGACCATCTTGGATCGTTCTCTTCCACGTCTTCGTCAGCTCGACGACATTTTTAATGGTCAGGTAAAAACAGTTTATTCAACTGTTGATGCTATCGAGCACTATTCATCAAAAGCTGATCTTGTTGTTGGTGCTGTTCTTATCCCTGGTGCAGCGGCGCCAAAACTGCTTACTCGCGAACAGATAAAGGCAATGAAGCCTGGCTCAGTACTTGTTGACGTTGCGATCGACCAAGGTGGCTGTTTTGAAACCTCTAAAGCCACTACTCACCAAGACCCTGTTTATATCGTAGATGATGTGGTTCACTACTGTGTTGCGAACATGCCAGGTGGCGTTGCGCGCACCTCTACAATGGCACTTAACAACGCTACATTGCCATTCGGCTTAGCCCTAGCAAACAAAGGCCCAGCGAAAGCCATGCTTGAAGACAAGCACTTGCTTAACGGCCTAAATGTTCACGAGGGTAAAGTAACCTATAAGGCAGTAGTTGATGCACTAGGTGAAGAACTAGGCCTAACATATACGCCTGCTGAAGTTGCACTTAAAGGCGAATAAGTTAGTTTCACTAGGGTGAGTTGAGGGCCATACACTTTCTTCCCACCCTATCAATAAAAAGCTCGGCATGTGGTTATCACAGCCGAGCTTTTTTGATTTTGCTAGTTCATTTTGCTTTCTTACCTTTAGAAAACGATGATACCTTATACCATTAATCCGCATAGATAAGTGGGTAATTATCTATGCGGACTGGTATTAGCTAGCTGAACTACATAAGCACATTGTGTTGGTAGCACCATCAACATTCTAACGAGGCGTTTACTGCGTTAAGCACAGCAATAGGGTCGTCAGCTTTAGTAATAGGTCGCCCCATTACTAAATAACTCACACCCGCTTTCATTGCATCAGGAGGTGTCATAACCCTTTTTTGATCGCCTGCGTCTGCGCCTGCTGGACGAATACCAGGTGTCACTAGAAGGAAGTCGTCGCTATGTTTTTCACGCAACGCGCTGGCTTCTTGCGCTGAACATACAATGCCGTCTAACCCTGCTTTTTCAGTCAGCGCTGCTAAACGCAGTACTTGTTGCTCTGGTGTTACGTTGCTTACCACGTCAGCTAACTGCGCCTCGTCCATGCTGGTGAGTACAGTAACCGCGATTAGTTTGGTTTGAGGGTTGCTGCTTGTTGCAATGGCTTCTTTAGCCGCTTGCATCATTGGCAACCCGCCAGAAGCATGCACGTTTACCATCCATACACCCAGCTCCGCCGCTGCTTTACATGCTTTGGCTACCGTATTGGGGATATCATGAAATTTCAAATCGAGAAAAACATCATAGCCTTTGGCGATAAGCGCCTTCACAAACTCTGGCCCGAATAAGGTGAACATTTCTTTGCCCACTTTTAGCTTACACAAGCTTGGATCTAATTTATCCACAAACTCCAAGGCAGTGTCTTTATTGTCATAATCTAAAGCAACAATAACGCGTGGGTCATGCATGTCTTTTTATTCTCCGTCTAGCCCTTTAATTGGTTTCACTACGCCCCATTTTTTACAGCTCGGGCAAAGCCAGTATAATTTTCGACCTGAAAATCCACAGCTTCCACAGCGGTATTTAGGCCGCTGTAGCATTTGTTTTTCTACTAATTCTTTTAACAGCCGCAGACTATCAGCTGTGGTTTTATCTGTTAGCTGATCAATATAGAGCCCCATAAGGGTTTTGAAACCCCGCATGGTAGGACGCTTTCTAAGTTGTTCTAACAAATACTCAGCAGCTTGAAGCGTTTCGCCTCGCTTCATTAAAATATCAACCATAGCTAAGTACGAGGTGGCGCATTCTTGCCAATGGGCCTCTAGATTCTTTTGAAAACTGTCCCAGTCATCGGTTTCTTCGGCTATTTTTTCAAGACTAGGGACCGCCTCGCTAAACCAATTAATGTCACGTTCTGCCACTTGAGTAAAATAGGCGTTGGCATCTGTATAGCGCTGCTGTTCCAATGCAATGTCGCCTAACATTAACCAAGGCCTCACGGCGTGTTCATCTGCATTAACGGCCTTTTGCAGCAGAGTTAACGCTGACCCTTGGCTATCATTTTTAAGCTCTACTGCTGCCTGCTCACAATAAAAATGAGCCAGCCGCTCGCACACGTCATCATTGTCACCATGGCACTGAACCATCCGCTCAGCTAGCTCTATAGCGCGCTCCCATTCTTTTGTGGTCTGGTAGATGCTAAATAGCTGTTGTTGAGCGACAAGATAATGTTTTTCGCTGTTAAGCAGTTGAAGAAATGCATTCTCAGCACGTTCTAAAAAACCTGCCTGCGTGTAATCATGGCCAAGCTCTCTAAGAGCATTCTCGCGCTGAGCCGGCTGAAGCTCGTCTCTACTTACTAAATTCTGATGCACCTTTATCGCACGGTCAATTTCACCGCGGTGGCGAAAAAAACTACCCATTGCGATGTGCGTCTCCACCGTGTCGCTGTTCACATTAATCATTTTAATTAAGGTGTCTACGGCTTTATCAGGCTGATCGGAAAGAAGAAAGTTTAAGCCTTTATAATAGTGTTTTGATAGGATGCTCGACTGTTTTCGCTGGGCTTGGCGGACACTGTTTCGACCCATTATCCAGCCATAACCTGCCGCAACAGGCAGAAGAAGAAACAGCAGCTCGAGCATTAGTGTTCTTGTTCCAAACGCTGTATTTTCGATTCAGCACTCATTAACTGAACCCTTAACTTAAGCCAACTTAGCAGCATGATAAGGATGCCGATGCCGACTCCGATAGATAAGGTTATTGCAATGAGCGTCGATAGGCGTAAATTTGCCTGAGCTATCAGATAATTTACTGTCACTTGTGCTTCGTTTTGCGAGCCAATAACAAACGCAATGAAAAGCAACGCCAGAATAATGAGAAACGTTAGGATCCCTTTCAACACTAAACCCTTTTTATTGATTTATTTACAAGAATAGCAAAATGCGAAAAGAGATAACACAAAAAGCGTAACCGAATTACGTTAAGCAACGCCCTGTTCTTGCAGCTCTTGACGTTCTGGTTTAGCGATAAGGTTGTCTACAACTAAATCGTGATGCAATGCCGACATGTTGGTAATGAAGATGCAATGGGTATAGCCCGCTTGCATAGTTTCGAGTTTTAGGTACATGGCTTTGTCTATTTTAGACAGTTGTGCAAGACGCTTCTTGGTTAAAGGAGTGATGGCGCCATGACATCGAATGGCTGTCACATCTGTTGCACTTAGCTGAATTTTCCCTTCATCAAGCTGTGACTTAATCTGAGTGCGCAATTTAGAAAAAAGGAAATCTCGTTCTTTTATATAAACGAGTCTATTATCACTTTTTCTTACGCAGTGAACTACTAGCGCCTGATTAGAAGTTTCTTTAAACATGCCTTCAAGTATTCGGGACTTAGGTTTAGCTTGACCTTTATCAGCGAAGAAGCCGTGCAGCGGAATGATATTTTGTGTTCGCGAAAACGGGTAAAGATCGTCCGATGCATCACTTTGATAAACGGTTTTCAGCCTGTCTAATGTAAAGCGGTTCATAACGCATAGTACCGCTAAGGAAGGCATATGGCGGACGGCAAGTTCCCATATAAACCGGTGCGTTGAGCGCTGGATCCGCGCAATATCTCTCACCTTGAAATAGGCCGTATTTTCCTCAACCATGCTATCAACACTGGACCCCATTTTGGCTTTCCTTGTGTCCTCCACAAGACAAAGTCTAGCCACGCCAGTATTCGCATGGTAATGAACAACCTTATACTTCTCACCTTTGATTTTTAATTCTGGAATCGATACGCGAATTTCTTTTTGCAACTCGCTGTTCGGTGCCACGATGAGTTTCATGCCGCTGGCGCTTAAATCTGCCACACGAGCATCAAGAGAAGAAAGTAACCCTACCTTAATTGACGCGGATTTATCGATGATGTATCGGGTTTCTGACCGTCTGTCTAAGTCTTCTTCCATCACATAGTCAATATGCCAATTATTACCACTGGCTTTTAACGATTTAGATAAAGGTTTGAAGTCACATTTAGCAGAAAGCGTTAAATTAGTTAGGTAGGATGAAACGTCTTTGCAATATAACACATGAGATATCTGCGCGAGTTGTTCAAACTCTTTACTGGCAATATCGTGAATCGCAAAGGCTTTCTGTTTATCTTCTCTATTCACGGCATCAAGACGGCAGTGTGTACATATAAAATCGCCGTTTTTCGCGAGCAAATAGACCAAGGCATTAAGCTGATTGAGCGCCAATAGCTGACGATGGGTTGCGGTTATTTGGACGTTACCACTTTTTGTTTTGATATACCCCTGAAAAACATAAGCCTCGTTATATTTGCGCAGTTCCTCAACTAGCGTTGAAAAAATGGGTTTGTCTTGCAGACTCGCTAATAATTTCTCTGCATTGTTATGCTCTACATTGGCTTTGGTAAAAAGTGCTATGACGGGCTTTAACGATTTTTTTTCAGGCGCAAGAAAAACCGGTAACCAAGGGCTATTTTCCAATATGCGATCACGCTCCAACTCCTGCATTGCCCGTTCTATTTCCAAATCTCGTTGCAGCGGCTGTTTATAGGCCGTTACAGCGACATAGCGTTTTACCAACGCAATAAAGTCTTTGTCTACATCGTTTTGAAAGATAAACGATGTTTCATATTTCCCAAGGTGCTTGTTATATTTTACCGAATCTAACGCTAGCGTTATCTCAGTAGGTTCTTTAGTGAGACCCTTAACTTCAGGAATAGTGAACGTTAGTACATCGCCGGTAGAGGCATTAGGAGGCCTTTTTGTCTCAAGGGTTATTTCCCTGTGCGACATCGAACTAATTGAGCAATGCCGCCCTTTTTCAAATTCGGGAGAAGAAATTGTGAAGTTAGGTCGAATAGCTATATCTTCGCCAAAATCAATATCCGTAAATGATTGGCTCTCGACATTAAAGGCATCAACAATTTTTTTAAACTGCTCTTTCTTTATCTGATTTTGATAAAAGTCTGAGTTCATTACTGACTCAAACACACCTACCGTATACCTATCTTGATAAAGCGACGTTTCGTTTTTAAGTATCTGTGCGCCCACTTTATCAAGGCGCATTTGAACCCCGAAATGTTTAAATTTCATCACGGGAAATTGAGCGAACGCTGAGTTATCGGCAGGCGCGTCTGTAAGTGAGGTTAGCCTTACGACTTCCTCTTTTACAACCTTTCTGACACTACTTGGAAGGCGCTTCGAAAATTTGTTTATCCCTTCTAACAACTTATTTTGTTGTTCGTAAGGAATTAAAGCGCGAATTAGCGGCTGATATTGTTTTATTATTGCTTGTTCGTCGCCGGCTGACATTACTTCATAAATACCGTTTATTGTTATCAGAATAATATATAACCCTATTCAACTTGGGGTCAATAGGTATTAAAAATTAAACGTTGGTATACTGATGCGATGGTCTGGTCACCAATGTAAATACCATTTATGTACACAACTTACTTGTTAAAATGAAAAACGAGCAGACACAAAAAAGCCGCTTTGCAGCGGCTTTCAAAAAATACGTTATGCGATTGAGGCATCTACCCTTTCGCGAAGCTCTTTACCAGGCTTAAAGTGAGGTACATATTTACCATCAAGCTTAACAGTTTCACCCGTTTTAGGGTTTCTACCTACGCGAGGTGCGCGGTAGTGAAGCGAGAAGCTACCAAAACCTCTAATTTCAATACGCTCGCCCTTTTGGAGGGTTTGCGCCATTTGCTCTAGAAGTTCTTTTATTGCCAGTTCGAGTTCTTTCGCCGGAATATGACGCGCTTGATCCGCGAGCCGTTCAATTAATTCAGACTTGGTCATGCTTAACCTCATTGTCAATATTATTGTTTAAACAGCTATCGCGAATTGGGTGTGCATATGCACACCCACAAAAGCATTATTCGCCTTTAGCAGCTTTAAATGCTTCTGCCATCGCGTTAGCGAAACCAACATCTTCTTGCTGGTTAACTTTATCGATAGCTTCTTTTTCGTCAGCCTGATCTTTCGCTCTAACAGATAGGTTAACAGTGCGGTTCTTACGGTCAACGCCCATAAACTTCGCTTCGATGCTATCACCAACGCTTGCTACTTCTGTTGCGTCTTCAACACGCTCTACAGCAAGGTCTGCAACGCGGATGTAGCCGTCAACTTCTTCAGCTAGGTTTACAGTAACGCCTTTCGCATCAACTGCTGTTACTGTACCAGTAACGATAGCACCTTTCTTGTTATCTGTCAGATACTTGTTGAAAGGATCTTCTTCGATTTGCTTAACGCCAAGAGAGATACGCTCACGCTCTGGGTCGACTTGTAGTACAACTGCAGAGATTTCGTCGCCTTTCTTGTAGTCGCGAACCGCGTCTTCACCAGACTTGTTCCAGCTGATGTCAGAAAGGTGAACTAGACCGTCGATGCCGCCGTCAAGACCGATGAAGATACCGAAGTCAGTGATTGACTTGATCTTACCAGACACTTTGTCACCTTTTTCGTGTGACTCAGCAAATGTTTCCCAAGGGTTAGCAATACACTGCTTAAGACCTAGAGAAATACGACGACGCTCTTCGTCAATTTCAAGAACCATTACATCTACAGTGTCACCTAGGTTAACAACTTTAGATGGGTGGATGTTCTTGTTAGTCCAATCCATTTCAGAAACGTGTACAAGACCTTCAACGCCGTCTTCGATTTCAACGAAGCAGCCGTAATCAGTAAGGTTAGTAACCTGACCGTTGATCTTAGTACCTTCTGGGTAACGAGACGCAATTTCTTGCCATGGATCGTTGCCCATTTGCTTCATACCAAGAGAAACGCGCTGTTTCTCTTTGTCGAACTTAAGTACTTTAACGTTGATTTCGTCGCCAACATTCACGATTTCACTTGGGTGCTTAACGCGCTTCCAAGCCATATCAGTGATGTGTAGAAGACCGTCTACGCCACCAAGGTCAACGAACGCACCGTAATCGGTAAGGTTCTTAACGATACCCTTGATTTCATGACCTTCTTCAAGGTTAGCAAGTAGTGATTCACGCTCTTGGCTGCTTTCAGCTTCGATAACTGCACGACGAGAAACAACAACGTTGTTGCGCTTAGCATCTAGCTTGATAACTTTAAACTCAAGCTCTTTGCCTTCAAGGTGCGTAGTGTCGCGTACTGGACGTACGTCAACAAGAGAACCTGGAAGGAACGCGCGTACACTGTTAACTTCAACAGTGAAACCGCCTTTAACTTTACCGTTGATAACGCCTTTGATAGTGACTTTATCTTCGTAAGCTTTTTCCAGCTCAACCCACGCTTCGTGACGCTTGGCTTTTTCACGAGAAAGAATAGTTTCACCGAAACCATCTTCTACTGCATCTAGCGCTACATCTACTTCATCACCAATAGCGATTTCAAGCTCGCCTTCAGCGTTTTTAAATTGGTCAGCTGGGATAGCACTTTCTGATTTCAAGCCTGCGTCAACAAGAACGATATCTTTATCGATAGAAACAACAGTACCTTTTACAATTGAACCAGGACGTGTTTCTAGTTCTTGTAAGCTTTCTTCAAAAAGTTGTGCAAAATTTTCAGTCATAAGTCTCAAATAAACTTTTAAGTTGATATCCACGCTTCTTATCCGGATAACGCGGGGTTATTAAATTTAGTCGCCACTCCCTGTAGCAACACTGCTTTGGATGCGATCAGCTCTCGTCATTAAAGGCGTGAGGAAATAATATCCATCGCTTTTTCAAAGACTTGGTCAATATCCAAGTCTGTTGAATCTATAATTATTGCATCTTGTGCCGGTACCAAGGGCGCGACTGCACGTTGTGTATCGCGCTCGTCTCTGGCTTTGATATCGGTCAAAAGGCGCGCAATATTAACATCCATGCCCTTTGCTTTCAACTGACTATAACGACGCTCAGCACGAGCCTCTGCGCTAGCTGTAAGGAAAATCTTTACAGGCGCATCGGGAAATACTACCGTGCCCATGTCGCGGCCATCGGCTACTAAGCCCGGATCTTGCTGAAATGCACGTTGTCTGCGAAGCAAGGCTTCACGAACACGGGGCAACGCTGCGACCTTTGATGCTACCGCTCCCACCTCTTCAGTGCGAATATCATCTGTTACATCTTCGCCTTCTAGGATAATACGAGTAGTATCGCCATTCGTCTCGAAACTCACATCGAGACCGGTTGCTAGAGGAACAACACATTCTTCATCATCACACGGCAGGTCATGGTGTAGTGCGGCAACCGCTAAAACACGGTAAATTGCACCGCTATCTAGAAAATGCCACCCTAATTTCTTTGCTAACAAGCTACTTAATGTACCTTTGCCAGCACCACTTGGACCGTCAACCGTGACTACGGGTGTGGAATGCATACCTGCTCCATCATTTAAATTACTAAAAATCGCGCGTAATTATACGCTTTAGCGCAGGATAAGCAATGCCACCTGGCGTAGGTGGCATTGTACATTTGGCTAATACTGATATAGATCAACCCATCGCCTCACCAAAGTTTATTCGATGGATGTTATATTTAGGCAGTGTATTTACGCGCTATATAATGTTTTAAAGCGCGCAAAGTAGTCAGGAAAGGTTTTTCGCGTACAACCTGGGTCGTTAATGGTCACAGGCGTATCACTAAGCGCGACTAACGAAAAGCACATGGCAATACGGTGGTCGTTATACGTGTCTATTTCTGCGTGTTTCAGCGAGTCAGTTGGCCACACTGTGATGTAGTCATGACCCTCTTCCACCTTAGCCCCTAACTTTTGCAGCTCGGTTGCCATGGCAGCTAAGCGGTCGGTTTCTTTTACGCGCCAGTTATAGATGTTGGTTATGGTTGTTGGGCCTTCTGCAAACAACGCAGTAGTCGCAATCGTCATAGCCGCATCAGGAATATGGTTCATATCCATGTCTACACCCTTAAGCGGTGCACCGGTAATTTCTACATATTCATCGTTCCAGACTACATTTGCGCCCATGGCTTCAAGCACGTCAGCGAAACGGATGTCTCCTTGAATGCTGTTTTGACCAATCCCGGTTACGCGTACCGTTCCACCTTTAATGGCGCCGGCTGCAAGGAAGTATGATGCAGACGATGCATCACCTTCTACCATAAATTTACCCGGCGATAGGTACTTAGCATCACCTGAAACCGTAAACGTTTGGTAATTGTCATTCTCTACTACAACACCAAATTTCGCCATGGTATCAAGAGTAATGTCTATGTAAGGCTTAGAGACGAGTTCACCTTTAATACAAATCGTAACATCACCAGAAAAAAGTGGTGCAGCCATCAGCAGTGCTGTTAAGAATTGGCTTGAAACACTACCGTCAACTGACATTTCACCGCCACTCAACGTTTTACCCTTAATTTGAAGCGGAGGGTAACCTTCGTTTTTAAGGTAGGTAACGTCAGCATCGGCTTCACGCAGTGCATCGACTAAGTCGCCAATGGGACGCTCTTCCATGCGCGGCTCGCCAGTTAGCACAGTATCCACATTACTTGCAGCCAGCGCTGCGCATAGAGGACGCATTGCTGTTCCGGCATTGCCTAGAAAAAGCTCTAGCGGCTCAGCCACGTCAAATGCACCACCGTTACCTTGCACAACACACTGGGTTTTGTCTTCATTAAGGCGATAGCTAATGCCCAGTTTCGTAAGGGCATTAAGCATGTGTTCAATGTCCTCACTATCAAGCAGGTTTGTCAGTTCCGTTTCGCCTTCCGCTAACGCCGCTAGGAGCAGTGCGCGATTAGACAGACTTTTTGAACCAGGTACATTGACCTCTCCCGACACTTTCGCAATCGGGTCTAATGTTAACTGCTCCATTTTATCCATTCACTCTTTCAAATTCGCGCATAAATTCAACAAGCGCAACAATACCTTCTACCGGCATTGCGTTATAAATACTGGCACGCATGCCACCTACCGAACGATGCCCTTTCAATGCTAGCAAGCCAGCGTCTTGTGACTGTTGAAGGAACAATTTGTCTAGCTCAGGGTTAGCTAAATGGAATGGTACGTTCATTTTCGAACGGTTATCCGGGTGCACCTTACTTGAATAAAAGTCAGAACTATCAATCGCAGAGTATAGTAACGCTGCTTTTTCAGCGTTGCGCTTAGCCATAGCATCCACACCACCCATATCTTTGAGCCATTCAAACACAAGCCCCGCTAAATACCATGAGAACGTAGGTGGTGTGTTGTACATGGAATCTGACTTGGCTGCCAGCGCGTAATCGAAAATAGACGGAGTATCTTGACGTGCATTGCCAACAAGATCGTCACGCACGATGACAACTGATAAGCCGCTAGGACCAATATTTTTTTGTGCGCCAGCGTAAATAACACCGTGCTTCGCTACGTCTAGCGGCTGAGACAAAATAGTCGAAGACATATCAGAAACCAGCGGTACTTTACCGGACTCTGGTAACCAGTCGAAGGCAATACCATCAACCGTTTCGTTAGGGCAGAAGTGATAGTATGCAGCAGACTGATCAATGTCGGTTAACTGAGGCGGCGCAATATAATGCAGGCCGTCTTTCTCAGACACCTCACCAACAACAACAGCATTATTGTATTTGTTGGCTTCATCTACCGCGCCTTTCGACCAAGAGCCGCTTACTAGGTGAAGACTGGTATCGTTGGTGTCTGACAAGTTAAGCGGTACCGCTGCAAACTGCCCACGACCACCGCCATGTGTAAAAAGCACGTGGTAGTTGTTTGGGATGGATAGCAGGTCGCGCAAGTCTTGCTCTGCCTTAGCTGCTATTTCAATGAAATCTTTACCGCGGTGGCTCACTTCCATAACAGAACAGCCTAGATCGCGCCAATTTGTAAATTCTGCTTGAGCCTTAAGCATAACTTCTTTAGGAAGCATCGCCGGACCCGCACTAAAGTTAAAAACCTCTTTCATCGCGTTGTTCAACACCTGTAGATAATTACCATTCAACTCACGAGCATCTTTATATTCTGTGAGCCATTAGGCAAACAAGCGGCAAAAGCCGCTTGTTTAAAGAACACTGATAATACGCAAAGCACGTTGCTCGCGCGTTACCCCTACTCTTCTGTCGTTGAGCCTTCACCGTCTTGTGCAGTGTTGTCTTGCTCTTGAACAGCAGTTTCTGCTTGTTCTTGCGCGTCATCAAGAATTATTGGGTTACCGTCCTCATCTAATTCTTGTAACTCGGCAACTTCTTCAATTCGCTGCAACCCAACAACGTGCTCACCTTCGACTGTGCGTATTAAGCGAACACCTTGTGTGTTACGACCTACTACCGACACTTCGCTAACACGGGTTCGTACCAGTGTGCCTTGGTCACTAATAAGCATTATTTCATTGCTTTCGTCAACCTGTACCGCGCCGACCACTTTACCGTTGCGCTCAGATACCTTGATAGATACAACACCTTGTGTTGCACGGCTCTTCGCTGGGTAATCTTCTAGCGGTGTACGTTTACCGAAACCGTTTTCCGTAGCGGTTAGTATAGGGCCATCGCCTTTAGGTACAATCAGCGACACCACTTTTTGACCGTCTTGTAAGCGAATACCGCGCACACCTGTTGCAGTGCGTCCCATTGGACGAAGGGCTAGCAGCTCTTCACCAGTTTCTGGATCGCGCTTCACGTCTCCGGTTTCACTGTCGCGAAGCTTTTCGTTAAAGCGAACTACTTTACCCGCATCAGAGAACAACATAATGTCGTCATCACCATGAGTAATATCAACACCGATCAACTCGTCACCGTCGTTCAGATTCACCGCGATGATACCACTTGAACGAGGGCGAGAATATAAGCTCAGGTCAGTCTTTTTGACCGTACCATTTGCCGTTGCCATCAATACAAACTTACCTTCTTCAAATTCTTTGATTGGAAGAATGGCGGTAATACGCTCGTTATCTTCTAAAGGAAGAATATTCACAATTGGACGTCCACGAGCATTTCGGCTTGCAAATGGCAATTGATACACTTTCAACCAATATAAGCGACCACGGGTTGAGAAGCACAAAATATGATCGTGGGTATTGGCTACGAGTAGTCGTTCGATGATATCTTCATCTTTCATCTTAGTAGCCGATTTGCCTCGCCCACCACGGCGTTGCGCTTCGTAATCCGTCAGCTTCTGATATTTCACATAGCCTTCGCGAGAAAGCGTAACAACAACGTCTTCCTGCTCAATTAGGTCTTCAATATCTATATCGTGACTTGCAGCGGTAATTTCGGTACGACGCTCGTCGCCGAACTCGTCACGGATTTTTTCAAGTTCTTCTTGAATGACTTCCATCAAACGCTCAGGGCTATTTAAAATGTGAAGTAGTTCAGCGATAAGCTCTAGAAGCTGCTTGTATTCTTCGAGGATCTTCTCATGCTCTAGACCTGTTAACTTGTGTAAACGAAGGTCAAGAATTGCTTGGGCCTGCTGTTCAGTCAGATAATATTTGTCATCACGAATACCAAATTCCGGCATCAGCCAATCTGGACGAGCAGCGTCATCACCAGCGCGCTCTAGCATTTGCGCTACGTCACCTAGGTCCCAACCTTGTGCAACAAGCGATTTCTTCGCATCTGCAGGGCTTTGCGACGCTTTAATCAACTCGATAATTGGGTCGATATTGGCAAGCGCGATAGCTAAACCTTCAAGGATATGAGCACGATCGCGGGCTTTGCGTAATTCAAAAACGGTACGGCGTGTTACCACTTCACGGCGGTGAAGGATAAAACACTCTAGCGTTTCTTTGAGGTTAAATACTTTGGGCTGGCCATTATCAAGCGCAACCATGTTAATACCAAATACCGTTTGAAGTTGGGTATTGGCGTATAAATGGTTAAGTAACACTTCGGCAGATTCGTTGCGTTTAACTTCAACGACAATTCGCATACCGTCTTTATCAGACTCGTCGCGAAGCGCTGAAACGCCCTCGATACGTTTTTCCTTTACAAGCTCGGCAATCTTCTCAATAAGACGTGCTTTATTGACCTGATAAGGTATTTCGTTAACGATTATCGTTTCTTTGCCGTTAGCGTCAGTTTCAATGTCAGCTTTAGCGCGAAGATATATTTTTCCACGACCTGTACGGTAAGCGTCCTCAATACCTTTACGACCACTGATCATAGCCGCTGTTGGGAAATCAGGTCCTGGGATATAGGTCATGAGATCATCAATCGTAATTGATGGGTCTTGGATCAATGCAATACAACCGTTAACGACTTCAGTAAGGTTATGGGGCGGAATATTCGTCGCCATACCTACCGCAATGCCCGAAGAACCGTTGATTAAAAGGTTAGGTACTTTCGTCGGCAATACTTCAGGGATAAATTCTGTACCATCATAGTTAGGTACAAAGTCTACGGTTTCTTTGTCTAAATCAGCTAGAAGTTCGTGGGCGATCTTTGCCATTCGAACCTCTGTGTAACGCATTGCAGCGGCCGAATCTCCGTCTACGGAGCCAAAGTTACCCTGCCCGTCTACTAACATATAACGGAGAGAGAAAGGCTGCGCCATGCGAACAATCGTATCGTAAACTGCGGAATCACCATGAGGGTGATATTTACCTATTACGTCACCTACCACACGGGCAGATTTTTTGTATGGCTTGTTAAAGTCGTTTTTCAGTTCGTTCATTGCGAACAGCACGCGACGGTGCACTGGCTTCAAGCCATCTCTTACGTCAGGCAAGGCTCGCCCGACAATAACGCTCATCGCGTAATCAAGGTATGAGTTCTTTAACTCTTCCTCAATATTAACGGGGAGGATTTCTTTAGCGTTATCAGACATAAACTGCTTAATCCCTTTATTTTGGTTTGTTCTGCGTTATCCAGCGCCTTACATCACATCATTGTGAGAGCAAGACTGGGCGCGCACTCTTGTTATTATGTGGGTCATAATCGTTGCTTGAGTGTACCACTTGATGACAGATTTATGTAGCGGTTAATTACGCTTATTAAGCAACAAAAAGACAAGCGATTATTTTTCACTCATCCTTTAATATAAAAACACTAAATCTATTTAAAAACAGTGAAACACGCGCCTAATTTGCGATATCTTAAAAAGAGATATATTAAGGATTGTTTTACCTATGACGAACGTAGACCAACAAGAAATAAACAAGTTTTCCGAGCTTGCCTCCCGCTGGTGGGATCCAGAGGGTGAGTTCAAACCATTGCACCTTATTAATCCCCTTCGCCTAGACTTTATCAATCAACATAGTGAAGGCCTTTTCGATAAACAGGTGGTTGATATTGGCTGTGGTGGCGGTATTTTAGCAGAGTCAATGGCGCGTGCGGGCGCTAGGGTTACCGGTTTAGATATGGCTGAGGCGTCATTGGAAGTAGCCAAATTACACGGCTTAGAGTCTGGAATAAAAGTAGACTATGTGTGTTCAACGGCTGAAGATTTTGCACAAAATAATGCAGGCAAGTTTGATATAGTAACCTGCATGGAAATGCTAGAGCACGTGCCTGACCCGGCATCTGTTGTCATGGCCTGCGCAAAGTTAGTCAAACCTGGTGGCCATGTTTTTTTCTCTACGTTAAACAGGAATATCAAATCCTATCTGATGGGTATCGTTGGCGCTGAGTATATTCTTAAACTCGTTCCAAAAGGTACGCACGATCACAGTAAGTTCATTAAACCTTCTGAGCTCATGGCGATGACCGATCGAGCAGGTTTACTCCCCCGTGACATGACAGGGCTTCACATGGACCCTATCACTCAAGGCTTTTATCTTTCGTCTAACAATGTAGATGTAAACTACTTACTATATACAGTAGCGCAAAATTAATTTAACACTACATCTTGGGTTGCGGCGATATTTTAAACACCATATATCGTGTTTTTATAAAAATTGAATCTTAAGAATAAATTAATTTTTACGTCAAAGAACCTTATTAAAATGCTTGCAATCCCGATGTTTAATGCTTGTAGAACCCTAAAAAGTTAGTTGTTACTAACATAAATTCCATGCCAGTTTGAGTGCTCGAAATACCACCAGATATTGGGTTGCATTACGGCTAAAACCTCACTATCTTGTGTTTGATTCAGCAAGCGATCCCAACCCATTCTTGGGATCGCCAGATCGCAGCTTTTATGCCGATGAATGAACTCATTTGGATGGTGTGACAACAAGCTCGCTGGAAAAAAAGCAGTAAACGAATTTAACAAGCAGTCTCTACTTCAAACTTTAAAGGTTTTGGTCTAGGCCGCTTTTGTGTGGGCTGTTATTTGGCGTGAGTCAAAGTAAATAGCAGTAATTCATACAATAATTAAAATTAAAATGGGCGTCACATAGCCCCGCATCAAGCGCTAACAAAAAAACGGCCAGTAACATGAACAACAACTTATTTGTCACCAAACGCAACGGTGAAAAAGAAACCATCGACTTAGAAAAAATTCACAAAGTCGTTACTTGGGCAGCAAAGGGGCTAAATAACGTCTCAGTTTCACAAGTTGAAATAAAAGCCCAAATCCAGTTTTTTGACGGCATAAACACCAGCGAGATCCACGAAACCTTGATCAAATCAGCGGCGGACTTGATCTCAACTGACGCTCCGGATTATCAATACCTAGCTGCGCGCTTAGCCATTTTTCATCTCCGCAAAAAAGCGTACGGCCAGTTTGAGCCTCCTTCACTGATTTCGCATGTAGGTAAAATGGTTGATATGGGCAAGTATGACAAGCACTTGCTTGAAGACTATACCGCTGAAGAATTTGCAGAGATGGATACCTATATCGATCATTGGCGCGATATGAATTTCAGTTATGCAGCGGTGAAACAGCTTGAAGGTAAATATCTGGTGCAAAACCGCGTTACCGGCGAGATATATGAAAGTGCACAGTTCCTCTACATTCTTGTGGCAGCGTGTTTGTTTGCAAACTACGACAAAACAATTCGAATGGATTATATCCGTCGTTTCTATGATGCGGCATCTACATTTAAACTTTCATTACCGACACCCATTATGGCCGGTGTACGCACACCAACGCGTCAGTTCAGCTCATGTGTACTTATTGAGACGGGCGATAGCCTCGATTCAATTAACGCAACAGCAAGCGCTATTGTTAAATACGTAAGCCAGCGTGCTGGTATCGGTGTAAATGCAGGTCGCATTCGTGCACTCGGCAGTCCTATACGCGGTGGCGAAGCATTTCACACTGGCTGTATCCCGTTTTACAAATACTTCCAGACTGCTGTTAAAAGCTGTTCGCAAGGTGGCGTCCGTGGTGGTGCAGCAACACTGTTCTACCCTATCTGGCATATGGAAGTTGAATCTTTGTTGGTTCTTAAAAACAACCGTGGTGTAGAAGAAAACCGTGTACGTCACCTCGACTACGGTGTTCAGTTTAATAAACTGATGTACCAACGTATGATGAAAGACGGCTACATTTCGTTGTTTAGTCCGTCTGATGTGCCTGGTCTTTATGATGCATTCTTTGCCGACCAAGAGAAATTCGAAGAGCTTTACGTTAAATACGAAAACGACGACAGCATCCGTAAGAAGCAAATTAAAGCTATGGAACTGTTCAGCTTGTTCATGCAAGAGCGTGCAAGCACAGGTCGTATTTACCTTCAAAACGTTGACCACTGTAATACACACAGCCCGTTCAACCCAGAAGTGGCGCCGGTACGTCAAAGCAACCTTTGTCTTGAAATCGCGCTTCCTACTAAGCCGCTGCAGCATGTTAATGATGAAAACGGCGAAATTGCATTATGTACGCTATCTGCGTTTAACCTCGGTGCAATTAAGTCACTAGACGAATTTGAAGAGCTTGCCGATCTTGCGGTACGTGCACTTGATAACCTACTCGACTATCAAGACTACCCCGTTCCGGCGGCATACAACGCTACTATGGGTCGTCGTACACTTGGTGTTGGCGTTATTAACTTTGCTTACTATCTTGCTAAAAACGGCGTTAAATACTCGGATCACAGCGCGAATGGTCTGGTTCACCGTACATTTGAAGCAATGCAGTACTACCTATTAAAAGCGTCGAACAATCTTGCGAAAGAGCGAGGTGCGTGTCCTAAATTTAACGAGACAACGTACTCGCAAGGTGTTTTGCCAATCGACAGCTACAAGAAAGATCTTGATAGCGTGTGTAATGAACCGCTTCATTACGACTGGGATGCCCTTCGTGAAGAAATTAAAACTCACGGCTTGCGTAACTCTACGCTGTCAGCATTAATGCCATCAGAGACATCTTCACAGATTTCTAACGCGACGAACGGTATTGAGCCACCACGCGGTTTCATCAGTATTAAGTCGAGTAAAGATGGTGTACTTAAGCAAGTAGTACCTGAGTACGAAACTTTAAGAGACAAATATGAGCTACTTTGGGATATTCCTTCAAACGATGGTTACCTACAACTTGTTGGTATCATGCAGAAGTTTATCGACCAAACTATCTCAGCAAATACAAACTATGACCCAAGCCGTTTTGAAGGTAACAAGGTGCCAATGAAGCTTCTGCTCAAAGACCTTCTTACCACTTACAAGCTTGGTGTTAAGACACTTTATTATCACAATACTCGCGATGGTGCATCAGACACCTCAGCGCTAGACGCAAAAGCAAGCGAGCCTATGCCACGCCAAGAAGAAGTGGTTGTAGAGGAAGATGATGATTGTGCAGGCGGCGCGTGTAAAATTTAATACGCGCCCACCTGTTTAAGTGGCAAATGCACAAACGGATATTACCGCATTTGCCCTTAACGTTTCGCAGCAAGAACACAAACAATAATACGCGTTAATCATTAAGTTTTTAGTTAGGCTATCATGAAATACACTACGTTTAATCAGCAAAGTACTAATCCATTGATCGAACCGATGTTTTTCGGCAACCCCGTAAACGTTGCACGTTATGATCAACAAAAACATGCCATTTTCGAAAAGCTTATTGAAAAACAAATTAGCTTTTTTTGGCGTCCTGAAGAAGTTGATGTTTCTCGTGACCGCGTTGATTTTCAGAAATTAACCGATCCGGAAAAACATATCTTTATATCAAACCTTAAGTATCAGACCCTTCTGGATTCGGTACAAGGCCGCAGTCCAAATATTGCGTTTTTGCCTATTATCTCGCTACCTGAGCTAGAAACCTGGGTAGAAACATGGTCTTTCTTTGAAACGATCCACTCTCGTTCATACACGCATATTCTTCGGAACTTGTTTTCAGACCCGAGTGAGATCTTTGAAGATATCGTAGTGAATGAAGAAATTAAGCGCCGCGCTGCTGATATTTCCAAATACTACGATGATCTCATTTTTGCCACTCAGCTATGGCAAACACAGGGTGAAGGCATTCACACCGTTGATGGTACTGCCTACACGGTTAACATGTACGAGCTCAAAAAGAAGCTGTTTCTATGCATGAACTCGGTAAATGCGCTTGAAGCTATCCGTTTCTATGTGTCTTTTGCCTGTACCTTTGCTTTTGCCGAACGCAAGTTAATGGAAGGTAACTCTAAAATCATTCGATTGATTGCCCGTGATGAGAACCTTCACTTGTCCTCAACGCAGCATATTCTTAACCTGTGGGCTAAGAGCAAAGATGACCCAGAAATGGCACAAATTGCAGAAGAGTGTAAAGATGAAGCTCGTGCTATTTTCATGAATGCAGTTGAGCAAGAGAAGCAGTGGGCAGATTATCTGTTCCAGAACGGTTCAATGATTGGACTTAACAAAGAAATCCTATGCCAGTACGTTGAATACATTGCTAATCAGCGCATGTCTGCCATTGGTCTAGATGCACCGTTTGATATCAGCAGCAACCCACTTCCGTGGATGAATAATTATCTGAACTCAGACAATGTCCAAGTAGCGCCTCAAGAATCTGAAATTAGCTCTTACCTTGTTGGCCAAATCGATTCGGCGGTAAGCGAAGACGACTTTGCCGATTTTGAGCTGTAAAAAATTACAGCTTAATGAGTAGTAATGAAAAATCTGTCCACATCGACGTTGTCGATGTGGGCATCATTCAAGCCCCTTCTGATAAAACAATCTTAAGTGCCCTTGAAGCAGCGGACGTTCATATCCATTACCACTGCCGGGAAGGATTTTGTGGCGCGTGCCGTACCAAGCTTATAGAAGGCGAAGTTGAGTATACTACCGACCCTCTTGCATTCATCGATGACGACGAAATACTGCCGTGCTGCTGTGTGGCTAAGTGCCCGTTAAAAATTAAAGTACCGCTATAACCTTTTCATTAATCACGCTCACTATCACTCTCACAGCACTATTTCGATGGCATATAATTCTTCATCAATGACCTGTAAGCGCGATGCAACGACTGCTCTAGCGTCGTTTACCCCTTTGTTGTAAAACGATGCGCCCATTTCCTTACTAATGAAATCCAGCAGAAACTCGCCGTCGAACTGACCAAGCTCAACACTTAATTCATCATCAAAATATCGTTGTAATTTAGCGACTAATACGCCTTTTTCCTCACGCGAAAATACAATATCACTCATTGCGCCTCCTCAATTCTTGTTTATTAACTATCTGATTAACAGCAAGTTTAAAACGTAGCATAACCGAACGCACGTTTATTAAGCATTTGATAACTTATCTTGTCCACCCTGGTACAGTTTTCGCTGTATCACTATCATGCTGCTATTTTACGTTCACTAATTTTCAATTTTGAAAAAGGCTTATAGCGTATAAGATTCAACGCTCTTGGTCTTAGTACGCCTTTGCTGAACGATAAAAATAGTGTGACGCTTTCATGCATTATGTGAGGATGACAATGAAAATTTTACCATTGCTAAGTATTTCCGCAGTGTTGGCATTAATTAGCTTGCCCGCGAATTCCACCACGAACAATGGGCACAAGGATAAAACTCTGCCCCCAGGTATAGAGAAAAAATATGAACGGACGGGTGAACTACCGCCCGGTTGGGAAAAAAAGTTAGCCGTTGGCAAACGTTTAGACCGAGATATTTACGGCCATGCTCGGGTTGTTGTGCCACTAGGTAACGACGGCTTGATCACCGTTCGTATTGAAAACAAGGTGGTAAGACTTATTGAAGCCACAAGGGAAATTGTAGAAATCTTAGATTAACATTGATGAGTTTTGAATCAGGACTCCTCCATCAAAGGCGCCCTTTAGTTCACTTGTATTTATGACTTACTATCAACATTGGAAAATTGACTTAGCCCATCTCCCAAGTAGTATCACATGTTACCTATGGTGCTTTTAGTGTATCAGTGACTCTTTTAAAGCGTTGAGAACAACACGCGATTAAACAATATGCGTGGCGCTAATAAAGGGCTTGTAACATCAAAGTGGATTTCCTTTGCCGAAATAAAAAAGACGCTAAAAGACCCTAAACACAAAAGAATAATCAGGAATAAAAGATGACAGCTAACGCCCTGTTTAAACCTTACTCACAAGGTAACCTTTCGTTAACTAACCGTATTGTGATGGCGCCGATGACGCGTCAATTTTCTCCAAATGGCATCCCAACGGCAGACGTTGCTGCTTACTACAAACGTCGGGCACAAGGTGGCACAGGCCTTATTATTACTGAAGGTACAACGGTAAATGATAAAGTCGCAACGATGGATGGAAATATTCCTCAATTTCATGGAGAGCAAGCACTGATAGGTTGGAAGCAGGTTGTTGATGAAGTGCATGGCGCAGGTGGAAAAATAATGCCTCAATTGTGGCATGTTGGTATGGCCCGTGTTGCAGAAAAAGCCCCCTACCCTGAACTTCCAAGTGCGGGGCCTTCTGGTCTCTTCAAGCCAGGTAAGCAAGGCGCCGAGCCTATGACGGTTGAGCATATTGAATCTGTAATTGCTGCATTCGCTCAAGCGGCATCTGACGCGAAAGCCATTGGTATGGATGGAATAGAAATCCATGGTGCCCATGGTTATCTTGTTGACCAGTTTTTCTGGGAAGGCACAAACCAACGCACAGACAGTTGGGGTGGCAGCATGGAAAACCGTGGACGTTTTGCTGTTGAGATTATCAAGGCTATTCGAAGCGCAACTTCGCCCGACTTTCCTATAGTACTTCGTTATTCACAGTGGAAACAACAAGATTACACCGCTCGTTTAGCACAATCACCTCAAGAATTAGAAAAGTTTTTGATTCCTTTGAGCGAGGCTGGCGTCGATATATTCCATTGTTCTCAGCGTCGATATTGGGAAAATGAATTCGAAGGTAGCGAGTTAAATCTTGCGGGTTGGACGAAAAAGCTAACTGGAAAACCTACGATAACCGTTGGTTCGGTTGGGCTAAATGATGACTTCTTCGGCGCCTTCAAAGGTCAAGGCTCAGATACTCGTTCAGTTGACGATCTACTTGAACGTCTAAACGCTGAGGAGTTTGATTTAGTTGCTGTAGGTAGAGCCCTACTCCAAGATCCTAATTGGGCGAATAAGATAAAAGAAAACCGAACAGAAGAGCTTGAAACATATTCTGGTCAATCGCTTGCAACGCTCTCTTGAGTCGTTGAGGTAGGTATATAGCTAGCGCAGCGTCTGTTGCGCTAGCGCGCTAAAAGAAAAGACTCAAAATCAGCCTCTAATAGTGGCCTAGCAATCAGATAACCTTGCGCATAATCACATCCCATATGTTTTAAGATGTCATACTGCTCCTGTGTTTCCACACCTTCTGCCACCACGCTAATTCCAAGCTTTTTAGCTAGCACAATAATGGCCTCGCACAGTACTTTATCGTTACTCACGTCCGTCATAGACTTTACAAAGCTTTTGTCTATTTTGATGTAATCGGTAGGGAATTTCTTAAGATAGGAAATAGAAGAAAAGCCTGTGCCGAAGTCATCAAGTGCGATATCAACACCAGCCTGCCTAAATTCAAACAGCTTTTTAGATACCATATCATTCGCTTCCATTAGCAAGTTTTCCGTCACTTCTAAAAGAATGGAGCGCGCTGATATGCCTCTTTCTAACAACAAATTCAGCCACTCAGTGATATTAGACTCTGCATTAAAATATTGGCTAGGAGATGTATTAATACTTATTTGTAGTTCGCTACAAAAGCGCGACTTCCAATGCTTGATATTCCTGCACACTTCATCGAAGACCCAATTACTTATTTCAATAATGAGTCCCGACTCCTCGGCAAGTGGAATAAATTCGTCTGGCGGGATCCTACCTTTTTCTGGATGCTGCCATCTTAGCAATGCCTCAGCTTTCACAACCTTTTTACTGTCAAAGTTACAGATAGGTTGATACTCAATAAACAACTCCTTGTTCTTTACGGCGTAACGCAGGTCATTGAGTAACGTGATCCTTTTAATCGCCGCCGACTGCATTTCATGAGTGTAATATTGATAACTATTTTTTCCTTTCCCCTTGGCGCCATACATTGCCTGATCAGCATTCTTCAATAGGTTCGTTACATCACGACCATCATCAGGGTAGATAGTAATTCCTAAACTTGCACTAGAATGAACTCTTTGAAGATCTAACATATATGGTTTAGCAATAGCATCAAGTATCTTTTGAACTACAGCTTCGACGGAACTCAATCCAGTAATGCCATTGAGTATAATGATGAACTCATCGCCACCTAGCCGAGATACAGTATCTTTTGCTCGCAACGCTTTTTTAATACGTTCTGCGCACTCTACAAGTAATTTATCACCAAGATCATGGCCAAGGGCGTCATTGATATCTTTAAAGTTGTCTAAATCTAGGAAAATTACCGCTACTTTTTCTCCGTCACGATCCGCCGAGACCATAGCAAGCTGCAAGTGATCCAGCATTAAATTGCGATTAGGTAAGCCGGTCAACACATCGAAATTAGCCTGCTTCCAAATGAGCGTTTTGGCCAATTCTCTTTCCACCGCAATGCTTGCGATATGTGCAAACTGCCCTATTAAAATAATTTCTTCAGAAGACGGAATGGCTTTATCTTTATGATAGATAGCGAACGTTCCGATAACATTACCCTTGGAATCTTGAATGGGCTGTGACCAACATGAGCCTACGCCTGCTTTTGCTGCCAAACCTTTCCATTCCGACCAGAAAGGATGTGTGCTGATATCTTCTACAATTGTCAGTGTGTTGGTTGCTGCGGCATTTCCACAGGAACCAACACCAGCACCTATCTCAACGCCATTAATAGCTTCGTTATAAAAATCAGGCAGTGACGGCGCAGCCCCTTTTTTAAGCTTGCCATCCTCTAACAATAAAATGCTGCATATCTGTTCTGAAAATTCAGTTTCAATGGCATACACAATGTCGTTGAGCACATCTTGCAAAGACACCGCATTAACTACTTTTTCGAGTATGGCGCTTCTCACCCGCGTTATTTTTTGCGTACGAGCAAGACGACGCTGATATTCTTCTAGTTGGTTGGATAATTCGTTAATCTGTTGCCGCTGAAGCTCTGATTCGACAAGTTTTCCTAAATTGCCTAATTGCTCAATTCTCTTTTCATCAAACTCTTTTGCTTCGGTGTCAAATACACACAGTGCTCCAACGGGCTGGCCTTCTGACATAAGTTGGACCCCAGCGTAGAAACGAATATGTGGGCAGCCAGTTACGTAAGGGTGATTTCTAAAACGATCGTCATTGCAGGTATCAGAAACAACCAGCACTTCTTTTTGTGCAATAGTGTGAGCACAAAATGAAAGTTCACGGGCACTTTCACCCAAATCAAGATTAACTGAAGACTTAACCCACTGCCTTTCTGCGTCAATAAAAGTAATTGTCGCGGAGTGACATCCAAAGATGCTTGACGCTAAACGGGTTAATCGGTCAAAGCGTTCTTCCGGCAAGGTGTCGAGTAAACCCAGTCGTTCTACCGCTTTAACTCTTTCATCATCGTTTAAAATGGGTGGGGATAATTGCAAAACTTACTCCTTCGCAAAGGGAACTCCCGCCGCCAATGTTTAGCGTTTATACCCATACGGATTGTTCTATGTTCATATCGGAGAGTATTCTAAACTCAATGCTTTTAAACGCTAGCCCCGATAAGTTACTTGTAAATCAACCATCTGGACAGTTAGATTTTTTCACATCAATTAAGAAAGTTCGTACTCACTAGAGTATCACTCAAAAAGGTTTCGAGCATTGCCCATTAGTATAATAGCCTTTTGATATACGGACAGAAAAAAGGAAACTTTAAACGCTTATTGATGGCTAAAGTTGTTATCACTATTTTCTTATTACAAGAGAAATGCCACCTAGCGTAATGATAGAAGCGAGCACAATTTGCATTGTCAACGCCTCACCTAATACCATCCACCCCATAATTGAAGCAAGCACAGGAACACTCAACTGGACGGTAGCAGCGGTTGTCGATTTAACCAGCGGCAAAGCGCTGTACCAAATTGCATAACCGCAACCTGATGCGAAAATACCCGAAGCAAGGGCGTAGTATATTCCGGCTTTATCTAGCGAAAACTCGCCCAAACTTAGGAACGAAACAACGACAACTAATGGCACACAGAGTAAAGTTGCATAGATGAAATTGCCCGAGGTAGACAAAAGCGCAGACGCACTTTTTTTACCTAACAGAGAATATACTCCCCACGCCACACCCGCTGACGTCATAATGACACCAGATAATAATGAAGGCGCCGACGCGCCGGGAAGGAGAAGAATGATTAACCCTGCAAAAGCTAACACAAACCCCAGCCACTGCAGTTTCTTAAATCGCTCTCCTTTAATTAGACCTACTGTTATCATCGTTAGTTGAACAGCACCAAACAGTAGCAAGGCTCCCGTGCCGGTGGACATGGATATATATGCGTAAGAAAAGCATATTGCATAGATAAACAATGAGACACCACCAAACACGCTGGCATTGCTACTCAACTTATGCCACAAGCTTACTGATGTATCATTCTTGCCACTGCGACCTTGAGAAATAAACGAGAGCACGACAAGTGCTATTGCGCCACTCATCAAACGTAATACGGTAAAGCTCGCAGGGTCTATCGACGTATTGGCAAGCGCCATTCGGCACAACAGTGAGTTTGCAGCAAATGCAACCATAGCCATAGTCACTAAAAATAGAGTCTTAACCAAAAATACTCTTCCTAATACGCTCTCATATTTTTTATCTACAATAGCTTATTTAGACATGGCGATGGAAGCAAGTTGTGTATTACCGGTCCGCACAGATAATTGCCCACTCAGAAGGCGCTGGCAAGTTTAAAATGTCTCCATGGCGCTATTTATCCGTACCATAAAAACACAAAAAGAGGACCATTTGGTCCTCTTTTTAAAAATTAATAGAAGAAGTTGTTCCAGTTACAGCGATAAGCCTAAACGTTCTGCCACTTCTATATAGGTCTCTACGACAGAGCCTAAACCTTGTCTGAATCTGTCTTTGTCCATCTTTTTACGGGTTTCTTTATCCCATAGTCGACAGCCATCTGGCGTGAATTCATCACCTAAAACAATGTTGCCATCTTTATCAACGCCAAACTCTAGTTTGTAGTCCACAAGTAACATACCCGCCTCATCAAACAGCGCTTTTAGCACGCTGTTCACTTTGAACGTTAATGCTTTCATCTCAGCAATTTGAGACTCTGTGGCCCAGCCAAACGATAAAATATGGTAATCATTAACCATAGGGTCGTGAAGCGCATCATTTTTAAGGAAAAACTCAAAAATAGGTGGATTCAGTTCTTTGCCTTCCTCAACACCTAGTCGGCGAACCAATGAACCCGCAGACAAGTTTCTCACCACACACTCAACGGGGATCATGTCGAGCTTTTTAACTAAAGACTCAGTATCAGACACCAGTGCTTCAACTTGCGTTGCAATACCAGCTTCCTCAAGCTTCGTCATAATAAAGTGATTAAACTTATTATTCACTTCACCCTTGCGATCTAACTGCTCAATTTTTTCACCGTCAAACGCCGAAGTGTCGTTTCTAAAGTGAAGGATCAATTTATCGCTATCATCAGTGTAATAAACAGTTTTTGCTTTACCGCGGTAAAGCTCGTCGCGTTTTTCCATTCTCAGTCTCAGTTATATATCAAGATTATCTTCTGACATGACCTCAGCAAAGGCGCTGTAAAGGTCGGAAACCTGATTTGCTTCAAACGGCACGCTTTCATTATTCATGAAAGTCACTGATGTGCGATCTGCACCCGCTTTTGCAACTTTCAAGCGATAATCGCCCTTCTTAAGAAGTTCATCATCGCCTGAGAATAAACCATCCCACCAGCTACCTTGATCTCCATTATAGGTCACAAATAGCAGGCCGTTAGATTTATCTAAATCTTTTACGTCGAAACCGAGCTTGCGCAGCACTAGCAACATTCTAGGCCACGCCACGTCATATTGCGCCTCAACAATGTAAGCCGCATCGCCATCGTCATTAAAGCCCATCTCAGTTTGAATACCTTGACGTATACGTGCAATGCGTCGAGTTTCAGCCAATTGAATTTGGTACTCGTAATGACCAATCACTTGGTTAAGCACTTCGACTTCTTCGCGTCTTTCTTCCATTGAAGATACCTCGGCGATGACATCACCATTTAAGGTTTGCATGTAATCTTTGAGATCTACCGTCAGTGCAGCGCTTCGGCCGTGTGGTTTGACATCTAGTTTGAATTCAAAACGCTCACCAATTTCACTTTCTTCATCAGTAAAACTATACCAAGGCCCATCAATTTCTTTTTTAATCACTATCCAGTCAGTAACCAGTACTTTCTCTTCAGGACTGAAACTATCGACACCAATACCCTGCTCATCCAAGAAGCTCAACAGCGAGTTCCAAATAGCTTGGCTTAAAGGTTGACTGTCGTCTACTTGGTCGAACCAGATCGTGGCTGAACTCTTACCTTCTTCGACATGTGAGCCGGTGACAAGGGGAAGAACCAAGGCTGGCGATCGTACCACTAGCGACTTGCCAACAAGGTTAGCATCGGCTCTTTCGCCTAATGCAGGTACTTCAAATTCTCGTGAAAATGTAGGCTTTTCTAGGTCGGAAGGTACTTCTAACGACTTTTCTTCTTTCGTTTTTAAGTATTCGTAGCTGCCCGACGCGGTCTTTCTATCTATTTGGCTTGAACAACCTGCAAGTGCAACCATCGCTACTGAACTTGCTATAGCCAGCGTTCTTTTCATCTGTGTTCCTTATTAACCAGAAATCAATGCGTATTTTTTTAGTAGTTCTTCGATACGTTTTTGGCTTGATAGTTCCGGTAAAACCATTGGCAAGCGCATAACGGCGCTTTCCATCATGCCCATTTTATATAGAGCCCACTTAGGCATTACTGGATTTGGCTCTATAAATAGTTCGCTATGTAGCAACTTGATTGTTTCATCAATGTCGCGACACGTGTCAAAATCTTTAGCAAGTGCTGCTTCACACATTTGTGCAATCGCTTTAGGCACGATGTTGGCCGTCACAGAGATAACACCATGCCCGCCTTCACGCATAAATTCGCAGCTGGTGCCGTCGTCGCCGCTTAACAATACGAAATCATCTGGTACGAGAGGTTGCGTTGCTTTAAGACGAGCAATGCTGCCGGTGGCGTCTTTCAAACCAACAATATTTTGATGCGCAGATAACGTTGCAACCGTTTCTGGCAGCATATCTGCCACTGTGCGACCGGGAACATTGTATAAGATAACGGGTAAATCACTGGCGTCTGCAATCGCATTGAAGTGAGCAACCATTCCAGCTTGTTGAGGCTTGTTGTAATAAGGGACTACGCTTAAGAAACCATCGATACCTGTTGAGCCTAACTGTTCAGTAAGAAATATTGCTTCTGCAGTAGAGTTTGCACCGCTACCAGCAATAACAGGTATTGCACCTGACGCCATAGCAACGGTCTCTTTGACTACATTTATATGCTCTTCAAAAGGTAGCGTTGCTGACTCACCAGTAGTACCAACTGACACTATGCCGTGAGTGCCCTGCTCTACATGAAACTCCACAAGTTTCTGTAAAGACTTGTAATCAATATCGCCGTTTTCGAGCATCGGCGTGACGAGTGCTACGTAACTACCAGTAAACATAATCTCTCCGCAAAATGTGAGCGCACATGGTAAATATGTCAGTCCTTAAACACAAGTAATAGCGCATGTAAAATGACAAGAAATTGACAATATCTTACTCAAAGGCAACAAAAAGGCACTGACTTCTAAAAAAACTCTGTGCTAACATCTTTTCATAGTTACCATTAAAGTGAAGTAGATGTCGAAACACCAACTTATCGTCACCATTCTAGGTACAGACAATACTGGCATACTAAGTGAAATTGCTACGACAGTTTCAGAAGCGCAATGCAATATTCTTGATAGCAGACAAGGTATCTATGGCAAAGAGTTCTCTCTGACTATGATCATTGAAGGAACGCAAAGCGCAATTACGAAGGCAGAGTGTATTCTGCCACCGTTGTTTCAACAACTTGATTTGCTATCAATGATGAAGCGAACGAGTCACCACGAAAAACAAAACCTAGCACACCTTTTTAACGTTGAATTTAGCGGTGAAGATGCTGCGGGTCTTATCAAATCCGTGACTGGATTTTTTGCAGAGCGTCACGCCATGATAAGCGCCTTTCGACAGCGCACTTTCAAGGATAAGATAACGGGTAAGGACAATATGCGATGTAAATTCGTGGTGTCCCTTCCTACCGATGAAAACGTCGACACGTTAGAAACTGATCTAATGACCCTGTTTGCGTCGTTAAACGTGACAGGCAAAGTAGTAGACAAACAAAAAAAGGATCACAATGAAAACGTTACAAGCTGGTGACAACGCGCCGCAATTCTCATTGCAGAACCAAGATGATAAAACCGTATCCCTCGCTGATTTTAAAGGCAAAAAAGTATTAGTGTATTTTTACCCAAAAGCCATGACGCCAGGGTGCACCGTTCAGGCACAGGGTTTACGAGACGTAAACCAAGAACTTCAAGATAAAAATGTTATCGTTCTTGGTATTAGTCCTGACGCAGTTAAACGTCTTCCAAAGTTTATCGAGAAAGAAAACCTAAACTTTACGCTCCTTTCTGACGAAGACCACGCTGTTGCAGACGCATTTGGCGTATGGGGCCCTAAGAAATTCATGGGTAAAGAATATGATGGCATTCACCGCCTTACATTCTTGATTGATGAAAATGGCGTTGTGGAGCACGTATTCAATAAATTTAAAACAAAAGACCATCACACCGTGGTCTTAGACTATTTAAATAGCTAAGGCAGCATAAAACACCATTAAATAATAAAGCCTCGCGAGTGCTAAACTCCCGAGGCCTTCTTTATATTAAACGGCTCGTTCTACATAGCGTGGACAGCGTTTCCTCCGCCAACGTGTTCCATGACCATTATTCTAATAATCTGTTTCTTGCCCGGCTTGTTCAGGAATAACGACGGGGTTACTCGACCAAGCCGTAATAACTGCCTTGACCAGTGTAGCCAGCGGAATGGCGAAAAACACGCCCCAAAAGCCCCACAAACCACCAAATACTAATACCGCGACGATAATATAAAGGGGATGCAAACTTACCGCTTCGGAAAAAAGCAGCGGCACCAACAAGTTTCCGTCTAAAGCCTGAATAATGCCGTAGGCAATCATTAAGTACCAAAATTCCGGAGATATTCCCCATTGAAACATCGCTACCACGGCCACAGGGATGGTAACCACAGCCGCGCCGATGTAGGGAATAAGTACAGAAAAACCAACCAGCACGCCAAGTAGAATTGCATAGCGCAGGTCCATCAACACAAACGTGACGCAACTTACCGCACCGACAATAACGATCTCAATGACTTTCCCGCGAATATAGTTAGCAATTTGCGCGTTCATCTCGTGACCAACTTGGGTGATTAAACGGCGTTCTTTTGGCAGCAAACGAGATATGCTCTCTAAAAAGAAAAGCTTATCTTTCAGCATGAAAAATACCATTAAGGGCACGAGTATCATGTAAACAAGCAGCGCAGCAAAGTTGGCAATGTTACTAAACGATGCGGAAATAAGGGTTTCGCCCACTTCAACAAGCTTTTCGTTGAGCCCTTCCATCATTTGATGTATTTGATATACCTGCACATAGTCGGGGTATTTTTCAGGTAGCGTTAATATCCACTCTTGGGCTTTTTGCCAAATAAGCGGGGTCTCTTGAATAAGATTAACGCTTTGTTTTGATATGATGGGCACTAAACCGATAAGCGTAAAAATAGTAATAGTAATGAAACCTAGCATCACAATGCCGCAAGCAACAGTTCGTCCTACGCCAATATTCACCAATCTGCAAACCGGCCAGTCTAGTAAATAGGCGATCACTGCCGCTACCAGCACGGGCATTATTAACCCCCCCCATAGCAGCAAAACTGCCGTGGTTAAGAGGATAAGAATAAGCAGCATCGCTGCGTCAGGATCGGAAAATTTGCGTCGGTACCAACGACCAAAAACGCTAATCATATAAACGCCCAGAAATTACTAAGAATAGGACACGCATCATAGTTGATAGCACTAGCAGATAGCAACAAGCAGAACTTAAGAATCTTTCAAAATCAAACTGGTATGACGATTTCATCGTATGTATTGTTGGGTATTGTGCTGTTTTTGAATAAATATTGATTAAAGAAACAGAGTTTGCTTCAAATAACATAGTATAAGCGAGACAACTTCGGCATTATGTCCTCTCAAGATGAATGCATATAAGAAAAAATAAAATTTGAAACTGTTTATCAACTTAGCGCTCTAAGCGTTATGCAGTATTAACCGTGTACAATGATTGTAGGTTCATGAGAAAAAAGTTTTCAGCATCTTTGTTTGCCTTTTCCTTCTTGCTCACTTCGAGCTTAACGGCTGTTGCACAAGATGCCAAATACAGCAATAAAAACGCGCTTCCTGAAATTGGGGTTGTTGCATCAGATGCCATATCACTCGATAAAGAGATGATTGTAGGTGACGCTGTTATGCGACAAATGCGCGGACAAAGCCCTGTTATATCAGACCCTGTATTGGACGAATACTTACAGGACTTGGGCAACCGTTTAGTTGTTCATGCCGACAATGCTAAATTTCCTTTTGAATTTTTTTGGGTGAACAACGACGCCATCAACGCGTTCGCATTTTTTGGCGGACACATCGGCGTTCATACAGGATTAATGCGACGGGCAGAGAATGAAAGTGAGTTAGCCTCGGTGCTAGCGCACGAAATTTCACACGTTACTCAGCGCCACATTGCGCGGCGCATGCAGGCACAGCAGCGGTCATCCCCGCTGGCGTTAGCGTCACTTATTGGTGGAGTGCTGATTGCCATGGCCAATCCAGAAGCAGGGATTGCAGCAATGCAGGCCGGTTCTGCAGCATCTGCTCAGTTACAAATTGATTATACCCGCACTAATGAACAAGAAGCTGACCGCATCGGTATTTCTATGCTAGCAAGAGCTGGCTTTGACCCTAACGCTGCCGCTTCATTCTTTTCTACCATGGCCGAAGAGTACCGTATGGTCTCACGACCGCCCGCGCGCCTTCTCACGCATCCACTAACGGAAACGCGTATTGCTGATGCGAGAAGTCGAGCTGGAGACTACCCGCGCCGATATCTACCTATTAATAAACGATTTGAACTAGCGAAAGCGCGGATTAAAGCCCGCTATTCATTTAAAGCGGATTACGCGGTTGAATATTTTGAAGCAGCAGTGCAACAAGACGTTCAGCGCAGCAAAGAAGCGTCGCTTTATGGACTCGCACTGGCTTATATGCGCAAAGAGCAAACCGAGAAAGCTAAAAAAATTATGGACGAGCTGATTGCGGGCGATAGTAGCAACCTTTTCTATCTTGATGCGTTAACGGACATTTACATTTCATTAGGTGAACCGCTTAAAGCTGTCGAACTTCTAAGCCCTCACGTTACGCATAACCCTCGAAATCAAGTATTGGCGCTTAATCAAGCGAATGCGTATATCAGCGCACAAAAATACGACGATGCAATTTCCTTGCTTAAAGACTTTTTACTTGTGAAGAAAGATTATCAAATTGCGCATCAATTAATGAGTGAAGCGTATCAGAAGTCTAAGCGCTTTTCTCAAATGCATCAGAGCAAAGCAGAAGTCTATGCCCTCTACGGCGCCTATAACCGCGCAGTTGATGAGTTACAGTATGCTTATAACTTTGCTGGCGAAGACCATTTAGAAAAGCAACGAATAAGGGCACGAATAAAGCAGTTTAGAGACCAAGAAGAAAGGTTAGAAAGGCTTTAGCGCTTTCCCTTGTTAATTAGCGCCTTTGAGTATTTCGAGGTGCTGTTTTAAGTGAGCAGCGGTTAACTCGCCCATAATGGTATCAATTACCTTGCCGTCTGGCCCAATGATAAATGTGGCTGGCAAGTAAGGGGGCTTTTTCATCGGCAGTTTCGTGTCCTGTGAGCTGACGATGACAGGAATGGTAATATTAAACTCCTTCGTCATTTCAGCCAGTTCGCTTGCAGATTTAGGGTCGTAATTGATGGCAAAAAGTTGCGTTTTTTCTGGCAACGAAGCATTAAAAATCGCTAACTCGGGCATTTCACGAAGGCATGGCGCGCACCATGGGGCGAAATAATTTAAGACTACCCACTGCCCCTCTAACCCTTTCCAGCGATATGTTTTTCCGTCTAAGGTTTCAAAATCGTGTTGAAGGTATTGATAGGTAAATACACCGGCGAGCGCTGCACACGCTATTAATAGCGTAAAGAGAAAGAGTTTGGCTTTCGTGAAAGTAGATTGGGTGTCTGACACACTCATATTAGGCTTCTTATTCGTTTAATAGCGCTACCTGTAAATATAGTGCCAGATTCCATTTTTTATCTCTATTCTAATTTTAACCAACACAAAGTGTGTTGGTAACTCACCTATCCCTATTTACGTTTATAGAATTTGCGTTTATAGAAAATTGCACGCTCTATGCCACTTAACGGTAAACTGCTTGATATTCTTCGGCAAAAACGCAATAGTTCGCGCCAATTTAAAGGAAAACTCACATAGGAGCATCTATGACGGCCATTACGATTATCCATAACCCGCGCTGCTCAAAGAGCAGACAAACCCTTGCTCTTTTGGAAGAGCATGGCGTCTCGCCCGTTGTCGTTGAGTATTTGAAACACCCACTCTCGGTTCAGGAATTAAAAGATATATTTAAAAAACTTAACGTTGAATCGGTTAGAGAGATGATGCGTACTAAAGAAAATGAATATAAAGACGCTAATTTAGGTGACAGCACAATGAATGACGATGCGCTGTTCGAGGCAATGTCGTCAACACCAAAACTAATAGAGCGCCCCATCGTTGTTAATGGTGACAACGCAAGAATTGGTCGCCCACCCGAATCAGTCCTGGAAATACTATAGTGCACCCTATTCTTGTACTTTACTACAGCCACCACGGCAGCACTAAGCGATTAGCCGACGCTATCGCACAAGGTGTTTCAGCTGAGAATATGCCTGTTATCGTACGCACAGTGAAGCGTATTCACGACATACAGGATGAGGAGACCGAGGCGAATGCGTCAGACTTGGTTCCAGAAGTCACGCTTCAAGAACTTGAACAGTGTAGCGGCCTGGCGTTAGGTAGTCCTACACGTTTTGGCAATATGGCTGCGCCAGTGAAACACTTTTTAGATTCGACCAGCAGTCAATGGTTAAAAGGTTCGCTTATAAATAAGCCTGCATGTGTATTTACGTCTTCTTCATCCATGCATGGCGGCCAAGAATCTACGCTTCTTTCAATGATGATCCCGCTTATGCATCATGGCATGGTGATTTGCGGCTTGCCCTACAGCGAGCCAGAACTACACAGTACCACAACAGGCGGCTCTCCCTATGGTGTGACCCATGTGGCGCAAGCAGGGCAAACAACACCTGAAAGGCTCAGCGAAGATGAAAAGGCGTTGTGCTTCGCACAGGGCAAGCGTTTGGCTATGTTGGCCAAAAAACTTGAGCAAAAAGCGTAAAAGCGAAATTTAATAGACAATTGGAAACACAATTTCATCGGAGAATTAACATGGCATCAGATACGCGTTTTTTTCGCTATCTCGCACTCATCAGTCACACCGGACTTATTGTTTGGATAACATTATGGCAATTTACGTTTACTAAGATGCACACGTACTCGCCGCTTTTTATTTCTCTGTTTTACATTTTGCCTTTATTGTTACCTTACTGGGGTGTATTGAAAGGCAAGCCATACACACATGCGTGGGCGAACTTTGTGGTTCTTTTCTATCTTATTCACGGCTGCACTGTTGCCTATGCCGTTCCCGACGAACGTTGGTATGCTGTGGTAGAAATACTTTTGTGTACGGGCATGTTCATTGGCTGTGCCGCATTTGCAAGAAAGCGTGGCAGAGAACTTGGTCTAGGCATCAAAAAATTGAAAGACGAGATGGAAGAAGAAAAAGCACGCTTTGAGCAGGGCTCGCAGTAATACTCGGAAATAATACTAAGAAATGACACTCAGAAATCATACCCAGTAATGTGTAAGTGTGGGGCCTACAGTGTCGAATTTTACGAGGGGTTAAAATGAAGTGCAAAGTACCAGTGTTAGTGTGGTTTTTAGTACCATTAACGCTACTTACCGCCTGTGGCGGCTCAGGCTCTAACGATAATGTCCCCTCTTCAACACCCTCAACCCCTCTATCGATAAGCATTTCAGGCGCTGAAAATGCGATAGCTGGCGATTCCGTCGATTTTGCTGTGTCAGCGCCAGCGGGTGCAGAGATAAGCAGTATAGAATGGCAAGTTACAGGCCTCTCACAACAACCGCTCAACGCGCATACGCAAACTATTGGTTTCGACGCCCTTTCTTCCGGTAGTTACGACATTACGGTTAGCGCTGAGCTTGTAAATGGCTCTCGGTTGACTGACAGTATCACGCTACAGGTCGCCGAAAATAACGCACCATTAGCGGCCCTACGCTTGGGTCACGAGGCCTCTGAAGGCGGGCGTGTTTCTTTGCGGGTAGATACCGTAAATGCAGAGAATTTAGCTATCACTGACATTGAATGGCGCCAGAAGTCCGGACCGTCAGTGAGTCAGTTTATTTTTGATGACGGCGACTACTCGCACTCAATTTACTTCCAAGCGCCTAGCGTCAATAGTGACACCGTTATCGAAATAGAAAGCACTGTCATATTGTCGAATGGCGAAACGCTTACCGACACTGCACAAGTACTTGTAAAAAATATTGATATCAACAATAACGGATTTTTTGTAGACGACGAATCAGGTCGTCCTGAAACCGTTAGCACCCACATGATGCCCTATCGCACGAACAGCCCTTACGCCGAAGCGCTAAAAGCGTGTGTTTACAACAATCAGGTGGCAAATAGTTGCTCGTTTTCAAACTTACCACTGATCGGACAGGTGACTGAAAGCCCAACCATCGACGATATACTAGATAGAACGTATGTTTCTCACCCTTGGATGGGTGATGCTTTCAAAGACTTTTTGGAAACTTCAGCCACCCAAGAGGATATGCTAAAGCTTTTTCGAGCAACAACGGCCGTGGTTATTTCATACGATATTCGCCCTTCGTTTTATTGGGTGGCTACAGGCGCTATTTATCTAGACGGGAATAATTTTTGGCGAACACCACAAGAGCGGGATACGTTGAACACGCGTCCAGATTATAGAAGTGGTTTTGGCAACGAACTCGACTTCACCACAACGTGGCGCTACGTAAAAAATGGCGAATATTATTTTCCAATTATCAGCACATCAGATGTTGCGCAACGGCAGCCTAGAAAGGGAACTGATGTTGAGGCAGCGCTGAGCTACCTTCTATATCATGAACTCGCGCACGCCAACGACTTTTTTGACTATACTGAGTGGCAACAATTAAATGATAGCGCAAGCCCACTTTCGTCTTACGACGACCGCTCTCCAATTTCGACAGGGCTGACGTCTTCTCTACCTCTTAACTCATCTCAATTGCACGCACTGGCGGACGTAAGGTTCGGCGGCGCTACAGCATCTAATGTGCAGCGTAGTTACACTGCACAACAGGTTGCTAATTGGTTTGAGGAAGATGGTGCGGTAGATTTCTATGCTTATTTCACCGAGCGCGAAGATCTTGCTATGCTCTTTGAACGCTTTATGATGCTGTACCGCTTGAGCGCCGAGGCAGACGTTGGCGTATTTACACGGGACACGCTAGATGACGGTAGTTTTGTACCGACGTGGGCACAGCGCAATCGCATAAGTGATGATGATGTCACCATGCGCCTCGACTACGTAGCTAGTAGAGTGTTGCCCGATTTGGACATACCTGCTATTCAAGCATCATTGCCTGCTCCCTTCATGCTCCCTACCAACATCACCTGGCGTGACTCTGCATCCAGTGTTAACCCAGATGAACAAGAAGCTGGTGTTAGCGTATTAATTAATGCTACCGAACCAGTAATAGACGTAGACCAAGCGAAAACCATGTCGGTTATTGAAGAATTCAAAACTACATCACGACTTAACGACAGAAATGAGCATCGGTAAGGTATTGTTTATTGAGCGAGATTATTGAGTTTCAGCTGGTCGATGAAAATGTCGGTAATATCGGTTTTAAAGGGTCAATGTTCACCGAGATCCAGTTCTCGTTTTACCATAGCAACTGAAAGTCGCTTTTGTTCCTGCAATGAACGGGTATCTAATCGTGCTAGCAACGACATCAAGCTTTTCAAATCTCGTTCACTGTGATGTAAAAGAAACTGTCGCGCCTGTTTAGAAAGCTTCAATCCACGTTCTTCAGCACGAAGGCGGACCGCCTCTTCCCGTCCAGCATCATCGAGTTGGTTTACATGATAAATCACCCCCCAAGCAAGTCGAGACCGCAAATCGGGAAGAGCAAACGCAGGGTTAGACGGGCCTAAATGACTGGTACAAATAACCAACGCATGCTTGGTTTCGACAACCCTGTTGAGCAAGTCAAATAGTGCTTCTTCCCATACCCTATCACCGGAAATTGCGTGAACATTATCGAGCGCAATGAGTGACAGGTTTTCAAGCCCTTCAAAAATGTCGTGTGACCATGACTGGTAATCATTCAAATTTAGATAGAGGTGACTTACTGCTTTATCGGCCAATTGATGACAAGTGGCGAACAGCAAATGACTTTTACCAGTAGCAGTGCTACCCAAAAGGGTAAGCAAGGGCAACTGAAGTGATGATAGCGGACCTAACTCAATTGACTCCCGCCAGTGTGGTAGTGCGTCGGCAATCCGCTCAAGAACTGAGACCACTTCTTCATTGCCCGTAGTAACGAAACTATCGAAGTTTTCGTCCACGGGTAACGTGACTGGCAAAGGCAGTTGCATGCTAAATTAGTTGCTCCAATAGAAACTGTGCCCTTCAACGGTTTGTCCGTACGCATCAGTAACGGGGCGAAGTTTACTTTCAAGTTTTATACTGTTGAGTAAATCATCATAGGTGCCGATTAGAATCAATGAGTAGGTCGCTACGGTACCAGATTGCTCAACTAGTGATGCGTTTTCAATAACACTTAAACTATTGAGATAATCGGTTGCACTTGCGTACCTGCTGATTGACCCAATGTTTGCGATTGAAACATTGACCACTTCTCGTTCTGACGCCTCAATGCCAACAATGGCATAAAGCGAAGAGAGATAATTTGAGTACGCGTCAATGAGTTGACTGCCTAGTGCTTCTGGAGAATCACCGTAAATACTGCCATAACTGACCTTACCCCCGCCTATAAACACCCAATCAAGTGCGTATTCCCCCTCGCTTGCACGTCTAGCATAATCAGCAAATTCATCCATTGTAAATGGAAGGGTTGTGTTGCTGCTGGTATCAATCAGTGAAGACGTCACAGTATCCGACTGCTCGCTTGGAATGCTTTCTTGTAACGTATCGTACTGACTTAGCTGCTGACTTTGCATACTGTCCTTTTCATCGCCAAACCCGTCTAGCTTATCTGCTGAAGGCTCCAAAGATTCAGTCTCTTGTTCATCGCTTTGTGTTTCATCAAGAAGCACATCATCGAGTGATTCAACCGTTCCCGACGGCACAACATTATCAGGAAGGTCTGGAATTGCACTGGCGTCATTGCGATATACGCGAGCCCCTATGATGTTATCTACGCTGTAACGAGCGGACGCCTTGCGCAATGGACCGGCGAAACGCCCCCACACATCATAAGAAGAAATATTAACACTGTCGGTGAGATCCATCAGCGGTAAACTAAGGGGAATGCCCCGCTCTTTCGCCGTTTGCTTAAGGGCGCGCTGTAATTCCGTATCTAATGATTCATCTAAAATCACTCTGGCGTCGTTATTCTCTTCTTTGGCAAGCCACACGATAGTCTCTGGACGCCTGTCACCCCAAAGTGGAAGCATTTCCCTTTGTAATAATTCGTTTAGCTTAGATTGGTCAAATTCAGCGACATAATAAGTTTTGTTGTTCTCAAAGGAAAATCGGTAAGAACGGAGCAAAGATTGAGGTGACGTTAATGCAGCGCGAACGCCGGCATTTTCCAGTACACCTGTGCTGCCAGACATTTTCACGAGTACCTGCTGCAATGCTTTTTTCTGGGCTGCTTGTTGCGTTCGCTGAGATTGGTCTTCTACCTGAATCTGCGCTTCATTTACCACAACGCGCTGAGCAGCCTGTGAAAAGCCTGTATAGCTCAGCAAGGCAATCAATGAAAGACCTACAATATGTTTAGCGCGCTGTCTCTTTTTGTTGGCCCCACCGCCGTTGCGTTTTACTGCCGTTAACATTGACACTCCATACCCTCTCAAATCAAATCCTTACTTAGCTAACCAGCCATTAATCGCCTATACCGATACGCGACAAAACGATTTAACTGCCGCACTGCATGTCCCCTCTTTTGGGGCGAGACGTTTTATCTAGCAAGATGTTCTCCAAAAGTGGGTTTCTATTGTCTTTTATATTGCGTTTAATTTCATCCTTAAAATAAAAAAGATCAAAAAGCACATAAAATAGCCGTCACAAATTGGACTTGTGCAGACTTGCTGGTAGAATCCGCGGTTTTCTACCTCTTAGTTTCAGGGCCCAACCGTGAGCGAAAATAAAACCTCTTTAAGTTACAAAGATGCAGGCGTAGATATCGATGCAGGTAATCAACTTGTTGAACGCATTAAATCTGTTACCAAGAAAACCCATAGACCCGAAGTAAAGGGTAATTTGGGCGGCTTTGGTGCTTTATGCGAACTGCCTACCAAATATAAAAAGCCGCTACTTGTTTCAGGTACGGATGGCGTGGGAACAAAACTAAGAGTTGCTATGGATGCTAACCGTCACGACGGTGTGGGCATCGATTTAGTCGCAATGTGTGTAAACGACCTGATTGTGCAAGGCGCAGAGCCCCTATTCTTCTTAGACTACTATGCGACAGGAAAACTTGATGTTGATGTTGCTACTTCAGTGGTTACCGGTATTGGCGCAGGCTGCGAACAAGCAGGATGTGCACTAATTGGTGGTGAAACTGCTGAAATGCCGGGCATGTACCACGACGGCGACTACGACATTGCCGGTTTTTGTGTAGGTGTCGTTGAAGCTGACAAAGTCATTGACGGTACTAACGTTAAGCCTGGTCAAAAACTTATCGCCCTTGGCTCATCTGGCCCGCACTCAAACGGTTATTCATTAGTAAGAAAAATTATCGAAGTAAGTGGCGCAGATGTTAACGCAGAGCTCAACGGTAAGCCTATCATCGACCAGTTGTTAGAGCCTACACGTATTTATGTGAAATCAGTATTAGCACTGCTTGAAGAAGTGAAGGTAAGTGCTATTTCACACATCACTGGCGGTGGTTTTTGGGAAAATATCCCGCGCGTGCTGCCTGAAGATGCGAAAGTCGTTATTAACGAAAGCACGTGGGAATGGCCTGAGATTTTCTCTTGGTTACAAGAAAACGGAAACGTCACGCGTCATGAAATGTATCGCACCTTTAACTGTGGCGTGGGCTTGGTAATTGTTATTGACGAGAAAGACACTGACCAGGCAATAAATATTCTTAAGAAGCACGGTGAAAATGCGTGGGTTATTGGCGATATCGCAGCTAAAGACGGCGATGAGCAAGTAGAGATTAACGCGTGAGTAATTCTGTAACCAAACTATGTGTACTTATTTCTGGAAACGGAAGTAATTTACAAGCAATTATTGACGAAATAGCTGCAGGGCGTCTTAACGCCCAAATAAGTGGTGTTATCAGCAACAGACCGAATGCGTTCGGGTTAGAACGTGCTAAAGAAGCGGGTATTGAAGCAGTATGCTTGGATCACACTAGCTTCGACTCCAGAGAGTCTTACGACGCTGCACTCAAAGCCCAAATTAATGCGTTTGGTGCCGATTGCGTCGTGCTCGCAGGCTTCATGCGTATATTAACGCCAGAGTTTGTAGACAGCTTTACTGGAAAATTAGTGAACATTCATCCATCTTTGTTGCCAAAGTACAAAGGTTTGAATACGCATCAGCGAGCTATTGACAACGGCGACGAAGAGCATGGCGTAAGCGTGCACTTTGTTACGCCAGAACTTGATGGTGGCCCGGTTATCATTCAAAGTCGTGTGCCGGTGTTTGAAGAAGACACCGCCAGCGATTTGGCTGAGCGTGTTCAAGAACAAGAACGTCGCATTTACCCGCTTGTGCTATCTTGGTTTAGTGCCGGTCGACTTTCTATGCGAAACAATAAGGCAGTTTTAGATGAGCAAGAACTTCCAGAATCTGGTTATGCAAACGACTAAACCTCTCGCGCTGAGCTTTCTTTTGGCTTTATCGCTGAATGTAGCCACCGCCCAGACAGGGAGTACTGCACAGCTGCCACTTCAGCCCTACAAAGCAACGTATACCGCTTACAAGTGGGGTGATGATGTCGGTGAAGCGAATATAGAGCTATCTGAATTAGGCAATCAGCAATATTCGCTTCTTTATACGTCTAAAGTGTCTAAGTTCTTTTTATCGGACAAACGCAGTGAACATTCTATTTTCACCGTAGATGATAATACGGTTGTTCCCTCGGAGTACTACTATAATCGCTCAGGGACCGGTCCAGATAAACAATTAAAAGTAACGTTTAGCCATCAGGGCGACGGTAAAATTTCTGTGGAAAATGGCGACACGTTTCAATGGAACGGTGAGTTCGATAACCAAATTTACCGAATCGACCTCGCTAAACGCTTAGCGCAAGGTGAAACATCGTTAGACTATAATTTTGTTAATTATCGTGGCGAGCTAAGGCACTACGGCGTTCAGGTTGTAGACGAAGAGGTGCTGTCTTTACCGTATGGCAAAATAGAAACGGTGAAGGTTAAACTTATTCGAGAATCGAAAACGAGAGAAACGTTTGCTTGGTTTGCACCATCACTCAACTACACTCTTGTAAGATTGCAACAGTTTAAAGAAGGTGACGAACAAGGCGATATAAAGCTCAGATCGTTCGAAATGCAGTAACCTGATTTGCTGCATGGCGCTTACAGCGCTCGAAGCTTCGTTACCTTTTACAGTTAATACAAAAATGCGCCGCTACTTTCCAGTCGGCGCATTTTTTTACTCAAGCCATATCACCAAAATTTAGACGTGTTCCTACAACAATAATTCATATAGTTAATAGAATTTATAACTAAGCGCTATACTTAATTAGGGACCTTGGTAAAAGCCTACTATTTATCGCGTTGTTAATAGAATATTCATGTAAAAATCTTGATCTTTGCACTGTTAAATAATAGGTTTACAGCATGCTGGTCTGACCTCGATATTTGCTAAAAGAAATATAGCGATTGGTAGAGTGATTAAAATGACTAGCGTAACGTTCAACGCCTTTCAGGAGTGAAGTATGGCAGATTTTATATGGTTTTTACTGGTTGTTCTGACACTAGCGGTTGCTAGCTATCAGCGCACCAGTTTGGTAACGGCAGTTGCCATGGGCGCAGGTGTTATGATTTTAGGCACCCTTTTCGGTGACATCGGCCTGCTTGGTTGGGTAGTGTTTCTCGCTTTAACGCTGCCATTCACACTTGCAAATATCAGACAACAGCACATCTCTAAGAAGCTGCTTGCCTTCTACCGCAAAGTTATGCCTGAAATGTCGAGCACTGAGCAAGAAGCTATCGACGCTGGTACCGTATGGTGGGACGGCGATATCTTCAGCGGTAAACCAGACTGGGACAAGCTACATCGCATCCCCAAAGGTCGCTTGACTGCCGAAGAACAAGCCTTTTTAGACGGTCCTTGTGACGAAGTTTGCTCTATGGTTGATGAGTGGCAAATAAACCATCAAGACCAGGATCTTCCTCCTGAAATTTGGCAGTTCCTGAAAAAACACAAGTTTTTCGCCATGATCATCAAAAAAGAGTATGGCGGCCTTGAGTTTTCTGCGTACGCACAATCACGTGTATTACAAAAACTTGCAGGCGTAAGCGCCGTATTATCAAGCACTGTTGGTGTTCCTAATTCATTAGGCCCAGGTGAGTTGCTTCAGCACTACGGAACAAAAGAACAGCAAGACCATTATCTTCCACGTCTCGCCGCTGGTGAAGAAATCCCATGTTTCGCTCTTACAGGTCCTGAAGCAGGCTCAGATGCCGGCGCAATTCCTGACGTGGGTGTTGTATGTAAAGGCGAATGGAATGGTGAAGAAGTGCTAGGTATGCGCTTAACGTTTAGCAAGCGTTACATTACCCTTGCTCCTGTAGCTACGGTTATCGGTCTTGCGTTTAAACTTCAAGATCCTGATGGTCTATTAGGTGATAACAAAGAGCCGGGTATTACCTGCGCACTTATCCCAAGAGACACTAAAGGCTTAGAAATTGGCCGTCGTCACTTCCCACTTAACACTCCATTCCAAAATGGTCCAATCAAGGGCGAAGAAATATTCGTACCTATCGATTTCATCATTGGTGGTCCTAAAATGGCAGGCCGCGGTTGGCGCATGCTTATGGAATGTTTATCTGTTGGTCGTTGCATTACGCTTCCATCTTCGGCGGCGGGTGGCGCCAAATCAGTATCACTTGCTACTGGTGCCTATGCACGTATTCGCCGCCAATTCCGCATGCCTGTAGGCCATATGGAAGGTGTTGAAGAAATGCTAGCCCGTATTGGTGGTAATGCTTACTTGATGGACGGTGTAACGCGCTTTTCAACTGTTGGTGTTGACCTGGGCGAGAAACCTTCTGTTATCTCAGCTATCTGTAAGTACCACTTAACCGAGAAAATGCGCCAAGTCATCAACGACTCGATGGATGTTCACGGCGGTAAAGGCGTAATGCTTGGGCCAAATAACTATCTTGGGCGCGGTTATCAAGGTGTCCCTATTTCTATTACGGTTGAGGGTGCAAACATTCTAACTCGTAATATGATGATATTCGGTCAAGGCGCAATGCGCTGCCACCCTTTCGTGCTCAAAGAGATCCAGGCTGCGTCTATTGAAGACAAAAAAGAGGCGCTGCAAGCGTTTGATAAAGCCGTATTCGGTCATATTGGCTTTGCTGTAGCTAACACAGTTCGCAGTATCTGGTTCTCATTGACTAATGGCGCATTTAGCAGTGCACCTTTCACCGATGAAACGGCCCGTTACTACAAGCTGCTTCAGGGCTACAGCGCTAACTTAGCACTGTTAACCGATGTTTCGATGGGCGTACTTGGGGGCGATTTAAAGCGTCGTGAGCGATTGTCAGCACGTTTAGGTGACATTCTGAGTGGTCTTTACATGGGCAGTACAACGCTTAAGCGTTTCGACGAAGATGGTCGTTTGAAAGAAGATTTGCCGCTTCTCCATTGGGCAATGCAAACCACATTGCATGACATTGAGACGGCAATTGTCGATTTCTTAGCGAACTTCCCAAATCGAGCTATTGCTGCGGCACTGCGTGTGATGGTAATCCCGTTTGGTCGTCGTATTGGCAAGCCTTCTGATAAAACAGAGCACGCCATTGCTCAAATGCTTCAAACACCGTCAACAGCGCGTAGTAGGTTAGGCTATGGTCAGTACTTAAGCCGTGAAGACGGTAGTTTATTCGGCGACCTAGAACAGACGCTTGACGATGTATTGGCGAGTGAACCTATCTTTGAGCGCATCTGCAAGCACAAGAAAGCTAAACTTCCATTCACTCGTTTAGACGTGCTGGCTGACGAAGCACTTGCAGAAGAAGTTATTAACGAGGATGAAGCGGCTCTACTTCGTAAAACAGAAGCAGGCAGACTTCGCACCATCAACGTTGATGATTTTGACCATGAAGAGTTAGTAGCAAAAGTAAACTCTTCAACTGCCGCTAAGAAGCGAGGTGGAAAAGCTGCTTAGTCCAACGCTTAAGAACAAAGGCCGCATAAGCGGCCTTTTTCGTCATAAAAAAATGGGCTTGGCAATTTTTGCCAGTTTTATAACCACTTCTACTTTTTCTAACGAAACGACCTGTGGCAATACAGAACAGGCGAGAGCACTGTCTTTGTTAATAGCTAACGACTCACGACAACAACGTAAAGTATTGCTATGCAACCCTACCCTTGTATCGTTAGCGGAAGAAAAAGCTAAAGACATGGCAAAAAGAGGGTTGGTATCTCACTTTCTTGGAGGAAGCCCAAACACTCGTATCCGCAATGCGGGTTTAACGCTGCCTGAATACTATGGTGATGCAATGAGCAATCAAGTAGAGGCACTAGCGGGCGGCTATATCTCAGCGGATGACGCCTGGTACGCGTTGAAAACCTCAACATCTCATCGCCAACATTTGTTGGGAGAGTTACCCTTTTATCAAGAGCAAGACCAAATTGGCATCGGGTTTTATAAAGATTACTCAACGCCCCATGTGGAATATTGGGCAATTTACTTAACTAAATTAGCCGATGAAGCAGAAAATCGTGATGACACTAATGGTTCAGGGTCATCTACGATTTTGATAAAGCGGAAGAAGAAGTTTGAAAACGTGCCTGACAAAGGGTTAGGTATTGTGACTGAAGATGGGGAAATTATTCTTCAAACAAAAAAACCGGGTCAATAACCCGGTTTTTTTATCACGTAAAGTTTGGCTTAGCTTAGCTGAAGTTTGTCCATAAGCAGCACGGCCTGTGTACGCGTGTTGATTTCTAACTTGCGTAAAATTGCACTAATGTGCGCTTTAATCGTTGCTTCTGTAACATTCATTTCATGAGCAATTTGCTTATTCATAAGCCCTGCTCGTAAGTAAGAAAGCACCTGGATTTGCTTAGGTGTTAGCTCGCGGAAGCGCTGAAGCAGCAGTTTAAGCTCGTCATCAACCTTTTCTAACTGCTCTTCCATGCCTTGTGGAAGCCATTTTTTACCGCCGATCATATCAACGATGGCTTGAGCAATTTCGCGAGTTTCAGACACTTTCGGAATGAAACCTTGAGCACCCAAACTCATTACTTGTGCAACTACCTCAACGGTGTCGCTTCCTGAGATAACCCCGACTGGAATAGATGGATATTGCTCTCTAAGCGTAATAAGACCGTTAAAATATTCCCCACCAGGCATATTTAGGTCTAGAAGCACCAATTCTATGCCATCGAACTCTTTAAGCTTTGACACTGCATCATCTAAGCTTCCGGCTTGAATTATTTGTGCATTTTCAAAGTAAGGTTCCAATGCGCCACTCAATGCCTCGCGAAACAATGGATGATCATCTGCTACTAGAATTCTCGTCATCAGCGTTACTACTTCCTTATTTTCATTATGTTCATAGATTAATACTTTAGAATAGTAACGAAAAGCCCTAATCTTAAAAAACACGCAATTTATAACAAAATTAGTGTTTTTCATTGGCATTTGCGCGTCAGACGGTAAAATTGCGCCCCAAATTAGGCAAGTGAAGACTATCAGTGAAGAAGCACGACAATATATACGCGAAGGCACTCAATAAAGTAGACGACTTTAAATTTGACGAGTCTGTCGTTGATGTATTTCCCGACATGATCCAGCGTTCGGTGCCCGGCTATGAAACTATCGTCCACACCATCGGAGAACTGGCTAAGGTTGCGGTAACGCCTAATTCGACGGTTTATGACCTCGGATGTAGCCTTGGTGCGGCAAGCTTATCGGTATCAAGAGCCGTAACCGCTGCGTCCTGCAAAATAATCGGTGTCGATGCGTCAGAAGCGATGGTTGAGCGTTGTAAACGTGTTGTGCAGACATTTACACTTCCCAACCCTATTTCTATTCAACATGGTTTTGCCCAACATGTAGAGATTCAAAATGCTTCACTGGTTGTTATGAACTTCACCCTACAGTTTATCCCACCCGCTGACCGACAAGCACTGCTTCAAAGCATTTACGACGGCTTGAATCCCGGAGGTATGCTTGTGTTGTCTGAGAAAATTCGCCACCCTACTCTTGCCGGCAATGAGTTGCTCGTAGACTTGCATCACCAGTTCAAGCGAGATAACGGTTACAGTGAATTAGAGGTAAGCCAAAAGCGAGCGGCACTTGAAAAAGTTATGCTCACCGATACGTTTAATGAACATGAAACCCGTTTGAAAAAGGTCGGCTTTTCCGATGTTGTCATGTGGTACAAGTGCTATAACTTCACATCGATGGTTGCCATGAAAGCATAAACCCTGCCGATAGCGCTCACGCAAAGCTTAAATAAATATACAGAGATAACCATGACTAAACTTGAACAGATTTGGTTTAACGAGTGTTATAAGTCGTTAATAGACAGCCCGCTTTCACACTGGCTACAAACGCTACCTTCGTTAATGGATTCATGGCAGCGAACGGCTAAACACGGAGAGTTTGACAAGTGGTGTCGGTTACTAAACAAACTCCCAAAGACATCACCTAGCCACATTGACCTTACATCGTCAGTTTCCATTGGCAGTCATAGCGATGTTGATGAATACACGAAGAAACAGATAGAAGGTCTTTTGAAGCAATTTATGCCGTGGCGCAAAGGCCCTTTTCATCTCCATGATATACATATCGATACAGAATGGCGTTCTGATTGGAAATGGGATCGTGTATCACCACACATTACTTCGCTTAAAAATAGAAATGTATTGGATGTTGGCTGTGGTAGTGGTTATCACATGTGGCGTATGCTCGGTGAGGGCGCAAGCAGCGTTATTGGTGTCGATCCCACACAACTGTTTCTAATTCAATTTCACGCAATAAAACACTTTATTCGTAACACCGATGCACCGTGTGAAAATATTCATTTTCTTCCCATGGGCATTGAGGACATGCAACCACTTAACGCCTTCGACACGGTTTTTTCTATGGGCGTGTTGTACCATCGAAAAGACCCAATGGCTTTTTTACAACAATTAAAAGACCAGTTGAGAAAAGGCGGAGAGCTTGTTCTTGAAACGCTTGTCGTAGATGGTGATGAGAATACGGTGCTGATGGCCGGGGAACGCTACGCTCAAATGAGGAATGTATGGTTCTTGCCAAGTACGGACGCCCTTTCGGTATGGCTAAGCCGATTGGGATTTGAAAACATCCGTGTAGTAGATGTTAATCATACGACGCTTGACGAACAGCGCTCAACACCCTGGATGGATACCCAATCTTTGAAAGATTTTCTCGATCCGGAAGATATTACTCGCACCATAGAGGGTTACCCTGCACCACAACGAGCCGTTATTGTTGCAAATAAGAAGTAGTTACTAGTATCCATTTTATTAACGCTATTGGCACAATTGTTGTTACCTCACTTGCTATTGAAGTGTGAATTCTGCATTGATTGAGGTAACAATATGGATATACATGGCTTTTTAACTACGCATCAATTGCCAAGTAGTTATGCAGAAACTGCACAACAATGGTTCAAACCATTATGTGAACGGCTAGTGGAGCACCAAAAAGGGGCAAGCACCCCGCTTATCGTTGGCATTAACGGTAGCCAAGGTTCTGGGAAATCTACGCTAACCAGTTTTATTGACGCTTACCTCTCGTCTGTTCATGGGAAACGGGTAGTTTCCCTGTCTATCGACGATTTCTATTTTGACCAAAGCCAACGAAACGCGCTCGCCATAAAAGTCCATCCGCTTTTAAAGACCCGAGGCGTACCGGGAACACATGATGTTACCTTAGCGCTAAATACATTTCGTAGTCTAGATAAAGGCGCGCGCACGCTACTCCCTCGCTTTAATAAAGCAACGGATAACCCCTTCCCTCAAGAACAGTGGCCTGTCATAGAATCATCACCTGATTTCATCATACTTGAGGGATGGTGCGTGGGCGCCACGCCACAGTCGCCCGCTGAAATTAAACCTCCAATCAATAACTTAGAAGAGGTTGAAGATCCTTTGGCAATCTGGCGTTCGTTTGTAAACACAGAACTTGCCGGTGATTACCAAACGTTATTCGAGAAAATCGACTATCGTATTATGCTAAAGGCACCTAGCTTCGATTGCGTGTATCAATGGCGGCTTGAGCAGGAGCATAAACTTGCAAGTAAAGCCTTGAAAGATAGAGCCGGCATTATGTCTGATGAAGAAGTGGCAAACTTTGTGCAACATTACCAACGCATTACGGAGCACACGTTGGAGCACTTGCCTGAAAAGTGCGATACGGTGTTCTATCTAGATGACACAAGAACAATAACTAAACAGGACGTAAACCAATGACGAAGACGCTTGTTTTCACCGATATGGACGGCACGCTGTTAGACCACCATACCTACTCTTTTGAGGCGGCGAAACCGGCTTTAACGGCATTAGAAGAAAAGCACATCCCCGTTATCCCTACTACCAGTAAAACATTTGCAGAGCTACAACCATTACGTGAAAAAATTGGTCTGGATGGACCATTCATTATTGAGAATGGCGCCGCTGTTTTTATTCCGCACGGTTTCTTCAAGCAAAAACCTACGGGCACTATTTGGATCGATGGCTATTGGTGCAAGGCGTTTATCTCTAATAAAAACTACTGGATAAAATTACTGGAGAAAATGGGCAGTGAATTTGATGGCAAGTACAAACAGTTTTCAAAAATGTCGGTCCAAGAAATCCAAGATTGCACAGGGTTAGACGAACTATCGGCATCGCTCGCTGCAAAGCGTCAGTTTGGCGAACCTGTCTTATGGCTTGGCACTGAAGAAGAAAAACAGCGTTTCTTAAAGGTTGTCAAAGACCGAGGTGCGTTTCCGCTAGAAGGCGGGCGTTTCATTCATGTTTCTGGTAACTGTGATAAAGGCCAAGCACTTAAGTGGCTAGCCAATGAATACCAAAAACAACATATCACTAAAGTTAAAACCGTCGCCCTTGGCGACGGTAAAAATGACGTAGCAATGCTCGAAGCAGCGCACGTCCCAATTCGCATTTTATCACCGGTAAATCCTCCGCCTGAAATAAAAAAAGAAGAGGTCTATACCAGCACCCTAACCGGCCCTGAAGGCTGGAACGAAATGCTTACTCAATTAATATCCCTATGATCAGGAGGACACATGGCTGATTTTTATCAAAATGGTGTTGTTACTACGTTACATAACTTGGCTCGTCGTCCTACCGAAGAGCTAGAAGCCGAACTGCTACAGTTTTCTCAAAAGCGCCCAATGGCACTTATTCTTCCTTCACTTTTTTCTGAGTTAGAAGGTGATGCACTTCCCCATATCGTTAATGAGTTAACAAACGTTCCCTATTTGTCAGAAATTGTTATCGGCCTTGACCGTGCAAACCAAGACCAATACAAGCACGCCCTAAAGTTTTTTGGCAAATTGCCTCAGCACCACAGAATTCTTTGGAATGATGGACCTCGCCTGAAAGCATTAGACGAGGAGCTTCAGGCACAAGGCTTAGCGCCGAAGGAGTTAGGTAAAGGTCGTAATGTGTGGTATTGCATGGGCTATGTCCTAGCGTCTAATTGCGCCGAATCTGTAGCATTGCACGACTGCGATATTGTTACCTACAACAAAGACCTTCTGGCAAAGCTCATCTACCCTGTCGCAAACCCAATGTTTAACTATGAGTTTTGTAAGGGTTATTATGCCCGCGTAGCTAATGGAAAAATTAATGGCCGTGTATCTCGCCTTCTAGTGACCCCATTACTGCGCGCATTAAAACGCATTATGGGTGACAATGAATATTTAGAGTTCATGGATAGTTTTCGCTATCCATTAGCCGGTGAGTTCTCGTTTCGCAGGGATGTATTGAACGATATTCGTATTCCTAGCGACTGGGGTTTGGAAATTGGCGTTCTGTCAGAGATGCACCGCAATTATTCACACAATCGACTGTGCCAAGCCGATATTTGCGATATTTACGATCACAAGCATCAAGATTTATCGCTCAATAACGACCAAGGCGGTTTATCTAAAATGTCTATCGACATTACCAAAGCAATATTCCGCAAATTGGCTACCCAAGGCTACACGTTCAGTAACGAAATGTTCCGCTCTATCAAAGCGACATATTTCCGTATCGCCCTAGACTTCATTGAGACCTATCACAACGATGCGGTTATGAACGGCTTGAGCTTAGACATTCACAGCGAAGAAAAAGCGGTTGAAATGTTTGCCAGTAATATCATGAAAGCGGGTCAAAACTTCCTAGAAAATCCGATGGAAACGCCGTTTATTCCAAGTTGGAATCGCGTGACAAGTGCGGTACCCGATATTTTAGAACGATTATTAGAAGCGGTTGAAGCTGACACTGCAGAATTTATGGAGTAAGTAATATGGCGTGGGAGCACCTCCATGACAAAGTAAAGCACCATTTAGAAAGCATTTATGCCGATGTAGCGCTAGACGTCTCATATGAGACGCTCGCCACTCAGTTATTAAATACGATAGGTATTCAACAAGAAACCGACATTGCTTCCCCTCAATCCCATCATAATTATTGGGATGAAGATGACATAGTTATGATTACCTATGGTGATAGCATCGTAGAGGAAGGCGAACGACCTCTTGTTACCTTAAACAAGTTTTTGCATCGCTATTGTAAGAACACTGTAAATAACGTGCATATCCTTCCTTTCTTTCCCTATAGTTCGGACGATGGGTTCTCGGTTATCGATTATTCGACAGTAAACGAAGCACTAGGTTCATGGGACGATATAGAAGCGATAGCTAAAGACTATGGTCTTATGACCGACTTGGTAATAAATCACTGTTCGGCGCGCAGCGCTTGGTTCGATAATTTTATAAAAGCTGAAGGACCTGGGTCTGACTTTTTCTTTACAGCGGACCCTACAGAGGACTTGTCGATGGTGACAAGACCACGAGTTTCTCCCCTACTGCGCGAGACGGAAACTGCTGACGGGACTAAACACGTTTGGTGTACCTTTAGTCACGATCAGGTAGATTTTGATTTTAGAAACCCAAAGGTGCTTTTAGCATTTATCGACATTATTAAGCTATACATTGATAAAGGCGCCAAAATATTTCGCTTAGATGCTGTGGCATTTTTATGGAAAATTGTCGGTACCAATTGCATTAACCTGTCCCAAACTCACGAAGTCATTCGGCTGATAAGAACGTTGATAGAGCATGTTGACCCGTCAATCATAATCATTACTGAAACTAATATTCCTAACAGGGAAAACCTCACCTATTTCGGTAATGCAAACGAAGCCCATGCTATCTATAATTTTTCTCTTCCGCCACTGCTGGTCAACACGCTGGTGAGCGGAGACTGCACCTATCTTAAAAACTGGATGATGAGTATGCCGCCCGCCCAAAACGGAACCGCATATTTCAACTTTATAGCTTCACACGATGGGATTGGCCTTCGACCCGCCGAGGGTCTGCTAAGCGATGAGGAAATATCTGATTTAGTTCACGCTATGCAGCATTTTGGTGGAAAAGTTTCGTGGCGCGCTTCTGAGCACGGCCAGCAAAAGCCCTATGAGATCAACATCACCCTGTTTGATGCGCTTCAAGGCACAATCAAAGGCCCTGACAAATATCAAGTCGATCGTTTTATTTGCGCGCATGCCATTATGTTAGGTATGGAGGGTATTCCTGGCATCTATATACATAGTTTATTGGGTACCTCTAATGATTATGAAAAAGTTGCGAATACCGGTCAAAATCGTTCTATTAATAGAAAACGCTGGGACTTTAACGAGCTAGAGGCCTTGTTAGATTCTCCGTTCTCTCAACATCACAAGGTCTTGACCCGTATTTCTCAATTGATCCGCATCCGTAAAGCGCAACCAGCATTTCACCCAAATGCAACCCAGTTTACGCTTCAGTTAGGTAACCAAATCTTTGGCTACTGGCGTCAGAGCTTAGACCGGAAACAAAGCATTTTCTGCATCAGCAATATCAGTGACGAAGAGCAGACAATTCTTTTATCCGACATTAATTTAATAGGTACTGATAATTGGATAGACCTTATCACTCGCGATGAGATAGCGCTTTCGAGTGGCTTTTTACAAATGAAGCCATACCAAGTACTTTGGATCAGTAACCAAGATTTTGAATAAATCAACTGATTAACTTTTTACCGCGGTAAGGATACTGCGGTGTTATGATTAACCTCTCATTTCAAAATGCACATTTGTAATGCGCGATATTAATACATTTTTATTTGACCTTGACGGCACATTGGTAGATTCGGCACCGGATTTGGCGACATCGTTAAACCTGACGCTTGCTGAATTAGGCGAAGCTCAATTCTCCTTACCTGAGATTAGAGGCTGGGTGGGCAATGGCGCAAGAACGCTTGTGCATCGAGGACTATCTGGCAGTCATGAGCTTGATAACGCTATATCAGAAACCCACATAAACAAAGCGCTCGAAGTCTTCCTTCGTCACTATTCAAAGTATGTATGTCACGCTTCAGCACTCTACCCTAATGTAAGTGAGACCTTGCACACGCTTAAGCAAAGCGGATTTAACTTGGCTCTTGTAACTAACAAGCCAAAAGCGTTTATTCCTGCTATTCTCGAAGGTTTCAATCTCAATCATTTATTCGATCTTTGTATCGGCGGCGATTCACTTGAAGAGAAAAAGCCATCGCCTTTACCTCTTTTACATGTATGTAAAGAATTTAGCGTGTCATCCTCTCAATGCGTCATGGTAGGCGATTCTAAAAACGATATTCTTGCCGCGAGAGCGGCCAATATGAAAAGTATTGGCCTTACATATGGCTATAATTACGGGCAAGACATTTCAAGTTTAAACCCTGACTGGGTAATGGACGACGTTGGCAGCATATTGGACATTTTAAGCCTGAGTCATTAACACACTGAACGTTTCACAACTTTTCCAAAAATTGTGCAGCAAACGTCGCCATTAGCCAGCTGACTATACTTAATTTCACACGTTAACTTTTGGTATAACGTGTTTTTTTTCTGTAATATCCGCCTGTTAAATAATTTCATGGAGTTTTGGTATGTCATCTAAATGGCTTTCGCTAGAAGAAGCCCTCACAAAAGCGTTGAGCGCTGCAACAGCAATAACCGACGTTGAACAAGTGAGTATTTTTGATGCCCATAATCGCATTTTGGCACAAGATGTTGTTGCAAATGTGGACGTACCACCATGGGATAATTCAGCGATGGACGGCTATGCCGTCAATACCGCAGAACTGGAAAAAACGGCTGAATCAAAGTTAGAAGTACAGGGTGTCATTACCGCAGGTATGCTTGCAGATACTCCCCTTCAAGCCGGGAAAGCATTTAAAATTATGACGGGAGCGCCCATTCCTGAAAATGCTAACGCGGTTGTAATGATAGAAAACACCTCGGAATTTGAGGGCGCAGTGGTTGTGAATAAACGCCCTGTCGCGCACGAAAATATTCGTAAAAAAGCAAATGATATAGCGCGCGGCGACACGCTCGTAAAAAAGGGAACGCGCTTACATGCAGAGCACCTAATGTTGCTATCTTCACAGGGTAAAAATACGGTAGACGTTATACGAAAGCTTCGCGTTGGCGTTGTAGCTACAGGGTCAGAATTAGCTGCACCAGGCACAGCACGTGCAGATACTCAAATTTATGAGTCTAACCGCGTTGGCGTGAGTAGCATTTTAAAAACCGAAAATGTAGAACTGATAGATTTTGGTATTGTGGAAGACAACGAACTCTCTTTACGTAAACTGTTTACCGATGCAAGCTCACGGGTTGATGTAATGGTAAGTAGCGGAGGCGTATCCGTTGGCGACGCAGACTATGTGAAAGATATTATTGCAGAATTAGGCGCAATCGACTTTTGGAAAATAGCGGTAAAGCCAGGTAAACCTTTCGCTTTAGGCAACATAAATAACACGTTATTTTGTGGCCTTCCTGGTAATCCAGTGTCGTCATTTGTAACTGCCAAATTGCTTGTGGTGCCAATCATCAAGAAAATGCAGGGACAATTAGACACCTTCACGCCATTTTCTGTGAGCGCTACTATCACAACAACACTTAATCGTCGTGCTGGACGCCGAGATTTTCAGCGCGCAACCATGGTTAAAAATGAGTGTGGCGATTGGGAAGTAACCCCCTTCAAATCCCAAAGTTCGGGTGTGATGACCTCTATTACGTCAGCAAATTGCTTAATGGTTGTGCCCGAGGATGTCAGTGAATTACAGGTAGGCGACAAAGTTGAAGTTATGCCTCTTCACTTTTAGCCTGGGCAAGATTTAACAACATAAAATAACTCACATTTCCTCGCGTTTGGCTGATAGCTAAAAACGTTAATACGCCTTACAGATTACCCCCTGTAGTTTGGCAAATAGTTAAGAGACACATTGTCGTGATTAAAAAACGCTTTCTTCTAGAAGGTCGAGACATTTTAAAACTCGCGTGGCCATTGCTGGTGGCGCAAATAACGCAAATGCTGATGGGTGTTAGCGATACTATTATGGCTGGACGCTACAGCGCTACCGATATGGCAGCCGTAGCGCTCGGTTTTAGCATTACCGTGCCATTGCTATGCTTTATTCAGGGTATCGCTTTAGCGCTACCTCCCATCATCTCTCGGTTACAAGGCAATAAAAACTTAAACGGCATTGCTGATGCCAGTCTACAGGCTGGCTACTTGGTTTTCTTCGTAGGATTAGTGATCGCAGGGTTAATACCCTTTACCGAGAGCATTGTTGCACTATTCCCAATGGCGCCAGCGCTATTTAGCATTACCGTAGATTATGTGCTTTATGTACTGTTTGCCATGCCTGGGTTTGCCCTTTATCAATGGCTTAGGAACTATTGCGAAGGATTAGGTAAAACAAAGCCAACCATGATCATTACCGTTATCGGACTTATGGCAAACGTAGTGGGTAATTACCTTTTCATTTATGGCGTAGGACCGATCCCCGCCATGGGGGGGGCAGGTTGCGGTATAGCGACAGCCATTGTCATTTACACCATGCTTATCGCTACCATAGTTTACGTTCGCTTCGCTCCAGCGCTACAGAAATACAACTTGTTTGGGCAAATGTACAAACCCAATATGGTGACCATAAGTCGAACATTTAAAATGGGATTGCCTATCGCTATGACCATTTTATTTGAAGTGACACTATTTTCAGTGGTGGCATTATTACTTGCACCTTTTGGGGCAACAACGGTGGCTGCACACCAAGTTGCGCTGAACTTCTCAGCACTCATGTTCATGTTTCCTATGAGTATGGGCATGGCAGCGGCTATCCGCATAGGGTATCGAATAGGCCAAAACAATCAACGTCAGGCTCAGATCGCAGCCCGTGCAGCTATTTTTATTGGCTTTTGTACATCCGCATGTACCGCTAGTTTTACTCTTTTAGCGAAAGGTTTCATCATAGGCTTATACACCAGCGATGAAGCAGTTTACACGCTAGCCAATGCACTGCTTATTTATGCAGCCCTATTCCAGCTGTCAGATGCGGTTCAGGTTATTTCAGCTAACGCGCTGCGAGGCTATAAAGATACCACGGCCATGTTTATTATCACGTTTATCTCTTACTGGCTCATTGGTTTGCCAACCGGTGTAATTTTGGGAAGAACGAACTGGATAACGGCAGAGCCTATGGCTGCTGCAGGTTTTTGGATTGGTTTTATAGTGGGGCTAAGCGCAGCTGCCGTTATGTTAGGCGCTCGATTGCTTTATATTCAGCGTCCTAGTAATGCGGCAAGATTAAGGGCACTGTAGCCGACAACTTTCAATAAGCGTTTTAGGTTAGTCTTCGTGAGTGGGTCGATTTTCTGGCATTGCTAAATTGACCCAGTCTTGTGGTACGTCTATATCAAACTGCGCATTGGGCGTAGGTATCGCAACTACTCTCCCCTTTTTCATGTATTTTTTGATAATGGGTTTAGCGCCTGTATCTCCCTCAAGCGTAAGAAGCTCGCTGAATATAGCCTTAGGAAATATGGCCGGTACCGTTAGCCGTGCCTCTGAACCATTGAGAGCTTCGTTTCCACTGTTTTTAGCTTTCCATTCACAGCACACTATTTTATCAGGGTTACTTTGCGACGCTTGGATCAAGTTTGCTAAATCCTGCTCTGTTAAACACGGTAAGTCTGCCAAAGAAATGAGCAAGTGACTCGGCGAGTAGGTACGGCTCGCAATTTCTGCACCTTGTAAGCCCCTATGATTATTGCCATTTGAATTTGGCGCTATTAGCTCAGAAACTGAACAGGATACTGATAAAATATACTGCAATCCAAAACGAATACTAGACGCAATACCCTCTTCCCATTGTGTATTGTGCACAAGGCTAACAGGACAGTGGCTTAACTGTATTTCTAAGCTTTCATGCCATTTGCCCGCAACAAGGGTAACCTGATTCGTTTTGTCGAATAAACCTTTATGACTTACCTTAGACACCGCGGCTTCGCTATTGGTGAATTGCGTACCTGTATGTGCCGTTTTCGCATTTAAAAACACGCGTAAACTGTGCTCGACGAGAGGTAGATTTGATTCCGGGTGCTCGGATAAAAGTTTATTCCCCCCGTAACGCGCACTTCGACCGCCGGCAAGTAATAAAAATGCCAAATGATAGCTTTCATTATGCAACGTTTACTCACCCATTAATGTTTAGTTTAACTGCGGTCATACAGCATGACTTGGAATTACTTATAAAAAGAGCCCTGTGCGGGCGTTTATTTTAAACGCCGACCATGCCAGTCTTTTAGGCTTAATCAAGATTCTTCAATACCGCTGCAGTGGACCATGGCACATTCACAAGGTCAACATTAGCGTAAAGCCCTGATTGAAAGCATTACCCTTACCTTCGCTCGGTTTAGTAACACGGAACAGCACAAAGTCAGCGACTTCGGCTAAGCCCTTTAATAGCCGCCGTTAACCCTTCGAGAGTAAGCCCATACATTCGGTCTTCCATTATTTCTCGCATTATTTTGACTGAAGAATAATACGGCCAATAATTTTCAGGCTGAGGATTGAGCCATACGGCATTATTGAAATGGTTCAATAGGCGCTGCATCCAAACACTGCCCGGCTCTTCGTTCCAATGCTCTACACTGCCACCAGGATACGTAATTTCATAAGGCCCCATGGTAGCGTCGCCAACAAAAATTACCTTATAGTCTTTGCCATAGCGATGAATGATATCCCAAATTGGAATGCGCTCTTTGTTGCGGCGAAGGTTATCTTTCCACACCTCTTCATACACGCAGTTGTGAAAGTAAAAATACTCCAAGTATTTGAATTCAGTTTGTACAGCAGAAAATAGCTCCTGCGTGCTTTTAACATGTGGGTCCATAGAGCCTCCCACATCAAAAAACATCAGTACCTTTACCGCGTTGTGGCGCTCAGGGGCCATATGGATATCAAGCAAACCGCCTTTCTTAGCGGTTTCACCAATGGTGGTAGGTACGTCAAGCTGTTCACTGGCACCGGTGCGGGCAAACTTACGCAACTTTCTCAATGCCACTTTAATGTTACGGGTACCCAATTCCACATCTGAACTCAGGTTTTTAAACTCGCGTTTATCCCATACTTTAGCCGCAGAAAACTTTCTATTGCCCTTCTGACCAATTCTCACTCCCTCGGGGTTATCACCATATGCCCCAAAAGGAGAAGTTCCACCGGTACCCACCCACTTGTTGCCACCCTGATGACGTTTCTCCTGCTCTTCCAAGCGCTTTTTGAGCGTTTCCATTAGTTCATCAAGACCGCCAGCCCTGCGCAACGCTTCACGCTCCTCTGGACTTAGATTTTTCTCAATTTCCTTGCGTAACCACTCTTCAGGAATGTCTTTCCCGAACAGGTCAATAGACTCGACCCCTTCAAAATACTCAGCAAACGCCCTGTCGAACTTGTCGTATTGGGTCTCGTCTTTCACCATAATAGTACGCGACAAACTATAAAAGGCTTCAATGTCGGCATACACCACGTGCTTTTCAAGCGCACTCAGCAAATCAAGTAACTCGCGCAGCGTGGTTTTAACCTGATATTTTCGCAGTGTATAAAAAAACTGAATAAGCATTAGCGACGCGCCATAAATACCAATTTTTCGAACAAATGAATATCTTGTTCATTTTTAAGCAACGCTCCATAAAGAGGAGGAATAGCCGCTTTACCATCTTTTGAATGGAGCGCTTCTGGCGGAATATCTTCAGCAACAAGTAGCTTTAACCAATCAATCAGTTCTGACGTAGAAGGTTTCTTTTTAAGCCCTGGCACATCGCGAATGTCGAAGAAAGCTTTTAACGCTTCATCAAGCAGTTTCTTCTTTAGATCAGGGAAATGCACATTTACAATTTCCTGCATTTCATCTGGTTTCGGGAACTGAATATAGTGGAAAAAACAGCGGCGTAAGAATGCGTCCGGCAGTTCTTTTTCATTGTTCGACGTGATGATAACAATAGGACGCTGCTTCGCAACCACACGCTCCTGTGTTTCGTAAACAAAAAATTCCATCTTATCGAGTTCTAACAATAAGTCGTTGGGAAATTCAATATCGGCTTTATCAATTTCATCTATCAGTAATACAGGACGCTTTTCTGCACTAAACGCTTCCCACAGTTTACCTTTTACGATGTAGTTGCCGATATCGTGCACGCGATCATCACCTAATTGAGAGTCGCGAAGACGAGATACCGCGTCATATTCATACAAACCTTGCTGCGCTTTTGTGGTCGACTTAATGTGCCACTGAATTAGCTCGGTTCCCAGGCTCTCGGCCAGTTCCTCTGCCAGCATGGTTTTGCCCGTTCCAGGTTCACCTTTAATTAAAAGCGGACGCTCTAACGTGATGGCTGCATTAACAGCCAGCTGTAAATCTTTGGTTGCGATATAATTAGACGTGCCACTAAAAGCCATTATTGTTGTACTCCGTTTAATTTTTCGTCTTTGCTAGTTTAGCTATGATATCAAGGCCTTCATATGATTTCCCATCGATATAACATATAGCTAAAAAGCACTTTGCATTTTTATAATTGGGACCAATGATATAGGGGTATAACGAAATCCCCTAATTTAGGCTGTGAATTATTAACTATCACAGGCGTTGAATTATTAACTACTAAAAAGGTCGTACAGATCACGACAGAAGGGGTTTCCTTTAAATCAGGAACGAGGTAAAGACTTATAATGAACGTATTTGACGACCACTCCCTATCTATTGGCCGCACGCCGCTAGTAAAATTGAATCGCGTAACATCAGGTAATGTTTACGCAAAAATCGAGTCGCGCAACCCAAGTTTCAGTGTTAAATGCCGCATCGGTGCTAACATGATTTGGGATGCAGAAAAGCGCGGTGTTTTAACCGAAGGCAAAGAAATTGTAGAGCCTACAAGTGGCAATACCGGTATTGCGTTAGCCTTTGTTGCAGCCTCTCGCGGCTACAAACTTACGCTTACAATGCCTAGCAGCATGAGTTTAGAGCGTCGTAAGCTGTTAAAAGCATTGGGTGCAAACCTAGTTCTTACCGAAGCACCGAAGGGTATGAAAGGTGCCGTTGCCGCTGCACAAGAAATTGTGGCATCAGATCCAGATAAATACGTATTGCTACAACAATTCGACAACCCGGCTAACCCAGCCATCCATGAAAAAACCACGGGCCCAGAAATCTGGGAAGATACCGATGGTAAAGTTGACGCGTTCGTTGCGGGTGTAGGTACGGGCGGTACTATTACCGGAGTTAGTCGTTATCTTAAAAATACTAAGGGTAAAGCTATTACTTCTGTAGCTGTAGAACCGACAGACTCGCCAGTTATCACTCAGGCCCTTGCTGGTGAGGAGTTAACGCCTGGTCCACACAAAATTCAAGGCATTGGCGCTGGTTTTATCCCTGGTAACCTAGATCTAAGTTTGATTGATGAAGTTGAACAGGTTTCAAACGAAGAATGTATGGAAATGGCGCGTAAGCTCATGACCGATGAAGGTATTCTTGCGGGTATTTCTTCTGGTGCAGCAGTTGTTGCAGCAAAACGCTTTGCTGAACGCCCAGAGAACAAAGACAAGATTGTTGTTGTATTGTTAGCAAGTGGAACAGAGCGTTATTTAAGTAGCCCATTGTTTGCCGGTGCCTTCGACGAGCAAGAAGAAGTCCAGTAAACCGAACTGCGGTAATATTTAATAAGCGAGGCTCAATGCCTCGCTTTTTTATATCTTACGTTTTGTTCTATTCCCCTACGCTGTTCTTAATAAATAGGCGCTCTGCCTTTCTTTCAACTTTGCTTTTTAACTCAATGTTGTGAATAATCAACATGAGAGTTATTGAAGCACCAAGTGTATTGACTTCAATAGGACATAAAACTATCAATAAGAAATGGACCTCTTGAAATTAAGGTAATCCAAATGAAAACGCGTATGTGGTGCGCCCTTATCGGGCTTTTTACAGTTTTGATTCTATCGGCCTGTGGTAAAAAAGAAGAAGGAATTGGTAGATACGGAATGCTTGATGAAAGCACCCCCGAATATACAACAGTGATGTTCCTTAAAAGTGTTTACGAAGACGATAACCTTGACAGAGCCATTCGTCTTTCAAGTGAAAAAATGTCGCGTATTTTGACGAGATACCATACAAATAACAACGTACAGCGACATCTACTTAATTTAAAGTACGACACTGTTACAGTAACCCCCCAAAGCGCAGGCCAAGTTGGCCGAAGTGAGTTCTCTGAGAAATCAACCATCACCGTTTTTCTTAGCGGCAACTATAACGGTGATAAAGTAGAAGACTTGCGTAGCTTAGACCTGATAAAAGAAGATGGTGAGTGGAAGGTAAATAAAATTCACCCCGACGCCTATCTATAGCTACACGAAGAAACTGTTTATTTATACAGTATACTTGCTATTTGGGGCACGCAAAAATAAAAAGGATAGTTTCCGTTTTTGACGCCCTAACTATTGTATCTGTTCATTAAAATATTATTTTAGGGTAATATTTTGGTATAACCCTAAATTGATATACGGATTCTTTCCGCCTTGCATAAAGGATTTTTTCCGTATACTAAATTGTTATACGCAAAAGGAAACCTGTGAGTAAAAAGGAATTTATTGCTCGTGTTGTAT
>NZ_JAEFCD010000059.1 GCF_016405965.1 Alteromonas sp. IB21 | reverse complement strand
CTCGCTTCGCTTATGTGGACTCCCCCTTTGTCAACAACATTATTAGCCAATTAAAGAATAAATGCGTGCTTATGTACGAGCTCTAATAGGGAAGCTATCCCAGGCTCTATGATATTTACGCGAACTTGTTGTCAAATCTCGATAACGAGCTCGAAGCTCTGAGCGAAGCACTGACTAAACAAGCTGATTTTCATCTTTTTTGAGCATTTTTGTTGTTGGTCAAAACCTCGATTAAGCAGCCAGTAGTTCTGCTTTGTATTCTGTGCCATTTGTAAGCATCGCGAATGCCGTTCTTACTGTTTTATTTGCTAACGCGACGGCTGTGCAGCGCTTACCCCTGCGTTCAACCATCTGCTGGATCCACATCTCTTTTTTGGTTTTTGCTGGTCGTCTCATCGCCTGATTAACTGCTGACATTGCACCGCTAACTAAGCAACTTCGTAGCATATTATTTTTAACGTGCTTGCCCACCGAGCCCAATTTTACTTTACCGCCCGACGAATGTTGAATAGGCGTTAAACCAATACAGGCAGATGCATCGCGACCTTTTTCAAATTGCCCCATCTCTCCACAGCCCAGTGCCATATAAAGATTCACAGCGTTTAACGGACCTACACCTTCTAGGGCCTGTAGCGATTTACATGTTTCGTGGTCGTTTGCTGCTTTTTCTAAATATAAATCGTACTGCTTTATCGACTCAATACCACGCTGGAGTTGTTGCCAACTAGTATTGAGAGCTTGCCTAAAAACCATGGAAAAGCCATTTTCAGCATCTTCCAGCACACCTTCAACAACGCCACTTAACCCTCCCTGACTAGGCGACATTCGAATATTAAACTCTAGCAATAAAGATTTAATTTGTTGCTGCATTGCGACTTTATGCTTAACGGCCAACTCTCGCAGACGAACCAAGGTTTGTAGCTCTTGCTGCTCTTTTGATTTGCCGTTAATAAACGAAACATCGGTGAGTTGAGCAGCTTGCGCAACCGCTAAGGCGTCGTTTTTATCTGTTTTCTGATTTTGTCTCACACTAGCAACCAATTTTGCTGAAATTAATCGAGCATCATGCCCATATTCCAACGCTTTTTGCTTCCAGTAGTTTGATGTACTACATGCTTCTAAAACAATTGTCATTGGTTTTGACGACGCTAGCCAAGAACCAAATTCTATCGGTGTCATCGCCTGATTAGACTGCACCTTGTTGCGTTTACAAACGCAAACCTGAATTTCTTCTTTCGCTAAATCAACACCTGTGATTATATTGTGCATGTTGGACTCCATAATATTTTTTGTGTGAGAACTAAAATATTAACCCAGCTCACTGAGTTGGGGGAGTCCAATTATCTCGG
>NZ_JAEFCD010000058.1 GCF_016405965.1 Alteromonas sp. IB21 | reverse complement strand
GCGCAGGCATGTGGGGCATAATGGCGAAGCCGCCCCGCATGTATGCGTCCCAGCCTGCGCCAGCAGGCGACTTAATTTTTTTGTTATACGAACCACCTAAAACAACCACGAGTGCTATTTTTCTTTGTTTTTGGGTTTTGCTTTAGGCCGCCAAAACACAGGTTTTCTGACTCCCGCTGGCTTTTCTAGCTTGATTGCAGACGTTAAAAGCTGCTTGAACCATAGCAATAACCATACAACAAGCTCCGCTAGTAGAACAAAAACAAGTAGAAAAAAATCAAATACGCCTATAGTGGAGCCTGCTGCAACAAAAACACCCGAGACTAATTCAATAATAAATGTGCAGGCAGCTATAGCAGCTTCAACAATCATTATTACTAAAGAAAAAAGAGCTTCTATCACTAAGCATTCCTGTTCGTATAACTTTTAAATAAGGGGCGCAGGCATGTGGGCTAAAATCCGAACGAAGTGAGTCAGCCCACATGTTTGCGTCCCAGCCCGCGCAGCGGGCGAGCTTGATTTTTTTGTTATGTTCCTACCAATTAGACCGATTGTCTATAGCTTCGAAGATTGCAGATTTGTTATTAGTAATGAACTTGGCTTGTTCATAAAATCTTTTCATTATTGTAGAGTTTGAATCCATAATTGCTGTTTCCCAGTTCTTGCATGCTGAGACTACTCGTGACTGCGAGAGTATTACGAAAGGCTGTATTGTTATTTCAACTTTGTTTGCAATCGTTGCGTTGTGTTCAGCAAAGACTTTAGAAATTTTCTCTCCAATCATTTCTCTACCCACTGCTTGAAAATGCTCCATTATCTCGATTGAATTATTCAGGTGAGTTTCGATAGATGGATACAAGTTGCTAAAAACTCGTGGTATATCCGTTCTCTCTGTGCATATAGTCTCTACGGACTTTTGAGTCTGAGAAAACTCTGAAATTGACATAGATGTGAGATAAGCAGTTTGCATTAGTTTTGATTCAGATGCTTGGGAGCTAAAACAAAAAAACATTAATAAGATGAAAAAATTTCGCAAATAACCTCCGTGGAACATAACTTTAAGCTTTGGGGCGCTAGCACGTGGGCTAAAATCCGAGCGAAGCGAGCCAGCCCACGTGTTAGCGTCCCAGCGACCGAAGGGAGTGCCAACAGCGTTTTGTTAGGCGTACAACCAAATGTACGCAGCTCTGCTGCCACCACTAGCCAATTAGCCAGCTTGTTTAAATTATTGAATTTAAGATAAAACAACCCTGTGCGAAAAGCCAGATGTTAGTGGTAATGCTTGATAAAAGAGCGAGTTTAGAAAGCTGATGATGCAGAATGTTGGCGTTGCGATGTTGATGAAAAGGGCGTTGCTAAAGCCGATGAAACTACCGAAAAAGCAAGCTGTAAAGACAACCTAATGAAACAACCTTGATGCTGGAATGTCACGGTTGAACCCACTTTTTAGTGCTGTAAGTAAATGACGCCTAACGCCAAGCTAAGCGGCGCAGCTTTGCTGCGTCCTTGCTTGAGCGCCTTGT
>NZ_JAEFCD010000057.1 GCF_016405965.1 Alteromonas sp. IB21 | reverse complement strand
TTTTGATTTGACTGAAGCTAGCCGCCATCTGAGCTATTGAGTGTAATGGCGCTTGAGAGGTTCAACTAATAACTTGGCGATAAAGCGCCTATTACACCACCTATGAGTTATGAGCGGCGGATTTAAACCTACCACAAGCCAGAGCGATGCTAATGAAAACAGGTGAGGGCAGTTACACTGGGATTTGTATAAAGCCAAACGCAGTTTAGGCTGACGCCTTATAACGGCCCGCATAACGGGCAAAAATACGTAGGCTACAATACCAAGCGAAGCGCAGGGAGCCTACGTGTTTTTGTCCCCCGCGAGCGAAGTGAGTGTTTATGCGTTTGTTAGCCACTTTTTACCACAGCTTCAATCGCCTTAAAATTAATGCGATTTTTACCCCACGTTACAATAGAAGCCTTTTTGAATGGCGACGGCCGCGAATTAACTAAAAGACAATTTTCAAAAAAATTAATGATAATCAGCTCCCCCCAACTGCGCCAGGTGCCGCTTGTATGTGCAACGATTTTTTGCTTTTTCTCTGTAGCTAATATTTCCCACCCCTTGGAATGTGCGAGAGCTATACATTTGTCGTAATCACCTTCACCATTGGATTGAATCTTTCTGAAAGAGATATTCGCTTTATGTTTGAAATGAAAAGATATTGCCATCAAGAGAAATGGTACGACCATTATTAAGGATAGAGAGTCGAATTCTAGCATTATGAAAACATAGGCAGATAAACCTATGAAAAAAGCTGGGAGAATATAGAGAAAAAATCGATCCTGCTTTTTTATTTTATCTTCAATGTCCATAGATGTCTCGGAGTGGCTAACACCCAACTTTGGGGCAAAAGTACGTAGGCTAAAATAAGGAGCGAAGCGACGGGAGCCTACGTATTTTTGTCCCAGCGAACGCAGTGAGTGGCAACAGTTGTTTGTTATACGTTGTTACACTTACTTTCCTCATTGCTACCACTTAACTTTAGCTTAATATCCGTTACTGATGGCTTGCTATTAGCAATAGCCAAATAGGCATTAGCAATAGTGAGCGGCTCAGCACAATAGTCCACATCTAGCGTTATTGCAGAAAAGTTTAACTCTCCTAGTTGATCTTCTAATTCGATATTAGTTAATACTTCCACTGAGTTTCCAACAGAGTAAGTTGACTCTTTTACATGAATTGTAATTTCCTCATTTGCAAATGCGCAAAATGAAGTGGCTGCAAGTAATAATAAGATTAAACGCACGAGTTCTCCTTAACGTATAACTTTTCAATAACGGGCGCAGACATGTGGGGCATAATGGCGAAGCCGCCCCGCGTGTATGCGTCCCAGCGAACGTAGTGAGTGAGTTTATTGAGTTGTTAGGTTTGTGGTTAAACATCCTAGTCCTCTGGGTACTCTGACAAATAGAGTTCCAACCCCAAACGAAGCATGATTTCCATGGATTCAATCGATACTTTACCTCCACCACCCAAGGCGTCTTCCCTTGGTGAGAAGCCAATATCTGCTGAATATTCACCTGGGGATAAATTTTGATTTTCTCGCAACCAACTCTCAAGTGCTTTCATCTGATCTGGTAGTCGCCAGTTATCTGGTAAAAGCCACGCTATATGTGTGCTTTTTCCATTGTCATCTTTGTTTAAATGATCAGATATCTTAATAGGCATAAATGAAAACCTAACTTTCCAATAACGGGCGCAGACATGTGGGGCATAATGGCGAAGCCGCCC
>NZ_JAEFCD010000056.1 GCF_016405965.1 Alteromonas sp. IB21 | reverse complement strand
AGTATGTGTTGTTTAACAAAAAAACACATACTGTGCGGCTCAAATGTACGTAAAGCGGTCGTTGAGGCATTGAGGTTCTAATGGCAGCTATGAGCGAATAGCAGACGTTAGAGGAGCCTCCGTTGTAGACTAGCTATCTGATCGTATACCGGTCGTTCAGATAACCACGAACCACTGCCAATTTCTGTCACTCTGGTCAGTTTACTTACCAGCCCAACAAGGTACACTACAGACTTTTACATTAGCAAGGATGCTGATGTTAGCTGCAGAGCAATACACCTATCAACGCCATCGTCCAGAGCAAACATTGCTCTATCAACTTGTTGAGAAACATTACCCTGCCTTCGCCGAGATGATGCAATCTCAGGGAAAGGCATTACCATACCATGTGATCAAAGAGTTTGAAGAGTTTCTTAAGTGTGGTCGACTTGAGCATGGATTTCTGCGCATAGTCTGTGATGACTGCAAACATGAGAAGCTTGTAGCTTTCAGTTGCAAGCGAAGAGGTTTCTGCCCGAGTTGCGGAGCTCGAAGGATGGCTGAGAGTGCGAAACTACTGGTTGATGATGTATTGCAGGGTTACCCTGTTAGGCAATGGGTGTTAAGCTTACCTATTCCCCTAAGGTTATTACTCGCCAGATACCCCAAAGAACTCAGCAACGTCCTGCAAATCGTTCACCGCGCAATTTCCACAGACATCATCCATCGTTCAGGCTACTTGAAGAAGCAGGCTAAGACAGGGGCAGTCACCTACATTCAGCGTTTTGGTAGTGCGCTTAACTTAAATATACATTTCCATATGCTGTTCCTTGAAGGTGTCATCACACAAGAGCATGGAAAAATGACATTTAAGCGAGTCAAAGCGCCGAGTCATTCCAATATGGAGGCGTTGGTAAACACCATCAGCCAGCGCATCGCACAATATCTCGAAAAAGCAGGGCTAATTCAACGCGACATTGACAATACCTATCTGGACTTGCCAATTAACGATGAAGACAGCTTGTTACCACTGCAAGCTGCTTCGGTCAGCTACCGGATCGCAGTTGGTGCAGATACTGGTAAAAAAGTGTTTACTTTGCAAACCATGCAAGCAAAAGATCCTGATCACTTAGGACAACTCGCAAAGATAGCTGGATTTAGCCTACATGCAGGGGTCTTCGCAGATGCAGATCAACCAGAAAAACTAGAAAGATTGTGTCGTTACATCGCAAGACCTGCAATAAGCGAAAAACGCTTAAGCCTCACAACGACAGGTAATGTCAGATACGAACTCAAGACACCCTACAGCAATGGTACGACTCACGTATTCTTCTCGCCGATTGACTTCATTAGTAAGCTAGCTGCCTTGGTACCACCGCCTAGACTGAATCTGACGCGGTTTTATGGCGTGTTTGCGCCAAATGCCAATGTACGAGCAGAAGTAACTGCTTCACAACGCGGCAAGAACAGCCCTCGTTTAGCAGAGCATCTGAAAGATTCAGATAAGCCCTACCAGGCGCGCAGCATGTCATGGGCACAGAGGTTAAAACGTGTATTCAACATTGACATTACCATTTGCGAAGCTTGCACAAAGGCGAATGTCAAAATCATCGCATGCATTACAGAGCCTGCCGTCATCCAAAAGATACTCTGGCATTTGGATAAGCAAGATTCACCAATTACCGCTAATTCTTGCAGAGCGCCGCCACTGATTGAGTCAAAACAAATAACAACTGACGATTACGTTATTCAGAGAGATTTCAACTTTGGCGCTTAAGGGCTCCACCGCCAATATAGCTTGAACACTCATGTGTTGAGGCATCATGTTGCACATATCGAGAGAATTTTTCAGTCCCAATGATCAGCCTATTTTCTTATCTTGACTACAC
>NZ_JAEFCD010000055.1 GCF_016405965.1 Alteromonas sp. IB21 | reverse complement strand
AAGCGAAGTACGTTTTACCGCACCCCGTTGCGCCAGTAACGATAATGTTATGGGCGTGATGTAAGTATTGGCCGCTTAATAGTGTGGCGACTTTATCTTTACGTAGGCCGCGCTCTGCACGATATTCCAATCGGCTGGCGTGAGCCTCTAAGCGCAAGGTTGCTTGCCGTAGTAAACGCTTCACTTTGCTGTCTTGCCGACAGTGAATTTCGTGCTGTGCCAGTAATCCTAAGCGTTCTTCGAAGCTCATCTCATCAAAGGTTGTCGCTTGGCTTTGCTGTTGCAGTAACGCTTGAGCGAAGTGCCCAAGCCGTAAGCTACGTAGTTGCTCTTGTAATTGAGATTGTGTCATGGGTTGTCCTATTGATAGTAATGTTGGCCGCGGATATTGTGATGAGTTACAGGTTGCTCATCGTGTTCGACAGCGGTACTTGCAACGCTTTCTTGGTGATGTTTGAGTAAGTTTATTACAACGCTTCTGTGCGGGCGCTCTAGCAGTAATGCCTTTTGGCAAGCGGCTTCAAGCCGCGCAGCACCATGCTGTTTAGTGAGATTTAAAATAGCGAGGCAGCTTTTGATGGCTTGCTCAGGATGTTGTCGGCTATGGATGTGCCACTGCACCACACCACGCGTACCTACACCGATATTCTCAGCCCAGTGCAATAAGCGTTCAGCGCTGAAGCGCTGTTTTACATGGCTGTCCGGCATGTGTTCTTTTTGCGTTGAGAAGCCGCCGTCTTTTGCTGATTTAGCGTGCTGTGTCACCAGTTGATTTTGGTGATAGATGCTAATCACACTGCCACTAGCCTCGATGGTCACTGTGTTGCCCACTAAGGTGTGCGGTACAGAGTAAGCATGCTTTTGGTACAGCACATGGTAATCCGGCCCAACTTTGGCCCGTTTACTGTCGATGTACTCATACGTGGTGCCAGGCAATGGCATTAACGCGGGTTTATCGAGCAGTTCAAACTGCTCACGACGAGAGCCTGGATGTAGGCGCTGCGGCCGATTATTTAACTCTTCCATTAACACTTTGATACGTGCGTTAAGGCCCGCTAAGGTGTAAAAGCACTCCCGGCGTAATCGCATTAGTATCCAGCGTTCAACAATCAGTACCGCATTTTCTGCTTTGGCTTTATCCTTCGGTTTGTATGGTCTTGCCGGAACGATGGCGCAGCCGTAATGCCGCGCCATTTTGGCGTAGTTTTCATTCAGTGTGGGCGCGTAAAGGTGGGCTTTGGTAACGGCTGACTTCAGGTTATCCGGCACAAGTAAACGGGGTACACCGCCAAGGTAGCGGAACGTTCTTACGTGCGCCATTATCCAGTCTTCTTCACGCTGAGAGCGGCCAGCTTCAACATACGTGTAGTTGGTCGCGCCTAAAGTCGCAACAAAGATTTGTGCATGATAACGCACTTCGCCTGTATCGGGATTAACGATAGGTACTGTAGGCCCACAATAGTCAATAAACAACTTATCACCCGCGATATGATGCTGACGCATACTACGCTTCTGCTTTTTAAGCCATCGCTGATAATGCTCGCAGAACTGCGTATAACCGTAGGCTGACGCACTATCTTCGGCGCAATACTCTTCCCACAGCAACAGCTTAGTCATGCCTTTACGCTTCAACTCTTGCTGCATAAGCATGAAGTCAGGCAGCCGTTTTTGGCGCTGAACTGGCCCAGTGTTATACAACTGAGCTTCGAGCGTTTTATCGTTTAGCGCTTCCGGCAGCGGCCACGATAAATCACTGGATTTAAAGCGCGAGAGGATTTCACTCACGGTTGAAGGACCGAGACTTAAGCATTGGCCGATGTCTCGATGACTTAATCCTACTTCGAATTTGAGACGCAGGACGTCTTTAATTTTTCTCATATCGGTTCTCTTTCTCGCCATGGCAGCTCGTTCCTTCAATAAAGTGATGAAGTTGAGCTTACCAATTGATTTAGTGAGAAAAAGAAGAAGATTTCGGGATTCCGATCAGTGATTTCGGAAAAACGTCATTTTTGACCGGATAACACCGAAATAAGCGATCGGATTAGACCGAAATCAGTGATCGGATTGAACCGAAATGGGTGATCGGAATGGGCCGGAACATGCA
>NZ_JAEFCD010000054.1 GCF_016405965.1 Alteromonas sp. IB21 | reverse complement strand
TCGATAGTATACACCTGATTTTAGGAGAAACATATTAAGCCAAGACTATTGGTATCATATGCACACATACCAAGCTAAATTGCCTCTTCAGGCAACAAAAGACAAAGAGCGGACTTTCAATCTAATTTCAGTTAACCTCAAGTAAATCGAAAAATTTGCAGTATTCTATGAACAGACTGGCTACCGTCGCACTTTTTTTTATCTTTATATTACTATCGTTTTCACCTCACCACAGAGCTGACGCTGAAGGTTTTAAATTACAGCAAGCGTTAGTCGATGGGAAACAGGTCTGGGCTAAAAGAATTTATGCTAAAAGAATTTAGTGTGATTTGTAGTAGGCTAAAAGAATTTAGGCTAAAAGAATTTAGCTCAAATCTAATCTGACAGCGGCACCTGAAAAAACGGGTAACAGTCAGATCAAGTCTGAGCTAGTACACATATGCAGTAATCTTTGGTTATCCACGAATTTATAAACACTCAAAATAGTCTAAAACTACGAAACCTCTTATCCTTGCAAACGGCTACACCAAAAGCTAAGCCCAAACAAGGGCCAAGCTTTTTAATAGAAGTATCTCTAGTTGCTTAAAAACAAATTTCGTAGCTTTTGGAAAGATTTAGTACAGCAAATATAGGTATCGCTATTTATAATCGAAGCGTTCGATCGTTATCCTTCCTCTGTAAAATCCACGACTAAAAATTAAAGAATTCATGTTTACGCCGTACCCTAGTGGGCTCAAATAGTTGTTCATATCTTCTATGTGAGCCTCTAGCGCCGCTTTGATGTTCATATTGTTCAACTTAGTTACATCTTGCTGTACTTCATTATTGTTAGTATCAAGAATTCTGAGTATTTTAACTTCTAACTTTATTGGAGAGTTAATTACTGTTAATTCAACTAAAATACTGCCGCCAGTTTCAAGTGGAATTTGAAACTGGTTTGGCACGCTAGTATTAATCAAGTTAAGCGCCTGAGCTATGGAGATAGCCGTCGCTTCTACAGTTTTTATCTTTCCCTCTAAGCTATTATTTAGATAGTCGCTTACATCAGCACGACAATAGCTGCAATTGACGAATTCCCAGGGTGAAGATATAACTTCTTTCGGAATTGATTTTGCTTCAGCTTCGGCCACCAGAGAGTTCGAAGCATTACTGAGGTCCGTCATCATTGTTGAAATACCGGAAGGAACTGAGGAAAGCATGTATGTCACAATCGGAACTTCAGGCATCCCTGGAAGAGAGGGAGTGAGAGAAAGCGTTACATCAAAAGAACGAGCATTTTTATTGTAAATATCAACAAGCGTAATATGCTTTTTTTCACCAACCTTTAAGTTCAACATACCCCACGACACAATTTTATCGGAATGGCTGCAGTCATAACACTCAACGACTTCCGAACTTAAAGCTAGCTTAGAAAATGACACTAGAATAGCTAAAAAAAATCCAATAGACATTAATTTCATTTATTACTTCCTTTTACTGTTCAAATGAGCTTTTAGTAGGCCAAAAGATGATGACGTAGGTGCTACTTTTTTGTTACGACTAAAAGACTGATACCTCAAACAAATAACGCTAGACATTAAGCCTTAACACATGTTTCGACAAAGAATTGGTTTTAAGGAAATACTATCGATACTATAGAGCCAGTAATACCGTTTAAAAATGTCCATTGATTCACCACAGTTAAGTCTAGGAGCCCGAGTCCCACTCTTTACTAATTCTTTGGATGCTCTGTGCACCATCGAATGTCGTAAAAGCTCTTCTGCGAATTTTTCAAATGCATAAATATTATTGCTATCTATTTTCTTTTTGGTTTTTGTAGGTTGTGATGTTTCTTTGAAGGCTAAATTATCCGTTTTTCATATTCCTTTATTTAAACGTAACAACATTACTATTGAGTGGTTAAAATAATGCTAAACTAAAGGAAAGTTGCTTCGTTAAAAGTAGTTTCGATTATTCACCCTCAATGTTAATTAGTCTTTTGGTGACCAATTAGTAGCGTGAATCGTTATTCACACTACTAAAAAACGGTAACCAGGTCATATTCTTTGTTTAGTGATTAGCGAATGAAGGTCTCTTGAAGACAAACAGCAGACGTTCAGGGCTCTCTGCTCTTGATTCCGATATTTACCATA
>NZ_JAEFCD010000053.1 GCF_016405965.1 Alteromonas sp. IB21 | reverse complement strand
TGCATGTTCCGGCCCATTCCGATCACCCATTTCGGTTCAATTCGATCACTGATTTCGGTCTAATCCGATCGCCTATTTCGGTGTTATCCGGTCAAAAATGACGTTTTTCCGAAATCACTGATCGGAATACCGAAATCTTCTTCTTTTTCTCATTAAATCAATTGGTAAGCTCAACTTCATCACTTGATTGAAGGAACGAGCTGCCATGGCGAGAAAGAGAACCGATATGAGAAAGATTAAAGACGTCCTGCGTCTCAAATTCGAAGTAGGATTAAGCCATCGAGACATCGGCCAATGTTTGAGTCTCGGCCCTTCAACCGTGAGTGAAATACTCTCACGCTTTAAATCCACTGATTTATCGTGGCCGTTGCCGGAAGCGCTCAATGATAAAACGCTCGAGGCTCAGTTGTATAACACTGGTCCCGTTCAGCGCCAAAAACGGCTGCCTGACTTTATGCTTATGCAGCAAGAGTTGAAGCGTAAAGGCATGACGAAGCTGTTGCTGTGGGAAGAGTATTGCGCCGAAGATAGTGCGTCAGCTTATGGTTACACGCAGTTCTGCGAGCATTATCAGCGATGGCTTAAAAAGCAGAAGCGTAGTATGCGTCAGCATCATATCGCGGGTGATAAGTTGTTTATTGACTATTGTGGGCCTACAGTACCTATCGTTAATCCCGATACGGGCGAAGTGCGTTATCATGCACAAATCTTTGTTGCGACTTTAGGCGCGACCAACTACACGTATGTTGAAGCTGGCCGCTCTCAGCGTGAGGAAGATTGGATAATGGCGCACGTAAGAACGTTCCGCTACCTTGGCGGTGTACCCCGTTTACTTGTGCCGGATAACCTGAAATCAGCCGTTACCAAAGCCCACCGTTACGCGCCCACGCTGAACGAAAACTACGCCAAAATGGCGCGGCATTACGGCTGCGCCATCGTTCCGGCAAGACCTTACAAACCGAAAGATAAAGCCAAAGCAGAAAATGCGGTTCTGATTGTTGAGCGCTGGATATTAATGCGATTACGACGGGAGTGCTTTTACACTTTAGCGGGCCTTAACGCACGTATCAAAGTGTTAATGGCAGAGTTAAATAATCGGCCGCAGCGCTTACATCCAGGCTCTCGCCGAGAGCAGTTTGAACTGCTCGATAAACCCGCGTTAATGCCATTGCCTGGTACCACGTATGAGTACATCGATAGTAAACGCGCTAAGGTGGGGCCGGATTACCATGTGCTGTATCAAAAACACGCTTACTCCGTACCGCACACCTTAGTGGGCAACACGGTGACCATCGAGGCAAGTGGCAGTGTGGTCAGCATCTATCATCACAATCAACTGGTGACACAGCACGCTAAATCAGCAAAAGACGGTGGCTTCTCAACCCAGAAAGAACACATGCCCGATAGCCATGTAAAACAACGCTTCAGTGCAGAGCGCTTACTGCACTGGGCCGAGAATATTGGTGTAGGTACGCGCGGTGTGGTGCAGTGGCACATCCATAGCCGTCAACATCCAGAGCAAGCGATTAAAAGCTGCCTAGCCATTCTAAATCTCACTAAACAGCATGGTGCTGCGCGGCTTGAAGCCGCTTGCCAAAAGGCATTGCTGCTAGAGCGCCCTCACAGAAGCGTAGTAATGAACTTACTCAAACATCACCAAGAAAGTGTACCGAGCACCGCTGTTGAACACGATGAGCAACCTGTAACCCACCACAATATCCGCGGCCAATATTACTATCAATAGGACAACTCATGACACAATCTCAACTACAAGAGCAACTGCGTAGCTTACGGCTTGGGCACTTCGCTCAAGCGTTATTGCAACAACAAAGCCAAGCGACAACCTACGACGAGATGAGCTTCGAAGAACGCTTGGGATTACTGGCACAGCACGAAATTCACTGTCGTCAAGACAGCAAAGTGAAGCGTTTACTGCGGCAAGCAACCTTGCGCTTAGAAGCTCACGCCAGCCGATTGGAATACCGCGCAGAGCGCGGTCTACGCAAAGATAAAGTCGCCACACTGTTGAGCGGCCAATACTTACATCATGCCCATAACATTATCGTTACTGGCGCAACGGGGTGCGGTAAAACGTACTTCGCTTGCGCATTAGCCAGACAAGCCTGTGAACAACATCATACAGTGCGATATTACCGACTTGGGCAACTTCTTGATGAGCTGAATATCGGTCACGCCGATGGCAGTTATCGACAACAGCTTGCACAACTCGCCAAGAAAAAGCTACTCATCCTAGACGACTGGGGAATGGAAAAACTGAGCGCAAGACAGGCTAATGACTTACTCGATGTGATGGAAGAACGGTATCAAAACACCAGCACCATCATAGCGAGTCAACTACCCGTTACCGAATGGTACAAGCTCATCAGTAACCCCACTGTGGCAGATGCATTACTCGATCGTTTACTGCACAACAGTCATCGAATTGAACTGGCTGGCGAATCGATGAGAAAACTAGACCAATCCGATCACTTAAGGTAAAACTGGCAAGGACGAAAAA
>NZ_JAEFCD010000052.1:0-1063 GCF_016405965.1 Alteromonas sp. IB21 | reverse complement strand
TTCGCGAAGCTCTTGATCGAAGCCCCGGTAAACGGCGGCCGTAACTATAACGGTCCTAAGGTAGCGAAATTCCTTGTCGGGTAAGTTCCGACCTGCACGAATGGTGTAACCATGGCCACGCTGTCTCCACCCGAGACTCAGTGAAATTGAAATCGCAGTGAAGATGCTGTGTACCCGCACCTAGACGGAAAGACCCCGTGAACCTTTACTACAGCTTGGCACTGAACATTGAACCTACATGTGTAGGATAGGTGGGAGGCTTTGAAGCACAGTCGCTAGATTGTGTGGAGCCGTCCTTGAAATACCACCCTTGTATGTTTGATGTTCTAACATTGGTCCCTTATCGGGATTGTGGACAGTGTCTGGTGGGTAGTTTGACTGGGGCGGTCTCCTCCCAAATAGTAACGGAGGAGCACGAAGGTTAGCTAATCACGGTCGGACATCGTGAGGTTAGTGCAATGGCATAAGCTAGCTTAACTGCGAGACAGACACGTCGAGCAGGTACGAAAGTAGGTCATAGTGATCCGGTGGTTCTGTATGGAAGGGCCATCGCTCAACGGATAAAAGGTACTCCGGGGATAACAGGCTGATACCGCCCAAGAGTTCATATCGACGGCGGTGTTTGGCACCTCGATGTCGGCTCATCACATCCTGGGGCTGAAGTCGGTCCCAAGGGTATGGCTGTTCGCCATTTAAAGTGGTACGCGAGCTGGGTTTAGAACGTCGTGAGACAGTTCGGTCCCTATCTGGTGTGGGCGTTGGATGATTGATGGGAGCTGCTCCTAGTACGAGAGGACCGGAGTGGACGAACCGCTGGTGTTCGGGTTGTCATGCCAATGGCATTGCCCGGTAGCTACGTTCGGAACGGATAACCGCTGAAAGCATCTAAGCGGGAAGCCGGCCCAAAGATGAGTCATCCCTGACCTTTAAGGTCTGGAAGGGTTGTTATAGACGATGACGTTGATAGGCAGGGTGTGGAAGCGTTGTAAGGCGTTAAGCTAACCTGTACTAATTGCCCGAGAGGCTTAACCATACAACGCCCAAGAAGCTTTAGGCTTTTGAG
>NZ_JAEFCD010000051.1 GCF_016405965.1 Alteromonas sp. IB21 | reverse complement strand
CTTTACGTACATTTGAGCCGCACAGTATGTGTTTTTTTGTTAAACAACACATACTTCAGCTTGCCGGAATCAGTCACTCTGAACCCGGAAAAGGCGGCCAATTGTTAAAGAGCTGATGACTTAAACGCGACATCTACGTTGACAGACTCCGAGAGGCAAGTTACACTCCATTGAGAGCCTTGGCTTACATGCGTACGCTGAAAATAAATGCACTTGCAGGGCTCTCGATATATTCGGAACTACAACAACAATGCCTCTCATGGAGAAGACCCAATGCGTGTTTATGCTCAACGAATACCAAGCGCTGTTCGCCTTTTGATCCTATCAACATTCGTTTTTTCGCTGTCCGCCTGCAATGACTCGTCATCTGGTCCAAGTGACCCGACTTCGGTTACGACCTCGGAGGGAACCGTCACAGGGCAGCTTGTCACCGACAGTAACGGCAGCGAGATGAAACAATGGCTCGGCGTTCCATATGCCCAATCAACGGAGGGAGCAAACCGTTTTCGTGCGCCCCAAAGCCTGGAGCCGAGGACGGATGTTTTGGAGGCGACAGATTTTGGTGATGCGTGCCCACAAACGCCGGCGCAATCTCCGTTTGCCATTCAAAGTTCAAATCCAGGGTCGACTACTTCGGAGGATTGTCTGAACCTCAATATCTACAGCCCTGCTGAAGGTGATAATCATCCGGTGGTTGTTTGGATCCACGGCGGCGGTCTGGATACTGGTGCCGGTTTTCAGTCCAGCGCGAAACCTGACAGGTTGGTGAAAGAAGGCATCGTTGTTGTGGCCATTAATTATCGCCTTGGCGTGCTCGGCTATTTGGCGCATCCGGCACTTACGGCCACCTCGCAAACGTCCGAGAAGGGATCAGGTAATTACGGTCTAATGGATCAGATCAAAGCCCTCGAATGGCTTCAAGCCAACGTTGCTGAGTTTGGCGGGGACCCGAATAACGTAACACTGGTCGGTGAGTCTGCAGGCGGATTCAGCATCAAGGGGTTAATGGCTGCCAATGATCGAACCAACGGTTTGTTTCATCGGGTCATTGTTCAGAGCGGTCCATCCTTCTTCCAGGAAACGCCTACAGAAGCCGAGCAACGCGGTGCCGGATTTATGGCCAGCCTGTGCGCAGATGATGCATCGCCTGAAGCGGCAGAGTGTCTGCGTAACCTGACCCTTGAGCAACTTCTCACTTTGCAGGCCGGCGAACCTGAATTCGGTTCGGAAATTGTTCAACGACCGGGTGTTCTTGAACAGACGGTGGCAGCCGCGTTGGCAAGTGGACAGTTCACGGCTGACCAGGTGTTGGAAGGCTCGAACCGGGATGAATGGCGTTTGTTTGTTGCTATGGAGCAACTTGTGAGTGGACGCAATTCCCTTGAGGAACTACTTGCAGGAAGTTCGACAGCCTACCGGCAAGAACTGATACGGCGATATGGTTCAGTCACTGAAGCCAATGCGGACGCGGTGGTAGACCTCTATCCGCTTAGCAGTTATGACAATGCCGATATCGCGGTCTCTGCCGTGGGCACCGATGCGATCTTTGCCTGTCCAGGCTTTGGTAACATTGCGGCTGCCGCGCAACATATCCCGGTCTACGCGTACGAATTTGCAGACCGAAATGCACCACCGCTGCCTTCACCATTATTTGCAACAGTTCAACCCGCTTTTCAACCCGCTTTAGGTGCTGCGCACGCCACTGAAATTCCTTATGTCTTTGCCTCTCAGGCTGAACTGGAAGCCGAATTCTCCGCAGATTCCGCAACGCTCGCCGAGACGATGGTGCGCTACTGGGCGGCGTTTGCCCGCACCGGCGACCCAACCCCAAGCGACGGGACTCTGCCTGCATGGCTGCCCTTTGTGAATCAGGGCTATCAATCACTGCAAGCGCCTGCCGAAAATACTGGTCCCTTCTCAGTGTTGTCCGGTGGTCAATCATTCAACCAGGCTCGAAATTGTACCCTTTGGTTGGGCGGTTGAAGCACTTTCAACGATAGAGAAACGCCGTTGATCAGCCCGGTGCGATCGGCACCGGGCTTCAAAAACTACCCAGTAAGCAAATGTGATATCCGCGGAGCAACGACGATCCGTCCCTCTGTTGAGCTTATGATGGAGCACCGAGGCAAACCTCAGCGATTTCTCAACCCATAATCAGATCCTTAGGCCTGGTTCTGTATACACATCTCACGCTTCGCAGACGTGAAGGCCCCTTTCTGAAAGGAGATCCTATGAAAAAAATGCACGCACCCAAGATCATGGTATGTTCAATCGCCATCTTGTCGGTTGCCGGCTGTGGGGGCGGCTGTGTGGCATCAATCAGTTGCTTGACTTCCTCTTTACTCAAGACCGTCGGCAACTTCCTTGGCACCGGCACGGTGCTGACTTTGAGCATCACATCAGGTCGATTCAAGGACTTATGGAATAAGAACGTTAAACCCGATAACGTGGCATTGATGGTGATGTTAGATGTACCTTGCTCGGCCAATGTGAGTTGGAATTGGCGCAATTCTTCAGCCGTGGCATCCTCTGGCGAGCGTTTCAAAAAGGTAGCGAGTTTCTTCACGCCTCTGATGTAGCCTATTTGCGTTTTAGGACTGAGCCTACGCATGGTCATATCTTCAATCATGCGTTGGAGTAAGGGGTTGGATCCTTCAAAGTAACTCATGGTTTCACTCCTGAGTGAATTCAGGGCGACATTGCCCTTCCTTCAGCTTAGAAGCGGGGAACGAGATCAGAATATAATTAATGAGGTGGGGGCGGCACTACTACCGCGGAGCGGTTTAGTCCTTGTACGTTTTTCGGACCTTGAGACTATAAATTTCCCACCCTATTGATCAGTAGATTTACATTAAAATCATATACACACTGTGATGCCAATTCAAGATAAAGGCGCCATTGCTAGTAACTCACTCTCATACCTATAAACGACATCGTCCAGAGCAGACGTTACTGTATCAATTGGTCGAACGCCACTACCCAGAATTTCAGAAGCAGCTTTCACAAAAAGGGAAGTCGTTACCACTTCATGTGGTAAAAGAGTTTGAAGAGTTTCTTAGGTGTGGTCGGCTTGAGCATGGTTTTTTGCGTGTAGTTTGTGACGACTGCAAGCATGAGAAACTGCTGGCGTTCAGCTGCAAACGCAGGGGATTTTGCCCAAGTTGCGGTGCAAGAAGGATGGCAGAAAGTGCCAAGTTGTTAGTTGAAGATGTTCTTCACGGTTACCCTGTACGCCAATGGGTATTGAGTTTACCCATCCCGCTTCGTCTACTTCTAGCTAGGTATCCCAAACACTTAAGTAAAATCATGCAAATCATTCATCGTGCTATTGAGTTTAAGACAAATTAACGCTATTTACTATCCTCTGTGACAGCTGGCTTTAAGG
>NZ_JAEFCD010000050.1 GCF_016405965.1 Alteromonas sp. IB21 | reverse complement strand
GGCTTCGCCATTATGCCCCACGCAACTGCGCCGCTTAGCTTAATGTTATAAGGCGCCAGCCTAAACTGCGTTTGGCTCAATCAAGTAATCAGTTCAACTACCCTCACCTGTTTTCATTAGCATCGCCGGGGCTTTTGGTAGCTTTAATGTCGCCGCGTTAAATTCAAAGGTTGCGCATTAGGCGCTTTATCGCCAAGTTCTTATTTACCGCCAGTAAGCGCCAATGCGTTTGTTAGTTCAAGTGGCGGCTTGCTCCCGTCAAATCAAAACCATCACTGCTCAGTCGTTTTTCTTGTCTGTGTTAACAATCAATCGTATGCTGGCTTTATCAGTTTTTAAAAAGACCAAAGGAACTGGCTCTGCTTCTAACAAAGCGCTAAAGTCCACTCCCTTCGGTCGCTCGGACGCATTTACGCGGGGCGGCTTCGCCATTATGCCCCACGCAAATGCGCCGCTTAGCTTAATGTTATGTGACTCGAAGGTTCCATGGAAAGTATTAATCTCAGCACATTTTTAATTCCAGCTATTTTGTTATTACTAGGTGTGCTTCCTAGCTGGTCGATTCTTTCACTACCAAATTACTGGCTAAGTTGGTCGTTTCAAGTACCAGCAAAACGCATTTCGATATTATGCTTAATAGTTTCAACCGCCTTAGCTTTCATTTTTAATATTGAATTCACTGGGGGAATTTTTACCGCAATTATCTACCTAATTTTCACCACGTCAGCTCTTGCAGTTATGGTACTGTGTGGTTTATTTGTTAAGCATCTTAAGCTTAATGGTGCAAATCGTGGGTAAGTCACATAACAAAAAAATTAAGTCACTCACTTCGTTCGCTGGGACGCATACACGTGGGCTGCTTCGCATTATAGCCCACGCGCCTGCGCCCCTTATTTAAAAGTTATATTTAAAGGTACATTAACCAAGGAAGTTTAAATTGAAACCATTTTCCTCAGTTGAATCTCGCAATTTTAGTACATTGCTTTTAGTTTCCAGGATAGCTGCTACTTTTTCGTTTTTATTACTTATTTTAGGAGTAGGCGCAACGCTGTGGACGTCCTTCACCGAATCACTTCCAAATGCAATTACATTCATACCTATAATTGTTTGGTCAATTTTAATCTTTTTGTTTGCTGGCATTATTGCTGTGCTTGTCTCAATAGAGGAGCATTTAAGAATGCAAGAAGTGCGCGATGTAAGAAACGGCAAAATATAACAAAAAAATTAAGTTCGCCCGCTCCGCGGGCTGGGACGCAAACATGTGGGCTGCTCACTTCGTTCGGATTTTAGCCCACACGTCTGCGCCCCTTATTTAAAAGTTATGTGCCAAGAGGATAATATGGAATACAGTCCTTTATTAGAAGTTCAAGATCAGACCTTGGTCATCACACAGTCCACATTATCCGAGTTAAAAAGTTTTAAGGATAGCGAGTTGTTTGCTGAACTGCCCGGAAGTGTTCCAAACGAAAAACAGCTATTAACTAAAATGTTAGACTCAATTTTAGACACTCTCATTAATGGCCTTTTGCAAAATCCATCAAAGCTTTGGGTCATGGAAACGTTCTTGCCAGAGTTAGAAATCATGGAAATGCAAGACACTGAGGCGAAAGAACACTTTGGGGACCATTTAGAGATAATTATGGATATCTTGAATATAGAAAGCTCAGATGGCTTACTGAGCTACTACTTGTAAGGATGTATTGGGTGGCACATAACAAAAAAATTAAGTCACTCACTTCGTTCGCTGGGACGCATACATGCGGGGCGGCTTCGCCATTATGCCCCACATGCCTGCGCCCCTTATTTAAAAGTTAGGCGTCATTTACTTACAGCATAAAAATGTGGGTTTAACTGTGACATTTCAGCATCAAGGTTGTTTCGCTAGGTTGTCTTTACGGCTTGCTTTTTCGGTAGTTTCACCGGCTTTAGCAACGCCCTTTTCTTCAACATCGCAACGCCAACATTTTGCATCACCAACTTTCTAAACTCGTTCTTTTATCCAGCAATGTCGTTAACATCTGGCTTTTCGCACAGGGTTGTTTTATCTTAAATCCAATAATTTAAACAAGCTGGCTAATTGGCTAGTGGTGGCAGCAAAGCTGCGTACTTTCAGTTGTACGCCTAACAAAACGCTGTTGGCACTCCCTCCGGTCGCTGGGACGCTAACACGTGGGCTGACTCACTTCGTTCGGATTTTAGCCCACGTGCTAGCGCCCCAAAGCTTAAAGTTATATTTAAAAGGATGTTTCCTTGCAGGGTTATCGTTTTCCGCTAGCAATTGGCATAATGGGGTTAATGTTCATTGGTATGGCCATTTCAGCAGACTCTGTTGGGGCGGTTGTAACTCTGACTGTTTTGGCGCTAATCTTTTTAGCGCTTAGCGGACTTTATTTCTGGATATTTTCTCAAATCAACAAAGATCAATAGTAACGTTACGGTGAAGTGGTAAACGGCTAATTAGCTCTGTTCTCAGATATTCGCTTCTTAGGTTTATTCATTTGCTCTTTATAAATTCATTTGGGATGCAAGCATTAAATATAACAATCTGCTGTAGCCGCTCGCGGGCTCGCTGGGACGCAAACACATGGGCTGCGTCGCTTCGCTCCTAAATTTTAGCCCATGTGTTTCCGCCCCTAAGCAGGGTGTTATATGCACAGGTAAATTCTGATGTTGGTAAAAGTTGTTGAGGCAAGTTTCACAACAGATAGCCCTTGGTTGTTTAGGCTTAGCGATGCAGAAAGTAGAGAGTATTTTGTTTTAAATTCTAACGAGTATGCTCTTCATGGTTTAAGCAGCCCTGTAACTAAAAAACACATAGATAGCCTTGACGTTGGTTCAACTTCACGCATTGAATACACGGAAATAGGTGGTAAGTATGTTGTCACCGCAATCAAGTAAACGTGCATATAACAAACGCATTAACACTCGCTTCGCTCGCTTGGGACAAAAACACGTAGGCTCCCTGCGCTCCGCTTAGTATTGTAGCCTACGTGTTTTTGCCCGTTATGCGGGCGTTAGGGCTCAGATATGAATCGAGTATTTGGTAAGGTATTCAAATGCGAAGCCGGCGTTGAGTACGGCGTAATTCGAAAAGCCAAGGAGCCATTCCCTGAAGTCTTATCCACTTCGAATGTCCTTGCCGAAGACGATTGCGGTAACTATTTCGTTCTGCTTAACGAGGCTGTGTGCTTCTGGGATCACGAAACAGGAGAGAACCATTTTCTTTCTGGTTCAGTAAATGATTTTGTTTCTAGGTGCTCTGCTCCAGAAGAAGTTGAATTAGAGCTTGGTCAGGTAGAGTCGGCTTGGATAGATCCCGAGTTTGCGAAGCAATTCGGCATCAAGAGCAAGCCCTAACAAGCGCATGTTTCGGACAAATTTCCGCTGCGCTCCAATTTTCCGCAAATGCGGGCGTTATGTACTTTGTCTCATAAAATGAAACTAATAGAAGTAATTGAAAAAATTGAC
>NZ_JAEFCD010000004.1:191135-200414 GCF_016405965.1 Alteromonas sp. IB21 | reverse complement strand
GCCCATGTGTTAGCGTCCCAGCGAGCAGCGCGAGCGCCTTTAGTGTTTTGTTATACGACACTTATAGCCTCTTCCTGAACCGTAAGCTCACAATCGTTTTCTAATGGAAGAACATTATTCTTGTCAGGCCAGAATAAGACCCAAATTGGTATTTCTTTATCATAGTAATCCAATGCAATACCGGCATACTCGCTTTTCCATTCACTTCGCATTTCTTTAAACATTGTTTCAAAGTTATCGCTAAGTAAGCCGCTAAACTTTGTATCACAATTAAAAGTCGCTCCGTTTTTTATGTCAGCAGCGATATTTGAAAGAAGCGTATGCATAACATCCTTTTTCAGGCCGAATACCATGATTTCAGGATGAGAATAACTTTCGAACAAACCTATTGTGTACGCAAAACTTGGTCTATCCCCATCGGCATCAAATACATACTGGAATTGCCATCCATATTTTTCGATATTATCCGTTATCTGCACAATGTCTCCATGTCGTATAACAATTTAGTGTAAGGAAAAAATCCTTTATGCAAGGTGGATAATTTCCGTATATCACATTTATAGTTTTATTACTTTCGCATGGAAATACACTTTCATCAATAACCTACACTTAGTATCTGAAAATACTGAACTTAAGTACGGAATCTTTCCTTTTTATTTTACGGTCGAGCCAAAAACCGTAATTCTGTATTTATTTACAGTAATAAAATTCAAAAAAATGAAATCAATGTTTATGCAAATGGTGATAGAGCATATGTACAACCGTCGCTATGCGAAGCGTTCGATAGAACTCTATAGTAAATGGATAATTAGCTTTATTCGCTTTAACAATAATAGACACCCTTCTGAAATGGGAGACAAAGAAGTTGAAGTGTTTCTGTCTCACCTAGTTAACGCTAAAAATGTGGCTCCGGCCACTCAGGCGAGCGCGCTAAATGCGTTGGCCTTTTTATATCGCGATATATTAGAGCGCCCCCTTTCGTGCGAACTTAACTTTGTTTCAAGTCGCAGGCAGGCCAAGCTTCCAGTTGTATTAACACAGGAAGAGGTCGTCTCTCTTTTTGAGCAAATTCCTGCCAATCTAAAATTACCTATATCTTTATTGTACGGAAGTGGTTTGCGGCTAATGGAAGCGGTTAGACTACGAGTTAAAGACATTGATTTTGACTACAATGCTATTCGCATTTGGGATGGGAAAGGCGGCAAGCATCGGATTGTAACCTTGGCTGCTGAGCTAAAGCCGGGTCTTACTCGGCAAATCGCTATGGTAGAAAACTTCTTGGCGGCTGATCTTGAGAACCCGAAATACGCGGGGGTTTATCTACCTCACAGGTTGCGTTTGAAATACAAAAACGCGCCCAGAGAGTTAGGCTGGCATTATTTGTTTCCCTCTTCTCGGTTATCTGTCGACCCTGAAAACAAAAGAGTGCGACGGCACCATATTGATGAATCGAGTATACAAAAAGCGATACGCAATACAGCTAAAGCCTGTGATATTAAAAAGAAAGTTACGCCTCACACGCTGCGTCACTCTTTTGCAACGCATTTACTGCAATCGGGAGCTGATATTAGAACGGTGCAAACACAGTTAGGTCATTCAGACGTAAAGACGACGCAAATTTATACTCATGTGCTACAGCAAGGGGCACAGGGCGTGGTGAGTCCTTTATCTCGCGTATTGAAGTAACTTATACAGTAAGTTGAAGCCGACAAAAAAGGGCCCGAAGGCCCTTTACAAAACTTAGCTTTATAGGCTCTTATTCAAACGTTTATACACGCTCGAATACGGTAGCAATACCTTGGCCTAAACCAATACACATAGTCGCTAAGCCTAGGCTTACGTCTTGTGATTCCATTAGATTAATTAGCGTACCTGAGATACGTGAACCAGAACAACCTAGTGGGTGACCAAGTGCAATCGCACCACCGTTAAGGTTAATCTTAGTATCTAGGTGGTCCATCCAACCAAGCTGCTTAATGCACGATAGGGCCTGTGCCGCGAACGCTTCGTTAAATTCAGCCAGTTCAATATCGTCCATAGTAAGGCCAGCACGCTTAAGGGCTTTCTGTGTTGCTGGCACTGGGCCATAACCCATAATTGCCGCATCACAACCAGCCACAGCCATTGCGCGAATTTTCGCACGTGGCGTTAGGCCAAGCTCTTTCGCACGGTCTGCTGACATAAGTAGCATACCTGATGCACCGTCAGACAGCGCAGAAGACGTACCCGCCGTAACCGTGCCGTTTACTGGGTCGAACACTGGGCGAAGCGCCGCCATGCTCTCAGCAGTGCTTTCTGGGCGTACAACTTCATCATAGTCAATAAGCTTTAATACGCCGTTTTCATCGTGACCTTCAACAGGCACAATCTCGTTAGCCCAGCGGCCTTCAAGGTGTGCTTTGTGCGCTAGCTGGTGCGAGCGTGCGCCAAATGCGTCTTGTTGCTCACGAGTAATACCGTTTTGGCGGCCAAGCAGCTCAGCTGTCATACCCATCATACCCGACGCTTTTGCTGTGTATTTAGCAAGGCCTGGGTGGAAGTCGATGTTGTAGTTCATCGGTACGTGACCCATGTGCTCAACACCACCAATCATGTAAATGTCACCACGGCCGCTCATGATGCCACTTGTTGCATCGTGAAGGGCTTGCATAGATGAACCACATAAACGGTTAACCGTTACCGCGCCAGTTGTGCGTGGAATTTGTGTGAGTAGTTGCGCGTTACGTGCAACGTTGAAGCCTTGTTCTTTAGTTTGCTGAACACAGCCCCAAATGATGTCTTCAATTTCCGCTGGATTTACGCCAGGGTTACGCTCTAGTAGCGCGGTCATTAGTGCTGCAGATAGGTCTTCTGCACGCACGTTTCTGAAAACACCGTTTTTTGAACGACCCATAGGGGTACGTACGCAATCGATTACGACCACTTCTTTCATTAGATTTTCCTCCGGGTCTTATGCGAAATAGGATTTACCAGCAGCGGCCATTTCACGAACGCCGTCTGAGATCTGATAAATTGGACCAAGTTCAGCGTACTTGTCTGCCATAGCAACGAAGTTCGCCAAGCCAATGGTTTCAATCCAACGGAAAATACCACCGCGGAATGGAGGGAAACCTAAGCCGTAAAGTAGCGCCATATCTGCTTCAGCTGCGCTATCTACAATGCCTTCTTCTAGGCAGCGAATTGCTTCGTTTGCCATAGGGATCATAAGGCGTGCAATAATGTCGTCTGCTTCAAAGTCTATCTTCTCAGCTACGTGTGGCGCCATAAGTGCGTATGCTTCTTCAGCTGGTGTTTTAGACGGCTTGCCGCGCTTATCAACACCGTAGTTGTAGAAACCTTTACCGTTCTTCTGACCTAAACGCTGCTCTTTGTAGAAAAGAGTTACAGGGTCGTTGTCCAGGCGAGCCATACGCTCTGGAATACCTGCCGCCATTACGTCTGCTGCGTGATCGCCAGTGTCGATACCCACAACATCCATTAGGTAGGCAGGGCCCATTGGCCAGCCGAAGATTTTTTCCATTACTTTATCAACCGCAACAAAGTCTGCGCCGTCGATAAGAAGTTTACTGAAGCCCGCAAAGTATGGGAACAATACGCGGTTTACTAAGAACCCTGGGCAGTCGTTAACCACAATCGGGGTTTTACCCATTTTAAGGGTTGCCGCTACTACTGCGTTGATGGTTTCTTCAGAGGTTTTTTCGCCACGAATAATTTCAACTAGCGGCATGCGGTGCACTGGGTTAAAGAAGTGCATACCACAGAAGCGCTCGGGCTTGTCTAGGCTTTCAGCTAGCTGGTTGATAGAGATAGTCGAAGTGTTTGAAGTGATGATAGCGTCGTCTGCTACATTGTCTTCTACTTCTTTAAGTACAATACCTTTTACTTTCGGGTTTTCTACCACCGCTTCAATAACAAGGTCTGCATCTTTAAGTGTGCTGTACTCAAGGGTAGGCGTGATAGCGTTAAGTGTTTGCGCCATTTTAGTCGCATCAACTTTACCGCGCTGCATACCTTTGCCAAGAATTTTCGCTGCTTCTGAAAGACCAAGGTCTAGTGCACCTTGGTTAATGTCTTTCATGATTACCGGCGTGCCTTTCACAGCGCTTTGGTAGGCAATACCGCCACCCATGATGCCAGCACCTAGTACAGCGTTAAGCTTCGATTGCTTAGTGGCTGCTTTTGCTTGCTTTTTACCTTTGCTCTTAACAAGCTGGTCGGCAAGGAAAATACCAATTTGCGCTTTCGCAGCGTCGGTTTTTGCAAGGGCTACAAAGCCTTCGTTTTCAAGCTTAAGTGCACCGTCGCGGTCAAGACCTGCTGCTTTTTGTACCGTCTCAACCATTTTATGCGGAGCTGGGTAGTGTTTACCTGCTTGGGCAAATACCATGGCTTGTGCGGTAGAGAAGCTCATCATGGCTTCGTTTTTGTTTAGCTGTAGTGGAGCTTTCTTAACCGCTCGACGTGCTTGCCAATCAAATTTGCCATCGGCTGCGTCTTTCACCATTGAAAGCGCGCCTTCAACGAGCGCTTCTGGCGCTACTACTGCATCAACTGCGCCTTCTGCTAAGGCTTTCGCGCCTTTTCTATCGCGGCCAGTGGTCATCCACTCAAGGGCATTGTCTGCACCAATAAGGCGAGGTAAGCGAACCGTTCCGCCAAAACCAGGCATAAGGCCCAGTTTAACTTCTGGTAAGCCGATTGAAGCTGTTGTGTCTGCAATACGCATGTCACACGCCAATGCCATTTCACAACCGCCGCCTAGCGCAAAGCCGTTAACTGCAGCGATGGTAGGGAAAGGTAGGTCTTCGAAGCGGTCGAATACTTGTGACGTATTGGCAACCCACTGTAGTACTTCAGTATCGTCCATGGCAAATAAGCCAGTGAACTCGGTAATATCAGCACCTACAATAAATGCAGGTTTTGCACTGCGTACTACTAACCCTTTAACATCGCCTTTAGCAAGTAGGGCTTGGGTTGCTTCGTCAAGTTCGCTCACGGTTTGGCGGTCGAACTTGTTTACTGAACCTTCGGCGTCGAATACCAGCTCAGCAAAGCCGTCATCTAACAGGCTGACGGAAAGACTTTTGCCTGTGTATATCATTATCATCTCCTTCGGCATTGGCCAGGATGTTAGTGAAGTAATCCAACTAGTTTGTAGGGTCGTATGCATTCACTAACGCGTTAGGGTGGCTAGATTCTTTACAAAGCCACACAAAATTTCAACAAAAAATCAAACAAGCGTTTCAATTTGTCTAAGGTAGTGGTCCGATGACTTAAATTCAAGTGCAAATATCGAATTCAAGCTTCATTTCGGCATTGGTGGTTGTATAATGAGCGTTATTGGCGCAAAGAGCCAATCCAGCAAAAGAATAATCTACAATCATGTCAACTATGTTTGTAAAGCATAGCTAACGACAGCTGGCACAACATCTTCTTTGGCAAGGAGCCAGACTAAAGTCCTTTTTTCGTTTTCAAAACGTCAGTGGTTCTTCAGTCGCGATGCTGCTTTTTCAGCAACATTTTACAATTAGCTCGTTCTGGCAATGTAGCCAACGCTCATAGACGTTCGAGTGTAGAGCAGGGTAGGAGTTCTATTGTGTCTGATTTTTATTTTAGTTCGTGGTTAGGTCGGCGGTCGCCGGCAATTACTGAAAAAATTGTCGCCGCGTTCGTGGGGGCTATAATTTGCTCGCTTTCATTTTTTTATCCTTTGTGCGTGCTGGCCGCACAGCCATTAAATTTACCAGAAGACATTTTCGAACAAGAGCGCGCTCGCTATCTAGACGTCGAGGAAAAGTTATTAACCTATTCAAAGCGCAGCGTTCAGCATCTCGACAACGATATTTACGATTTAGCACACTATCCACTTTACCCATATTTGTTGCGCCTTAAACTCGAGCGCACTATGTCAATAAGAACAAAGCGCGAGGTTAAGCAGTTTTTAGAAGATTTTGATGGGCAGCCGGTGAGTTATGGTGTGCGTTATAAATGGCTTAACTATCTAGCGAAAAACGATTATCGCAGCACTTTTTTAGATAACTATCGTGCCGGTATGGGCGCAAGGCTTACCTGTATCGCATTAAATTATCGTTTAAAAGAGGGTGAAAGCGAGAAGGATGTGCTGCATGAGGTTGACGCACTTTGGCTTCATGGCCAGTCTCAACCCGAAGAGTGCGATCCGCTTTTTGCTAAGTGGAAAAAAGCGGGCATGATGACACCCGAAATGGTAATCAAGCGCATTGAAATTGCTGCGAAAGAAGATAACAGGAGTATTATTGCTTATCTTAAGCGCCAACTACCCAGTGATAAGCAATATTTGGCCGACGCCTGGTTGTCTGTCACACGTGATACAAGTAGGGTTAACAAAACGGCGCTCTTCCCGCTAAAAAATTTGTCGCATGAAGCTGAAGTCATAGTGTGGGCGGTAGAAAAGCTTGCGTGGCGAAACCCTGATTTAGCAGGCAAGGTATTTACACGCTACAACGATAAAAAAGTCTTTTCGAAAGCACAGCAGCACGTTATGCGAAGAGCAATAGCGCTTAGCTACACCTTAGACCGCCTTCCTGAGGCCCACTATTGGTTAGAGCTAGCTGATGTCAATGGCGCCAGTGAAGATGTAAAACTCTGGCACATTTCATACTTATTGCGTACAAAAAAATGGCAAGAAGTGGTGGATGTTGTTGATAACGCGCCAGCTAGCTTGCAGCAAGAGGAAAACTATCGCTACTGGAAAGCCCGTGCCCTAGAAGAGCTTGGTCACACCATGCAGGCAACGGTGCTATATAAAGAACTTGCACAAGAGCGTCACTACTATGGTTTCATGGCAAGTGCGCACATTGGCGAAATTCCGTCGCTAGGGCATACGTCCGCACCAAGAGATACAGCGGCCATCGCTAGTGTAGCAAAAACCCCTGCGACGATGCGCGCTGTTGAGTTTTTTAGGCTAGACAGAACCACAGAAGCTCGCCGAGAGTGGTTTTATCTATTGTCTCACCTACCAGAGTCTAAAGTGACTGACGCAGGTATTCTGGCCTATGAATGGGGCTTGTATGATCAAGCCATTACCAGTTTTGCGCGCAGTGGTTACTGGGACGATGTAGAGCGACGATTCCCGTTAGCCTTTAATGATGTATTTAGCGAAAAGTCAGAGGCTTACAGCATTTCAAAATCCTTTGCTATGGCTATTGCACGCCGCGAAAGCTCGTTTAGAAGCGACGCCATATCTCCGGTTGGGGCAGCAGGCCTAATGCAGCTTATGCCAGGTACAGCCCGCTACGTTGCAAAAGAAAAGGTGAGTAGGAACGCGCTATTCGAAGTGAATGACAATGTGGAGTACGGCGTACAGTATCTGCGTTATTTAATGGATAAGCTTAATAATAACCCTGTACTGGTGTCGGCATCTTATAACGCCGGATGGCGTAAAGTGTTAGAATGGCTACCTGCGGATGAATCCTTACCTGTGGATATTTGGATAGAGAATATCCCCTACAAGGAAACTCGTGCGTACGTGAAAGCGGTAATGGCGTATCAACATATTTACGATCAGCAGCTTGGCGGCAACGAGAATATTTTCCCTCAACTTACCCGTGATATGATCCCGTCGGCAGATGCGGTAAGTACACATCCGGTAACAGGTACACTGCAGCTAGCGCCGCGATAGCGATATAGTTCGCTATCGCGCCTACCCAATAGCATATCTCGTTCTGACGTATTGGATGTTTAACTTATCAAGCGGCTTAACGGAAATGATATCGCAGTGTGATGGGCCTACATGCATGTTATGTAGGCCTCGTGATACACTAGATGGGTGTTCCACCTAACGACTATAAAGATAAGAGGGGCTATGTCGCAACATCAAGTAACCTACCAACAGCATATCGAAGAGCTTCAGACTCGTACTCGCGAAGCATTACAGCGAGAAGGACTAGACGGATTAGTTATCCATTCAGGGCAGGGCAAGCGCCTGTTTTTAGACGACAACCACTATCCGTTTAAGGTAAACCCGCAGTTTAAAGCGTGGGTGCCTGTCATCGATAACCCTAACTGCTGGCTGGTGGTTAACGGTGTGGATAAACCTACGCTGATTTTTTATCGCCCTGAAGATTTTTGGCACAAAGTGCCGTCAGAACCAAATGACTTTTGGACAGACAACTTCAACATTAAGTTGCTTCAACAAGCCGATGCGGTAGAGAAATTTTTACCTTACGATAAACGTCGTTTTGCCTATGTAGGTGAATATATTGAAGTGGCGAAAGCGCTGGGCTTTGACAATGTAAACCCTGACCGTGTATTGCATTACTTGCATTATCAGCGTGCCTACAAAACCGATTACGAGCTTGAGTGCATGCGAGAGGCCAATAAGCTTGCTGTCGCCGGACATAAGGCCGCTGAGCATGCTTTTCGTGAGGGTAAAAGTGAATTCGATATTAACCTTGCCTATGCAGCAGCTAGCAGACAAGGGGATAACGACGTACCTTACACCAGTATTGTGGCACTCAACGAGCATGCCTCAATTCTGCATTACATGCATTGCGATACCGTCGCGCCAAAGGAATCGCGCTCCTTTTTGATTGATGCTGGTGCGAACTATCATGGCTACGCGGCAGATATTACGCGTACTTACGTTCAAGACTCTGTTCATAATTCAGCGATGTTCCGCGACCTCATTCAAGCGGTAGACAAGGTAACGCTTACGTTAGTCGACTCTTTAAAGCCAGGTGTAGCCTATACCGACATACACTTACTGGCCCACGATGGCATTGCCCAAATTCTTCACGACACCGGCATGGTAAATCTGACGCCGCCTGAAATCGTAGAAATGGGGATTACGCGCACATTCTTCCCACACGGCATTGGCCACTTCTTGGGGCTACAAGTGCACGATGTAGGTGGGCTGGTAAATGATGACAGGGGTACACCAAAGCCTGCTCCTGATGATCATCCGTTCTTGCGCTGCACACGTATGGTAGAGGCGCGTCAGGTATTCACAATCGAGCCTGGCTTATATTTCATCGAGAGCCTGCTGCGCGACCTTAAAGCGACGCCTGCGTCTAAGTACATTAATTGGAATACCATCGAGGCATACAAGCCATTTGGCGGCATTCGCATTGAAGACAATATTGTTGTGCACCGCGATAAAAACGAGAACATGACCCGAGATTTAGATTTAAACTAATGGGTTAATCTGTATCTCGTTATTAGCGAGTAAATATTGTCGTAGTGATATCAAAGAGCAGCTTAAAGCTGCTCTTTTTCGTTAAGCTTGTCAGACTCGATAAG
>NZ_JAEFCD010000004.1:0-191038 GCF_016405965.1 Alteromonas sp. IB21 | reverse complement strand
AAGAGTGATAAGAGTGATAAGAGTGATAAGAGTGATAAGAGTGATAAGAGTGATAAGAGTGATAAGTCTCTGATGATTGCCGATGGCTTGTAATGGCAGTCATTTCTTGAATAAAAAGCTGAGATGTGGCGTCTTCATCTTGGGCGCATTGCGTGAGCAATTGGCCGTTAACGTTATCTTTTATGTAAACCATTGATGCTGTTATAAGTAAACAACGGTAGATAGTTTAAATAGTTGAAAGGAGTCTTTATGCCACAAGGTGACATTGTAGGTTTACTCATCATGGCAACGGTAGCGGGTCTTGCTATGCCTGCGGGCGCAATGTTGGCCACGTACAAGGGGATTCAGCCCAAGTGGTTAGAGAAAGAACTGCGACATGGAATTTTGGCCCTGGGCGCTGGCGCACTTATTTCAGCGGTGGGTCTGGTACTTGTGCCCGAAGGAATAAAAGACTTATCAGTCTTTAGCGCCATATTGTGCTTTGTTGGCGGTGCTCTTGCTTTTATGGTCCTTGATATTTATTTAGCCAAAAAGAAAACTGCGGGCAGCCAGCTAGCCGCCATGCTTAGCGACTTTGTACCCGAATCAATTGCTCTTGGTACTACCGCGGCGCTGGGCGGCGGCACTATGTTATTAGGTCTACTAATTGCGGTGCAAAACTTACCCGAAGGGTTTAATGCCTATCGAGAAATGCTACCTAAGAATAAGAAGCGGAGCACGAAACTCATTGTTATCTTTATTCTCATGGCGCTACTGGGGCCCCTGTTTAGCCTGCTTGGGTTTTATTATCTCGCGCAGTTCCCCGTGGTGATGAGCGGTATTATGCTATTTGCAGCTGGTGGTATTTTGTACTCGGTTTTTCAAGATATCGCACCGCAAATTCGGATGGAAAATCATTGGCTACCGCCCCTTGGTGGCATTCTTGGTTTCTTAGTGGGGATGATTGGCTTTATGCTTGAAGGCTAACTTTTTGAAAATTGGTGTAGCGTAAACGGCGCTGCAATGATGAGTTTATGCAGAAAGAATGTTTACTGAAGCGGCTTGTCAGAGCACCAGAAACGTTTTGTGTACCAATAAATGTAAAAGCTTACATTTCTTATTTTATCTAGGTTTCACCAACCCAGAAGGCGTGTTGGTTGCAACACGCCTTCGCATATTAGTTATTTATAACTAGCTTGTACGCTCAATTGAAATATGCGCCAGCGCAATCAGCGCATCTTTGTAGTCAGAGTCGTTAATAGCATTTAAGCTTTCAATGGCCATTTGCACTTCCTTTTGCGCACACTCGCGTGTGTAATCTAAAGCACCGGTCTCTTCCATAATGCTTTGAATACGCGTTAAATGAGGCAAACCGTTACTTTGTTCGATGGCTTCTTGAACCAGTACTTTATCTTCGTCGTTCTTCGCGTGCCACATGGCGTAAAGTAAAGGCAGCGTTGGCTTGCCTTCAGCTAAATCATCACCGGCATTCTTACCCATTTCTTCACTGTCTGCCATGTAGTCGAGAATATCGTCAGCTAGCTGGAAGGCGGTACCTAAGTGCTTGCCGTACTCTAGCATGGCGCGCTCGATATGCTCATCTTGGTCGGTAAGCACAGCAGCAAGTTGAGTAGCAGCCTCAAATAAGCGGGCTGTTTTGCCATAAATGACGTCGAAGTAACGGGACTCTGTCGTACTCGCATCATTACAGTTCATTAATTGTAGAACTTCGCCTTCGGCAATTTGATTTGTGGCTTCCGACAATATTTCCATTACGCGCATGCGCTTAAGGCTAACCATCATTTGAAAAGAGCGAGTATATAAGAAGTCACCTACCAGAACAGACGCTTGGTTACCAAAAATAGCGTTGGCTGTCTCTCGACCTCTTCGCATGGTTGACTCGTCAACCACATCATCGTGCAACAGGGTAGCGGTATGAATAAATTCAACAATAGCCGCTAGCGTATGATGATCGTTATTATCGATACCCATCGCCCGCGCACTCAACACGGTAAGAAGTGGGCGTAAGCGTTTGCCGCCACTGTTTACAATGTAAAAACCAAGCTGATTAATAAGGGCAACATCAGAGTCGACTTGTTGTTGAATCAGCTGGTTGACCGCCTGCATATCGTCATTAGACAGGGCGCGGATTTGATCTATATCCATAGGCATGGCAATAAATACTTACTCTTACGTCTTGGGCAATAATTTGATAGCGATTGTACCTTAATCACTTGTACTATCCACCAAATTGTCTTAAAAAATGACGGCTTAACGTTTTTACGTGTAATTTTCGCAATACGATTGGCGCAGTCGTCTCATCCAACACGCTGTCTTTTAAAAATTCAAGTTCTCTAATTTCAATTACAAAGCACGTTCTTTGAGAGCACACTCAATGTATTTTGTAATTTTAAGGTCTTTACAACGTTTTTATTGGCAAAAGCCTCATATTACTAAAAATATGAGGCAGTATGACTTTGCAAAGAAAACTAAAAACAGGTGTGCTGGTTCGGGCAATCTGCACTGCAAAGATCAGTTTCAGCGCCAAGTCAAAAGAAGTCGGAAAAACCTGCAGTAGCAAGAGGCAACAGCAGTAGAGAAATGTTGTGCTCACAACGGACGATCATGAAGAGATCGATCTTGTTTTTTTGATTCATCTTTACTCGATCTGGAAGTGGGATCCTTGATCCCCGCTCTACGATTTCTGCCAATAAAGAACGGGGAAAGCGTCGAATTTTAATTCTAGATTGTCGACATTTAGGTTTGATTCCAAAAAAATTGGTGTTTTTTCAACGATTATACGCATTTGAAGCTGCATCAAATAAGCAATTGGGGCATAATTCGCTCCATGTTGGAAAAATAATCTATTTTTCTGCGAATCGGGCTTGTGATTTACGGATGTTTCACGTACAATTCGCGCCCTGTTTTTTGAATTGAAGCGTCAGTGGACGCAGAGCGGAGTTAACTATGTACGCGGTTTTCCAAAGTGGCGGTAAACAACACCGTGTGGCCGAAGGCCAAACCGTTCGTCTTGAAAAAATCGAAGTAGCCCCAGGTGAATCGGTTGAATTTGACAAAGTTTTAATGGTAAGCAACGGTGACGACGTAAAAATCGGCACACCAATCGTTGCTGGTGGTAAGGTGACTGCTGAGGTTGTTACACACGGTCGTGGCGATAAAGTAAAAATCGTTAAGTTCCGTCGTCGTAAGCACTCTCGTAAGCAAGCGGGTCACCGTCAGTGGTTCACAGAAGTGAAAATCACTGGTATCAACGCATAATAGGAGCACGAACACATGGCACACAAAAAAGCTGGTGGTAGTACCAAAAACGGTCGTGATTCAGAGAGTAAACGCCTAGGTGTTAAGCGCTTTGGTGGCGAATCTGTTCTTGCTGGTAACATCATTGTTCGTCAACGTGGTACTCGTTTCCACGCTGGTGACAACATGGGTATCGGTAAAGACCACACGTTGTTTGCACTAAAAGACGGTAAAGTTCAGTTCGACGTTAAAGGACCGAAAAACCGTAAGTTTGTAAGCATCGTAGCTGAGTAAGCGCGAAAGCTTCTCGCCGAACAGGCTTAGAAAAACCCCGCGCTTGCGGGGTTTTTTGTTTTGTGAAACCTTTCTTTCTTTTTCTGTTCTTATTTAATAGCGTTTAAATTCAGTAATGAATTCACGCTATACAAGGTTTTAGTTTTCGATTTTAAGAATACTAAGCATACACGAAAGCGTCATTGAGCATTTTGGTGTAAACTTAGTGTTCGCATTATTAAGTTAATAACCCACGGCATTAAAGCCCGGAGTGATAAATGAAATTTGTAGATGAAGCTGAAATTCGCGTTGAAGCCGGTGACGGCGGCAACGGTACAATTGGCTTTAGAAGGGAAAAATACGTACCTAAAGGTGGCCCGGATGGTGGCGACGGTGGTGACGGCGGCAGTGTATTCTTACAAGCCGATGAAAACCTAAATACATTGATCGATTATCGCTTCGAGCGTTTTCACCGCGCAGAGCGTGGCCAAAACGGCCAAGGCGGCAACTGTATTGGTAAAAAAGGTAAAGACCTTACTGTTATGGTGCCTGTAGGTACGCGTGCCACTGACAGCGATACTGGCGAAGTATTAGGCGACTTAACCCGTCACGGTCAAAAGCTTAAAGTGGCGCAAGGTGGTTTTCACGGTTTAGGTAATGCGCGGTTTAAAAGCAGTACTAACCGTGCACCACGTCAAAAAACGAATGGTACGCCGGGTGAGATTCGCAACCTTAAGTTAGAACTTATGCTTCTAGCCGATGTAGGTTTACTTGGTATGCCTAACGCGGGTAAATCAACCTTTATCCGCTCTGTATCGGCAGCTAAGCCTAAGGTGGCTGACTATCCGTTTACCACGCTAGTGCCTAATTTGGGCGTGGTTCGTCAAGATTCACAGCGCAGCTTCGTTATAGCCGACATCCCTGGGCTTATTGAAGGTGCGGCAGACGGTGCTGGGTTAGGTATTCGCTTTTTGAAGCACCTTGAGCGCTGTCGTATATTGCTTCACGTTGTCGATATTTTCCCTGTTGACGAAACAGATCCTGCGGAAAACGCTAAGGCTATTATCGAAGAACTACAGAAATACAGCCCTAAACTGGCTGAAAAGCCTCGCTGGTTAGTATTTAACAAGGTAGATCTGCTACTAGAAGAAGAAGCAGGAGAGCGCTGCCAGCACGTCGTAGACGCGCTAGATTGGAAAGGTCCGGTCTATCAGATCTCAGCGTTTCAAAAAATAAATCTCGATCCGCTTTGTAACGACGTGATGAACTTCATTGAAACACTTCCCGCTGAAATGGAAGTAGAAGAAGAGAAGAAAGAAGTAGAGTTCAAATGGGACACTTATCACAAGAATACGCTTGAAGCACACGATGAGTTTGAAGATGGCCTAGGTGATGATCTCGATGACGACGACTGGGATGAGGACGATTATGACGTGGAAGTTGAGTATCGTCGCTGAGAAACAGTCGCTGAGAAACAGTCGCTGAGAACGATTTATCAATGAGGTACTGTTTTTAAGCAGCGCTCGTCAGGTTCTTGCATTGCGTTTATTTCAAAAAATGCACAACAAAAAAGCTCGCATAGTTGCTCTAGCAAATGCGGGCTTTTTTATGCAAATCGCGATTGTTCTTTGAGCAAAGTACAGCGGACGCTTTTCATCGGCAATATTGTTATAATGCCCACGCGTTAAATTGAATTCAGCCTGAAGGTAGAAAAATGAAAATAGCAATGATTGCTGCAATGGCTAAAAACAGAATTATTGGTGCAGATAATGATATGCCGTGGCATTTGCCGGCTGATTTAAAACACTTTAAATCCGTTACGCTTGGTAAAGCGGTGATCATGGGGCGCAAAACGTATGAGTCTATCGGTAAAGCACTGCCTGGCAGGCCAAATATTGTTATCACGAGTAACAAAGACTATAGCTTATCCGATGCAACCGTTGTTGATTCACCCGAATCAGCCTTCGAGGTAGCTAAAGCGCTTAGCAATGACGTAGAAGAAATAATGGTTATTGGCGGTGGCACCATCTACCAAGCTTTCTTAGATAAAGCCGACACCTTGTATTTAACTCACATTGACCTTGAAGTTGCGGGAGATACTCAGTTTCCAGACTACGAAGCATCAGCAAATTGGAATGAACTATCAAAAGAACACCATAGCGCTGATGAAAAAAACCCACATGCTTATACATTCGTAACGTTAACGAGAGCTTAAAAGGGACACGTTGTGAGCGTTACTATCTTATAAAATCGTATGGGGTAGCCCACACATAAATCAAAGTGATAGAAAAGCGTTTCTCACCCTAGCAATGACTAAGAGTGGAAGACGCATTGATGGGGGGCAGGCAGGTTTGCTTACCTTTTACATAAAAAAATACCAGTGTTAAACGGCCCTTAAGAACCTTACAACACTGGCATTTTATATTGTGCTTAGTTGCTATTTCACTTGGTCAAACAAGTTCTCTAATGAGAGGCCCTGATGACCTAGCATATCGCGAAGGCGACGAAGTGCTTCTACTTGAATTTGACGCACACGTTCGCGTGTTAAGCCAATTTCTGCGCCGACATCTTCCAGCGTGGACGGCTCATATCCCATAAGTCCAAAACGTCGTGCTAGTACTTCCCGTTGCTTTGGATTGAGTTCTTCAAGCCAACTCACGATATTACTTTTTATATCGGAGTCTTGTAAGCTCTCTTCAGGGCTAAACTCTTTTTCATCAGCAATAATGTCTAGTAGCGCTTTATCGTTTTCTCCGCCAATTGGCGTATCAACTGATGTGATACGTTCATTTAAACGGAGCATCTTTGTAACGTCTTCAACAGGCTTATCAAGTGCGGCTGCAATTTCTTCTGCAGTTGGCTCGTGGTCAAGCTGTTGAGAAAGTTCGCGTGAGGCACGTAAATAAACATTTAACTCTTTAACGACATGAATTGGCAAACGGATGGTGCGTGTTTGATTCATGATCGCACGTTCAATGGTTTGGCGTATCCACCATGTCGCGTACGTTGAAAATCGAAAACCCCTTTCAGGATCAAACTTTTCGACTGCACGAATTAAACCCAAGTTGCCTTCTTCGATTAAATCTAGAAGTGCCAACCCACGGTTGTTATAACGGCGAGCAATCTTAACAACAAGGCGAAGGTTGCTTACAATCATTCGTTTACGAGAGGCTTCGCAGCCTTTCAGTGAGCGGCGCGCAAAATAAACTTCTTCTTCTGCGGTTAGCAGTGGTGAAAAACCAATCTCTCCTAGATAAAGCTGTGTGGCATCCAGGTTTTTAGGTTGGTCATCCTGACTGAAAATGGCGTCGTCATTTTCTAGTTCAGCGTCGTTGATTAAGGTTTCGTCAGCTTTCATATCAGCTGGCATATCGATGACTTCTAAGTCATCTTGCGGTTTTGATTCTAAGGCTTTATTTGACTTACCCATGGTGAATCTCCTGCTACAAGGTTTACCTTATGACGTTTCTCCTTTGTCTTTATTATTATTATTTATTTTTATTATTTTAATGTTGGCAGGTATTTCATAGGGTCTAATGATTTCCCTCTATACCTAACTTCAAAATGAAGTTTTACCGAATCTGTGCCGCTGTTACCCATGGTTGCAATTTGCTGCCCCGCAGACACCCATTCTCGTTCTTTAACTAAAATAGCGTCGTTATAAGCGTAGGCACTTAAAAAGGTATCGGTATGTTTGATTATTACCAGATTACCGTAACCGCGAAGTGCACTTCCTGAATAAACAACTTTTCCATCTGCTGCTGCTAAAACTTTACTTCCTCTAGCACCAGCGATATCAATTCCTTTGTTACCTGACTCCGACTTACTAAAGGTACCGACAAGCTTACCTTTTGCGGGCCATACCCACTGTTTAACTTTGTCTGGAAAACTTGCTGGTGCTTGTTTTTTGACACCACCTGGCGGCTTCTTGACAGTTTTAACATTCTGTGAGTTAACAATTTTTTCACTTTTACGATACGCCTGCGGTGAAGGGCGGTCAACCAAACTTTTGTCTACATCTACTGTGGTCGGATGTGTTGACTGATTGGTCTTGTGTGCCGTAGGCGCGGGGGATTTGGCGGTATTTGATGTGGGCGATAACTTCAATATCTGGCCTGGGAAAATAGTGTAAGGGGCTGATAAGTCGTTATATTTTGCTATATCCTGATAATCGTTTCCCGTATACCAAGCAACGGCAAATAGGGTGTCTCCGCGTTTAACTTTATAGGTGGGTTTGGTGTACTCTTCGCTGCCATCTGCAACTTGACTATTTAAAAGAACCACAGGGGCAGGCGCTGTGCGGCCCGCACAGGCGGCTACCCATGTACTAACTAATAATGCCAACCCTAGATATAGCAGTTGCCGGCGCATGTCATCGCAATAGTAAGTAAGCAGAGATCGCAAGCGCTACGACAATCCAGCCTAGCACTTCAACATATTGTCGAAGCTTTTGTTCCATCGCAGCACCGCCCCATCGCATGAGGGCCGCTACTAGAAAAAATCGCGCACCTCGTCCCACGGCTGACGCTATCACAAAGGGCAAGAACGCCATTTGCAAAAAGCCTGCACTTACCGTAAAGATTTTATAAGGAATGGGGGAGAAGCCGGCAAGAAAGACGATCCACACGCCATAATCTTTAAACCATTGCATGGCGGTATCGATTTTGTGAGTATAACCCCAGCTCTCAATAAGCGGCGCTAGCCATGCATCAAACGCAAAATAGCCTAGCCAATATCCCGCAATGCCACCCAAAATAGACGCAATAGTGGTAATAAAGGCAAATTGCCAAGCCCTGTTTGGCTGCGATAGTGCCATAGGAGCAAGCATCACATCCGGTGGGATAGGAAAAAATACGGATTCCGAGAAGCTCAACCCACCTAAATACTTGGTTGCGTGACGATGTCGCGCCCAGCGTAACGCCATGTCATAACATGGCTCAAAAAGCTTCACATTAGCTCTCCTGCTACAAGAGGAACAAATCGAACCGATTCTATGGTCGATGTTTTGAGTTCCCCCTCAATCCTGTCGATACACAGTAACGATTGCTGCTCGTTACCTACGGGTATAATAAGTCGCCCACCTTCTTTTAGCTGGTCGCATAAATCTTGCGGAAGACTTGCTGCTGCCGCTGTCACAATAATGGCATCATAAGGCCCTTTGGATTCCCAGCCTTTCCAACCATCGCCATGTTTCATTGCAATATTGTGAAGGTCGAGTTGATTCATTCGACGCTTCGCCTGAAACTGCAAAGACTTGATACGCTCAACGCTAAACACCTTAGCAAAAAGCTGCGCGAGGATAGCCGTTTGATATCCCGACCCCGTACCTATTTCTAACACTTTTTCAGGTTTGTTGGGGCTACCAAGCAGTAGCTCGGTCATTTTCGCAACAATATAAGGCTGCGAAATAGTTTGGCCTTGACCTATCGGTAACGCGGTATTTTGATAGGCCTTATGTTTTAGCGCATCGGGAAGAAAACTCTCCCGTGGCGTACCAGCAATGGCGTTTAACACTGCCTGCGAACGTATTCCCTCGTTATAAAGCAGTTGTGCTAACGCGTCTCCTTTTCTAGAAGCTCTCATGATGTTGCGTACTTTCCTTTATTCTTATTAACAGCTACGCGAGATATGAATGGTTGCGCGCCACGCTTACTCGTTATCTAAACCCTATTAATGGGGGACAAGGTTTCCACACATTCCCTAAGGACTGACGTTGCAAAACAGCCGCTAGGAAGCGCAAAGGAGAGAGTAAATGTATCACCCTTAGTCTGCCATTCAAGCTGTGAAGGCCAAATTTTTATTGCTCGACGTTCTTGCTCAACGCCGCATTGGCTCAAAAAGTCGATAACTTCACTATTTTGTTCAGCTACCGAGTGTTCAAGGGTCAATGCGTCTGTTTGACTAACGAGCGCGCCTTTACCCCAAAGCGGTGCAGAGGGGCACACGTCTTTCGCGTCAAAACGACGCTGCGTGTCTTGCTGCTCTTGTGAGCCTGCCGGCCCACTATTTACAAAGAAGCTATTTGAGCCGCTAAGTACCAAAACATCACCTTGGACAACGCTGTCAAACAGACCTTTTTCTAAACGGGCAGACAACATCTCGTTGAATAACCAGCTACGCAGCGCAGAAAGTGCCATAGAGCGTTTATTGCGGTGTCTGATGGTTTCGCCGTTTACCATACGTTCGGCCATGACAAGATTACCACCTCGTTGCACTTCACCCATATCATTTAAGCGCATAACCCCGAAACGCTGCTCTCCATAATAATTTGGGACGCCGTGCTTTTCAATTTCTCGCAGGCGCTCCTCAATTGCTTCAGGGTGCAGCACCTGACGCAACGTAATGGTAAAGTGATTACCTTTCAGTTGACCAGTGCGTAGCTTCTTATTGTGGCGTATTTGTTTTAGCACTTTAACGCCTTCTAACTCAAAGTTGCTAAAGTCAAAATCGGGTTTGCCCGGCGCGTGAATACCGAACCACTGCTGAGTAACCGCATATTTGTCTTTACGACCAGCGTAGGTTATTTGGCGCAGAGGAAGGTTGACGAAGCGAGCCAGTTGCTCAGCAACAAAGGCAGTATTGGTATTCGTTTTTTCAACAAACACGAACTGATGTTCGCCTTCACCGCACGGCATATAGCCAAGGTCTTCTACAACTTGAAAGTCATCAGCTTGAAATTTGAAAATACCCGTTGATACAGGTTTTGCGTAATAATACTGCCAGTGGTCAGTGTGTAGCGGCTTCATAGTTTTTCCAGTAGTACTACGGCATGGGCGGCTATGCCTTCTTTGCGCCCAGTGTAGCCTAGCTTTTCAGTAGTGGTGGCTTTAACATTGATATCGTCAAGGTTTACGTTACAGTCCTTTGCGATAATTTCACGCATATGGCTTATGTGTGGTGCCATTTTAGGCGCTTGGGCAACAATTGTCATATCTGCATTGCTGAGTCTGTAGCCCTTTTCACTGACTACATTTACGACATGACGGAGCAACACGCGACTATCTGCACCAGCGTATGCTTCGTCAGTATCCGGGAAGTGCTTGCCAATATCTCCTAGTGCTGCAGCACCTAACATGGCGTCGCAAAGCGCATGTAGAAGTACGTCACCGTCAGAGTGCGCAACGAGTCCCTGTTCATAATCGATGCTCACTCCACCAATCGTGATGGGGCCATCGCCACCAAATTTGTGTACATCAAAACCGTGTCCAATTCGCATTATGATTGTGCCTTTTGATTTCTCGCGCTATCGCTTTTTTCTGTGAAGCTATGTGCGCTAAATTTTTGCTTGAGATAAAATTCTGCCAAAGGGAGATCAGCCGGGTGCGTAATTTTGATATTAGCCGGGCTCGCGTTTACCAATGCCACCTTGTAACCCGCAAGCTCCATAGCTGACGCTTCGTCAGTAATATTAGCGCCACGCGCTAATCCATCGAAAAGAGCAGCCTTTAGCAATTTTGCAGGAAAAAACTGCGGTGTGAGAGCATGCCACAAGCCATCCCTGTCCTCAGTATGAGAAATCACATTGCCTGAGGAGGCAACACGTTTCATGGTGTCTCTAACTGGTGTAGCTAAAATACCGCCAGCAACGTCTTTGCTGCCCATTAATGCGATAAGAGAAGTAATGTCGGTATCTTCTACACAGGGTCTTGCGGCATCGTGTACCAAAGCCCAGTCGTTCTCACTTAGCATCATGATGCCGTTAAGCACACTGTCTGCACGTTCTTTTCCGCCCTCTACAACGCGAATAGGTTTATCGCGTAATTTATAGCTATCGAAATAGGCGTCGCCTGGACTTATTGCAACGACGACGTCGTCAACCTGCGGATGCTCCAGCAAGGCGTCAATCGTGTGTTCAAGAATAGTTTTGCCATTTAACGTGAGATACTGTTTGGGGCGGTCAGCTTGCATTCGGCTGCCAACTCCTGCTGCGGGGATGACCGCAACGACGCGGGGAAATGTCATTTTTTTCACTTGGAATCTGCAGGCAAAATACGGTAAAACGTCTCGCCCTTTTTAATCAGCCCTAGTTCGTTTCGCGCCCTTTCTTCGATAGCCTCTAACCCTATCTTTAAATCATTAATATCGGCTTTAAGTAAGGCGTTGCGTTGGGCAAGGTTAGCGTTTTGAAGCGCTTGCGATTGAACTTCTTGTTTTCTGTTGAAATAATCGGGAATACTGTTTTTTCCGAACCACAGTCTGTATTGCAGTAAACCTAACAGTACTAACAATACAATAGGAAGCCATTTACCTTGTAACACAGATTCACCTGACTATATGTTTGAGCGGAAAAAAACAGAGGCGCGATGCCTCTGCTGTGTCTTATTATGCCGCGAAGCGGCGTTGAGTCAAAGGTGCTTTACTCACCTTGACCTAATTTCCCTTTTAATTTGTCCAACAATTTGTTTTTTTGCTGTTCAACAACGTTGCCAAGCTGCGCTTGTAGAAGCTCTTGAAGCGCAGCACTGTCGCCTTGGGCTGCGCTCAGCATACTGTTTACATCAACGAGTTCACCAGATAAAAGCGACTGCTCGCTGCTAATCATGCTGTTGAGTTTGTTGTTGAGTTCATCGAGCTTATCTTTTTGGCTGGCGGTTAACTGCGAAAGCGCCGCTTTAGCCAACTTGTTATCAAGGTCAGACTTTATATTGAAGTCAGGGTCTGAAAGGGTGCCATCAAGTAACATGGTCATATTTAAACTAGTTAACGTTTGAAGCGCTTGCGCGATAGCGCTGGTAATGTCGCTCGTGCCTGTTGCTTCCATAACGAGTTGTTGCAGGTCTACTTCGCCCGTACCAGTAAGCATATTATCGGTTACCTTCATCGAGCCATTGGTCTTCATCAGTGCTGATTTAAGCACGGCGTTCAACGTTTCGTTTCCGCTAACAGAGATATCTGACATATTAACGCCAGCCAACTGCCACACTTGGCTGGCATCAACACCGTTGCCGTCAATCCAGAATTCACCGCTAGAGGTAAATGATTTTAATAAGTCTCCCGCCGCCTCAATGGTAAAGGTAGTAGGGTTGCCAAAGACTTCGTGAACGTTAGTGATGTTATTCCACTTACTGGTGATAGATTCGTTTTGCCATAGCACCGACACATTCGCTTCTTTTACAAGAATTGAAGGCACTTCGGTAGGTGCTTCGCTCTTTTCTTCCCCTTGAATGAGTGGCATCACAATTTGCATTGCAGCCATTAAGTATTCTGTGTATTCGGCGGCTTTGTCACCAAATACAAAGTAGGTCACCTGAGAAAGGGCAGCTTGATCGCCAGCTATAACACCTTGAAGCAGGGCATAATCTTCTTGCGGGGCTCTTTTAAGTGCCTCAACACTTTCGCTTAATGCTTTCTTGGCGTCGCTCGCTTTTTCAGTAAAGTCACTTATAAGCGCGCGATCGGCCTGCATTTCTTCTTTCAACTTGTCGAATGCCGACTTGGCTTGTACCAACGCTTGTGGGTCTTTGTAGTTGGTCTCTTTCAATTGTGCGACCTGAGTTTTATAGTATTCAATACGTTTTTTATCAGGAAGTGATTCGTAGTCAGCTTTAAGGCCTTCACCATAAGTAGCGTAAGCAACTCGGGCGTTTTCAATTGCCGCTGTGGTTTTTAAAGGATTTCTAGCAAGCAGCTCATCTACCGTGGGGACAGCCTCTTTCGCTTTTGATTTGATTTCATTAAACGACAATGAACGCTCTGGGACGCGATAAACTTCACCTTCCGAGGGACGTTCGGTATCGAACTGTACCTTTAGCAGGTTAAGGTTGTTTACGATAACTTGATCATCAAGCAGAGGCTTTAGTTCTACGTCAGCATTGGCCTCACCCACGAACACTTGATTGTGAGAAGGCTTGGTAGGGTTAGTTAACGCAATACCCTTAAGTGTAACCGTTGTGGGAAAAAGGGAGTGGTCGAATTCATCGATATTAACTTCAGCGCCGTAGGACTCGCCCAGTTTCGACTCAAGAATCGATTTAATAATGGTGTTGGCAAATAAAAAGTACACAAGAAACAACAACACAAAAAAACCAACAACCCATAGTAAAATAGGCTTACCCTTTGAACCACCACTCATATTTCAACTCCTTGATATTAAACCACTTGGTAACTTTTGCGTGTGCGCTTCATTTTTGCATTTGCCATAAAATCGCTAGTAAGCGTGCAAAAGACCGCCAACATTGTTGTGAAGCAGTGTAATGCAGACAGCAATAATCTTCCATAAGTAGAGAGCCTGCAGGATGTTTATTTGGGGGGTTATTCTGTGTTTTACACTCATGGTGGTGCAACCCGCTTTATAATTTAAAGCGGTTTGCGATATCCATTATTGATAAACAACTGCTGCGCAATGCCTGACTGGCGGCCGCTAATTCGTCTGCGGTGCGCAGGCTAATATCAGCAGCACCCGATAGTGCGTTAATGCGCATGTTGGCTTCGGTAGCGGCCTCCGCCTGTTGCTCGGTGGCTCTTGCTATCTCGCTACTCATATCAGCAATCTCTGTCATTAGACGGTCGGCTTCTTGCAAGTTTATATTTGCTTGAATGGCGTTATCAACGGTTTTGGTAGAGGCTGTTTGACTGACTTTCACAGCGTCTACTGCGCTTTTCGCGTTGCTTTGCAATTTTTCAATCATAGCTTGTATTTCATCGGTACTTTGACCTGTGCGACTGGCTAGTGTGCGAACTTCATCGGCAACGACAGCAAAACCTCTGCCCTGTTCGCCAGCGCGCGCTGCTTCTATGGCAGCATTTAAAGCCAGTAAGTTAGTTTGCTCCGCTATACCCCGAATTACATCAAGCACTGCGCCAATGCTTTCTGTCTGTGCAGCAAGTTCGGTTACCACACGGCTAACGCTTTCAATGTCAGAGGTTAAGGAGCGAATGTCTTCTACAGTGCTATCTACAACCGCAGCGCCCTGTTGCACATTTGTTCTGGCGCTACTGGTACTTTTTTCGGCTGAATCGGCATTGCTACTCACATCATTTATCTGCGTTGTCATCTCTTCCATCGCCGCAGCCACTTGAAGCATATTTTCATTTTGTGTTTGGGCCTGAGCGTTACTGTTTTGACTGGAAGATTCTACTAATTCCGCCTGCTGAGTGAGCGAATTGATGTTTTCACGAATACCTAATAAGGATTGACGCATTTTTTCAGTATATTCATTGAAGTAGCGTGCTAATCGCGTAATTTCGTCTTGCCCTGATTCTGGCAGAGACCGGGTTAGGTCGCCTTCTCCTTGCGAGATGTCCTTCATCCGTTCAGTCACTTCTTGAACCGGTTTAACAATACTGCCGCCAATAACAAAAATAAGTAGAACAACTAAAACAATGCTCGCCACACAGAATACGATAATGACGTTACGCAAATGGGCGTATTCTTCTTCAAGATTCGTCAGATAAATCCCAGAGCCTACCGTCCATCCCCAAGGTTTAAATTCTTTCACGTAGGAAATTTTATCAGTAGGCACCTCTTCGCCCGGGAGGGGCCATACGTAGTCAACAAAACCGTCGCCTTGTGATTTGATTTTTTGTGCCATTTCGACGAAAAATTGCTTGCCATTACCGTCTTTGAACGTGCGTAGATCCTGCCCGTCGAGCGCTGGCTTTATAGGGTGCATAACCATTGAGGGAGTTTGGTCTTGTATCCAAAAGTAGTTGCTGCCGTCATATCTAAGGGCTTTGACTGCGGCGAGCGCCTGACTTTTAGCTACGTCTGCATCTACACCTTCTTGCTTGGCAAAGCTGGCAAGCATGGTGTGAACCACTTCGACAAGATGTTGGTTTTCGTCATAAGATTTTTGTTTCAATGCTTCGTAGTGCCTGTTTAATACAAGGGCAGTGAGAAGTACAAATAACAGTGCAATAAGGCCAACTACAATGCCCAAGCGTTGAATTAAACTGAATTTTCTTAACCACATCGGCAAACACCTATTTATTTATTTTTTATAGTGTAGACGGTTTTTATACTTCTACTTATTACGCTGGGGTTTAATCAGACAAATGTACCAAAATTTTAGTGTGGCGCTATGTTTGGCATAATCGCAGCCAAAAAGCTGAACTCCCAAGCTCTAATAGGAAGATAATTTCACTTGGAGATGCGTCTAAAGCGTTATCTGAAATGGACAGATATTCACAACCTAGCGTGACCGTTATTTCTTTTGATGCAAAGTGAAAAGTAGTGCAGGTTCAGCGGCATGTGAAATGTCATCTAACCCACTGGCTATGCAGCTTGACACGGGTTTATAAAAACTTTGTTGACAGGGGCTTGGCAGGGCTTTTTTCTGTGCTACCATCCGCGCAAATTTGGCGCTGTCGTGATCTTCATCCGAAAGTATAAAGTTTAAAGATTAACGAGACGTCAATGCAGGGTTTCGACTTTGCTTGTTTTTTCCACGCTTCCATGTAACCGTGAGTAGACATACACGGCGGGAACGCTTCTTATTACAGCTATTTCTATGAAAGGGTTGCGATGCTCATTAACGACACACTTCATACAACTTCACCCCTACGCCAGCGCATAAGAGACTACTATCGCATTAGTGAGTCAGTGGCTGTAGACCAAATTCTTCCTATTGCCGAAGTTAACCCCCGCGCGCGCAGCCGCGCATGGGAAAGAGCACGAAAAATGGTGCTACAAATTCGCCGCGAACAAGAAGGACACGGTGGCGTAGACGCACTCTTAAACGAGTACTCGTTGTCTACTGCCGAAGGCGTGGTATTGATGTGCTTGGCCGAAGCTTTGCTTCGCGTACCAGACAAGGCGACGCAAGATGAACTTATTCGAGACAAACTCTCTCAAGGACAGTGGACGCCACACCTTGGCAATTCAGAGTCGCTGTTCGTAAACGCATCTGCATGGGGCTTGTTGTTCACTGGCAACATGGTGAACTATGCCGACAAGCGCAAAAAAGAGCAGTTTGGCCTGCTGAAGCAAACCCTTGGACGCTTGGGTGAACCTGTTATTCGCCGAGCGATGAACATTGCCATGCGCGTTATGGGTCGTCAATTTGTTATGGGCGAAACCATTGAGGACGCGGTAGACCGCGCTAAAGAGAAAGAAACCAAAGGGTATGTATACTCGTATGACATGCTTGGCGAGGGCGCGCGAACAATGCGCGACGCTGAGCGCTATTACGATGCTTATGTGAAAGCCATAAAAGTTATCGGTAAAGCCGCTAACGGACGTGGACCAAAGCGTTCACCGGGTATTTCTGTAAAGCTGTCTGCCATTCACCCGCGTTTTGAGTTTTCACACCGCGAACGCGCCATGGAAGAAATTCCTCCGCGCCTGAAAGCGCTGTGCATGATGGCAAAAGAATACGATATCGGTTTGACCGTGGATGCGGAAGAAGCTGATCGTCTTGAGCTTTCTTTAGATATTATTGAAGCGGTATTTCGCGACGAAGATTTAAACGGTTGGACGGGCTTTGGCTTGGCGGTACAGGCCTATCAAAAACGTGCCATTCACGTTATCGAACATCTGCGTGAGCTTACCCTTGAGGTAGGTCGGCCGCTGATGGTGCGTCTGGTTAAGGGTGCATACTGGGATACTGAAATTAAGCTTACCCAGCAAGCAGGTCTTGAAGAGTTTCCTGTATTTACTCGTAAGTCATCAACAGATGTGTCGTATCACGCCTGTGCAAACCGCTTACTTGAATACCGCGACACTATTTACCCGCAGTTTGCTACGCATAATGCTTACACCGCATCGGTGATTGTTGAGCTTGCTGGTGACGACAAAGAAGGCTTTGAGTTCCAGTGTCTACACGGTATGGGCGATACCCTTTACGATCAGGTGGTAACACAGGATAAGATTCAATGCCGGGTGTACGCGCCTGTGGGTGAACACGAAGATCTACTGGCCTACCTAGTGCGTCGTCTTCTTGAAAATGGTGCGAACTCGTCGTTTGTAAACGCTATCGTTGACGACGAAAAACCGGTTGAGTCTTTGCTCGAAGATCCAGTAGAAAAAACCCAGCGCTTGAAGGTGCGTTATAACAAGTTAATAAAAACGCCACGTGGGCTGTATGCGCCTGAGCGCGATAACTCCCGTGGTTTAGACCTTACCGACACGAATGCAGTTACTGCTTTAAAACATGAACTAGAGCGCTGGCAGGACTACTACAAAGCAAAAGGCGAAATACCAGAGGGCGCCACGCCCGTATTAAACCCTCTGGATCACAGCGACATTGTTGGTTATCACCATTACGCGACGCCAGACGATATGCGTAAGGCGTTAGATGACGTTGATGCAGGTTTTGAAGCTTGGTCTAAGCGTGATGTAAGCGAACGCGCAGAGATCCTGAATCGCACGGCGGATGCGCTTGAGCGTCATATGGCCGAGCTTATTGCTATTTGTATGCGCGAAGCAGGTAAAGTTGCGCAAGACAGCATAGATGAAGTACGTGAAGCGGTAGACTTCTGTCGTTATTATGCGGTGCGCGCTGAAGAACTAGCGGAAGATCAGCGCTTGCTACCTCGCGGTGTGGTGCTGTGCATCAGCCCGTGGAACTTTCCACTGGCCATATTCCTAGGGCAAGTTACCGCGGCGTTAGCAACGGGTAATACCGTTATCGCCAAACCTGCTGAGCAAACCAGCATTATTGCCCAGCGCGCAGTAGACATTATGCACTCGGTAGGTTTACCGGAAGATGCATTAAAACTTATTGTATCGCCAGGTAAAGAAGTGGGTGAAACCTTACTGCCAGATGAGCGCATTAAAGCGGTAATGTTCACAGGTTCAACGCAAACGGGAACGCTTATTTCTCAGGTGCTGGCAGAGCGCGGCGGTGAACAGGTACCACTTATCGCTGAAACAGGCGGTCAAAACTGTATGATCGTCGATTCAACGGCACTGCCAGAGCAGGTGGTTGACGATGTTATTCGTTCTGGGTTCCAGAGCGCTGGCCAGCGCTGTTCTGCGCTTCGTGTGCTTTACGTGCAGGAAGAAATTGCTGACGATCTTATAGAGATGCTTATTGGCGCGATGAAAGAGTTGACAGTAGGTGACCCAACACAACTCGCAACTGATGTTGGCCCTGTTATTGACGAAAAAGCCTTGAAGAGTCTGACCGACCATCAAAAAGCGATGGAAGATAAGGCGAAATTACTTTATCGCTCGGAAATGCCTGCGACGTTTAAAAACGGCACCTTCTTCCCACCAACGTTGTATGAAATTAAGAACATCGACGTGCTAGAGAAAGAAGTGTTTGGTCCAGTGGTTCACATTGTGCGTTTCAAGTCGAAAGAACTTGATAATGTGCTAGAGCAAATTAACGGCACAGGTTACGGCCTAACAATGGGTATTCATTCGCGCATTGAAGAACGCGCTAATGAACTGGCCGCTAAAAGTCGCGCAGGTAACGTTTATATTAACCGCGATATTATTGGGGCTATTGTTGGCGTTCAGCCATTCGGTGGTCGTGGTTTATCTGGAACGGGTCCAAAAGCAGGTGGTCCAAACTACTTATCTCGTTTGATGATGGAGCGCGCGACACCTAAGCCTTCACATATCGATGATGTAGATGGCACAGATACAGCGCTAGTAGGTGATGAAGAGATTGCTGAGCGCGCGCACGTGATAATGGATAAAGCCAAAGCAGTAGAAGTTCAGTGGCGTCATACGCCGTTGAACGACCGTATTTCGATGGTGCGTCAGCTTCTGGCGAAAATCGCGAAAGTCAACATCGTTGATGAGCTTGCAGATGATTTAAACCGCACGTTGGCGACAGCCCGTCAGCAGCTAATAAGCGTTGAGCGCAAACTCGCTAAACCACAAGTTCTGCCAGGGCCAACAGGTGAGTCGAATAAACTTTATCTAGAGCCGCGTGGCATCTTAGTATGTTTTGCCGATAAAGAAGTAACGTTTGAATATTGGTTACTGTCTGTCGTGACGGCACTTTCTACCGGTAATCCTGTTGTGTCTGTTGTATCTGAAATATTCTACGAAGAAGCGGTGGAAATTCAGAACAAATTTGAATCGACAGGTGCACCAGAAGGATTGTTCCAGGTGGCACGTCTTGCACATTTAGATACCTTATTGATGGATGAAGATTTGGCTGGTGTTGTAGTGGATTCAAGTACTGAACGTACGGCTCGAATCTCCGCTATGCTGTCATCTCGCGTAGGGGCAATATTGCCTGTTATTACAGCAGAATATAACGACAACCTTATTCAGCGTTTGATGACGGAAAAAACTATCAGCATCGATACAACAGCATCGGGTGGTAACACCTCACTAATGACGCTTGTTGAAGATGATGAATAGCTAATGTAGGTAATGCTTAAGGAATAAAAATGGCCAGCGAAGCGCTGGCCATTTTTGTTGTTATCGTTATGTAAGACGACGTTAAAACGCCTTCATATTACATCCATTCACTATTTCGGCGTTTGCGTTTTGGAAGGTAGGTTATGAACACGCCAAGCAGAATGCCGATACCGGCCACCATGCCGCCACGGGTAAACCATGTCACCAATTCATCCTTGCTTGCACTTTCGACTTGTGCGGTAAGTCGAATAATCTGAGATGCCTGTTCGTCATTGGTGGTAGTAAGTGTAGACACTTGTTGACGAGCGTCGTTAAGCTGCTGACGAAGCTTTGCATTTTCTGACTGTGCAGCCTGCAAACCATTTTGGCTTTGTGCAAGTTTTTCGCTAATGATGGGTAGCTGCTCTGCCTGTGACATTGTGTTAGACACAAATTTACTTTCTACCCAGCCTTTACGACCTTCAGGATCAGTAACCTGTGTAAACTCAGCGTCATTGTCTCTTGCTAGGACAGTGATGGGTGTCCCGGCTTCAATTGAACCTAGAATACGGTAATTACGACCAGGTCCGGTATGCATAAAGATAAACAAATCATCTCTTATATAGTGTAATGAAGACGCTTCTAAATCAGCGGTATCTTGTAGCGAAAATGCTTGAAAAGAGCACGCAATAAGGGCTGCTGCTAACCACTTTCGAATCATATGAAGTCCAATTTAAGAATTTAAAACGTGAAGATGGTATTGGTTGACCGCCATAAAGGCAAGTTTGTTCCACTTTTGTCTAAATTTAGAGAGTCACAAAACGCTGTAGCATTGCGAAAAGTATGTGACAAAGGTATGGTGTCAGCATCATAAGCTGTGCCTTGCGCAACCATGTCAGAAATAGAATTAAAATTTGTAACAGGTGACGATGCTCACCAAGCGTTTACTCAACGGGTCCTCCCTCTTTTTGAAAACCACAGTATTAACGTTAATTCACATCGCGAAATGCGATTGGAAAACGACTACTACGACACGGATAAACTCGACTTTCAAAATAACAAGATGGGGTTTAGAGTTCGCGGTAATAATGGTGAGTACGAGCAAACCTTGAAGACCAACGGTGTAGTAAGCGGCGGCTTACACAAACGTATGGAATATAACGTCGCCTTGGAAAACTCACGTCCTGATTTGGCCTTGTTCGATAGCAATGTGTGGCCGCCGGGATGGGATATTGCTGTAAAAAATGCCAGCTTATCAAAACAATTTAGTACCCACTTTACGCGAAATGCCTATGTGGTGACTATTGACGATAGCGTTGTTGAAATTGTGCTGGATTGTGGCGAGGCGACAACAGAAAAAGCCAGTTCCCCAATTAATGAAATAGAGCTTGAGTTGATGTCTGGCAGTATCAACAGTCTGTTTACGCTTGCTGTGCTGATAAACAATAATATGCCAGTTAGGCTTAGCGATGTCTCTAAAGCGGCGCAAGGCTATCAACTCCTCCACGGCTTCAACGCAAAAATACGGCATTTGCCGGACTTTCTCTCACTAGAAGAAAGTACCACAACAGAAAACGCGTTTTGTCATGCCGTACAAACCGCACTCGCCCATTGGCAACATCATGAGCACATGTTTTGTGAAAGCGGGTCAATAAAAATGCTGGGGGAAGTGGCGAAAAGCGTTCGGTTACTGCTGCAAAGCGTATCGCTGTATCTCCCCGTGTTGCAATGTCCAGAATTATTAACCCTGCATCAAAAGCTTGTCGCCCATGCGCAAAAGTGGGGATGGCAAGATGATTTACAGAGCCTTCGCTATTTGCTTTCTAAGAAAAGCATGTTTAGCAAGACATTGAGCAAGCATCCTGCTGTGGTTAGTTATCTTCAGGGACGTCAGGCAGGGTTAATGCACGCCCATGAGCCAGAAAAGTTGTTTTTTGACAACGAAGCGACCGATATCAAGCTATTGGCCATCAGCCTCATACAAAATAAGCCTTGGCAAAAAGAAGCGACAGGCTATGATCATCCTGTGTTAGAGCATGCAAAAGGGTGGTTATCGCAAGGTTGGCAAACAGTGCAACAAAGCATGCCGTTAAGCAAAACCATGGGCCCGGTCAACTACAGCTCGGTAGAAATTATGCTCAGACAGACCTTATGGAGTGGGTTTCTTTTAGGCGACTTGTTTGTAGAAGAGCGCGGAAACTTTCGCGCTCCCTGGCTAGATTTGCTTACCGGTATTGATGAGCTCAACGCACTATTAATGCTCAAACAGGCGATAGATGATGCAGAGGTCGACTCTCACAATGAAGTGCGTAAATGGACAGCGGAAAAATTGTCTACGTTAATTCGCGTTATGGAACGAACGCGTTCTGTAGCGATGCAGCGCGACATTTACTGGTAGCCGGGTCTAATGGATAAGTTTCCTGATGGCAATGTAATTCTCATGGACGGAGGGTGCTGATGAACTCAGCTATTTTTAGTTATTTTCTCTACGCGTCGATAGGCATTTATATCGTTGGCCTTGCTCGCTTATTTTTACAAAAAGAGGGGTTAAGCAATAAGCGCTGGCTGAGTGCCGCTTTTATCTGCTGGCCTCTATTTATGCTAGATGAATGGTTGCGCCTGGCTTCAGCTACTGAGTTTGCTTTTGTTTATGGCTTATCAGACGTGTTTGCAGTCATAGCTATCACCTGTTGCTACCGGGCGATTAAACCCATGTTATTGGCTTACCCCTCATCAAGAAAGCGATTGTGGTGGCCAGTGGTTATTACCGCTATATTTCAGAGCGCCGTGCTTTTGATCCCCATTGAAGACAAACAGCAGTGGCTCTCAGCTTCCCCCACTGGTCAGCCGTTACTGCTATGGCCTGCTTACATTGCGTCGCTGTTAACTGGGTTTAGCGTATTGCTGATAGGAATCTTAATTACTGAGCATATTCAGATGTATCACAGGCATCTACCAGAGCAGGCTGTGGATATTAAAAACCTAAAAATGCCCAAGTTGGCTGGCGTGATGGGAAGTTTGGTGGGAGTGGCATTTATGAGTATTTTGCTTGTTACCGCCGCTACGTTTGGCTTTTTCCCTGTGCCGTTTTGGGAAAGCTTTCATCATTTAATGATAGGTACAGCACTATTGATCGTGCTGTTTTCACTAACGTTCATACGACGCACGTCGCCATCTCCTTTAGACTATGAACGGTTAGACGAAGGTAAGGCGTCACCTTATGAGAATAGTAGTGTTATATCTAAGGCGGAGCGCTACACCATAGGTTCAAAAGCGTACAAAAAGCGATTTTTAACGCTCGAAGAATTTTGTAAGGGGGCAGACATTGACCCCACATCACTAGCCTTGGCCTTACAGCTGACAGATCGTAAAAACTTCAGGCGGTTTATTTTCCACTATCGCCTCGAATACGCAAAAAACGTGTTACTGCGCAGTGACGCCAAGCTCGAAGCAGTTGCAAAGCGGATTGGGGTAAATTCAGAGAAGTTTTTAAGCGACTATTTGGTAAAGCACCTCGATACGACAACGCCAAAATAGGTGGCTCGACCGGTGCCACCGCTAGCCGCCAAAGGCGTTTGATAATATCTGGTGGGTAAATGTCTTGCGTAAATAAAACCCTCGCGGGCGCGTTTTTATGCGCTGGCCTTCTTGCCCTAACGCATCCGTGAGGACTTTGCCGTTCGCGGCTTTAGGGCGAATATGCAGTGCCACGCCCTGACGAGAGGTAATCGTCTCAACCTGTCCCGTGGCGATTTGTTCAACTAATTCCTCCCAATCCCTTTGCAACAGTGCATCTTCGTGTTCGTTGGGACGCCAATAAAAACCGGTAGCGACCCGCCTTTGTGCAAGCGGTATGGCTCTGTCTCCTTCTATAGGTAACCACAACACTTGCTGTAATTTGTTACGCACATTAGAGGTGTCCCATGTGATGCCTGGCGGCATGAGCAGTGGTGCGAAACAGACGTAAGTTGTTTCTAACGGTGAAAAATTAGCGTCAATTGGAATGGTTTTCAGTTCAATACCTAGCTCGGGGAAGTCTTGCTGTGGCTTAGATCCCGCGCTCGCCCCTAACCATTTCTCTATGAGCATGCCTGGCCAGCCTTTGTGGCGCTGAAGATTAGCTGGAATAGCCACGTTCGCCATTTCGGCTAATTCTCCCAATGACAAACCAGCAATAGCATGACAGCGCTGTAAAAGGCTTTCTGGTGACGTAGGCGAGGAGGATGGCGGTTGCATAAAAGTCGTTAATTTCCTATTTGGGCGGCGACGGCGAACATTAAAGCTATGATTGGAGCATAGTTTATGGAAGAATGAAAACATATAACAGTATAGTGTGCCCGGGAGTCTATGTGATAGATGCCGATGGATTCCGTGCGAATGTGGGCATAGTGATTTGCAACAAAATGGGTCAAATATTTTGGGCAAGACGTTATGGTCAACATTCATGGCAGTTCCCTCAAGGCGGAATTGATGAAGGGGAAACTGCCGAACAAGCTATGTACCGCGAGCTTCACGAAGAAGTAGGGCTGACACCGAAAGATGTCACTATTTTAAGTGTTACCCGCAACTGGCTGAGATATAAATTGCCGAAGCGATTAATTCGTCAGGGCAGTAACCCTGTTTGTATAGGGCAAAAACAAAAATGGTTCTTGTTGCAGCTTGATTGCAACGAGAAGGACGTTAATGTACTCAAAACAGGTCATCCAGAATTTGATGACTGGAGGTGGGTAAGTTACTGGTATCCGATAAGAAATGTAGTATCGTTTAAGCGAGACGTCTACAGACGAGTAATGAAAGAGTTCTCACCTGTGGTTATGTCTGTGCAGCATCGTCCACCGCAGCGCCAGAACGCAGCGCCACACAAACGTGGCAAAAAGCGCAGGCGTGGCTAAAAATGCAGAAGATTGCTATGTGCGGGCGTAAGCAGCGAGTGATCAAGGAGTAACCGGTGAGCCCTCAAAGCCAACAAGGCGCTATGTTGACTACGTTAAAACGTATCGTGCAGGAAATGAATCAGATTTCTGCGCTCGATACGGCTTTATTTCGGCTTGCCTCGCGAGTAAAGCAAACGCTCAATGTCGACTCTTGCTCCATTTATCTCGCTGATTACGAGACCCAAGAGTTCATACTCAAAGCCACTGATGGCCTTCATCCAGATGCCGTAGAGCAAGTTCGCATTGGATTTTCGGAGGGGCTTATTGGTCTCGTTGGGCAGCGAGAAGAACCTCTCAATATTGTCAATGCGCATAGCCATCCCAGGTTTAAGCACTACCCCGAAGTAAAAGAAGAAAAGTACAACGCCTTTTTGGGCACGCCCATCATCAATCAAAGGCGTGTGCTTGGCGTTATTACGCTCCAGCAGGCTGAAATGCGACGCTTCAGCGAAGACGAAGAGGCGTTTTTAGTTACCCTAGCCGCACAGTTAGCGTTAGAAATCACTAATGCTGATATTCGCGGCGCGCTGACACTCTCAAACTCAAATGACAATACTGCCCGACAAAAAAATGTACGGGGCATTGCGGGTTCGCCAGGCTTAGCGATTGGTAAAGGGGTGTCGCTAGACAAGTCAATTAATCTGAAAAACTGGGTGGTAAAACGGACCGATTCTCCGTTAGAGCAAATTCAATTATACCGCAAAGGGGTCGAGGTAACGCGAGGCCATGTGGACGCATTGTCTAATGGGCTTGATGACGCAATTCCCGATGATGTTAAGTCTATCTTTCAGCTATATCATCATCTGCTCGATGCAAATAGTTTGGGAAGAGAAGTTGAGGAAAAAATTCGCGAAGGTTGGGATGCGGCATCATCACTGAAAATGGTCATAGAAAGCTATGCTGCCCGTTTCCGTGCGATGGACGATCCCTACATGCAAGAGCGTGCCATTGATATTGTCGACTTGTCAGACCGTATTTTAGCCAACATTTTGTATGAAGCTAACGGTCAAAAAGTTACAGAAAAGGTCATCACAAAAGCCAGTATTTTGGTGGCTGATGAGGTTTCAGCGCCAATGCTTGCTGAGTTTCCAAGAGATAAGCTTAAAGGCATTATCTCTATTCGTGGGTCTAACAATTCTCATGCGGCAATTTTAGCAAGAGCGATGGGTGTGCCGGCTGTAATGGGCTGTCAAAATGTAACGCCCGCGCTTTTGGAAGACAAAGAAATTTTACTTGATGGCTACTCTGGTGAAGTCATTATTTCCCCTGAGCGCAACATAAAAACAGAGTTTATTCAGCTCATTGAAGAAGAGTCGGCGATCGCCGAAAAGATTGATGCAGAGGCTGATAAACCGTGTGAAAGCGTGGATGGCTGCAGAATGTCGCTATACATTAACGCCGGTCTTTCTGCTGAAGTTGAATTAAACGCTGAGCAAATTGGTGCTGGTGTTGGTCTTTATCGAACGGAAATTCCCTTTATGCTTCGAGAGCGGTTTCCCTCGGAACAAGAGCAGGTAGAGTTATATCGCCAAGTGTTAGAGGCTGCGCCCACACTACCCATTACTATGCGCACCTTAGACGTGGGCGGTGATAAGCCATTACCTTATTTTCCAATTAGCGAGGAAAACCCATTTTTGGGGTGGCGGGGTATTCGTCTAACGTTGGATCATCCTGAAATTTTCTTAGTTCAAGTACGCGCTATGCTTCGAGCAAGTGTTGGGCTGAGTAACTTACAAATAATGCTACCCATGATTTCCACCGTGTCTGAAGTGCAAGAGGCAAAGCGACTTATTAATCAGGCATTTTATGAGATATCTGACGAAATAGCAGAGTCTGGACAGACGCTTAACAAGCCTAAGTTAGGGATCATGCTAGAAGTACCTTCAGTACTTTATCAATTGCCTCAATTGGCCAAGCACGTGGACTTTTTCTCTGTGGGAAGCAACGACTTAACTCAGTATTTATTAGCAGTGGATAGAAACAATACGCGAGTAGCGGGCCTCTATAACAGTTATCACCCTGCGGTATTAGGTGCGCTTTACGACGTGGTGCAAAAAGCCAATCAAAATCAGGTGCCAGTAACTATTTGTGGCGAGATTGCCGGTGAGCCTGCTGGCGCATTACTGTTAATGGGGATGGGATACCGCCGGTTAAGTATGAATGGTTTTAACTTAAGGAAGATCAATTGGCTAATTCGAAAAGTCACGCTAGATGAATGTAAGCAGCTACTTTCGTTGGCGCTTACCTCTGTGAGTCAAGAAGAAGTCTTTGTGCACTTGAATAAGTATCTTGAAACCAAGGGCCTTGGAGGCCTTATCCGAGCAGGTGCGTAAGGAATGGAGCCATTCGTTGTTATCATAGTCAGTTGCCTGGTTCTAGGCTCTGTTGTCGGTATTCTTGCGGGGATGCTTGGCATTGGCGGTGGTCTTATTATCGTACCTGTGTTGTCGTATTTGCTTATTCACTTTATGGGAATGACCACCGAAACCGTGATGCCGGTTGCTATTGCTACTTCGCTTTCAACCATTATTTTTACTGGCACATCATCGGCGCTCGCTCACTATAAACTTGGTAACATTCAACGCAAAGTGGTGCTTTACACGGGCTTGGGAATAGCTGTTGGCGCCATTATTGGTGCGCAGGTGGCAAGTCATATATCCGGCGAGCTCTTAAAAGATATTTTTGCCGTACTGGTGATTCTAATTGCGCTGCAAATGATATTCGGGAAACAAAAAGCGTCTGAAAACGAGGCGTCTAAAGGCACCTTAGCGGTCGTGGGCGTGGGTGCTGGTTTGCTCAGTGCGTTGATGGGCATAGGTGGTGGTGCATTGCTGGTACCTGCTCTAGTATGGTTTCGTGTTAATGTACGCGCGGCTATCGGCTGTGCTGCCTTTTGCGGCTTAGTTATTGCGGTTTTTGGCACCACTAGCTTTATTATTGCTGGCTGGAATGCGATAGATGTACCAGAACACAGTTTGGGGTATGTTTATTTGCCTGCCACAGCTGGTATTGTTGCCACCTCGATATTTACCGCAAATATTGGCGCGAAGCTTGGACAGCGCGTAAACGTTCGCATATTGAAAGCGATGTTGGCATGCCTGCTGGTTCTTGTAAGTATTAGAATGATTTTAGGAATTGAATAAAGTAATGGAACAGAGCAGTTATCTGGTATTCCCCAGTATCGACCCCGTTATCTTCAGCATGGGCCCGTTAAGTGTTCGCTGGTATGGTTTAATGTACCTGGTGGGGTTTATCGCCGCGTATCTATTAGCACAAAAGCGCCTGTCGCAAACCGATTGGAGCCGAGAGCAGCTAAGCGATTTGCTTTTTTGGAGTTTTGTCGGTGTTATCTTAGGTGGCCGTATCGGCTATGTATTCTTCTACCAGTTTGGCATGTTCCTCGACGACCCGCTTTATCTGTTTAAGATTTGGGCTGGCGGTATGTCGTTCCACGGGGGATTACTTGGAGTATTAGCGGCGCTGTTTTGGCGAGCGAAGTGTATGAACACGACTTTCCTGAGATTAGGGGACTTCGTTGCGCCACTAGTACCGATTGGGTTGGGTGCAGGACGAATCGGAAACTTCCTCAACGCAGAGCTTTGGGGACGCAGTACCGATGTTCCATGGGCGGTTATATTTCCCAATGCGGGTAATGTGCCTCGCCATCCCTCACAGCTCTACGAGTTTGCGCTAGAGGGTGTTTTACTCTTTATCATTCTATGGATTTATTCTGCTAAAAAGCGCCCAGTAGGGGCAGTCAGTGGGTTGTTTTTATTAGGCTACGGAAGCTTCCGTTTTATCGTTGAGTTTTTCAGAGAACCCGACGCTCATATTGGCTTATATCAAATGGGCCTAAGCCAAGGACAACTTCTTTGTTTACCTATGATTGCTTTAGGAATAGGATTATTAGTGCGCGCATATACGCGTGGAAAAAACCGTGTTGAACAGTAAATAAATATAAGAATAACGATGAAAGAATATCTCGCATTAATGCGCCATGTACGTGATACGGGTGTGAAAAAGGAAGATCGAACTGGAACAGGTACGCTCAGTGTATTTGGCTATCAGATGCGATTTAATCTCCAGGAAGGCTTCCCCTTGGTGACCACAAAAAAGTGTCACTTGAAGTCAATTATTCATGAGCTGCTTTGGTTTCTAAAAGGCGAGACTAATATCGCCTATTTAAAAGAACACGGCGTGAAAATATGGGATGAATGGGCCACTGATGAGGGTGAGCTTGGCCCTATTTACGGCCACCAGTGGCGCAGTTGGGATCGCGGCGATGGTACGTCGGTAGATCAAATCGCAGAAGTGGTAGAGCAAATCAAAACAAATCCTGACTCTCGACGTCTTATTGTGAGCGGCTGGAACCCTGCAGTATTACCAGATACCAGTTATTCTCCGAAAGAAAATGCGGCAATGGGGAAACAGGCACTCCCCCCTTGTCACACGCTGTTCCAGTTCTATGTGCTTGACGGAAAGCTAAGCTGTCAGCTGTATCAACGAAGCGGCGACATTTTCTTGGGTGTGCCATTTAATATTGCAAGTTATGCACTTCTCACCATGATGATTGCCCAAGTTTGCGATCTGGAGCCGGGTGATTTCATTCATACGCTAGGTGATGCGCACTTGTACTCAAATCACCTTGAACAGGTGGAATTGCAGCTTGGCCGCGAACCATTTGCGCGCCCTACAATGGAAATAAACCCCGAAGTAAAAGACATCTTTGGGTTTTCGTTCGACGACTTCACGCTTAAAAACTACCAGTCACACCCACATATTAAAGCCCCCGTCGCAGTGTAAGGCGTTACCATGAGTACTCCAATATTGATTTGCGACGACTCGGGTTTCGCAAGGCGTCAAATGGCGCGTAGTTTGCCTGACAACTGGGATGTAGATATTTCTTTTGCTGAAAATGGCGAACAGGCGCTAGCGCTTATTCGAGAAGGCAAAGGCGATGTGGTTTTTTTAGATCTCAACATGCCGGTTATGGATGGCTATCAAACAATGGCAGCCATCCGTAGATATGACTTACCGTGTTTAGTTATCGTCGTTTCGGGTGATGTGCAGGCACAAGCGCGAGAAAAAATGCTGGCGCTTGGTGCATTAGATTTCATCAGAAAGCCCATCGATAACGAAAAGCTCAGCCATATATTATCGTCTTACGGTATCTACAGCGGTGAGGGCCATTCGTCAGGTGCTCGTTTAAACAAAGTGCAAAAGAATGATGCGTTTCAAATACGAGACAAACAGATAAGCAACGAAGATAAATTAGACGCCTGTCGGGAAATGGTGAATATCGCCATGGGGCGAGCAGGGGAGAACCTTGCTGAGTTACTGGGTGAGTTCATTGACTTACCCATCCCGAACGTAAACCTTATAGAAAGTAACGAACTCTCAATGGCGGTGGCAGAGATAAATCGAAACGAAAGTGTGTCAGCCGTTTCTAAGGGGTTTATCAGTGAGGGAATAAGTGGTGAAGCACTGGTGATCTTCAATGACACCAACTCTCAAAACATCGTTGAGCTGCTAAAATACCCGCCGTCAGCATCGTCTGACAAATTGGCGTTAGAAGCGCTTATGGACGTGTCTAATATTCTTATAGGTGCGTGCTTGAACGGCCTGTCGGAACAACTAAGCGTAGCCTTCAGTCACACTCACCCAGTGCTGCTTGGTCAGCACCAAGGTTTGTCAGCATTGTTGAGTGATAATGTACACCGCTGGGGTAAGCTAATGGCCATAGAGATTGGCTATGCAATTAAAGCGAGAGATATTTCGTTTGATTTACTGCTGCTCTTTCCCGGTGATGCAATGAATCACGTATACGAACGCTTATTAAGTGATGAATTGGACGCTAACGGTGACAAGGAAGGTCTATGAATGCTTCAACTAGAACATTGTCTCAAAACACGGTAGTCACTACCTCTCAAGTGCCAATGGAATTACTTGATTCCATCGAGGTAGGAATTGCGGTACTTGACCGTAATTTTACTGTGGAGGTGTGGAACAAATTTTTAGAAAACCACAGCGCTAAAAAAGCACAGTCAGTGATTGGTGGCAGTCTTTTTTCTCATTTTTCTGAGATAGATGAGGTATGGCTGAGAACGAAAATCGACCCGGTTTTCAATTTGAGAAGCCCCGTTTTCATTATATGGGAGCAGCGCCCTTACTTATTCAAGTTTACCTGTAATCGTCCCGTTACGTGTGCTGCTGAGTTTATGTATCAAAACGTGACCATTTTCCCGATGGTAGAAAATAATGGCCGTGTTGAACGCTTTTGTATGCTGGTATACGACGTAACCGAGCAAGCGTTAGGCAAGTTGGGTATGGAGCACTTGAACGAAGAGCTGAAAACAGCGAGTCGCGTTGACGGTCTCACAGGGCTTTTTAATCGCCGTTATTGGCAAGAGCGCTTTGACGAAATGTATAAACTCTGCCTTCGCAGAGGTAAGCCGAGTACAGCCCTCATGCTGGATATCGACCACTTTAAGCGCATTAACGATACTCATGGTCACCAAGCCGGCGATAAGGTCATCAAAATGCTTGCGGCGCTAATTAAGCGCTGTGTAAGGGAAACCGATTTAGCAGGACGGTATGGTGGAGAAGAGTTTGCCATTATATTGAATGATTCGACGGTAGAAGATGCAAGAGTCGTTGCTGAGCGAATTCGCCAGCTGGCGCAGCGTTTAACGGTTGAGCACGAAGGAGAGTCGATACGCTTTACCGTAAGTCTTGGATTAGCTCAATTCTCTGCGGACTTTAAAAGTGCGATGGCGTGGTTAGAATGTTCAGACCAAGCGCTTTATAAAGCCAAAGAAAGCGGTCGGAATCAATACTGCATTTACGAATAAACCGGCTTGGCACGGCTAAAGTGCTAAGCGAAGTGTGTTCTTAAGCTCTTGAAAGGTTATAGGTTTTACAAGATGGTAACGGATGCCAGATTGTAAAGACGCTTCTTTATCGTCGCGATGTGCGTTTGCTGTTAATGCAATTATAGGAAGGTCGGGTCTGCCTTCCTTAAGTATTTTCGCGACTTCTAAGCCGCTAATATCCGGCAGGTTAATATCGAGTAAGACACAGTCAAAAACTGACTCATTAGCCCTGCTAATAGCATCATCTCCTGTGTAAGTTACCGTGACATCGTGCCCCATACATTGAAGCATGTATTCAACCAATTCAGCATTTATAGGCTCATCTTCAACGACCAATATTCGCGCTTTTTTCTCTTCTTCCATTGCATATTTGTTATTTGTGGTTAAATAACGAAGCGCATCAACAAATCTGTTTCGGTCGATAGGCTTTACAAAGCCTTGATAGACCGGTAGCTCGCTAGTGGCAATAATATTCGCAATATCCGGTGTGGCTGAAAGTATGATTACAGGCGGAACCCTTTCTCTGTAAATGGCCCGTAAGGTTCTTATCAGCTCAAGTCCATTCATACCTGGCATATAAAGGTCGACGATAATTCCTGAAAATTGCAATATTTCATCGTGAAGATTTAAAAGGTCCGCACCCGATGAGAAAGTACGCGCTGTAAAACCCTCTGAGGTAATAATAGATTGTAAATGTAGCCGAGATATCTCGAGGTCATCAACAACTGCAAATTGTGCGCTAGAAGGTTTCAATACTTCTGGCTGTTTAATTTCGATGGGATTAAGAGGAATAAAAACTTTAAACTCGGAGCCTACACCTACTGTGCTTGAAACTTCTATAGCGCCGCCAAGTTTAGTGATACATTTGTTGGCGATAGAAAGTCCAATGCCGGCACCAGGATAGCGTCGTACGCCGTTATGCTCCCCACGATAGAAACGTTCAAACATACGTTTTTGAGTGACATCATCAATACCTATTCCCGTATCGCTGATAATGACGACTAAGAATATTTCCCGTTTTTTGACTTGAGTCGTAATAGCGACATCTATTAGGCCATTTGTCGTAAACTTCACCGCGTTATCTAGTATGTTGGTTATTACTTTTGAAATAGCAAGGGGATCCGTTCTTACATGCTGCGGTACACTGTGGCTGCAATGCATATTAAATTCGATTTTCTTGTCTTTTACTTGAACAGAAAACGGTGAAATACATTCATCCAGCAAGCTTATTAAATCAATTTCAGTTAATTGCTGGTCATCGTCAGTTCCGTTAACAAGGACTTCAGTAAGATTATTAGTAAGATTGAGTAGTCGATAGCTGGACTGCTCTGCCTGCTGTATTAAATGCGATCGCTTAGACTCCATGTTTGGAATAAGCTCAAGTGCACTTATTATTGCGCTTATCGGTGCGCGAAACTCATGGCTAATAAGCTGCAAAAATGCTTTATTTTGCATCTCGGAATCATCGTTTATTGGGGTCACCCTTAACTTTGACTTACTAAACTTATGGCTACCACTACGTGTATGTCTTTTGTAGATTAACCAAGCCGCAAAATACCATAATGACAGGGCTAGAACGCCTAGGATAAGGGTAAGATAGAAGCTACTGTAAAGGCCTTGTAATTTATTTAGGTTAGCGCTCTCTCGGTCTTGGATGAGCGTCAGCAGGGGGAGTAGGGTCAATCCACTGATGTCGTAAAGAGCTGCTATATTCGGTGGGCTCTCCACGAGAGTATGTACTAAATTAAATACATCGACCGTAGTTTGCTCGTCTGAACCATCGCCCAAATTACGGGATACAGTTAAAAACGTTTCTTTATCGAGGATCTTGCCAACCCCAGAGACACCGAGTTCGGTCTCTAAGAAAAGCCGTAAGTTCTGATGCACCACGCTCAACGGTAGTTTGAGCGTATTGAACGGTGCCGTGGTAGGCGGTGAGTCAGTGAAATCGTGCAGGTTATAGCGGTTGATATACTGTTCAGCAGCAAGAATATCAGCTTCGAAGGCGTGGCCTTTTGTCAGGCTCACTACGATGCGTTCCTCTTTGTTAACGAGACTCATCAAAAAGGTAACGGTTATCAGCGCAATAAACCCTGCGGTGACGTTCACTTTGGATAAAATAAACTTCAGCGCTTTTGCTAATGATTTGTCCTTGAAACGGGTAACCTTGCTTGCACTCAATAGTCTTCCTTGGAAGTTGGTTCAAAAACTATACCGATAAAATAACTGTAGATAACACATGGAAACTTGCAAGCGACTAAGATTAAATTATCTTCTTTCAACCCGGTTGATGTGATGACGAATAGCGTATAAAAAGCAGAGGCTTGGCGTGACCATAGCGGCAGTTAGAATGAAAAATAAGCTCCAGTCTCCGTGCAAGCTGTCTACGACAACACCACTGCTAGAAGCAACCAATGTTCTTCCTGCCACACTCAGCGAAGCCATTAGCGCATATTGTGTAGCACTAAAAGCTCTGTTACACAGAAGCGATATAAAAGCGACCATCGCAACCGTACTCCACGCGCCAGTAAAGCCGTCAACAATGACGGTTACTGCTAGTAAAGAGGTAGAGGGACCTGTTTGCGCGATGAGTGCAAAAAGCAGGTTTGACGCCGCCATTGCAACACCGGCAGTCATGAGTCCTCGGTATATGCCATAGCGAATATTAACGAGGCCACCTAATAGCGAGAATATAATGGTTACCCACCAGTTGAGCAGCTTTGAGTACGTGGCGATATCACTGTTAGAAAAGCCAATCTCTTTGTAAAAAACGATACTCATTCGGCCAAGGAAAGCTTCTCCAATTTTGAAAAGAAAAATAAAAAGTAAAAAAGAGGTAGCTAGCTTGACGCCGTTACGACTGAAAAATTCCGAAAATGGCGTTACGAGGGTCGTTTTAACCCAGTAAACGAAGGGTGAGCTATTGGTCGTAGTGCGAGTGATTTTTTGAAGCAAGGCTTCCCTGTCAATATACGGCTCATTAGCAATCAGTGTTCCGCACATTAACAACGCCATAATTGCCGCTAACAAAAGATAGATATCAGGCCATGACCAAGCGGTTAAATCTGCTAAAAAAAATGGAATAGCGCCAAGTCCGCCATAGCCTGTCCACCACCCAGCTGTTGCCATAGAGGACGCAGCAGACAACCCGTCTTTGTCGTCTTTATCGATGCAATCAATACGAAAACCGTCAATAGCGATGTCTTGAGTAGCAGACGCTATAGCGATAAGTAAGCCTATAAACGCAACATAATATAAGTCGTAAGTAGCGGTGAGTTGAGACATACCAAGACATAGGAACACAATGCAGCACTGCATCGCAAAAATCCAACCTTTTCGTTGACCTAAAAAAGGCGGCCTAATTTTGTCTACCAGGGGAGACCATAAAAAGTTAAAGGAGTAAGTGGCAAAAATAATTCCAAAGAGTCCGATGGCGGAACGAGAGAGCCCTTCATCTTTTAACCAGGCTGAAAGTACTGAGCCAATCATTATCCATGGAAAGCCGCTTGAAATACCAAACAGAAAAATATTCAGATAGCGCTTGTCATTGAAGGTCTTTAACGCGGTGAGCAAAACTTCAGCCTTTGGGAATAACTCAAAAGCGTATTGAGCCATGAACCACGTCTTTTAGCAATAACACTTCGCAATAACACAATGAAGGGAATAATATATGAACAAACGATAATGTTTTTTTTATGGGCTTAGCAAAATCACAACGGCGTGTTCTATTATGGACGAACACCTACACAGTCAAGGGGACAATGCCCTAAACCTTCTAAGAAATTGACACAGTTTGTAAGCTCGTCAACAAGAAAGCGATCTTGTTTCAGCTTATCTTCATTCCAGTAATGTACTTGATGCAGTAAATGCCAAAAAACGCGTTCCTTTTGAGTGTAGGGCTGGGTTAACGTAAATTCAATTTGACCCCATTCCTCCATGCTATCCCAAAAGAATAGCTCCAATTCCTCAATAGGAAGCTCATCTTGCCAAAATGCTCTCAAATAGAAACATAGCTGCTTCGCTTTGTCATCTACAAATTCCTGAACATTCACAAGTAACTCAACCGCCTTTGTTTACTAAATTAAAGTATAGTCCAATTCGTAATTTTCACTCGCTAAGCTAAATGAAAATTTGTCGTATTAACCTAGGTGACTGTTTTGGGTAAATATTTAGACTAGGCCGAAGGCGAGAAAATTACCAGCCCAAATGGCGCGTCCAACCAATGGTGCTATTTGCAACCATCTGAATTTGAGGATTTTTTTGGATTTCTTTTATACTAAAGGCTAACGAGTTGCTGGGGATGGTGATTTGTCTGTAGTGTATTTTGAGTTCGTTTTTTGCTCTTATTTTTCTTTTCAATGTTGTACTGGCCTCCCAGTCATTAAACTCGCTTAATGATAAATCTAAAACCGGGTATTCCGCTTTTGCCATCGTTTCAATCAGCAGATTATTAGTCGTATCCTCAGGCCAAAATGGTGATATTGCAACAAAGGTGTCGGGATGCAGAGCAGGCTGCAGTTCAGCCGCCGAGAAATAGGTCGTGGCGAGCATGCCTTGTGCAATAATCATGCGATAGCCAGAACGGGTTTGTAGATAATTATTTAATGCGTTGAGTTGCAGGGTCAATGCAGACGTAGCCGATTCAAAGTTAAGGTATTGGGTAAGTTGATTGCTTCTGGGATGTATATTTTTATCAGCTTGACTGTCTTGTGCTGCATCGTTTTCTGCTACTGCTTTGTCTACTGACGAAATTGGGGCCATAGGTAAGTTCACGGGACTAATGACTACATGCCACCCTTTCTCCGCGAGCAAGTCTGCAAGGCTATTGCCTTCTGCGAGCGTAAGGCTTGAGGGAAAGGGTTCGGTAAGGATAATCGCCGTACCTAGAGACAGCGGTGTTTTCGCCTCTACCTCAACAATGGGCGCTTCAGCCTCGCCGACCATTATTGACTTGACCTCCCCTGGAAGGTACGCATTGCTCACATCATTATAGAAGTCGCCATAAGCTGTCATAGGAAATAGCGACACCATGACAAAAATATAGAAGGTGATGGTTTGCGTATTCATATAAAAGTGCTGTGCCTTTTCATTTTGCCAACGATAATACCCATCTGCGATGTGAAACAACGAGCTACAATCAATGTGTTTCGTTATCGGCAATTAAAATTAAAACTAAAGCAGTTGTTAAACGTTGTGATAAAGGTTGCCGGTTTGGTGTGTCGCCATCACAGAGACTACTGCGTTTCTAGCGAAAGCGCATCAGGGCGATGCTGGCTAAAGGGAATTGGTGTTTGAAAATGAAGCCATTGACCCAGTGTAGGATGAGCGAAACTCAAGCTTTCTGCGTGAAGCTGCAGGCGAGATGCCATAGCTAGCGCTTCGTGATGCGCATATAGCCTGTCACCCAAAATGGGGTGGCCCAAAGCAAGCATATGTACGCGTAATTGATGGGAGCGCCCGGTAATAGGATACAGTGCTACCAGAGAGTAAGGACGCCCATTTTCATCCGCAGTTCGTTCTATCACTTCAAAATGGGTCATCGCTTTTTTGCCACGCTCAAAGTCAACCATTTGCTTTGGCCTGTTTGGCCAATCGCAAATAAGCGGCAGATCAACGTCACCTGTATCGGCTTCAATATGGCCGTGAACACGAGCAAAATAGCGCTTTTTGGTTTGCCTTAGTTCGAACTGCTTTGAAATGTGACGATGGCTCTCTTTATTGAGCGCCATCACCAGTATGCCCGAGGTCGCCATATCCAGCCTGTGAACTACAGTCGCGGTAGGATATACACGGTTTACTCGGCTAATAAGCGAATCGCGATGCTCTAACGCTTTACCCGGTACGCTTAGAAGCCCGCTGGGTTTATGCGTTACCACCATATCCTCATCCTGATACACAATATCAAGATAAGGCGTCATTGGCGGGTTATAAACAAAGCTTGGGTTTGCCATTATTTTCTCATTGCGTTAACAGTCGCTACCACGCCATAGATTATGGGTTATTAACCACTATACGTAGCGCGTCTAGCTCTACATCTGCTTCCTGGATAACTTTATCAAGCGCATTCATTTGCGTTTCAATAAATTCAATCTCACTGTCACGAACAGCAGGATTACGTTTTTGAAGGTCGCGCAATCGCTGTATTTCTTCGTTTAGTGTGTTGTGCATGTTGTTAAGCGCATCATGTTGCTTTTGATTTGCCTGCTGGTGGGCAAGCTTTCGCGCTTTCTCAATAGCTAATTCTAGGGGCTGTTGCAGTGCTTTTAAAAGCTGCGTCGAGATTTTGCGACCAATTTTACGCTTAACATCAAAGCTCAAATCTGAAGGATTGCCTTGCGCATCTAAACACACGCGCACTGGCGTTTGTGGCAAGAAGCGACCAAGTTGTAATGCTTTTGGTGCTTGTGCCTGTAGCACGAATAAGGCTTCTATCCAGTAGGCCCCTTTAGGCAAAGACGGCTCCGCGATAAAGCCCATGCTGCTTTTTCCGTGTACATCAGTAAGTACAACATCGATGGCGGTATGAACAAGCGGGTGGTCCCAGCTTAAAAACTGAACGTTTTCTAGGGTAGTGGCAACGCGGCGCTTATAGGTGACCGTCATGCCTTCAGGATCTAAGCCAGGTAGCTGGCTTACCATGGACTCAGTTGGCATGAGAATAAAACAGTCGTTACCTTTTTCGTCTTGCTGTACGCCAATAGCATCGAATACACGACCCATAAAACGAGAGAGATCTTGCTCTGTATCCAGCGCAATGATGTCCTCAAGTAGTTGCTCTACACGTCCTTCGCCAGACGCATTGAGCTCTAGAAGACGATCCCGTCCGGCTTCAAGCTGCGCGACGAGTTGGCTATTCAACGTAACACTCATGTTGACGAGTTCATCTCGCGCATTCATATCATCAGGGTGTAAACACGCGCCAATTAGCAGTGGCTTAACATCATCAAATACGCCAGAACCGGTAGGGCAGGTCTTCTCAAAGGCATTAAGCCCTTCGTGGTACCAGTCTAGTAATACGTGCTGTGCCGTTTTTGCTAAATACGGCACGTGGATTTGTACCGTTTGTGTTTGGCCAATGCGATCAAGACGACCGATTCGCTGTTCAAGTAAATCTGGCGTTATCGGTAAATCAAATAACACCAAATGATGAGCAAACTGGAAATTACGCCCTTCACTGCCAATCTCGCTACATAATAAAATTTGTGCACCGTCTTCTTCATCCGCGAAGTAATGAGCAGCTTTATCGCGTTCAACAATGCTCATGCCTTCGTGAAATACGCTATGGCGAATACCGGTTTGGGTACGAATTACCTCGCCAAGTTCTTGTGCCGTGCGAGCGCTGGCGCAAATAAGCAGAATTTTTTCTGGCTTAACGCTTTGCATGAAATCAAGCAGCCATTCAACGCGTGGGTCGAGTTTAGTCCAGCTGTTTACCACGCTTGCCATGCGTTCTGGGTACAGTGAATAGGTTAGGTCACCTCCACTAACAGCATCTGAATAAACGTCGGGTAGAGCCAGCTCGTAGGCGTTTAACTTACGCATCGGAAACCCATCAATATTGGCTCGGCGGTTTCTAAACAGCATACGCCCGGTACCATGGCAGTCGATAAGTTGATGCAGTAAGGCATGGCGGTTTTCTGGTGAACTTAAATCGCCCGCATGTTCCATCACATCAGGCGCGAATTCAGTGAGCTTACTGCGTTGTTTATCATTAGGTTCGGCGTCAGAAAGCAATGGCGCTACTGCGTCAGCTAATTGGCTGTATTTTGACTCTTCTTCCAAGAAAGCGTCGTAGCTGTGAAAGCGGGCTGGGTCTAATAAGCGCAAGCGAGCAAAGTGGCTTTCGTGGCCAAGTTGATCAGGTGTTGCTGTCAGTAACAGTACACCAGGTGTCTGGTTAGCAAGTGCTTCTACACACTGATACTCTTCAGATGGCGCTTCGCTAGACCAAGCAAGGTGGTGGGCTTCATCGACCACCATTAAATCCCAAGTTGCAGCTTGAATCTGCTGCTGACGCTTTTTACTTTTGCTTAGGAAGTCGATACTACAAAGCACAAGCTGGTCGTTTTCAAAAGGATTGACGTCGCCATCATCAGAAGCTTCACTTTCTTCAATGGCTTCACAGCGGTCTTCATCATAAATAGCGAAGGGTAGATTCACTCGACGGAGCATTTCCACTAACCATTGATGCACGAGTGAATCGGGAACTAGTATAAGCACGCGACTTGCACGGCCAGTTTTAAGCTGCTGATGAATGATCAGCGCAGCTTCAATGGTTTTACCTAGGCCTACTTCATCGGCAAGCAATACCCGAGGGGCGTGTCTACCGCCTACTTCAGCGGCGATATGAAGCTGGTGAGGAATTAAGGAGATGCGCGCACCGGCAAGGCCGATAGTGGTAGATCTAAGATAGTCATATTGGTGGTCAAGCGCGCGTTCACGCAAATCAAACCATTTGGGGTTGTCTAATTGCTGACTGAACAAACGCTTTTCAGGTTGGTTTAAGCGTATGTGGCTGTCTAACATCGTTTCAGGTAAACGTGCTTGCGCTTTCGTGTCTTCACGAAGCCCGTGATAAACGAATAACCCCTGACTTTCTTCTCTTTCGGTAATGGTCATTTCCCAGCCGTCTTGGCTTTTTACCGTTTCGCCAATTTCAAATATCAGTCGTGTTAGCGGCGCATCTTGCTTGGTGTATTTTCGCGCTTCGCCCGTTGCTGGATATAGCACTTCAACCGAACGGAAATCGCTACCAATCACGACTCCTAACCCCAGTTCTATTTCTGTATTACTTAACCAGCGTTGACCAACTGAAAATTGACTATCTGAACTCATAAATCACCAACCTATATTTCGGGGGGCGGTATTGTACGCATTGCGTTGTGATAAGTCATTAATACTAGCTCATTTGATCTACAGTTGCAGGTGGGGGCGTAATTGAATACCTATGCCTACGCGTCAACAAGACGATTAGCACTAGTAGGCCTTCATTACTTCACAACGAGAATGCTGGTAGCAAAAGAATAAGAACGCTAACGTGCCCATCAGGCTTGCTTTGTCACAGGGTTGGCGTAAAACTGTCGTATCACTGAACATGGATATTTCTTACTGTTAACTGCGTTACGTTTTTAACGTATGTGAAGCGCAGCTAACAGGAGGAAGCGCGAGATGGATATGAAAGTAGACAGTCAAAAGCTTATACAACTTCGCAATGCTAAGGCATGGAGTCAGCAGCATCTGGCAGATGTATCTGGATTGAGTTTGCGTACTATTCAGCGAATTGAGAAAACACAATCTGCATCCCACGATTCAATAGGCGCACTTGCTTCGGTTTTCGAAACGACGCCCGATACGCTTTTATTGGAGGAATCCTACGCCACCACAAGTCATGCCCAAAAGCCGCCAACCTCGCAAGCTTCTACTGCGGGCGAGAATGCCGCAGCTTATTATGCAATTAAGCAGCAGCTTGACCGGCCAACGTCGTTGAGCCCCCAACACGTTCTTTGGATCACGCTAGCGCTCGCCATCAGTTTGTTTGTTTCTATTTATTATGCACACACGGCCAATGCGAACAACGGTAGCAGCCAAGTAATTGAAGCAGGCAAGCCAATTAATGTCAGTAGCGAAGTCCTTGAAGATGCAACAAATTGGCTTGAACTTATCGACAGCGGCGAATATGAACAAAGCTGGAAAGAGAGTGGGGCTATTTTTAGAAGCGGTATTTCAATAGCTAAATGGGCAGAGGCGATGCAGCTAGTCAGGGAGCCATTGGGGGCAGCCAAGTCGAGGGAAATCGCGTTAGCACAAGCGCCAACTTCACTGCCGGGATTGCCTAAAGGAAACTACCTGATTTTGTCGTTCACCACTGACTTTGATTCTCAGACCACAATGAAAGTAGAGACCCTTTCTATGGTGGAAGTTGATGGCGAATATAAAGCAATAGGCTACTTCATTAAGTAGCCTACTCAGGAAATTGGTACAAAGTTTCAATCCCTTGAATGGCTTTTAAAGCATCATCGCTCGTTGCATTGTTGATGGCTTTTATAAGTTCAGGTGCATTGTACGGTTCTAACAAGGTTAAGAACGTCGCTGTGCCAGGCGGCATGCCACTATTCACTGCTTTTTGAAGTCGCTTCCATACGGTGAACAGCGACTCCTCACCTAACGTTTTTTGTTGCACCACGCTATCGATGGCACGGTGCATTATCATCCCGCATGAATAATAAAGATTGAAGTGCCCGTTTTTGTAAGCTTGAGCCAGCGTAGTCTGCGCCAGCCCTTCAGAACAGCTCTCGAACGCGCGGGTTATTCGACTTTCAACATAGCTATTGGCGTCTTCATAGAGGAAGTTCATGGCGATTGCTGCAAAGTAGTCGGCGTTGCCCTCGTGCAGCCAAGACTGCTCCTCGTTTTCTGATACACCTCCGGTATTGCCGGGCTGATATAGGTGTGCGACTTCGTGAGCAAAGAACCACAGTGTTTGGTTAACAAAGCTGCTGTTATCGGCCTGCTTATTTAAGTCTTGTCTGTTCCAATGCATAAATATCTGGTTAGGTAGTGTGCCGCCTTGTGTAGAGTGATCGTCTATGTTTGCGTAAGAGGCAAGTAGAATAGGCTTTTCACCTTTGAGCGGATTAAGAGAATGGGAAAAAAATGCCATCATGTTGGGGATGTCTTCTTCTAGCGAAACTTTAATGCTTTCAGGAAGTCCAGGGTCAATTAGGGCAACCACATCATTGGTAATAATTGGTACTTGCTTACCCACATACACAATCCTTCCATCATTGATATCTGTCCACGACACGCTGTTTTTCGTTACTTTGCCATTCAACACAATGTGTTCATCACTGGGAATATTGAGTGTCAGCTGCCATTTATTATCTTCTTCAGTACAGGTATTAGCACAAGCAAACAGTCGCCCAGAATGAAAGGCATTTCCACCGTCAGAAAAAGGAGAAAATGGCGCGTAATCTTTGCCCAAGTGTTTGTATGTAGGCGTCAGTGCAAAAGACACGGTAGAGAAAGACTTACCTGACTTGGAGCGCACAATTTCCTGGTGCTTGGCGTCATCAAAAACGATTTCAATATCGCTATCTTGCGCTAACCAACGTGTTGTTCTTGATGTATCTGGGTTTCTAACAAAAGCCAACGTTTTGGCTGGCGTAGTTAATGTGTAAGTGACTTCCCATTCTTCAACCGTGTCAGCCGTGCTTTTCTCAATGTGGATTAGCATGTTAGAAGAGGGAGTATCTTTGGGCGCTTGGCTATTCGCCCATGCAATTTCAACGCTAAAGCACACCAGTAGCGCTATTGTCATACTTATGGCCGTTTTAATTATTGCGATGTTAAACCAATTCATGACCGGTCTTTCCCTGAGTATTATTAATTTGAATGCATCCACATTGTTGGGATGTTGCGGCACCTGGTTAGCACCCCTTTTTAACTCATCACCTCAACAACTATACCTTAGCGTATTTGGACTTTATAAACGCAGCTAAATTAGCGCTAAATGTCGGTAAAGTGTGAGTATTTGTTACGAAACAAGTATGTCTGTTTCTTTTTCAATGCGGGATTAAAGCACTTTCCTCTCTTATATAACGACGTGAGAATGTTCATCCCTTGTCACTTGCTCTTACGAAAAATAAAAAAGAGAAAAACAGTGCTAAATCTTAAAAACTGGATTATGGTGGAATTAAGGGTTCGCGAATTTCACGAACGAACCTTTGAGGCAGAAAGTGAAGTACTGCTTCTCAGTCGACGCGAGTAGGGGAAGAAGTCCTGTTTCGAGCGGCATTCTCCTACAACCGTAACTGTAGCTTGTTAGTGCGTTCACATATGAACAACACGCCTAACCTGGCTTTATTTACCGGAGTAAAGGATGCCAAGAAAAAATTCTACCGATACTAAGATTTACGTCCTCGATACCAATATCTTGCTGCACGAACCCCACGCTTTTCTCTCTTTTAAAGAACATGATGTTGTTATTCCAATGACCGTATTGGAAGAGCTCGACTATATCAAAGACAGCAAAAAAGACGTGGCGCGTGATGCACGGGTATCTATTCGGGCAATGGAAGATTTACTCCATGACGCAACGCCAGAAGATATGCTTGCCGGTGTTTCGATGGAAGGGTTGGGTGCGGGTCAAACGGCACCTACAGGTAGCCTATCTATATTTGCCGATCTTAATATGGTTGAGGCCCAGCAGGTCTTTACTAGCAATGAAAACGACAACCGCATTATTAACGTAGCGCTGCACCTACAAAAGACATTCGCGCCGCAAAAAGTGGTGTTGGTGACTAAAGATTTAAACATGCGCCTTAAGGCGAAAGGGGCGGGCCTTGCTCATGTTGAAGATTATCGTACCGACCAGCTCATTACCGATATCAAGTATCTATCCCGGGGCTTCCATACTTTTGAAGGCAATCTCTGGGATAGTGTGAAAAGCGTAGACAGCCGCACTGAAGGGCGCGACACCATTCATACTATTCCTAAATCCATGCTGCTTGAGGCATATGTAAACGAATTTTTGCTTGATGAAACTAAGCAATTTGCAGGGCTTGTAGAAGAGATCACCGACGATCATTTAGAAGTACTCGATTTAGGTTATGAACGCTTAATGGGGCGTCACGCTTGGGGTATTACACCTAAAAATATCGGGCAGGCCATGGCGCTTCATGCATTACTCGACCCCCATATTGATATGGTTATCCTTACCGGGCCTGCTGGTAGTGGTAAAACGTTACTTGCGCTAGCCGCTGCCCTTGAAATGGTTGTTGAGCGCAACATGTATGACAAAATCATTGTAACGCGAAGTACGCCGGAAATTGCCGAGTCCATCGGCTTCTTACCGGGTACGGAAGAAGAAAAAATGTTGCCTTGGTTGGCAGCGATTACTGATTCTTTAGAGGTGCTGCATAAGCACGATGAAAATACCAAAGGCTCTATGAATTACATCATGGAAAAAGCCAACATTCAGTACAAGTCGGTTAACTTTATGCGTGGCCGAAGCATCCAAAATGCTATTGTGATTTTGGATGAGTCGCAAAACTTAACCGCGTCACAGCTCAAAACTATTATTACGCGTTGTGGTGAAGGAACTAAGCTCATTGTAGGCGGTAACCTGGCGCAAATAGACAGTAACTATTTGAGTGCGGTGACCTCGGGCTTGACCTACCTAGTTGAGAAGTTTAAAGACTTCTCAGGCAGTGCCACCATTAACTTAGACGGTGTGGTAAGAAGTCGACTTGCGAGTTTTGCTGAAGAGAACTTGTAAACCTATTTACACTTTGCTCTTTGGTTTTTTACAAAGGAAAGCGCCTGTTTTTAAGGCGCTTTTTTATCTGAGAATAAACTGATTCATTTAGGGTTTGCTTGAATGCAAGAGCGATAATTAGCTTGCTTACTCCATAATTTCTACTTGATAGCGGCCTGTTACAATATGGCGTTCAGTATCTTCAGACACTTGGCCAAAAGGAATGAGAGCCGGCCCCGTGGGGTCATATAAAACATAAGTGTCGCCGTCGTACTCGATGGTTCTGTCGTCAACCAAAGGGGTTAGCGCAATGCCAAGCAACGCATGATTAGGCAGAAAAACCATTATCATTTTTGTTGAGGGCAAAAACGCTCTAACCATAGCCGAGGAGAGCACTGCTTTGCTGTCGCAGTCCCCCAGGTTTTGCATAAGCACGCTAACTGGCGGCGCATACCCTGAGCCGTTACTGACCACTCTATCTTCTAAGGTGTCATAGGGAATGCTTTGTATCCAGCCAAGAAGCAGTGAAAAATAGGCTCTGGAGTCGGAGTCAGAGTCGAGCTTTTCATAGAAGGCTTGAGATGCCGCTACCAAAGGTTTGACCGACTCAACTGCATACCTCGCATGATCGGGTTTGATGGCTTGCTGATTAAAGAGGGTCGTAAAGCGCGTAAAATAATGGGCGTGTAGATATTCGTTATATTCTCGCTGCTGAATGGCTTTTAAATCGCTAAGTATTTTCTCAACCTGTGCCTCGTTAGCGCCTCTTACTTCGATATCGATAGACTCACGCTTTGGCGAAATTTTTACGCGCGCGTCTTTTGGGTTTATTTTTTTCGCCTCTTCTATAAGGGCAACAGTAACGTAGCGCTGGGCTATCTTTGGCTTGTAGTTAGGTTGTTGAGTAGGCGCTTCGTTTAACGCCTCAGACGGTATTTCGAAAGCGATAGATTGAAGAATGTTGTCACCATCTAGCCACTCATAACTTAGCGCAACGCCCGTCTCAGTTTGCCGTTTATTGAATTTAAGCTGTTCGCTTTGTGAGACAGAAGAAACGACAAGCCCTGCTAACAGTAAACAGAGCCTTACTGATAACCGGGTTTTAGCGCTGCTCAATCTTGATAGTGTCTTTTTATAAACCACGGTGCGTACGCCTACTCAATGTAACGATCGTGGTATTGAGTATGCGTGCCTGAGCGCAAAAAACAAGGCAACCTAACACGTAACTCGTAGAAATTCTTATTCTTGGAACCAGTTGAGTTCGTTGTGAAGGCTTACAACGCTGCCCACAATTATTAGCGTAGGCGGTTGAAGCTGCGCTTCTTCTTGCTTGGCGACAATGGTTTGCAGAGTGCCTGTCAGCACTTGCTGCTTTTCAGTGGTTGCTGACTGTACCAGCGCGATTGGCGTTGTGGCATCTAGCCCATGCTCTATCATTTTTTCGCAGATGATGGGAAGCCCGGTTAGGCCCATATAGAACACCGCCGTTTGGTTTTTTTGCGCTAATGCAGACCAGTTGAGGTCGATAGTGCCATTCTTTAAGTGCCCAGTAGCAAACACCACCGACTGAGCGTGATCCCTATGGGTTAGCGGAATACCCGCATAGCTAGATGCGCCACTTGCTGCGGTAATGCCCGGAACCACTTGAAACTCAATGCCGTGTTTAATGAGGGTTTGAATTTCTTCGCCACCACGGCCAAAAATAAACGGGTCGCCGCCTTTTAGGCGCACCACACGATTCCCTTTTTTTGCTTCATCAACCATCAGCTGGTTAATGTCGTCTTGCGGGAGTGTATGATTACTTTTGGCTTTGCCTACATAAATCTTCTCTGCATCACGACGCACAAGTTCAAGAATTTGTGGTGAAACCAAGCGGTCGTAAACTACCACGTCGGCTTTCTGCATTAAGCGCAGGGCACGAAAGGTTAGTAAGTCTGGATCCCCCGGGCCTGCGCCTACCAGATATACCTGACCTTCTACTTTCTTGTCTTCAGCTGCTGCTTGCAGTGCTAACTCGAAGGCTTCATCTGCTTTTTTATCTTGCCCTTTTTCTACCATTTCGGCGATATCACCGTCGAGAACATCTTCCCAAAAGTAGCGGCGCGCGGTAACACCGTTAAGCGCTTGCTTTACCTTGTCGCGAAACTTCTCTGAGAATGCGCCTAATCGGCTTAGGTTTGCGGGTAGAACCGTTTCAAGCTTCTGGCGCAAATAGCGCAATAGTACAGGAGCTACACCGCCACTGCTCATCGCAATTACAATGGGCGAGCGGTCAACAATGGAAGGCGTAATAAACTGGCATAGCGGCGTATTATCCACCACATTAACTAATACTTTGTTCTCACGAGCAAGGTCGTGAATGTGCTGGTTTACTTCAGGTTTATCGGTTGCTATGAAAACCATGTCCTTGCTAGCAAGGTCATTATCTTCAAATTCGCGCTCAATAAGGGTTACTCTCTCGTCTTGCGCGATCAGCCTAACGGTATCGCATACCCAAGGTGCAATGACCGTAACAGTAGCAGGCGTCTTCATGATCAGCTCTAGCTTGCGGGCTGCGACTTCGCCTGCCCCAACGATAAGGACATTGAGTTTTCTTGCGTCTAGAAATAACGGAAAGTAATCCATAAAGGTTTTATTAGCTTCAAATACAAAAAAAGAACTGACACTATTTTGCGCCAATTCTTTTTATTTAGAAAACAACGAAAATAGCCTTTATATTACTAATGGTTATATAAAGGCTGGTAGTTTTGTTATTTAGTTCTTACGTTTGCGGTCGCGGCCGCCTCGCTCTTCACGATTACCGCGGGCTGGGCGGTCGTCACGACTCTCGCGAGGAGGACGGTCGCCACGAGGGGCGCGATCGCCACGTCCTTCACGTTTAGGTGGAGGCGTGTCAGACCATTCGCGAATATTCAAACGCTGTCCTGCTACTCGAGTACCGGCAAGGGTGTCCCGTGTTTCTTTAGGCATACCGTCTGGTAGGTCGACTGTACTGAAATTATCATAAATCTCGATAGCACCAATGTGCTTAGAGTTGATATTCGCTTCATTCGCAATCGCGCCAACGATGTTGCCCGGCTTAGCACCGTGAACATGGCCTACTTCGATGCGGAAGCGCTGCATGCCTTCTTCTGGCTTGCGGTTTCCGCGTGGTACTTTCGGCTTTCTCTCGCGACCATCACGGCCGTCACGGCTGCCTCTTTCGCGGCTATCTCTGCTATCGCGAGGAGGCTTGCTGTTAATGTCTGGACGATCAGTTTCTTTAAGAATTAACGGTTCGTCGCCTTGCGCAATTTTAAGCAACGCAGCCATTAACACTTCAGGCGATGCTTCGTTTTCTGCTTTAATCATCTCAACAATAGGCATTAACGACTCAATGCTATCGTCTTGTGTTGCTTCAGCAACTGATTGCTTAAAGCGACTTAAGCGTGTCTCGTTAATTTCGCTAATTGAAGGAATTGGCATTGCTTCAATAGGCTGCTTAGTCGTTTTCTCGATAGAGAACAACAGGCGCTTTTCGCGGTGAGAAATAAATAAGATGGCGTCACCTTGACGTCCAGCACGGCCGGTACGGCCGATGCGGTGCACGTAAGACTCACTATCATAGGGAATATCATAGTTAATAACGTGACTTACACGCTCAACGTCAAGACCACGAGCCACTACGTCAGTAGCAACAAGGATGTCGATTTGACCTTGTTTAAGCTTTTCAACGGTACGCTCGCGAGCCGCTTGCGGAATATCACCGTTTAACGGCTCCACATCGTAACCACGGGCCGACAGTTTATCGGCCAATTCAACAGTAGCGGTTTTCGTACGCACGAAAATAATCATACCGTCGAACACTTCTACTTCCATGATGCGGGTTAACGCTTCAAGTTTGTGATGTGGCGCGATTTGACAGTAGCGCTGGCGAATAGTGCTTGCAGTACTTACCTTAGACGCAATTTTTACGTGCTTAGGATCTTTCAAGTAACGCTGGGTAATTTTCTTGATTGGGCCAGGCATGGTTGCAGAGAACAACGCGGTTTGGCGTTCTTCTGGCGCATGGCTCAGAATAAGCTCTACGTCATCAATAAAACCCATGCGAAGCATTTCGTCAGCTTCGTCAAGCACAAGATACTTAAGCTCGCTTAAGTCTAATGTTTTGCGCTTGATATGGTCGATAATACGTCCCGGTGTACCAACAACCACTTGTACGCCACGTTTTAGCTGACGAATTTGGTTATCGTACGACTGGCCGCCGTATACTGGAAGTACTCTAATTTTTTGACTAAAGCTCGCATAAACCTGAAACGCCTCTGCAACCTGAATAGCTAGTTCACGAGTTGGGGCCAATACCAGTAATTGCGGCTTACTTTGCTCAGGATCGATATTTGCCAACATGGGCAGGGCAAACGCAGCGGTTTTTCCTGTCCCTGTCTGTGCCTGACCGAGTAAATCGTGACCTTTAAGAAGAAGAGGTATACTCTCTGCTTGAATAGGTGACGGTTTCTCATAGCCAACTTTTTCGAGGGCTTGTAAGATAGGTTCTGGTAAATTGAGGTCTTTAAATGTCATGTCGACAGTTGTTGTCATTAAGGGTCCTGGTGCATTAAGTAAGGAGGGTGCGGCATACGACTAAACCAAATTTAGCGGTTTATTATCGCAAGACGCTATACAGCGATGAACTGGCCATTCAGGCGAGTTTAAGAAGCGTATTTTTAGCGTATTTCGCGATATGCTTGCCAGCAGTGTTGCAAAAACCCGTATTATATTCGAATAATGGACAGGTTGCCACGAAATTGCACAAATTAGATGAATTAATAAGCAGTGTGATGGACGTTTTTTACAATAGTGCAGCGGTGTGACAATAAAAATTTGAGGAAGGGCAAGGAATTACAATGACAAAGTATAAAACAAATAAATTAATTAAACGCACAACGTTAGCAGTAATGCTATCCAGTGCACTTTTGTCAGGCTGTAGTGAAAAGTCTATGGAGAGCCATCTGGCTGACGCAAGAAATTACGCCTCTCAACAGCAACTTGACGCGGCGGTCGTTGAATACAAAAACGCCATTCAAAAAGCGCCTAATGCTGCCGAGCCGCGCTTCGAACTAGGTAAGCTGTATTTGCAGCAAAATAATTTTGCTGCGGCAGAGAAAGAGCTCAACAAGGCAATGGACTTGGGGCACCCAGTGAGTCAGGTCATTCCACTTCTATCTGTCGCGTATCAACAATCGGGGGCAGAGAATGCCCTTGCTGAGGTGGACTACCGTGCCGAAGGCATGACAGCGGTTGAGTCAGCGGAAGTAGGGTTTTATAAACTACAGGCGTTAATGCAGCTAGGTAAAACTGAGGAGGCGCAGACTCTCCTTGCTGACCTGTCTACCTTGGATACAAGCTCAGTATATAAAGGCCTGATTGATAGCTATGCTTTCGTTTTAGACAACGACATGGAAGGTGCTTTGGCTGCCACTGAGGCGCTTCGTGAACAAGCGCCAACCAATAAAGATGTGTTGCAGCAGCTCGCCAAGCTCTATCTTCAAAGCGGTGAGCCTGAAAAAGCCGCCGAGGTTTATGGCGTTTACGTTAGCCAATTTCCAGATGACGTGACCAGCAAGTTTGCCTATGCGGCGTTGTTGATAGAGATTAGAAATTTAGAGAAAGCAGCGCCTATCGTTAATGACTTATTAACCCTTAACGAAAACCACCCTTTGCTTAACACGTTTAAAGGCATTATCGAGTCGGCTAATGAAAATTACGCTAAAGCATTAGAACATCTAGAGATTGCTGTACAAAACGGCAGAAGCGATCAAGTTGTTCGCCTTGTGGCTGGTTTCAGTGCCTATCAAATTCAAGACTTCGAGGCTGCTCAGCGACACTTGACCATGGTTGCATCAAGTTTACCTGATAATCATCCTGGTCTTCGCATGCTCGCAGATAGCATGCTTCAGCTTGGCGAAAATGACGAAGCGCTAGAGGTGTTAGCTCGGGTTGAAGGTGAGCAGGGTGTTGACGCTGCATTGTTCTCAAAAGCCAGCTACCAGTTACTTAAAGACGGTAACGTAGTAGGCGCTAAACAAATGGTAGAAAAGTCTGAGGCGGTTAGCGCTACTGCTGAAGATTTATCACGTCTTGGCGTGCTTCAATTATCACTCAACGATATTGACGGCTTGGTGAACCTTGAAGAGGCTGTAGAGAAAGCACCAGAGTCAGTGACGTCACAAGCGACCTTATTGCGGGCTTACATAGCAACGAATCAGCTAGATAAAGCAAAGGTTGCGGCAAAAGAATGGCATGAGCAGTCGCCAGACACGGCGGCCCCGCTTATCTATCTCGGTAACATTGCTACTGCAGAGGGCGCTTATCAAGAAGCCGCCCAGTATCTTGATAAAGCAAGTGGTTTAAGCGATGCGGGTAACGAGGTGACGTACTCCCGCGCCAATCTTCTTGTAGCCGAGGGGAAAAAAGAAAATGCCCTTGCGTTTATTCGCGCTTTTATTGATGAGAACCCTGCAGATGTTCAGGCATTAGCGTTATGGTTTGCATTGGCAGCGGAAGAAGGTGATGGCAAAGAGGTTATCGCCCACGCGCAAACTCAATTTAGCAAGAATAAGAGCGATCTTAAGTTAAGGCTGTTATTAGCGAGAATGTACTCTATAAACGGTCAGCTTGATAACACTGTGTCACTGTTAGCTAACGTAGAAGGAGACGAATCGTCACCTCAGGTTTTTTGGAACTTAAAAGGTCAAACGCTTATCGCGACGAATAATGTAAAAGAGGCGACGGCCTTTTTTGATCGCTGGCTGTCCTTTTATCCACAAGACAAAAACGCGGTTTTAGGCAAACTATTAATTGTTGATTCACAGAAGCAGTTTAAGCAAGGCTTAGCCCTTACCGATAAAGTGCTTGCGAAACGTCCTGACGCACAGTTAACGCTGTTGAAAGCGTATTTCCATAGTCGTCTAGGTCAGACAAAACCCGCGTGGGATATCATCAATAGCACGTCAGATGATGTAAAAGCATTGCCATTTGTAAGAGGTATTATTGCTCGCTTACATCTTATCGAAAAAGCGCCAGAGCAAGCGGTAGAGCACGCTAAAGTCGCCTATGACGCCACGCCTAATTCAGACAATGCGCTGCTTTTGGTGGCAGCAATGGAAATGTCTGGTAAGAAAGAGCAGGCGTTCAGCTTTTTAGAGAAACATGTTGGTGCTCACAATAATGATGTGCAAAGCGCCATGCTGTTAGCTGAGCGTCAAATTCGCTCAGACCGAAACGCGGCCATTGATACCTATGAACGGGTGTTGACGAAAACACCAGACAACTTTGTTGTATTGAATAATTTAGCGTATTTGGCTTTTGAAGATGGCGAATTAAAACGCGCGGAGGAGCTCGCGAAAAAAGCAGTGTCGCTTCAACGTGAAAACCCAGATGCTGTAGATACATTGGCGCAAATTTACATTGCTAAAGGTGATAAAGAGGCGGCGCTAACGCTTTACGAGCAAATTTCTGCAGCTCCGATTGCAAGCGATGAAGTTTATTTGAATCACGTAGATTTGTTATTTGCACTCGATAAAGCGGCATTAGCAAAGCGTCGTCTAACAAGCCGAGAGTTTTCGTCTGACGCAGCAAAGCAGAGAGCGGAGAATCTTAAACAGCAATACGGGTTATAACACATCCTTGTAGAAGAGAGAGCGAGGCGGTTTGTTTCCTCTCACTCTGCGCGTAAAAACAAAGGCCACATTCGTGGCCTTTGTTTATTAAGGGTTACATGTCAACGTTGGTTTGTCTCCTGCACGGTAGGCTTGGGCAAATGAATTGACCTCGCCATGGTGGGCTACCTTGTGCAGACTGCATAACTTAATCACGTTTTGAATGTTGCGCCGACAATTGCATTTTAAGTTCGCGCAACTCTTTCATCACATCGTGCAGCGTTGGCTCTACATGCCCTTGGGCAATTTGCTCTTCCAGCAATGCCGCTTCTTTTTCTGCCCGCGCTTTTTCGTTTTCCCTTTCCATTACGTTTACCACAATGCCAATCACCATGTTTAAGAATGCAAACGCGGTGAAAAAGATGAACGTGAGATAGAAAATCCAACTCAGCGAATATACCTCTTGGGTTTCGTACATGACATCTGTCCAATCCTCGAACGTCATGATCCTAAAGAGTGTTAGCATCGAGATGGTAATGTCACCCCACAACACAGGGTTAATATTTTCAAACAGCGTACTGCCCACCGCCGCGTAGATATAAAAAATAATGAACATCAGTAGCATCACATAGGCTAACTGAGGTAAGGCTTTAACCAGTGAAACCAATAAAATCCGTAGCTCTGGGATTATTGAAATCATTCGCAGTACACGGAAAACACGCACTAAACGTGCTATCAACGCGAGTTCCGTATCATCTGCGGGGATCAAACTGATGATAACGATTAGCGTATCAAACCAATTCCAAAAGCTTTTGAAAAAGTAGCGTTTACGTTTTTCAGCTAAAAAGCGAATAGTGAGTTCAGTTAAAAAGAAGGCGCTGATAAACCAATCTAAGAAAAGGGTTACAGAGGCCATTCCCGAGGGAAGTTCGTAGGTTTTTGCACCTACTAGCAGTGCAGAAATAACGATGACGCTTATTACAAAGGCTTCGAACCATTTATTGGCACGGATCCGTTCAAATTTATTCTGAAGTTCAGAGGCTTGCATTTTTATCTATCACTCAAGGAAAAATCACTAAACCAATAGGCTTGCTGTAAGCCCGTTTGGCGTTATACTAAAGTTGCAGTTTGCGCATGTAATGCGACATAAATGTTGGGGCACCAACCGCGTTTTAAAACCGTTACCTGTGCATGTAATAAAAATTAGCCATTACAAACATAGGTGAAAAATAAAGGGCATAATCATGGATGATGAATTACGTTTGTTGCAAGCAAAATTACACGCGGTGTCTCTGCGCTTATCCACTCCTGTTTTAAGCAAGCAAAACGCTCAAGCACTTTGCAATGAATATCGCGAGTTGTTGGGTGCTCTACAGAAGTTTGGGGCGATAAAATAACGCTTTGGTTTCACATTACATAAGAAGTTGACGCGCATAAAAAAGGGCAGCCTTTTCGCTACCCTTTACATCCATCATTCAGGCACTGTCCGTACCCTAACAGCACTTAGCTATTGCTGTCGGCTTGCACTGGCTTAAGGCCGCGATTAATCATCGCCACATCTTCACCTGTTAATGTCCCCGCTGCTTGCTTAAGCGTAATAACCGACTGAATAAAGTCGTAGCGCGCGCCAGCAAGGTTACGTCGTGCGTCGAATAAGTTGCGCGTGCTGTCAAGTACATCAACAATGGTACGTGTGCCTACATCAAACCCTGCTTCCGTTGCTTTTAGTGCACTGTCTGCTGAGACCACAGATTGTTCAAGGGCGCGAATAGTTGAGATAGACGCTTTTACGTTATTAAACGAACTGCGAACAGACTGCACTGTTTGACGATAGGTTTGCTCGGTAGCTTGGCTTTGAGCAACATAGTTGTACTTAGCCTGCTGTGTTTGAGCACTTACGCTGCCACCTTGATAAATTGGCACACTCAGCGTAACACCTATCGACTGGCTGTCTAGGTAAGGCGTATCATAAGCAACCGGCGCACTCTCACCTGCATCGTTGATAAATTCACCCTCAACTTCGTCTTTTGAGCGTCCGTATCTACCCGACAAAGACAACGTCGGTAAGTGTCCTGAACGTGCAATCGCAATATCTTCTTTTGCAATGTCCATTGCTAACCGGTTTACGAGTAACGCTAAATTTTTATCTTCAGCCGTTTCTAGCCAGCTTTCCACAGTTTCAGGTACCGGCATGGTTGCTGAGAAGTTTTCAGTATTTAATCCGTAAAGACTGTCGTGATACTTACCCGTAATAACCCGAAGTGCTTCAAGAGCAAATTCAAGTTCGTTTTTAGCCTGTATTTCCTGTGCCACAGTTCTATCAAAATTAGCCTGTGCTTCGTGTACGTCAGTAATCGCGGTTAAACCAACTTCAAAGCGCTGACGCGTTTGTTCTAATTGACGCTCGATAGCGCGTTTCTCAGAGCCAACAAACTCTACATTGTCGCGCGCGCGGAGCACGTCAAAATAAGCTGTTACCGTTCTTACAATAACGTCCTGCATGCTTGCTGCTAGCTGAGCGTCACTTTGCTCTGCGACCTTCTCAGCACGGTCTAAGTTAAGCCAGTTTGCATGGTCGTACAGTGACATGGAAAGCGAAATACCGTAGTCCTTAGTGTCTACCGTGGTGTCGGTGGTGAAAATGGTATCCGGACCTAGCTGTTGAAAACGCTCAGATTCGGAATGGGTATAACCCACCGAGCCTGAAATTTGGGGGAGCAGGCTTGCACGGCTAAGACTAATTCCTTCAAACGCAGCATCACGTTGCGCTTTCGCTTGGTTTACCAATGGATCGTTCGCCAGTGCTTGTTGATATACCCGCATTAGGTCATCGGCCAAAGCACTAGTTGTCATCGATACTCCGATAACCAGCGACAGAAGTGTTCGTTTCATGCTTACGTCTTCCTGTTGTGTTCAAGTTGCGTCGTCGCGTATTCGTTAAGACGACTAATTAAAACCAAGTGTATGAAAATTCAACCACAAACCGAAAGTACAAACTCGTAACAGTATTCGTTTAACTGTAACAGAATATGTGATCTACCCACGCAATTATTATAGTAATAGACGACTTGTAATCTGAGTTTTCCGTTATTCGAGCACACCTAAATATTGCGTTTGCAACGCATATACATGGTTGGTGTGTGAATGTACTATGTATGATAAATCTATTTGAACCATAAGTGTCAGCAAATGAGCAAGGAATTCCTTTCATTTACCTCAAATGATGTTGAAATCACCGATATTAAACCAGTGTATCGTGGTTTCTTCACGATGAATCAATATCAATTTAAACACAAGTGCTTCAATGGAGAATGGAGCGACACCGTCACCCGCGAAATTTTTGAACGCGGTCATGCAGTGGGGGTACTACCTTACGATCCCATTCTCCAAGAGTTCGTACTGATCGAGCAGGTAAGAATTGGGGCGTTGGCCACATCTTCAAGTCCTTGGCTGATAGAAATTATCGCAGGCATGATAGATGAAGGGGAAACGCCCGAAAACGTGTGCCACAGAGAGTCAATGGAAGAAGCTGGTATCGAGCTTGATAACCTCACTAAAGCGCTCAGTTATTTATCCAGTCCTGGTGGCACGACAGAAAGATTACATATTTTTATAGCGAAAACGAACGCGGCTAAAGCGCACGGTATCCACGGCTTGGATACCGAGTCTGAAGATATTAAGGTCCATCGAGTGAAAGAGAATACCGCCCTTGAATGGTTGGAAAAAGGCCATATTGACAACGCGGCGGCAATAATTGCGCTACAATGGTTTTTTATGCACAAAACTCAACTTCTGGAGCAATGGCAGACATCGTGACTCAACGTAATCAACGAAAATATGTACCTAATCTTCCGTCTATGCAGGCGCTTTGCGAACTGAATTATTCGCACGTACTGAGGATTTTGCCTGACTGTGATACGGAGGATTTAAGTTACGAATTTTCGGTAGGGGTTGGTCTGTCTTATGAAATTCGAATCGTTGACTCTGCCCGTTACACCAGTACGCTGAGCATCAAGCAAACCACGAAAGATATGCCCTCTTACTTAACGCCCAGCATGACGGTGCGCTTATACCATGATGCTCGTATGGCCGAAGTTATAAACAGCCAAAATACAGGTGCACTCGCGCCATCATATGATTACCCAAATTTAAAAATGCGGCAGCGCAACGAAAAGCACATGGTTAATATCTTCTTAGCAGAATGGCTGAATTTTTGTTTGCAGCATGCATCAAGCGTCACTTCTGAAGCGTGATTACCCTCCTACAGTTAAGTGATTGCCACTTACTTAAAGATAAAGAAAAAGCAGGTTATGCAGGCATTGCCCCATACCACTCGCTAGCGCGTGTGCTTCAAAATGCGGTGAGTCCGTATATTAACCGAAGTAAGCATGATAAGAACGTCAGTCAGCCTCAACAAGATAACGAGCATCAAGCTATAATGCTCGTTACCGGTGACATTAGCGGTGACAACTCTTTAGAGAGCTATCAGCACTTTACTGCACTAATGGACCACTACTTAGCGGGTGCAGATATAGAATGGTATGTACTGGCGGGTAATCACGACAATAACCCACATTTTGAAGCAGTGTTAGGTGAGCGGATGCTCAAAAGCGCTAAACCGATAGTTTGCCAGCGCTGGCATATTCACGGCCTGGATACTCGCTCTTCAAGCGATATTTATACGGCGGCGGGGGAGTTAAAAAATGAGGACGTTCGTTCGTTTGAAAAAGCGTTAGTGAGCGCCCCTAGGAATAACCATATCGTTGCACTGCATCACCATGTACTCCCGTCAAATAGTTGGATGGATAAGCACTATTTGGATAATGCTTCTAAAGTTGTGGCACTATCAGAGCAATATTCACAAATTAAAGCGTTAATTCATGGCCATGTACATTCGCCGCTACGCCACACTATAGGTTCAAACAATACACCCGCTTATGGCAGTCCATCTACATGTTGGCAGTGGAAAATGCAGGCAGAATTTGGTGTAAGCGACGAGGCTCCGGGTTATCAGGTGATAGAGCTTTGTGATGATGGTGCAGTGAATGTTACGGTTAAACGGGTTGAAAAATAAGAGACAACAATGCAGCACATTTTATACCTTCACGGCTTTTTAAGTTCTCCAAAATCAATTAAAGCGCAGACTACAAAAGCCTATTTCGAAAAGCATCACTCTGATGTCACATTGCACATCCCAGAGCTCTCCAATTTTCCAAGCAAGGTTGAAAGCCAACTTCTTGCGCTTATTGAAGCTACTCCCGCGCTTTTAGAAAATGGGCTTAAACTGATAGGCAGTTCCATGGGCGGTTACCTCTCTACATTTTTGTTAGAGAAGTTTGGTGGTAAAGCGGTGCTGATAAACCCAGCTGTTCGTCCTTATGAATTACTGCGAAGCTTTATTGGCGAGCATGAAAACCCATACAGTAAAGAAAAATTTGAAATTGTCGCCAGTGATGTGGACGTGATAAAAGCGCTTGAAGCCCCGTCACTGAGCGCGCCAGAGTGCTACAAAGTATTGCTTCAAACCGAAGATGAAACCCTTGATTACCGGCTTGCTGAAGAAAAGTATGCGCAAAGCCAGCTTGTTATTGAGCAAGGCGGCGACCATAGCTTTGTAGGCTACGAAAATCACTTACCTGCTATCGCTCAATTTTTGCTAAACTAAGCGCATTGCCAGGCTCATCGAGCCCTGCTAACATCAAATAAACACAGTGCAGTACTGTGATTAATACCAGTGCTGTTTACTTCCTTTTCGTCGCTGGCTTAAATAATAACCATAACTATGTCAAATCAATACAATTCAGATGCTATCGAGGTTTTAAACGGCCTTGACCCCGTAAAGCGCCGCCCTGGTATGTATACCGACACCACCCGACCCAATCATTTAGGTCAGGAAGTCATCGATAACAGTGTGGATGAAGCGTTAGCCGGACATGCGTCTAACATTAAAGTTATTTTGCATGAAGACCAATCGTTAGAAGTGATTGATGACGGTCGCGGTATGCCTGTGGATATCCACCCTGAAGAGGGAATTTCGGGCGTTGAGCTTATTCTCTGTAAGCTTCATGCAGGTGGTAAATTTTCAAACAAAAACTATGCGTTCTCTGGTGGTTTGCACGGGGTGGGTATCTCGGTTGTAAATGCGCTTTCAACGCGCGTTGAAGTGACCATTAGACGCGACAGTAATGTCTATCAAATTGCGTTTGAAAACGGCGATAAAGTAGAAGATTTGCAGGTTATTGATACCTGTGGCAAGCGAAATACGGGAACTCGGGTTCACTTTTGGCCCGATCCCCAATATTTCGACTCAGCTAAGTTCTCTGTAAGCCGATTAATCCACAATTTGCGTGCAAAAGCGGTACTTAGCCCTGGCCTTCGTATTCGTTTTGACAATAAAATTTCGAAAGAAAGCCAAGAGTGGTATTACGAAGACGGGTTAAAAGACTATTTATACCAAGCGGTAGAAGAGTTTGAGACATTGCCGTCTGATGCGCCTTTTGTCGGCACATTTAGCGGAAACACAGAAGCGGCCGATTGGGCGGTAATGTGGCTGCCCGAGGGCGGCGACTTGGTGACAGAAAGCTACGTGAACCTGATCCCCACTGCCCAAGGTGGTACGCACGTTAATGGTCTCCGCCAGGGGTTATTAGAGTCAATGCGGGAGTTTTGTGAGTTCAGAAACCTCATGCCCCGAGGTGTTAAGTTATCTCCCGACGATATCTGGGATCGCTGCGCGTACATTCTATCAACCAAAATGCAGGACCCACAATTTGCCGGGCAGACCAAAGAACGCTTGTCTTCACGTCAAGCCAGTGCTTTTGTATCAGGCGTAGTGAAAGATGCTTTTAGTCTGTGGTTAAACCAGCATACTGAAATCGCCGAGTCGCTCGCTGAAATGTGTATCAATAATGCACAGCGACGTCTGCGCCAAACTAAAAAAGTAGCCCGCAAAAAAGTAACGCAAGGTCCAGCTCTACCCGGAAAGCTTACCGATTGCTCCTCGCAAGATATATCGTACTCTGAACTTTTCCTAGTAGAAGGGGACTCGGCGGGTGGCTCAGCCAAACAGGCTCGCGACAGAGAGTTTCAGGCAATTATGCCGCTGCGCGGTAAAATCCTTAATAGCTGGGAAGTCGACTCCTCTCAGGTGCTGGCCTCTCAGGAAATTCACGACATTTCGGTGGCATTGGGCATTGACCCTGACTCAACCGATTTGTCGGGTTTACGCTACGGTAAAATTTGTATACTAGCCGATGCTGACTCCGATGGACTACACATTGCAACCTTGCTTTGTGCCTTGTTTGTACGTCACTTTAGAGCCTTGGTTGATTCAGGCCATGTGTATGTAGCGATGCCGCCACTATTTAGAATCGACGTGGGCAAAGACGTCTACTACGCGCTGGATGAAAGTGAAAAGCAGGGAATTCTCGACCGCATTGAAGCTGAGAAAAAGCGCGGTAAAGTCAACGTGCAGCGCTTTAAAGGTTTGGGCGAAATGAACCCGCTTCAGCTTCGTGAAACGACAATGGATCCAAATACTCGTCGTCTTGTACAGCTTACTATTGAAGATGCAGAGGAGATGATGGAACTGATGGATATGCTGCTTGCTAAAAAGCGTTCAGGTGACAGAAAAATCTGGCTGGAAAGCAAAGGCAATATGGCAGAAGTAGTGCTGTAACAGGCCGCACAGGCACATGCCCTTAGTAACTTGCACTTAAAGCCTTGCTAGCAATAAAGCAATGATGAAACGCCAAGACACTATCCTGATAAAGGGAGTGCTTGGCGTTTTAGTTTGTACATCTTCAATAAGATACTTCCGCGCATAACAACACTTGTTCCATTTAAGATAAGTAGCGGCCAGCTTTGGCTCAGTGGCATTGTTAGACCAAACAACAAAGTGCTAACGTCTTTAATGAGAATATTCTTGAAAAGCGAGAATGACAGCGAGCCCACTTTTTGTCGTCGTTGTAAAACCAACCATTGATGCAGTGAACCTTGAAACAAAACAACGGTGACCGCAAGCATCAGGGTATTCGCTCCTAATTGTGCCAATGCCGGAAAGGGGCGAAATGCGATTGATAGCGTACCGCCAATAAGAGCAAACAATGCAAGCGCGGTAACAGCTGCACAAATGCGTGTACGCCTGTGCTGCCATATTTTCCAAATAATGATGAGTGTAAGGATAAGCGCGCCAAAACGGGTCCACACTAAATAGTGATTGAAAGGCTCAACAGAGATACCAAACAAGAAAATTGAAAAAAACGCGAAGTAGCTAGAAGCAAATTGGTTCAGGGAAAGGCTGTGATTGGCGTCATTATCGACCACAACTTGGCTTCGTGCCATGGCTTTTATTTGTGACCATAGCCCTAACCACGTAAGTAAAAATAGCGCAGCACTCGCAAAACCCAAGACGTGGTAAAGCACGTTGATAGCTCCACTTTAAGATATTGATAACATTGAAGTGTAGATAGTGTATCACACCAGAACGAAGACGGGATGAGAAGACAAGACATCATAAATTCAGGGTCGCTTTAAGCCAGCTCATTGTCTACTGGCCTATTATCTGCATTCCGCTAAACGTAGGTTAAAACGTAACGCAAATTCATTAGCAAGGAGGATTATTTTGACATTGTATCCAGTGACTTCATCGTCTCGACGTCGGGCAGTTGGTAACGAAACCACAACACTTCTATTTGATCATGACGGCACACTTATCGATTCGGAGACCGTGCATTACGACTTGTGGAAGGACATTTTGCATGATTACAACGTAGAACTAAGCGAGGCGTTTTACTGTGAAGTGATGGCAGGTATACCCGTTAAGCAAAACGCAGTTGATTTGGTGGAGCACTTTAAACTAGATATTGAGCCTGAGATGTTAGCGGATAAAAAGCACAAGAGTATTAGCGACTACCTAGATAGCCAAGCATTTCCCCTCATGCCTTTTGCCAAAGAAACCCTTTGTACGTGCTTCAGAAATGGCTACACCATCGGCATCGTAACAGGAGGAAGCAAGAAGTCTGTCGAAAAGACCCTATCGCAGTATGAGTTAGGCAGCTATGTGTCTTGTGTGGTCGCTGTGGAAGATGTAGAAAATAGTAAACCTGCTTCTGACTGCTATGAACTCGCTATGGCTAAATTAAAAAAGTCGCCTAGCGAGTGCGTTGCAATTGAAGATACACAGACGGGCATGACGGCGGCAGTCTCTGCGGGCTTAGCTTGTGTGGTAGTCCCAACTACGTTATCAATGCACCACGATTTTACACGCGCTACCGTGCAGTACACTAGCTTAAATGAATGGGTAGGCAGTGAATTTGGCCGCTAAAGCAATGGCCACCAAGCACTATGACTTGTCAGGCCACTTAATCACACGTCGTAGTGGCGGGCGAATAGATAACATAGTATAAACAGTGCCTTGACTAGGGCTTATCTAAATAATTTCACGGGTAAAGCAGCAGTATCATGATTTTGCGTAGCGTAAAATGGCTTTTTATTATCATTGCCGTTATTGTCCTCCTGCTTATCGCGGGTGCAACAGCGGTTGCCATTATGGCGGTTCAAAAGACGCCGCTGGTGGCATCAACTGCGACGACGCAACTTGATGGCGCTGACAGTGTGAACGAATTATTAGGTCAGCTCCAGCGGGCGTTTTCGCGGCGCGAGGAAGGCCATCAGGTAACGCTAACTGAAACTCAGGTAGAAAGTTTAGTTGGCGTTTTACAGCGTGCGTTGCCTGACTTTAAAGGTGTGGTAAATATCACCCCTATTGGAGGGACTATTAATCTAACCTACGCCATTCAGGATACGGGCTATTTTGTGAATGCCTCGGCGCTCGTACTGCCGGGCAACAGTTTGCGTATTGAGCAGGTACAAATCGGTGATTTGACGATACCGGGTCGCTATCTACTTCGCTTCCTTGAACGTACCGTTAATTCTTATACTCAATCGGAAATCGCTACGATTGCGTTATCGCGTGTAGAACGCGTTACTATGGAAAGCGGCGAACTTACCTTAGATGTGGGGCGACTAGATGCTCTGTTGACTGAGTTAAACGTAGTAGCATCAAATATGTCAGTTGACGAGGAAAGCGAGCTTCAGCGCTTGTCCGCCTACTATTTGCGCTATCTTTCTGGAAGAGAAATCGCGCTCTCAACTGAACCTGTTTCTCTTATTGAATATTTACGTGAGGGAATGGCGAGAGCGCGAGAGCAAAGTGAAACAGCTCAAGATGCGGTACTTCACAACAAAGCGGTTATTTTAGCGCTTGCTGTTTACGTAGGGCATCATCGCGTTGGTACTTTGGTGGGAGATATTCAGCCCAACGCTGATAAAGCATTAAAGCCGCGCAGAGGCGCAGTACTTCACAATCGTAATGACTTAGCCCGACACTTTATTATTTCAGCAGCGTTAGAACTTCTGTCTGAAGAAGGTATGTCTTTAGCGATTGGCGAGTTCAAAGAGCTTATGGACCGCGGCAATGGCGGTTCAGGTTATAGCTTTGTGGATTTGGCAGCAGATATGTCAGGCAATGAGTTTGCGCAGGTGGCCACCGAGATTAGCACCGCAGTCGATGTGCAAAATGCTATGGCGCGCATTCAAAGTGAATTAGAAATAATCCCTGCTATTGATGGGTTGCCAGAAGGGTTGAGTAAGCAAGCTTTCATAGAACAGTATGAAAGGGTAGATAGCATGGCTTACCTTAAAGAGGTAAAAGAAATAAAACGCAGAATTAATTTACTGCCCCTTTATCAGCGGTAAGTTTGTAATGACTCAAAGCTAGTACGGATGAATGTTTAAAAAGAAAGCCCGCTGTAAAGCGGGCTTTCTTTATCTGAAGCGATATGTTTAACTTTTTGAAAGCGACTGCTGAAATTGTGTAATAGTCACCAGTGCAAGTTCTATTTTTTTCACTAATGGCGCCAGTGCCTTTTTAGCCTCATCATCATTCAGCTCTTTGACTGACTGCCAGTCATTCGCGATTTCTTGTACATAAGGACCGAAGCGTTTAGCTGACGTGGTAAACCCGCTGTCATCCGCAAACACAGCTGCAAATTTGCCTTTTTGATCGCGCTGCAAATTATCTAAAATTTGGTCGGCATCAACGGCTTTGCGGTGTAGCGTTTGAAGTGTTTCCTGAAGTTGTTGATGGACAGCCTGCATCTCTTGGCTTTGTTGCATGGTTACGCCTTTTGTTTCTATGTGTTTTAAGTGTACATTGTGAAGTACGTTAACTGTAGTTCTGAATACTACCCATGACCTTAGTTAAAGCCATGTTAAATGCTTTACGGCAAATAATGGTTAAAGTTTGATCTTTCAAGGCCGATAACCTACGAGTATTGTTGTTTATGCATTAGTAGTGAATAAGTCCTACCAAGATTTAGTCACTTAACTATTTGCGAAATATTCAACATGCCGTAAGGGTGGGCAATTTTGCCCATTTTTTTACTTTGCTACAAGCAACAAAGGAAAATGGTATGGATCTACAAGGTGCTAGTGCCTCTGGAGCGTCCGGTGCGTCACTTGAGTTGGCCTCTCTTAAGTTGGCAAAAAGCCAGCAAGAGCAAGAGGGTAAAGCGTCGCTTCAGCTGCTGGAATCAGCCGCTGACGTACCAAAATCGTCATCTTCAAACCCCGCGTTAGGCGCCAACATTGATACCTTCGCGTAAGTTAGGGATGCAACCTTAAGTCGATAGGCGTTTTGCCGGGTTGACCGCCAATTTCTCTTACCAGTTTTGGCACTAAGAAACCCGGCAGACGCTTTATCGCTTCTTCCATAATGCTGCGACCCTCGTCATCGCTTACGTTGAAGTGACTCGCGCCTTGTACTTTATCTAATACGTGCAGATAATAAGGCAGTATTCCAGCCTCAAACAGCCTTTCACTCAAGGCACAAATCGCATCGCCAGAGTCATTCACGCCTTTCAACAATACCGATTGATTAAGCAAAGTCACACCTTTTTCTCGCAATGTGTTTAAACGTGCTTTCAACGTTTCTGAGATTTCATTCCCGTGATTTGCATGCAGCACCAGCACTTTTTGCAGGGGTAATGCAGTAAACCATGCGATAAAATCATGACTTATTCTATCTGGTAGCACTACCGGCAACCGGCTGTGAATACGCAGGCGCTTTATATGAGGGATTGCTGCAATTTCACTGGCTAGCCATGCTAAATGGTCGTCTTTTGCCATAAGTGGGTCGCCCCCAGAAAAGATAACCTCGTTAATACTATTGTTACTGCGAAGGTAATCAAGTACCTCAACCCACTGGTGCTTACTTACTGCATTGTCGGCATAAGGAAAGTGGCGGCGGAAACAATAACGGCAATTTACAGCACAGCCAGTGCGAATCATTAACAACACGCGAGAGTCGTACTTGTGCAAAATACCCTTACCCGCAGTGTCATGCTCTTCTAGCGGATCTTCGCTGTAGCCTGGCGAGGTCAAGAACTCGTCGCTTAGCGGCATCACTTGCAAAAACAAAGGGTCGCTAGGGTTTCCTTTTTCCATTAAATCAGCGAAGTGACGCGGAACACGCATAGGAAAAAGTCGACGAGCTTTGATGTGCTGGGCATATTTTTCTGGGTCTAAACCTAAGTGTTGTAATAGCTTTACTGGGTCGGTAAAGCTAAGGGCTAATTCTTTTTGCCAGTTATGCTCTACAGAAATCGCTTTTTTAGGTATTATTTGTTCCACGAAACTTTTTGTACCTTATGTTTAGACAGAGGAATTATGGCTTATTACAGCACTAACGAGTTCAAAGGCGGCCTGAAAATCATGCTGGACGGCGAACCTTGCAACATTTTAGAAAACGAATACGTAAAGCCGGGTAAGGGCCAAGCGTTTAACCGCGTTAAAATCCGCAAGCTTATTTCAGGTAAAGTTTTAGAAAAAACTTTCCGCTCAGGTGAATCGGTAGAAGGCGCTGACGTAATGGATACGGAGCTTGCCTACCTTTACACCGACGGCGAATTCTACCACTTTATGAACAATGATACATTCGAACAAATCGCAGCGGATGAAAAAGCGGTAGGTGAGAATAAGAAGTGGCTAGTAGAAAACGACGTTTGTACTATCACGCTGTGGAATGGGTCACCTATCACAGTAACGCCGCCAAACTTTGTTGAGCTAGAAATCACAGAAACCGATCCTGGCCTAAAAGGTGATACAGCGGGCACAGGCGGTAAGCCAGCAACGCTTACCACCGGTGCGGTGGTACGTGTTCCTCTGTTTGTTCAAACAGGTGAAGTTATCCGTGTAGATACGCGCTCTGGCGAATACGTGTCTCGTGCACAAAAATAATATCTGAAACTGAGGCGCATGTAGCGCATTCTGTTTACGTGTAAAGCCGGTGCCTTTGTGTACCGGCTTTTTGTTTTAGCTTTTTCTATTTAGGTTTAAACACATGCAATCTTGGCAGCCTACTACCACTCATGAAGCGCGTGTTGCGCGTGCCGAATTACTTAGAACTATCCGTGATTTTTTTTACGCGAGAAACGTTTTAGAGGTAGATACGCCTTTACTTTCAAACGGCACGGTTACCGATGAGCATCTTGATGCATTCGATACCGAGTTTAACTTTGCCCAATCGGGCAAGCCCACTCGGTTATATCTTCAAACATCACCTGAATATGCCATGAAACGACTACTTTGCGCTGACAGCGGCTCTATCTACCAAATCTGTAAAGCGTTTCGTCACGAAGGTGAGGGCCGCTGGCACAATCCAGAGTTCACAATGTTGGAGTGGTACCGCTTAGAGTTCGATCATTTTGCATTAATGGACGAAGTAGACGCCTTGTTACAAGAAACTCTGGCCACAGACTCAGCCGATAAGATGACGTATCAACAAGCCTTTCAAACCCACTTAAATATTGACCCTTTAAGTGCTGATGACAACGTGTTGCTAGAAGCAATGAAACAGCAGAATATAGATATTCATGCGCCGCAAAGCCTAAGCTATGACGTTAAATTACAACTGTTATTCAGCTACGCGATTGAGCCTAATATAGGCATTGAAAAACCCTGTTTTATCTACAATTTTCCGGCATCTCAAGCAGCGCTTGCCAAGTTAAGCACTACGGATGAACGGGTTGCCGAACGCTTTGAGGTGTATTATCAAGGCGCTGAACTTGCCAATGGTTTTAATGAATTAAGCGCAGCGAAAGAGCAACGCTTGCGCTTTGAAGCGGATAACGTGAAGCGTAAGGCGGCTGGTCTTCCCGTAAAACCTATCGATGAGAATTTTCTAAGCGCGTTAGATGCGGGGTTACCGCCTTGTGCGGGTGTGGCACTGGGTATCGACAGATTACTTATGCTCAAAACGAGTGCAAAGCACATTCAAGAGGTAATTAACTTTACGGTAAGCAGAGCATAGAACTATTTTGGGTAATGGGGGGCAGAAAAAGTAGGACTTTGCGCTCACACAGTTACAAAACATTAAATTGCCTTAGGTAAGGTAAAGTTACGTTATTCTGCGGTTGACATGCGCCAAGCAATGCTTAAGAATGTTATAACATCACTAAATAATGTTATAACATCCTCAGAGGAATACCCATGAAAATGCGTTCGCTGCTAAGTTTGTCCATAGCAGGGCTGTTAAGTGCGCCTGTGTATGCCACCACGGTAACCGGAAAGGTCACAGACACGGCAGGCCAGCCAGTCGCAGGGGCCGAAGTTAAAATTGAAGGTAGTCGCCGCGTAGCGTATACCGACGAAAACGGTGTTTACCGCTTTGACGACGTAAAACAGCCACATATTCATCTGCATGTTTACTCTTCCAACTATATCCATGGTGATAACGACCTAGGTGACGTTAGTATTGATCAAAACGTCGACTTCGTTTTAGAACCCTCATCGTTCGAGAACATTGTGGTTACCGCTAATGCGCTTCAGTCGTCGGTACTTGAATCCGTTACCCCAGTAACGGTTATCGGTGCTGAAAAATTACGTAAAATTGAAGCGCCAACGCTAGGTGAAACGCTTAAAAATGCCCCTGGGGTTCACAGTACCTATTTTGGCCCTGTTTCAAGCAGTCCTGTGATCCGCGGTAACGATGGCCCACGTGTGAAAATTGTTCAAAATGGCTTAGATGTTTCTGACGTATCTCGTGTTGGTCCAGACCATAACGTAGCCACCACACTATCAAGCGCCACTCAGGTAGAAATTTTGCGCGGCCCAGCGACTCTTCAATACGGAAGTGGTGCCATTGGTGGTGTAGTAAACGTGGTTGATAAACGTATTCCCCAGTATCAGGTTGAAGGCATTGAGGGCGAGGCTGAAACTAGCTACAGCACAGTAAACAATGGTTCTTACACCCGCGCCGATGTAACCGGTGGTAGTGGTAACATTGTATGGCATGTTGATGGTTTTTATCGCGATACAGACAATGCAGATATTCCGGGCTTTGCGTCTATCGACCCCGATGAAGATGAGCCAAACGGTGTATTAGAAAGCAGCGCCATGGAAACGAGCAATATTGTTGCTGGTTTATCTTATGTGGCTGACGAGGGTTACTTCGGTTTCGCGGTTGAGCAACTAGACAATGAATATGGTGTTCCTGGTCATAGCCATGCCCACGGCGAAGAAGAACACGAAGAGCACGATGAAGATCATGAAGGCGAAGAGCATGGTGAAGAAGGGGTGCTGCTTGATGTAGACATGACCCGTTACCAAGCTGCAGGTGAGTGGCACTCACCTATCCGAGGTTTAACTAACCTGAAATTTGCTGCGGCCTACACCGATTATCAGCATGCTGAAATAGAAGACGGCGAGCCAGGCACCGTATTTACGAACGAATCTAGCGATATTCGTTTGTCTGCTTATCACGAAGAAGTGAATGGTTGGCACGGCGTATTTGGCTTGCAGTTCAATCACAGCGACTATAACGCTGAAGGCGAAGAAGCCTTCACGCCAGCCAATACCACTTCAAGCTACGCACTTTATGTGGTCGAGCAGAAAAAAGTTGGCGACGTTACTTTTGAACTAGGCGGCCGATTAGAACGCACTACACTTGATGCTGAAGCGAGTGAAGTTGATTTAGAAGTACTTCACGAAGAGCATGACGGTGAAGAACATGATGATGAGGAGCATGAAGGTGAAGAGCATGAAGAGCACGCTGTTGCTTTCAACTTCCCTGACTATGACTTTACCAGCCTGTCGCTTTCAGCTGGCGCCAACTGGGAATACCAGGAAGGTCACTCTATTGCCGTTACTTTGTCACGCAGCGAACGAGCCCCTAGTCAGCAAGAACTTTTCTCGGCAGGTCAGCACTTAGCAACCCAAAGCTACGAAGTGGGCTTGGTGTTTGATATGGACGAAGAGGGTCATATTGAAGAAAACCTCAAAGGCGTAAAAGAAGAAGTAAGTACCAACTTAGATATCACGTTCCGTAAATTTACTGGAAGCTGGGGCTACAGTGCGTCTTTCTTCTACAATCAGGCAGATGACTATATCTTCCAAACAAGCACGGGGCTGATTGCACTTAGTGAGCACGAAGAACACGGCGAGCATGAGGAAGAAGAGTTAGAAGGCGAGCTTGAAGAACACGGACATGACGAGCACGGCGACGAAGAAGGTTTGCCTATCTATTACTTCCAACAAGCAGATGCTGATATCTGGGGCTTTGAAGCGGAAACTTATGTCGACCTAACCGACACGCTGCGCTTAACCGTGTTTGGTGATTATATTCGCGCTGAAATAGAAGATGACAATCTGCCGCGTACTCCACCTATGCGCTTTGGTAGTGAATTAAGCTACGTCAATGCTGGCCTAAGTGCCGATGTGGGCTTTACGTGGTATGACGATCAAACTGAAGTGGCATCGTTCGAGACGGCTACAGACGGCTACACGTTGGTCAATGCCAGTGTGCAGTATGAGTTTGGTGCTCAAGGTATCGATTGGGTTGTATTTGCCCGTGGTGAAAACCTTACTGACGAAGAGGCCCGCGTTCATACGTCTTTCTTGAAAGACCAAGCGCCGCTTCCCGGTAGAAACTTCACTATGGGTGTAAGAGCGTTGTTTTAACCAAACAAGCCCCTTGCGAAAAAATAAAGGCGATGCATTGAGGGGACTCGGTGCATCGCCTTTCTCGTTTTAGAGCAAGAAAAAATGCACTCATTGTTTATTTTTCCTGTAAAACTAAACGGCGAAAAAAGCGTACTATGAACATCTGAAACTGGCTACGAAGTAGAGGTGACAATGAATGAAATAGCGAGTTGGCTAAGTAATCAAACCGAAAAACACATGGTGTTAGGTTATGGAAGCTTGCTAAGCAAAGACAGCCGAGAGCGCTACTCGAACATTTTCACAAAAGGGATCCCTGTAACGGTTTCAGGTTTTGAACGGGCGTGGGTAACGCGTAGTATTCAAGAAAAACAGACCTACGTTGGCGCAGTGGCTAACGCGCACAGCAAATTAAATGCCCAGCTCATACCTACCCTTATTAACCCCGCCTTACAGGAGCGAGAAAAAGATTATCGGTTTGTTGAGGTAAGTCCAAGCGCGCTTGATTTTCACCTTTATGAACCTGACGAGTCTTCGTTGATAGACGATGTGCTTTCTCAATTCACCTTCTGGATTTGCGAAACCTTAGCGTGTGAACCAGCAAGTGAACAATTTCCCGTTCACCAGACGTATATTGATACCTGCATGGCCGGCTGTTTAGAACACGGCGGCGTTACTGAAGTTGAGCGGTTTGTGACCCATACCTCGCTGTGGCAACATCCAAGAGTGAATGACAGGACAGAACCTAAATATCCACGTGCGGCAAACGTGAATAACGAAGCTATCAAGCACATAGACAAGATTTTAGCAAAGGGCTAGTGTTATCAGTAATGAAAGCGTTCAGGCAAAAGGTTAAGTGTGAATATAAACAGCGCTATTTTCACAAGGGATAATATTACTCTACGGCCCCTTACTTTCGACGATAAACACTGGGTGCTTACGTTGCAGCACGACCCGTTATGGCTCAAATACATTGGTAGTAAAAACGTAAATACGTTGGACGATGCGTGCGACTATATCGGTAAAACCAACGCGCAGCGAGATGAGTGGGGATATGGTCTGCTTGCCGTTGAGGCGACAGACACTAAACAGCCTTTGGGCGTTTGTGGGTTATTCAATCGTTTTGCGTTTGATTGCCCTGATTTAGGCTTTGCTATGCTGCCAGAGGCAAGAGGTCGTGGCATATGTTATGCGGCATGTGAGTGCGTTATAGCCTGGTCTGCTTCCGAAGGATATCGCTTTTTAACCGCGATGACCCACCCAGAAAATATGGCATCGCAAAGGCTTTTACAACGTTTAGGATTCAAAAAGCTGGGTTTTTACTTCGATAAAACGTTCCCAAAGCAGCATTTATTTAGGCTAGATTTATAGCCATAAAGGAATGCCCTCTATGGCTGTTTTTTTCAAAAGTTCTGACCGTAATTTTGTCCTAACATTACAACGGCGGTAGCACGGTCATTTTTTTAATAATGATTGGCTCAATCGGAACGTTATTCGCGTTCAAGCGGATTGAATATTCGGTTTCTACTTCCGACATGGCATCAACAACGTCTTCACCTTCCACAATCACGCCAAACACTGCGTAGCCCCAATCTCTGCCCGGGTTTAAGCTACTGTTGTCATTCACGTTAAAGAAAAACTGACGATTTGCCGTATGCGGGTCGCCCTGTCTCGCCATTGCTATGGTATGTAGGTCGTTGGTTAAACCGTTACCAGACTCATTAAAGATATCGGGGAAATTTGATTTGCCATTGAAGTCGGCCGTATAACCGCCACCTTGCACCACAAAGCCCGGCACAATGCGGTGAAAAATGGTGTCTTCATAAGCGCGCTTATCTACATAGCGAAGGAAGTTATTTACCGTAATGGGTGCACGTCTTCTGTCCAGTTCAATCACGATATCACCCATGGTAGTTTCAATCTTTACCCGTGGATAATAGTTATCTGGCTGAACCTGAGAACCATCGTCTTTCTTCGCCATAGCTGCTGAACTGCTGCCTATCAACATAACGACCGTAAGCAGTGGTAAAAGTATTTTTTTCATAAAAATGCCTTTAAATGTAATCCTTAATTCGCGTATTTCTTTTCTGCACCTAGCGTTTCGCAGTGCTTAAGATAACGAACTTTTTATCGCTCGCAAGTACCTTGGCACCACCGAACAATTTTTTAAGTTTAATGTGATAGTCCAGGTGCCGGTTACCCACCACAACAAGATGCCCACTTTTTATAAGCAAGTCCCGTGAATCGGTGAACATCTGCCATGCGATATGATCGGTGATGGCGTTTTGTTGATGAAACGGTGGGTTACACAGTATTTTGGTAACAGCAGGTTTGTATGTTCGCTTTAGTAGTGTTTCTAAACAGTTACTTGCAACAAACTCGCACTGGTCTATTTTATCAGGGAAATTATTGAGTACATTTAGTCTGGCACTTTCTAACGCCATATAAGACTCATCCACAAATATAACCTTGGCATCCGGCGCGAGAGAAAGCGCGTTGACGCCCAGTACGCCGTTGCCGCAACCTAAATCTACCACCACGTCATTAGCACTTACCGACATGTGCTCTAACATAATACGCGCACCGATATCTAATGACTGACGTGCAAAGGTGTTGGCTAGGTTATCTATGGTTAGCGTTGTGCCTGTTGTGCTTTTGCACTGCCAACGGGTGGGATAAGGCGAGTCAGCGTGTTTTAATGACGCTCGAGGCGAAGTGAAAATTAGCCGCGATTTCTTTTTGGCAAGAGAAGTGGTTGTGGGGCCAATATACCGTTCAAAAAGATTGAGCACAGATTTTGTAATGGCTTTTACTTTGCCCGTCGCGATAATCTGAGTGTCAGGTGTAATATATTTCTGTAAGTCAATCAGCTGCTGTTCTAGCAGCGCAAGTGCACGTGGGACTTTTACTACAATAATTAGGGGAGCTTTTGCTGGAGTAAACGTTGAACTTTCAACACTGCTAAGTGTTTGAACAGGGGCCGTTTTTAGCTCATCTGGTTTATCAGCATCTGACGTATCTAATAATTGGTTAGCCTTTAGGTTCTCGTGTAAAGAACGCAAAGATATGTAAGAGTCGGATACCCAGTAAGGCGCTAAATGCGAGAACCAGCAGCCTAACGCACCAAAATCATCGTTAAAGATCATCATTGAGCCATCACTTTCACCGCTACCGATTGGAAACGATTCTTCGCTCAATAATGATTCAACGTGCTCTATAATGAGTTCGTCGGCACTATCCCAAGCTTGAAGGCTTATATGCTGATGCTTTTCAGGGTAGCGAATAAGCGAGAATTGTCGGTCGGCAAAAATAAATTCTGTATTCATTGGCGTCTGTTTTAAAGAAAGGCTCACGACATTCACTACTGCGAATGTCAATTAGATGGATTGTAAACGCATATCTTATCACACCCCAGGCAGCACTCTAGCCAATAACTGCGGATTACTCCTGCTGCTTCGCTGAAGCGTGACTGGGTGAAGGTCATTTCCTGAATCAGTGAAAGGGTGGGATGTCATTAAATCAATCCACTTACATAGTGCCTGCGTATTTAGCAGGGAAACGTTAAGCATAGATAGCAGTGGCTCTCATTATTGAACTAAAACCAAGCACCAATAGAAGCGAAAAAATTACGCATGCAATTCTCTCTATTCGAGGCACCACAAGAAGAAACGTCGCCTTATACGTTGCCATTATCCGAGGCTGACGTTAGGTACTTTCCTAATGCATTGTCGCAAGATGACGCAGATAGCTTCTTTGCCTTGTTGAAAAACGAACTTCCTTGGCAACAGGACACGATTAAATTGTTCGGAAAGTCGGTAAAAATACCGCGTTTACAAAGCTGGCATGGCGATCCAGAGTGCACCTATACCTACTCGAATTTAACCATGGCGCCAAATCCATGGACGAAGAATCTTTCGTCAATAAAGACGCGGTGCGAGGCACTGTGTGCACCCAGTTACGGTACACGGTTTAATAGTGTTCTGGCTAACTGGTATCGAGATGGTAAAGATAGCATGAGCTTTCATTCTGATGACGAGCCTGAGTTAGGCATGAACCCTGTTATTGCTTCAGTGACGCTAGGTGAAGCAAGACCGTTTGTCTTCAAGCATAAAGAAACAAAAGAAAAGTATACGCAAGTACTTGAGCACGGCAGCGTATTGATTATGGCCGGAGCAACACAAAGTCATTATGTACACGGTATTGCGAAGACGGCTAAGCCTATCGGTGGTAGAATTAACCTTACATTTCGACATCTTATTCAAAGAGCAAGGTAAGCCCCATGCAAGTAAAAACGTTTCTTGAATCAACTATTGAAACCGCACTTAGCCCAAGCTATCTGGAAGTAGTTGATGAAAGCTTTATGCACAATGTGCCAGAAGGTGCTCAAAGTCACTTTAAAGTGACTGTGGTAAGTAATGCCTTCGAAGGAAAACGATTGATTGCCAGACACCGAGAAATTAACGGTCTTGCAACTGAGGCACTACAAGGGCCGGTCCATGCGTTAGCACTCCATACCTACACCCCGGCCGAGTGGGAGGCGCGAGGCGGACAATCCTTAACTTCTCCTGATTGCCTCGGTGGAAGTAATACCAGTCCACATAGGTAATCACGCCCTCAGCGAGAGTTAAAATGTTCGTAATCGCGGCGTGTTACCGCAGGTATAGTAGTTCTTCATCAAGGTGACACAACAAATAGCGCTTTTTATCGTAACGATTGGAAGTTGAACAGAATGAGTGAAATGGAAAGCAGCGATATGAAAAATAGCGGCACCTATGCCCCCTACGTCGATTTTATTAAGACCCCAGCAATTCAAGTATTAATGCTAGGCACTGGCTTTTTACTTGTGATGCTGTTTGTGTATATGGGCGTGCTCACGTCTTTTGACAATAGTGTATTTGAGTCACTTAGTACCCTCGGTAACGTCGAAGGTTGGCGGGGCGATGTGCTTAGAGATACCACTGCGCTAGGCAGTAACACGGTGCTTATCTTTGTGGTGGCATCAGTGGCTGGTGCTCTGAGTATAGCGGGAGAGAAGAAAAAGGCGCTCACGTTTATTATTGCAGTCGCGGTTGGAATAGCTATGACATTCTTGCTAAAAGCGGGTATCGATAGGCCGCGTCCTTCGCTTACCATGCAGCATGTTGATGTGTATACACAAAGTTTTCCCTCAGCGCACGCTACGCTATCCACGCTGGTATATTTTTACGTGGCTAATTTACTTACGCAGCTATCGCAAAGTACGAAAGTGCGAGTATGGATTTATGTTGCCACCGCGTTCCTTGTGTTTTGTATTGGATTGAGCCGAGTTTTACTGGGCGTGCATTGGCCTAGTGATATTATCGCGGGCTGGTTTGCCGGTGGAAGCATGGCGGCGTTTTGCTTTTATGTGATTAAGTGGAAACGCAAACTGCGTATCAAAAGTGAAGCCTAAGCAAGATGGGTTGTGTAAACAGCTTGGTGAGATAATCAAGCGCGATCCTTTTAAAATGCGGTGCCTTCGTGCCTTACGTACCCTTGCATTACCACAAGGGTATATTGGCGCAGGGTTTGTTCGAAATGCCATTTGGGATGAACTACATCAAAAGGTTTCACCTACTCCCCTAAATGATATCGATGTCGTTTACTTTTGCGATGAAGTTACTGTGCCGCACAGTAGCGCTGAACGTAAACACACAAATGCATCGCTCTCTCAATTAGCCGCTCAGTCGGAAGTTCTGTCGTTGGTAAAGTCGAAGGAACAAGCCATTGAGCGTGAACTTACCCGTCTAGTACCACAAGCAACCTGGCAGGTAAAAAACCAAGCGCGTATGCATATGATGCATCATCATTCTGCCTATAAAAGCTGCAGTGAAGCCATTTCATATTGGATAGAGCGGGAGACCTGTGTAGCGGTGCGTCTTTTGGCAAATGACGATGTAGATGTACTGGCGCCATTTGGCTTGGAAGCAAACTTCGCCGGCACGATAAGTATTAACCCCAAATACCCTAGACCTGAAGTTTTTGAGCAACGCGTCGTATCTAAAAATTGGCGTAAGGTTTGGCCTTTGTTGAAGGTAGTGTTATAGCAACAGAAGGCGCACCTGAAGGAATTAATCTTCAGCTATTTTGGGTAATCGCTGAAGCAAAAATGGGATTAAGCTACTTTTTCACTACACGTTTCGTAGCAATATTTACTATCTTGGCGGCAATGGTCGCAATGGTGGTGTTTTCACTCATAGCTTGTTTTTGCAGTCGACGATAGGCGTTATTTTCACTTAACCCGAATTGTTCCATGACAACCAGCTTTGCTCGACTTATGAGCTTTTGTTCCTGTATCGCACGTTTGGCTTCTTCAAGTTCTCGCCCCATGTCCTCGATGTGCTGAGCTTGAGAACGCAGTAGATCATAAAAAGAGCGGTGGGCAGATAAGGTTTTGGTTTGCTCGTTGAGTGGCAGCGTTTTAAGCTCGTCGTCTTTACTATCTTCCGCTAAGCCCGGCATGCTGGGGTCGAACAATAGGGTGAGTGGCGAGCCATCGGTGGCGTGTTCATCGTTAAAGCGTTTGAGCAACTGTTGATGGTTCGCCATTTCATTTTTTGCGTCGGCTACTTTATTGTTGGCCTGCTGAGTAAGGGCTTCGGTAAGCGCGACTTCGATAGTCTGCATTGCATCGATGCGGCGTGTCGCTACATCAAACCAAACTTCTGAAATTTCACCGGCGATTGGGCTGCCGTCACTAAGTTGTGCAATCATATTTCTAAGCTGCGTGATATCGATAGCGGCAGGGCTTTTATTTAACGTATCCAAGGCGCCTTTATGTGCTTTACAGCTAAACTCACAGAAAATGTTGAAGTGATGTTCTTGGGCTTGCTGAAGAGCAGTAAGCTTTTCGCATAAACGCGCATCAAAATGGGTTTCTGCAAAACCAATAGCCCCCCACGCTCGTTCTTGCCCCGCGTATTCCTTCGCCTGCATAAAGTTAAATAATGCCACTAGCAATCTAGTAATAGTAGGGTCGCTTGCAATATCCGCCGCTTCAAAAATAACGGTAAGTAAACTGGCGACTAAACGGCTGTACGCGCGTGTCGATTCCAGTGGCGTTAGCTTTTGCTTACTCACTTGGGTTCTTAATCGAGGTAGGTAGTCTGTGGCCTGCATAGCAAGCGTAATGCTACTCAATAAACGCGGGTTGCCCGTGGAGACCTCTTCAGTCAGGTAAAGAGATTTCAATTGGCTTTTTAGCGTTGACTCTGCGTGTTCACTAGCAGCAACATATTGCATCCGCTCTGTGCGATATCGCTCGCCGTTTGACGCGAGAAAGATATTGCTGGCCCCCCGTTCCTTCTGCAGTTCATGAATAAGTTCTCGCACTGCAATCACAATGCGGCAGTTACTCGATAACTGTTCAAGCACTGTAATCTCAGCGTGCTTTGCCGCGAGTAAAAAGCGCTTAGTCGCGTCGCTACACAGTGCAATGGTCGGTTCGGGGTCATGAAGCATAAGAAAACTACTTTGGCTAAAAATAGAGGTAACGTATTAAGCAAAGCAACACTTATGCCCTGTTTATTGAATAAGAAAGCCATAAAGGTTTGATGGGGCTCAAATTCTTTCAAAGCCAATAAAAATAAAGGCTGGACGCAGTGAATGGTTTTATTAAGGCGCTAAATTAAGTCTCTAAATTAAGCCTGAGAGGGCGTAACAGGTGCCTTATTGTTGCAGCGAAGTGAAAGGTTGCGCCAAATGAGTGCAACCTGTTGTTGACGTTTACAGGCCTGTTTATACGTCCGACACGCAAAGCGCTGAAACGTCGAGATTGTTATTAATGTGGTTGTCTCTTAGTTTCTCACTACTCGAAGAAACCACCCTACAAATAAGGAAATGAGAAAGCCAAAGAACGCGATCATGGTTGTGATAGTGAGCATTTGCCCTGAGAAATCAGCGTTTTCTCCGGTGTGCTCGCTCACTAGCATGCCCGACGCTTTAAAAATAAACAGTGCGGCGACAGAAAATAACAAGATAACGGCGGTCGACATAATGGTCGCTTTCCAATAAGCCTTTGGCGACATCCAATGGATAGCGCCTGCCACTAACACGCACAAAATAGTAAGAATATAAGGTACCACTTTAACTCCTCGTTGAATAAGGCACTAGCCTTACGGCGATGTCTCATTGCCATGCTCGACTTAGTTCAAACCCTGAGCACTGACGGACAAAATTAATAAAATACCGTAATACGATGCCATGGACGACGTCATTTGTCAGCAAAGGCGAGAAAAATAAGCGCGATGGAAGCCCTCAAAAACAGGGTTCTATCAATATAAAAAACGTAGGCAAGCAACAAGCTGGTGGCGGGAAAGCGAGAGGCCTTTACGGATTAAGGTTTGTCTTAGTAACAATCTATTAAAAGATTTTAAGCGACAATGGTGATAGAATCGCCGAAAAATTCTCCTACTTACCTGGTGTACTGTTTTCACGCGGTCTACGCCACGGTGGGTTGTTGTGTTTAACTTCTTAGCTTCTGAGAGAACATGTTCGATTTAATTACCAGTAAAGACAGCAACGTTAAAAACGACGTGCTATCAGGTATTACTGTGGCGCTTGCCTTGGTACCTGAGGCCGTTGCATTTGCATTTGTAGCCGGCGTAGAACCAATGATTGGTCTTTATGCAGCGTTTATGATGGGCCTAATCACGTCTGCGATTGGCGGTCGCCCGGGAATGATTTCTGGTGCTACGGGTGCCATGGCCGTGGTGATGGTGGCATTGGTTGCCCAGCATGGCGTGCAGTATCTATTTGCTGCAGTTATTTTGGCCGGTTTGCTGCAAATTATGTGCGGTATATTCAAGCTCGGGAAGTTTATCCGGCTGGTGCCATACCCAGTAATGCTGGGCTTCGTAAACGGTTTGGCTATCGTTATTTTCTTGGCCCAGCTAGGTCAATTTAAAGTGACCAATGCGGCAGGTGAACTTCAGTGGATGGAAGGTACGCTGCTATATTGGATGCTAGGGCTTGTGGCGTTAACCATGGCCATTATTTACTTGCTTCCTAAGCTGACTAAAGCAGTACCTGCTTCGCTTGTGGCCATTGTTACGGTAACTGCATTAGTGCACGGCCTAGATTTAGAGGCCCGCACGGTTATTGACTTTGTTCGTGACTTGCTGCCTGCAGACCAGCGCGATGCCGCTACGCTAGCCGGCGAATTGCCAAGCTTTGCTATTCCTATGGTGCCCTTTACTTGGGAAACCGTGATGATTGTTCTACCTACGTCTGTGATCCTTTGCTTAGTAGGGCTTATTGAATCGCTACTCACGCTTTCCTTGATTGATGAAATGACCGATACCCGTGGTCGCGGTAACAAAGAATGCGTGGGCCAAGGTGTTGCGAATACCGTTAACGGTTTCTTCGGCGGTATGGGCGGTTGCGCCATGATTGGTCAAAGCATGATTAATATTAACTCTGGCGGTCGTGGTCGCCTGTCAGGCATCACCGCGGCGTTAGTACTGTTGGGCTTTATTTTATTCGCCGCCCCGCTTATTGAAATGATCCCGCTAGCCGCCCTTGTTGGGGTTATGTTTGTGGTAGTAATCGCTACTTTTGAATGGGCGTCATTTAGAATTGTTCGCGGCGTAAACAAGGAAGATGCCTTTGTGCTCTTCTTGGTGACAGGCGTTACCGTTATTGCCGATCTGGCTATTGCGGTTGTGGTAGGGGTTATCGTTTCCGCGCTGGTCTTTGCATGGAAACACGCCCGTCATATTGAAGCGAAATCGCATATCGATAACGACGGCTGGAAAGTGTATGAGCTAGACGGCCCGCTGTTCTTTGGTTCGGTATCTCACTTTAAAGATTTGTTTGATATTGCCAACGATCCTAACGATATCGTTATTGATTTTAAAGATTCTCGCATTTGGGATTCGTCAGGTATTGATGCGCTGGACACCCTTGCTGACAAGTATGAAGAGCAAGGTAAGAAGCTGCACATTCGCCACATTAGCGATGAGTGTCGTTCACTACTTCGCAAGGCAGACAAGTTTGTTGAGATAAACGTGGTAGAAGACCCTCGCTATCGCGTAGCGACAGACAAACTGGCGTAAATCTTTAACATCAAGTAATGCACCAAGTGAACACAGGTTTGCGTTTGTTTGGTGCAGCTTAGAAATAAAAATATTGCCTTTTTTATCTTAAATCTATTAAAAACAGCGTGTTACACGGTTGGCACTGAATTTGGATAGTATTAAACGTAAAGTGTGTTTTAGTGATTTGTGTCAATCGCTGAAAATTGTGTGATTTATAACACTCCGTAAAATGTGTTAGCTAGAATATGCTGAACCTAAGTGTCAGTACTAGCAAAATAGGCAACGAAGCCCGCATCAACGAAAGTTGAAGCGGGCTTTTTTTTGTCCCGAAAAAAGGGGAATACCATGACTTCATTGGACTCAAAAACGCAAATTGTCGTCGTAGGCAACGGCATGGTGGGGCACCATTTTGTTGAACAGCTTCACCAAAGCGACGCCAATGTAGAAATAACCGTCTTATGCGGCGAGTCTCGCCTCGCGTATGACCGCGTTTACTTATCTTCGTTTTTTAGTGGCGCAAGTGCTGATGATTTAGCGCTTACCACCCCAGCACAGTATGCCCAGTGGGGCGTAAGTGTAGTGACCAATGCGTTGGTGACCGATATAGACCGTGACAACAAAAAAGTGACGACGTCAGAGGGGCAGGTATTTAGTTACGATAAACTTGTGCTTGCTACAGGCTCATATCCTTTCGTGCCGCCTATCCCCGGTAACGAGCAAGAGCACTGTTTGGTCTACCGTACCATCGATGACTTACTTGCCATTGAGGCCTCGGCAGCGGTAAGTAGCGTGGGGGTGGTTGTCGGCGGCGGCCTGTTAGGCTTAGAAGCGGCGAACGCGCTCAAGCAAGCCGGCCTTGACACTCATGTCGTCGAGTTTGCGCCACAGCTAATGGCGGTTCAGCTTGACCAAGCCGGTGGTAAAGTCCTTAAAGATAAAATTGAAAATTTGGGCGTTACCGTTCATACCCAAAAAGCAACACAAAGCATTGAAGCGGGAAATACCTGTCGCTATAAAATGGTGTTCGCCGATGGCACCGAACTTGAAACCGACATGATCCTTTTTTCTGCGGGTATTCGCCCTTCGGATCAGCTTGGTAGGAAGTCAGCACTAAAACTCGGCGAGCGTGGCGGTATTGTTATTGATAACCATTGCGTGACGTCTGATCCGAATATATACGCCGTAGGCGAATGCGCGCTATGGGACAACAAAATTTTTGGCCTTGTTGCCCCCGGCTATACTATGGCTCGCACCGCGGTAAGTCATCTAACCGGTGGTGATGCAGAGTTTTCAGGTGCCGATATGAGCACTAAGTTGAAGCTTATGGGGGTTGAGGTTGGCTCCATTGGTGATGCGCACGAACGTACTGAAGGGGCATTAAGTTATACCTACTTAAACCAGCCTGAAGGCGTTTACAAAAAGCTTGTTGTTGATAGTGAACAAAAGAAAGTGCTGGGCGCGGTACTGGTAGGTGACACAAGCGATTACGATACGTTATTGCAGTATGCGCTTAACGCTATCGACCTTCCTGAGCATCCTGAAAGCCTTATTCTTCCGTCGTCGGATGCCGCTCCTGCTCTTGGCGCCGATGCGTTACCCGACACCGCGTCTATTTGTTCCTGCCTGAATGTAACAAAAGGCGATATTGTTTCAGCCATTGAAGGTGGCTGCTGTAGCGTAGCGGATGTGAAAGGAGAAACCAAAGCCAGTACAGGCTGTGGTGGCTGTGCAGCGCTACTTAAAAACGTGGTGGACAGCGAGCTTGAAAAACGCGGCGTTGAAGTTTCAAAAGCCATTTGTGAGCACTTTAACTATACACGTCAAGAACTCTTTCACATTGTAAAAGTAAACGGCATTCGCACGTTTGATGACCTGCTAGAGCAGCATGGTGAAGGTTTAGGTTGCGAAATTTGTAAGCCCGCAGTGGGCTCTATTTTGGCATCAGTTTATAACGACTACATTCTAAAATCGGCCCACCTACCGTTACAAGATACCAACGATATCTACCTTGGCAACATGCAAAAAGACGGGACTTATTCCGTTGTGCCACGGGTGCCAGGCGGAGAAATCACGCCAGAGAAATTGATTTTGTTAGGTGAAGTGGCGAAAGAGTACAACCTGTACACCAAAATAACCGGTGGGCAGCGTATCGATTTATTCGGCGCGCGTGTTGAACACCTTCCTGACATCTGGGAGAAGCTAGTAGCGGGGGGATTTGAAACCGGTCATGCGTATGCGAAAGCGCTGCGCACTGTGAAGTCGTGCGTGGGAAGTACTTGGTGTCGCTATGGTGTACAAGACTCAGTAGGCACCGCCATCGATTTAGAAAATCGCTATAAAGGCTTACGTGCACCGCACAAAATCAAGTTTGCTGTATCAGGCTGTACCCGCGAATGTGCCGAGGCCCAAAGTAAAGATATTGGTGTTATTGCCACTGAGCAGGGCTGGAACTTGTATGTATGCGGTAACGGCGGTATGAAGCCCCGCCATGCCGACTTGTTTGCCACCGACTTAGATACCGAAACCCTTATCAAATATATCGACCGCGTGTTGATGTTCTATGTGAAGACTGCCGATCGCCTACAGCGTACTTCAGTGTGGATGGATAACCTAGAAGGCGGCTTAGCTTATCTTCAAGATGTGGTGATAAACGACGCCTTGGGCATTAACGACGAGCTAGAAGCGCAAATGGATACCGTGGTTGACGCGTATCAATGTGAGTGGAAAACCACTATCGAAGACCCTGAAGCGCGCAAGCGTTTCCGTCAGTTTGTAAACAGTAATGCTGGCGATACCAATATTCAGTTTGTTTCAGAGCGCGGCCAGGTTCGCCCTGCAACAGAAGCTGAAAAAGTGGCAGGGAAAGACCAGTTTATTCCAGTCGCTATGGTATAGCGATTTAGTTATTAAAGAGCTTAGGAGGAACATTTGATGTCAGCAGCGCCAAATCTTTTAGCTTCAGGGCAAGATATTCAGCAATGGCACCTAGTGTGCGAAACACGGGACTTAGTAAAAAATAGCGGCGTTTGCGCCCTGGTAGAGTCTCGGCAAATCGCGATTTTTTGTTTATGTGTCAAAGGGGAAACCCAGGTTTTTGCGATAAGTAATTACGACCCCATTGGCAAGGCCAACGTGCTATATCGCGGGCTTTTGGGGTCAATTGGCGGCGCCCCGGTAGTTGCGTCTCCTTTATACAAGGAGCATTACTTTTTAGAAAGCGGGCTATGTAAGGAATACGATGATATATCGGTTACCACTTACCCAGTAAAAGTAGAAGGTGAAAAGGTTTTCATTGGCATTTAAGCGGTACGCTGCATACAGAAGGCGTTTACAAAGCAGAGAAAACGAAAAAGGTAATGATATGAATATGGCTACTCCACAACCCGATATTATGTCTGAACAGTTAAGACAAACAACATGCCCTTATTGCGGCGTGGGTTGTGGCGTAGATATCAGTTGCAACGTAAGTAAGCGTGCCGTAACCCTGGACACTGTTAAGGGCACGCCCGAGCATCCCGCCAATTTTGGTAGATTGTGCGTTAAAGGAACAAACCTGCTTGAAACGAACGATCTTAATGGGCGTTTGCTTCACCCAACCATGGCAGGTAAATCGGTGGATTGGGACACGGCCACCGATGTGATTGCGGATAAGATCGCCTCTACTATTGCGCAGTATGGCGCGGATGCCGTTGCTTTTTATGTGTCAGGTCAGCTACTGACCGAAGACTATTACATTGCCAACAAATTAATGAAGGGCTACATCGGCAGTGCCAATATTGATACTAACTCACGCCTTTGCATGTCTTCAGCCGTGGCTGCCTACAAGCGTGCATTCGGCGAAGACGTGGTGCCATGCGATTATACTGATCTGGAATGTACAGACTTACTGGTGATCACTGGCAGTAACGCGGCGTGGGCACATCCTGTACTCTTTCAGCGTATTCAGCGTGCAAAGCTCAAAAACCCGCTCATGAAGGTGGTGGTCATAGACCCACGCAAAACCGAAACCTGTACCATTGCCGACCTTCACCTAGCAATAAAACCGGGTAGTGATGTGGCACTATTTAATGGCCTGCTACGCTTTGCTAATAAGCAGGGAAGGGTAAACAAGGCAAGCGTTGGAAGGTTTGCCGACGGTTTAGATGAAGCTTTAGAAAGTGCGAGCGCGTCGACGCTTAGCGAAGTCGCCAAGATTTGCGATGTCGACGCTAGCTGCGTGAAAACCTTTTATGAGATTTTTTGCCAAGCGGCTCGGGCTATTACCTTCTATTCAATGGGGGTGAACCAATCGTCAGCGGGCGTAGATAAAGCGCAAGCCATTATAAACTGCCATTTAGCCACCGATTTAATTGCAAAAGAAGGCTGCGGACCTTTCTCAATTACAGGCCAGCCCAATGCCATGGGAGGCCGTGAAGTAGGCGGGTTAGCAAATATGCTTGCCGCACATATGGACCTTGAAAACCCTGAGCATATCAACGCGGTAAAAACGTATTGGAACGCGCCAGTTATGCCTAAAGGGCAGGGGCTTAAGGCTGTTGACCTCTTTAACGCCATTGAAAGGGGTAAAGTAAAATTCGTTTGGATAATGGGCACTAACCCTGTAGTAAGTATGCCCAACCGCGCTCAAGTCGAGCGCGCACTATCAAAGTGCGACATGGTGGTGGTGTCTGACATCGTGGAATCTAACGACACATTGAAATACGCCCACATCGCCCTTCCGGCAACGGGGTGGTCTGAAAAAGATGGAACGGTGACCAACTCAGAGCGCCGTATATCACGTCAGCGGGGCATCTTACCCCCGCCAGGCAGTGCAAAACACGATTGGCAAATTATGTGTGACGTAGCGGTTAAAATGGGCTTTGCTGAGGCATTTAATTTTACCCATCCATCGCAAATTTTTTGCGAATACGCAGGGTTAACCGGTTATCAAAATAATGGGCAACGCCAGCTGGACCTATCGCCTTTACAAAATATTACTCAGGCGCAATATGATGCCATGTCGCCTTTACAGTGGCCATTTACAACATCTGATGAGTTGCAAGGTATGCAAGGGCTTAACAGTAAGCGACCCTTTGCCGATAAACAGTTCTCTACGCCTAACGGTAAAGCCAAGCTTATTCCCGTTGTATTTAAAGCACCACAGCAACAAACGTCGAAGCTGTTCCCGTTTGTGGTAAACAGCGGTCGAGCGCGAGACCAGTGGCATACCATGACGCGCACGGGCAAAGCAGCAAAGTTACTGGCTCATATGCCAAGAGCTTACGTGTATATCAACCCTAAAGACACTGCCGCATTGGGCGTTGAAAATGGCGCTCTTGTTTCTCTTTCAAGTGCAGTATGTAATGACGCCCCTGTTATCTACCCGGTTAAAGCGGATACGGATATGCGCGAAGGGGAAGTGTTCATTCCCATCCATTGGTCGGCGCAATGGGGTTCTCATAGCAAGCTAGGCGCGCTTTACGACAGCGCGGTTGACCCTATTTCAGGTCAACCTGAGTTAAAACACGCTGCAGTGGCCATCGCACCTGTTCATTTCGCTACGTATGGCAAGCTCTTTATTTCATCGGCTATGCAATCAACACACACTGCCGAGATCGGCCCCTTTAATGAAGACGCGCTAAAGCATGTTTGTCATTACTGGAGTAAAACACCGCTTGAACGCACAGATGCCTCTGCAGATATAAGTCGGTCGGATGCAGCACTATCAGTGTTGAATGTTGCTTCGAACAATAGCCGTCGAGACTTTACACAGAGTTTGATACCTCTGCTGCCGCAAAATGCGGTGCTACTGCAGTTTCATCATCTTACATACTCAGTATGCCTCGCCCTTGTGGATGACATACTTTGCTTCGCTGCGTTTTTAGGCGATGAGCCAGAAAAAGCGACAAGGGCACTGGCACCGGCACATATAGAAAACACAGGGTCAGTGCCTAACTCTTGGCTTGCTAGCCTCTTAAATACGCCTATTTCCACTGGCATACAGCGAAACTTATTACGAGGCCAAGTCGACGACGCATTTTTAAATGGTGATGTCGTTTGCAGCTGCTTCGAAGTGCGTGAAAAAACGATTACTCATGCCATCGAAGAAGGTTGTAGTTCGGTAGTAGCGCTTGGTAAAGCGTTAAAGTGTGGTACGAATTGCGGCTCGTGCAAGCCGGCCTTGTCTAAGCTTATAGACAAGCATTTAGTCATAGAAACCCAATCTGTTTAGGAGCGTTAAATTATGTCAATAGCATCTAGTTGGTCTTTTCCGTTTTTGCGCACCCTATTCAAACAGCAGAAACCTATGTTTAACCTTCCTTATCGCGATGCTATTGCAACGAGGTCCTCGGCCACAACCACACGCCAGCATCCCGCTAATGATAAAACTTCAGCTAAGCATTCATACCTAAACAAGTGGTTTACGTCAGCAAACAGACAAAGTGAACATCATAAACAAGGGCAGGTGTTCATTGTGGGGGCTGGCCCAGGCGATGCCGAGTTACTTACTTTGAAAGCACTTCGACTATTGCAGCAAGCCGATGTCGTGCTTTTCGATGCATTAGTCAGCGAAGATATTCTTGCGCTAATTCCCTCTAAAGTGGTGAAAGAATATGTAGGGAAACGCTGTAAAAAGCATAGCTTTACCCAAGATGAAATTTGCAAGCGGGTGGTTGAGTTGGCAAGCAAAGGGCACAGGGTTGTGCGGTTAAAAGGAGGCGACCCAGCGCTATTTGCAAGAACTTGTGAAGAAACTGATGCGCTAACAAAAGCCAACATTCCTTTTGCTATTGTGCCCGGTATTACTGCTGCGTCAGGTGTATCTGCGTATACCGGAATTCCTTTAACTGACAGACGCTGTGCTCAGTCAGTGAGTTTTATGACCGCACATTTTAAAGACGCAGAGCTATGGCCTGAAATGGCATCGATGGCAGAAAATGTTTTAAAGCAAACTATGGTGGTTTATATGGGGCTAAGCCGGCTAGAAGGACTTTGCAAAGGTTTGTCACAGCATAAGGTGCCATGCGCATGGCCAGTAGCGGCTATCGAAAACGCTACGTCCCCTCAACAACGCGTCATTACTGGTGTGCTAGAGGATATTCATAGCAAAGTTAAGGCAGCAAACTTAACGGGTCCCACGTTACTTATTTTTGGAAAGGTGGTAGAGTCTCGTCAACAGGTAAACACACTTCTACTAAATTCATCCGAGCATGCAGCAACCATTTAGCGAATACATAAAAATTATTGGCAAGGGCCAAAAAAGGGGACGTAGCCTTACCCGAGATGAAGCTTATCATGCTATGAAAATGGTGTTGGCTAACGCAGTGACAGGTGACCAACGGGGTGCATTTCTCATGTTGCTTCGCACCCGTGAAGAGACGCCGGAAGAAGTCATTGGCTTTGTTGATGCGTGCAGAGAGCTGATAGAGCCAGAGGTAAAAACACTCACCCCCACGTTAGATATTGGCTGTTATGCAGGCAAACGCCGTCAATTGCCTTGGTATTTACTCGCGGTAGCGGTACTGGCCAAAAACGGCTATTCCGTTATGCTTCACGGCGCTCATGAGCCGGGTTCGGGTCGTCTTTATGCAAGCATTGCGCTACCCACGTTGGGTCTTCCTGAGGTGGACAGCATTGCTGACGCAAAACTGCAGCTTGCTGATAAAGGGGTAACCTATCTCGATTTGTCGTACCTGTTACCCGCCCTTGATACCATCATTAAACTGCGAGAAGTGTTTGGTCTTCGCTCTTGTGCTAATACCCTTGCGAGGCTATTAAACCCCACCGCGGCGCAGTATTGCGTGCAGGGCGTTTATCATATGCACCTTGACCACAAGCATTGTCGCGTTAATGAAAACTATCCTTCTATTGACGCCCTATGCTTTCGAGGCGATGGTGGCGACCCTGAAGTAAATGGCGAACGAGAAACCGAGCTTTTCATTACCCGAAATGGCGAAACAAAAGCAATGATAATGCCGGTGGTTGCCGCTAAATGGGCCCTTAAAGACAAAGACATGAACGTGAGTGACATGCTCGATGTGTGGGCCGGTAGGAAAAATAGCGTTTACGGTGAACAAGCAATCTTAAGTACGCTTGCCAGCTACTTGGTACTCTTACAAAGCTGTGACGTTGCCGATGCATTGCGCCAAGCAAGACTGCTCTGGTCTCAGCGTGATGTTACGCGTCAACCCTTTGCGTGACCGCATTGACTCACTCAACACGCGTTGAGTGAGAATCTAGCAAGGCAACCTTTTGTATAATTAATTTTTTCTAGTACCTCTGCTATCTTTAACTAATCCCTTCTCAAACTAACATCGTGTTCCACATATCAATGGGGCATGGCTAAGGTGTGGCGTGTCAGGAGCGCAGAATGTTTTTTAAGAACAAAGAATTACTTGCAGAAAACCAAAGGTTGCTGAAAGAGTTGTCTGCCTATAAAACGGTTCAAGAGGAATTACGGGAAGAAATGCTCTTCATTGAGCTAGATTCAAGCGGTCGAATTCGTGGTTTAAACGATTTGTGTGAGCAAGCAATGGGATATCGTGCCGTTGATATCGAAGGGAAAACATTAGATAACCTAATACCGGCAACGTCAAAAAATAAAGGCGATGTACAAAACATGCTAGGAGCGATAAAAACCCATCGTCATTGGCATGGCGCCATGAATTTTTTAAACGCGAAAGGCGAAGAAATGTGGGTGAGGGGAATTTTGCAACCCGTTGATGATGCGTTTGGAAACGTGGGTTACATTGCGCTTTATATGGCGGAGCAAACGCGAAACATAACCGAGAGTAGGGAGCAAAGAGATATGATAGCCGCGCTCCATCGCTCATCTGCCGTTATCGAGTTTAAACTCGACGGCACTATTATAAAGGCCAACGAAAATTTTCTTAAAGGAATGGGGTACTCACTCGATCAAATTGTAGGTAAACACCATCGGATTTTTTGTACGCAAGAGGAAGCAAACTCAGACCAATATAAACAGTTTTGGCGCGACTTATCACAAGGTAAGCTAGAGTCAGGTCGTTTTAAACGAGTAGATAGTCGGGGTCACGATGTGTGGCTTGAGGCTTCCTATAATCCCATTCGCAATGAAAACGGCAAGCTCTACAAAGTGGTGAAATTTGCCACTGTAATAACGGAACAAATGGAAAGAGAATTTGCTATTTCTGAAGCGGCCAACGTGGCTTATACCATATCGCAAAATACCGGTGAACAAGCTCATAGAGGCAGCGAAGTGCTCAATGCTACTGTGAAAGCAATGAATGAGCTTACGACGCAAATGGGGAGTGCAAGCGAGGGAATTAAAGACCTTGATGAGCAGTCTCAAAAAGTCGCTGATTTGGTTAAGAGTATTAGCGGTATTGCAGATCAAACCAATCTACTTGCCCTAAACGCGGCTATTGAAGCGGCTCGCGCGGGCGACCAAGGTCGAGGGTTTGCTGTGGTTGCTGATGAAGTAAGGCAGTTGGCCTCACGGACAAGTAGTGCAACGGAAGAAATAGTCAACGTAGTGATGGAAAATAGAAAACTCACGGAAAATGCGGTTCAGCTTATTGAAGCTGGACAAGACAAAGCGCGCGAAGCATTAGAGTACTCAACACAATCTGGGCATGCCATGGGAGAGATTCAAAGCGGCGCAAACGAGGTCGTTAATGCCATCGGCCAGTTCACTAAACGCTTATAGAATAAAGCGCATGTTAAACTCGCCCGTCGGGAAGGTCTGGCATGCTTCCTGGCTTCGTTCTGGGAACTTGAAAGGGAACCGCCATTCCTGCATTCCCACGCTTCGCTAGAAAACTTGCCCGCGCCTTCTGAGTGGGCAATTATCTATGCGGATTGGTATTGCCTATTCGCACCATGGTTGAACAACACCACCGTTTTGGTGCATCAAAATATAAATCAGTTTCTTTCTGCAACCTGTGAATCTGTTTCTTTTTCCTTATTTATCAATGTTTTGAATTTTTGGCACGTTGGCTGCTAAATAAACCGTGCAACAGCAAGGTTGCCATATTAGGCAGCAAGTGCGACACGCGTGTTGTAACACCGTGTAAAGCACAGCATTAACCATAGTGTGAATAAGAAAGATAATTAGGAATCAGTGGAGAGCAGTAAGGAAGCGCCATCTTCTCCGGCATTTATGGAAAATGATAATAACAATAATAAAAGATGGTTTTTTAAGCTAAAGCTTTAAATCAACCTCCCTTTAAGATGAGGTGTGTGAGCGGGAATTCCTGACTTACCAACAACAACTTGATGCGTTAGTAATGACTCCGATGTTACTAACACGGCAACGAAGCCCACCATGCTAGACAGTTAAATGTCGATAGCTGGTGGGTTTTTTTTTGGCTACGAGGAACACGTATGACTGAGTTAAAGACAACATCACTATTTGAACGCTTAAGAACAGCGAGTGCGAGCGTTTGTGCTGCACTTGTCGTCTCTGTAGCAATGTTTGCAACATCTGTTTCAGCACAAACCACCGCGCTAGGTTGGCCTGAGAAAGAGGAACTGAAGTTTGGGTTTATTAAACTGACGGATATGGCTCCGCTTGCAGTGGCGTATGAAAAAGGCTTTTTTGAAGATGAAGGGCTATACGTCACCTTAGAAGCGCAAGCTAATTGGAAAGTGTTGCTTGACCGTGTTATTGACGGCCAATTAGATGGCGCTCACATGTTAGCGGGTCAGCCATTAGGAGCGACTATCGGCTTTGGCACAGAATCCCATATTGTGACGGCCTTTAGTATGGACCTTAACGGTAACGGTATTACCGTATCAAACGAAATTTGGGAGAAAATGAAGGCCCATATACCTCAGGAAAACGGCAAGCCAGTACATCCAATTAAAGCTGACTATTTAAAACCTGTGATTGATGAATACCGCAATGCTGGGAAATCTTTCAATATGGGTATGGTATTTCCTGTGTCTACCCATAACTACGAGTTGCGCTATTGGCTAGCGGCAGGTGGCATTCACCCAGGCTACTACGCACCGCATAAAGGTGATACTGCGGGTCAAATCGATGCGCAAGCGCTGCTGTCGGTCACACCGCCTCCGCAGATGCCAGCGACCATGGAGGCAGGGACTATCTATGGCTACTGTGTCGGCGAGCCATGGAACCAACAGGCGGTATTCAAAGGTATTGGCGTCCCTGTGATCACCGATTACGAAATTTGGAAAAATAACCCTGAAAAAGTATTTGGCGTAAGCCAAGGCTGGGCTGAAAAATACCCTAATACCCACATCCGCGTCGTTAAAGCATTAATACGTGCAGCAATGTGGCTGGATGAAAACAACAATGCAAATCGCCCTGAAGCGGTAAAAATTCTTGCTAAAAGCAACTATGTAGGTGCCGACGAAGACGTACTGGCTAATAGTATGACCGGCACTTTTGAATATGAAAAGGGCGACAAGCGTGAAGTCCCGGATTTCAACGTATTCTTCCGCTACAACGCCACGTACCCTTACTACAGCGATGCGATTTGGTATCTCACTCAAATGCGTCGCTGGGGCCAAATTTCAGAAGCAAAGTCTGACGACTGGTACAAAGAAACCGCGAAAAAAGTCTACAAACCCGAAGTCTATGCTCAGGCTGCTAAAGCGCTAATCGCTGAGGGCAAAGCTAAAGCATCCGATTTCCCTGAGTTTGGAACGGAGACAGGCTATAAGCCACCTCAGAGTGAATTTATTGATGGCGTGACGTTTGATGGAAGTCAACCTAACGCTTACTTAGAGCAATTTGACATTGGTCTTAAGGGCGACACTGTTCTGTAGGTGTCTCGTAAAATAGCCCCGTCGATTTTGATGAAGGCGGGGTACTCACAATACGTTAATGCATATTAAGTGTCAGGAGCAAGCAATGAGCAAGATGACAACCATTCTTCGTCTTCCAACGTCGTCGTCAAACGCCAACTCTGTGTTGAGTCGTTTATATCAATCCACGCCTGCGTTGTTGCTGCCTGTAATCGGCTTGCTGATGTTTTTGGCCATTTGGAATGGCGTTGCAAAAAGTATCGACACGTCGTTAGGGCAATTTCCGGGGCCTGCACAAGTTTTTGAGCAAGCCGGTGTCTTGATTGACGAACACACCGCTCAACGCGAAAAGGCAGATGCGTTTTACCAGCGTCAGGAAGAGAGAAATGCCGCGCGTGCGGCACAGGACCCGACATATCAGCCAAAGATCAGAGAGTTTACCGGTGCGCCTACGTTTTTTGATCAAATATGGACAAGCCTGTACACCGTTATGGTTGGCTTTTTTATCGCATCGGTAGTGGCGGTCCCTGTGGGTATTGTGTGTGGGTTAAGCAAATCGGCATACACGGCGATAAACCCGCTTATTCAATTGTTTAAACCCGTTTCGCCGCTAGCATGGTTGCCGTTAGTTACTATGGTAGTCAGTGCGCTTTATGTCAGCGAGGACCCAGCCTTTTCAAAGTCTTTCATCACTTCTGCCTTCACCGTGTCACTTTGCTGCTTGTGGCCCACGCTTATTAACACGGCGGTAGGTGTTTCAAATATAGACAAAGATCTTATCAACGTGAGTAAAGTGTTGCGCCTTACCCCTTTTGCACACCTAACAAAGATAGTGCTGCCGTCTTCCATTCCTATGATTTTTACTGGGCTTCGATTGTCGCTTGGCATTGGCTGGATGGTACTTATCGCTGCAGAAATGCTTGCTCAAAACCCAGGGTTAGGAAAGTTTGTGTGGGATGAGTTTCAAAACGGCAGTTCAGAGTCCTTAGCCAGAATCATGGTTGCAGTGCTTACTATTGGGGCAATTGGGTTTGTTTTGGACCGTTTAATGTTATCGATTCAGCGCGCGGTAAGCTGGGATAAGTCGAGCGTATTACGCTAAGTTTGAGGAGAAATTTATGCACACTAAACACTTAGAGTTAGAACAGGTTGGTATCGACTTCCCAACACCGAAGGGGCCATTTACTGCGCTTCAAGATGTGAATTTAAAAATCAGTAAAGGTGAATTTGTGTCGCTGATTGGCCATTCGGGCTGCGGCAAATCGACGGTATTAAATATCATCGCTGGTTTGCATCAGGCTACTTCTGGTGGCGTAATTTTAGACGGTGCTGAAGTAAAGCAACCGGGGCCTGAGCGTGCCGTAGTATTTCAAAATCACTCATTATTGCCTTGGCTTACGGTTTATAAGAACGTTGAGCTGGCCGTTAAATCGACCATGCGTGGCAAGAGCAAAAGTGAAATGCGCGAATGGATCATGCATAACTTAGAACTTGTGCACATGACCCACGCCCTCGACAAACTGCCCAGTGAAATCTCTGGGGGGATGAAACAGCGAGTGGGCATTGCCCGTGCGCTGGCTATGGAGCCTAAAGTGTTATTGATGGATGAACCGTTCGGTGCGCTAGACGCATTGACGCGTGCTCACCTTCAAGACTCGCTAATGGAAATTCATGCTGATTTAGGTAACACCGTCATAATGATTACCCACGACGTGGATGAAGCAGTCTTGCTATCTGATCGTATTGTTATGATGAACAATGGCCCAGCAGCCACCATTGGCGAAATTCTAGATATTGAATTACCTCGCCCGCGAGACAGATTGGCACTTGCAGACAATAAACACTACAACCACTACCGACATGAGGTATTAACCTTCCTATACGACAAGCAGAAGAAGGTTGAAACCGTTACTTCACGCGTCAATAACGCGTTATCTAAACCCAGCGGGGTGTCATCTGAAAAAAAAGACGCTAAGAAATCAGATGCTGCCTAGCATTATCGGCATCTGAGAAGGGCGGTAGCTTCACCGCCCACAATCCAAAATTTCACTTTTCAACCGGCATTTTAATGCTGGCTGGGTAAGTGTTGACTAATAAAAAATGAGAACCGATAGGGAATACACATGAACACGTTACAAAAATTAAGCATTAACATGCTAGCAGCATCTGTTATGACAGTATTAGGCAGCAGCGCCATGGCTGCTGATATCCACGCCGCTCTGAGCGACTCAAAGGCATGGGCTGACCTGAATTTGCGCTATGAGTCGGTAGAGCAAGACAACGCATTAAAAGATGCAAGCGCGCTGACCCTGCGTACGCGTTTAGGGTTTAGCTCGGGCAGTGTAAATGGGTTCTCATTTACCGCTGAAGTTGAGGACAGCCGAATTGTACTCGGGCAGGATGAGTTTACCGTCGGGCCTACGGGCTTTAATGTAGGTGAATATTCGGTGATCGCCGACCCTGAAACCACCGAAGTTGACCAAGCATTTATTCAATATAAAACGGATAATTTCACAGCTAGAGTAGGGCGCCAAGTTATTACGCTAGATGACCATCGATTTGTTGGTCACGTTGGCTGGAGGCAAGACCGTCAGACCTTCGACGCCGTAAGCGCTAAATATGCGGCAACGGACAATCTAGCGCTTTTCTACAGCTATCTGTACAAGCGCAACCGTATTTTTGCAGAAGCAGCCGATTTAGATTCAAAAGACCATATTCTTCACGCAACCTATACATCTAAGATTGGTAAATTTGTCGCCTATGCCTATTTGTTAGAAGTCGATAACGATACAAACAATGCACTCGATACTTATGGTGTGAGCTACGATGGGAAGATGAAAGGCGATAGTGTTAGTTGGGCTTATGGTGGTGAATTGGCTACTCAATCAAGCGAAGCGGGCGCGGGAGAAACTGCCACCGACTTCGATGCGTCTTATGTAAATGCATACCTAGCAGCAACGTTTTCTGGCGTAACGGCGAAAGTTGATTACGAAATATTGGGCTCTGACGATGGGCTGTACGGCTTCGCAACGCCCCTCGCTACCCTGCACAAATTCAACGGTTGGACCGATCAGTTTTTGGGTACGCCAGCGCAGGGCTTAAAGGACCTTAAGTTTTCACTATCTGGTGGTTTAGCCGGTGGTAAGTGGTTATTGGCCTACCACGACTTTACAGCTGATGACAGCAGCAATGGCGTTGACGATTTAGGTAGCGAGATTAACGTGCAATATACCAAGAAATTTGCAGGTAAATACGATTTCGGTATTAAGTTCGGTACTTACGATGCGGGCGATATAAAAGTGGATACCAACAGCTTCTGGATGTGGATTGGTACGCGCTTTTAATCGCTAGACGCGTCGATTTATAGATACCGCATAGCGTAATAGCTAAACCAAACTTGGGTTGGCTGAGTCGTTATTGACTTAGCCAACCTTTTTCAACGGCTATATCTAGCTGCTGCATAACGTAGTCCCATAGGGCTGGTGCGCAAGATTTTAAATGGGCATTACGCTTTTCAATTTTCTCTCTCGCGATTCCGTGCCGCTTCCAGCTACCGCCATTGTCTTTCATATTTTGAAACACGGGAAGTACACGGTCCATCGCTTTAGCAAACTCAGCATCGGCGGTTTCCGCTGCTTCAAACTCAAGCCACAACTCGAGCATGTCACTATCGAGTGGATTTGGCAGCAAACCAAAAATACGCTTAGCGGCAGCAAGCTCTTTCTCTGCTTGTTCGTTGTGGTCGGTTTGGTGACTGAAAGCGAACATATCGCCAGCGTCTATTTCAACGATATCGTGAATAAGGATCATGCGAATAACCCGAGCAACATCAATAGGTTTAGCGGCATACTGGCTTAACATGTTTGCCATTAGTGCCACGTGCCAGCTGTGTTCGGCTGAGTTTTCCTGGCGATAGTCATCGCAAGGGAGCGTTATTTGCCTTTTAACGGCTTTTAAATGGTCTAGCTCACATATGAAGTCAGCAAAGTCACTTACTGCGTGCATTGGGTTCTCCAAGACATAAAAATGGGCGCATATGCGCCCATGATGTGTTTAATTGGTGTAGATACGAGTGGCGTAATTACTTTTGCTCTGATAGCCACACGATTAAATCAGCAATGTCATCAAAAGACATGTCAGCGGTGAACGTTGGCTGATATTTACCGTTAATGATGAAGCTTGGCACACCCGTTAGGTGCTCACGGTATTCGTCAATCTGCTGCTGATTTTTACGCAGCATGCTGTTTACGCCGAAGCTTTTTGCCATTTTATCAAACTCTTCACCGTCTACGCCATTTACAACGAAGATGTTACGAAGGTCTTTTAGGCCGGTAATTGACGCGCGCTGTTTGTGAATGTAGTTAAAAATAGCACCGTTCATCGCGTCTTCTTGCTTCATAGCGCGGGCAATAAGCATGGCTTTCGTTGCATCGTCCTGCACTTCAGGGCCAGTAAAACGCATAAAGTTTACGTGCACTTTGTTGAACTTGGTTCCGTCGCTTTTCTTTTCTTTAATTTGCGCAACGATAGGCTCAAACTGGAAGCAGTGAGGGCACCAAAACGAGAAGTACTCAGTAATTACTGGCTTATCTGTGGCTTCTTTATCAAGTACTTTGTAGTGCGTACCTTCTTTCCATTTAGACGCTGGCTCTTGTGCACAGGCCGTTAATGGCAAAAGCATTGCCATGACAAACATTACTGCAAACTTTTTCATGGAATATGATCCTATGTTCAAAAATATTATCGTTGATGAGATTATCACAGCATTGTTCGCTTAACTAGGTTCTGTTGTTCTTCAAAACCTTATACGCGATAAGCTCACCAAAAAACGAGATTCAAAGCCCAGCGTGCTACGCGAATGGCTGCCGTTTCATACAAACTCTTGTAATAACCGGTACGGTGCGAACGCAGATTTCAACGTGTGGGTTAGGTTTTACAGGACGTAAGTGTAAAAGTGCCAAACTGAACAAAAGATGAATTAAGGCGGGTATCAAGGTTTTTTGGGTACTCACGTGGCAACATGACACTTGGCTTACGTGTTTTCAATCGCGCTGGGCTTATGAGTTTTCAATCGCAACCTAGCCTAGCAAAAAATAAAAGGCTATACCGCTGGATATAGCCTTTGTAATTGTGGAAAAGTGGAGTTTCCTACATGCTGTAGTTAACTGACAGGAGCGCCCGGCGCTCTTGACCGGCGTAGCCCACAATATCTTCATAGTCGGTATCAAAGGCATTATCGACCTTTAGTGAAACCTGCCATTTAGCATCAATCTGATAACTAAGGTTGACCGTTGCCAGCGTGTAGGCCGACAGCGCTAGTGTCTGCAATGGCTCAGGGAACGGCGGGAAGAAGGTATCATAGTGGCTACCCGTATAAGCCAGCTTCGTGTACAAGCTGAATGTATCTGTTCCAAAGTCTGTGGTATAGGTGAGTGAGCCTTGATGACGCGCACGGCGAAGTTCTGTGGTGGTAACGCCATTATCTGTTTGCTCTGCGTCTAAATAGCTGTAAGCGGCAGTAATGTTACCGTAGCCACTGTTCCAGTTAAGCTCGACGTCTACCCCTTCACGAGTGCTTTCGCCGTCAATGTTGTCAGCGCTGAATGCGCCAGCGTCTGGAAGGAAAACGAAACCGTTTATCTCATCCTCTAAGTCGGCAGTATAGGCGCTAATCTGACCCGTAACCTTTTTCCAATTAGCTTTAACACCTACTTCCCACTCTTCACTAGTTTCAGGCTCGAGGTTGGGGTTGCCAACGAAACTGGCTGGGAAAAAGCCAAAGCGCTCTGTAAAAGTAGGCGTTTTAACGGCGCTTCCATAGCTGGTAAACAGCGTGTAGTGGTTATTTAATTGCCAGCTTAACCCGCCGCGATAGCTAACCGCATTATCAAACTCACTGTTATTGTCATAACGGGCGCTTAACGTAGCCGTTATAGACTCGGTTAATTGACCGTTAGATTCTGCAAAAACGCTGTACGTATTGTCGTGCTGCTTTTGATTAGGATCGCCAAAATTGACGGGACCGCGCTGGTCGAACAGTCGCTGTAGGTATTCAACGCCGCCAGCAAAATCCCAATTTTTAATGGTGTAAAAGCTTGTCCAATTTAACTCAATACGCTCCCCGGTTGTACCGCCGGCGTCAACGCCTGATTCGGTATTGTCGTTCTCGTCTTTTCGGTAGTGTGCACTTAATGCAGAACGATATTGCGTATTGTTTGGGGCAAACTCCCAGCGTAATTTAGCGCTAAGTTGTGCGCCGTCGGTCACATTATCGGTGTCAGTTGGTAAGCCGGTAACAGCAAAGTCAGTGCCGTCGTAGTCGTTTTCGTAGTGCACGGTACGCAAATTAGCAATTAGCGTATGCTCAGTAGATACAGCGTAGTCAAGGTTAAGACCTGCGGTCATGTTATCGTAACCGTCATCTTCATTGCCTACGCGCGAAACATTATCGCCATCGGTACGGATGTAGCTGGCATAGGCAGACACACCCACATTATCACTTTGAGAGCGGGCATTCATACTGCCTTGTAGCGTGCCTTGTGTCCCTGCCGCCGCAGAGAAATCAACGTGTGACGTATTGGCCGCAAATTGGCCTGACTTTGTTGTGATGCTCAGCACGCCACCAATAGCGCCACTTCCCCAGCGGGCGCTTTGAGGGCCGCGAAGCAGTTCAATACGCACCACATTGGCGCTGGTTAAGTGGGCCAAGTCAACCAGGCTGCCTTGGCCTATATCGTTAGATACAACGCCATCAATTAATATAAGTAAATGGTTGGTTTCGCTTCCGCGAACGCGAACTTCAGCTAAGCCGCCTGGGCTACCTGACTGCGCTAGGCTAACGCCCGGCAAACCGCGAATAAGATCGGTCAGCTGCAGTGCCCCCGAAGCTTCTATGTCGCTTTCGGTGAGTACTGAAACAGAGCCGGGAAGTTTCGTTAACGATATAGGCAAACGCGTTCCGGTTACGGTTAGCGTTTCAATATCTTGGTTGAGAGTTTGAGAGTAAGCGGGTGTGCTTAAGCACGAGAGAACCGCAGCACTTAGCGCTGCTTTATTAAAATATGTACGCATGGTTTTTTTTTAAATTATCTTTGATGCACTCCGCCCGAGCGCATGTTTAAGGGAAGTGTTCTGTTTACTGGTTTATTAACTACAAAAAGCAAACGACACCGTGAGGCACAGGCCGGTATCCGGGCTTACTCACCATCACATTTAAAGTGATAGCTCTTTTGCCTTCCCATCTAATAGTGTTTGCTAGCGCAAAAGCGTGCTCACTTATAAAAGACAGTGGCGTATGAAAAGAAAACGACATAGCGTTGAGTTTACCGTTGCGGGGGCAGCATCAGTTTTCCACTGATTTCCCGTTTAACCCTTGTCGCCGTCGTTAATCTGAGGGAGAAGGGCACCTAAGCGATGCTGATTATAGAGAAAGTGCAATGCGATAGCGAATATGATTTATCACGCCTTTCACCTTGTTATTACTTGTAGTGAATTGCAATAACAAGGCGTAACTGAGCGTTAAAATGGTAACCGTGTCGAACTAACCTGTGGTCAGCATCAGAAAATAATGATGCAGGTGAAACAAAATGCCGCACCTGGCCCATTTAATAGCCAAGCTTCAACGCTGGCTCTTGAAGAGCTGACATTTGTTCTTTTAGGGCGAGAATTTGACCTTCCCAGTATTTGTCTTCTGCAAACCAAGGAAATGCGCGAGGAAAGGCAGGATCTTTCCAGCGTCTAGACAGCCACGCCATATAATGCACCATACGCATAGCGCGAAGGGGTTCGATAAGCACAAGCTGTGTGGTGTCGAAAGAATGAAACTCTTCGTAGGCTTCTACCAGCGTATCTAACTGTAAAAGCTGCTGCTGACGATCTCCACTCAGCATCATCCACAAATCTTGAATAGCAGGCCCCATGCGGCAGTCGTCAAGATCAACAAATGTCGGGCCGTCTCGCCATAAAATATTCCCAGGATGACAATCGCCATGCAAACGAATAGAAGAGGTGGGCTTATACGCTTCTTTGGTGGCAGAAATGACGGGATTTAATATGGCAAAAAATGCGGTTTTTAAATGATCAGGTAGCAACGTACTTTGCTCGAGCACTTGTTTTGGCTCGTTGAGATAGCTTTCAACATCAATGGAAGGGCGAGAAGTAAATGCTTTGGAATGAGCGACACGATGAATGCGACCTATAAAGCGGCCCATCCACTCGAGTTGGTCTAGGTTATCATTTTCAAATTGTCTGCCGCCAACAGAGGGAAACAGCGCAAAGCGGTAGTCGGTCTCACCTACTTTGTGATGGTGCAACGTACTGCCGTTTATGGCAATAGGCGCGGCCAAGGGAATTTCATTCTCTATAAGTTCTTGAGCAAACTCATGCTCTTCGCTGATTTGAGTGTCGCTCCAGCGGCCTGGGCGATAGAACTTGGCAACGTAACGCTTGCCATCTTCGGCAAGAAATTGGTAAACCCGGTTTTCATAACTGTTAAGCGCTAACAAGCCGCTTTGAAGAAAAATGCCCTGGCTTTCCAGGGCATCTAATATGGTATCTGGGCTAAGCCCAGAGAAAGAAAAATCTGTCATCGATAAAGGAACTTCGTTGGTTCATCAACCGTAACCGTTTCCCCATCAATTGTGGAGGTTACACTGATAAAAATATCGGTAACCGTATCTTCCAGATTATAGGCGTCAGTTGCAACTGAAATCGGCGTACTGTAGACCGCACCTCCAGAAACTGTCACCTGTTGCTCACCAATGTATTGATAATCCGGTAGGCCTTTCACAGTAATCGAGTAGGTTTGCGTTTGCTGAGTTTTGTTGAGCACCTTGATGGTATAAACATTTTCAATAAGACCCTCGTTGGTCTCGCGGTACAATGAATTCCTGTCGCGAATAATGTCTACTTCCGTCGGGCTACGCATCCAGATGTTGGCAACCAGCAATCCTGTCATGACCAAAAGCACAACAAAATAACCTACCAATTTGGGGCGAATAATGTGAGTCTTACCTCCAGCCAATTCTTCTTCGGATGTGAAACTAATGAGCCCTTTGGGGTAGCCCATTTTATCCATAACACCGTTACAAGCATCCACACATGCGCCACAGTTAATGCACTCATACTGAAGGCCATTGCGTATATCGATACCGGTTGGGCATACCTGTACGCACAAGTTACAGTCGATACAGTCGCCTAAACCTTTCTCTTGCACCTGTTCGTGACTAAGTTTACGAGGTCGAGGACCGCGCTGCTCACCCCGTTTTGCGTTGTATGAAACGGTAAAGGTGTCTTTGTCGAACATGGCCGACTGGAAGCGCGCGTAAGGGCAAATGTGTGTACACATGATTTCTCGCATATAACCCGCATTACCATAAGTACAAACCGCGAAAAATATAACGGAAAAACCAGCCCAAAAACCGGTGTTGAAGGTTACAAAGTCAATAAACAGTGCATCAATTGGCGTAAAGTAGCCAACAAAGGTTAATGCCGTTAAAAGTGCGACTAACACCCATGCGGTATGCTTTGCCGTTTTGCGTATAAACTTATCGGCATCCATTTTGCGGGCATCAAGCGCGATGCGTTTATTTCGTGGGCCTTCGAACTTCTCCTCGAACCAAGTATAAATATAAACCCACGTTGTTTGCGGGCACATAAAGCCGCACCAGACTCGACCAGCAAACGTGGTAACAAAAAAGAGGGCGAAGGCAGAAACAATAAATATGTAGGCCAGTAGCGTAAGGTCTTGGGGCCATAGGGTAAGCGAAAAAATCGTAAAACGCTGCTCGCCAATATCAAGAAGCACTGCCTGATGGCCGTTGTACTGAATCCACGGAATAACGGCGAAAAGGGCCAGAAAAAAGAGCCCAAAGAATCGTCTGAAGGTTTCAAGTGGGCCTTGAACTGCACGGACATAGATACGGCTGCGAGAGTCGTGGCGTTTGCCCTCAGTGGCTCCTTTGGGCTTATGTACCTTTACCGGTGTAACGGTCTTTACCGGTATTTGTTCATTCATAGCTTAACCTTATATGATGTAGCGAACTGCCAGCGCAGTATAACGTGGTTCACACCATCATCTTTAACATAGATCAATAATGCGGCGTATGGTGAATCTTTTTGAACTTTCAGTCAATACTGAAAGTTTCGAAAGGTGCCCGGATGTAACGCTGTATTTCTTTGACTTAACTATCAGTGTCAACATAGCAATACAGTAAGCTAGCGTCAGGCACTTCTTGTCGTTTAGCATACATGAGTATAGTTCGCAGTATTTACAATTAACCAGGCATCACTCTACTATCTTTAACATTAATATGGTCAATGACTGACCCCATCGTGTACAGTGAAGGTTTATGAAAGCCGAAGTTGGTGAAAGCTTTGATTAAGAGCCGCTTCGCAAATTGCAGAAACATTGGCGCTATTTGTCGTAAACGTCCATCGAAGCTAGCTGAGAAGTCATGTTAAGGTTTTTTATCATAGCCGCTGAGATCATTGTTTTGATCTTAGTTTTGCGCTCTCCTTTTGTTCAGTATCTGTTTGAAGATATCCAAAATACCGTGTCCGATTGGCTGGTATCAATTTCTACCCTTGCCGAACGTGAAGAACTGGCTAGTTTGCAGAAAGAAATCAACGAGAAGCTTAGCCCTTTAAAACCTTATCAGCAAAGCTACATTCAACAAATTACCGCCGACACAGCAAGCGTTAAGCGGTTTTATAACACCTACTGTGAAAATGATGACATAAACCCTAATTTTTCGGGAACTAAAAGGGCTCAACTCTGCCTAACCATAAAGCAGTCGCCAGTTATGCAGGTCGCAAAGCGAAATTAGTCTAGTTAAATGCATTAGCCTTTTCGTCATGCGCCAGTAGTGAATTGAGTAAACGATTTCACATTGCTTGCTAACTCACGGTTTAATCGACTGAACTTAGGAGCATAAAAGTGAATAAACTACGTACTTTTTCTTGTTTGAGCTGCGTAGCAGCAGTTGGACTACTTGCTGTTTTTGCTCCCACACAAGCGGCAGAGGTTAAGATTACGTGGGAAGAGCCAGAGTCTTATAGCGACATCAGGCCCACGAATGAGTCCCGCAAACGCTTTCGGGAACGTACGCTTGAAGAGCTTGAATCGCACATAGTTGAACTCGCTAAAGACTTGCCTGAATCGCAGGTGTTGTCTATGACGGTAACCAATGTTGATTTGGCTGGACAAGTTTGGCCAAGTCAATTCGTTGGCTTTGGTAACGGAGCTGGAAGTGATGTTCGCATCATAAAGCGTATCGACATACCGCGCATGACGTTTAGTTACACGCTCACAGACGCTGACGGACAGGTAGTTGTGAGTGGCGAAGAGGTCAAACTTAAAGATATGGACTTTATGGAGTCGAACATTCGTCGCAATCGCACAGAATCATTGTCTTATGAAAAAGCGATGCTTAACGATTGGTTTTCAGATACGTTTGCAACGCAAGTTGCAGCAACACATTAAGCTTTCTTGAGCTAAGGTTGCTCTAAACGAGAGATATCGCAAACTTGTCAAAGGTACGCTCATAAAGTACTGATTGAAATGCTAGCGATAGCGAAGGATGTTCATCCTGCAGTAACTATTAAAAAGGTCACGTTAACGTGACCTTTCTTGCGTTAGGCCCATCAACTGTGGGCCTCTAACGATTTACGATCGACCATTTCGTTATTATAAATAGTCGAACTCGTTTCCTGAAATAGCAAGGGTACTGTCTGGTCCTGCTTTATACGCCGCTTTGTGAGCATCGCGACGTACAAGTATCCGTTCCATATAAAAATCCCGAGTTTTCAGTTTCGATGAAGCAAGTACCGCGTTTTCTGAGTGCTGTGCTTTATCAGCCATGCTGTACCATAGCACCCCAATAAGTGAGTAAGCACTGTAGGCGAGATAGTCACAGGCGGCCGATGCGGCGGTAGTTGCATCCATACCGAGACAATCAGCCGAGGAAGCGCGCCAGTCGTCCAGAATTCCCTGGGCCAAGTTCTTTGCTTCACTATCTTGAATATCGTCAACAAGGGCACAGAATGCATTGTAGGTTGCTTCCATCATTTGGCCGCCATCACGAGTTAATTTACGGCCGATGAGATCTAGCGCCTGAATACCGTTAGTGCCTTCATAAAGCATCGCAATGCGCACATCTCGCATTAACTGCTCCATACCCCACTCGCGAATAAATCCATGCCCACCGAATACCTGTACGCCTAGGCTGGTGGTTTCAAGGCCCATATCAGTCATGAACGCTTTACAAATTGGCGTCAAAAACTGAAGTATCTTTTCAGCATCTTCTTTTTCTTGGCCTTCAGTGTGTTTCTCAACGTCCATAAATTTGGCATAGAACAGTGACAGAGCACGACAGCCTTCAATCAGTGACTTCTGAGTGAGCAGCATGCGCGCTACATCGGGCTGAAATACGATAGGATCTGCTTTACCATCCGGGTTCTGAATGCCTTGTGGCGCACGAGATTGAACACGTTCGCGGGCATACGTCAGCGCACCTTGATAAGAGGCTTCAGCGGCACCTAGACCTTGTAAGCCTACTTGGAAACGCGCGTCGTTCATCATAGTAAACATACAGGCTAAGCCCTGGTTCTCTTCGCCAACAAGATAGCCAGTAGCACCGTCAAAATTCATCACGCAGGTTGGGCTCGCCTTGATACCCATTTTATGTTCTATACTTCCCACTGACAGGCTATTTGCTTCACCTGGTTCATTGTTTGTGTCGGGTAAAAACTTGGGCACTAAGAACAAGCTTATCCCTTTTACGCCTTTCGGCGCATCAGGTAGGCGTGCTAATACAAGGTGGATAACGTTAGCGCTCCAATCGTGATCGCCAGCGGTGATAAATATTTTGTTGCCAGTTACTTTGTAGCTGCCGTCGCCTTGTGGTTCGGCTTTCGTGCTAAGTAAGCTTAAATCCGTACCTGCGTGTGGTTCAGTCAGGTTCATCGTGCCTGTCCACTCACCGCTAATAAGCTTAGCAAGATAGATATCTTTAAACTCTTTACTGGCGTGCTTTGTTACCGCAAGGGTTGCACTTTCCGTAAGCATGGTCGTTAGACGCCAGCTTAGGTTGGCGGCATTAAGCATTTCATGAACCGGAACAGCCATGGTGTAAGGCAAATCTTGACCATCGTATTCAGCTGAGCCTAACATGGCATTCCAGCCATTAGCCACATATTCCTGGTAGGCATCTGCAAACCCTTTAGGGGTGGTTACTTTGCCGTTTTCTAGTTTACAACCTTCTTCGTCACCTTCACGGTTTAAAGGGGCAACTACGTCTAACGCAAACTTAGCACCCTGAGCAATAATTTCATTCGCCAATTCGCTATCAAAATCGGCTATGCCAAGCTTTTGGTAATGGGCATCAAGTCCAAGCCAGTCTTTTAATAAAAACTGAAAGTCAGTTGTAGGGGCATGGTACAGAGGCATGGATGACTCCTTTTTCAAACAAGTGTTTTAATTTGGTCTATTATAGTCACAAAAAGCCGAGTCGTAATAGTCCGTTAAAGGAAAGTTAATAATAAATTTGGGTGATAAAAGGCGCCTTAGCCCATCTCGTGTTGCCGTTGGGCTGGGCAAAGTATAGCAATGAAACAACATAGCTAAGTTTACTTGCTTTTATCTTCCTCACTGGCATGCTTACGCCATAGAAATGAAAGTTAGACAAAACGTGGTTTACAACAATATGGCATCAGGTAAGTCGAATAGTACAAACGCGGCAATCAACAGTGCTTTAAATAAAGACGAACGTCATCATCGCCCGGTTTGCATTGTAACTGGTGGGAGTCTTGGGATTGGTTATGCAGTTTGTAAGCTGTTCAGTCAAAACGGTTACAATGTGATTAATCTTGATATCAGAGACTTCGAGCAACCGTTATCTAATTGCCTTTGGAAGCCCTGCGATGTGAGCGTAGTCAGAAACATCGAATCATCAATAAGCGAGGTTCTTGCTGCCTATAAGCGCATAGATGCGCTAGTGTGCAACGCGGGTATACATGTATCAGCTACCATCGAAGACACTGATGAAGCCTTGCTTGATAAAGTCATAAACCTAAATATCAAAGGGGCTTATGGCGCAATAAAATCCTGTTTGCCCACAATGAAAGCACAAGGTAGCGGTGCTATCGTTGTGATGGGCTCTGACCAGTCTTTTGTGGGAAAACGAAACTCATTTGCTTATGGTGTAAGCAAAGGGGCGCTAGCGTCTATGGCGAAAACGACGGCGCTTGATTATGCGACATACAATATTCGCGTAAACGCAGTGTGCCCTGGAACTATTGAAACGCCACTTTTTCACAACGCTATCGACAATTATGTAGCTCGCTCAGGGGCAAATAAGGATGACGTGGTAGCTGAAGAAGCCGCCGCACAGCCCATTGGCCGACTAGGCCAGCCAGACGACGTCGCCGAATTGACGTACTTTTTGTGCAGCAGCAAAGCCTCCTTTATCACGGGAAGTTTATACGCCATTGATGGCGGCTACACCGCGCAATAGTTAAGCGGTGAGTTCGAAAGCAGGTAGAGAGTTCAAGAGCAAACCTTTACCGTGCTTAAGTTTTAACGTTAGGCATATACTTGAGCCCAAGCATCACAGCTAAGTACCACAAACAAGGTCACATAAAATGAGTCAGCATTTACCTGGGTGGATAGATCCGCATATTCATTTATTTGCCTTGCGTGAGGGGCAGTATCACTGGCTAAAGCCCTCTAATATGCCTTTTTGGCCCGATAAAAGCGCTATTGCCAAGAATACCGCTGAGAACGACCTTTTTCGTGCAGCACGAGGGCAGCTTGCGGGATTTGTTCATATCGAGGCCGGTTTCGATAATCAAAAGCCATGGCGAGAAATCGCCTTTTTAGAACGCCACTGCACATTGCCTTTTCGGTCGGTTGCCTGCATAGATTTAACTGAAAATCATGTCGGTAGCCATATAGATAAGTTAAAAACTTATTCTTCGGTGCGCGGCTTGCGCCATATTCTAGATGATGATGCAGGCACGCTTTTACGACGGCCAAACGTGCAGTGGGGTCTAAGGCATATGGCTGCCCGAGGGTTAGGTTTCGACGCCCAGTTTGATTTAGCCGATATCTATGCAGTTCGCGCGCTACTCTATGTGCTTGAACGAGAGCCGACTTTGCGAATTGTGGTAAATCATTGTGCTGTAGCACCGCTTTCTACTGCGCATTTGGCATTTAAAATGTGGCGTAATAATCTACGCTGTTTAGCTGAAACAGGGCAGGTGGCGTTTAAATTTTCGGGTTTAGAAATGCAGGAGCGCAACTGGCAATGGCCGCGGGCGTCATTCGTGTTAAACACGCTGTTAGAAACGGTAGAAATAAGCCAGCTAATGTTTGCCAGTAATTATCCGCTTTGTCGGTGGCGTATGCCTTATGAAAAGTTATGGCAAGGTTATTTAGATATAACAGCGCCGCTATCTGATGAACAAAAAACGGCGTTATTCTCACTCAACGCTAAGCATTGGTACGACTTCGTTTAACGGGTAAAGATGTTTAAAAAGGTTGCTAACGAATGGCCTATCGAAGAACAATAGGCCAACTGTACGGTTTGGAATTGAACCAATATTTTTGCCAGTAGCTTACGCGGATTATTTTAGCTCGGTTACCGTCATATGCGGTGAGCGATAAACAACCTCGTCGTTCAAGTCAATGCCAATTCCCGGCGTGTCAGGGGCTTCTATAAAACCATTCACCGGCTGTGGATCCTGAATGCACAACTCACGGTTCCAATCTTTAATCGCGTAAGTGTGATGCTCGTGAATTAAGAAATTAGGAATTGCGGTTTCCAAATGAAGGCTAGCTGCTGTGGCGACCGGACCGCCGCAAACGTGGGCTTGAATTCGTACGTCGTAGATATCTGCGTAATCACATACTTTTTTGGCTTCTGTGAAGCCGCCACACAGACCTACATCTGGTTGCAGAACATCAATGGATTGATCTTCAAGGTAAGGGCGAACATCCCAACGGTGATATAAACGCTCGCCGCCCGCTATAGGTACGTTTACGTTTTTAGCCACTTTGTCATGTAATTTTGAGTTCAGGTAGTTCACTGGCTCTTCATAATATAAGCAGCCAATTTCTTCTACAATATCGCCTAGCTGTATAGCGGTAGATGCGCCTAACAAGCTGTGGCATTCAAAGATAATGTCGCCATCTTCACCCATAGTATCTCGAATGGCCTGAAGACGTGCTTTGAAAAGCTTAAGCTCAGGTTTGGTGAAGAGCTTAGTTCTGTCAAAGTGAGTGTTGCCGTCTTTATCGTAAACAATAGGGTCTACTTTGACTGCATCATAACCGTCTTTAAGGGCTTTCTCTGTTGCTCGGGCATAATCAGCAGGGTCATTGAGCTTGGTCACTTCTTTGTCCCAGTCAAACTGTAGCTGGCTAGCATAGCTGCGTAACTTGCCGTTAGTCTTTCCACCTAGCAATTCATAAACCGGTAGGCCAAGTGCTTTACCCTTTATGTCCCAAAGTGCTGTGTCGATGGCACTCATTGCTGCATAAATAACTGGTCCGCCACCCAGGCCCCAAAAGCCCTCGCGCAGCATTCTCGACCAAAGCAACTCGGTATGGAACGGGTTAAAGCCAATAAGCATAGCTTCAGCAATCTCTTTAATCATATGAGCTGCGGCGCTATGACCCCAGTCGTAAGCAAGACCTGCCTCACCCACCCCAGTGATACCTTCATCAGTATAGACGCGCACAAAAACAGGGTTCCACTGTGGGCGTTTCGGGCATTCAATATCAAAAATTTCTACTTTGGTAACTTTCATAGTGTTAATACAATTCCTGTTTAAAAGAGTGGGCGCGCGCATGATGGCTGAACGCTGTTTGGCAATCTTATTTCAGTCGGAGAGCGAAACAAGGCCGTCATCGCAAAGGGGGCGAATAGGCTTTCGCTATTCGCAAAAGCTTGGATCTAACTTGTACGCTTTTCTTAGCATAGCAGGCCACGCTTTTTGTCCACCGGTTTCGCCACTATGGACAATTTTCGCCTGAGCATAAATACCGTCGATAATAGTTTGAGGTATTTCTATGATTTCCTCATTCGATTGCATTAAAGCAAGCTGAATTTCGCAGGCCCGTTGCAAGTCGTAGAAGCGCATAAAGGCGTCTCCCACGGTTGGACCAAGAGTAAGTCCACCGTGATTGGGTAATAGCATGTGGTTAGTATCGCCAAGGTCGTCCTGAAGGCGCTTTTTCTCGCTTTCATCCACCGCTAATCCTTCATAACTGTGATAAGACAGCGATGGCAAAGAGAACATAGAGTATTGGCTCCACGGTTTGAGCCCACCTTTTACCGACGCTACCGATATTGTAGCCAGAGTATGAAGATGGATGACACACTGCGCGTCGTGTCGCACTTCGTGAATCGCGCTATGAATCGTAAAGCCCGCAGGGTTTATGCCGTAAGGCGTGTCATCTAGAATATTGCCTTCCAAATCGACTTTCACTAAATTTGAGGCCGTGACTTCATCAAACCCAAGGCCGAAAGCGTTAACTAGATAGTGATCCGTTCCAGGAACTTTCGCAGATATATGCGTGTAGATAAGGTCTCCCCATCGCATGTCTGCGACTAAGCGGTAGCAAGCGGCCAAATCGACACGTGTATTCCACTCTTGTTCAGATACTTTGCCTTTAAGGCTTAAGGTCGGCAGTGAAAACAAGCCAGTTCTCCTTTTTCAAACGTGTAGACAATTTACCAATACCGATATTAATGAACAACGATTTGTCAGTGCTGGTTTATAACGAATTGGGTATAGCCATCGCGCAAGGGAATAAGGTCGTCTGCAAATCGCATTGACTTCTCATCAATAGAGAATGGGTCGACCTTTTCCAGCCCTTTTACCTCTAGTTTAGCCCATGGTGGAGCATCAAAGGCGTCAGGAAACGTTTCTACACCGGCATCTAGTGCGCAGCCGAATAAGGCTAGGCCATTTTTTGTCGTCGCTAAATATTGTGAAACCTCTACGTTAAATCCCGTTTCTTCCCATGTTTCTCTATGAGCCGCACAGGCTGGCGATTCACTATTTGCAAGCCCACCACCAGGGAAATCAAGTTTATTTGACAGGCGGTGTCTTATTAGGAGCACCTTTTTATCAACTTTTATTAAGCACGCCGCAGCAGTGACTTCTGATGCGCTATTTGTTTGCAACGCGTCCAATCTTGCTAATACCTCACTCGAAAAACGGCACATAGGTTTGCTAGGTTCTGATCCCGTACAGGAGAAAAGCGTTAAAACAGCGAATAAAGCTGATAAGTGAAATAAGTTGCGCATCGATTTGAGTAAAATACAGGTTATGTCTGTTAAAGGTTATTAAAATATCAACGACAATAAAGCCACAGACTCTACGCAAAAAATAAAATAAAACAACAATAACGCAGTACGCGAATTAACGGTTAGCGGCGCTTATCTGATATATGAGCGACTTATTTGTGTGCTTGAGTACCCATTGACCAATATTTTTTTATAAAAAATTATGCTCGGTGGGACGCTTTTACCTATAGGAAAGGTTATGTCTTCACGATTTTCTTTATCGCCATTACTCATTGGTGTGGTATTGCTCGCAGGTATTGTGGTGTACTTAAATATCCCTGAAGAACAAAGCGCCAGCCAGAGTGGTCCAAGGGCTACGCCGGTCAATACGGCGTTTGTTTCTTCGCAAGCATTTCCTATTACTATAGAATCCTTGGGCACAGCAATTGCCAACGAATCAGTCAATATCACCGCCCAAGTTACCGATACGGTAAAAGCCATTAACTTTGAAGATGGTGATGAGGCGAAAAAAGGCGAGGTGCTTGTCCAACTTAACGATACAGAAGAGCGAGCTCGAGTCGAAGAACTAAGAGCGAATATAGATGAGGCAAAGCGACAATTTACGCGTATAGCCGATCTGCGTCAGTCGAACGCCACATCCGAACAACTGCTCGATGAACAACAGGCTCGTGTAAAAGCGCTTGAAGCTCAGCTGAATATTGCCTTAGCCCAGCTCGATGATTTGCAAATTCGCGCGCCTTTCAGCGGGCTTTTAGGTAACCGAGAAATCAGCATCGGCTCTTTAGTGCAGCCAGGCGATACCATCACATCATTAGATGATATCAGCGTTATCAAAGTAGATTTTAACATCGCTGAAAATCACTTGGCGAGCGTTGCAAAGGGGCAGACACTTACCGCATCCTCAGTGGCTTATCCCGGTGAAACCTTCAATGGCAGCATTTCGAATATTGATACCCGCCTCGACCCCATTAGTCGCTCTATTCGAGTAAGAGCAACAATCGATAACCAAGACAAGCGCTTACGTCCGGGTATGTTATTAACCGTCGTGGTAGAAAAGCGCGTCTTAAATACACTAGTGCTACCTGAAAAAGCGTTAGTACCTGTGCAAGATAAACAGTTTGTTTACGTCATTAAAAATAATATTGCCCATCAAACGGAAGTTGAAATAGGCGAGCGCCGACCTGGTTTGGTTCAAATAGTCGGTGGTCTCAGCGAAGGGGATGAAATTATAACCGAGGGGACGCTGCGCGTGCGAGATCAGTCTCCGGTTAACGTTCTTAACCGCTAGGGGGCCGACTGCTATGTTACTATCAGACGTTTCCGTAAAGCGCCCGGTTTTTGCTACCGTTATCAATTTGCTATTGATCATCTTTGGTATTGTCGCGTTCACTATGTTGAGCTTGCGAGAGTACCCAGATATTGACCCTCCAATAGTCTCGGTTAGCACAACTTATACAGGCGCCTCAGCAAATATTGTTGAAACCCGCATCACTCAACTTTTGGAAGATAGAATTTCGGGTATTGAAGGTATTAAGAATGTTACCTCTACTTCTCGCAACGGTCGGTCTGACATTACTATCGAATTTAAATTATCGCGGGATATTGATGCCGCTGCGAATGACGTGCGTGAACGAGTAAGCCGGGCGTTAAATAACCTGCCTGATCAGGCCGATCCGCCTGAAGTATCAAAAGCTAACTCAGACGAAAGTGCCGTCGTTTGGTACAACTTGCGAAGCACTAACCTTAATACGATGGAGCTAACGGATTATGCTGAGCGTGTGCTAGTCGACAGGTTATCCATTGTGGATGGCGTAGCCCGAGTGCAGTTAGGGGGCGGTAAACGCTATGCCATGAAGGTGTTTTTAGATCGCAACGCGATGGCAGCAAGAGGAATAACCGTAGCCGATGTTGAGCGAGTTATTCGCGCTGAAAATGTTGAACTGCCAGCCGGTGAGGTGGAAAGTACCGATAGGAACTTTGAAGTACGGGTGGCAAGAACCTTTCTTTCTCCCGATGATTTTGCTGCGCTTACGGTTGCTGTAGGTGATAACGGCTATCTCGTTCGCTTAGGTGAAATTGCTAACGTTGAACTGACCGCCGAAGATGACGAAACCGAGTTTCGTGGCGACGGTGTAAATATGATAGGGCTGGGAATAATAAAGCAGTCTAAAGCAAATACTCTCGATGTCGCGCGGGCAGCAAAAGCGCAAATAGAAAAAATAGAGGCAACGCTTCCCGACAATATTTTCATTGTTCCAAGTTACGACTCATCCGTTTTCATTGAGGCGTCTATCAATGAAGTGTATGAAACGCTTGGCATTGCCATGTTGATGGTTGTTATTGTGATCTATGTGTTTCTAGGGAATATTCGAGCAACGTTAATTCCAGCGGTTACCGTGCCGGTTTCGATAATTGCAGCCTTCATCGTGATGTATGCATTGGGTTTTTCAATCAACCTGCTTACTTTGCTTGCAATGGTACTCGCCATTGGTTTAGTGGTCGATGATGCCATTGTTGTCCTTGAAAACATATACCGTCGCATCGAGATGGGAGAGCCTCCAATATTAGCGGCTTATCGCGGCGCTAAAGAAGTGGGTTTTGCCGTAATTGCTACAACCCTTGTTCTTATTTCGGTGTTTGTGCCATTGGTATTTCTTGAAGGAAATATAGGAAGACTGTTCACTGAATTTGCACTGGCGATTGCCGCCGCTGTCGCGTTCTCAAGCTTTACTGCGCTTACCCTCTCACCAATGATGGCGTCGAAAATTCTCAAAAAACGCACCCGCTCATCAGGTTTTGGAAGTTGGATGGATAAGCGTTTTTCACAACTTGAAAGCGGCTACTTCAATACGCTAGGCAAAACACTGCATCAGCCTATTCTTATGCTATTAATGCTCGTTATTGCAGTTGTTGCTCTTGTTCAACTGTCAGAGAAAGTGCCAAGTGAGTTTGTCCCTAAAGAGGACAGGGGTAATTTCTTTATTCTGATGAATGCACAGGAAGGGGCAAGCTTTGAAAGTAATGCAAAAAACCTTGAGAAGATTGAAAGCATCTTAATGCCCTACCGAGAAAATGGAAAAATAAATCGGTTACTTGTACGAACTCCAGGGTTTGGTGGTAATGCGGGTATCGCGATTGTCGGTTCTGCCGATTGGGATGAGCGTGATTTTAGTACCTTTAATCTAATGGACGAAATTAGCGGGAAACTGAATTCTGTTCCTGATGTACGTGCTTTCGCCATAATGCGAAGTGGAATCTCGGGGGGCGGTTTGGGTCGGCCGGTGCAATTCGTATTGCAAGGTGATACCTATGAAAATTTAGTTGCATGGCGAGATATCGTGCTTGAAAAAGCGGCCAACAATCCTGGTCTTATCCGCCTTGACTCAGACTATAAAGAAACGTCACCTCAGCTGTTGGTGAATATTAATCGTGACAGGGCCGCAGATCTCGGCGTGTCTATCAGCGATATAGGCGGCACATTAGAAGTGATGCTAGGGCAGCGTCGCGTATCCACTTTCCTGGATAGAGGAGAGGAATACGACGTAATCATGGAAGGGATTGAAGAAGATTTTAGAAGCCCTAATAGCATAGAAAATCTATACGTACGCTCTGCGAGAACCGGAGAGCTGATTCCCATGGATAATTTGCTAACGTTTGAAGAGCAGGCAACATCAGCCCAGTTAAATCGCTACAACAGGATGCGAGCAGTCACGATTTCCGCAAATTTAGCTGACGGTTATACACTAGGTGAAGCGCTTGCTTATCTTGAAGATATTGTCGCGACGGAGCTTCCCGATAATGTTTCGATAGACTACAAAGGAGAGTCGCAGCTTTATCAAGAAGCCGGCAATTCTTTTGTGTATGTATTTATACTCGCTCTCGCCATTACGTATCTGATTTTGGCTGCTCAATTCGAAAGCTGGATACATCCACTGGTGATCATGCTCACCGTGCCATTGGCGTTGGTAGGCGCCTATATCGGTTTGTTTTTCAGTGGAATGACAATCAATATATACAGTCAGATTGGACTAGTTATGCTCATTGGACTCGCCGCTAAAAACGGCATACTCATCGTGGAGTTTGCCAATCAGCTGCGGGATGCGGGCATGGAATTTGAGTATGCATTGAAGCGTGCCGCGGCCCAGCGCCTGCGTCCCATTGTAATGACAGGCTTTACCACTGTATTTAGCTCTCTTCCTTTAGTTCTTGCCTCAGGCCCCGGCGCCGAAAGTCGAATGGTGATCGGTATGGTTATTTTCTCCGGCGTTTTAGTTTCAGCTTTTATGACACTATACGTTGTGCCAACAGCCTATAGTTGGCTAGCTCGTAATACCGGTTCACCACTTAAGCGAACCAAAGAAATTGAGCGACTTGAAGAAGAAATTCCTTACAAAAAAGGTGAATCATAATTCTATATGCAGGGCACTTGCCCTGCATTGTTGACCTCTTGGTCAGATAAACCATAAATTAATAACGTATTTATTTTAATACGTTAGCATGCCTCTGTATTACTTTGTTAATAAAATGTTTTAATTTAAGTTTATGATAATCAAATGTTTTTCGGGTTTTGAGGAGTTGTATTTTTCTATCTTATTCAGCGTTGTAAGTATTAATTGTACCCGTTAGACGTAGGTATAGTTGCTTAACTTTTTTCTTCCACTACACTCCGCGCCAATTACCAGTGTTTATATAAGTCACTAATTTATAGACATTAAATTTTTATGCTCAAATTGGCGATTATGGCGTTTGTGACTAATACTTACCACGTCGTAATTATGTGAGCGAACATGCCCATATTCGCCAGCCGCGACAACACACTCGAACTAAGATTCAAATAATAGTGTTTAAAGAGTAGATAGCGGTGAGCGCGTATCTCAACATACTTTAGAGGACACATCATGAAGAAATGGATATTAGCAGCAGCGCTTTGCTGTAACGTTGCAGTTGCCGACGTGGCCGTTATTGTGCATCCCAGCAATGGTGACTCACTCGATAAAGACAGTATAAGCCGAATTTTCTTGAACAAAGCCAAGGCTTTTCCCGGCGGTGCGCAAGCGGAGCCTGTTGCACTTGCGGAAGGACAAGCGACCACTGACGAATTCAATGACAAAGTGTTGAATAAAACGGCAGCCCAGCTTACTGCTTTTTGGTCGAAGCTTGTGTTTACCGGCAAAGGTCAACCACCGAAAGCATTGGGTAGCGACGCAGAAGTTGTTTCTGCAGTAGCGGGTAATCCCGGCGCTATTGGTTATGTCGATGCCAGCGCAGTGAACGACAGCGTGCGCGTTGTCGCAACCTTTTAACTGACCGTTTATACAAAGAATTTAAGGAACACGCATGAAAACCCAATTAGCTATCTTATCTATGGCTGGCCTTTTGGCTACTCCATCATTTGCCGATATTCAAATTAACGGCTTTGCTAACTTGATCGCTGGCATGACGCTAGATGACGACGAATCAGTTTACGACTACGACAGTGATTTTAGCTTTGACCCAGCCAGTGTATTTGGTCTCCAAGTTCGTGGAGAGGTGAGCGATAAATTATCGGCGACGGCTCAGTTGGTTGGTCGCGGTAGAGATGATTACGACGCAGACTTCGAATGGGCTTATATGACGTATGTATTGAATAACAATGTCAATATCAGTGCCGGTCGCCTACGTATGCCGCTCTTCAAATATTCAGCGTCACTTGATATCGGTTATTCTTACCACTGGCTTACACCGCCAGATGCGGTTTATGGCATCGACTTTAATAATATCGACGGTGTTCGTGTTGACTATATGAACTACTCAGGTGACTGGGAATACGGTGCACAATTTACGGTTGGGCGTGTTGAAGCTGACACAACCATTTCCGGTACACCTGCAGCGTTGGCATTAGAGGATGTTGTTGCAGTTTCTTTTGAAGCGACGCGCGATTGGTTTAGTGCGCGTACTTTGTTAGCGCGCGGCAAAACTAGCGCAGCAAATCCAGACTTCGACACTTTTGTCGGTGGTCTAGCGCAATATGGTGCATTCATCCCTACCGCTTCAACTGCGGCTGAAGGTTTCAGCGTTAATGAAGACACGGGAACGTTTTTTGAGGTTGCCGTTGATATCGATAAATACGATTGGTTTATAGGTGCGGAATTTACACAAACAGAAGTTGACGGTTCTGTTATTGCTGATAACAAAGCATGGTACGTTACCGCTGGCATGCGTTTTGGTAAGTTTACTCCGCACATTACCTATGAAGTTGAAGAAGCTGATAATGGCGACCAGTTAGGCCTGATTGCTGCACTGCCTGCAACAATCGCGACAGGTGACGCAGTGGTTGATGCAACATGGAATGGTGCTGCTGGCGTGGCTGGCATCTATCAAACAGCTGCTGGTATAGCTGCGCAGCAAAATCTTGATGTATCTGCAGTTACCGTTGGTGTGCGTTACGACGTTGAACCAGGTTTTGCGCTTAAAACTGATGTCACTTGGTACTCAGACGACCTAAACGATTTGAACGATGCTACACTATTAAAAGTAGGTGTGAACTACACGTTCTAAAACTCTGCTTGGCCTCGCACATAAGTGCGAGGCCTATAATTAAATTAAAGATTTTCGCTATTAAGTAGATAAAGTAGAACAAGATAGTTTTTCACTCATACTTAGAAAACTATTGAGCAAATATAATAACAGTGGAACAGCGAATGAACTTTTTAAAAAAAATGCCAATTGCGACTAAGATCTTCCTTATTCCGGGTATCGCAGCGCTAAGTTTTATTATTTACTTGCTTATTACTGTTTATACCGCTTTGAATAACGGCGCGACCCTCGAGCGAGTGCAAAAAGTTCAGTTCCCTGCGCTACAGTTATCCGCTTCAACCCTTGTTGAAATGCAAAAAGTTCGTGACACCCTTTCAAGCGCAGTGACTACTGGCGATCAGGACACACTCGTCATGGCGCAAGAACTTGTTGATGAAGCGAAAGCAGGTCTTAGCCAAATAGCTTCTATTAGTCCCGATTTTCGCAGCGATATTTCTAGAATTTCATCTGGATTCGATGAATACTTCAACACCGCTTTCGATGTATCTCAGTCCATGGTTAACGGCACTGCTGACTTTAGCCGCCTTGGTGAGCTTTCTTCAAAAATGAACAAATCTTATGACGGTGTTATTGCATCTATGTCTCAGTTCAGAGATGCTCAGCAAGCAGCGTTTGAAGAAGCGTTTGAAAACACAGACAGCGCAAATACCTCGCTTATCAGTACAGGGGTAATCTTAGCCATTGTCGTTACTATTTTGTTGTTTGCTACTGCCGTACCCATTGTGAGGGGTATTAAGCAAAGCATTGACGATGTTGTCCGCTCACTCAAAGATATAGCGCAAGAAAATGGCGACCTAACGGTACGCATAGAAACGAAAAGCGAAGACGAGATTGGCGAACTCGTTTACTGGTTCAATCAATTCATGGATAAATTGCAGGGCGTTGTTCGAGACGTCGTTGAAGCGAGCTTGCCCCTTTCTAACCTTGCGCAAAACTTACGTGGGGTTACGGAAGAGACTCAGCGCACGATAGATGTCCAGCAGCGCTCGGCCACAAATGCTAAGCGGGCTGTAGACACGATGAGCGGTTCGGTTGATGGCGTTGCTCATAGCGCTGCACAGGCAGCAAGCGATGCCAACGAGGCGACCAGCGCTGCAAGCGAGGGGCGCCAAATTGTACAGCAGACAGTGACTAGCATTCAGCAGTTAGCTGATAACGTACGTGAAACTGCTGACGTGATCGCGCGACTTGAATCCGATTCAAATAAAGTTGGCTCTGTACTCGATGTTATCAAAGGCATTGCTGAGCAAACAAACCTACTCGCGCTAAACGCTGCTATCGAAGCAGCACGAGCGGGTGAGCAAGGCCGAGGCTTTGCGGTTGTTGCTGATGAAGTGAGAACGTTGGCATCGCGCACTCAGCAATCTACCGAAGAGATTCAAAGCACCATCGAGCAGTTACAAAGCGCAGCACACTCTGCGGTAGAAGTAATGGCTCGCGGTACCGAGCAAGCCTCTAGCAGTGTAGAAACTGCTAATAGGGCAGGAAGCAGCTTGGAAACTATCACAAGTACCATCGGCCGCATTAATCAGATGAATGAGCAAATTGCACATAATACAGAAGATCAGCGTACGGTGGCGGTAGACATTGTTCGCCATGTTGATGAAATTCATCAGCGCACGGAGCAAACGGCTAGTCGCTCAGGAGAGTTAGGCACGATGTGTAATGAACTTGCAGACCTAGCGCAGCACCTTGAGTCTATTGCTAAGCAATTTAGGGTGTAAATAACAGGCTTTCAAAGGCGTCCTTTGACACGATATGGGCCCTAGATGAGCAACGCTGATTAGAGCCTCCGCATGGGGGTTTTTTTGCAGGTGACGCTATTAATATCTTTCTCTTAATGTTTATTGTGGGACACAAATAAAAAAATCCCCAGGACAAGCTGGGGATTTTTATTGATGATACTACCGCTAAAGCTACTCGTCTAAGAAACTACGTAGCTGCTCAGAACGGCTAGGATGGCGAAGCTTGCGAAGTGCTTTCGCTTCAATTTGACGAATACGCTCACGTGTTACATCAAACTGCTTACCCACTTCTTCAAGTGTATGGTCAGTGTTCATATCGATACCAAAACGCATACGTAGTACTTTTGCTTCGCGAGCTGTTAAGCCTGCTAGTACTTCCTGAGTCGCGCCTTTCAAGCTTCCACCTGTTGCTGAATCGAGAGGCTGGATAATTGTGCTGTCCTCGATAAAGTCGCCAAGATGTGAATCTTCATCATCACCGATGGGGGTTTCCATCGAGATTGGCTCTTTTGCAATTTTAAGTACCTTACGAATTTTATCTTCAGGCATCAACATGCGCTCTGACAACTCTTCAGGTGTAGGCTCGCGACCCATTTCCTGAAGCATTTGGCGAGAGATACGGTTCAGCTTGTTAATCGTTTCAATCATGTGCACAGGGATACGAATTGTACGCGCCTGATCTGCAATTGAACGAGTTATTGCCTGACGAATCCACCACGTTGCATAGGTAGAGAATTTGTAACCGCGGCGGTATTCAAACTTATCTACCGCCTTCATTAGACCAATGTTACCTTCTTGAATAAGGTCAAGGAATTGAAGACCACGGTTGGTGTACTTTTTAGCGATCGAAATAACAAGACGCAAGTTAGCTTCAACCATCTCTTTCTTCGCACGGCGTGCTTTTGCCTCACCGATAGACATGCGACGGTTGATGTCTTTAATGTCTGCGATAACCAAGCCAGTTTCTTGCTCAACTTGGTTCATCTTGCTGATACAGCGCTCGATTTCTTCTTGGTTAACGGCAAGATCTGAAGCATAAGGTGCACCAGACTTGATTGTTTCGTGCAACCACGCTGTCGATGTTTCGTTGCCAGCAAATGCTTTAATGAAATCTTTCTTAGGCATTTTGGCATTAACAACGCAGAACTTCATAACAAGACGTTCTTGGATGCGCACTTTGTCCATCATTTCACGCATGTTTTTAACCATGCGGTCGAACTGCTTAGGAACCAGACGGAATTCTTTGAAAACGTCGCTTAGTGCATTGATCTGTGTGCGAGCATCCGCGTGAGAGCGTCCCTTCTTCTCAATAACTTCACGGGTCTTGATGTACTGCTCACGAAGCTCTGTAAAGCGCTCGCGTGCTAGCTCAGGGTCAACACCGCTATCGTCTTCTTCATCTTCTTCGTCTTCATCATCATCGCCATCTTCATCATCTAATTCTTCTTCAGACAATTCAGAGCCAACATGGGTTGCTGTTGGAGCAAGATCCTGATCATCATTAGGGTCAACAAAACCAGAAATAATGTCGCTTAGACGAATTTCTTCCGCTTCGTAAAGGTCCCACTGATCCAATAAATATGTAATTGCTTCAGGATACTCAGCAACAGAACACTGAACTTGGTTGATGCCGTCTTCAATTCGCTTGGCGATTTCAATTTCGCCTTCACGGGTAAGAAGTTCAACAGTACCCATTTCACGCATGTACATGCGTACAGGGTCAGTTGTACGGCCAATTTCACTTTCTACAGTAGCAAGTGCCTGTGCTGCTGCTTCTGCAGCATCTTCATCGGCATTTGCTTCTTGCATGAGAAGTTCATCTGCATCAGGAGCTGATTCAGATACTTGAATTCCCATGTCGTTAATCATGCGGATTATGTCTTCGATTTGATCAGAATCGACAATATCTTGCGGCAGGTGGTCGTTAACTTCTGCAAAGGTTAAGTAACCTTGCTCTTTACCTTTGGCAATCAGGAGTTTAATCTGAGACTGCTTGCTTTGCGCCATATAACCTACACTTCTCACATTCAATTAGTTTGCAATAGAAAAGACAACATACGTCTTAGTATGTTCCCTGATCTGCTGTAGTACTGCATTTGTATCAAGGCCGTTAATGCTCGATGCCACGCCGGTGTAAACCGTTACTTTTGCGATGCACATCTGCTCGGGTTTGGTTTTTCCCGTTTATGTTCGGCTATATCTTTGCTACTTGTGTTGCTGCATATTTGTTCACTTTTTTTGCGTTGAGCTTTAATAAAGAGGTTTGCAGCGAATTAGCCAGTATAGCAGAATATACAGTGGTTTTACCAGATTGAGGGCCGATTTTTTAGCCAGCAATTTTCACACAGTCAACCATTTAACTCAGATTGAGTCAGAAATACCTACTACGTTAGAGCAATTAGCCGGCGGGTCAAAAGAATAATTGATGACATGCGTGGCTAACTTTTCTGTCTTTCCCTCATTAGCAGGTTTAATTCCTGTTTCTCCGCTTGGGTAAGCGGCTGAACCCGCGAGCGTGAAATTAAGGTTTCAATTCGACTATCAAAATGCCCATCAAGTAAGCGAACGAAGCTGTCGTTGTATACACGTTCAGCATCCTCGTCTTTTACTAAGTGTTCTTGTAACAATAATTTCGCGATAGTAGATGAATGGGGATGGTCGCGGAAATTTTCAACAAGCTGTGCGGTTTTTGCTTTTGGATTTGCTAAACAGTAGCGATGAACGTCGCGTAACAAATCCATACCAGCGGCACTACTACCAGCAAAAATGTCTATCTGAACATCTTCGCATATCGACGCGAGTGCTGGTTTATCTATGAGCAAACGAATAAGCATCCGAAGAGGCGATAGCTTAGGTTTATTCACTTGATTTCTACTTGGGGAATACGCGTGTTTCGAACCTTGATTTGCCTTTGTAATATCTTGTTGAAGCTTAAAGCGGTCGAACTCGCCAGTATGTTTCGCCAGTTCCTCTAAAAGCATTTGCTTTTGGTCTTCGCCTAACGTGCTTTCGATAAGCGGTAACGCCGCTTTTTTGAGCGCTATTTTGCCTTCAGGCGAGCCTACGTTGTGGGTTTTTAATAAATTTTCGAAGAAGAAGCGCGAAAGCGGCATCGCCTCATCAAGCATACCCATAAATGCTTCTTTACCTATTTGGCGTACCATAGTGTCTGGATCTTCACCATCGGGTAAGAATAAAAACGACAAACGTACGCCGTCTTTTAACGCAGGCAACGCATTTTCTAATGCACGCCAGGCAGCTTCTCTGCCAGCCCTATCGCCATCGTAACAACAAACTATGTGCGACGTAGCGCGAACCAGCATTTGAATATGTTCAGGGGTAGTCGCAGTACCCAACGCCGCAGTGGCAATATTAATATCAAATTGACTGAGTGCTACTACATCCATGTAGCCCTCAACGATAACCACAGTATCAAGATTACGATTATTTTGACGAGCAGAATAGAAGCCAAATAGTTCGCTGCCTTTATGGAATATGCGAGTTTCAGGAGAGTTTAAGTATTTGGGGCCGCCATCATCTAATACGCGCCCGCCAAAGCCAACGACGCGACCGCGCTTGTCTCGAATTGGAAACATAATTCGGTCGCGAAAGAAGTCGTACGTGCGACCTTGGTCATTGCGATTGACAAGTTTTAAGTCTACAAGTTGTTTAATGCGCTGTGGGTCTTTGCCAAATGTGTTTAACAACGCATCCCAGCTATCAGGGGCATAACCGATTTCCCATTGCTTAACGATATCACCGCTCAGTCCACGATTTTTTAAGTAGTCGATGGCCTTTTTACTATTGCCGTTTTGGCGTAGCTGATGTTGAAAAAAGCGCGCAACTTGTTCCATCACCGCATAGTCGTCTTGTTGCTGTTGCTTTTTTTCTTCGCTCATAGCCGGTCGGTTGCCCTTTTCTCTGGGCACCTCAAGACCGTGATAGCGGGCAAGTTCCTCAATAGCCTCTACAAACTCAAGGCGATCAAACTCCATGATAAAGGAGATAGCGTTGCCATGTGCTCCACAGCCAAAACAATGATAAAACTGCTTGTCTTGACTAACTGTAAAAGAAGGGGATTTTTCGTTGTGAAAAGGACAGCACGCTTGGTAATTTTTGCCGGCTTTTTTAAGCTTTACTCGGCTATCGACCACGTCTACCACATCAGTACGTGACAGAAGATCATCTATAAAATCGCGAGGTATTTTTCCAGCCATGAGGGTATTTTTAAAAAGGACCAGTAATGCATAACATGCAACGACGCCCAAGACGACAAGTTACAAATGAATAAGACAGCTAACTACTTTAACAGGGAAGCCTAAGAATGAGAATAACGAAGGCGTGGCAATGCACACCTTCAATCTAAATCGCTAAAGTTGCAATTTTACGCCTAAGCGTTCAAGCGCGCCTTAATTTTCGCACTAAGCGCACCCATGTCTGTACGGCCTTGAACTTTAGGCTTTAAAGCGCCCATTACTTTACCCATATCCTGCATACCTGAAGCGCCTGTAGCAGCCATGGTTTCATCGATAAGAGCGTTTAGCTCGTCGTCACTTAAAGGCTGAGGAAGAAAATCTTCAATATAGGTAATTTCTTCTCGTTCTTTACTCGCTAGGTCGTCACGATTAGCCGCATCGTACTGGGCCGCTGCGTCTTGACGCTGCTTAACCATCTTGGTGAGTACTGCTAGAATCTGGCTATCATCAAGCGTTATTTGCTCATCGATTTCTTTTTGTTTGATGGCAGCCATCGCCATACGAATAGTACCAAGACGTACCTTTTCTTTTGCACGCATCGCATCTTTTTGCGCTGCTTTTAAATCATCAATTAGTGCCATGATGCTTCCTGTTTTTTTATTAATAAATGTAGCTTATCAGGCGCTGCAAAAATTTACAGCAACGATCACTATACTTCTTAACCCTGTGTTGAAAATCAAATGTAATGGTTTAATAGGATTGAAAAGAATAAAAATAAAGGCCCAGAAACGCGAAAGGTGCTGCAATTGCAACACCTTTCAGACTCGTTGGCTAACCCTATATTAGTAGAGTTTTACGCGACGTGCGTTTTCACGAGCTAGCTTCTTAAGATGACGCTTTTTAGCGGCAGCTTTCTTGCGCTTGCGTTCCCAAGTTGGCTTTTCGAAGAATTCACGACGACGAACTTCAGAAAGAACACCTGCTTTTTCACAAGAACGCTTAAAACGACGCAGCGCCACATCAAACGGCTCGTTTTCTCTAACTTTAACGATAGGCATTAAACACTCACCTCAAAACTTTTACTGTGTAAATCCGGGTAAAATTGTGCGCTAAAAAGGCCACCCGGGTTAAAAATGGTGCGAAATTCTAATCATATCTACAGAGAAAGTAAAGGATGAATTGCTAAAAAATAGCCAATATTGTGCATTTACCGTTCATTTACCTGATAACTAGCATTCCATGAATGCATGATTAAAGGTAAACTCTGCGCTCGTTAAGCACCGTGTTCCTTAACTCGGCACACTAAAGCGCCCTTTTCAGACGATGTCCTTCATGATTTTTCTCTTTTTGAACGGTAATCGGCCAAAAACGTAAAACCGGATGTTTCTGATAAGGGTAGTATTATGATCGCGGCCGGATCATAAAGATGATCGCCCCAGATCGCCAGTATTATTTATTTTGTTTTAGGTATTATTCGACAAGTACAGTTTATGAGCGTTATATGCTTATAAAAGCGTCCAAAACAAAGCATTAAAGTTAGTAGTAAAAAGGCTTACCCCCCATGCGTATTTTAGGAATTGAAACATCTTGTGACGAAACTGGCATCGCGGTTTACGACGATGAAAAAGGTTTGCTGTCACATGAGCTTTACAGTCAAGTGAAACTCCATGCTGATTATGGTGGCGTGGTTCCAGAGCTAGCCTCTCGTGACCACGTTAGAAAGATTATTCCTTTAATTGAAAAAGCTATGGAAGATGCCAATACAAAGCCAACAGAAATCGACGGCGTTGCATTCACTCAAGGGCCTGGCTTGGTGGGAGCATTGCTCGTTGGGTCTTCAGTAGGTCGTTCGTTAGCCTACGCGTGGAACGTACCTGCGGTAGGCGTTCACCATATGGAAGGGCACTTGCTAGCGCCTATGCTTGAAGACGACGCGCCGGCATTTCCTTTCGTTGCTCTTTTGGTGTCTGGTGGCCACTCAATGCTGGTTAAAGTCGAGGGCATTGGTCAATACGAAGTGCTCGGTGAGTCTATTGATGATGCTGCAGGCGAAGCGTTTGATAAAACGGCTAAGCTGCTAGGACTCGATTACCCAGGAGGACCTCTGCTGGCAAAGTTAGCTGAAAAAGGTGAAGCAGGTCACTACAAGTTTCCTCGTCCGATGACAGACAGACCGGGTCTTGATTTCAGCTTTAGTGGCTTAAAAACGTTTGCAGCGAACACTATTCGCGATGCTGACTTAACAGGCAATACTGATTTGACCGAAGAGCAGGTAGAGCAAACGAAAGCAAATATTGCCTATGCGTTTCAAGAGGCGGTTGTCGATACCCTTATCATTAAATGCAAACGTGCGTTAAAGCAAACGGGTATGAAGCGTTTAGTTATAGCGGGGGGCGTGAGTGCTAACACAATGCTGCGCGCTGAGATGAAAGCCCTTATGCAAGAGCTTAAGGGAGAAGTGTTTTATCCAAGCTTGGCGTATTGTACAGATAATGGTGCGATGATTGCCTATGCCGGAATGCAGCGTTTGAAAGCAGGAGAGACCTTAGCTTTGTCTTCTCAAGCCAAGCCGCGTTGGCCGCTGGATACCTTGACGGCTATTTAATATACGCCGATTGTCCCTTTTAAAACGTGCCACTTGATGATGTTTATTAAGCTGTTGATAACGAAAGTTTTGCGTAGCCAATAACGTTTCGCAATGGAAATACACAAAAAGGCAATGAAAACATGCTTCACTGCCCTTAATTTCAATCAGATGAGCAAATAAGCAAGGGAAAGGGAGCATGAGGTTAGAAAACTGGACAACACGGTTCTCAAGCATGGTGAAATACTCGCTTGGTTTTTTTATAACGTCACTCACTGTAGCAACGCTAACATCGTTCAATGTATTCGCTACGGATCAGGTCCTGCCAACAGGTACGCCAATGGCGCACGACTCAAAGAGTGACGCTGAAAAAAACAAGCAATACGTGGTGATGATATCGTTGGACGGCTTTCGTCACGACTACATAGAGCTGCACAAAGCTAAGCATTTAAACACCATTGCGAAGCAAGGGGTAAGGGCTGTGTCGATGACTCCTGTATACCCTTCAAACACCTTTCCCAACCACATATCTTTGGTCACCGGATTACTTCCCAAAAATCATGGTATTGTAAACAACCGATTTTACGACAAATCGCGGCCGAAAAAGGAAGGCTTCGCACGATATGAACTTGGCGATGGTGGCGCAGACAGCACATGGATAAAGGCAACACCACTTTGGAATCTTGTTGAATATCACGGTATGAAGGCGGCTACGTTTTTTTGGCCAGAATCTGACGCGCGTATATCTGGCGCATTACCTACTTACCACTATCATTATTCCAAATATTCCGATTACCAAGAGCGCGTTGATCAGATAGTCAATTGGCTCAAATTGCCTGAAATATCTCGTCCTCGCTTCATAGCTGGTTATTTTTCATTGACTGATTCAGTAGGTCACGACGAGGGGCCTTTCGCAGATAAAACTTACGATGCGGTGCAAAAAGTAGATGCGCTGATTGGTCAACTTTACCAGCGCATAAATCAATTAGATCTAAAGGTAAACTTAGTTGTTGTTTCCGACCACGGTATGACTGCGATAGACGAGAATCAACTGCTAGACATAGCGTCACTGTCAATTCCAGAAAGCTTTATTGTGGAAAATGCTGGGGCCCAAGTGCATTTGTACGCTAAAGATGGCCTGTCTAACGAAGAAATCAGCGATGAAATGACCCGCTTAAAGCAAATCGCCGAAAATCGCTATATTGTTCTAAACAAGAACCAGCGTGCGGCGCGTTATATGGAGGCAGGCAGCAGGACGGGCGATATTATCATTGAAATAGCGCCACCTGCGCGTTTCAAGAATGCCAATAGTATGCATGTCAGTAAAGGCGGGCACGGTTACCTCAATACGCTGCCTGACATGGGGGCGACGTTCGTTGCTGTAGGGCCCGCGTTTGCATCAGGTACAACCCTTCCTCCATTTAGTAATCTGGAGGTATATCCAGCACTGGCAAAAATTCTTGGTGTTGTACCGATTACCCCCATAGACGGAAAGCTTGATGTGTTAACGCAGGGGCTTACTCTTTAACTTTTCCTTTATCCCATACCTTACTTTCATTACCCGCTAACAGGCGGGTAATATTGTCTTTATGTCTTAATATAATCAGCAAAGAAAGCATCGCCACGGGAATGGTGTACAGCGGCTTTATTAAAAACGTAAACAGTGGCGCGAGCGAAACGGCGATAAGCGCACCGAGTGAAGAGTAGCCGGTAAGAAAAACTACAATTACCCAACTTAGAATGAGCAGGCCCGCTAAATCAAGCCCGATAGGCAGCATAGCACCAAAAGCGGTAGCTACCGCTTTTCCTCCTTGAAAACCAAAGTAGAGCGGAAAAATATGACCTAGGCATGCGAATATGGCTATCAAGCCCAGTGTAATAGGCTCTATGCCTAAAAAATAGCTGCCATATACGGGAATCGTGCCTTTTAAAATGTCCATTACGAGGACAAGTAATGCGGGAACACGCCCACCTAACCGGTAAACATTAGTAGCCCCTGGATTTTTAGAACCGGCGGTTCTAGGGTCCGGTAGTCCAAACAGCCGGCTTATTACGACGGCACTTGAAAGTGAGCCAAAGAGGTAGGCGACAGCAATCATTAAAAGGGTTAGCGAAATCATTTATGCATTCTAGTTTTTAAAAGTGTGTTGAGGCGTGTGTCACGTAACTAAATGGGGTGAACCTTTTTTGACACATCTATGCGCTTTATAACATAAGCGCTTAATGATGCTCATTATATAAAACCGTCTGGTTAAAAATATAAAACCTTGGTTGCCCCCAGTTGTCATACAGCGGTATAGTTGAGCCACGCATGCATAAAGCTACTCCATCCAAACGCGATATACCACCGTTTAACCGCAATATGTGGGTGAAAGCGCAGTAGTAAGACCAGTGGTCGGGCCGTTAACAATGGCGATGCACTGGTTGATAACAGTACAAGATGAAAAAATTCCATGGGTAAAATTTATATTACAGGTCTTGAGGTTGACACGCTGATTGGTGTTTACGATTGGGAGCGCGAGCGCACGACTCAACTGCTTCTAGACGTAACACTTGATGTTGATTTGCAAGCTGCCATGCAAAGCGATGACGTGGCCGATACCGTTGACTATGCAAAAGTTGCCGAGTGCATTGTACACGTTGGCAAAGAAAGCACCTTTGAGCTACTTGAAGCTTTTGGTAGCAAAGTAATGAATTCCGTTCTTGAACGCTTTCCAGCTAACGGGATTACACTTAAAATCGTAAAACCAAATATCCTTCCCAACGCGCGAACGGTTGCTGTTGAAATGAGCAAAGAGCGGGTTTGATGTCTACACACACTATATTGATTAGTATTGGTTCCAATATTGAGCGGGAACACTACACCCGGCGATCTTTCGCTGCGTTAAAGCACGCATTCAGAGATGTCACCGTATCTTCTGTTTACGAAAGTGAAGCGGTTGGCTTTAACGGTAATCCTTTTTACAACGCAGCGGCGCGGGCAATCACATCAAAAAGCATTGAAGAGGTGTGCGCTACCCTTAAATCTATTGAAAAAGACAATGGCAGAGTGCACACCGACAAAAAGTTTTGTGCCAGAACCCTTGATCTTGATTTGCTTACCTATGATAGTGAGATAACTACAACCCCTGTGGTTTTACCTCGCGAAGAAATTTGCTACAACGCGTTTGTGCTATGGCCGTTAGCTGAACTTGTTCCCAACGACATTCACCCTGAAACGCAGGAAACCTATGCCCAAATGTGGCAAAACTTTGATAAACAAAAACAGCAATTATGGCCAATTGACTTTACGTGGAGTTAAGCAAAGGAATGACACTTTTCGAAATTATTATTTTAGCAATTATTCAGGGCGTAACTGAGTTTCTTCCTATCAGTAGTTCTGGGCATTTACTTTTACCTGCGGAACTCTTCGGATGGGTAAGCCAAGGTCTGGCCTTCGATGTGGCTGTGCACGTTGGAAGTCTGCTTGCTGTCATGATTTATTTTCGCCAAGAGATTGGGCAGATGACAGTAGCTTGGGTAACACAAGGTTTTAGCAAACAGCAATCTACTGACAGTAAACTCGCATGGTACGTCATCGTTGCGACAATTCCTGCCGTTGTCATTGGCTTTTTAATGAAAGGCTGGATTGAAGACAATGCGCGCACGGCATTGGTGATAGCTGGCACGACGATAATCTTTGGCTTATTGCTTTGGTATGCAGATGCTACCGCTAAGCGAGAGCAGGAGCTTGAAGGTTTGACATTAAAACACGCTGTCTATATTGGTTTAGCGCAAGTCTTGGCGTTAATTCCGGGGACATCTCGTTCAGGTATTACCATGACCGCGGGCCTAATGTTAGGGTTAAAGCGGGAAGCCTGCGCCCGTTTTTCCTTCTTATTGTCAATTCCAGTTATTTTAGGTGCGGGACTTCTAGCCACTCTCGACTTGCTTAATGCAAACGAAGCGGTGGACTGGTATGCGCTGCTGTATGGCGCTGCGTTTTCATTTGTCAGCGCCTACCTGTGTATTTACTTGTTCCTAAGCTGGATATCCCGCATTGGCATGCTGCCTTTCGTTATCTATCGTTTGGCGTTAGGCGCAGTGTTGTTATGGTTTGTGTTCGCCTAACGTCGAGCCATAAACACTGTAGTGAATGCGCCTTTAAGTTGGTATTGATTCGATGGGCAACGAACATCAATGTTTAGATAGTATTAAGCAATTACATGCGTGTGTTAGGCGCGCGATGATTAACAGGGCAATAAGGAAGTGAAATATGGCAGAAACCATTTTTGATAAAATTATCAATAAAGAAATTCCAGCGGATATTTTATACGAAGACGAACTTGCGCTGGCGTTTAAAGATATTAACCCCCAAGCCCCAACGCATTTTTTGGTTATTCCTAAAAAGCAGATAGCGACAGTGAATGATATTGCTGAGGAAGACCGCGTTGTAGTGGGCCACTTATCTTTTGTTGCCGCTCAAATTGCGAAAGAGCAGGGTTTTGCCGATCAGGGATATCGAACTGTCATGAACTGCAATGAATATGGTGGGCAAACTGTTTATCATATTCACTTGCATGTGTTAGCGGGTAAGCCACTTGGTTGGCCTCCATACACAGAGAATATGAAGCGTCATGTAGAGTAATCAACGCGTCATACAGAATGTATTAAACAGGCCGCACTTGCGTTTAAGCGCGGCCTTTTTGTTTTATCTCTTGCTGCAAATTTGGTTATTTGCTTAATCTTTGACCTTTCCCCGAGATTAATCAGCAAGCCCCAGTATTTTCTTTCCTTGGTTGAAGTGAATATCAACAGGAATACTTGCCGCTTCTAAACGCGCTAAATCAGATGCAAGGTCGGGTTTGATAACGCCCATGGTTTCAACCAGTTTCGCTACGCCATCGTAATCGCCGTCACCCTGCAATGTAAGAATAAGTTCAGATAATGCTTCAACAGCGGCACCCATCTTTTCCATATTCACGCGATATAGACCGTCTTGTGTTTTTTCAAACGCGCCTTGCTGGGCAAAGAAATTGAAGCGGATCATGTTTGCTTTCCCATGAGCAGAGCTTGCTCCGAAACGCACTGAACGGAAAATACCCGCCATAAAGGTGACATAGTAATCTTCCAACGAACCTTCTGTGATTTCGCCTTTTTCAAGGAGACTTTGCACCATATACAAACCTAGAATGTCTGCTTTACCTTCTTCAAGGGCCGATGCATGCTCTTTTAATGCGCCGCGCACGGTACTCGCACCATCCAATGTATTCTTAATGCCTAGACCATGTGCTACCTCGTGGAACATAGTATTCGCAAAAAAGGCGTCGAAGGTAATATGCTCTCGCTGCTCGGGTACGATTAACGTGTCTGCAATAGGCACAAGAATAGTGTCGAATTTTGCGCGCATAGCATTTTTAAGCTGAAGGCGACGCGTTCCCTTTTCTAACTGAACACGTTCATCATTTGGCAAATTGATTGCGATGGTTTTGCTGCCTGCATTAGAATGCCCTGCATAATAAATAACGTCATAAGCATTAAGGTCGGCGTCAGAACCCGGCATTTCAGCCTTATACGCCTCAGCAACTGGAAGTCCTTGCTGCAACTCAGGTAAAAAGGCTGCATATTTAGCAAGCTTTTCACTCCAAGCGAGGTCTTTAATTAGCACGTAAGCTTCAAAGGCAGCGCGATAACCAAACAACTGATCTTCATAGCTTTCAATAGGGCCGATAACCAACTCAACCGGATTGGTTTTCATATCCATCCATGCCATATCAGAAGCGAGGTAGTCGTTTGATAGTAAGGCTTCCGAGCGCAGTTGTAAGTATTGCTTGAAGCTCTCGTCTTCAGCGAGTGTAGAGGCTTTTTTAAGAAGATCAGAAGCCTTCATCAATTCGCTTTTAAATGCTTCAGAGTAAGGCACTGAATATAGGTTGCCTGCTTCGTCACGTTTAATCATAGAGTAAAGACCCTGCTGGTCTTTGAAGTTTGCCGTTGCAAACTCGGCTTTATCCATGTCGTGAGGGTAAAATTCGGCCCCAAGTGCCTTATCTTCATAGCCGCTAATGAACGGCGTGTCGCCGTTTAAACGGTCCCATGGACCGTAATTTATGGTGGCAAAATGACGAACCTTTTCGTCGCTTATTGAAGAAAGAAAGGCATCTTTATCTTCGAAAAACGCTTGCTTCCAAAATAAATCATCCATGATTTTCGATGCATCAATTAACAGAGAGAGCATTTCACGTTGATTATCGCTTAGGTGAGATAAATCACTCGTCAGATCTACACTGTGATAAATAGACAGGCGTGACTCATCGACTAACAATATTTGCTGGTTATCAGTGTCAGGTGAACTAGTTTGCGTTGTATCGGGGCTCTTGCTGCAAGCCGAAAGTATGAATAATCCAGCTACTGCGGCTGCAACAGGGGAGTAGCGTGAAAGTACTTTTTTCATATTAATATTACCGTTTAATCTGTCGTTGGGTAGGTAGCACACTATAGCTATGCTTTTGATTTAATACAAAAGTATGAAAAAAAATTGCGTAAATTTGATAGTGCTCTGTCGCTTGTTGTCTATACTTTACCTAGGCCCTAGGTATTAGCGAAAATTTCGCTGTCACGTTTTCTATTTTTAGATGGTCGAAACCGAAGAGCTACTATAGTATGGTGTTAGAAACATCAAAGAAAAACAATAAACAGTTTGTATTTTCGCGTGTCACATTTGGGTTTTCACGAGTAGACGCAGGGAATGCAACGTTCAACAATTAATCGGTGACGCCGTGAATCGTCGCAGTCATTGATTGGTCAGTAATGTAACTTATTGCCTTTACAAGGGCTATTTGGAACTTCCTAAGGGTAGAAATATGTCTACACAGAACGCGCTCTCAACCATTTTGGTTGAAAAAATTAATAATGATACGCTTGTACTTCCTACACTTCCCGCTATCGCGCTGAAAATTCGTAAAGCGGCTGATGATCCCGATATTAACCTTAATGCGATGGGGGACGTTATCGGTCAAGATCCATCACTTAGTGCAAGAATGATTAAGATCGCGAACAGCGCTTATATGGGGCGTAGTGTTAAAGTTAACTCCGTGAGTCAAGCGGTGACGCGGATTGGGCTGCGTCAGATAAAAAATATTTCCACTGCGCTAGCGATGGAACAGTTGTTTGTGTCTAAAAATGACGTGGTTGCACGCTATTTACAAAAAGAGTGGGCAAGTACCGTGAATATTGTTGCTAGCTCTATGGCCGTATTGCAGCTTTATATTGCTCGTACTAAAAAGCGTGAAATGAGCATGGATACGATGACGCTAGCCGCGCTTGTGCACAACATTGGTGTGCTGCCTATCTTAACAGAAGCAGAACGTCATCCAGAGGTATTCGCAAACCCTTCATTTCTTGAGGTTGCCATTGACAAATTAGCGGGCAGAATCGGCGCCAATATCATGGAGAAGTGGGGTTTTGGTGAAAGCTTCGTTAATGTTGCAAAAAATTGGAAAGACTTGAGCTATATTCCTGACGAGTTAGGTTATATCGACTTTGTTCGTGTGGGCGCTGCTGTATCAGGTGCTGCTGGTAGTCAGAAAGACGCTATTTTAAACCTAGCCATTCAGCGTGGTGTGGTAGAAGATATGGGAGAGCTTCACTCAGATGAGTTTGAAGAGCTAAGTAGCGCTGCCAAGCAAATCTTCCTCTAACACAGGTTATTTAGAAGAAGCGACTAAGCGCGTTATCCTATTTAGACGAGCATTAGTGGTCAGTATGAGAAAGCCGATAGCTTTGAAGTTATCGGCTTTTTTGATCTATCTCAGTTAACGTCGGTGTTCTGGCGTTTTCTGAATATAAAGAAGTAGTAAACCTAATCCTAAACCCCAGACCGCAGAGGTCATGGAAAATAAACTGAAGCCTGACGCCGTACACAGCATGGTAAGCATTGCAGGTGCTCTGTGGTGTTCAACTTCCATAGCGCGAGCCAAGGCGCCTTGGAGTGTGGCCAACAATGCTAGTCCTGCAAGAAGGTGAATGATAATACTGGGCATACTGACAAATAACGCCACGACCACAGACGCTAACAGCCCCATAAATAAGTACACCACGCCGGCTGCTATTGCAGCTCTGTAGCGCTGCGACTTTTCGCTATCAGCTTGCTCGCCCATACACAGCGCTGCGGTAATAGCTGCCAGGTTGAAGGTAAACCCACCAAAAGGTGCCAATAGCGCTTGCACAATGGCAATGCCTGATAAAATTGGCTTGTGGTCGGGCATGTAGCCATGGGCGTGATGAATAGCAATGCCAGGTAAGTTTTGGGAAAGTGTAGTGATGAGAAAAAGGGGCAAGGCTAACCCAATCGCGGCACTGAATGAAAAGCTGGGTGTAACCCAAACAGGAGTCGGTAATGTAAAACCTGATGATAGGAGAAATGATGAACCTGAAGCCATTTCTGGTAAAAGCATTGATGAATCGCTTGGTATAGAAACAATGCTGTGTGAACTGTCCATAAGCAAACTGATACCCACCGACAGAACCAGGAGTAACAGCATAAGATAGCGGGGAAATAAACGGCTCCCAACGAGATAGGCCGCGATAAATAACGCGACTAAATACGGCGCTTCATTAACATCGCTGAATATCGCTAAACATATAGGTAAGAGAATACCGGCCAAAAGTGCAGATGAAATTGCAGGAGGAATTCGACTTATCTGTTTCAACAGGCTGCGGCTTTGCGCGGTCACAAGAGAAAGGAAAGCGCATATAACAAAGGCACCAATGGCTTCACTTAAACGGTAGTCACCAATACTCGTTAATAGAAAAGCCGCACCAGGCGTAGACCATGCGGTAACAACGGGCAGTTTAGAGAGCCATGAAAACAAAATACAGGTAATGCCCATACCTAGCCCGAGTGCGAATAACCAGCTCACCACCATATCGTCGCTGGCGCCGGCTTTGCGCGCAACATCAATGATGATAACAACAGAACTGCTATAACCTACCGTAACGGCGGTTAGCCCTGCGCTAATATGGCTTAACTTCCATTTGCTCATGAAAATACTCGTGCTAGAACGTCGATTCGACATTGATTGAGCGATAAGAAAAAGCTCACCATGTTTATCGAATTTTTATTGTTAAAGTATGCTATCTTAACTATCTGTGCGTTATAGCGCACAGAATGTACCATAGCACTTGTGCGCTATAACGCACAAGTGGTTTGATAGCATCGGCGACTAAATAAAGGGCTTTGATTAGATGACAAAAGCGAATATGCAGCCTTCTGCAATGTCAAAAAGTATTTCACATCACCTGCAGTCGGTTCGCAAAACACGGGGGCTTTCCCTTGATAAAACAGCGCAGCTGACGGGGGTATCTAAAGCTATGCTCGGGCAAATAGAGCGGGGGGAGTCGAGCCCTACCATCGCGACACTATGGAAGATAGCCACAGGCCTTGAATGCTCGTTTTCTTCATTTTTATCCGATGACGACTTGGAACCTTCGTCTGAACACGCCGACACCAAGTTCGCTAACGACACAAACGTAACCATAAAAACCTTGTTTTCATTTAATGCCGCGACGCAGTTTGAAATGTTCGAGCTTTGCTTAAAAGACTGTCACGAACAGCACTCATCTGCGCATCAAATAGGCGTCACCGAACATATTCACGTATTACAAGGAAAGTTAGGTGTGTTGCAAGACGGCCAGTGGCAAACCTATCAGACGCAAGAGCAATGTGTATTGCGCGCAGACCAGCCCCACGGTTATAGAGACGAGGTAGGGGAAACCCGTTTTATTGTGGTAATTCACTATCCTACTTGAAACGGCAGTAAGGCATTTACCGCAGCGAAAGTAGGTAACTGAAAAGAAAGCGTAATTGAATGAGAGCGCTGAAAAGCCTAATCACCGCTGAAGCAATTAGGCATTGGAATAGTGGTAAGTTATCTTACTCTTTTCCCTATCAATTTTATGTACTTTTTATTCGTTTACAAACAATCTTCGTACTTACAAACTCTCGTCGTTGAGATTGAGTGCGCCACGAAGAAAGTTAAGCAGCGTACAAATTTCCGCTGACATTAGCGCAAATTCTGCGTCAAGACGGGCCTCTACCTGATCTTTCGGTACGTCGTCAGTTTCTTCTTTAATGCGGTCGGTGAACTTAATGCGCTTAATGGCACCGTCTTCACACATGATAGCCGTTAGTGTTTCTGCATATTCGAATGCGACTTTTTGAACCAGCTTACCTGCATCTAGGTGAATACTGATTTCTTCGCTGTCTAGCGGCTGATTTTTACAGCGAATAACGCTGCCTGTGTCATCGGTTGATTTAAGTTCAGCTTCTTCAAGTAACCCTACGCCCTCTGGCGTTGACTCAGTAACCCAATGCGTAAGTTCGCTTTGAAGGCTTCTGCGTGTAAACGGCACAACGGGCAGCGAGCCGATGGCCTTTCTTACCATAGCCAAAAAGGCCTCGGCTTTTCCATCAGATGACGCGTCAACCACTACCAAATTGTCGGCAAGCGATATAAAGCCGTGAGTGTAGGTATTTTTTGTAAAGGCCTGGGGCAGCAAGCGGGTCTGAATTTCTTGCTTAAGGTCGGCTTTGGCTTTTTTGCCAACCGGCGAGCCGGTTTCCATTTCAATCTTAGCTGTCATTTCATCAAGCTCGGCATTTACCACAGCCGAAGGAAGGATCTTTTCTTGTTTCTTAAGCGTTATCCAAAAACGCTGCTGAACAACATGACACATGGTGCCTTGCTTTCCAGCTTGAGAAAACGGGGAAGCAAACCCCATGGTTGCCAAATCTTGACTGCCGCACGGTCGGAAAGCATGCTCGTTAAGGGCGCGCTCTAGATCGCCCTCGTCTAGCGATAACGGCTGAGTAATTTGATAGGCTTTTACATTTTTAAACCACATAGTGTAAGCATTCTCTTGATAGAAATAGGGCGCAAGCGTACCAATGTAGGACGAGCTGTGCAATTGATTAAAAGACGCTTATAAGAATAAAAGCGCGTACGCTACGCGCTTATTGAAAAGGAAAACATTACAGGGCTGGATATTAGTTTTTAGGAAAGCGAATGAAGTATTCTAAGCCCTTGTCTATGGCGCTTTGCGCATCTATCTGTCCATGTAGAGACTGTGTTACTAGGTTATACATAATGTGGGTTCCCAAACCACTGCCGCCTTTGCCCCGTTTGGTGGTATAAAACGCATCAAAGAGTTTACTTAACTCTTCTTCACTGAGTCCCTTGCCATTGTCGCTGTAATAAAGACTTACGATGTTGTCTTTTTCTTTTACCTCTAAGGTAATAGTGCCCGTAGCACGCCCTTCAAAACCATGAGTGATCGAGTTTATAACCATATTTGTTACGATTTGAGCAATAGCACCTGGCGCGCATGTAACCACGAGGTTATCTGGACAAGAGACATTAATTTGGTATTCGGTATGTTTAAAGCTTGGCTTCAACGATTGAATGACCTCATTGATATAGTCATTCAAAACAATTTCACGTTCAGTCTCGCTTGTTTGGTCTACCGCAACCTGCTTAAAGCTAGCAATGAGGTCAGAGGCACGCTCCAAATTATTTAGTAATAACAGCGCAGTTTGCTCCGCTTCATCGATAAAGCTCGCCATATTTTTACTGGTGAGGCTTTTGTCTTCAAAGTCAGTTTTTAAATTATTAAGTCTTTCCTGGAGAAAACTAGCGGCTGTGACGCTAACGCCCAGAGGCGTATTTACATCATGTGCAATACCGGCAACCAGACCACCGAGTGATGCCATACGTTCAGATTCTAGCAACTGCTCTTGTGCTTGCTTTAGCGTATCCATTGAGCCTGCCAACTCCTTATTGCGCTGCCTAAGCTCCGCTTCGATGTATTGGCGGTTTTCGTTTTCTTGCCGAAGCTCTCGCTGATGGGCTATCAGTTCGTCTTTTTGTTGTTCGAGGTCGAGCATGATTTGCGATAAAGAGGCGGTTTTTTTCGCGACCTCTTGTTCCAAAATGAGGTTTTGGTCATCAAGTTTTTTGTTCGCGAGGGTTAACTCATTTTGCGCTTCGTTTAACTTATTATTCGATGCAATAAGGTCGTCAATGACACCATTGTAAGACCTTTTAAGCTGAAGTAACTCATTGTCATCATCTAACTTAATGCTGAGTTTGCTTTCTTCGGGATGCTGAGGATCAAAGTTCCCCATCTGCTCGGTAATGTTTTGCAGGGGCTCTGAAAGCATGGTGCGAAACGCCGTCATGAATAGAAAAACCAAAAACGTGGTTTTCACAATAGCGTTGCCGATTAGAAAAAATACCCCAACTTCAATACGACTAAAAATCGTGTCGAAGCTTGAATATAGGGTTACGTCGCCAACAGTAGACTCTCGCCCAGAAAATTTAAAAACTAAAGGAAAACTAAAGCTAAATACACCGCCAGAGTGATCCTCAATAATTTCGCGATCCACGGGAGCGGGGGAACGTCTAGCACGGAGCCCGTACTCGGCAATATAATTGCCATTTTCGCCGCGGACTTGTAGGCCTTCAACAATAGGCAGGGACATCAAGCCTTCGGAAATAGCGCGGACTTGATCATGATTGAGTTCCCACAACGCCCGAGTAAGGCTAGAAGAAAACGTATTTTTCAATGTCTGTAGTTCGCTTTCCACGTGATTCTTCGTGCTGAGGTACTCTGTAAAGATCTGACCTACCGTAACAAGTAGTGTCAGAGAGAAGTAAACTGACAATACTCTGGTTAAGAGCTTCCTTGATAACCCTGTCTTGACCGCGGCCATTTATAAACATACCCCTGTTACATCAGATCTTTGATTTACGACACCTTTGCAACTTGAATGCTGATAAGGTGTTGGTAATTTTGACAATTCAAGAATATGCGTAAACGAATGAATAAACAAGATTGAGCGGTTAAACTTTGGACGGAACATGTTTATAACTGTCTTAAGCTTGACACATTAATGTAATCGTTTTAATAAAACTGTCACAGACCACATTAATAATAGCGACGATTAAAAATGAGCAGGAATATAACGATGTCTCGTACAGTGTTGGTGGTTGAGGACGAAGCGCCTATCCGTGAAATGTTAAAGTTTGTGTTGGAACAATCAGGATTTAACATTATTGAAGCGGAAGACTTCGATGTCGCGCAGGAAAAGATTTGTGAGCCGTATCCCGATTTAATATTGCTAGATTGGATGTTGCCCGGTGGTAGTGGTGTTCAATTAGCGAAAAGCTTGAAACAGCACGAGTTCACCCGTGATATTCCCGTCATTATGCTTACAGCTCGCGGAGAAGAGGAAGATAAAATCCGTGGTCTTGATGCGGGCGCGGATGACTATGTGACCAAGCCCTTCTCACCCAAAGAACTGGTCGCGCGAATAAAAGCGGTAATGCGCAGGGTTACACCCACCTCTAGTGAAGAGCCAATCGAATTTAATGGCCTTAAATTAGAGCCGGTATCTCATCGCGTTATGGCAAATGACGACCCGCTAGACATGGGCCCAACGGAATTCAAACTCCTTCACTTTTTCATGACGCACCCAGAACGCGTATACAGCCGAGAGCTATTGCTTGATAATGTGTGGGGAACCAACGTATATGTTGAAGATAGAACAGTCGATGTGCATATTCGACGTTTGCGTAAGGCTATCTCTCGTCACGGTCACGATGCAATGATTCAAACAGTACGCGGCGCAGGTTATCGTTTTTCTACTAAGCTATAAAGTGAACACAATGAGGGGAGAAACACGTCGTTGCTCCCCTTAGTTTTTTCGCCCTTATTGATGTGCGCTTCTTTTTACTCTTAACAACGCGAGCTATCTCATGTATTACCCTTTCTCTTGGCTGAGAAGTACACTGCGCTTAGTCTTATTCCTTGTGATATTTGCGCTGGTCGGGTGGTATTTAGATGACATGCTATTTGCGGTTGCCATTGGCGCAACGCTTCTCCTACTGTTTAATTATTGGCATCTTTATAAGCTAAACCGCTGGCTGTGGCACAGCCGTAAGATGTCTCCTCCCACGGTGCGCGGCGTGTGGGAACATATTTATGAAGGTATTTACTACCTTCAGCGTCGCAATAGGAATAAACGCAAAGAACTAGGCGAACTCGTTAAGCGTTTTCGGGAAGGTTCTGAAGCCTTGCCTGATGCGGCTGTTGTTGTAGACGCAAAGGCGTGCATTATGTGGTGTAACCGCCTGGCCCGCTTAGATTTGGGATTAAAATGGCCTCAAGACTCAGGCCGCCGCATCGATAACTTGATTCGCCACCCTGAGTTTATTCAGTATTTTCATGCGGGCAACTACAAGTATCCCATTGAAGTTCCATCGCCCACCAATCCAAACAAAACCTTTGAATATCGCATCATGCCCTATGGTGACGAGCACCTTTTACTTATTGCCCGTGATATCACCCGTGTTTCACAGCTCGAGGAAATGCGAAAAGACTTTGTAGCGAATGTGTCTCATGAGCTCCGCACGCCGCTAACGGTAATAAATGGTTATTTAGAAATTCTACCCATAGATGAAGACGCTGATCCATTTATGCAAAAAGCGATGAAAGAAATGACATCACAAACCCAACGGATGCAAAGTTTGATAGAGGACTTGTTGGTGTTGTCTCGCATTGAAGCAAGCTCAGAGCGAATTTACGAAAACGTCGTTAATGTTCCTGTGATGCTCGCGCAAGTTGAAAGAGAAGCGCAGTCACTTAACAAAGATAAAAATCATACGATTACATTCCATGTGGATGAAGACCTTTACGTATTCGGTGTAGAAACTGAGCTTAGAAGTGCGTGTTCGAACCTTGTTTTCAACGCAGTACATTATACCCCCGCTGGTGGTGAAATTAACGTGTATTGGCAGCGTAAGACTAATGGTGCAGAATTTTCTGTTGTTGATAATGGAGATGGTATTGAGCAAAACCATCTCAATCGCCTAACCGAACGTTTCTATCGGGTTGATAAAGCGCGTTCAAGAAAAACCGGCGGGTCAGGTTTAGGCTTGTCCATTGTAAAACACGTGCTCAGCCATCATAATTCGCGCTTAGAAATTTCAAGTACGTTGGGAGAGGGAAGCAACTTCTCATTTGTTCTGGACAACGAACTCATTACAGAAACACTTTAGATTGGGGATGTTACGTGGTTAAAGGCCGAGGAAAGATGAAAAGTCTGTGGTGTTTTCTTTCAAACGTACTTTTACTAGCAGTGGTATTATTGTTTACCAAAGCGTTCGCTACTACCTCGAACAAAATGCCCACTCAAATAATTTCTCAGGTTTACGACGTTCCAGCTTACGAGCGAGTTCCTGGCGTAGCGGGAAAAATATCGTCTGTGGGCTCAGATACGCTAGCTAATTTAATGACCTTTTGGTCACAGGAATTCAAAACGCTCTATCCCCAAGTCGGCTTTCAAATCCAGGCGTCAGGTTCATCGACAGCACCACCTGCGCTGATTGAAGGCACGGCAACTATTGGCCCTATGAGCCGAGAATTAAAACCCAGTGAAATTCGAGATTTCACGCGTATACACGGCTATCCCCCAACGGTTTTAAAAGTCGCAATGGATGCGATTGCTATCTTTGTAGATAGACGTAACCCACTTCCAGGTATGACGTTAGAGCAAGTCGACGCTGTGTTTTCGGAAACACATTTTTGCGGAAGTGAAAAGGAAATAGCAAATTGGTCGCAGCTTGGTGTTGATGATATCGCTTACCGTTCTCCTATCCGACTTTATGGAAGAAATTCTGTTTCAGGAACCTATGGTTTATTCAAAGTGATGGCATTGTGCGATGGTGACTTCAAAAACACGGTGAATGAACAGCCAGGCTCTGCATCTGTAGTGCTATCTGTGGCCAGTGGTACAGGTGCTATTGGCTATGCCGCGTACGGCTACAAAACAGCAGGCGTTCGTGCGTTGCCGCTGGGGAATTCGCTAGATAATTTAATACCGTTATCTATCGACACCGTGCGTAACGAGACCTATCCATTTGCTCGCTTTCTCTATTTAGTGATTAATAAGAAGCCAAATGAACCGCTACCCACATTAGAAAGAGAATTTCTTCGCTATATTTTGTCAAAGGAAGGGCAGCAGCAGGTATCAAGAGACGGGTACTTTCCAATAAGGGAAGATGTTCTTGTGCGTCAACGACGGTTATTAGCCGAATAAACAATTCTTCCTATGTGAGTTCACATACGCGGCGCATAAAATTTGTCATAATTGCGTCACAAATGGAGTTTCAACGCTCTTGGTATTTAGGTCTTGGTGGTTGAATCTAGAAGTTGTCATCTCTCGGCATATCTGGTGGCCAATTTTATCGAATCAGCAAAGCTAGCCATAAGTATAAGAAAAGTAAAAATAATTGCTCCGATTTGGTTATTTTTCCAATTTACTTATCCTCGAAAGCCAAAAATTGAACTTTTTATATGAAACTTTTGTTACAGCGCCTTAATGTAACAAATGTGTCATTTACCTCAGTTAAAGTTTCCGCGTTTTCTAAATCCATAATTATACCGTACTTGGAGAAACACATGGAACTTAAGCAACTTTTCAAAGCTTCAGCTATTGCTACTGCGCTTGTGCTAGCTGGCTGTGGCGGCGACATCAATATTAGCGAAGGCGATATTGATAACAGCGTTACTAATACAACTAATAACAATGGTAGTGACACTGACGGCGGCAATACAGGCGGTGATACAGGCTCAACTGACACGGCTCCAGGTGAAGTAAGCTCTTTTCTAAGTGGCGAAGTTTCTGAAGCGTTCGGCCAAACGGTAGAAGTACGCGTTCTTTCTGGTCGTTTGACTGCTGAAGATGCAGACGACCAAGGTGTTATCACACTAACAAACGACAAAGTATGGGCGCTTGAAGGTCCTGTATTTATTGGTAACGACAAAGCCGACAGCGTAACGCTTGCTATTGAAGAAGGCACTGTAATCTTTGGTCGTACTGGTGCTGATTACCTTGTAGTTAGCCGTGACTCAAAAATTGAAGCAGAAGGTACAGCATCTTCTCCAATCATCATGACTTCATTCAACGATGTTGTTGGCGACGAAGTTGGTGCTGGTCAATGGGGTGGTGTTGTTATCCTTGGTAACGGTACATCAACTAAGTGCCCACAAGATGGTTCTGACTGCGCGCTTCAGGTTGAAGGTGCAGAAGAAGGTGCAGTATTTGGTGGTACAGACGATACAGACAGCTCTGGTATCCTTAAATACGTAGTAGTTAAGTACGCTGGTTTTGAAATTGCGCCAGACAACGAACTTAACGGTATCACTTTCGGTGGTGTTGGTTCAGGTACAGAAGTTGACTATGTACAAGTACACAGCAACGCAGATGACGGTGTAGAATTCTTCGGCGGTGCGGTAAACGCGAAACACCTAGTTTTAACGGCTAACCAAGATGACTCAGTAGACTGGGACAACGGTTATAAAGGTAAGCTTCAGTACGTTTATGTTCAGCATGCCGCTGACAACTCTGACGCGAACCGCGGTATTGAAGGTGACGGCGACGGTGGTGACGGTCTAGAATTCTCTAAGCCAATGATCGCTAACATGACAGTGATCGGTAACACTTTCGATACAGCTGACGCTGACTCTGAAGGTCTACTACTTCGCGACCAAACTGGCGCAAACCTAATGAACTTCCTTATCACTGGTCCAGAAGCAATGGGCGAGTGTTTAGAAATGGACACTGACGAAACGGTTCAAGCTAACCTTTCTGACGGTGACCTAACCATGACTTACTCAGCGATTGCTTGTTCTGAGCCGTTCAATACGCCAGAGGGTGCAGTTGACCTAGAAGCATGGTTCACAGGCCAAGAAGGTAACCAGCTAATCGCGTTTGAAGACCGTGCAAATCTTGGTCTTAACCCGGACGGTACACTTACAGCAGAAAGCGCACTTCTTACTGCTGGTGGCGACGCATCTACATTGCTTGATACTTTCTTTGAAGCAAACACATTCGTTGGTGCTGTTGGTGAAGACGACTGGCGTCAAGGTTGGGCATTCGGTTTCGGTGGCGGTAACATCGAACTAGCACAATCTGCTTCTGGTTGCCCTTCAGGTACAACGTCAATTACGCCAGTAGACGGTTCAACCACTACGTGCGAAGTGTCTGGCACTATCACGTCTGACCTAACACTTACAGAAGGTAACTTCTACGCGCTTTCAGGTGCAGTATTCGTAGGTGGCGACAAAGAAAACAGCGCAACCCTTACTGTCGAGCCTGGCGTAACTGTTTATGGCGCATCTGGTAACGACTACCTAGTAATTAGCCGTGACTCAGAGATTAATGCAAACGGTACTGCTGAAAACCCAATCACGTTTACTTCACGTGACCACGTTGTTGGCGGTCTTGAAGCGGGTGAAGCTGGCCAATGGGGCGGCATGATCGTTCTAGGTAACGGTGAATCTACTAAGTGTCCTCAGGACGGTACTGATTGTTCACTTCAAGTTGAAGGTGCACAAGAAGGTGCAGTGTTCGGTGGTACAGATAACACTGATAGTTCTGGTACGCTTCGCTACGTTCGCGTAATGCACGGTGGTTTCGAAATCGCCCCAGATAACGAACTAAACGGTATCACGTTTGGCGGTGTAGGTTCTGGTACTACTGTTGAGTATGTACAAGTACACAAAAACGCGGATGATGGTGTTGAGTTCTTTGGTGGTGCAGTAAACGTTAAGTACCTTACGCTAACAGGCATTCAAGATGACTCTGTAGACTGGGATAACGGCTACGTAGGTAAGCTTCAGTTCGTACTAGTTAAGCACGCTGAAGACAACTCTGATGCTAACCGCGCAATTGAAGGTGACGGTGACGGCGGTGACGGTCTAGCGTTCTCTAACCCAATGATTGCTAACATGACTATCATTGGTAACGAGTTCGACACTGCTGACGCTGACTCAGAAGGTGTTCTACTTCGTGACCAAACTAACGCGCAGTTATACAACTTCGTAGTCACTGGCCCAGCGGGTATGGGTGAATGTTTCGAAGCTGACCTTAGCGATGGCGACACTACGCTACTTGCTAACATGGACGGCACTAACACGCCTCAGCTTACTTTTGAAACATCTGTACTAGCGTGTGCGGAAAATATCAAAGACTCTGGCGACTTTAGCCAAGAAGAGTGGTTCACTGCGCAAACAGGTAACAGCCTACTTGATAATACTGCGACAGTACTTAACGGTATCTACACAGTAGACGCAACTGCTGCGACTGACGTATCGACGCTAGACAGCTTCTTCTCTTCTGTAGACTTTATCGGTGCAGTTAAAGACGCTGACAACGATTGGACTGCGGGCTGGACTGTAGGTCTTGAATAAGACCCACATCGCATAGCCTAAGACAAGCAAGTGTGTTGCGGATAGTGACGCACTTGCTTTTAAGTTTGTAAGACACGAATTTTTCATTCGTAAAAGTATTCCTTTCTAAAGAGGTTAATCATGAACAGACCTGCTAACAGGTTTCTTCTAAAACCCATCAGCTTAGCCGTTGCAGCAAGTATCTTGTTTCCAACGACTATGGCCTACGCTCAATCAGATGAAGATGAAGTGATTGAAGAGGTAGTGGCTACCGGTACGCGCCTAAAAGGCACCGCAACGGCAGTAATGGAAGAACGTAAGAATCAGGCTTTTGTTGCCGATATTATGGGCGCAGAGCAAATTTCACGTACAGGCGATAGCGATGCTGCTGGCGCACTTAGACGTGTAACCGGTTTGACCCTTGTAGATGGTCGTTTTATCTACGTTCGCGGTCTTGGTGAGCGTTATTCATCAACGCAATTAAACGGTGCAATCGTACCTAGTCCGGATCCAACACGTAACGTAATACCGCTGGATTTATTCCCTGCAAGTATTATCGAAAGCTTGGCCGTTCAAAAATCATACTCACCGTCAATGCCTGCTGCATTCGGTGGTGGTAACGTTGATATTCGCTTAAAGTCAATCCCAACGGAGCGCGTTTTCAACCTGTCAGCTGCTGTTGGCATAGATACTGAAAACTCGGGTGATGTATTAGATTACGCTGGTGGCGGTCGAGATTGGACGGGTGAAGATGATGGTACACGCGCAGCTTCAGAAGCTATCCAGGATCGTTGGGATTCTAAGAACTTCTTAGACGACCTAGAGCCGGAAGAAGCACTAGAGTTGTTTAAAGGTACGAACAGAGCATACGGCTTAGAAAAAACATCAGCCGATCCAGATATGCGCTTTAACGTTACCTACGGTGACAGTTACGACTATGACGACGATTGGCGTTTTGGCTTTTTGGTAACTTCTCGTTACTCAGCCCAAACTCGCTCTTCTGAAGAATACGAGCTACAAGACCCTGACTTAGTGGGCGATGACATTATCAATGTGCGCTTCTTTGACGATATTCAGGGTACTGAGCAAACCGTTACTTGGTCTTCTCTGTTAACGCTTGGTGTAGACTACAATCGTCAGCACCGTATTGACTACAGTCTTATCGTACTAAACGATACCCGTGATGAAATTCGCGAAATGTTTGGTAATACAGAAAACTTGAACCAAGCAGAAGGGTTGCGTATTCGCGATATCGACATCCAGTACGAAGAGCGCTCGCTGTATACCAATCAAGTGAAGGGCCAGCATACATTCCCTGAACTTAACTTTATGGGTGTTGACTGGACGTATTCACTGGGACGTTCTGTTCGTCATGCGCCAGGTAACTTCAATGCGCGTTTCGTTATGGAAGACGTGAATGATGACGGCATCTTCGACGATGAAAACGAAATTTTCTTGGCAGATGCACAAACTGCGGCACGTTATACCTTCCAGGACCTTCACGATCGTTTGGAGAACTTTGGCTATAACGTAACTTATCCAATGACATTGGGTAAGTGGGAAACTGAGTACAAAGTGGGTACAAGCTTTGTAACTAAAACACGGACTGCTGAAAACCGCCGTTTTGACATTAATACACTTGGTGTTGAAGACCGTTCAATTTTAGACGGAAACGACTTTAGTCAAATCTTTAGCGACGATGTATTAGATACGCTTTCATTGTCTAGCCGCCCAATTATACGTGACACTACCATTGCTGGTGACGATTACGTTGCAGGGCAGAAAATTGATGCTTACTATTTTGAAGCTGACTTTTTCTATGACAACAAGTGGCGATTCACTGGTGGTGTGCGATGGGAAGACTTCCGTCAGGTTGTTGCTCCACTCGACCCACGTACTAACCAGTTCGATTTAAGCGACGAAGCCGATCGTGCACAGTTAGCGTTCCAAGAAGATGATTTCTATCCAGCGCTAGCGGTCACGTACTTCTTACAAGATGATATGCAGCTACGTGCAAGTATCGGTCAAACGGTTGTACGTCCTGACCTTCGTGAAGTTTCTTCAGCGACTTATTTGGACCCGTTGACGAACTTCCCAATTGCAGGTACGCCTGGTGTAAGTACCACCGATATCATCAACTATGATGTGCGTTGGGAATGGTATCGCGAAGCGGGTAACAACGTGTCGGTAGGTCTTTTCTATAAAGACATGGAAGCGCCTATCGAATCCGTTCAGTCTCCAGCTCAGGATGGTCCGCCACTTATCCGTATCGCGAACGCCGAATCAGGCGAGGTATATGGTATGGAAGTCGAATTCCTGCAAGACTTAGCTTTTATCGGCGACGGTATCTGGGACAACTTGTTCATGACAGGTAACATCACAGTCAGTGACTCTGAGATTGTGTTAGATCGTCAGCAAATCGTTGAACAAACCGGTGTATCAGCAGCAATCACTAATGAAGTTCGTCGAATGACGGGACACTCTCAGTACGTGTTGAACATGCAGCTAGGCTATGACTCAGACAACGGCGAACACTCAGCATCTTTAGTGTACAACGTTTTCGGTGAGCGTATCTTGATTGCCGGTATCGATGGATTTGACGATAACTTTGAACAGCCATTCCATTCACTGGATATGGTGTACAAGTACTATCCTGATTTTAATAGCACTGTCACATTACGTGTTCAGAATATCTTAGGTGAAGATCGTGAAATTGAATTTAACGATACCCTGCTTAGGTCTGAGACACGAGGTACTGGAATTAGATTGTCATATAAATATGACTTCTAATTACCGAACTTATCCTTAAGGCCGCTACATGCGGCCTTTTTTATGAGTTAAACATGACACTTTCGGTTCTAATATGACAGTTTCGTAATAAAACTGTCACAGAAAAACTCTATCCTACGCGCAGAAATTTATAGTCGGATACAACCGATTTCTTTTAACTTTAAAGGTTTGAATGTATGAAGCTTATCAATGCTTTGCTAGTTGCAGGTGCGCTGACAGCGACACCAGTACTGGCACAAGACGATGAAGTCTTAAAACCCGTTGTCGATGAGGCAGCGAAAATCAATGAGTCAGCGGCAAAATCGCAAGAAAAAATAAACGGTATTACCGATCAAATTGACAGCAAACTTCAACAGTTCAAAACATTGATGAAAGAAATCGAAGGCCTTGAGGTTTATAACACTCAGCTTCGTAAGCAAATCAATAACCAAGAACAAGAAATGGCAGACCTAAACTCGGCTATTGACGAAGTGTCTGTTGTCGAGCGTCAAATCACGCCATTAATGATGCGCATGATTGACGGCCTAGAGCAGTTCGTTGAATTAGATGTTCCTTTTCTTCCAGAAGAGCGCGCGAACCGCGTTGCCGACCTTCGCGCCATGATGGACCGTGCCGACGTTGCTGCGTCTGAAAAATTCCGTCGCGTAATGGAAGCTTATCAAGTAGAGATGGACTACGGCCGCACTATGGAAGCGTACAGCGGTATTCATTCAATTAACGGTCAAGAGCGTGACGTTGAATTCCTACGCCTTGGTCGTACAGCGCTAATTTATCAAACACGTGATGCAAGCATGCAGGGTGTTTGGAACAAGCAAACCCGTCAGTGGGAAGAGCTTGATAGCAGCTACCGTACACAAATCACAAAAGGTCTGCGCATGGCAAAGAAGCAACTTGCACCAGACTTGCTAATGCTGCCAGTGGCAATTACAGACTAAGAGGTTGATGAGAATGTTTAACACAGTAAAACGTATCGCTGTTGGTCTAGCAGCCCTTAGCATCAGCGTTGGTGCTTTCGCACAAAGCGACCGTGCAATGGACTTGGACGCACTTCTTAAGCAACTAGAAGAAGGTCAGTTCGCACAGTCTCAACAAAACAAACAGCGCGAGCGTGATTTCCAAGCGCAACGTGCAGAGCAAGATCGCATTCTTCGTGAAACGCGCGAGCAGCGCGATCAAATGCTTGCGCAATCTGAAAAGCTCGAAACTCAGTTTGAAGAAAACGAATTCAAACTAGCAGACCTTAACGGTGCACTAGACACACGTCTTGGTTCACTTAAAGAGCTATTCGGTGTGTTGCAGCAAATCGCTGGCGACACCAAAAACAAATTCTATAATTCAGTGGTTTCTGCACAAATTCCTGGCCGTGCTGACTTCCTTGATAAGATGGCGCAAGACATGGGGTCAAGCTCAAAACTAGCATCAATTGAAGAAATTGAGCGTGTTTGGTTTGAAATGCAGCGTGAAATGACAGAATCGGGCAAGGTGACTACCTTCACCACCGACGTTGTTGAAGCGGGCGGTGAAAAAGTGAACAAGCCTGTTGTGCGCGTAGGTCCTTTTGCGTTAGTTGCTGACGGTAAATACCTTGAGTACAACGGTGTCACTGGTACAGTGTCTGAGTTAGTACGTCAACCTGCTGACCGTTACATGAGCTCTGCTGCTGAACTACAAGCATCAAGCGGTGAATTAGTACAGTTCGGTATCGACCCAACGGGTGGTTCAATCCTAGGTCTTCTTGTTCAAGCGCCTAACCTTCAAGAGCGTGTAGAGCAGGGCGGTGTAGTAGGTTACATCATTCTTATCGTTGGTGCGTTCGGTCTTCTACTTGCCTTAGAGCGTCTTGTAACGCTGTCGCTTATTCGCATGAAAGTGAATAAACAGCTCAAGAGCAAAGAAGTAAATACAAACAACCCGCTTGGCCGTGTTCTTAAAGTACGTGACGAGCATCCAAACGCAGACGTTGAAGCGCTTGAACTTCACCTTACAGAAGCGATTCTGGGCGAAGTGCCTAAGCTAGGTCGTAACCTAACTATCATTAAGATTATCTCTGTTGTAGCGCCGCTTATGGGTCTACTAGGTACAGTAACGGGTATGATTAACACCTTCCAAGCAATCACGTTGTTCGGTACAGGTGACCCGAAACTGATGGCGGGTGGTATCTCAACAGCGCTTGTAACAACAGTACTAGGTCTTGTTGTAGCGATTCCTATGACACTGCTTTACGCAATGCTTAACACACGTTCTAAAAACATCGTGTACATCCTACAAGAACAGGCGTCTGGCGTAATTGCAGAGCGCGCTGAGCGAGGCTAATCATGATCGAGTTTCTAGAAGCAATTCGCGATTTCACAGAAACAGGTGGCCAGGTTCTCCTAGTTATCGGTCTGCTGATATTCGTTATGTGGCTTTTGATCCTCGAGCGTGCGATGTATCTGATGGTTTGGCATAAGCAAGCTAAGAAAGAAGCGGTTGCAATGTGGACAGCACGTGCCGACCGCTCTTCTTGGTTCGCAGAGCAAGTTCGTCAGAAAACAATTTCACAGTTAACCATGCGCCTAAACGGCAGCATCCCCATTATCCAGTCACTGGTTGCGCTTTGTCCGCTGCTAGGCTTGATGGGAACGGTTACCGGTATGATTGAAGTGTTCGATGTAATGGCGATTGCGGGCTCAGGTAATGCTCGTTCAATGGCGTCAGGTGTATCGAAAGCCACCATCCCCACAATGGCGGGCATGGTTGGCGCACTTTCAGGTGTATTCGCCGCTACCTGGTTAACTCGTATGGTGAAATCAGAACGCACGCATCTTGAGGATGCATTGATTATTCAACGTTAATGCTAGCAAAGCATTAAGGTAAGGTATTTATTATGAAGCAGCACTTTCAAAACCTAGTCGATGAGGAAGAAGCAGCCATCGACATGACGCCCATGCTGGACGTTGTATTTATCATGTTGATCTTCTTTATCGTGACTGCGTCATTTGTGAAAGAAGCAGGCATTGACGTTAACCGCCCAGAAGCAGCTACTGCTGTGAAAAAGGACCGCGCTAACATCCTTATCGCTATTTCAGATAAAGGCGAAATTTGGATTAACAAACGCCGCATCGACGTTCGCGCAGTTCAGGCGAACATTGAGCGTCTTCGCGCAGAAAACCCACAGGGTTCTGTTGTCATACAGGCTGATAAAAAGTCAACAACAGAAACGCTGATTAAGGTTATGGACGCGTCGCGAGCCGCTGGCGTTTACGATGTTTCGATTGCAGCCCAAGAGCAATAAATCATGCCACGATATTTAATCGCATTTGTACTATCCCTTGCGATCACGTTAGGCCTGTTCTTCTTGATGCAATCGCTTATCAAGATGGGTGGCAGCGCTTTAACTGAGCCGCCTAAGGGAAGCGTGCTTGATTTCGTAAGGGTCAAGCAGGATGAACAGGTTGAGAAAAAAGATCGTAAGCCGAAGAAGCCACCTAAGCCAGAAGAGCCGCCACCGCAGATGGAGCAGCCTCAAATGGATTCACCTTCTCCTGATGCAGAAGGCACGTCGATGGACTTTGGCGCTGAAGTGGGTGATGACATCTCACTGGAAGGCGGGTTGGCCCTTGAGTCTGGTGACGGTGAATACTTGCCTATTGTTAAGGTTGCGCCGGTTTATCCACGACGTGCGCTTCAGCGCGGTATCGAAGGCTTCGTTATTGTGGAATTTACAGTAACTAAGCAGGGCGCGGTGCGCGACCCCATTGTTGTTGAAGCGAACCCAGAAGGTATATTCGAACAAGCGGCCATCGACGCTGCAATGAAGTTCAAATATAAACCTCGTGTGGTAAATGGCGAAGCAACAGAGGTTTCTGGTGTGCAAAACCGTATTACGTTCCAAATTGACGGGTAACAGAACATGATGAAAAAACAGACGAATACATTGCTTAGTGCACTGGCGTTTGCATTTGCATCGGCCACGGTATCTGTACCTAGCATGTTGGTTGCCAACGACGCTGTTGCACAAGAGCAAAAGGCCAGTGAGAAGAAAACTCGCCGTGTACCTACATTACGCGGCAAGGTTTACGAACAGCTAGCTCGAGCACAAACGGCGGCGGATGAAGCAGGCAATATTGAAGAAGCTATCGCTATTTTGAAAGAAGTAGAAGATAAGTCTGACTCGATGAACGCCTACGAAAAAGCCATGATGTATAACTTTTTCGGCTTCATTTACTACAACAACGAAGACTATGCGAAAGCGTTGGAGTCGTTTGCTAAAGTGGTAGAGCAGCAGCCAATTCCTGAAAAGTTTGAAATGACGACACTTTTCAGCTTAGCGCAGCTCAATCTGATGCAGGGTAATTACGACGAGACTATTACTTATTTAGAGCGCTGGGAAGTCTTAAACGAAGGGCCTATCCCACCAAAGAATAAAGTGATAAAAGCGCAAGCGTATTATCAGAACAAGCAGTACGAAGAGGCAGCGACGTGGATTGCAGAAGCTATTGCAGGTCACGAAGCCGAAGGCATGATCCCTGATGAAGGGTGGTTAATTCTTCAGCGCGCTATCCATTACGAACTAAAACAGCCTGCCAAGGTAAAAGATGTTTTAGTTAAAATGGTGAAGTTGTTTGATGAACCTAAATATTGGATCCAGCTAGCCGGTATGTACGGTGAGCTAGGTGAAGAGCGCAAGCAACTGGCTATTATGGAAACCGCTTATCAGCGCGGGTTCGTCAATACGTCAGCCGATGTGTTTAACATGGCACAGCTTTACTACTATCATCGCGTACCTTACAAAGGTGCAAAACTGATGGAACAGGCGATGAACGATGGTGTGCTTGAGAAAAACCTGCGCAACCTTAAGTTCTTAGGTCAAAGCTGGTCGCTTGCCAAAGAGCAAGACAAAGCAATCCCGGTTATGATGCAAGCGGCTGAACTGTCTGAAGACGGTGAGTTAGATGCTCAGATTGCCCAAATTCTTCTGAATGAAGAGCGCTTTGATGAGGCCATCGCCGCGGCAGACCGTGCGGTTGAAAAAGGTGATTTGAGAAACCCTGGTTTGGTTTACTTGATTAAAGGCATGGCGCTTTACAATAAAAAGCAATATGCCCTAGCGCTTAATCAGCTAGCTGAAGCAGAAAAGCATCAGAAGAGCCGTGCAATGGCGCAGCAGTGGAAACAGTTTGTTCAAGGCGAGAAACGTCAGGCAGACGCACTTGCTTCTGAGTTAGGCGCAAGCTAAGCTCAGCGCATTGGGACAGTCTGAAAATTAAAGGGTCGAGAAATCGACCCTTTTTTGTGCGCGCTAGTTATTAATTTCATGAGCAATATAACCACGCTAATTATGCCAATATCCTAACTTTACCTGTGTATGTGCGGATAGTTTCTTGTGCCTGTATGCCGTTAACTACAGTTTTTTAGGGAGTAAATCACTCACTGATACAACTTTTCCTTCCGCTTCTAATTTGTTCCAATAGTGCTTGGTTTCGATAATTTCTTCTTTTATTGATAAAAAGCAGTCAACTAATCTAGGGTCAAAATGCGCACCTGCACCTTGACGTAAATAGTCGAATGCTTCCTCGTCATCCCACGCCTTTTTGTAAGGGCGCTTCATAGTAAGTGCATCAAAAACATCAGCAATGGCTACAATACGGGCGCTTTCTGGGATGTTCTCTCCTGCCAATCCTTGCGGGTAGCCTGCACCATTCCATTTTTCGTGGTGACATAGGGCAATCTCAGCAGCAAGATTAAACAGTGGCGTATCACAACGGGAGAGAATTTTATGTCCTATTTGCGCATGAGATTGCATAACTTCCATTTCACTGTTTGTAAGCCTGCGCGGCGCTTTTAAAATTGAGTCAGGGATGCCAATTTTCCCCGTATCGTGCATGGGGGCGGCTTGTGCGAGTAAGCATGCATCATCATAAGACCAGCCCGAGGCCATGGCTAAGCATTTGCTGTAAGCAGCCATGCGCCAAATATGATGCCCTGTGTCAGTATCATTGTAATGGCCTGCAGCAGCTAGCATGGTAATAGCGCTTTGCTGACTTTTGCTTAGTTCCTCAGTGCGTTCAGCCACTAAGTTTTCGGTAGTACGCATTTGATGTGCGAGACTGAGATGAGTTTTTACTCGCATCAGCGCTATGCTAGGTGAGACAGGTTTCGTAAGGTAATCTACTGCACCAAGCTTAAACCCTTTTTCTTCGCTTTCTCCTTGGGTAAGTGCTGTTACGAAAATAACGGGAATCTGGCTAAGTACTTCATCTGATTTAAGTCGCTCACATACCTCAAACCCATCCATATCCGGCATCATGATATCGAGTAAGATGAGATCAGGCGTGTGTTGCTTTGCAATTTTGAGGGCTATAGGCCCTGAGGGGGCGACTTTAACATTGTAAAAAGGGCTGAGTATCCCAAGCAATATATCAATATTCGCTGGCTCGTCGTCAACGACAAGTATATTGAATACATGTTCATCTATGTTAGGCACGTTCATGGGTAATTTCATTAATAAGCGTTTCTATAATAGTTAAAGCGCCTTCAAAATCATAAACAGAAGTGAGTTGCTTTAAGTGGGCTATGGTGTGTGAATAGCTTGATTCACTGTATTGAGTGGCAAGCAGGGATATGTGCTCTAATGCTTTTGCATCATAGGTTTCAAGGGCGCTTTTTGCGTTCTTTAATGTGGCAAGTAAAGCTACATTGTCAACATGGAAATCATCATGAGAAGTTCCACTTTCTTCATTTTTATCAATGGTATGAGCAATAAGACGAAGTGTGGCATCCAATGCATAAGACAAGTCAGCAACACGCTTCGCGATAGCTGTGTCAGGCCTTTGAAGCGACTCAAGTAACACCTCCAGACAGTGCGCTAATGTAGAAGCCCCTATTTTATGAGCATCAACGAGTAACGCGTTTAATAGGTCGCTCGTATTTGATGGCGAGTACAGGATGCTAAGCAAGTCTGTCATTACACTGCGTTGGCTATATGTGTCGTAGAAGGCCAATAATGATAAGGTAAAGTCATCGGCATGTTCGGGCACATCAATGTCGATGTAACCAGCGTGAATGTGAGAGTCAATAGTGTGGACTATTTCATCAGCCGTTGCTGGCTTCACTAAGTGATAGCACATACCTGCCGTTAATGCTTTTTCTGAAGCTTCATTTGTCTCATCTGCACTCAACGCTATGATAGGGGTCAGCCAGCCGTCTTTATTTACGAGCTCGTCTGCAACATCGTAGCCAGAAATTCCAGGTAAGTGACAGTCCAGTAAAATCGCGTCAAAGGTGTTCGATTCGCACAAGGTTAGTGCGTGTTCCCCAGTGGTTGCCGTTACGACTTTCATGCCTAAATCCACTAAGATTTGCTGGCTTATTTCAACGCTGATTAAGTCGTCATCTACCACCAAGATACGTTTGTTAGACAAACGTTTGATTCGCCACTTTTTACTCTCAAGTTTGTCATTTTCAGTCTCTCTCGACGGCAGTTGAAGTGGAGATAGCGCTGAAAGAAGCTCTTTATCAGAGAAAGGTAATTCCACCACTCTGAACTCATTGTAACGCTTTTTGCCTAAGTGTTTTTGTACGTTGGCCTTGCTGAGTGGGCTTACTAATATATTGCAATTTAGCTGAGCATCGTGGTTATTCTGCAACGGGTTTGAAAAGGTTTTCCAGTCGGCGTCGCGATCGCTTAAAAATGCAATGGCTTGTTGTCCGGATGAAGTAAGATGCGCTTCGCGCTCATCAACAATCTCGCAGTTTATATTCAGCCTCTTCAGTGTTTGCGCAAGAATCTGACATCCTCGCGCTACGCTTTCGTGGGTTTGTATGCAAAGTACTTTTGAAGGCAATGATTCCGGGATGAATGGTTTTACAGCAGCGTCGTCGACGCAAACTGGGAGTGAAAAAGCGAAACAACTTCCTTCGTTGATTTTGCTTTTAAGAGTAAGCTCTCCGCCCATCAATTCCACAAGACGTTTGCAGATCGCTAAACCGAGCCCCGTACCACCAAACTTCCTAGATATGGAAGCATCTGCCTGTACAAATGCATTGAAAAGCTTGGACTTACCAACGTCGGTAATACCCATGCCGGTGTCGCTTACGCTGAAAAAGAGCCTATCTTCCCGTTTGTTTACTTTAAGTAAAACATAACCGTTGTCAGTGAACTTGATTGCATTACTTAAAAGGTTCAGCAGAACCTGATAGATTTTTTCGCTGTCACCACGGCATGGCGAGTTTGTGTTGTAGCGTATATCAAAAAGCAGCTGTAGGCCTTTTTGTTGCGCTTTGACTTGAAATACTTGTGCAAGCTTATCAATGGTTTTGGTTAGCGTGAAAGGTTCGTTTACGATATCTACCTTATCAGCTTCTACTTTAGAAAAATCGAGAATACTGTTCATTAGTTCTAGCAAGGCGTTAGCGCTTCGCTGAACTTTTTCAAGGTATTGCAGGCGTTGGTCATTGTCCTGCGTTTCCAAGGCCAAGTGAGTAAGACCAATAATGGCATTCATTGGCGTTCTAATTTCATGGCTCATAGTAGCGAGAAAATCGCTTTTCGCTTTGTTGGCACTTTGGGCGTTGTCGTAAGCTTTTTGTAATTTATGCTCGATAGCTTTTTGACTACTTATGTCGCTAAAGACTCCCACATGCCCATCTGGTTTGCCGTTATCGTCTAGCAGTGGAACGGCAACAATAGAGATAGGGAATAAGCGTCCCCGTTTATCCGTAAAAAAGTCTTCGTAAGAGGAGTATGATTTGCCCGTTCTGATAGTCAAATTAACTGGACATTCCTCTCTAGGTAGAAACGTGCCATCACCTTTTTGATAATGAACAGTATCGTGAAAACGTCGGTCTTGAAGATCCTCGACAGTCCAACCTAACAGTCGTGAAGCGGCTGGGTTGAGAAACTGAGCTTTTCCTTCGCCATTTACCGCATATACCCCTTCACCAATGCTATTGGTGATACTTTGGTAAAAAGCACGATCCTCTTTGAGCTTGCGGGCAAGGCGCATTTGTTCTGACATGTCTGTGCAGATAACGACAAGGCGATTGACCCGTTTATTGTATTCTACAATCGGCACGACGGTCGCAAACACAGTCCATGGCTCATTTTTCTTAGTAAAACTATGCAGTTCCCCTTGCCATATTTCACCCTTAATTAGTGTTCCTAATATTCTTTCTTGCTCAGAAATTGGGATGTTTTGGATACGAAAAATGGCGGTACTCTTTCCTATTAATTCGTCGCGAGAGTATCCGGAAAGCTGACAGCATTTATCGTTCGCCGACAGCAAAATGCCGTTGAGATCTATAGTTGCTACGATACCGTGTTTATCCATGGCTTTGCGCTGAAGCAATAGCTCATTATTTGCATTTTTCTGTTCGTTGATCAGTTCATAGGTCAGCGTACTGAGATCGGAAAGGTTGGTGAAATGTTCATCTATAAGCGGCTTGTTTCGCTCTTCGAGCAATTGGTTTACCGCCCGTCTAAGGGTTTCAATTACCGCTTTCTGCTCGTCGTACTCTTGGCGAACTTTCTCATTTACCGTCATCAGTTCCTCTGAACTGATGCGTAAACTTCTATCTCTTAACGTTATATCTCTTTCAAAGAAAGCGTAAGACTCATTGACCCGCGAAACGAGCAGTGCCAGTCCTTGTTTAAAATCACTCGCTCCCTCAGTTTTATCGTCATCACTTTTAGATTTGAGCTCATTGAGCCAGCGCTCGAGCGACACCGTGTCGTCAAGGTTAAATGCTCGGCGTAACTGGCGCTCTAATAATGGAGTCAACATGCTTCCCTTAATAACATAATAGTCAAGGTTTGATTGTGTAACTCACACTGGCCTTTATTCAGTAAGGGGCTAATTTCACCATAGGAATAAAAGCCAGCAATACACACGGGCCCGGTAAGTTGGCAGTCTATCTCCTCAATTTCTTCTTCAACTCGGTCACCCATAACGAGTTTGCGCCCAACACAGCTCGTAACAAGGGCTAAGTAATCAGTATGATAGTTCATGTTCGAATGAGTAATGCCGTTTATTGCCCTATGAGCACCATCGATAAGATCATCCGTCGACGCATGCATTAAACGTAGGTAGTGACTTGTCTGAACTTCACCCGCCAGAATGAGGCTTTTCGATGACTCGTCTATGCCGAGTATCGTTCTAATGACCTGTGTAGGTTGGCCTTCCTCGTTCAAAACTTCGAAGGGAAATAAGAGCCCACTTGCAGGCAGGTCGTTAGCGTAGTCGCCCAGGTAGTCTCGATAGATATCAAGCGCAGGTCTACCATCTAATTCAAAGAGTTGATTCGCAATAGCTGATGTTACTGCTCTCGCCGGGCCAAACGAACGCCAACCGCCGTTAGCACTATAATCAAAGGACAAACTCTCACCATAAAAAGCAATAGCGCTAACGCTTCTGCTGTCGACGCCTTCAGGGTGCAACACATAGGTTTGTTCAAACGCTCCGTAGTCTCCCGCGAGTCCTCCGCTTATCCCTACCTTTTCGGGTAACTTGGTTGCTAGACCTGCTAACAAGGCTGAGCCATTTACATCAACACCGGGCGCTAGAAGGTACACACCTCTCAGTCCTTCATTGTCTATACCATCTGCTAACGACTGTCCGGTATTGAACGAACTCTGCATGTCTTGTAGATGTGTATGATGGATTTTAACCTGGGCGCTGCCACTGAAACGTATCGCTACGAGCGAGATCCCATTCTCAAAAACTCTGTTTCCAGAAATCTCACCAGCAGTACTACATCCAACGCAATTGACGCAGATTTCAGTCAGCGTTTGATGAAATGAAGGAACAAGAAAAAATGTCGGTGATGCGAAGGCGATAACAAAAGATGGTGCAAACGCTCTCAACGCCTCACTCTCAGACTGCAGCTCTTCTAGGCTGGTAAAAAAAAGCGTCTTTGAAAGCATTGATATGGATAATGAATGGATAATCTGTAATTTATAGTAATAACTAGACTATTTTACAAATTTTGAGCGTTATCCTTTCGTAGTAATAAACTGATTTTTAGAGAAAAAAAGCCGTTTAAGAAAATATAAAACGGCTGTTTTTTAATCATGCCGAGCGAAGCTCTCTACGTAAAATCTTACCTACGGTGGATTTAGGTAATTCGTCAAGAACGGTTATAGATTTTGGAATTTTGTAGTTAGTTAATTGTTTTCTGCAGTGTTCGATAACGTCGTCGGTAGATACGTCGGCTGACACCGTAATGAAAGCATAAACTCTTTCACCCGTTTTGTCATCTGGTTTGCCCACGACGGCGGCTTCCATTACGCTAGGGTGCGTGGTTAAAACGTCTTCGATTTCATTCGGGTAAACGTTAAAGCCAGATACAATGATCATGTCTTTTAAACGGTCTACGATCTTTATAGCGCCTGAGTCGGTGCGTATACCAATATCTCCGGTCTTAAAGAAGCCGTCATTGGTCATTACTTTAGCGGTTTCGTCATCGCGGTTCCAATACCCCATCATAACTTGGGGGCCGCGCACTGCGATCTGCCCAGACTCGCCCTCGGCCACAGGTTTATCTGAACTGTCTAACAGTGCCACCTCAGTGTCTTCTAATTCATGACCGACCGTACCGATTTCTTCTTTTCCGGGGATGTTGAATGAAACCACGGGTGCCGTTTCAGAAAGACCATACCCTTCAGTAATAGTATTGCCCGTAACATCTCGCCATATAGAAACGGCGGCCTGCGTCAGCGCTGTGCCCCCTGACATGGTAAGGTGAAGTTTAGAGAAATCTAATTTTGAGAACTCAGGATGGCGTCCTAGCCCAACAAATAAGGTGTTAATACCCATGAAAGCGGAAATTTTGTGTGGCTTAAGTGTTTGAATAAAGCCGTCAATGTCTCGAGGATTTGGAATAAGGATGATTTGCGTACCCTTAGCAAATAGCGCCATCATACCTACCGTGAATGCATAAATGTGATAAAGAGGTAACGGGCAGACAAGCACTTCTTCACCGTCTTTAAAGCCTTCTCCGATGCGTTCTAGCATCTGAATGCAGTTAGCTAGCACGTTCTTGTTGCTTAACGCAGCACCCTTAGATACACCTGTGGTTCCCCCTGTATATTGCAACATGGCAAGTTCATCTAGGGTTAATGAAGGGCGTTCGAACTGAGGTAGCGCATTCCCTATTTCAATTGCTTTACTTAGCGATACCGTACCGTCGAGCGCTGGCGCTGTATTCGGGTCTAAAAGTTCAGTTGCAGACGTAGTGATGACGGTACTGATGTCTGTTTCAGTCTGTATGCTGGTGAACTTTGGAAGTAAATCGCCAAGAATGACCAAAGCTTTTGCACCACTGTCAGTGAACTGATGCTTCATTTCCCTTTCTGTATAAAGTGGGTTTGTATTCACTACCACTAAACCTGCTCGCAGTGCTGCATATACGGCAATGGGATTCTGAATCAAGTTAGGAAGTTGAATGGCCACTCTAGTGCCCGGTGCAAGTTTAGCTTCGTGAACAAAGTAGCGTGCTAGTGCAGAAGATTTGCTATCTATTTCAGCAAAGGTGAGGGTTTGTCCAAGCGCTGTGTAAGCGGGTCTATCGGCAAACTGGTGCATTACATGTTCAATGTAGTCGGCAAGACAGGTCACGTTATCAGGATAAGTTATCATAATGCTTGTTCCTAGTAGGGCATGGTAATTCGGCATTCATCATACATTACCAAACTTAACCTTTTATTTACATCTGTGTTGGTTTATTCAGTACTATTAATATCAATTATGTTTTTGCTGTAGATTTATTATTTAAATAGGCAAAGACACACCCAGCAATAAGCCCTGCTAAACACTGGGCTAGCAAACCTGCTAGAGAACGAGCGCCAGCGATAAGCGTAACGTTAAGAATAGGCTGCATTGCCATAAGCATTAACCAAAACGATATGGCGCCAGCTGCTGAGAACAGCGCTAAGCGGGTTGGGAATGATGTACTTTCAAGTCGTCTACTCTGACTACGATTTATAACGTACTGTGTAATGTAAAAGGCGAGCGCGAGTGTTACCGCGATAATGACGCCATAGGTTGGAAGAAGTCCCAGTAAATCTTGCTTTATCATAAAAAGCCAGTCGCTTAAACCAACAGAAACGTCAATCTTGGCGAGCTCTATCAACACAGAAGTGGTGTGAAGAATGCTTGCTAATATAAAACCCATAGCCCATGCCGGTATGAAAACAAAAAACGTATGTCGTATAAATTTTTTCATTGTTTTAGCCAAAAAGCTTCCGATGGTTGTTAAAGATAAATATAGAATTGCCCTAGTTAACTGCTATTTTTATCGAATGTGCACGGCATAACATAGTACGTCTATCCACATACAACAATCAGTTGATTTATCCATTAACGCAACGGGCCACTTGAGTGCTACTCGCCAGCCTCATTGATATTTCTGTTGAAATTACGCCAACCCTTTGATGTATTTCGCGTTTGCTTAGGACTTTTCAACCAATCCCCTTCACTGGCCAAATGGAAAGGTTAGGGAATATATTAGGTTTAACTGCTAACCGATCTGTTCTGCAAGGGTGTCCGTAAAGATTAACAAATATTTATGGAAATATATTAGCTGGGAGAGAAGTTAACTTTCGTCTCATGTCAAAATCAGAGGCAAGTCATCTTCCCAGTTATGGCCTTGAGGGCACTGGCATGTCAGATGAACAACACACTACCCCAAAACTACTGCTCGCGTTAACGCCCGTTATACTTACATTGATGATATTAGGCACGCAGATATTTTATTTTGGCGTGTTCGAACCCCATATCCCTCTTGCCATTGGCGTGGCGCTGACAAGTTTTGTTGGTATTTATCTTGGCCGTACTTGGTTGGATATTCGCGCGGGAATATTCAAAGTCATACTGGTAGCTTTACCGTCTGTCAGCGTTCTTATTGTTGTGGGCATGATTATCGGTATATGGATTGCCAGCGGAACCGTGCCCACCATTATCTATTACGGCCTAAAAACCTTGTCTCCTCAAATTTTCCTCGCAGCTGGTATGGTTATCTGTGCAGTTGTGTCGGTATCACTTGGTACTAGCTGGGGGAGCGTTGGCACAGTCGGACTTGCGCTAATGGGTATCGGTGAAGGGTTTGATATACCAATGTACTGGACAGCCGGTGCCGTCGTTTCAGGCGCATTCTTTGGCGACAAGGTTTCTCCTTTATCTGATACGACAAATCTTGCCCCTGCTGTTACCGGCACTGACGTTTTCTCGCACATCAAGAATATGATGGCAACCACCATTCCAGCTATGTTAATTGCGTTTCTGATCTACCTCGGTGTCGGTTACTTCGTTATCGACTCTCAAAGTGTGTCTTTTGGGAAAATAGAGGCGATCACTACGGCTTTAGAATCTAATTTCACCATTTCTGGTTGGGCACTGCTGCCGGCTCTTGTTGTTATGGCATTGGCATTAAAGAAATTCTCGCCTCTTCCTTCGTTATTTGCAGGTGTTGTCGTGGGCGGCGCTTTTGCAATGGTCATGCAGGGGCAAAGCCTTCAAGCTGTATTTGACTATGCGAATAACGGATATGCCATTCAAACCAATATCGTCGAGATTGACACCTTGCTTAATCGAGGTGGTGTTCAATCAATGATGTGGACTATCTCGCTAGTGCTTATCGCCCTGGCATTTGGGGGAGCGCTCGAGACGACAGGCTGTTTGAGAAGTATTATCAATGCAATAAAAAGTAAAGCGAAGACGTTCGCAAGTACGCAGGTTGCTGCGGTTGGAACGGCGTTTTCAACAAACTTAGTAGCGGGCGACCCCTATCTGTCAGTAGCCTTGCCAGGGAGGATGTATTCGCCGGTTTACCGCGGCATGGGATACTCTACCCTTAATTTATCACGAGGAATTGAGGAAGGCGGAACGTTAATGTCACCACTCATTCCTTGGAATGCGGGGGGAGCATTTGTTATATCCGCACTCGGTTTGGGCGTATCTGGAGGCAACTTAGAAAACTTGTTATACATACCGCTAGCATTTGCATGCTGGACCGCGCCTCTCATTGGCATCTTCTATGCCTATGTTGGGTGGTTTTCGCCCAAAGCCACAGAGAAAGAGCGAGAGGAGTGGAAGTTGACAGGTGCGAAAATTGCGAAATTTAACGATGACGGAACGCCAGTCACCGATTGAAGAGCTTGCTACTGAAAGCTTGCATAACGTACAACGCTTAACGTAGATTCATCAACACTGTTATTGAACGAGACTTTTTGAAAGCAGATAAAAAGTCTCGTTTTCGGTTGTGCCTGTGTCGCCCAACTTTTTTGAGTAGTCCGTTATGAATAGTATAAAAAATGTTTTTGTGTTCTCAATATTGCTTGTTTTAAGTGTGAAGAGTTGTTTGGCGCAAGTAGATGATTATGTCATTCGCGAGTACGCAGGCGGGCTGGCTTTTCCTAAGTCGATGACGTTACTGCCTGATAATTCAATGTTAATTTCACATAAGCACGGAGTGATTACCCGAGTAACCAGTGAAAAAACGCAAAAGGAATTTTCATTGTCTTTGCCTGAGCTTTACAGTGAGGGGCAGGGCGGTGTACTCGATATACTGGTTATCAGTGGGTTTAGCGAATCTCACACGACGTCGGGCGAACTTTTAATATCATACTCAAAGGGAACTGCAGACGATAATCGATTAGCGGTCGTGTCAGCGACGTTTTCTTTAAGTGAAGGGATTACAAACCTCAAGTCTGTTTTTGAAGTGAACGAAGGGAAAGACACACCTGTGCACTACGGCGGTAAATTGCTTAAATTACCTGAAGGCGGCTATCTCGTAACAACGGGAGACGGTTTTGATTACCGTGAGCAAGCGCAGGTTATTAGCTCGCATTTAGGTAAAATCATAGGTTTCACACTCGATGGTCAACCGTTGCCGTCCCCAGCGTTTAAAGATGCACCATACGTTTACAGCTTGGGCCACCGTAATCCGCAAGGACTGGTAGAGTTTAACGGGGACATTTATCAGCATGAGCACGGTCCAGATGGCGGCGATGAATTAAATATCATTATCAAAGGTAACAATTATGGCTGGCCGGTCATTACGAAGGGGATCGATTATTCCGGCGCCCGAATCTCTCCCTTTACTCAATACAAGGGAATGGACAACCCTCTTGTTGATTGGACGCCTTCTATCGCTCCCTCTTCCATGGCGGTTTATGCGCATACCGCGTTTGCGTCGCTAAAAGATACGTTACTGGTTACTTCGCTTAAAGCTCAGCAGTTATTCGCGGTATATGAAACAGATAATGGTTGGAAGCCTGTACCCATTATCAATCAATTAAGGACACGGCTGCGAGATGTTAAAGTCGATGAATTTGGTAATATTTGGGTTTTAACAGATGGCGAAAAGGCAAAAATCTTCAAAATTTCGGCTTCATAAGAGATAGTCGACACGATAATGTGGCGTTGAAGATAATCAATACCACCAAACTAAAGGTCAGACCAATAGATTTCGTGAGATGTACATACTGTTTATTATTTGAACTGGTCGCACCATAAATATTATAAATGTCTGACATAAATACAACACGGTTATTTATTAGCTTTATCACTGACGTGATCAGTAAAAACGTTGAGTTGAATATCCTGGACTTTTTTAACGTAATGATAATAAAGAATTAAATTTCGCTTTTTTTCATTTTCGTTCTGTTCAGCCATTTGTACGAACGAGGTTAACTGGCTCGTATTTAGATAAAGCGGTGATGCCTGTATACCCTATCTCTTTTCATGCAAACATTACGTAAGCCGTGAAAATCGGTTAAAATACCCTTCATTTTTATATGCGTATAGCTAAGACCGACTTAACACTACGCCCAAGTAAAACTAAGACCGAGAGAACTATATGAGTTTGTATTCAGAATATCTGGCAGAGATCGAAACCCGTAAAACGGAATTAGGTCTTAACCCTAAGCCTATTGACAGTGCAGATCTGCTGTCTGAAATTATTGCTCAAATCAAAGATACAACAAACGAGCACCGCGAAGACTCTCTAAAATTCTTTATCTATAACACGTTGCCGGGTACTACTCCTGCAGCTGTTGTTAAAGCACAGTTTCTGAAAGAAATTGTACTTGGCGAAGAACAAGTAGAAGAAATTACGCCTGAGTTTGCACTTGAGCTTCTTTCACACATGAAAGGTGGTCCATCGGTAGAAGCTTTGCTAGACCTTGCGCTTTCTGACGATGAAGCGGTTGCAAAGCCAGCGGCTGAAGTATTGAAAACGCAGGTTTATCTGTACGAAGCGGATACTGAGCGTTTAGAGACAGCATTTAAAGCGGGTAACGCGATTGCTAAAGACGTACTAGAAAGCTATGCAAAAGCTGAGTTCTTTACCAAGCTACCTGACGTTCCAGAAAAAATTGAAGTGGTAACCTATATTGCCGCAGAAGGTGATATCTCTACTGACCTTCTTTCTCCAGGTAACCAAGCGCACTCTCGTGCAGACCGTGAACTTCACGGTAAGTGCATGATCACCCCTGAAGCACAGCAAGAAATCGTTGAATTAGGCAAAAAGCATCCTAATGCTAAAGTTATGCTAATTGCTGAAAAAGGCACCATGGGCGTAGGTTCATCACGTATGTCTGGTGTGAACAATGTTGCACTATGGGCAGGTGAGCCAACAAGCCCGTACATCCCATTTGTAAACAAAGCACCTATCGTTGCGGGTACTAATGGTATTGCCCCAATCTTCCTTACTACCGTAGATGTAACGGGTGGTATTGGTCTTGACCTTAAAAACTGGGTTAAGAAAACAGATGAAAACGGTGAAATTGTTCGCGATGCGAACGGCGATCCAGTGCTAGAAGAAGCGTACTCGGTAGCAACAGGTACGGTGTTAACTATCGATACCAAAGCGAAGAAGCTTTACAACGGTTCAGAAGAATTAGCTGATGTGTCTGCGTCGTTTACTCCTCAAAAAATGGAGTTCATGAAGGCAGGTGGTTCTTACGCGGTAGTATTCGGTAAGCAGCTACAGTCTTTCGCAGCACGCACGCTCGGTGTTGAAGCACCAGCGGTATACGCACCTTCTAAAGAAGTATCGCACGAAGGCCAAGGCCTAACTGCTGTTGAGAAAATCTTTAATCGCAATGCGGTTGGCGTTAAGTCTACAGCACCACTGCATGCCGGTTCTGATGTGCGCGTAAGAGTGAATATCGTCGGTTCTCAGGACACCACGGGCCCAATGACGTGCCAAGAGCTAGAGTCAATGGCTGCGTCAACAATCTCTCCACTTGTTGACGGTGCATATCAGTCTGGCTGTCACACAGCGTCGGTTTGGGATAAGAAAGCGCAGGCTAACATTCCTAAGCTTATGTCATTCATGAATAACTTTGGTGTAATCACAGCTCGTGACCCTAAAGGTGTGTATCACTCAATGACTGACGTTATTCATAAAGTGCTTAACGATATCACGGTAGACGACCGCGCTATCATCATTGGTGGTGACTCTCACACCCGTATGTCAAAAGGTGTAGCATTCGGTGCCGACTCAGGTACGGTTGCATTAGCACTTGCAACAGGTGAAGCGGCAATGCCAATTCCAGAGTCTGTGAAAGTGACCTTTAAAGGCAGCATGAAAGAGCACATGGACTTCCGTGACGTGGTTCACGCGACACAAGCGCAAATGCTGAAGCAATTCGCTGGCGAGAATGTATTCCAAGGCCGTGTAATTGAAGTACAAATCGGTACGCTACTGGCTGACCAAGCGTTTACTTTCACAGACTGGACTGCAGAAATGAAAGCGAAAGCGTCAATCTGTATTTCTGACAACGAAACTATGATTGCGTCTCTTGAGCTTGCTAAGACGCGCATTCAAATCATGATCGACAAGGGCATGGACAACGAAGCTAACATGCTTCAGGGGCTAATTGACCTTGCCGATAAGCGTATCGCTGAAATTAAGTCTGGTGAAGAGCCAGCGCTTGCACCAGATGGCAATGCTAAGTACTACGCAGAAGTGGTTGTTGATCTGGACCAAATCGACGAGCCAATGATTGCTGACCCAGACGTAAACAACGACGACGTATCTAAGCGTTATACTCACGATGTTATCCGCCCGGTTTCTTACTACGATGGTAAGCCAGTAGACCTAGGCTTCGTGGGTTCTTGTATGGTGCACAAAGGCGACATGCAAATCATCGCACAAATGCTGCGTAACCTAGAGAAGCTAAACGGCTCTGTAGAGTTCAAAGCGCCGCTAGTTGTTGCGCCACCAACATACAACATTGTTGACGAGTTAAAAGCAGAAGGTGATTGGGAAGTACTTGCTAAATATGCAGGCTTTGAATTCGACGATGCTAAGCCAAAAGAAGCAGCGCGTACTAAGTACGACAATATTCTTTACCTAGAACGCCCTGGATGTAACCTATGTATGGGTAACCAAGAAAAAGCTGAGCCGGGCGATACCGTAATCGCAACGTCTACTCGCTTGTTCCAAGGCCGTGTGGTTGCTGATTCTGAAGAGAAGAAAGGTGAATCACTACTTGGCTCTACGCCGCTAGTAGTACTTTCAACCGTACTTGGCCGCTTCCCAACAACGGAAGAGTACAAGCAAGCGGTTGCAGGTATCGACCTAACCAAGTTTGCGCCTCCTTCAGAAGATTTAGCGGTTAAGCCTAAGTTTGAAGCAGATGTAGCGGTTAAGCGCGTATAAGCATTTACCGCTAAACAAAACATTAAAAAGCCCCAACCGTGGTTGGGGCTTTTTTATCTGGAATAAAGAAGTTATTCAGAGTCGGTTGCTACGAGTTCATCAAGTATGCCAAGTAGCAGTTTGGTGCCGGTACCAGAGGCTATTGCGTCAAAAACATTCTCTACATTTTTACCGTGCTGCCCCCCTGCTAAATCGCTTATTGAGCGGATAATTAACCAATCCACATCGTTAACAAAGCTCACCTGTGCAACGGTTGCCGATTCCATCTCTGCTACATCGGCAGTATAGACGTCGCGCAGCCACTCGCGGTATTTAGCATTGTCTACAAATACCGAACCTGTCACCCCATTTCCACCGATATCCACCAGTATCTCTTTACCAGATGGCATAGTGATAGGCGGGATCTTTTTCAAGGCACGCTGTGCCATCGCCAATAGCGCTTTGTCTGCCGTAAAATATGGCATTCTTCTGCGGGTGTTCCAACCTTCTTTAACTACAGCAACCTCGGTAGGGTGAATAAACCCAATGTTTTTATAGTTAGGCGAGTGCTTATCAGTCTCCCGTCGCTCTTTGTAGTGTTCGAGCTGTTTAGCGTAATAGTCCGGAAGCTCGTAGGCGCTCGCATCATCCTTTTTCGGGTTGATGTAGACAGATTCATCGTGGAAGTACCAGCGCTCAGGCACGGCAATATCTCCAGGCGTGTATTTAGGATTAATCGCACCTGCAATGCCCATCATTACCAATTTATCAATGGGAAAATAATCCAGTGCCATCTGTACGGTCATCGCTGCATTAGTAATGCTTACGCCGGTACTAAATACAACAATGGGTTCGCCTTTGTAGGTGCCAAGTTGGTATTTAACCCCTTTTATATAGACGGTTTGCGTAATTTGAGCGTCATCTATATCCGCAAATGCAGCATCTATGGCTTCAATTTCGGGCTCGTAGGCGGCAACAACAGCCGTCCATTTGTTCGATACATTTGAAAAATCTTTCGGGCCATATTGGCTGGTGTCGTCGTTAGCGAAAGACGACAGTGATATACACACGAATAAAACAAAACTACTTAAGCGCATAGTGACCTTATTTAATTTATTTGCGCACCAAACAGGTGCGGGAGATGGAAAAAGAACGAGTTTAAAAGCCTTTGGGAGCTATCGGCAAGGCTTAAGACAACACCGTTCGTTATATTTGCAAGATTTTTGCAAGGCTTGGGCCAATCGCAAGGCTTGGGCAAATAAATAGCAAACCCATATGTTTCACCGCAAGGAGGACCCTTAGTGCACTGGACAACGGTCTGGGTTAATCAGGAGGAAGCGAAGCAGCATTCGCGTTGCGGCAGGCAAATATCACCATTCCCATTATCGTGTTTACAGCCGCTGTGGTTGCAGAAGATATAGATAAAGCGCTAGCGTCAGGAATGGATGGATGCCTCACGAAACCAGTCAATAGGTCGGAGTTATACGCGACCCTGACCAAATATTTGGGCGGGGATATGTCTATAAAAAATTCCCGTATTGCCAAAGTGGAGGACTCGGAGTAACTTACACGCTTGAGTAAAGATAGTTCGAATAAACTTCTTTAAAAACATAAACTAAAAAAGACGCCCGTGCCCCAGTCGAGTCGATATTTAAATTCTTTACTTAAAGATAGTGCTTGTGGAACGTGGAGCGCTATATAAAAGGATTTAAATTTGAAGTCATATATACACACCATTATTGCCCTATTATTTTTTGCTTTGCCGAGTTTTACGGTTAGCAGTGAGCCTGACACAAACAGTCAGCGTTATGAACTGAAAGTAGAAAAACTCCAATCCAAAGTGTTAGGCGAGCTACGAGAGGTGATTGTTCAGCTTCCTAAAAGCTATGCCAAAAATCCCGATAAAAAATATCCCGTTATTTATCGACTAGACGGGGCGGGCAATCTGCCTATGATGAATGGAGTTCTTGAATCGCTTCAATCTCAAAATGCTGCGCCGGAAGTAATTATAGTCGCCATTGAAAATACCGACCGTCTTCGAGATTTTTACCCCACAGCAAATGAAGATCCAAACGGGCCTGTCGGCTATGGTGGTGGCGGAGCAAAGTTTCTGTCTTTTATAACTACCGAACTTATGACTATGGTCGAGAGTAAATATCGTGTGCATGACTTTCGGGTGATAGAGGGCGCATCAGCAGGTGGTTTATTTGCGTTATACGCGCTTTCCCAAAAACCTGAGCTTTTTAACGCCGCGCTTACTTACAGTGCTGCAGTTTGGTGGAATTATGGCGCATCTGCAAAGCGGATGATTGCGTTCTTAAAATCTGCCAACCAATTAGACCATTATATTTATACGTCTATTGGGAATGAAGGTGCCCCTATGCGTTCTTATTACAACGACATGATTTCTGGAATACGAGCTAACCAACCCGCTGGCTTAAGGTGGGAAAATGAAGCCTATGCCGATGTCCCGCATAATCTGGTTACTGCCGCGTCTACTTTTAGCGCTTACCACCACTTGTTTCTATCAGCCTATTTAATGCCGCAGCAGTACACTGGAGATGTGAATAGTATCGGCGAGTATTATGCCCGCGTTTCAAGACAGCGAGGCGAAAAACTGGAAGCACCGGAATGGGTCATTCGTGAGTTAGGCTATCACTACGTAGATATACAGAACTATGACAAGGCTATTGACTTGTTTAAACACGCTATCACCAAGTATCCGCAGACTCCAGATGCGTATAATGGCCTAGCGTATGGTTACGAGCGCATGGATGAATATGAAAAATCGCTGGAAAGTGTTAATAAGGCTTTGGCCCTTTCGACGCCAGAGCACGACGGTCATCAGGTGTATTTAAGCCGACAAAAACGTCTGCAATCTTTGCTTAAGGAATAAGTTACTTTGAATAATCCAGATACATATCGAAAGCTAAAACCTTTGGCCACTGCACTTGTTATGGTTGCTATCGTAGCAAGCGTCAACGGTTGCAGTTCCGTTACCACAGGTCAAACTGATCATTGCATTGAGCAAGCTAATAACGCAGATGTTCTTGGAGTGAGCACTGCCGATGAGCAGTTAAATGCCTGTTTAGAGACTTATCAAATGCGACGGAATGAAGAAAGAACCTTTGGTGAAGCCTTGGCGGAAGAGGTGCTGATCTCTGTCATTGATTTAATTACTGACTAAAGCCTCGGTTAAACGAAAAACTATCTAACGTACAGTTAAAAAAGATTAGAAGGCAGAGTAATTTACTCTGCCTTCTTTGTTTTAGCTCCGTTTTTGAAAGCGTTAAAGCGGGTAACGATTAATAAATAAAGGTGAATCTAGTGCGCTCCTTTTTAACTTTATTTTGGTTGTTTTTTGTTACGGGTCTTGTTCATGTTAATGCCAATGACAAGTTCGAATCTGTCGATGGGATACAACTTGCCAAGCAGTACGATTTCAATGGTGTTGAAATCAACATAGCCGATTATTGGGTGAGCGAAAAGTTAGACGGCATTCGCGCAAGGTGGAACGGCACTGAACTGCGCACCCGCAACGGTAATAAGATTTTTGCGCCCGCGTGGTTTACCGCTAACTGGCCAAAAGCAAACATTGATGGTGAACTGTGGATTGCAAGAGGGGAGTTTGAGCGTACGGCTTCTATTGTGCTTTCAAAATTATCGACCGTTGCGCCTTTCTCTGTCGCCAGATCCTTACCTCGTACTGAATCTGCAGCCGACGCCATGACTGCTACACATTCCCAATCAAGCAAACGCTGGGCCGAGATTAGGTTTATGGCTTTCGACATGCCTGTAGCGGGCCAGCCCTTTGATAGTCGACTCGACATGCTGAACAGCCTTAAAGAGGCTACCTCCAACCCTACATTTGCCGTTGTTCCCCAATTTAAGCTTTCTTCGCTTAATGCGCTTGAGGAGAAGCTTGAACAAGTAACATTACGCGGCGGGGAAGGGTTAATGCTCCACCATGAAAAGGCGTTTTACCATTCAGGGCGCAGTGACAAACTACTTAAGGTAAAGCAGTTTGAGGATGCTGAAGCGAAAGTACTGGCGCACCTTCCCGGTAAAGGAAAATTTAAAGATATGGTGGGCTCGCTGCTTGTAGAAACGCCGGCCGGAATTCAATTCAAATTAGGAACAGGCTTTTCTGAAAAAGAGCGTCGAGCGCCGCCCGCTATTGGCAGTTGGGTGACCTATAAGTTTTACGGTGTAACCAAAAACGGCAAACCGAGGTTTGCGAGCTTTCTACGCGTAAGGCCGCACTCTGATTTACCCCAGCAGTAGCTTCCCCCAATGTTCCAGCATATCTAACTAATCGACTACAAACGGCTTTTTTGCCGTTTGCGTTTTCAAACTTCGTACAAGGGTATCTAAAGGTGGCTCCTTGTGTTTATCTGATAAAGCCTTATACCTAATTGATATGTTAACTGTTAACCTTGCTTTAATGGTTTATTTTAATCGGTTTTAACGTTTAAAAGTAATGCTATGAATAGCGATTATAAGTGAATTAAAAGGGCTTGAAATGTAAAAATCCAGCCCTTGAAGTTATACTGTTGATGATTTATTAAACACACCTTGCGTCCAGTGTGTACAAGACCGTTTACTCCCATTGCGCAAGCTAACTTAGAGGAAGAGACTGTGTTACAAGACTATCGCAAACACGTTGAAGAACGTGCACAACAAGGCATTCCCCCAAAAGCGCTTAATGCCGAACAGGTTGCTAGCCTCGTCGATTTATTAAAGAATCCGCCAGAGAGTGAAGGCGAATTCTTACTAGAACTACTTTCAGAACGTGTGCCGCCTGGCGTAGATGAAGCTGCTTACGTTAAAGCCAGTTTTTTAAGTGCCATCGCAAAAGGCGAAGACAGCTGTGAGCTTGTTTCTAAAGAAAAAGCGGTTGAACTGCTAGGAAACATGCATGGCGGTTACAATATTGCCACCCTGGTAGAGCTGCTTGATGACGAGAGTCTAGCGCCGTTGGCTGCCAAAGAGCTTAAACACACGCTGTTAATGTTCGATGCTTATCACGATGTAGAAGAAAAGCACAAGGCAGGTAACGAGTACGCCACTGACATCATCAAATCTTGGGCTGAGGGTGAGTGGTTTACGTCGCGCAAGCTAATGGACGACAAAATTACCTACACAGTTTTTAAGGTAACAGGTGAAACCAATACTGATGATTTGTCGCCCGCCCCTGACGCATGGTCTCGCCCAGATATTCCTCTGCACGCTCTTGCGGCTTATAAAATGCCGCGCGAAGGACTTGTGCCAGAAGAGCCGGGCGTTAAAGGCCCAATGACACAAATAGAAGAAGTCAAAAGTAAGGGATATCCGGTTGCTTTTGTCGGTGATGTAGTTGGTACAGGGTCTTCTCGTAAGTCGGCAACGAACTCAGTGTTATGGTTCTTTGGCGAAGACTTACCGGGTGTGCCGAATAAACGTGGCGGTGGTGTATGTATCGGCTCAAAAGTTGCGCCTATTTTCTTTAACACCATGGAAGATGCTGGCGCACTCGTTTTCGAAGCGGATGTGGAAAAAATGAATATGGGGGATGTAATAGATATCTACCCCTTTGAAGGTAAAATTACCAACCACGAAACCGGTGAGCTGCTAGCAGAATACACTTACAAGTCTAAAGTGATTTTAGATGAAGTTCGCGCGGGTGGACGTATTAACCTTATAATCGGTCGCGGCCTTACTGAGAAGGCGCGGGAGACACTTGGTCTCGGCCCAACCGATCTTTTCCGCACGCCTGAACAACCAAAAGACAGCGGAGCGGGTTTCTCGTTAGCGCAGAAAATGGTGGGCAAGGCTTGCGGTGTTGAAGGCATTCGACCGGGCACTTATTGCGAACCTAAAATGACGACCGTGGGCTCACAAGATACCACAGGGCCTATGACTCGCGATGAGCTGAAAGACTTAGCTTGTCTTGGTTTTACTGCCGATTTAACCATGCAGTCATTCTGTCACACAGCGGCTTATCCAAAGCCGGTGGATATAGAAACCCAGCACACATTGCCTGACTTTATTATGAACCGTGGAGGTGTATCGCTTCGCCCGGGGGACGGTATTATTCACAGCTGGTTAAACCGCATGTTGCTGCCTGATACCGTAGGTACTGGAGGTGATTCCCATACCCGCTTCCCACTAGGTATTTCATTTCCCGCAGGTTCGGGCTTAGTAGCGTTTGCTGCGGCCACGGGCGTGATGCCCCTTGATATGCCTGAATCTATTCTTGTGCGCTTTAAAGGGGAAATGCAGGCGGGTATTACGTTGCGCGACCTAGTGCACGCCATTCCGTTTTATGCCATTAAACAAGGGCTGTTGACGGTAGAGAAAAAAGGCAAAATCAACGCCTTTTCTGGCCGTATATTAGAAATTGAAGGCCTGGAAAACTTAACGGTAGAGCAAGCGTTTGAGCTATCTGATGCATCGGCAGAGCGTTCAGCGGCAGGTTGTACCATCAACCTTTCTGAAGAATCGATTGCCGAGTACCTGCGTTCAAATATCACTATGCTTCGCTGGATGATTAACGAAGGTTATGGCGATCCGCGCACATTAGAGCGCCGCGCGCAGAAAATGGAAGAGTGGCTTGCAAACCCAGAGCTAATGCGCGCCGATGCCGATGCAGAATATGCTGAGGTTATCGAAATCGACCTTAACGACATTAAAGAGCCCATTGTGTGCTGCCCTAATGATCCAGACGACGCGAGAACTTTATCTGAAGTTGCTGGCGATAAAGTAGATGAGGTCTTTATTGGTTCATGCATGACAAACATTGGTCACTTCCGCGCAGCCGGTAAATTGCTTGAGCAATACAACAAAACGTTACCCACCCGTCTATGGATGTCGCCACCAACCAAGATGGATAAAGCTCAGTTGATGGAAGAGGGCTATTACAACATTTACGGCCGCGTGGGTGTGCGCACAGAAATGCCGGGCTGTTCGCTATGTATGGGCAACCAAGCTAGGGTAGATGCGGGGGCCACCGTACTTTCAACCTCTACCCGTAACTTCCCGAATCGCTTGGGTGACGGCGCAAACGTGTACCTGACATCCGCTGAACTCGCAGCAGTAGGAGCAATTGTGGGGCGCATTCCAACTGCCGACGAATACATGGAATATGCCAGCAAAATTAACGCGATGTCGGGTGAAGTATTCCGCTATTTAAACTTCGACAAAATGCCGAGCTTTAAAAAGGCTGAAGAAGAAGCGAAAGCACGCATTATTCCGACATTGAATGTTGCATAAAATAGTGTATAAACTACAAAGCCGGTTGCCTTCGTGGTGACCGGCTTTTTTTATGGCGAAAAGGAATGTCTAATGGGAAAATCTTTCTTTATTGTTGCTGTACTTGTATTAACCTTAGGCTGTGCAAAAGCGCAGGTTGATCCTGTTGCCTCGCTAAATTCAGTGGAATTCAATGCCATTAAACTGAAGATAGGCGGCAAGCACTATGAAGTTGAGTATGCCAAAACCTTTGAGCAGCGGGCGCAGGGTCTAATGTTTCGCAAAACGTTGTGCGAAGATTGCGGTATGTTTTTCAAGTTTTCTAGCCCCAAATTTGCGGGCATGTGGATGAAAAATACCTTTGTTCCCCTAGACGTAGCATTTATCGACAGAAATGGCGTAATAACGGATATAAAACCTCTCACTCCCCACAGCTTGGAGTCGATCGGATCATCGAAAGAGGTACTTTACGCGTTGGAAATGAACCAAGGGTGGTTTGCCGAGAATAATATAAAAGTAGGCGACCAAATAACGATTGATTAACTGCGCAGAGCGCGCGGTTAGTGCTAGTAAAATGCTAGTTTTATTCTGGAGTTAAATATAGTGACAAATGCCTTATCGATAGCTAAGTTCGGTGGAACTAGCGTTGCGAATTACGAAGTAATGCAAAACTGCGCCCGAATTGTTGCCGGTAATGACAAAACGCGCATTGTGGTCGTGAGCGCTGCCGCTGGTGTAACCAATCATCTAGTAAGCCTAGCGCACACACCTATGACGCAACAGCAAATTGAAGAGACCTGTCAGGCAATAACCAATATTGAGCTGGCTATCCTCAACAAGTTGAAAGACAAGGACGCCGTTGAGCCAAAACTCAATGACTTGTTGGATGAAATGCGAAGCTTAGCCTTTCATGAAGAAATTCTTCACCGGGACGACTTGAAAGATCAACTGCTTTCAATGGGTGAGCGTATGTCATCGCTGATGTTCTCATCAGTGCTTGCAGAGCAGGGCGTTAAGACTATGAACTTCGACGTACGTAAGGTGCTACGCACGGACAGTGAATATGGAGAAGGCGCCCCACAAATTGAAGAAATCGAAAAGCTTTCTAAACAATTGCTTGCACCTGAAATTGAGAACGCCATTGTCGTTACACAAGGCTTCGTCGGCGCAGATGAACAAGGCCGCACGACAACGTTAGGTCGAGGCGGGTCTGATTTTACGGCAGCACTGCTTGCAGAAGCGCTTGATGCCGAGTCCTGTGAAATTTGGACCGACGTAACCGGGGTGTACACAACTGACCCGCGGATCACGCCTGCGGCGCATCCTCTTCCAGAGCTCAGTTTTGAAGAAGCGGCTGAAATGGCGACTTTTGGCGCCAAGGTTCTCCACCCAGCAACTATGGAGCCCGCGCTTCGCAAAGATATTAAAGTGTTTGTAGGGTCAAGCAAAGAGCCTGAAAAGGGCGGTACATGGATTGTGCGTGACTGTAAGCACGAGCCACCGTATCGCGCTATCACACGCCGCAAAGAACAGGTAATGGTAACGGTTAAAACGCCCAAGATGATGTACGCGCAGGGCTTCTTACAGCAGGTGTTCGCGATTATCGCTAAGCACAAGCTGAGTGTTGATTTGGTGACAACGTCTGAAATCTCGGTATCGTTCACGCTAGATAACCCTGCGAACTCTGTGGCTCAGCGTCTGAATAAAGAGACCATTGCTGAACTTGAAACTATCTGTGATGTGAAAGTGGAAAAAGGCTACGACCTTGTTACCGTTGTAGGTAACAACATGCAAACGGCAGTAGGCGTTTCAAGCAAGATCCTCTCTGCCGTATCAGACTTCAACCTGCGTATGATTTGCTTTGGTGCGAACCCACATAACCTGTCGTTCTTAGTGAATGAAACAGATAGCGACGTGATTGTTCGTAAGCTTCACACGACCCTATTTGAATAACATCTGTAACTGCATTGATTAAGTCTCAGCGGCCGCTCATTAAAGCGGCCGTTTTTTTGCTGACTACACAAGGTTTATTCAATTTCGACAGGAATAATGATCTCATGGCGTTTATTCCAAGGGAGCGTAAAAGGGGAGTCATATCCCATATAACTGGGTGCTCCGCCAACCTTGATATTGTTATCACTCAGCGTCTTAAGCAGTTTATTTTTATACGCCTCTTTTTTATCGTCACCATTTAACCCAGAGTATCGAATCGCAGCCACTGTTCTGGCTGGCACGGTGACTAATGACACATCGTTATGGGTTGGCACTGGAGCGTTGTCAGCATTGTATTTACTTGGTAAGAAAAACATCATCTTATCTGACGATGATATTTCTACCGGAGAGGTCATCGAAATTTTCGCAGCGTTACTGCCCACCTCCACAGGTGATGTCATTGATACATCAGTGTTCGCTTCGTTTTCACCTGAAATGTAATTAAACAAGAGTCTGAAAGCGCCGGTATCTTTATTGCCGGACGACTCTACGCCTATAGACGCTTCATAGTGCCTAATTTCCGTATCGTCTGACAGCGTTTCGATAACCGAGTAAGAAAGCGTTTCTGTTTCTTTATAATATGAAGGTTCAGCGTGACTCATGGTATGAGGTATCCAAAAAGCGGTTAAAACAGAAATAAGGCAAATTCGACGTAAAGGCATAGTGATAAAAAAAGTTAAACAATCGTATTTTTAATACGTGCTTCTATCGGTTTGCGCTCAGTTGTATTCCATATCGCTAATAAGGCGCAGTGGCGCTAAGGGGCTAAGGCCGTTTCGGTAAGTAAAAAATAAAAGAAAAGGGGCGAGCGCCCCTTTTAAAATAGTCTGCTGAGCACGTTTACACTTTAAACTGTCTGATAGATTGCTGTAGCTCTTCAGCAAGACGAGCCACTTCATGGCTAGACTCAGACGTTTGCTGTGCCCCCGCTGTTGTCTCTTCAGCGATACCTACAATGGTTTCAAGCTTTTCACTGATTTCTTGAGATACTGTGTTCTGTTCGCGGGCTGACTGCTCAATTTGAGAGCTTACGTCATGTGCTTTATGAACCGCATCGGTAATGATATCTAGTGCCTGGGTGGCTTTTTCAGTTTGCGCAACACAGGCTGCAGTTTGCTCTTTACCTTGATTCATTACTGCTACCGCTTTCTCAGCCCCAGCTTGTAGTACTTCAATCATGGCATTGATTTCTTGCGTTGACTGTTGTGTGCGGCTCGCAAGCGTTCTTACCTCATCGGCAACTACCGCGAAGCCTCGGCCTTGCTCACCGGCACGTGCAGCTTCAATAGCCGCGTTTAATGCGAGCAAATTGGTCTGGTCCGCAACACCGCGGATAACGTCAAGGATCCCGCCAATGCTCGCGCTGTCTTGGTGAAGCTTATTAATAACGTCAGCGGCTTCTTGTACATCGCGAGATAAGATCTCAATCGTGTTCTTATTCTCAAGAGAGATCTTACGAACATTTTCTGCTTCAGCATCCGCATGGCGAATTTGACTAAGCGTATCTTCAGCGTTTTGCACTACCAACTGTGATGTTGAGTGCATTTCTGTTGTTGCCGTTGCCACTTGACCAATTTGAGATTTTTGATCTTGAATCGAATGAGTGGTTTGTGCCGTAACTGCCGAAGTTTGTTCTGACGCTGCAGCCAACTGCTCTGCGCGCACGTTAATCGCAGTGATAAGCTCTTTCAGGTTCCCGATTAGTGTATTACAGTTACGCGCTAGAAGACCAAATTCGTCTTGTGCTGAATCATCTAAACGATGTGTAAGGTCGCCAGATGAGGCAACGGTAAGCAGTTCGTTTACTCGGTAAAGCGGGCGTGTTATCGCTCGTACTGTCATGTAACCGATAAATGCTGCTACGGCGATAGAGATAAGTACCACTACAATAACAAAGGTGTTACCCGTTGCAATCGCACTATTTACTTGGCTTTCTACATGTGATGCTTTTTTATCTGCGAGCGTAAGCAGGTTTTCTAGCGCTACCACGCCTTGCGTAATATTTTCATCTGACGCGTTCAATGCTTTCTCAGCATCGTTTCTGCGCTCTAATCTGTCTACGTGAAGCTGCATTACCCCGTCGTTTGCTTTGATAGCATTAACAGCATTGTTAACTAAATCGTTAATATCATCCAGTGTGCCCGAGTCGTCGCGTCCGCCAGCGGCCTGCATCATGTCGCTGAGCTGAGTTACCACTTTCTCAACCACAAGATCGACTTCGTTCCCTAGGGTTTGTGAACGAACTAATGTCTGTGTTTTAATATATTCATTAGATACGGTGAGCAAAGAAAGTAATGAGGTTTCAAGTTGACCACCCACCTCGGCCGCTCGGCGAAGGTTAGCATCTCTCTGGACACTGTCTAAATCTGAAAAGTCTAAAAGATACGTCGATGCGTCGTCAGCATTGTCTTCTGCGTCACCTAATCTGTCCTGAATCGTGTTGCGTAAATCAAGATACATTTGGTGGTTTTTGTACAAAGCCTCAACGTTAGTAACATAACTTTCGTAAGACTCGCGGACTGAGCTAAGCGTATTTTTTAGTTCTGGCTCGTTATTAACGGCCTGCGCTAGCTTTTTATACTCACTTTCGAAGGTATCTTTGGCTGAGTTGAAAGCGCTTCGTTTGTCTTTCAACTCATTTAAACTCTCTTCAATGTAGCTTTCAAAGGTGAGACGGCCCATGTTAAGGAAGCTTGCTTTAAGGGCGTTACTGCCCGCTACCGTAGGTAGAGCAACATCGTTAACTTCTTCAGTGGCTGAGCCTATTGAATTGAGGTTATAAAGTGAAACAACACTAATGACGATTAGAAGTGCGCTAATCGCGACAAATCCCCCGATTACGCGTGTGGCTACCGTTATTTTCATCGGAACTCCTGGATGAGTGTTTTTTATTTTTTTTCACTAACGATATTACCCGTCTCAGCCAACAAAATATAGCGCTTAAGCACGTAGGTTTACTTTTGGGCAGAGAACATAATGAAACATCATCGTTGTAAGCTGACGTAATTGTATCGGCTACAATAACTTAATGTTTATTTTATTTAGCAACTTAGTATGGAAATAATCAGTAAAACCTAACTGGTAATACCAGTGAGGTTTAAAACCACCTCGTCAGGAGATGCCTTTAACCGTTGCTGGGGGTTAAGCGTCTATAGCAACGAGGGATGAATTTCTTAAGTTAAGCAAAGTCATGCTTTGACCCCAAACAAACCCCGTATCCAGCCCTATAAATTGCAGACTGTTGGTTTGGCCAGAAAGCGCAGCCCAATGCCCAAAAACAACCCGCTGTTCAGATGAAAGTTGGGTGTTTTTTCGCTTGAACCAAGGCATGATTATATTGCTTGTACTATGAGACACAGCGCTAGGGTGGGACTTATTATCAAAGTCAAGTGTGCCATCATCGTAAACGAAGCGCATTCGGGTGCATGCATTTACGATAAAGCGAAGACGTTCTTCACCTTTTAAATTCTCAGACCATTTATCGGGTGTATTACCGTACATGCGACCCAAAAAATCAGCATAGGTATCAGACCTTAAAATTGTGCTTACTTCATCGCTAAGAGATAGGCTTTGTTCAATAGACCATTGAGGATAAAGTCCGGCGTGGATCATAACCGAGCGGTGGTCTATTTTCATCGCCAGTGGGAACTTTCGAAGCCAGTCAACAAGGTCGCTTAAATCAGAAGCGTTAAGCAAAGGTGCTAACTTATCTGACTTTTTGGCTTTGCGTATACCGTTAACCACAGACAGTAGGTGTAAATCGTGATTCCCCAACACACTCTGAAAATTGTTACTGAGAGATTTCAAAAACCGGAGCGTGCTCAGGGAGTCTTCTCCACGAGCAACCAAATCACCCACAGCAAAAAGTCTATCGTTAACCTCATCAAAGTTAACTTTGTCTAGAACGCGACGCAGACCGTCATAGCAGCCTTGAATATCGCCAACGACGTAAGTATTACCTTGAGACATAAAATCCTTAATGGAGAATACTAGGAATGGCTAAACGAAATACATTAATAGGAACCCGAAAACGCTCGCCGTCTTCCAATTCCATTTCATAATAGCCTTCCATATTACCCACGGGTGTGTCAATGACTGCGCCGCTTGTGTAATCAAATTGCTCGCCAGCTTTCAATATGGGTTGTTTCCCCACGACACCTGCGCCTTGTACTTCCGACGTTTTGCCGTTTGCGTCAGTGATTTTCCAATAGCGATTAATAAGTTGCACGGTTTTATCGCTATTGTTCTCAATAGTGATGTGGTACGCAAAGGCGAACTGCTTTGAATCGGACGGAAGGTGTTCCGGGAGGTGGCGGGTTTTAACCCGCACCTTAATATCAAGTACATCCATGAATGGGGCTATTGCTCTTGTTGACTCTCTTTTGCCGTTACGGCATTAGCCAGCTTAGCAAAATCGTTGAGTGATAAAACTTCAGCACGACACGTAGGGTCGAGACCTAGTTCACGAATTTCATCTTCACTTAAACAGTCTTTAAGTGAGTTGCGTATGGTTTTGCGACGCTGATTGAAGGCTTGCGCGCAAACACGTTCGAGCGTGTTCACTGACTCAACGTCTACAGGGGGGGATTGGTGTGGCACAAGCTTCACTACAGCCGAGTCGACTTTTGGTGGTGGCTTAAAGGCGCCTGGTGGCACATTCAGTACGGGAATAACATGACAATAGTATTGCGCCATGACTGAAAGCCTGCCGTAATTTTTCGACCCGGGCCCTGCTGCCAGACGATTAACCACTTCTTTTTGTAGCATAAAATGCATGTCTTCAATGCAGTGAGCGTGGTCAAAAAGGTGGAACATCAGCGGCGTTGAAATGTTATAAGGCAAGTTGCCAAACACGCGAAGTTTTTTGCCTTTTACCGGCATTTCTTTTGCCAACGAACCAAAGTCCATGGTCATCGCGTCTTGTTCTATGACGGTAAGCTTATCGCCGTTGAACGGATGGTGGCGTAAGCGTTTTGCTAAGTCACGGTCTAACTCAATAACCGTTAGCGCGTCGACTTCTTCACAAACTGGGTCTGTTAAGGCACCTAAGCCAGGCCCTATCTCTACCAAGTTTTGTTCGTTTTTAGGCGCGATTGCGGCGACAATTTTTCCTATTACGTATTCATCGTGTAGGAAATTCTGCCCAAAGCGCTTTCTGGCCGTGTGGCCTAAATGTGTTTTACTCATTGTTGATGATATGCAAGCTCAATGGCTTTTTCCAATGCTTTTCTAAAACTGCCGGCGTCGGCCTCGCCCGTACCCGCTAAGTCTAGCGCAGTGCCGTGGTCGACCGAAGTGCGAATAAAGGGTAATCCTAGTGTTATGTTCACAGATGCCCCAAAACCTTTATATTTTAACACGGGAAGGCCCTGGTCGTGATACATCGCAAGCACAACGTCGGCCTGTTCTAAGTATTTAGGTTGAAAGATGGTGTCGGCCGGTAAAGGCCCCGTTATTTTTAGACCTTCTTCCCTAAGCTCATCAAGCGCAGGAATAATAGTATGAATTTCTTCAGTGCCAATATGCCCATCTTCTCCAGCATGCGGGTTTAGACCGCACACGTAAATGTGGGGCTCTTTAATACCAAACTTAAGTTTTAAGTCGGTATTGATGATATGGATGACTTTATATAGACGGTCTCGAGTTATGGCTTTTGCTACGTATTCTAGAGGAATATGTGTCGTTGCAAGCGCAACGTTCAAGCCTTCAGTGGCTAGTAGCATCACCACGTCAATCGTATTAGATTGATATGCAAAGAACTCGGTATGGCCGCTAAACGATACACCCGCTTTGTTGATAATGCCTTTGTGAACGGGACCGGTAACAACCGCGTCAAAATCGCCGTCTATATTAGCCTGACAAGCTTGGCGCAGCGTTTCTACCACGTACAAACCGTTTTCGCTATCAAGCTTGCCCGGTATAACGTCGACCGACTTATCAATTTGCTTAATAAACAAGGAACCCGCAGGTTGAATCTGCGGGTTATTGGCATCGTAATCGATAAGCGTGAGGGGCAGGCCTAACGCGCTTGCCCGCGCTTCAAGCATCTCTCTATCAGCAAATACGACAAGCTGTGCTTGCCATGCTTCCCGGGCCAGTTTAATGATTAAATCTGGCCCGATACCTGCGGGTTCCCCCGGTGTTATTGCTATTTTTATTGGTGTACTCATGAATAACTTATTGTTACGAGTCGATAACTTCTACGTATGCGGCATCGCGCATTTCACGTAACCAGTTCTCGGTTTCCTCTGCAAATTTACGGTTAAAGATAAGCTGGTAAGCTTTGTCTTCTTTACGCTTATCCGTCGCATCATCCATACGGCGATCGATAAGTTGGATTAAGTGCCAGCCATGAACGGTGCGAACAGGTTCACTGAACTCACCCGGCTCTAGTTGAGATAACGCTTCTTTGAATTCTGGAACATAATTACTTGGGTCTGACCACCCTAGTTCACCACCACGAAGGGCTGACCCCGGGTCTTCTGAATATTCTTTTGCTAAATCAGCAAATTCTGACTCACCATTTTTCACTTCTTCCTTGAAGCGGGAAAGCATTGCTTTTGCTTTGTCTTCACTAAGGATGATAGACGGCTTCACAAGAATGTGACGAGAATTTACTTCTTCAACAGTGACTTTTTCAATTCCGCGCGTGTCTAGCACCTTCAAAATGTGAAAACCCGCACCGCTTCGAATGGGCCCAACAAGTGCCTCTTTATCTTTGTCCTGAACGGCTTCAGCGAACAGGGTAGGCATGGCATTAATGTTTAGCCAGCCCATATCACCACCCTCTAATGCTTCATTACCTGAAGATGATGCAATGGCGATCTTAGCAAAATCAGAACCTGACTCTAACAACGAAATAACCTTATCAGCGCGCTCACGTGCTGCTTGAATGTCTTCATCCGTTGGTTCCTGTGGGAAGCCAATAAGAATATGACCTAATCGGTATTCTGCCTGGGTCGCGCCCTGTTGCTCTATGAGGTCAATAAGTGTATCAATTTCTTGTGGCGTAATGTAAACACGGCGGCGCACGTTTGCACGGCGAACTTCTCCCATAATAATTTCTTCACGAATATCTTCGCGGTAATCATCATAGGCAATACCCTCAGCCGCTAATTGGGCGCGAAGTTGTTCAACGGTTGCATTTTGGTTAGACGCAATATTGCTAATGGTCTGTTCCAACTGTGGGTCGCTGATGCGTATACCCATACGTTCAGCCATTTGAAGCTGAAGGTTTTTGGTGATCAAACGCTCAATAGCCTGTGTGCGCAGCGCTCTGTCTGAAGGCAACTGTTGATTATTCGCTTCTGCGTTGCGTTTTACTTCTTGTACAAGGGCATCGATTTCGCTTTCAAGTACCACGCCTTGGTCAACAATGACAGCAACACGGTCAAGCATGACTTCTTGCGCAAAACTGTTAAACGAGAGTAGGGCACCTAACATCAATGCACGGATAATGAACTTCATACACACTCTTTTATTATTGGTTAATGGCATTTAAGCGCTTAAAAACGCTCAACTGCGGGTTAATTTAAACTATAAGGCTGACGATAGCCAAACATACCGTCTTGTAGCATGCTTCTTCGGGTTCCCGACGAACCAATGCCTTTAAAGATAAACTGCAGCGATATACCAGAATCAAAGTCGTCTGTTGTTTGCTGGCCAACGTCATTATAACGATTATTTAAGCTACGTTGTGCGACAACGCGCACTGCCCAGCAGCAAGACTCGTACTGAATACCGGCGTAAGTTTCTACACTTCTATTGCGCTCAAGATCTCGATACGTACGGCCAACCCATTGCCAGTTTTCGGAAATAGGCCAGCTTGCAGAAATGCCAATTTGATCTATCGTCTCGCCGCTGAGGTCGCGAACATACCGATGACTTAATTGAATAAAGCGCGCGTCGTCTTTTCGGTATTCAATACCTACGCTGCTTAAATCAACTTTGTCAGTATCAGTGGTTACCTGTACATCAGAATGGAGAAACCAATTGTTGTTAACGCGCCAGTCAATTTCAGCTGCTAGTGCAGAACGATCTTGATTTTTGGTTGCCGCAATGACTTTGTTATCTTCAAGGTAGAATATCTGACCCACACTAAGAACGAATTGTTCCCGATTGTTTTTATCAAGCATGCGTGTGGTAGCGCCAAGGGTTATTTGATTGTTATCGCTAATTCGGTCAAGCCCGGTAAATTCCTGGCCTCTAAATAGCCCTTCCACATCGGTAAGTAGTGGCGTAGAGTCGTAAAATCCGATGGCAGTTTGATCTTCATATGATGTGTAAAGGTACTGTATTTTCGGTTCTAGCGTCATTGACATGTCGTCACTGAACCACGATGTATCTCGCTCAAAATACAGTGCGCCGTAGAGGCGCGCTTGGCCAAGGGTGCGTTCCACGTCCTCGTTTAAGTCAGTGCCTTCCACATTGTCTTGCTGATAAACCGTCTGGAATAGCGTGGTTTCAGCGACAAATTCACCCCACGCGGCGCGAAGCGGCATGGCTAGAGTTGGCGCAATGTGAAAACGGGTGGCGGTTGGCGCTGTATCTAACGTATTGTCAAAATGCGCGACTTCCGAATCCAAGTTAAATTCAAAATAGTCGCCCAACGGTTTGCTGTAATTCACCTTTATTTCAGGCACGGCGCGATAGCTGTCGGCAGTATCACCAAGTACTTCGAAATCTTTTATTTGCACACTTACAGATAAATTTTCGGAGTAATAACTGAGCCCAACGATACGATATAGGTGGGTGTCTGCACGGCTGTAATAGTCAGAACCTAAATCTACAAGATAGTTATCATCACTCAACCCATTAAAATCTATGTTGAGTAACCAATTGTCAGCGATGAGGCCTTGGTGTTCTAAACGATAAAAATAGCGGTCGGGATTGCCTTCGATATCAGAATCACTAGGTAAATACTCAACGTAGGCTTTACCTTCGCTGCGTTCAGTTAAATAACGAAATTCGGTGTTCAGCTGCAAGCCGCGAAGTGACATTAAACGGGGGGATATCGTCATGTCATAATTAGGCGCAATATTCCAGTAAAAAGGTTGAGTGTAATCGACACCTGTTCTGCTCGAGCTTGTGAGTTCGGGAAACAACAAGCCAGTCTGTCTCTCATTGCTCACAGGAAACGCAAAATAGGGTAAGTAAAATACTGGTACGTCGGCAATATAAAAACGCGTGTGCTTGGCTTGTCCCCATACTGTCCCCTTTTCCAAGCTTATCTCACTAGCGCGTATTAACCAGTCTTCTTCACCTTCAGGGCAGGTAGTAAAACTAACCTCTTTAAGCACGATACCTGAATCGGTATCTAATACGATGTCTTTGGCAGCACCCTGGCCCACAAAACCCGTGAGTCGATAGCGGGTATTTTGCATCTCTAAACGCTCTTCTTCGGAACGAAGAGTTACCGCATCGCTTTCAACCTTCAGTTGGGCATCTTGATAGGTTACATCGCCCTTCGCAATAAGGTCACGACCACCGCCGTTTATTTGGGCTTGTGATGCACTAATAACAGCAGTATCTGACGTAATATCTACATTTCCCGAAAACAGCGCTACAGTGTCTTTGATAATTTCAGTGCGGTTAGCTTCTACTTTAACATGGCCTTTAGGCATTAGTGCCTGGCTGTTAAAGGTAACAGGTTCAACCGAACAAAACGCCAGTGGGGCTGCATCTGTTAAGGGTGTAGCGTCTGAAGCTGTTGTTTCCTGTGCAAGCGCGACAGCAGGCAAAAGAGTCGCGGAAACAAGCATGGCGCAGGTGTTTTTCATGCGTTAACGGGTGGCCTGTTTTGTTGTATGTTGCTTTTAAACCCAAATAAGACGATGTGCGTCTTGGTTAGTTCGACATAACGTTTAAAAAACCAGTGATAGTACTCGTTTCAACTAAAGCTTAGGATGAATCAGTTTATCACTTGCGATTACTTTTTATTTAAGCGCCCAATTCTAAGCACTTCTGGCATAATTACCAACCATTCAGGCAAAAAAATGCACTTTTATCCGTTTATGATCACAATGAGTAAGACAAATATCTGTCGATTGCTTGATTTTGAGCCACTGAAACCAAAAAACGAAAACAAGTGATTGCCCAATAGCGTCGAACATCAGTGTTAGTTGGGTGCATAGTAAGAAAATGAATAGCAACGCGCTGCTTGCGCTAGTTAACTAAGTTATGTATTTGATATGATGCGACACTTGTCACGCTGTGCACGGCGTGTACAGGAAAAAAACATCACCTTTATGATTCGTGCACTAATGGAGTATGACGCGATGTCAATTTGGGGAAAAATCCTCGGCGCCTTATTCGGCTTTATGTTCCTAAAAATACCTGGAGCAATTTTAGGTTTAATAGTTGGTCATTTTTTCGATAAAGCTTACCGTCAAGATTTCAATCAGTTAGGTGGCTTTGGGCGCTTTTTTACTGACCAGAATAACTTAAAACAACAGGCCATTTTCTTTCACAGTTTGTTTAGTGCATTAGGGCACTTAGCTAAGTCCGACGGTAAAGTAACCGACCGCGAAATACAGATTGCTACGGCACTTATGGATGAAATGCGACTAACCGGCGACGCGCGACGTGAAGCACAAGATGCGTTTAGGGAAGGAAAAGCACGGGATTTTCCTTTGGTCGACACCCTAAAAGGATTTTACGAAGCAAGCCATGGAAGAAGAGACATTCTTCAAGTGTTTCTGGAAATACTTATCCAAGCGGCCTTTGCAGACGGACAGCTCTCCCAAGAAGAATATAATGTACTTGAGAAAGTAGCGAAACCACTAGGGTTCAGACGTAGAGATTTAGACTACTTAATTTCTATGTACGAAGCCGAAATTCGCTTTAGGCAACGAGGCGGACAGCGCACGCATTCGGGCGCGGGTCAGCGTCAATATGCTGGGCAACAATCGGCGTATTCAGAGCAGCAAAGTATGGACGACGCTTATCAGATATTAGGCGTCTCGTCTTCCGATGATGAGAAAACAATTAAACGTGCTTATAGAAAGCGCATGGCAGAACATCATCCTGACAAACTTGTCTCAAAAGGGTTACCAGAGCAGGCCATGGAGATTGCTAAGAAAAAAGCACAGGATATTCAGTCAGCCTATGAATTGATTAAACAAAAGCGTGGCTTTTAGATGGCAAGAACTGAACGAGAGCTAACGTATGTACCGGCGGCCAGCCAAGCGCATATCGATGGATTTATTGAAATGCTGTGGCTTGAAAAAGGGTTGTCAGAGCATACTCAGCAAAGCTATCGCACTGATCTTACTAAGCTCGCTATTTTCAGCAATAACGTAGGCGTGAAGGATATCGCAGTGTTAACTACCGAGCAGCTTCAAGACTACCTAGCCTTTCGCCACAATAAAGGTTTATCGACACGCAGCACCCAACGAGCGCTGAGCGCAATTCGTGCGTTCTTCGTTTACCTTATTAGTAAGCAAGTTCGCGTTGATAGCCCGGTTTCAGCGCTGTCTAACCCTAAAACACCCAAAGCGTTACCCTCTTCCTTAAGTGAACAGCAGGTAGAAGACCTGCTTAATTCACCGCTTACTGACGATCCCATTGAATGCAGAGATAAAAGCATGCTTGAAGTGCTTTATGCGACAGGCCTTCGAGTAAGCGAACTTATCGGGTTGACGATGGATCAGATAAGCATTCAGCAAGGTGTAGTACGAGTAGTAGGTAAGGGTAACAAAGAGCGCCTAGTACCCCTGGGGGAAGAAGCTATTGAATGGCTGCTGACGTATATCAAAACGGCGCGCCCCATTCTTGCAACCAAGACCTCTGATTTCGTGTTCCTGAGCAAACGAGGCCAGAAAATGACTCGTCAGACGTTTTGGCATCGTATCAAATACTATGCTGTGAAAGCCGGAATTGAGCAGCATTTATCACCCCACACGTTAAGGCATGCCTTCGCAACACATTTGCTTAATCACGGCGCTGACTTGCGAGTTGTGCAAATGCTGTTAGGACACAGTGACCTCTCTACTACTCAAATTTATACCCATGTGGCAACAGAGCGACTTCAAACGCTTATTCACAGTCATCACCCAAGAGGCTAGTGTTAAAAGAACCGATCTTTACATCACAAATGCTACAAGTTGAGTGCTGTAAAAGACAAGGTTCATTTTCGGCGTGTATTAAGTTGAAACGGGTATGGTAGGATGTCCGAGTTAAACAAATATTTCGTGACCGTATCATATGCACTATTTCTAAATAGTAAGAGTTCACGGCTAGCCTTTTGGCGTGGATATTCGCGAATATTCCTTGAAATTTAGCATGTGACATGCAATTTTTTGGTAATTAATACGGTCTGATGAGAAGTAACGTTATATTGTGAGCGGTTGCTTTATGATTAATGAGAGCACCAGCGCAGTTGCCCAAAAGGCACAATGGAGAAATGTTTAGTGAAAGTAGTACAGAAAATATTGTTAGCTGGCGTCGTCGCAGCAAGTTCATTACTAGGGCTTAGCGCACACGCCGCTGATGAAGCCGCTATCCGTGACAAGTTAACGTCAATGTTAGGTTTAGATGTTGAAACGATCGCTGACTCTCCAGTGTCAGGTTTGGTGCAGGTATCGACTAATCGCGGTTTGTTTTACGTCAGTGAAAATGGCCAATACTTACTTCAGGCCCGGGTATTTAACATCGACGAAGAAATGCGCAACGAAACAGAAATTGCGCTTTCTGGTCTGCGTAAAGACGGCGTAAAAAAAATGGAGTCATCCTCAATAACGTTTAAAGCGAAAGATGAAAAGCACGAAATCAGTGTTTTCACCGATATCACGTGCGGCTACTGCCGCAAGTTCCATAACGAGATTGATGCGTTGAATGATGCTGGCATTACGGTTCACTACTTAGCCTTTCCACGTTCAGGTCTAAATAGCCCGAATTACGAAGATATGGTGTCAGTATGGTGTGCCAAAGATCCTCAAAAAGCACTCACAAGAGCAAAAGCGGGTAGCGATGTGGCAAGCGCAAGCTGCAATAACAAAGTAGCCGAGCAGTATATGCTGGGGCAAAAGCTAGGGGTAAATGGTACTCCAAATATCATAATGCCTGATGGTTCATTGATCCCTGGATATCAGCCTGCTGCATTGTTGACAAAGGCGCTAGAAGCGACAGAGTAACGCTTTGTAGAATTCCAAAAGACTATAGAAAAAACGCACTTGTGCGTTTTTTCTTTTTCTGGGGTATTATCTCTTAAATTCTTTTCCAAAAAGTTTTTCATCACATTTTTGTACAGTGAGACATTGCGATACTGAAAGAGTAGGTTGTTGCTGCAAACAGCAGAACTACACTGTACATCATCAATTGTAACGACAATGTTTTTTAGTGGTATCTCATGATTTTGCCTATTGTTCGCCGCGAGGTTTCCGGCGCCTCGCTAAGCTCAGACTTACACCCAGTTATCGACAGAATTTATCGTGGCCGCAATGTGGCGAATATGGATGATTTGGAAAACGGTCTTAAAGGATTAACCCACTTTAACGCTTTAAAAGGGATGCCCCAAGCGGCGCATATCCTTGCTAATGCGGTAGAGCAAAACAAACGCATAGTCATTGTTGGCGATTTTGATGCCGACGGTGCAACCAGTACCTCAGTGTGCATATTGACGCTTCGCGCCATGGGCTATCGCAATGTGGATTATTTAGTACCTAATCGATTCGATTTTGGGTACGGACTTAGCGTGCCCATCGTAGACGAAGCTGCTAAACAAGGGGCAGAGGTTATTGTTACGGTGGATAACGGTATATCCTGTATTGACGGTGTGACCCATGCTAAAGCGTTAGGAATGCAAGTTGTTGTTACCGATCACCATTTACCTGGTGAAGTGTTACCGCCAGCTGACGCGATAGTAAATCCTAACCAACCTGGCTGTACGTTTCCGTCTAAAAACTTAGCGGGGGTGGGCGTTGCCTTCTATATCATGCTTGCGCTAAAGGCTGAGTTGCAGCAGCGAGGGTATTTTGAAAAAGTGGGCATCGCGCCGCCAAATTTAGCTTCACTGCTCGATATCGTTGCCGTTGGCACTGTTGCCGATGTGGTGGTACTAGATAAGAATAATCGAATTTTGGTTCACCAGGGGCTTCAGCGCATTCGGGCAGGAAAGTGTCGGCCTGGCATTAAGGCGCTGGTGGAAGTAGCCAATCGTGATTGTGCTCACTTGACCTCAACTGACTTAGGCTTTGTTGTTGGACCAAGGCTCAACGCAGCAGGACGCCTTGATGACATGTCGCAAGGCATTGCCTGTTTGTTAGAAGAAGAAACGATTCAAGCGCGAATGATAGCGGCTGAACTTGATGCGCTTAACAAAGAGCGCCGTGAAATTGAAACCGGTATGAAAGCGCAAGCTGAAGCTGTGCTTGAGCAAATGGCACTGGATGAAGGGGATATGCCAAGTGCCCTAGTGGTTTACAGGGAAGACTTTCACCAGGGCGTCATTGGTATTGTCGCAGGGCGTTTAAAAGAGAAATATCTTAAACCCGTTATTGCTTTTGCCCATCAAGACGACGTAATTATCAAGGGTTCCGCCCGCTCTATTCCGGGGGTACACATTCGTGATGTGCTTGAGGAAGTGAATACTCGCTACCCTGGCGTTATAGATAAGTTTGGTGGTCACGCCATGGCCGCAGGCCTAAGCCTGCCTCTTGAAAAACTGCAAGACTTCGAGAAGGGGTTTATTGAAATCGCGGCCAGGCATATGGAAAAGCTCGACGGTAACCATGCATTACTCTCTGATGGTTATTTATCTTGTGAAGAACTCTGTTTGCCTTTTGCACACCTGCTGCGTCAAGCCGGCCCGTTTGGACAAGGCTTCGAGTCTCCGCTTTTTGACGGTGAATTTACCCTTATCGATCAGCGTTTAGTGGGGCAAAAACACCTTAAAATGGTGCTAAAGTCAGACGGTGTCAACGAAGTCGACGCTATTGCTTTTAATGTTGATGTCAATATATGGCCAAATGCTATGATTAAGCGCGTTCGTATTGCTTATCGACTCGATATCAATGTCTTTAGAGGGCAAGAAACAGTGCAGCTCATTGTGGAGCAAATAGAAGCGATATAGTTCAATAGACTTGTTTGTAGGGTAAATCAAAGGATAGAAAAGGGTGAAGAGCGAAAGGCACAAGTTGGTTGAAAAGCACCGTCAGCTTAATCAAACCGACAATGTTAAAGTATTGTCACATGTGCAGCGTGAAGAAAAAGACGGCGACTGGATCCGCCACACCATTATGCTGGAAGGCATCGATGTGCCCTTTATCTACCGACGTAAACAGCAGTACCAGAGCTTAAAAGGTGCACGGGTCAATGTGACTTACTATCGACATGTGGAAGATGTAGCCGGTATTGAATTTGAAACTATGAAAGTGGTTCGAATAAAACGCAGTTAAGTATGTGGTGAGTTGAGTACTCCGTTGCAGTTTAACTGCTAATAATTTTAATGTAATCGCTGCTACGGGTAGCAATATCGTATG
>NZ_JAEFCD010000049.1 GCF_016405965.1 Alteromonas sp. IB21 | reverse complement strand
AGATCCTGCAAATACGTTGACAAGACTTATCGGTTGTTTGAAAAGCACTTTGAAGTATCAATAAAACTAATGCCGCTCGATTGGTGGAACAACTATTGGGAATCTATTCCAATAGAAGAAGATGTAAAGTAGCGCCTTTGAAGAAGTCCGCTAAACTGGATTAGTGTGATTACCAAGGGATTATGTCGGTCTAATTACCGAGCGACTTTGTCGCATTTAAGGTAACAGTTAGTATTATCCACTTCAATAAATATGCAAATATTTCCTTTGAAGCATGAGTTAATTAGACGTTTTGTATATTATTGAATTAACCAGAATATTAAAGGTAGCCAATGTATACAATCAGTAAACTCGCCAAAGAGGCAAATGTTGGTGTAGAGACCGTTCGTTTCTATGAACGCAAAGGCTTACTTGAACAACCCATCAAACCGATACAGGGATACAGGCAATATACAGAACAAGCACTTTCAAGACTATTGTTCATAAAGCGTGCACAGTATTTAGGTTTTACATTGGCGGAAATATCATCATTATTAATATTAAGTGCTAGTAATTGTGAAGATGTTCAGCAACTCGCTGAGCAAAAGCTTGCAGTAATTGAAGATAAGTTAAGAGATTTGCTTAACCTTAAAGACAGCCTTGTCTCGCTCATTTCAGACTGTAAAACTAATCCAAGTGATAAAGATTGCCCAATCATTCAGTCACTTCAACCGTAAAATGACTCATCACTTGACTCCGTACCCATATACGGAGTTTATGCTGTGCTTAAAAGAACAGTGTAATAAACGTAAATATGGCAAAAAGTAGTCAACTATCAATCTTAGGCGGGCTTGCCGCAGCAATCGGTGCAAGTGCCTGCTGTGCCGGGCCTCTTGTTTTACTTTTATTGGGTATAAGTGGTTCATGGATTAGTCATTTAACACTCTTAGACCCTTATCGTCCTATTTTTATATTCGTGGTTGTAGTTTTATTTGGCTTTGCTGGGTGGAAGATACATCAGCCTGTTGAAAACTGTGCGGATGACGAGGCTTGTGCAGTCCCAAAGGTAAGAACACGACGAAAAGCAGTATTTTGGTTTACCACACTGTTGGCGTTTGTTTTTGTTACCAGCAACTACTGGATCATATGGGTCGTGTAGGTGCTACCACTTAACTCTAATTGGAGAGAAAAATGAAGAAGTTATTGATTACAACTTTATTGTTGATAAGCAGCACGGCGACGTTTGCAAAAGATGTAACTGTTACGTTAGAAGTTCCGTCTATGGATTGTGTAACGTGCCCGATAACAGTAGAAAAAGCACTTGAGCGCGTTAAAGGCGTTAAACAAGTGGAAGTGACATTTGAAAATAAACTTGCTGTTGTAACATTTGACGATGAGATAACAAATCCTGATGCACTAACAAAGGCTACAAAGAATGCTGGTTATCCTTCATTAGTGAAGTCGTAAGGCCGTCGCTAGTTGAACGATATTGAAACCCTCAGAGGAACACAAAACTATGGCGAAAATAGAACTCTCATCGACGATTACTTGCCCACATTGCGATTACAGCCAGCAAGAAGAAATGCCAACCACTGCATGCCAATTTTTTTATGGATGCACTAAATGTAAAACACTGCTAAAGCCTTTGAGCGGCGACTGCTGCGTTTATTGCTCATATGGAACAGTGAAGTGCCCTCCAATTCAAGAGGGCAACAGTTGTTGTAATTGAAAAGTAGTCAGTTAAACAACTGGCTATTTATTATGCTGATTCATGCAAAGCTAGTGATCTCTCAATTCTCAGTGCGGTTGTATTCATATCATTTCTCAACCACATACTGCGCACGCCATTTGGGCTAACATCAATGCCTAATGCTTCTGTTAGCTTATGTGCCACCTTCTGCTGACCAAGGTGAGGATGTTCAGGAGAGAACTCGATTACCGCTTTCTCGATTTCCATATCTACACAGTTTTTATGCCGTATGTTAGGCGTTTCTTGCCGTTTTAGCGCATCAGGGCCACCTCGCTTAACCATTCTTAAGTGCCGATGAATAGTGTCTCGTGAGACGCTACTTTGGCGTGATGCAGCACTGACGCTTCCGAGCTTTTCGATTAACGCTAATACTTCAAGTTTCTTCTGTACTGCCAAGTCTTCTGATGCCAGTTTGCTTGGCTCATTAACTTCCGAGATCTTCAGTTTGCGACCAGCGAAGTGAGCGGTAAACCCTTTTTTACTCGTGTTCCTTATCTCGATTTTCTGATTGGCAATGGAGTGCTTGAGCGGTGAATCAATGAGGTAGAATTTGTTGCCATAACTGAAGGTATGGTCGTTACGTATTTTACGATGGTCTTTAATGACGCAGATATCATCAAGGTTGATGTGTTTTGACAGAGGCGTAAATTCAGGTGCTTGCTTTGATTTCACTTGGACTTTCGACTGCCAGAACTGCGGAATGAAGACATGCTTAAGGTAAGCATTGGCAGCGGCGATATCGTTGATATTGTTCAACCTAAGTTCGGGCACCAACCTGTCTTGGAAGGTTTCGAACGCTCGTTCAACGCGCCCTTTACCTTGTGGGGAATTGGCAAAGATAATTTCAATGCCCAGCTCCTCACAAGCGCGTTGCATTTGTGAGAAGTTACAACGCTTAGGCCCACCATAGATTCCGGCTCTGTCCACATAAAGTGTTTTAAACACACCTTTCTTTTCAAGGCAGTCACGCATGACTTTCAAACATCCAACGGTGGTCTCTGATGGGAAGAATTCAGCATAAACTTCACTGGTGGCATCATCTATCATCGCAATGAGACAATGCTTTTTGTTACCAAACCAACGGTGCGGACTACCATCCATTTGCATCATTAAGCCCGGTGCGGCCATACGTTCTCTGCGTTTACGAACATGGCTACGACGACGCTTAGCTCGCTTTACATGATGAATATCGTGCGCCCAACCACGTAAGGTCTCACGCTTAACAACAATGTGTTCATTCTCAGCCAACTGCTCGGCTAAGTGCAGTAAATTCAAATCAAAATACTTATCCTTAATTAACGCTTGAACGGCTTTTTTTATCGAAATAGGCGTTTTATTCGGGGGTGATTTACCGCAATTACCATGCACCACAAACTGAATACCGACTTCTTGATAGCGTTTTATATAGCGTTCAATTGAACGTCGGGATTTATTGAGTAACTTGGTAGCATTGGCAATCGATATTTTACCTTCAACCACTTTAGCTATTATATCAACGGTGAGTTGAGCTTTAGAATCCATCACAATCATCCTCAACATGCCTTCTAGTATTCAAAAAACAAAACACTAACAGGCACATAAAAAAATGACCGACAGAATCGCTTGGTAATTAAGATACGACAAAGTCGCTTGGTGTTAACACGCTAAACTGGATTAGTCGTCACTTAACCTGACACTTTCAGAGATAGAGCTAGACCAAAATTGACAGTCTCTTGTGCACGTGAAGCAGACCTTGGCTCATTAAGATTTTAATGACACGAATGAGGTAATCAA
>NZ_JAEFCD010000048.1 GCF_016405965.1 Alteromonas sp. IB21 | reverse complement strand
GAAAAAGTGATCGGATAAAACCGAAACGACCGATCGGATTCACCGAAATACGCAGACGCTGACGGATTGGTGTGAATCTAATAATATTGAACTGGTATATATTCAGCCAGGTAAACCGCAGCAAAATGGCTTCGTAGAGCGCTTTAACGGTTCATTCCGCAGAGAGTTTCTTGATGCTTACTTGTTTGAAAATCTCAATCAAGTAAGAGAAATGGCTTGGTTCTCGCGACTGGATTATAACGAAGAAAGAACACATGAAAGTCTGGGTAACCTGCCTCCGGCAGCTTACCGAGAAAAACTAGAAAACTCTAAATCAGCCCTGTCTCATTAATGGGGAAGTAGTCAACACCATTGAACCGTTATACAGCGTTATCCACGAAGTCATTAAGAAGCGGAAGATCTTCCGCAGTGATGGTTTTGTAAGAAAAATGGCGTACTTAAAAATAAAAGATGCCAGTAAAAAATGGTCGATGCCGATTCGAAACTGGCGTAAGGCGATGAGTCGTTTTATTATTGAATCCGAGGAACGCCTCAAACTCAATAACTAATGGAAGTTACACAGAATCTGTTACAGGCTCTGCTCTACTGATAAGTATTTCTTCACGAAGTTCACTACAAAACCTATAAGTAATTTTATTATCTTCTAAATTGAATTTAGTGAGTAAAGGCATCACGACCCACTCTTCAACTCCTTGAGAATTAATGATATCGCATTGCACCGCAGTTGTTCCGAGGTTAAACAGTAATTCTTCAATCAATTTACGGCTCTTTATCTCCAAATCAACTGCTTCCTCTAATTGAGACATCGTTATTGTAAATTTTATTTCTTGTCCTCTAGTCTTCTCTAGATAGTTTTCTATTGATTTTTTTTCAGTACTCTCTACAGCTGCCAGCATTTTATCTCTTGCGTTTCGCACCAGTGTATTCAAAATTTTGCACTGAATAATGTCAGAGCTAGAGTGTGATGTAACACGGTGGGCTATTTGGCTAGACAATTTGTTTACCAGTGGTTCAATATTGACCTTCATAATTATGATACTCCCTTTAGGGGTTAACATATTTCATATTCGTTGTAGCGCTTAAACTAAGCGCAAATTCCTTTTATGATGATAACTACCCATGTGTAGTGGCATACTGAATGTGACCACCTAACTTTCAGAGTTACGCTGAGAGCATAGCAAGTTTAGGTGAATCAATGAGTAAAAAGAAATGGGTTAAATTCAGTCCAGAGTTTAGATTAGAAACCGCGCAATTGCTCATTGATTAAGGTTATATACAAAAAGAAGTATCGGAAGCAATGAATGTTGGCTTCTCTATAGGTGGCCATTGGATAAGTACTAAACCCAAACATTATGTCACCCTTTGTGAAACATCTTAGTTTATGCTACTTTTTATTTCAATATAGCATTTTCGTTCCAAAGATAACTCTGAGGAGGTGCAAGCCATTAATGAAATTCAGCTTATCGGCACTATATTTATTGTATTAACACTATTAGTAGTGGGCATTGGTTTTTATTGGATTGCACGTCGACATGATAAATAAAGCTGCAAAAAAAGAGTAACTGGAGAAGGAAGGTACAAGACTACCTAATCAGGCTGCATAAGCCCAAACTTAGTAGACTCGTGTTGCTAACTTGAAACAGTGCTTGATAAGACTTAAAACGTTTAGCTTTACACCAAAATTTCCATTTTAATTTTACGAATTTCATTATGATATGGACTATACAAGCGTAAATTACTACACCTCGTAAAATATCTGTTTCAGCAAAAAATGAATGAATATTAATTCAAACAGGTAAACGAGAACTATTGCCGCCAACTAAATTTTTTATTACGTTGTTTGAAGTGAGACATATTGTGAGAGTACATAATGGTAACTTACACGAGCGTCAGAGGGAAAAAGCAAACTATATGGGATATCCTTGACATCCCCCAGAGAGGTCGCCAGCTTCAAGATGCCATAGCAATAGGCTTACCCTACTCCACCTATTTGCGCATCGCACGTTACGCTGAAATGACCAATGCAGAATTGGTTGAGTTACTCGGTATTTCAGTATCCACGCTAAGTCGTCGTGCAAACGCTGGGAAATTGGGTGTTGGCGAAAGCGAAAAAGTAGTTCGCCTTGTTCAGATGATTAATGCAGGGATCACACTTTTTGATGGGAATAAAGAAAAAGCGATGTCTTGGCTAAAGTCCCCCTCTCGTGGATTAAACGGTATTCAACCGATAACGATGATATCGACATATGCAGGAACAAGCGAGGTCCTGGCATTTATTGGTCGTTTAGAGCATGGTGTGTATTGTTAGTCAGAACACGCTATAATGTTCAACAGTAAAAAATCAGCTTAAGGCTAATACGTCATTGTTGTACTAGCTGAATTTGGCAAATTTAGTAAAAAAGTCGCTTTCGCTCGAACGGCAAAGCATCGCTTGAAAGAGTGTCTAAGGTGTCCCATGGCCAGAGTATCGAGAGTTCCATTAAGCTTCATTTTATCGAGCAAAAATCCACGGCCTGAAGACAAAGCTCGATTGGATAAATTTATGAGCTCGTTCAGAGAACGATCAAAAGAAAAAATTGAGAGAAAATTCCCTCATCTTCCAGAAGTTAAATTGATTAAATAAATTGGTTTTTTAGGTGCTTTTAATCTGGAAATGATTACCCGCCTCGTTCGTATGACTATTTGGGTTTTAGTAATGTTTCAGACCGAGTCTTGGTAGATAATACTCAATGATAGCTCAGCAACTCAAGACGCCGTCGCTTTTTTTGCTCCAAATTGTTCGATGTATGAGCGCCTCATAATAAGTGGCTATATCAAGCTTACATGTCGCCTCTTGCTGCCAGCACTTTACCTATTTAGCGAGTTTTAAACTTTATCGAGTCAACTTCTCTCATTGTTCAAATCTGGTGATAGCACAGCTTAGTTCATCTATCAGCAATAGATTAATTCATTTTATAACAGGCAAAGACTGCACTCATAACTGGATTACAAAAGCCCAAATCAATATGAGGTTGACATGTAGTGGCAGACTAAACCCGAACACCATTTTAAGTGGTAGCATTACACTTAATAACGAGGTGTTCAATGAAAAGACAAAGACGATCATTCAGTCCGGAATTTAAACATGATTCAGCCAGCCTGGTAGTTGATCAGGGTTACAGTATGACTGAAGCTGGTCGCGCAGTAGATGTACATGAAAATACTCTGCGCAAGTGGGTTCGGCAACTTGAGGCAGAGCGCGGCGACATCACTTACATCTGGGCGGGCTCAGCATGGCATTATGCTGCTGTAGTTATCGACCTGCATACTCGCAGGGTTATCGGTTGGAGTATGTCACACCGGCCGGATGCGGAACTCGCAGCCAGAGCCTTAGATATGGCGTATGAACTACGAGGTAAGCCAGAAGGTGTGATGTTCCACAGTGACCAGGGCTCTCAGTACGCAGCGCGCAAGTTCAGGCAAAGGCTGTGGCGTTACAAGATGACCCAGAGTATGAGTCGACGAGGAAATTGCTGGGATAATAGCCCGATGGAGCGTGTGTTCAGGAGCCTGAAATCCGAGTGGATGCCTTCAACTGGCTACAGTTCAATTAACGAAGCAAAACGAGATGTGGGTTATTACCTGATGAATTACTACAACTGGGAAAGACCGCATCAATTTAACGATGGGCTACCACCGGCGAAAGCAGAAAAATTAGCTAAAAAGGTGTCCGGATTTTATTGACCACTACACATGAGACTAGAGCATGTTAACTTGTCCACCACACCTTTTGGTTCAAGCTTGTCAGCATCTTTAGCTTGTTTATAATGACGACAGTTAAAACTGTTCAGTTAATTACACATACCATTAATTCCTAGGGCCCAACCGCATGATGCTTGCAGTTTGTTCAACATCACTGTTGAACTTAAGGCTACATTGTCTTTCGAGCTTCACACCTCACCATTGCTAGTAACGCATGTCGAAATAGGAAACCTTCGGCAATACGAAGGGTTGAATCAAAGTTCAACAGTAAGCAAAGCGACTTCTTGTCGCACCGTGGCGTTTATACCAGAGTGCGAAGCCCGTTTTATCCCAATAGAGTATTTTGACCTT
>NZ_JAEFCD010000047.1 GCF_016405965.1 Alteromonas sp. IB21 | reverse complement strand
CCTTAAAGCCAGCTGTCACAGAGGATAGTAAATAGCGTTAATTTGTCTTAAACTCCAAAAACAAAGAGCTATGGAGTGTATTAATGGCGATCTTCCCCCGGTTTTCGGTAAGGGCGATATCCCTTACAGTTGCAATACTTTCCGCAGGATTCTCTCTTTCTGCCCAGGCCAGCATGGGCAACATCGGCACCACCTACGGGGTAATGGCGGTCGACGTGGCCACAGCTCAGTCTCTCTCAATGTTCAATGATCAGGTGTCTGCCACCTACTATAACCCTGCATATCTGACAAAAGATCCCAAGGGTGAGCTGACCGTTGGCCTGCTTCATGCTGAACAGGAACTAAGGGCGGAAAGCCCTCAGCGCAATAGCGATATACTCGCCGATTCTCCGAGCCAGCATGTGCTGATCGGCATCGAGAGAATTTTTCAGTCCCAATGATCAGCCTATTTTCTTATCTTGACTACACTTACTTCGTAATTGCTTCCTGTTTTTGGACCTAAATCGCATGAAACAAGCCTTAAAGCCAGCTGTCACAGAGGATAGTAAATAGCGTTAATTTGTCTTAAACTCCGTAGCTGACCATGTATAACACCAAACCGGCTAGCACAATTAAGCCAGGTAACGTGAAAGAAAAAAAGCTGAGTGGTTCAAAACCTTGACTCTTTAAACCCGCACTTACCACTAAGTTTGGTGGAGTAGCAATTAAGGTCAACATACCACTAACCAAAGCCGCGTAGGACATGGGAAGGAGCAGTTTACTTGGGCTATTGTTGGAATATTTAGCAATGCGCAGCACAATAGGAATAAAGATAGCAACAACGGCGGTCGAACTCATTACGGCGCTAAGTATGGCGCTCGCTAACATCAGCATAATCAGCATTTTGGTCGTTGAGCTACTACTATTTTGGCTGATCCAATTACCGACAAATCTCGCTACACCGGTTCTGTCTAGCATCTCGCCAACCACGAGTAAGCCGGCAATGAGAATGACAACTGAATTGCCAAAGCCTGCCAATGCTGCGTTAACGGGCAGTATGTTGGTCAGTATTAGGGCCAAAACCACACATATTGCAATCATGTCGTAACGCACACGGTTACTCGCCATGAGTAACGCCGCGGCGGCAATCAGTGCAAACACGAAATTTGCGTGATATTGCTCAGATAACGTGAACATGATGATAGCTCCTTGCGTAAATTCGGAAGATAGAACGAAAGTGAACGTTCAAAACAACCAGATGACGATAAGAGGCTGAAAGAAAACCTTTCGTAAAATGAAAAAGCCAGTTAAAAGAGTGTTCTACAATCGTCAAACACTATTCTAGCTGGCTTTATATTACTTAGATAAATTTTTTTAGGTATTGGGGTACGTTGGACCACCACCACCCTCGGGTGGACGCCATGTAATGTTCTGTGCTGGGTCTTTTATGTCACAGGTTTTACAGTGAATGCAGTTTTGTCCATTAATTTGGAACTGCATTTCACCGTCGCTTTCCACCACCTCATAAACGCCTGCCGGGCAGTAACGTTGCGCGGGTTCATCGAAGCGAGGCAAGTTCTGCTTAATAGGGATAGACGTATCGGTTAATTTCAGATGACACGGCTGATCTTCTTCGTGGTAGGTATTTGAAATATAAACCGAAGAAAGTTTATCGAAGCTAAGTTTACCGTCTGGTTTCGGGTAGTCGATTTTAATGTGCGCACTAGCCGGTTCCATACACGCGTAGTCTTCTTTCGAATCGCGTAGTTTTAACAGTGGCTTACCACCAAAAATCTTCTGCTCCATCCAGTTGTAGCCGCCACCAACGATAGGGCCAAACTTATGCAAGGCAGGACCGAAGTTACGCGAGTTATATAACTCTTGATACGCCCAGCTCTGTTCGAATAGTTGTTGGAAATTGGTTGTACCCTTTTCTTCAGCATCGGTACCGAGCGCTTCAAGGATCGCATCAGCGGCAATCATGCCTGACTTCATCGCAGTGTGAACGCCTTTGATTTTACTAAAATTTAGTGTACCAGCGTCACAGCCAACCAACATACCACCGGGGAAACTCAGCTTGGGTAGTGCATTCAACCCACCTTTGGTAATTGCACGCGCACCATAGGTGATACGTTCGCCACCGCTGAGTGTTTCAGCAATAATCGGATGATGCTTAAGGCGTTGGAACTCATCGAACGGGCTGATATGCGGATTGGCATAATTCAAGTCAATGATTAACCCAACGAATACTTGCTGATTTTCGGCGTGATAGAGGAAGAATCCGCCACCCATGCCTTTACTTAGTGGCCAACCTGAACCATGCACAACCAACCCCGGTTTGTGTTGCGACTCAGGCACTTGCCAGATTTCTTTAAAGCCAATGCCGTAATGTTGAGGATCAGCGTCAGAATCAAGCGCGAACTTCTTGATAATGCCTTTACCAATGTGACCACGGCAGCCTTCACCAAGAATAGTGTACTTAGCAAGGATATCCATACCAGGGGTATAGCCTGGGCCTGGTTCGCCATCTGCGCCTACGCCCATGTCGCCTGTGGCTACTCCACACACTTTACCATTGTCGTCGAAAATCACATCAGCGGCAGTGAAACCAGGGAATATTTCTACCCCAAGCTCTTCTGCTTGCTCTGCGAGCCAGCGACATAAATTCGCCACACTCACAATGTAATTGTTGTCATTGTGCATTGAAGGTGGCACCGCCCAATGAGGTAACTCAGTGGCTCTAGACTCGTCGCGAAGTAAATACACTTCGTCTTTAGCTACAGGCTGACCTAGGGCAAAGCCGTCTTCTTTCCAAGTAGGGAAGAGTTCGTCCAATGCTTTGGTTTCAATGACTGCGCCAGAGAAAATGTGAGCACCTACTTCAGCGCCCTTCTCAAGCACACAGACGTTGACTTCTTTGCCTTGTTCAGCAGCTTGCTTCTTAATCTGACAAGCTGCCGACAGGCCAGAAGGGCCAGCGCCAACAATAACAACATCAAATTCGATGGATTCGCGTTCTGGAGTATCCATGACGTTCCTCTTTATGGCACTTAATTTAAAGTACGCTAGCTAATTTGGCTTCTAATTCCGGTACTAGGTCGTGTAAATCACCGACTAAACCGTAGTCCGCCACTTCGTAAATTGGTGCGTCTGGATCTTTGTTAATCGCTACGATAACTTTAGAGCCTTGCATACCTGCTAAATGCTGAATGGCACCAGAGATACCTACCGCTACATACAAGTCAGGTGCAACAATTTTACCGGTTTGACCAACTTGGTGGTCGTTACCAATAAAGCCTGCGTCAACTGCTGCACGCGATGCACCGAGGGCTGCATTCAAACGGTCTGCTAGTTTTTCGATAAGTGCGAAATTCTCTTCACTACCTACACCGCGGCCACCCGAAACTACAATACTTGCAGAAGCGAGTTCAGGGCGTTCACTTTGGGCAATTTCTTCGCTAACTACACGCGACAAGCCACAGTCAACAGCATTATCTACCGCAGTGATAGCGCCAGTGCCAGCTCCTGTTGGCGCAGCATCAAAAGCAGATGTACGCACAGTGATAACTTTCACAGCATCGCTAGAAGTAACGGTTGCAATGGCATTACCCGCGTAAATGGGGCGCACGAATTCAGCTTCACCATTAACACCGGTAATATCTGAAATTTGACCTACGCCGAGTAGTGCGGCTAGGCGTGGCAGTGCATCTTTCATTACACTCGTCGCCGGTGCAACAATGTGGCTGTAGCCTTCTGCATTAGCTTGTAATGTTGCTGCTAGGTTTTCTGCACCTTGATACGCTAGTGCATCGTGGTCAGCAACCAGTACTGCGCTAACGCCATCGACTTTTGCCGCTTCTTCGGCAACGGCTGCACACCCTTTACCGGCCACAAAAATATCAAAAGAGGCACCAATTTTAAGTGCTGCCGACACGGCTGCTAAGGTAACAGGGCTGAGTGTGGCGTTATTGTGTGATGCAATTACTAAGGTTTTCATTAAATCACCTTCGCTTCATTTTTCAGTTTATCGACTAGCTCGTCTACCGACGCAACTTTGATACCTGCCTGACGTGTAGCAGGAGCAGCAACAGAAAGTTGTTGTTGCGTTGACGTAACTTCAACACCTAAATCTGCGGCAGTTGTCTCTGCGATAGGTTTGCGTTTCGCTTTCATGATATCAGGTAGTTTGGTAAAACGCGGTTCATTCAAACGTAGGTCAGCCGTCACGATAGCGGGAAGCTTCAGAGCTACAGTTTGTAGACCACCGTCGACTTCGCGTGTAACTAGCGCTTCGTCACCTTCAATTTTAACCACTGAGGCAAAAGTTCCTTGTGGGCGACCCATAATACCTGCAAGCATTTGACCCACTTGGTTGTTGTCGCTGTCGATAGCTTGCTTACCCAT
>NZ_JAEFCD010000046.1 GCF_016405965.1 Alteromonas sp. IB21 | reverse complement strand
AAAAAGTGATCGGATAAAACCGAAACGACCGATCGGATTCACCGAAATACGCAGTATTGTAGCCTACGTATTTTTGCCCGTTATGCGGGCGTTAGGCGTCATTTACTTACAGCATTAAAAAGTAGTCTCAGCAGTGACATTACAGCATCAAGGCTGTTTCGCTAGGTTGTATTTACGGCTTACTTTTTCGGTAATTTAAACGGCTTTAGCAACGGGCTTTTCATCGACTCAGCAACGCCACCACTCTGCATTTCCAGTTGTTTAAACTCGCTCTTTTTTCCAGCATTACCGTTACCATCTAGCTTTTCGCACAGGGTTGTTTTATCTTAAATTCAATAATTTAAACACGCGGCCTAATTGGCTAGTGGTGGCAGCAAAGCTGCGTACGTTCTGTTGTACGCCTAACAAAACGCTGTTGGCACTCCCTTCGGTCGCTGGGACGCTAACACGTGGGCTGGCTCACTTCGTTCGGATTTTAGCCCACGTGCTAGCGCCCCAAAGCTTAGCGTTATGTGCCAAAAGGAATTTGAATGCACAAGAATAATCAACTAATAATCGCTGGCAGTTTAAGTATCCTGGCTGCATTACTTCATATTGGTTGTATTTTCGGCGGCCCTGATTGGTATCTCTTTTTTGGTGCTGGTCAACGTATGGCTCAACTCGCAGCTCAGGGCGACCCGTACCCAACAATTATAACTTTAGTAATTGCTTCAATTCTTACTGGCTGGGGCTTATATGCATTTTCTGGTGCAGGTATCATCATCAAGTTGCCACTACTAAAAACCTGTTTAACTTTAATTACTGCCATCTATTTGTTACGTGGTATCGCAGGCTTAGTTGGTCCCTTTCTAACTTCAGACCCTGTGGTACACCAAAATTCAATAACCTTTTGGTTAGTCAGCTCAATTATTTGCTGTATTTATGGTACGTTTTATTTATTGGGCACAATAAAGTTATGGCGGCAGTAGAGAGTGTGCTGGCACATAACAAAAAAATTAAGTACGCCCGCTGCGCGGGCTGGGACGCATACATGCGGGGCGGCTTCGCCATTATGCCCCACATGCCTGCGCCCCTTATTTAAAAGTTAGAAGGCGTCAGCCTAAACTACATTTGGCTTCATAAAAATATCAGTTCAACGTACCTAACCTGCTGTTTCAAAAATCGCTCTGGCTTTTAGTGGTTTTAACTTCGCCGCATTAACTTCAAAGGTTGCGCAATAGGCGCTTTATCGCCAAGTTCTTAATTCAATTTAGCAAGCGCCATTGCACTTGGTAGCTCAAATGGCAGCTTGCTTCAGTCAAATCACCTGCATCACTGCACTGTTGTTTTACTTGTTTGTGTTAATAATCAATCGTATGCTGACTTTATTAGTTTTTAAAAAGGCCAAGGGAACAGGCTCTGCTTCTAACAAAGCGCTTAAGTCACTCCCTTCGGTCGTTCGGACGCAATTACGCGGGGCGGCTTCGCCATTATGCCCCACGCAACTGCGCCGCTTAGCTTAAAGTTATATGCTTGTGGTAGCTTGAAAAATGGAAGTATTTAATAGCAGAAAATGGATGTATTGTGGTGCTGTCCTTGTAATACCTACAGCTGCTCTTTTTAAATCACTTATAGAGTGGGCCGTTCCGCTATATTTAGTAGCAATTTTGTTAGTTTTTCTCGACCCTTATTTTAAGGAATTACGGTCTCAACAGGCTTCAGCTAATAGATACATAATTGTTATTTTGTCTTCTGGTCTTTTTGCTGGGATTATTTCAAATGTATTTCCACAAGCACATGCATGGCTTGTATCTGGTTGGTTTTTATTTTTTGTACTGTATGGTTGGCCTATAGCAACAAGGATAGATCGTAATAATGGCTCTTAAAAACAGCGCATATAACAACCCAATCAACACACTCACTACGTTCGCTGGGACGCATACATGCGGGGCGGCTTCGCCATTATGCCCCACATGCCTGCGCCCGTTATTGGAAAGTTATAAGTCTTCTAAAAATTAGGAATCAAAAATGAATTCAAAGATTACAAGATATGCTTTCCTGGCTGGTTCAGCCTATTTCGTATGTATGGCTATTGCGCATTTCTTTGGTATTAAGCTGCCAATACTATTCGTGTACTACGATACACCGTTCTACGCATACCAAGATAAAATTATCTCGTTTGCCGTATGTGCATATGTTGGCTTGTTTTATTCAGCGTCAAAACATCGTGACGTCGCATTGACGGCTATTGTTGTGTTGGCGCTAACAGTCATCGGCTTAGGCGCGGTAAATGTTTCTTCTGCTTTAAGCTCCGTTTTGTCAGCAGGGCAACCCACTATGCCTTATTGGCTGCAAACAGTTGCAATAGCAGTTTACGTAGCGGTATTGTTAGTCCTATATGTTAAAGATGGCAAAAACTCATAACAAAGCAATCAAAAATCGCCCACAAAAAAGCGTGGGCTGGACTCGCTACCGCTCGCCTTTTATTGCGGCGTTAGTTGCCTACAGGAAATTTTTGCTTTTGGTGTAAAACTCGAAGAATGTGAATAATGTCGTCTTTTATGAAATATGAAACAATCATTGAAACCTCTGGAATTATTAACAGTCTTCCCGGTATATCCTCTCTCTCCACTCCCATAAAAGGTTGCTGGTTCAAGTTTTCAACTTTCTTCTCAATTATTGCATCAGTTTTTTCTGCTGCTAATGGGTTAAATTCGTATAAAAACTCGAAAATAGCCTCACGATCGTCCAACGAACTTTTTTCCCATAAGATCATTTTTTGGCTTTATTCCTAATTTTCATTTTTCGAGCTTCCATGTCCAAGTTCGCTTCTTCATGACTGACAAACTTGCTTTGCCCACTCTCTAATTTACTGAACGCAGCATTAACCTCTTCAGTTAGCCACTGATCATGAGTAATTATTTTTCGTTGCTGTTCAGCGAGTTCTTCCGTAAGCTCTCTACAAGCGTCACTTAAAGTGCGTCCTTGGCTTTCGGCCATTATCTGAGCTAGCCGTTTAGTTTCTTCATCTACTCTAAACTGAATACGGGTATCCATGGTAAACTCCTTATGAAATGTACACACAAATGTTAGCACACCTATTGAATTTACGGCAACTAACAAACGCATTAACTCAGTCGCTGGCGCTCCTTGGGACAAAAACACGTAGGCTCCTTGCGCTTCGCTTAGTATTGTAGCCTACGTATTTTTTCCCGTTATGCGGGTGTTATAAGGCGTCAACCTAAACTTCGTTTGGCTTTATAAAAATCCCAGTACAACTGCCCTCACCTTTTCTAATTAGCATCGCTCTGGCTTGTGGTAGGTTTAAATCCGCCGCAGTTTATTCAAAGGTGGTGTAATAGGCGCTTTATCGCCAACTTCTTTTTTTGAGTCAGCGAGCGCCATTACACTCGATAGCTCAGATGGCGGCTAGCTTCCGTCAAATCAAAAACATTTGTGTACAGTCGTTTTGCTTGTTTGTGTTAACAATCAATCGTATGCTGGCTTAATCAGTTTTTAAACAGACCAAAGGAACTGGCTCTGCTTCTAACAAAGCGCTAAAGACCACTCCCTTCGGTCGCTGGGACGCTAACATGTGGGCTAACTCACTTCGTTCGGATTTTGGCCCACATGCTAGCGCCCCTTAGCTTAAAGTTATGTGCCAAGGATGAAACTATGAAATACGTTATTTTTTTATTGTCCTTTATATCTACTGGATTGCTGGCTAATCCTAGTCCAGCAGATGTTTTTAGCATGGAAACTACTGCTTGTTTTGGCACATGCCCAGCTTACAGAGTTAACGTCTTCTCTGATGGAGTAATTGTTTATAGCGGGGAGGCTCATACTGAACTAGAGGGGACATATCGACTTCCCGATAATCCTGAACTTTTTCAAAGAATTCTGCGTCTTCTCGATGAGAACAGCTTTTATAAATTCCGCGATGACTATGGATGGGCCGGTGAAGGAGAAGAAAGCCCTTGTAGCGAAGAATGGACCGACCATCCAAGCACAGTGTTATCTTTACAATTTGCAGGCAATATAAAAACAGTGCATCACTATCATGGTTGCAAAGGTTTTGATCGGGAGCAAGAACTAGAAGCTCTAGAGAAAACTCTTTTTGAACTCATTGGTCTCAGTGGCTATGTTGGCACATAACAAAAAAATCAAGTCACTCACTACGTTCGCTGGGACGCATACATGCGGGGCGGCTTCGCCATTATGCCCCACATGCTTGCGCCCCTTATTTAAAAGTTATATGCAAGGAGGTAAGTTTTGAATTTAAAGGATTTTATTGAAAGTACACTCGTAGAAATATCTGACGGTATCGAGGCTGCAAACGAGCGACTAAACAAACACGATAAAGGGTTGTTTGCAAAATATGTGATGGGGAATTCAAGCGATAGCACTGATCAGAGTAAAATCGTGTTTGATGTTGCTGTAACTTCTTCAAAACAAGGTAAAACTAAAGTAAAAGGCAAATTCAATATCTTTGTTGTCGACGCAGACATTGGTGGGGAGGCAGCTATTTCAAACCAAAACGTATCTAGGGTAAAGTTTGAAATATCCACTAACCAATCTGTTGGCTATGTTGTTAATAAATAGAATTGCATATAACAAACAAATTAAGTTCGCCCGCTGCGCGGGCTGGGACGCAAACACGGTCGCTGCTTCGCATTATAGCGCCCATGTTTGCGCCCCTTATTTGGGAGTTATACGCCGTTGAGAGGATGAAGATATGATTAGCAAGTTCTCTAAAAATATTGCCTCCGAAGTGCAATCGGAAATTGCTTTAGCAAATGAATTGGAAACTGAAGGAAAGCTTTCAGAATCCTTTCATCATTTGGAAAATGCACACGTGCTAGGTCAAGAATCAACTTGGTGGCATGTCAAAGTTCATGTTCTCATGTTGCTTTGGGCCATTCGTCAAAGAGATACGAAAGAATGTATGGGGCAAATTGTTCGTATTTTTGGCGCAGCAACTAAAACTGCAATCGGTTTGGTTCCTGCTGGTAATACTGGTGGCTCAAATATCAGTCCTTTTAAAAAGCTACCTATTTCACCAAAGCATCAGGCTGCTATTTTCAAAGCCAAAGGTAGCGTATAACAAACCGCTGTAGACGCAAGCGGAGCTTGCTGGGACAAAAACACGTGGGCTGTCCTCGCTTCGCTTATGTGGACTCCCCCTTTGTCAACAACATTATTAGCCAATTAAA
>NZ_JAEFCD010000045.1 GCF_016405965.1 Alteromonas sp. IB21 | reverse complement strand
TGAGAACTAAAATATTAACCCAGCTCACTGAGTTGGGGGAGTCCAATTATCTCGGGATTTTAGCCCACATGCCAGCGCCGCTTAGCTTAAAGTTATGCGCTAATTAGGCAATGAGGATTTTAATGAGTATATGCCAGAGAATTGGAGTAAAGCCCGCCCCACCTAATTCTGCAACCAAAGTTGGAATTGCTTTAGACACCATCGGCAAGCTGCCAATTAATGGCATTAGACACGCTCCAGAAAATGGTACGAACGGCTGGTATTTTTGGTGTGGAGAAACGTTATCAACAGAGCAAGACTTCTTTTCATCTTTGCATACAGAGCATTTAGATAAGTATCTTCCTCAAGTTATAAAGTATTTGGATTTACCGCCGGGTTATCGGTTTCTAATAGATTGTACCGGTTATGAGGACGTATGGTTTGACAAGGAACTGTGAAACGCATAACAATCGTTTCAAGTCGTGTGCTGGCGCACACTGGGACACAAACACATGGGCTGCTTCGCATTATAGCCCATGTGTTTCTGCCCCTTAAACGGGCGTTATGTTTACCCTAGGAATTAGGCATTAATGAGTATTAAAACGGCGCGCTATCCATTTATTGGGTTGAGCATTCTATTCTTCATACTCCTTATTCAAAATCCATTGCTGGAAGCTATATACAATACTCTGTATATAACTTATTTCGTTTTTTCTTTTCTCTTCTTTATGTCACTGGCCCTAGGGCAATACACAAAGGTGGCAGTACAAAAAAACAAGTTAATGGTGCTGTTTCCTGTTTATTCAGTACTCTTTGTTATTTATTGGCTTTCTCAAAATTGGCATCAAGGAAGAGTAAACTTTATATTGGCAACACCTATTGTTTGCGGATTACTGCTGGCGTTTATGTTAAAAATACAACTGCGCTTTTTAGGCAAGTAAACATAACAATCACATTAAGCCGCTCGCAGGCTTATGTGGACTCCCCCATGTCAACAACTAAAACTTAATATCACAAAAAGAAAAATGCGTGCTTATGTTCGAGCTCTAGTAGAGAAGCTATCTCTGGCTCACTGATGTTTACGCGAACAAACGGCCAAGTCTCGCTGGCGAGCTTTTATGCTCCAAGCTTGCGGCTGACTTCGTTTGTAGATTTTTATCTTTGTTCAAGCATTTTAGTTGGTTAACTCATTTTGCGCTGTGAGTTATGCAGCGTGATATTCTGTATTATTTTGCAGCATACTATAAGCAGTTCTGACTGTTTTGTTAGCCAGGGCTACAGCTGCACACCTATTACCTCGCCGTTGCATTAAGCCCTGCAACCAAAGTTCTTTTTTCGTTTTTGCGCCGTACTTTATCACTTTAATGACCACTGACATGGCGCCAGTGATTAGCTGACTTCGAAGGAATCCGTTTTTACAATATTTACCTATGGTTCCCATGACCTCTTTATCACCAGAGGAATGCTGAATGGGCGTTAAACCAATACAAGCAGACGCATTCTTTCCACTCTTAAATGGCTGCGATTGATTTGCACCTAGTGCAATATAAAGGTTTACTGCATTAACTGGACCTACACCCTCAAGCTTTAATAGCTTCTTACAATCAGGTAATGATTGGATACTCTGTTCTAAATATTTATCGTATTCACGAATAGCGTTAATCATATTTTCAAGTTGCACTTTAGCGACCGAAAGAGTGGCACGGAAGGTATCAGACAAATTAATCTCTCCATCTTCAAGTACACCTTCCAACCCTCGCAGTATGCCGCCCTGTGTGTTGGGTAAACGGATATTTAGTTCTAACAGTAACGATACTATTTGTTTCTGCGAGGCGTTTTGACTCTTAATTGCTAACTCGCGTAAACGTTGAATTGATTGCAACTGTTGTTGCTCAATACTTTTACCGTTTATAAAAGACACTTCTGGTAAAAATAAGGTCTGTGCGATTGCCAATGCATCATTCTTATCAGTCTTTTGGTTCTGCCTAACAGCTTTGACCAATTTGGCACTAATCAGTCGAGCATCATGACCAGCTTTAATGGCTTGTTGATACCAATAATTTGAAGTAGAGCAAGCTTCAAACGCTACAGTGACGGGCTTAGATTGAGCTAACCAAAGTGAAAATTCATCGGTACTCATCTCTACATTAGACGTAACTTTTTTACCGTGTAGTGTGCAAACCTGAATTATATTTTTTGCTAAATCGACGCCGACTTTAGTACGATACATTTTAAGGACTCTCTTTAATATTTTTGGTGTGGTAACAAAAATATTACCCCAAACTCTCAGGTGCGGGGGAGTCCAATTATCTCGCTGGGACAGTAACACGTGGGCTCTGTCGCTTCGCTGGGATTTTAGCCCACGTGTTACTGCCCCTTATGTGGGTGTTAGGAGACAAAATGACAAAGGAAGTTTTAGATTCAGTTTTAATAACCGTTGGTTCGAATGCCATTCTTCTAGCTGTATTAGGCTTCTTGTGTCGTTCAATCATTAATCACCTCCTCACAAAAGATATCAATTCTTATAAAGCAGAGTTGGCTATTCAGAATACGCGCCTTCAAGTTTCTTATGGTGGTATTTTCGAAAAACAGGCAAATGCAATAATCGACATTTACTCTAGATTATTAGAGTTAGAACTCGGAGGTCAAAGTCTCCGTGAAGCAGAACAATGGAACGCTTATAGAGATCAAATAAGAGAGGTTGCTAATCAGTACCACCAACTAAGAGTTTTGCTACCTGAAGAGTTAGATAAGAAGGTTCTAGATACACTAACTAGCTCGCACCGAATATTGACTCAATCAACGGATGGTCATACACCTGCAGAATTTACTAAAAATTTCGAAAATGCAAAAAATGAAACTTTAAAAGAAATGAGGAAGTTACTATCAGTAGAGGCAAACGCATTTGTCTCCTAACAAAAAAATTAAGTCACTCACTTCGTTCGCTGGGACGCATACACGTGGGCTGCTTCGCATTTTAGCCCACGCGTCTGCGCCCCTTATTTAAAAGTTAGGCGTCATTTACTCACAGCGTTAAAATGTGGGTTTAACTGTGACATTCCGACTTCAAGGCTGTTTCGCTAGGTCGTCTTTGCGGCTAACTTTCTCGGTTGTTTTAACGGCTTCAGCAACGTGCTTTTTTCAAAAACCGTAACGCCAACATTCGACATCACCACTTTTCTAAACTCGCTCTTTTATCCAGCAATGTCGTTAACATCTGGCATTTCGCACAGGGTTGTTTTATCTTAATTTCAACAATTTAAATAAGTGGCCTTATCGGCTAGTGGTGGCAGCAAAGCTGCGTACTTTCCTTTGTACGCCTAACAAAACGCTGTTGGCACTCCCTTCGGTCGCTGGGACGCTAACACGTGGGCTGACTCGCTCCGCTCGGATTTTAGCCCACGTGCTAGCGCCCCAAAGCTTAGCGTTATAGCCTTCAGGGAAGAAATGGAATTCATTGAATTAAACCAAATCATCGATATCGATACTGATATAGAACTTACAGTTAGAGACTCTGCATGGCAAAAAGTAACTAGTTCAATTACTGCCTCGTCAGGATGGCTCAATAAAATTGAATTCACTTCCCTTTTTACGCCATACACCAACCAAGAAGTTTTTGCCTTCGAAACATTTGAGCGCGTATCTAAAAAGACAGGTGTAAAAAAACGCCTTACCTCAAATTTTATTCTAACTTGGGAAAACTTTGACGCGTTTCAAAAGAATACAGATATTTTGTTTTTGTACTTAGTATCAAGTAAGTTAAATTGGGTGTTATATGCCAACAGAGATCAGTGGGCATTTTCGGCGCGGCCATAACAAACCACTCAAGGCACTCGCTACGCTCGCTGGGACGCTAACACATGGGCTGCGTCACTTCGTTCCTAATTTTAGCCCATGTATTACCGCCCCTTAGTGGGAAGTTAGAACTCAAGGAGGATAATTTGGACTCGGGCATATCTTCAGGAATAATTGGTGGTATTGCTGCGGTAATTATCGGAACAATAATTACCAAGATGGCAAAGAAGAAAACAACAAATGGTGAACTTAGACACGGTTTATTCATTTTAATACTCGCCATTGCTTGCTTAGCATTCTCTCTTTTTGCTGCCTGGGCGTACTTTTACGATGAAGATGTTCATGTAAAAACAAGTGAATTGATCGCTGTACTAGGGTTATTTTTCGGATTTGGTATCGCTGCTTTTGCTTGTTTTGCTGAGTACTTTAAAGTTAGGGGAAAGTTCGATTCCGAACAAATTGAATTCTATACGCCGTGGACTGGTCATAAAAAAGAGCGATGGAATGATCTCGTTTCTGCAAAATTTAATGCATCTATGTATTGGTACACTTTTCAATTTAAGTCTGGTAAGAAAATTAGATTATCATCTTATCTTTCGGGGCATGGTGAAGTTTTAAACTTGGTGAAAGAACGAGGGTTTGAGTTCTAACAAACCACTCAAGGCTCTCGCTCCTCTCGCTGGGACGCTAACACATGGGCTGCGTCACTTCGTTCCTAATTTTAGCCCATGTGTTAGCGCCCCTTAGTGGGGTGTTAGGCGTCATTTACTTACAGCATTAAAAAGTGGGTTCAACCGTGACATTCCCACATCAAGGTTGTTTCGCTAGGTAGTTTTTAAAGCTTGCTTTTGTGGCATTTTTTATGGCTTTAGCAACGCGCTTTTCGTCAACACCGCAACGCCAACATTCAAAACTACAAGTTGTCTAAACTCGCTCATTTATCCAGCAATGCCGTTAACATCTGGCATTTCGCACAAGGTTGTTTTATCTTAAATTCAATAATTTAAACACGCGGCTCATTTGGCTAGTGGTGGCAGCAAAGCTGCGTACGTTCCGTTGTACGCCTAACAAAACGCTGTTGGCACTCCCTCCGGTCGCTGGGACGCCTATACGCGGGGCGGCTTCGCCATTATGCCCCACGCATCTGCGCCCCAAAGCTTAAAGTTAGCCACTAAAAAGGATTTCCCATGGATACAGGTTTTCTAATTCTTTTAATATCTTGCTTAAGCGGCTTTATATATTTAATCATTGGCTATTTACTTACCTTTAAGCAAAAAGCGGATGTACTTAACGGCATCGACTTTTCTAAAATTGCCGACCTACATGCTTTCTGCAATTACGTAGGCAATAGCTTTTTATTATCTGGTGTAGTACAAATCTTAATTGGGTTGTTGGCTTACTTAGCTTATTTAAACCTTTTGCTGTTCGCAGCTATTTATGTTGTCTTCGCGACATTGCCCATTGTTAATGTCGTCAGAGCTATGCGCAAATTTCAAAAAAGTGCTTCGTAAGCAAAGCGTGGCTAACAAGCCAATTAACACACTCACTTCGTTCGCTGGGACGCATACACGCGGGGCGGCTTCGCCATTATGCCCCACATGTCTGCGCCCGTTATTGGAAAGTTAGGCGTCATTTACTAACAGCATTAAAATGTTGGTTCAGTTGTGACATTCCAGCATCAAGGTTGTTTCGCTAGGTTGTCTTTACGGCTTGCTTTTTCGGTAGTTTCAGTAGCTTTAGCAACGCGCTTTTTTTAAACACCGCAACGCCAACAATCAACATCACCAGTTTTCTAAACTCGCTCTTTTATCCAGCAATACCGTTAACATCTAGCTTTTCGCACAGGGTTGTTTTATCTTAAATTCAATAATTTAAACAAGCTGGCTAATTGGCTAGTGGTGGCAGCAAAGCTGCGTACGTTTCGTTGTACGCCTAACAAAACGCTGTTGGCACTCCCTTCGGTCGCTGGGACGCTATCACGTGGGCTGTCTCGCTTCGCTCGGATTTTAGCCCACGTGCTAGCGCCCCAAAGCTTAGCGTTATGATCACAAGGACACATATGCAAGATTATTCAAAAATAACAGACGAATTAAATAATATATCCAGAAGAATGAAAGCCCATGACAGAGTTTTCAGTCAGTTTTTATCTAATATTGAAGGGTTTAATGGAAGAGTACCTCAATTAAAGTACTTAGATATCGCCATCAACGAAAAAGAAATCGCAATTAAATTCCATGAACAACAATTGTTCGTTTCCTCTGCATTTAAACCTAACTCACCAGAATTCGAAAATGAAATTGTCATATTCAAAAAGCAAGAGGGAAATAGCAGTCAAACTCTCAGTAAATGCTTTTTTGATACTTCTGGAAAGGTCAATGAATCAGACTTGTCAATGATGGATGATGTTGAGGCAATGGCTATTTTGCTAAACCTTGTAAAACAGGCATTGTAATCATAACAAACACATTAAGTCGCTTCGCTGGGACAGTAACACGTGGGCTCTGTCGCTTCGCTCCAAATTTTAGCCCACGCATTACTGCCCCTTATGTGGGTGTTATGTGCCAAAGGATAACGACCCTCAATGAAATTTCATGAAGTTTCCAGTCACTCTTGCAGTCAAAGACTGTACAAATATGGTCCCTCGAAAAGTGCTAACAAAGCGTAAATTACTAGCCCAATATCTTCTTCTATATCCAATTTATACGGTTATTGCCCTGGCCGCTCTTTGTGGTCTTCTAGCTGTTGCCTTTGGTTGGTCATTTAGTTATGCGAAATCGTTTTTCTTGGTTTCTTCTATTTTTCTTGTCATATTGTTTTATATAATGAATTTCAGAACAATGTAAGCGTCCGGTAATCCCACCTAGCGCTTAGCAAACAACCATGGTAGCAGTT
>NZ_JAEFCD010000044.1:3086-8313 GCF_016405965.1 Alteromonas sp. IB21 | reverse complement strand
ACGTGAAGCAGACCTTGGCTCATTAAGATTTTAATGACACGAATGAGGTAATCAACGGTCATGCTACTAATAAAAATTGAATGGCTGCTTTAGCCGAATACCTATGACAAAGCTCCAACATAAAACTGATAATTCGAGACTAATTCTCCGTACTAGAAGAACACACTTCTGCAATGCTATCTAATTGATGCAATACCCCGCACTCTTTAACCTTCTTATCATGATCGCAAGCAGAACGAATTGAAATCAGTGTTTCTTGTAGTACTTTTAATTCAGCTATCCGATGTTCGATATCGTCAACATGCTTATCTATTGTAGTATTAACGTTTTCGCAGCTATTCTCTGGGTTTGCTCGGGTTTCCAGTACTAATTTAATTTCCTCGATTGTCATATCTAATGCGCGACATTGCTTTATAAACAATAACTGCTTCAGTGCATCTTCAGAGTAGCTTCGATAATTCGATGCCGTTCGCTCAGGTGCAGCCAATAGTGATTTACGCTCATAAAAACGAATTGTCTGAATACTTAACCCTGTCTTAGCTGCCAGAAGCCCAATTTTCATTTTAACTTGCCTAAAGCTTGACTCTATACCAAGTATAGAGTTTACACTCGCGTTATAGGTGAGTAAAGCGAGTGTTTTTATGAGTGGTTGTGGGTGCGAAATTGAGATAAAAGACCAAGAACAAAAGGCAGTTCTCTACTGGCTATTGGGCATCAATGCTGTGATGTTTATCATTGAAATGAGTGTAGGGTTACTCGCTGACTCAACAGCACTTATTGCAGACTCCCTTGATATGTTGGCTGACGCAGTCGTTTACGGTGTTGGTATATATGCAGTAGGGAAAACAATTGTTCACAAAGCCAATGCTGCAAAGGTAAGTGGATATTTTCAATTGGCATTAGGCCTATTAATTTTGTTTGACATAGCTCGTCGCGCAACCTTTGGAAGTGGGCCTGAATCTATGCTTATGATGGGCATGGGCGGTGTTGCACTTATCGCTAACGTTATATGTTTGGCGATAATCAGAAAACAAAAAAATGGCGAGGTGCATATGCGAGCAAGTTGGATATTCTCGGCAAACGACGTCATTGCAAACATAGGAGTGATATTGGCGGGTGTGATGGTTTATCTATTCGATACTCGTTGGCCTGATTTGGTCATAGGTTTTATTGTGTCTATCGTTGTGTTACGAGGCGCAGTCTTAATTCTAAAAGACGCCAGACAGGAATTCCGTGAAAACAGCTCGACGAATGGAGAGATCGTATGAATTTCACTCAAGCAGCAAAACCTTACATACTTCAAAAACTGAGCGCCGCGCATCAATCCCTTTCGAACAATGACAATAAAGCAGGATTTAAGGCCTTAGAGGATGCTCATGTCATCGGTCAGCACTCAACATACCACCACACACGAGTGCATTATGAAATGCTTAAATTTGGAATAGAACGCCGCGACCTTAAAGAGATATTTGGACAAATTTTTAGAATGCTAGGTGCGCTGACTAAAACTCCAATTGGCTTATTGCCTGAGGGCAATACTGGTGGGGCAAACGTGAGTCCATTCAAGTCAATGTCTATTTCACCCGAAAACAAAGCCATATTGGAAAAAATTAGAAATGCACAGTCATAACCATTCACACTCGCAAGAGAATTCAACCGACGCGTCTAAACGTATTGGATGGGCGTTTTTCTTAAATGTGGTGTTCACTGTTATTGAATTCATTGGTGGATGGCTTACCAACAGCACCGCTATTATGGCTGACGCAGTGCACGATTTGGGTGATAGTCTTTCCATTGGTACAGCGTGGGGATTAAACAAGCTTAGCGATAAAGATTCTAATCAAACATTCTCATACGGCTACAAAAGATTTTCCTTACTCGGTGCATTGATTAACGGTATTGTGCTGACGGTAGGCTCCATTTGGATATTGCTTGAAGCGATACCTCGTTTGGCTGAGCCTGAAATGCCCCAAGTTGAAGGGATGGTTTTATTGTCTATCTTTGGGATGGCAGTAAACGGCTTTGCGGCTTATAAACTGAGTGAGGGAGACTCATTAAATGAGCGAGTCCTCAACTGGCATTTGCTGGAAGATGTGCTTGGTTGGGTAGCAGTATTTATCGTGTCCATCGTCTTAATGTTTAAGCCTTGGCCTATTTTAGATCCAATCTTATCCATTGGCTTTACTTTGTTCATCCTTTTCAATGTGTTCCGCAATCTCAAAGAAACCCTAATGCTGTTTTTGCAAGCAACGCCCGATGAAGAACAGCTTTCAAAGATTCGAAGCGATTTACTGGCAAACGATAAGGTAAGTGATCTTCATCATTTTCATATTTGGTCTCTAGACGGTGAGCGTAACGTAATGACGGTCCATCTTGTTCTTGATGAAGATGTCAGTCTTGAGCACCTCCAATCACTCAAAGAAAACATACACAGTTCGTTAGAAAAGTATAAATTTGAACATACGACAGTTGAGCTGGAGTTTGCTAATGAACAATGTCGTGACGAAGTGAATTAGGCTTGGTAACCTTTCATACATGAAAAATCTAAAACGCATAAGTTACATCGTGATCTCGCTGATACTCTTTCAGTCGTTTTCTGCTGTGGCGAATTCGTTAGATTTTCATGCAATAGACATTCAGCACTTGCAACACGAGCATAAGCATTCTGAGCACGAGCAAGTGCAGTCTGAGCTGTCTGCCAATGAAACCAGTGATAAAGTAAGTACAGAGCACCACAATCCTGCTGATTGTCACCATTGCGGCCACTGCCATGGCACACATGCACAATGGGTCAGTCAGAGTCATATCAACAGTCTGAAAACAGTGGTTTCAGTCCACAATTTCAACTATTTAGATGCGGTAATTGACGCACCTATTAACCGCTTACTTCGCCCCCCCAAAATTACTTCCTAGTACGTTTTTTCGATAGCACCGCGCTGATAACACTCGCGATGCTAAATATTGATAAATTATTAGGATATTCCAATGAAAATGTTTCCTATTTTCGGGCATGCATCTGCCATTGTGTGCAGTTGCATACTGGGCTTATTACTCAGTCCACCGACCGCTCATGCGGCGAAAACCAACAGATTTGTAGACAAAAGTGTCCAAGCGCCCATACGAGAAACGCTGACTCTTGAGGACGCTATTAGACTAACACTTGCCAATAATCCAAGTCTGTATGAGTTTAAATTTAAACAACGTGTTATAGACGGAGAGTCAAAAACGGCGGCGCTTAAACCCGCATTGAATGCAGGGGTTGAATTAGAGAACTTTTTGGGAACTGGCGAGGTATCAGGTCTCAAAGAGCTTGAAGTTACCTTGACATTATCATCAGTGTTACAGCTCAATGATAAGCCAGCAGCAAGGTTGAATGTACTCTCTGAACGAAGAATACAGCAAGATGTTGAAAAGCGAATACTCACCTTAGATATCCTCGGTGAGCTTAATCGTCGTTACATCAAAGTACTCGTATTGCAGGCGAACTTAGACGTCATAAAAGATGCAGAGGCACTTGCACTTTATACATTGAATGCCGTAACGAAACGCGTTGAAGCAGGCGCGTCCCCCTTGTTAGAACAAAAACGTGCCCAAGCTGCGCTGGCCCAAGCAAAGCTCGATGTTAATCTAGCTCAACAGGACCTAACGTTTGCCTTGCGCAGTTTATCCATCATGTGGGGGGAGCAGGTACCGAGCTTTAAGCGTGTGGAAGGCGATCTTTTTGCTTTTAATAAGATTGAGTCGTTTGATGCGCTGGCAGTCGCAATCCAAAATAGCCCTCACATTGACCTATACGCTAAACAAAGCCGTGTGCAAGCGGCGCAGCTTCGTTTAGTGCAAGCGAATAACCGCGCTGATATTGAGTGGTCAGCGGGGCTTCGCAGAATGCAAGGTATTGATGAAACAGCACTGGTTGCCGGAGTAAGCGTTCCATTGTTTCAAAAAGAACGAAACCTTGGTGAATATGAAGCAAACAGGGCACGTCTTGACGCAATAGAGCAGCAAAGACAAAGCAACGTTCGAAGCCTATTACATTCAGTTAATCAAGCGTTAGGCGAACATACACGAGCATTGCTAGAGATTGACACACTTCAGCGCAAGGTGATTCCTCCGTTAAAGGGCGCGTTAGATTTAGTCGAGAACGCCTATTTGGAGGGCCGTTTCAGCTACTTGGAATGGGTAACTACTCGACAAGAATTTCTGACAACCCGGCTGACATTAATAGAGGCAGCGTCTCAAGTTCACTTAAGCAAAACAGAAATTGAAACACTCACAGGTCTCGCGCTGACGAATGAGCACAATGATGACTCATTTCACCCAAGTCACAAAAGCAATTGGCAGCAGTCATCTAACATTTCGATAAGAAGTCATGATTATGAATAAATTCACAATACAAAAAGTACTTATTTCTATCTTCACCCTTAGCCTTTATAGCCTAACCGCAATCGCAGGAGGTAAACACAGTGATGTAAGTTCCAGCGATCAAGACAATCACGCAGGTGAAGTCGTAAGAATGAGCAATGAAACAGCAATTCAGAATGGTATTTCTGCAACTCCCGTGCTCGCACGCGATATTGCGTTAACGAGTACGCTTTATGGGCGAATTAGTGCAGACCCCGCCTCATTAAGTCATATAAGAGCACGGTTTGACGGTGTTATTAAAGATGTAAAAGTCAACATTGGCGATTCCGTTAAGAAAGGTGATATTTTAGCGGTTGTTGAGTCCAATGAGAGTTTAAAAAGTTATTCCATCACGTCACCTTTTGATGGCAATGTGATTGCGCGACATGCGAATAATGGTGAGTTATCAAACGGGCAAGTACTTTTTTCGTTAGCTAACTATAAAAACGTATGGGCACAGCTGACCGTTTTTTCACAAATGCTTAGCAGCATCAAGGTTGGACAGTCAGTTGAACTAAGCCACGCAGGTTTCAACCAAACCTCCAAGATTGCATATATTACGCCTTCAGCTGATGGCAATCCACACTCTCTTGCCAATGTAGCTGTCGATAATAGTACTGGATATTGGCCACTCGGTACGCTGGTCAAAGCACAAGTTACGACGTCAACTAAGTCAGTAAGTCATTCGGTTCCTCTATCTTCTGTGCAAGAGTATGAAGCCAAACAAGTTGTTTTTGTGGTTGAGGGTGATGAGTATGCGCCCAGAGCGGTAGAGCTTGGTGTCTCAGATGGTCACTATATCGAGGTTATCAGTGGCCTTGAAGTA
>NZ_JAEFCD010000044.1:1225-2991 GCF_016405965.1 Alteromonas sp. IB21 | reverse complement strand
AGTAGGCGAACGCGTCGTGGCTTCCAATAGCTACATAATTAAAGCAGATTTGGAAAAATCGGAGGCAGGCCATGATCATTAATGCCTCACTACAACTGATATTTCCCTGTCAAATGGCGTGTAGTTCTAAGGGAGGTTTAAGATGCTAGTTTCCATTATTCGTACCGCAATCGAAAAGCGCGGTATTTTTCTGATGCTTTCCTTTTTGGTGATTGGATTAGGCCTATTCAGTTATCAAAAGCTGCCTATTGATGCCGTACCCGATATCACCAACGTTCAGGTACAAATCAACACACAAGCAGAAGGTTATTCACCGCTTGAAACTGAACAACGTATCACCTTTTTGGTAGAAAACGCTTTGGCAGGATTACCAAACTTGGACTACACACGTTCACTATCGCGCTATGGCTTATCACAAGTGACGGCCGTTTTTGAAGAAGGCACGGATCTCTATTTTGCCAGAAACCTCATAAACGAACGGCTAGGCATTATCAAAAGCCAATTGCCCGATGGTATTGAGCCTAAGATGGGGCCGATTGCCACAGGTTTGGGTGAAATTTACATGTACACGCTTAGCGCGAAGCCCGGCACAGTAACTGTCGATGGCAGAAAATTTGATGCAATGGCGCTTCGAGAGTTACACGATTGGGTGGTGAAACCTCAACTGGCCTTGGTGAAAGGGGTAACAGAGGTTAATGCTATTGGGGGGTTTACCAAACAGTATCATGTGAAGCCTAATCCTCAACTTATGCTTAATTACGGCGTTAGTACTGACGATTTATTGCGGGCATTAAATCGAAATAACGCTAATCAGGGCGCTGGGTACATTGAACGCAACGGCCAGCAAATACTAGTACGTTCACAAGCGAGACTTTCGAGCGTTGAGGACATCGGTAACGTGGTGGTAACGCTTACAAACCGATCTCCCGTCACGGTAAGTGACATTGCAGAGGTCGCCATCGGTAAGGAGCTTAGAACGGGCGCTGCAACACGAGAAGGTCAAGAGACGGTGTTGGGCACAGCTATGATGCTAATAGGCGAAAATAGCCGAGCTGTTGCGCTAGACGTGGCTGATAAAGTGGATGAAATCCAAGCAAGCCTGCCAGAGGGCGTAATTATCCAAAGTGTATACGATCGCACTACGCTCGTGGATAAAGCCATCAATACAGTACAAAAAAACCTTGTTGAAGGCGCACTACTCGTTATTGTTGTCTTATTTTTATTGCTGGGCAATATACGGGCAGCAATTATCACCGCCGCTGTCATCCCACTTGCCATGCTTGCCACAATAATAGGCATGGTACAAACGGGCGTTAGCGCGAACCTAATGAGCTTAGGTGCGTTAGACTTTGGACTGATTGTTGACGGAGCGGTTATTATCGTCGAGAACTGTATTAGGCGATTAAGTGAATCGCAGCGGCGAACGGGTGCAATACTGCCTCTTAAAGAACGGCTGGAAGTCGTATTTGAGGCAACGAATGAGGTGATACGCCCAAGTCTATTTGGCGTGATGATAATCACGATTGTGTACATTCCTATCTTTAGCTTAACAGGTGTCGAAGGGAAGATGTTTCACCCAATGGCGGCTACCGTAATATTGGCATTGCTAGCGGCAATGGTATTTTCAATCACCATTGTGCCCGCAGCTGTTGCTATGTTTATGTCAGGCAAAGTCAGTGAAAAAGCGAGTCCAATAATCACTGGGGCTAAATCAGTTTACCGCCCTGTACTGGAGTGGGCATTAAAATTACGATGGTTGGTAGTAG
>NZ_JAEFCD010000044.1:0-1127 GCF_016405965.1 Alteromonas sp. IB21 | reverse complement strand
GGTGCAGCAACATTACTCGTAGTTATCAGTGTTTGGTTTGGGATGCGCCTAGGTTCTGAATTTGTGCCGCAACTAGATGAGGGTGACATAGCCCTTCATGCAATGAGAGTGCCCGGCACAGGAATTGAACAAGCTGTCGATATGCAAAAACGGCTTGAACAGGTCATTATGCAATACCCACAGGTAAACACCGTATTTGCTAAAACGGGTACTGCTGAGGTGGCTACTGATGCTATGCCACCCAACGTCACTGACACTTTTGTAATGCTAAAACCAATTGATGAATGGCCAAACCCTGCATTATCGAAAACGGAATTTGTCGAGCAATTGGAGAGGGATCTTCAAAATGTACCCGGCAATAACTATGAGTTTACGCAACCTATACAGATGCGCTTTAACGAATTAATTAGTGGCGTTAGGGCAGATTTAGGGATCAAGATATATGGTGATGATCTGGATAAGCTGCGGGATTCAGCTGGTGATGTTTTATCCGTATTACAAGATATTCCGGGCGCTGCTGATGCACGAGTAGAACAAGTAGATGAGATCCCCATCTTCACGGTGAACCCGAAGCCTTATGCGCTGGCGCGTTACAACTTAGACGTAACTGACTTGCAAACGTGGTTAAGTGCATCAGTTGGCGGCAAAGAAGCTGGTTTGGTATTTGAAGGCGACAGACGCTTTGAGATTGTTGTTCGTTATCCTGAAGAGATTCGCAATGATTTAGAAGCGCTGGGAAATATACCCATCATGACCAATGATGGTGAGTATGTGCCAATCGCCGAGGTGGCTGAGCTTGAATATACCAATATACCCAGTCAAATAAGTCGAGAAAACGCAAAACGCCGTATCGTCGTCACAGCAAATGTGAGAGATCGTGATTTAGGCTCTTTTGTCAATGATGCTAAAGAGCAAATCGCAGCCAATGTGGCACTGCCGAGTGGTTATTGGATAAGTTATGGTGGAACGTTTGAGCAATTGGAAAGTGCAAGTCAACGACTGAGCTTGGTTGTGCCCGCAACGCTTTTCCTGATCCTTGCATTACTTGTGATTGCATTTGGCTCAGTCAAAGACGCCTTGATAATTTTCACAGGCGTCCCTTTGGCATTAACTGGCGGCATCTTTGC
>NZ_JAEFCD010000043.1 GCF_016405965.1 Alteromonas sp. IB21 | reverse complement strand
TGAGAACTAAAATATTAACCCAGCTCACTGAGTTGGGGGAGTCCAATTATCTCGGATTTTAGCCCACGTGCTAGCGCCCCAAAGCTTAGCGTTATCTTCTCATTGGCATTCCCGCACTTTTCATATAACCTTTTATCATGCCAACAGTATTAAAAATTGGGCCATATCGCTTTTTCTTCTATAGTAACGAAAATGGTGAACCTGCCCACATTCATATTCAACGCGAAAGAATGCTAGCTAAGTTCTGGCTTCGTCCTGTCGCGTTAGCAAGTTCAACTCGCTTTACTCCCAAAGAACTCAGAACTTTGGAAAAGCTTGTTGTCGAAAATAGAGATGCTTTTTTGGAGGCTTGGAATGGCTACTTTAGCAGTTGAACATCACCCACAAGCTCTGTCGGTGTCTTTCGATGAAAGTTCGTTAATTGTCGAATTAATCGACGGTAGAACTATTTCTGTACCCTTATCCTGGTTTCCTAGTCTTTCTCAAGCAAGCACATCTCAATTGCAGGATTGGGAACTATTAGGAGATGGCGAAGGGATACATTGGCCGCAACTGGATGAAGATCTGAGTATAGCAGGTCTACTTGTCGGCAATCGCAGCAGAAGATAACAATCAAATGTTGGGGACACAAACACGCGGGCTCTGCTTCGCAGTATAGCCCACGCGTTTGTGCCTCCAAATTAGGGCGTTATATTCCAAGGAGGGTCCGTGTTGGCGGCTGATACTTATAAAAAGAAACTTGGACAAGAAATTGCTGATTTACTTGGAGATGAGTTTACATTCTATAAATCAAAGTTAATGCTTAAACGCAGACGAGCCTCAGGCTTCGACGTTATAATCTTAGCTGGGTCAAACAAATGGTCTCCTTTAATAGACGTATCTTTCTACTTTGGCAGAAACTTTGATAATGCGAGGAAAGTTGAAAAGGCACTGAATGCCCACCCGATGCCATACCAAATTCAACAGTATTCGCCGAACGTTAATTCTATGCTTGGACTTGATTACTCCGGCGATGGCAATTGGGAAGTTAATATTGAGGAAGCTTCTCAAGACTTCGCTATAAAAATTAAAAGCGCAATAGAAAAAATCGCATTCCCATTCTTTGAAAGGTTTACGACCTTAGAGGCAGCACAAGAGGCGCTTACAAAAGAAGACTCTTGGTGTTTCTCTCCTAAAGGACCTTTTTATCATATGCTATTCAATGTGGATGCAGCATTAGGAGACCTTGAACATTTTAAAAAGTGGTCTAAATGTTTAGATAATTTTTATATTGAACAAGTATTGGAAAAAATCTCTATATTAGAGTCCAGCGGCTTTGAAATATAACAAAACACTAAAGGCGCTCGCGCTGCTCGCTGGGACGCTAACACATGGGCTGCGTCACTTCGTTCCCGATTTTAGCCCATGTGTTATCGCCCCTTAGTGGGGTGTTATGCGCCAAAGCGTACAGGATTTACATCCATACTTTTATGAAGGATTCTTATGATCAGAATTTCCTGACTGCCCGTTTGTTTGTAGAAAATCACATGGCTACCTTGAGGAAATTTTCTGTATCCATCTCTTATTTCGTCGCAGCTTTTACCAATATCAGGATTTTCAGACAACATCCAAAATGAATCGTCGAATTGTTTAAGATATACATTACGCTGTTCTCGGCCCCATTTCCGTTGCGTAAACAATGCGATATCTTTTAGATCTGATTTTGCTAGTACGGTTAATTTAAACGGTTTCACTCTTTTAATTCACCGTCTAGTTCTGATATCAGATGCTCAAGGTCGTATTCAACTTCACCGCTTTCTTCACCTGCTACAAGTAATTGACGCAGAGTGTTTAATTTGGTTTCCTGTGTTTCTAGCAAGCGAAGAGCTGAACGAATCACCTCACTTGCTGAACCATACCGACCAGTTTGAATTTGGCTAGCAATAAAGCCATCAAAATGGTCTCCAAGGGTAATGCTGGTGTTTTTAGCCATCTGATTTCTCCAAGTACCAATATATACCTAATTATGGTACTTGCGCGTTGTAAGTCAATAGCGCATAACAATCACATTAAGCCGCTCGCAGGCTCGCTGGGACAGTAACACATGGGCTCTGTCGCTTCGCTCGGATTTTAGCCCATGTGTTACTGCCCCTTATGTGGGTGTTAGGGCAAAAGGACTATTCCCACAGTGATTATTTTAAAAGAAGAGCCGCCAAACGCGATTGATTTTACTTCAATAAGAAATGCCATTGGCTGGAAAAATCCAGAGTTGTTATTCGTTCAACGCAGCATAGATTCTTCTTTATTTTGGGTTTCATTGTACCTAGATAATGAACTCGTTGGTTGTGGCCGAGTGATTGGTGACAATTCTATGTTCTTTTATATCCAAGACGTCATTGTTCACCCAAAACATCAAAAACTTGGCCTAGGTTCTAAAATAATGCAATCTATTAATAATTACCTAACTTTAAACTGCCCACCGGGGTCAACTATTGGACTTTTTTCAGCATATGGAAAAGAAAAGTTCTATGAAAAATTTGGGTTCCAATCACGAACTGGTGAAACTCTTGGCTTTGGCATGTGCAGGTTTATTTAGCCAAAGCCCTAACAAAGCGCTGTTGCCACTCACTTCGTTCGCTGGGACGCATACACGCGGGGCGGCTTCGCCATTATGCCCCACGTATCTGCGCCCCTTAGCTTAAAGTTATACGCAATTGGTCAGAATAACTTTTTAACATCGCGATAAAAGTTTTCATGAGAGCCAAGAGCTATCAATTCAAGTATTACAGTGCCATCCTCGTAGCTGTAACCAAGTAAAGTTAACTGCTTGACCATCTTGAATTTGTACACACGAAGAAAGGCTAGGTCGCCTTTTTTCTGCTCGCCTAGAAGAGGATCGGCCATTAGCTCCTTAACAGCTTTATCCAAGTCTTTTTTCTGATTCTGATGTAACTTTTTTACTGCTCTCTTAAAATTAGCTGTTTGTAAAACACTGGTAATCTTAGCCAAAATCGTAAGGCTCCAATTTTCCTGCCTCTTTTTCAGCTTTGGAGATAATTGCCTGTTTTACGAATTCGTAAGGCAAATCTGGATTATCTTCCATCATTTCACCTATCTTAGCCCAATGCTCTATCTGTTTTGGCATAGTTCGGTTTAGTGCTTTACCCATAATTGTAGCTTTCTCAACTAGATCTTGGTCTAGTCTTACGCTCGCGGTTGCCATAATATATCTCCTAATGGTTCGTCACCACATTGTAGCAATGCGCTACAGGTGTGGCAAATTGCGTATAACAAACGCATTAACACTCGCTACGCTCGCTAGGGACAAAAACACGTAGGCTCCCTTCGCTTTGCTCAGTATTATAGCCTACGTATTTTTGCCCGTTATGCGGGCGTTATGCGATAAGGATATCGATTTGAATTTTCTGGTTGTCTTAGCTAGTTCTAGATCTAACGGTAATACTGCAAAGCTATCTAAAGAGATAGCAGAAAGCCTTCACGCTCAAATTGTTGACCTTCAAGAGCTATCGATTTCGTATTTTGATTACAAAAGTCGCAATATTTCTGACGACTTCATTCCGCTAGTTGAACGCATGGTATTATCAGACTTTGTTGTATTCGCTACGCCTGTATACTGGTATTCAATGTCGGCACAGTTGAAAACCTTCTTTGATCGGTTTACTGATTTGCTCACTGTAAATAAAAAGCTTGGTCGAAAACTGCGCGGCATGCCAATATCAGTAATTGCTACAGGAACAGATGCGGAATTGCCCTCTAGTTTTACAGGGCAATTTGAACTAATTTCGAACTACCTTGGACTGGTTTATCATGATCCTCTGTATTGTTGCTGCCCGGATGAGTTTAACCCTCAGCAACACCAGCAGGCAATTCAAGATTTTCTTGGCAAAATCGCATAACAAACTGCTGTAGTCGCTCGCGGGCTCGCTGGGACGCAAACACATGGGCTGACTCACTTCGTTCGGATTTTAGCCCACGTGCTAGCGCCCCAAAGCTTAGCGTTGGTATGACTCCCTTTGTCAACCCTGAGCGAGTGCATCCCTGACATTCTTTCAGCCCATAATTAGCTTTGTTTCTCACTCATAATAAATTGAGCTAACGCACCGGATGAGGCAGTAATGTCGTCGGTTGGTATGCTGGTATTCGTAGGTTATTTATTCATTGAATAAGCAGAGCTGACCTTACATGTTCCGCCGTAGCACCTTCTCATCAGTCTAGACTCGTGGATCAATCACCATTAAGTGATTGCCATCATAACGCCCTCGTAGGTTGTGCCACATCCCGCGGCCTGATCCGAATGCGTTAGCTCAAACTCGTTTATCATGCAGGTACACGGCTCAGTCTTAGTTTTGGATTAACCGGCGTAAGTACCACTTCCTTTGCAATAGCCCAGATGTATGCCGCCATTTCTCTAGCTATCGCGGTAATGATTAGATTGTAGTGCTTTCCCTTTTTACTCATGCGCTGATAGCGTTTGCAAAGACGCAGCTGTACTTTCCAAGCGATATCGACGATGTCTTTAGGTAAGCCTTCCTGCCTCAACTGTAATTCAGTAGAGACATTAGCCGGATAACGATAGCTATGCGCCCCCTCAATCAGTAAACGCCTTGCTCGACCATTTCCTGCTTTTGTAATGGCTCCTAAGTGTCGCTTTCCACCTGATGATTGTTCACTGGGAACTAAGCCTAGATAAGACATTAGCTTTCTGGGATGGTCGAAGCGGTGTAAATCACCGAGCTCTGCCACCACACCAACAGCAACGAGCAATCGAACGCCTCGCATCGCCTGAACGGCTTTCACTACTGGGTAATAACGCCATTGGTGTACATGGTGGGTTAACTCATTGTCGAGCCTTTCCAGTCGCCGGATACGTTCCTCAATGGTTTGCAGTTGTTCCTGCAAGACAATTTGCTGGGCTGGATGAGGCAAAATCAGTTCGGTGAGCCAGCGCAGGTGCTTCTTCGACCAGCTGGCAGTGCCTTCATAACGTATGTTGTTGCGAAGTAATAAGGCTTTGAGTTGATACTTTGCTTCTTTTAAATCCTTCATTGCCGCTTCACGAGCACGGGATTAGTCGCGAACGGCTTCATCCTCCGGCTCAGGCACATATATGGGCGTGAGATCTTCAGACTTAAGTGACCTAACGAGTTTAAGCGCATTTCGGCGGTCGGTTTTAATTCGCTCTCCTGGCTTTTTGGGAATAAGAGACGGAGCCACTACATAGCAACAATGCCCAAGACTGGTAATGAGACGATATATCCAGTAGCCACATGGCCCTGCTTCGTAAACAACGTGAAGTGTTGCACCAGGATATTTAGATTCAAACTGGCGGAGCAGCTTTTTGACACTAATCTTTGATGAGGGGATACGTCCATAATGGACCGGTTTCGCTCCACGCTGTTCTTCACAATAAGCAACCTCATGAAACTCTTTATGCGTATCCAACCCGATAAAAATCATGCTATGTTTGTTCATGCTAGCCTCCAAATTGATTTAGTATTGAACAAACTAATAATGGACTCCGGCCGGCGCTCCGGTGGCTGAAAAGTTAACCCACGAAAATGCGGGGGCTAGCACTTTTACAGGGAGTCATTGTGTCTATACACCTAAAAGGATTTAACTAAATGAAGTACCTTGTATTATCTCTTCTTTCACTTGCCCTTGTTGGCTGTGGCACAATCAATACGCCTAATGACGGCCTCGATGCAATCTACAACACCACCTCAGCAGTGATAAAAGGTGAGAATAGTAATAGTAGCTGCTCTACCGGACATATTGATGATAGAAAGAAGTGCAGGAGTCAATCACAAGCAAAAACAAATGCTATTTCAGAGTCAATCGAAAAGCATCGTCGTGATAGCGGCGTATAACAATACGCTGTTGGCACTCCCTTCGGTCGCTGGGACACATACACGAGGCCGCTTCGCGATTATAGCCCCGTGTATGCGCCCCAAAAGCTTAGTGTTAGCTGCCAAAGTGTGAATCAAGCTTATCTAGAAGTTCCAAACCTTTCTTTTTGTCTCCAGTAGCAGCAATCGCCTTAAATCTTACCTCAGTATCAAATTCAGCTATCGCTTGCGTAGACAATTCTTCTATCAATTTATTTAAGCTCAACTTTTTATGCGCTGCCAAAGCCTTCAATCGATTATGCTTATCGTCTGGTAGACGTACAGTTAAAGTGGACATATTAAACTCCTCTCAAATAATCTTCAGGCGCTAACACTTTCAAACCATCAAATTGTAATTCCGCATTTTTCAGGTCTTTTAGGTTATTCGTAATAATGCTCTCGGCATTCCCTGCCACTGCAAGCTCTATAAGAAAGTTATCGCCTTCATCTTTTAAATTTGGCCGCCACAAATAATGTATCTGAACCCATTCGCAAACACTAAAAAATGCTGCTAGCAACTCGCTCACTTCGTCCTCGGTAAGCGGGCACAATTCTTTAATTTTGTCTCGCTTGCTTACTGCTTCGTACTCCAAGAATAAGGTCGTGCTAATCAGCGGCTTTAAATCCCCCAACAAGCATTGCCTTATCACTTCTCGGGCTGGCCCTGTTTTGCCAATCAGGGCGCTAATAAGTACACTGGTGTCAACAACTACTTTATTCATGGTTTACATGCTAGCGTATATGCTATCATTTTTCAATTTGACAATGTCAGCTAACAATCAATCAACACACTCACTGCGTTCGCTGGGACGCATACACGCGGGCGGCTCACTTCGTTCGGATTTTAGCCCACGTGCTAGCACCCCAAAGCTTAGCGTTGGTATGACTCCCTTTGTCAACCCTGAGCGAGTGCATCCCTGACATTCTTTCAGCCCATAATTAGCTTTGTTTCTCACTCATAATAAGCAACCTCATGAAACTCTTTATGCGTATCCAACCCGATAAAAATCATGCTATGTTTGTTCATGCTAGCCTCCAAATTGATTTAGTATTGAACAAACTAATAATGGACTCCGGCCGGCGCTCCGGTGGCTGAAAAGTTAACCCACGAAAATGCGGGGGCTAGCACTTTTACAGGGAGTCATTGTGTCTAGCCGTTTGAAAACTTGCTATGCTCAGAGTGATAGAATAGTATCACTTTGGTGTTTCTTTGGAGCAGCTCAAATGAAAGTAGAACTTGTGACGTCACTAAAACGGCAGGCCACTAAGATCCTTGCCGATCTTCATGATACGAAAGAGCCCGTATTGATAACTGAGCACGGAAAGCCGTCAGCTTACCTTATTGATGTAGAAGATTATGAATTTATGCAAAATCGTTTAGCGATCCTCGAAGGCATTGCTCGTGGCGAGCGAGCTCTAGCGGATGGCAAAGTGATCAGCCATCAAGATGCTAAGGACAGAATGTCAAAATGGTTGAAATAATTTGGACGGAGCCGGCTCTATCCGATCTGAATGATATTGCAGAATACATCGCGCTTGAAAATGTCGTGGCTGCTAAACAACTGGTGCAAACCGTTTTTACAAAAGTTGAACGTTTGGTTGATTTTCCAGACTCTGGACGCGTCCCACCAGAACTGGAACACCTCAATTGTCGTGAAGTCGTTGTAAATCCGTGTCGTGTTTTCTACAAGTATGATGATGAAAAGGTTCGTATTCTTTTTGTTATGCGTGCGGAGCGAGATTTGCGTCGGCTAATGCTAACGAAACAGTAGGTTTGGTAAAACGGCTAACAAGGAGTTAAAAGGAGCTATTGATTCAGTTCGCTCTTTGCCATCGGCATGGGCAAAAATGAAGTAAACTTATCGACGCTTTGTCTTAAGTAGGTACCCATATTTCAGATTTTGCGAGTACAGTTAACTTACATGGCTTCACTTTGTAAGTTCGTTATCTAGTTCTGATATCAGGTGCTCAAGGTCGTATTCAACCTCGCCGCTTTCTTCACCTGCTACAAGTAATTGACGCAAAGTGTTTAATTTGGTCTCCTGTGCTTCTAGCAAGCGAAGAGCTGAATGAATCACTTCGCTCGCTGGCCCCGCAAGACGTATGCTCTGTCCCGTTGCGAGTCTTTAAAATTAGTCCTGCTGTCGCTTTATATCAAAGAGATGGTTTTGTTATAAAATGTGAAGACGACCGTTTTTTAACATGGTTAAAGACTTAAACAATAAAGGCATAGCTCTTTCAAATTCTTAGAAGGCATTTATTTATATGGAAATTGTTATTGATGATCTAAGCTCGGGAGAGGTGCTGGCACTTTTAGAAGAGCACCTGTCAGATATGTACGCCACATCTCCCACAGAAAGCGTCCATGCCCTGGATGTCAATGCACTCAAAGCTCCCGACATTACCTTTTTTAGTGCTTGGAAAGCACGTCAACTTGCAGGCTGCGTTGCCATCAGAAATCTTGATACTGAGCATGCCGAATTGAAGTCTATGCGAACCGCCAAGTCGTTTAGAGGGCAAGGTGTGGCCTCTGAGTTATTACTTTTTGCTCTGGAACATGCGAAAATGAAAGGGTTTAGTAGGGTAAGTTTAGAAACAGGGACCCAGGATTACTTTTTGGCAGCGAGAACACTATACAAAAAGTTTGGATTCATTGACTGCGGGCCCTTCGCTAATTACTCACTCGACCCTAATAGTCATTTTATGACGCTAGCACTTTAATTTAGCATTTTAAGAGAATTCCAGATGTCACTACCTCCTTGCCCGCATTGCCAATCAGAATATGTTTACGAAGATCAGTCACTGCTGATTTGCCCTGAGTGTGGACACGAGTGGAACCCAACCGATGTTGAAGAAGAAGTGTCTGCTAAAGATTTTAATGGAACACCTTTAGTGGCCGGCGATAAAATTACCCTAGCGAAAGATTTGAAAGTAAAAGGAAGCTCACTGGTTTTAAAAATTGGCACGAAAGCAGTTATACGTCATGTGAAAGATGCCAAAGACCACCAGCTAGACTGCAAAGTAGATGGTGCCGGTGAAATGATGCTTACAGCCCAGTTCGTTAAAAAAGCATAACAAAGGGTATCCTTCGCTTCGCTATTTATTTAGCGCAGCATAATAAATCAGTGTAATATCGCGTTGCTCATTCGGGTAGCGCGACAACTGTCTCAATTGGCATATCTGCTAAGCCATCTCGCCATAATTTTTTGTTTAGCTTCGCGCTAATAAGCTAGAAAAGTCGCTCACAAAAGCTTTGATAAGCAAACTAATGGTTCTCGACAACAAGTCTTGCGAATTAGCTGAGCCATTTCCACCAAATAAACACAGTCAGAAATCCAAACAAATAAATTAGCCCAATGTAGCTTAGCCCTCTCACGATAATATTAGGTGCGGCATCTTTGTGAAGTTGAGTTTGTTCAACAAGTTTATGATTAAGCCAAGCGAACATGGGGGTTGTGATAAAGGCTAGCGTCATCGCGAAGCCAAGCATAGCCAGTAGTGCAGCTTTGAAAAAAAGCACAATGATGAAACTGGCCACCGCCATAAATAGTAATACAGGGGTAACGAGAGTATTTCGGGTCAGCTTGTCGCCTTTAAATAACAAGGTTATAGCTTCTGCCACAACCCTTGCGTAACCGTCATAGACCGTTAGCGCAGACCCAAATATACATAAGAAGGCCACGACAGCGATAAGCCAATGGGCCCATTCCCCAATAGTTGATGAGTACATGCTGATAAGCTGATGAGAAAAACCAATGCCACTCGCGCTGAGCTCTGTCCCACTGCCGTATAAAATTAGTGCACCTAGCCCCAAAAATAAAAGCGCGAGAACTACGGTTACAGCATAACCTAAGTTAAAGTCGAACAACGCTGATTTAGGCGTTACCGCTTGGTCAGAGCATTGGCGCTTTAACCAAAGCGATGTGATAGAAGATATTTCAATGGGCGCTGGCATCCACCCCATGGTGAAGACAAGAAAACCAAGGGTGGCAAGGGTCCACGGAGAGGGCGGTGTAACAGTAGGGCCGGCTGGCTCGGAGTAATTGCCCAGCGCTACAATAAACACAGCGACAGTAGCAATAACCAGCACCCCCATAATACCTTTAGCGATATTGTCTAACCCTTCAAAGTGCCCTTTTAATAAAATCAATAGTATCAACGCAAGCACAATGGAAGACGACAGTGTTATGGCAATATCAAAAGGAACAAAATAAGACAGTAGGCTTGCTGCAAACAGCAAAAGTGCTGCCGCGTTTACTACCGAAGCGATTGTATTTAAACAAAGGGCTACGGCTAAATAGCGCCACCCCATTTTTAGATAGCCCTGCTGCAATGTTTGGTTCGTGCTGATGGTGTAACTCACACCCGCCCTGAAAAACGGATATTTGAGCAGATTCACAACTAATATAAGAAGCGCCAGCTGCCAGCCGAACTTTGCACCAGCTTGAGTTGAAGCTACTAGGTGACTGCCGCCCACCGCGGCCGTGGCCATGAGGACACCAGGACCAAGTAGTTTCATTAATGCAGTTAAGCGAGCAAAGATCGATGTTTCAGCTGTGTACAACAAGGCAACCTCTAGGTGGGCGTTACGAAATAGCCATCAACCTTAGCAGTTAAATTTAAAACAGAAAAGCGCGTTCATGCTAACCAGCGGAACATGTAGCGTAGGCTGCTTAACTAGTTGGTTTACAGCCCTTGCCATATTAGCTTAATAGAGAAGGTTCAAGCTTTGTAGGCGCTAACGTCTGTCGTAATTCACCTTCTTCTGCGGATGCTGGTAATAACCTTCTTTAAGTAGGCGTTTAAATCGAGTGAGTTTACCTTCAAGAGTAAGTTCCTCTAGACCTTTGTTGAACAAAGAAAGAACAAGTTGACTATCAGCTGTGCCTTTAGGCACTAATAAATGGGTTGTGATGGTTGAAACGAAGGGCTTAATAGTCATTACATCACGGCGCTCACCGCGACTAAACTCCCGTTGTAGCAAATACCAACCAGTGAGTTCATCGATAGGGAAAATATCTATTTCTCCGTCAATCAGCGCTTGAAAGTTTTCCTTATCAGTTGTTCGCTGAATTACATTCTCGTTATCTTTGATAAACGCCGCTATTTCGTCGTTATATAAGTAGCCCTCTGTCATGCCCATTTTTAAGCCTTTTAGCTCTTCAAGTTCAGACCATGTTTTAGGGCCTTTCTCGGCATTAACGTAAAATACTAGGCTTTCAGCACTAATTGGGTTGCTATGGTAGAACTCGCGCTCTCTTGACCGAACAAAGTTACCGTAAGAAAGCGCATCGTACTCACCCCTTAACGTTGCTTCTAATGCCTCTTCCCACGGCAAAGATACAAATTCAACTTCCACGCCCGTTTCTAAAAAGGCATCGGCAATAATGTGATTGATATATCCGTCTTGCTGCATGTCTGTCGAGGTGTAGGGGGCATATTCACTGGTCGCTATTCGCAGTTTCATCCACGCATGGGCAAAACTTTGCATTGGTATTAGCGCAAGTATCAAAGTCGCTATAAATAGTAATCGCATGTCAAAGTCCTGTTAGGTTTTAGAAGTAAATGCCAAGGTTAATGTTTAGGCGATGAGTGGTTTCTTGTCGGCCGCCTAAATCTAAGCCTACGCCTGGACCACCTGAAAACCACATATTTTTGCCTTGGATACTATCTACATAAACAAACAGTTTATCCCAGCCAAAGCTACAGCCATTTATCCATTGTGATGAATTTTTTCCTTCGCTCCCCTCGCCTTTAGCCACGCTATATTCTGAGTAACAGGTAAGTGACTCTATATGGTCGAAGTTATAAGGAACGGAATAGACAAGGTTAGCTGAATAGGTTTTGCCGTCAGCGGCAGCTAAGAATGGAAAAGTGAAAGATGAAAGCGCAATGCGGTCATCCGCCTGCCCTTCAGGCGCAGCTAAGTCATATTCATAATCAATGTACTGTAGCTCAACCTTTACATCGCCCTGGGTGTGGCGCATGTGAACTGCATAAGCAGACATATCGCCATCATCCAGAGTATCCAAATTTAAAATGTTGCCGTATTGATACGACACACCAATATCTGTAGTGGCACCACGGATAAAGTTGGCAGAGTAATTCGCTCGCAGATTATACTGACCATCTTCTTTATTTCGATATTCACCATCGTCGGCAACATCAAACGAATAGCGCCCAAATTCAGCGGCATCGTTGTATTCGTCGTTCATGAAGTACGCCGCTTGAAAATCCCAATTACCCCAATCGTGATTAATTTTCACACCAGCATCGTAATCATCTTCAAAGCCTAAATAATAATTTACCGAAAACCAAAAGTTATTACTGGCAAAAGGCTGAAGACCAAAAGGCGTTTGCGTTATACCTGCGGTAATCTGTGTCTGTTCATCGAAATGATAGGTAAGGTCGGCAAAGCGTATGGTGTCGAACTCGGTATTTTCATACCAGCGATACTCTGCTTTATAGCTAAATTGATCTGACTCTCCCGACACACCAAGCTTGAATGATTCAAATTCGAACCCATCTCTAAACTCAGGTATTTGCCAATCTTGGTGACCGTAGTTTACCCGAACGTGCCCGCTTAAATTGAAAGGCAGTTCGTCGGCAGTGGCGAGACCAGCTGTGCATGTAGCTATAGAAACTAAAGAAAATGCAGATAGTAGCTTGTTCATTACTGTTCCTGTATTCAATTTTCGGCGAGAAACCCTTTACGACAAGTGACGTTGCAGCAAAAAACTGGGGGATAACGCCGTAGTGATGGATACGCCAAAATAATTCCTTCAGTAGAACAATACTGCGTAAACCTTACAAAAAGATCATTTGCAAATGTTAGATTTATTTTTGCGATATCAAATCTGAATTAGACGCTTTTCATAAGCTAGCGTTGTTTTCATTCGTCTTTATTGCAAGGTGACGATGCGAACTTTAAGTCGATGAGTTACGTGATGCCGATTACAGCAAAATGACGTTTAAACATTAAATTGAAAAGGATTAAGTGTGAGCATAGCCTGTGAGCTATACGACTATATTGAAATTGCATGCATCTATCAGTTGGAAATTAGTGTTGAACTTAAGAATGGTGAGATGAAAAGCGGCAGAGCACTAAGCACGCTTATTAGCAAAAGAAATGGTGAAGCGACTGAGTGCCTGCGTATTAACATCAATGGTCTTGATGAAAATATTCCACTTGTCGAAATCGCTCAACTTCACGCTATTGCTGACAACCCGCATTTCACCACGATAAGGTTTTAGATAGTATTCACTCTCTACTCTCATTTATTCATTAACTGACACGGATTTTATGAACCAACACTTGTCTGCCATTACATTTTTTGTCGACGACTACGACACCGCTATTCACTACTTTACGTCGGTTCTAAACTTCACGTTAACCGAAGACAAAAGTACCGGCGAGAACTCACGTTTTGTCTTAGTAACACCACCTCAGAGCGCAGGGAGTTTGCTATTAGCCCAAGCAAAGAATGACAATGAAAAAGCGCTTGTTGGTAATCAAGCCGCAGACAAGGTATTTTTGATTTTAAATACTGATGATTTTTGGCGGGATTTTGATGAGATGAAAGCCAAAGGCGTGACGTTTTTAGAAACGCCACGCAAAGAAGCATATGGCACTGTGGCTATTTTTAAAGATAAGTTTGGCAACAAGTGGGATTTGATCCAAACCGCGTAACCTTTCTTTATATAGTTACATCTTAAGAACTTTGGTAATCGTACTTGGGGCACATTACATTGCCTTATTTTCACAGAAAAGTTTTATTGAAATGAAGACGTATAGGAGAGGACAAACGTGCAGGCCATGAAACGTTCGATTATCGCTGACGTCGTTGCAATAGCAGCTATTGCCTTGTTGATCACTACAACGTTCTATTGGATTGAAGCACGGCGAGAAGTCATTATTCTTTGCGATAATTTCACGCCTGGCGTGTCGAAGAAAAATGTTGAGCGTCAACTCGACACCGCAAACTTGCTGCTATGGGATACAGAGTTCGTTGCTAATGGCAGTAAAATCGAGGCTTACAGCCCACTTCATTTAGGCATTATGCAATGCAGCGTAGAGTTCAACAAACAAGATATCGTTGTATTCTCCATTGTTGAATAACGACAGTGCGACAAAGCGAACGGCATTTTCAGCTTTAAACTGAACCACCTTGGTGCAACGTTTACATTGGCGCAACACCCCGTTCACCGTCGCGTTAAAAGTCGTAAAGACATACTTACCTCATGGGTTTTATCTCGCCATGCTAACTTTTCATCTCGCTATCACCTGTGTAGATGTAATACCAATTGACTTAAAAGTTTGATCTAATGGCGCTATTCATATTTGAGTG
>NZ_JAEFCD010000042.1 GCF_016405965.1 Alteromonas sp. IB21 | reverse complement strand
GGAATCTATAGAAGTTTAGGCTGTAAGGGGCTGCCTGTGCAGCCCTTGTGTACGTAAACCGGACCTTGGTGCATTAAATTTTTCCAAACCCAAGGTCAGTAGACTAACTCCAAGAATAAGCGCATATTGAGTAGGTAATGGCTAAATATAAAAAACTCTACACAGCATGCTTGTTCATTAATTTGTTTCTTCTACCATTGTCTACTTATGGGATGTTGTTAGGTATAGCGTCTTATTTTTGGGACGAAGCTGAAGGGATAGTTTTGTCGGCTAGTAGAGTTGCAGTGAGGACTGGAAATAGTTACGTTGATGAAGCAGCAATAGAGTTCACTTATAGTGTTGATAACGTTCAGTACGTCTCAGATATAGTTTCACTCAACCCGAGAATCCAATTTAAAAATAGAACGTTTAGCTTAGAAAAGCTAAAACAATATGGGGTCGGCAAAAAGGTGAAAATTTTTTATCCGGCTCTTTACCCTAGATATGGAGTGTTAGAAGTAGGCGTTAAGCCAAGTACCTTTTTTATGTTTTTTGTTTCCATGCTATTGCTACTTACTGGGAGAATATTTAAAGGCAAAATTACTAAAATAAATAAGGTAACGTAAATTAAAAGCAATTTTATAAAGGCTCACTCTCTAGGACACTTTTTGAGCTGATTTAAGTTTGCCTTGATCATAACGAAATGTGCCACTAGTGATAGTCGCTTGTGTACGTGATGCAGGCATTAGGAATAGGTTTCAGTCCGCCCCAAAGTATGGTTAAGATGTAGCTACTGAACTACTGGCGATTCACAGTTGGCTTTTTGTTCGTGCCTCACTTATTTTAGCCAACTGCAATCTGCCGCTTAAAACGGCATTATGAATTTAGGCAATAGTCTGGAGATACTTCAAAATATGGACAACTTAAACACTGAAGAGTTATTGATTTCTTTTCCTTACTTAAGGAATTTAAATGCAGATATGTCGAACCTCGGTGATGTTGGGCAACATATGCTAAGAAAATATGTACATGGAAAATCGAGTAATAGCCTGTTCTATAGTGACCATGCTTGGGCAAAAACCGACTCACAAATTATTCCAATGAGTGCAATGAGTAATGCACCGAAAAGCAATAAAGTTTCTATATGGAAACAACTTAAACAAGAGTTTTATAAATTGGTATGTACTAAAGATAGAGCTTATACAAAAGTAAGGCAGAAACTTTTTTCAAGTACAAAGTTGCTAGCCAACTCTATTGTATTTTCTATTGCGGCTGCCATAGGGAAAGTTATTGGTATCGCTGCTGGAGCAGTTTCCGGTGCGGTGGCTGCATTTATTTTCGCATTAGCAAAAATGGGTTTAAATGTATATTGTAAAGCAGCTGCACAAAATCCATAACAATCTGTTAAACAAGGACAAAATACAGTTGGCTTTTGCTCCTTCGTCGCTTTGTCTAGCCGACTGTATTATTTCTTGTTAACAGGGTGTTAAACGTCTGCTGTTTGTCTTAACCAGACTACCCTCACTGAGCTACGCATGATTCCCATTGCTTTAGATAGACGCATTCTTCGGGTATGTTAAATAACTCAAAACGGATTCACCGAATACCCTTTTTGCGCTAAGCGCGCATGAGCTGTCATCGCAGACAAATCCATTTTGACACCTTCAATCAACGCACTTTTGTCAACGCCATGCGCAACAGCAGACTGCCCGCATACTATTACTTCAACACCTTGCTCCATTAATGCGGTAAGCAGTGATTCATTGCCGTTAGGCTGGCCTTTGCGCTGTTTGAAGTTCGCTGTTTTAAGCATTTCTTCGGTAGCAGAACCGTGCACCACAAGCGCAAGCGAGAGGTTTTCGTGTTTTACACCGTTAGCTACGTGCATATTAATAAACCGCGCCAGCGACTCAAACTTGCGGTTAACTTCTCCAGGGTTTGCCGCTTTGGCGACATCAAATGCAATCTTGAATGTCTGATTTTCAGGAAAGCTTACGCTATCGACTGACGCGTGCTTCCCAAAATTGCTAAACACTGGACCATAGTCAAAATCTGATTTTGCTGAGGCCTGCCCTGCGAAGAAGAGTAAAGCCGCCAAACCGAGTGATGCCTTACCTGTTTCTTTAATCATGCTCATATCCTATTCCTTAACTATTCCCCGAACCTTAACGCGCGAGTAGCGCTGTTTTGTAAACTTCAAATGTCATATTACTTAAATCATCAAGGTTATACACGGCTAAAAAACAATCTTTACTCTCTTTGCTTTGCGCAACACTCGCGTTTGTCTCTGCATTAGGGTAAGCAGTGAAAGCACCATTGTCGGAAACTAGCCCAACTTGAGCCTCTTATGAACTGTGTGCAGTTGCGCTGAATGAAAAAAAGGAGGCCACTACCGCTGCTAGTGCACCGTGTTTTAGTAACGTTGGTTTCATGTTCACTTTCCCTTGATTGATTGCCGCAATCTTTCAGTCTGAGTAAAAATACAGACGTAAAAGATTACATTGAAACGAGTTATAAGCCATTTCATACGGCTCATCCTTCTATGTGGAGCACCTAGCTGCAATTAACTTAAGTTGACTGACTAGCAAGTGAAAAAATCAAAAAAGGTTTGTGCCCAAAATAAACGACAAATTTATGATAATGCCAAAATCTCAAACTTGCATGATCATAAAGCGAGTAAAGGCAGTTCGCCTTTTCCTTGAACCTGAAAAATAACAACGATTTTGCCAAGTCTTGCTAAAACAGTCTGCTTTATGCGATCCAAAGTAAGTAACAGCGACGTTTAAGATATTAATCGTCGAACTTTGCTTCGTAACGGATGTCTTTAAAAAAGCAATATTTTACAGTGAGTAAGTTATGTATAGCGGTACTTCAAAAGGTTTAATGAGAGAGATAATGCTTTCAGTGAATAAAGCAAAGGCGGTTTTATTCTTAGCAATGTGCGTGCTTATTGTAAGTGCCTGCAGTAGCAAAAAGCCGCAAGTAAGTGTCGATGACACACAAAACTTTGCTGATATTAAAACGTTTCACATTCCCTCTCCGGTTAAGCCGATAAATGCAACGCTGGCCAATCATCTATCTTCTACCATTACACAAAATCTAATAGCGAAAGGGCTGACACCGGCCTCAGAAGAAAACGCTGATATCACGGTAATATACTTACCATCTAATTCAACAAAAGAAGATGGCACCACGTTAAATCTTGGGTTGGGAACCGGGAGCTTCGGGCGCTCGGGTGGGATATCTCTGGGCAGTATTTTTAGTATTCCCGTCGGAGAACAAACTACATTACAGCAAGGCCTTCAAATTGATATGGTTAAAGACGGAAAATTCATTTACAGCGCATCTGGTGTGGTAGAACTTGAATCAAAAGACAGTATAAGCATTCAAAATAAATTGGATGAGCTTGTAATTAGATTACTTGAGCAGTATCCGCCGACCCAATAGAGCGCGTTATTTCACTATTAAAAATACTACTGCACATACGAATATTTTAAAGTGATGGCCATTTCTCACAAACGTCTTCAAAAGAGATTGCTTTTGCCTACATCGTTGTTATCAACAACTTCAGGAAAAGATACTTACTTGCGATGAAAATTTGAGGAAGTTGAAACAAAATAGCGTTATGCTTGGCATCATGATGAAGTGCAGATTGACATAATGACAGCGCCACAGCCGCTTTCAGTTAAGCAAAACCTTACGATAAGGTTATTGCGAGTTCTCAGGTATAATAAGTCGCGTATTGAACGTGCGCTTACCCTTATGCCTGAAAAGCAAAAGCCTCTTTTTCACGTCTTACCGTTCCTAGTTCATGTTAATCATGAGTCACTTCCTGGCTATGTAGCGCCTCTTCCATCAGGTGAGAGTGTTCCTTTTGGGATCAATAATTATTCGTTCAGGTCCGATATAGAAAAAGCCTTGTTGCGATGCTTTCCTGCACAGAGCCACTTATTTACCGATGTAAAACAAATTTGGCCAAGGCAACGCGCTATCGATGCACTGGTTCTTATGGGGAGTGTGGGAACCATTGCACAAACCGACGACTCAGACTTTGATTTTTGGGTCTGCATTGACGGTAAACAATTCACGCCGACGGAATTATCGTTACTACAGCAAAAACTTACCGCAATTGAAGAGTGGGCAGATGAACGCTTCGGTATCGAAGTACACTTCTTTTTATCTGAAATTGATAAAGTAAAAGAAAATGATTTTGGAATTGCCGAGGGTGAAAGTGCCGGTTCAGCCCAAGCGTTATTATTAAAGTCTGAGTTTTACAGCACCAATATTGTGGTAGCCGGTCGAGCCCCTTTCTGGTGGCTAACCCCCGAAAAAACCTCAGAAAAGCAATATAGAGCGATTTATAACAGTTTAGATAAAGGCGGGTCGCCCGACCTAGACTGGTTTATGGATTTGGGTAACTTGGAAAAATTGGACGCCAGTGAGCTTTTCGGTGCCGCCATTTGGCAGCTTGGAAAAGCCATGGACTCCCCTTTTAAATCCGTTTTAAAAATGGCGAAGCTTGAGGTTTATCTCGCCAATATTGTCGAAGGCCAACCCTTGTGCAACATTCTAAAAAGGCATGTTCACAGAGCGACCGAAGCCCCAGGGCATGTGTCAGACATCGACCCCTACTCATTGATGTTTGACGAACTCATCGCTCACTACAAAGCTCATGGACACGCTGAAGACGTTGCCGTCTTGCAACAGTGTCTATATCTAAAATGCGGCTGCGCACTAAGCGAGCCGCTTTTTGAAGACGAAAAACCTAATTTTAAGCGCAAAATTATGGCGTCTTACGCCAGGCAGTGGGGCTGGAGCCGCAAGGATCTTGCACATTTTGATAATCAGCAAACGTGGAATTTCAGTGAGCGGGTGCAGCTAAGCCGACGTATTCATCGGTTCTTGTTAAAGTGTTATCGCCGTATTTCAAAAGAATTAGGCCACTATCAGCAGGTCATGGACGAAAAAGACATGACGGTTTTGGGTAGACGGCTGAGCACATACTACGCGAAAAAGCCCGACAAAATTGAGTTTTTAAGGCGAGCTTTTGACGAAAGCTTGTATTGCGACACCGTGACGATTGCCATGCGTCAGCTCAAAAACGGTGACGAGGTGTGGTCGGCCTATGCAGGAGACCTTCTTAGCAAATCAGGCATTATCGACGAGTCGCAGAAAATTTCTCAAGCGCCAAGCGCTATCGCGCTGATGGTGTGGTGCGTTTCAAGTAAGATTATCGACACAAATACGAAGGTGTTGCTCGACTACAATTATGGCGAAGTCAGTGAGCTTGATTTAAACGACCTGCTTAAACATTTGTGTAAATACTTCCCGCCTGTAAAAGTGGCCTCATTACCTCGAAATGACCTACTCGCTCCTGAGAGGATTACGGCATGTTTTGCCGTGGTTAACTTTCCTACGCTTAGACAAAAGGCAACAGTCGAGGACGTGTCTATTCTTTACTCTACGTCTTGGGGCGAAACCTTCCTTAAAAACGGTCAAGATGCACTTGATACCCTATGGTACGAGTTACAGGAGGTCACCCCAGCCCCGCCCTGCTATGTCATGGTCCCACGAGGAAACCAACAAGCGCGAATTTTGGGTGAATTTCTGGAAGCCAATGAACTTAGCTTTACCGTTCTGTACTGAAAAATTAAAGGTACCTTAGACTTTTATTGCCTTGGTTTGCTTTCTCGCCTTCCTTTCTACTCTTGCTTGTTACTCTCTTTCATCTTGTTCAACTACTTTCTTACTTGCACCATTGTGTGATTTAAAGGCCCCAAGTCTATTTATATCAATCCGCATAGATAAGTACCTACTCTTTGAAACTGCGCTAAAAACACACAAAAAATTCTTGCACTTTAAAATTACAAGTGTAATCTAAATATATCGACTACAAATGTAATCAAACAAAAAAGACGTTAATACTATGAGCAACATGCAGGAAAAACCTGAAATTTCGAACGCTGAATTTGAAGTGTTAGACGTACTGTGGGACGACCATCCTGCAACGTCAAATGATGTTGTAGTGCGGCTTAATGATAAAAAAGATTGGCATGAAAAAACGGTAAAGACGCTGCTTGGGCGCCTGGTAAAAAAAGGGGTGTTAGGGTTTGAAAAGCTGCAACGCCAATACCTCTACTACCCGCTCATTGCGCGCGAGGATTATACAAAGAAAGAAACGACAAACTTCGTTAGTCGCTTATTTAAGGGCAAAATTGCCCCAATGGTCGCCGGCTTTGCCAATCAAAACTCGCTTTCTAAACAAGATGTGAGTGAACTGAAAGCCCTTATAAAGGAATGGGAACAGAAAAATGATTGATTGGCTCATTGCTCAACAAGGCGTTTTATCGCTAGCGCTTGGCTTACTGATTTTCTGCGAGCACTTTTTTACTAATAAGATTGGCGTTTCTCTTTCATATAAATTGTGGGCGTTAGTGCCTGCGTGCTTGATTGTTAACAACCTTCCCATGTCGTTAGTGAGTATTCCATCAAATACCTTCGCTCGATATGTGGTTGGTGTAAAGCCCACGCTTGGCACTGACCACTTTGCAACTTGGCTTACTCTTTGGGCGATAGGTGTGACTATCATTACTACCTATGTGTTGGTCCATCACTTCGCAACCTGGACTTCTATTTCAAAGCGCCACGCATTACACACCAATGCGTATTATTCTAGCAAGGCGCCTATGCCCATGTTGTTTGGTTTTATTAAACCCAAAGTACTTATCCCCTTCTCATTTAAAAGCACGTTTTCAGAAAAGCAACAAGCCTTGGTGTTAGAACATGAAAACGTACATCGCAAACACTGTGATCATCTGTGGAACACCTTAGCGCTTATTATCGCCATCCTATTTTGGTTTAACCCCCTCGTTTGGCTAGCGCTAAAGTCCTTCAGAATAAATCAAGAGCTGGCATGCGATAACGCGGTACTGAGAGACAAAGCAGACAAAGAAAAACTCACCTATGCAAAAGCACTTGTGCAGTGTGCTGAGCATTGTTCAAACGCCCTGCATCGTACAATGGGGCTATACCCAACCTTTGGAGAAAAAAGGACTATGATCAAACGATTAAACGCCATTAAACAACCTATTCAGAGCAGTAAAGTGCTGGCAGCAGGGATGCTTTCCATTGCAGCGCTACTGACTATAAATACGGCATTGGCAAATTCACCCGTACCGTCAGCTAAAGCTGAAGATAAAATTAACATGGCGTCACCTATAAAACGTGTTCCACCCGCCTACCCAGAAAAAGCGGCACAAGACAATGTAGAAGGCTTTGTTGTACTTTCTTTCGATATCACTGAAACCGGCGCGACCGATAACGTAACCGTGGTCAAATCGAAGCCAGCAGGTGTATTTGATAAGAGCGCTAAAGTTGCCCTTGAACAATGGGAATACAAACCGCGTATTCAGGGCGGAAAAGGAGTAAAGCAAACGGGGCTTCTCGTTCAGTTAGACTACCAACTTAGCGCCAACCTCGATACCGCGAGTATTGAGAAGAATGCCCTCCCAGACGCAGAGCGCATAATTATTCCACCCAAACAAAACAAGTAAGCACGAGACTTGTCAGAATACTAAAAGGAGCGCACCGCTCCTTTTAGTGTTTTGCCTGATTAACTTAATTGCTGTCTGATTTACGCTTATTTTAGTATCACTACTTTCTAGCTATGCGAGGTTTAGTGAAAGCGTAAAGTGCTAAAGCTCTATCGAAGCAAAGCTTGATGAACTTGCAAAGCATCGATAACAAACTGTGAAGTCGCCGCCCACTATTGAGTTAGCAATAAGCGCAATTTACATTATAAACAGTGCGTTATTTTCTTAAATGCGGCGCACAAGTTTCAGCAACTTTTGAAGCGTCGAAAATCTCAATCCAGTAGCCGTCTGGGTCTTTAATAAACGCAATACCTTTCATAGAGCCATCATTAAGGCCTTTTTGAAAAGGAACGTCTAGGGATTCGAATCTGGCGCAGGCTGATTCAGCATCGGGTACATGAAAACCAATATGACCAAATCCCTTAGGTTCGGTATTGCCGTTGTGGTAGCTAACCGTTTCTGGCGTATCGCCCCAGTTGTGGGTTAATTCAAGCATTGCTGGGCGACCAAAAGTTTGCTGGGTACGCTCATCGGCATCGTCGGAAATATCCGAGAAATCGTCACCTGCAGCCAAAAAATAAAGGCTAAACTTCATTTCTTCAAAATCCAACCGCTTAATGAGTGTCATCCCCATTACGCGAGTGTAAAAGTCTAGCGAGCGCTTAGGGTCCGCAATGCGCAGCATAGTTTGGTTGAACACAAAGCCTTGGGTAGCAGCATCTTTTGCTTCACACAACCCTTCTGCCTGTTCAAAATGACGACTCATATTTTCTCCTTCACTTAAATTCACAGGTGTCAGTTGACGCACAAGGCTAACAAGTCTTCGAGCACAAACAAATGAAGATCATCTAGCGGTTAACTTTATTCACCGCTTTTTAGCAGGTAGCTCGCCCCACACAGATGTATTGGTTTGCTTTTTGCCTTTTTGAGACTTATCGTTAACACTTCGGCTAGCTGCGCTCTCAACCTTTTTAGAAGGTGATGCCACAACGCCTTGTTTATTTGTATGAGGTTTGCTCTCGTTTGGTTTACCGTTTTTTGGCGTAATCTCTGCCGGTTTGATCTCTTTAGGCTTGCTCTCTTTAGGCTTATTAGCGCCCAGCGTACTAGTGGTTGGCTTTTTAAGGCTTGTTTGCGCGCTGCGACCAGCGCCAGTAGAGTCAGGTCGATATTTTTTCACCATACCCTGCAGCAGGTTGCGAACGACCTGGTCGCCAGCAGGTTTGAAATTTCGGTGGTCAGGCTTTCTGAAAAACGCAGATAGCTCGCCCTTGCTCATCCTAAAATCCGCTAGTTTAAGTACGTCAATCATATCTTCATCTTTATAACTCATTGCAATGCGAATTTTGCGCAGTACTTCATTATTGCTCAGACGTTCTTTGGGCCCCAATTCTTGAGGCTCCTGCCCTTCTTGTCGACCGCGATTTTTAATGATTAGTCCGTCAAGGAATAAGGAGATAATCTTATCGCGACACGGAAGGTACCCTTCTTCGCCCTCTCGCTTCATCACAGCATGCAAATAACCTATCTCCATGTCGTAATTAACCAGTTTAAAAATACTAATAGCGGCAGTGTCATTTATGGCTAAAGCGTAACGAAGGCGACGTAAAACATCGTTGTGGATCATGTATATAGGCCTGAAGTGAATGTGTGAAAAAGGGATATGACAGTAAGAAGCGTATACAAAATGCTCCCAGCGCGCATTTTACACCACTTAGCGTAAAGCATCTATCGCGGCTTTTTACGATTTAAAAGTGAAGACGTGAAGATTAAATTACGACCGAAGTTAAAACTAATTTAATGTTTGCGGCGTATCGATTGATAATCTCGTCTCGCTTAATTCACCGGAGTACCGAATTGAGCCTATTGGTAAAAGGACATGTCCATGGCAACACTGAAATTAAACGGGAGCGATGTTAGTCTTCCCGACGACCCTCGAACAACGCTTCTCGACTTTCTTCATCAACATCTTTCTTTATTTGGCACAAAAAAAGGGTGCGACCATGGCCAGTGCGGTGCATGCACTGTTCTTGTCGATGGGGAGCGCGTCAATGCTTGTTTGGCCTTTGCATTTCAATTGGAAGACTGTGAAGTTACAACCATTGAAGGTATTGGACAACGCGATAGCCTTCACCCTCTACAGCAAGCGTTTATTGAAAGAGATGCGTTCCAATGTGGATACTGTACGTCTGGACAAATCTGCTCGGGCGTCTCTTTGCTGCAAGAATTAACAAATGGCGATCCGAGCGCCGTAACCTATAGCAGTAAAGCGTCATTAAAAGAAGACATCAGCGAGCGCATGAGTGGCAATTTATGCCGATGCGGCGCTTACCCCAATATTGTTGACGCTATCACAGACGTGATTGCAATGGAGAGACAATAATGCAGCCCTTCGATGTCCATCATTTTAATGACAACACCCCGCTAAATACCTTTTCAACTGCGAAAACATCCCGTTTTTTAGCCGGAGGCACGAACTTAATTGATCTTATGAAGCTGCAGGTAGAGACACCTAAAACGCTTATTAGCCTGGCTAAATGGAAAAGTGCGAACGCTATTTCCCAAAATAACACGCACTACCATATTGGTGCCATGGTAAGCAATTCTGACTTGGCTAAGTTTGCCCACTCAGAGCCCTCGTTGTCAGTTTTGTCTCAAGCGCTTTTGAGTGGCGCCACAGTCCAGTTGCGCAACAGAGCAACAACTGCTGGAAATCTGCTTCAGCGCACACGCTGCTATTATTTTTACGATACAACCAAAGCGTGCAACAAACGTGAGCCGGGTTCAGGTTGTACAGCATTAAACAGCATGAACCGTATACACGCTATATTTGGAACAAGTGACAAATGCATTGCCACGCACCCTTCGGATATGGCTGTCGCGATGATAGCGCTAAATGCCATCGTTAACACACAACTACCAGATGGCACTGAACGGAAAATCGCGCTGCGAGAATTCTATCAGGCGCCCGGCGATTCACCTCATATCGAGAGCGTTCTTCAAGACGGTGAACTCATTACGCACGTTAGTATTGAGAAGAAAGAAAGAGGAACGCAGTATTATCATAAAGTTCGAGACCGCTCCTCGTATGCCTTCGCACTCGTGTCTGTGGCAGCGGGACTGACAATAAAGGACGGAAGAGCTCACAATGTGAATCTTGCCTTTGGTGGCGTGGGCACCACACCTTGGTATCCAGAAAAAGCAATTCGTGTTTTAGAGGGCGCTGAAATTTCACCCGAGGTTATATCACAGGCAGCAGACGCCGAGCTTGCTACCGCCAAAGTATTCGGTAGTAACGACTTCAAACCGTTGCTGTTGCGCCGCACTTTAGAAAAAGTGCTTATGGAAATATTTACTCATCAATCGGACCACCCACACCACGAAGGAGCATTACATGGCAACGCCTAATTCGAAGATAGTGGGTTCAGCGGTCAATCGTATTGATGGCGTTCAAAAGGTCACCGGACAGGCAAGATACGCTGCGGAACAAATGAGCGAACAAATACCACTGGTAGGCTGGATTGTTGCTAGCGATACGGCCGTAGGTGAAATTACCTCGCTCGAAACTGGCCTTGCTGAACAATCAGAAGGGGTTCACGCCGTTATTACCTACAAAAATGCGGGGCCGCTGAAGCCCTTCGGTAAACCTGCAGACGAAAGCAGGTTTACTCAAAGCCGCGCCGTATTGAACGAGCCGCATATTCGTCATTTTGGAGCACCTGTCGCCTTAGTGATTGCTGATACCTTAGAGCAGGCTCGTTACGCGGCAAGCTTGGTTGACTATACCATTGAAGGTCAAACGCCAGAACTCCTCACACACTTTGAGGGTGCCACCCAGGTACCAGACTCACTAGACGGTGGGTTCGAGCCTGATGCCACCAGCGGCAATAGGCCTGACAATAGTGACGTGAAAACCTCGGTAGATAGTACCTACACCACACCGTCTCAAATATCAGCGGCGATGGAACCTCATGCTACTGTGGCAGAATTTAAAAACGGTAAACTCGAAGTATTTACTAGTGTGCAAATTATAGCTTCCGCTGTTGAAGCGCTTGCTATTACGCTAGAGATGGATGCAGAAAATATTGTGGTTCAAAGCCCCTTCATTGGTGGAGGCTTTGGTTCCAAATTGGGTTTACATTACGATGCAACCCTAGCCTGCATAGGCGCAAGGCACTTAAAGCGCGCGGTTAAGGTGGTGTTGAGCAGGCGCCAAGTGTTTTACAACACGCCCCATCGCGGTCACAGCACACAGCAAATGACTCTTTCTGCGAATTCAGACGGCGAGTTATTAAGTATTGTGCACAAAAGCGCAATGCCCAAAGCAAAAGGCTACGAATTTGCAGAAGCAACGGGCGCAGGTGCCCGAGTCACTTATCAATCTCAATATATTGAAAGCACACATAGAGTAAAAGACGTTGATCTACCGCTTATTGATTCAACACGTTCACCTGGTGATGCTATTGGCTCCCTTGCCTTTGAATCGGCAATTGACGAGCTTGCACACGAAGCTGGTGTCGACCCCCTTACCTTTCGCTTAAACAATTTACCGGTAGTTCACCCGATGAAGGGAACCCCATTTACCAGCCACAATCTGGGGGAATGCCTTCGTCAGGGCGCACAACAGTTTAAGTGGCAACACAAACCTCAGCCTAGCAAAGGCAAAGTAATCGGGCACGGTGTGGCCAGTGCTATGCGTATGAATGTATTCGTTGAGAGTTCAGCGCAAGTTGAAATAGATGAACAAGGCAAGGTGACCGTGCGCACCGACATGACTGACATAGGCACGGGTACCTATACCATTCTTGCGCAGATTGCCGCCGATGCGCTACAGACATCGGTAGACAATGTAACCGTGCAACTTGGCGATAGCCGTTACCCCGCCTCTTGTGGTTCGGGCGGTTCTTTTGGTGCAGCAAGCACAGGCTCTGCGGTTAAGAGAGCCTGTGAGGCCCTTCTTGACTCGATACAAAGCCAACTCCCATCCGAGCTATCTAACGCCAAACTTTATGTGGAAGAGGGTAAGGTTAAGGCAGCAATGCCTAATACAGATGACACGGCAACACAATTTCTTATCACAGATTATATCCCTACGAATACATTTCCAATTTCGGCAATAGGTAAAGTGTCTGAGGATGATACTAGCGACGATGAGCAATACTCATGTGGCGCGCACTTTGCCGAGGTAGAAGTAGACACCTACACCGGCGAAGTTAGGCTTCTTCGTCAATACGGCATGTTTAGCGCAGGGCAAATTTTAAATATTAAAACAGCCTCCTCTCAAATTAAAGGCGGTATGGTGTGGGGAGCAGGCTACGCCCTCACTGAAGGTATTCATCATCATGAAAATAGTGCTAGCTTCGTTAACCCAGATTTTGGTGAGTATCACATTGCTGTGAATCGAGATATTGCTGAGGTAAGCTTAGATTTTCTTGAGGAGCCGGATTACGCCGCATCACCTGTAGGGGCCAAGGGTATTGGAGAGCTAGGCATAACCGGTGCAGGCGCAGCCATCGCCAACGCAATATTTGATGCAACTAAAGTAAGGGTGCGAGACTTCCCAATTACCATGGACAAAATTATAAGCGGATAGCCAGTGGCGTTTTGAAATTTTTAGACGTTTTAGCAAAAAATGCCGAAAGCAGTTATATCAAAGCGGCCTTAGCGGGCCGCTTTCTTGTGAATAAATAAACAGTAGCTAAGCAAAATGCTGCTTAAAAAAGGCGATCGTACGTTGCCACGCTAACTCTGCATCCTTCGGGCTATAACGGCTAGTTGAATCATTGTGAAAGCCATGCTGCGCCTTCGCATAGCCTGCTCTGTTATCCGTTAAAATGCGCAAACCTAGCGCTGGAGTGTTTTTACTGACAGCGCCGTTTCCCGTATAGTTATGTGTGTTTTCAATCTTTGTTTTAAGTGTTGGTTGATGTCGGGTTCCTTTCGCAAATACGGTCGTAAATACAGTCGCAGTATTCATTTGTGGCTCTCGCTGGTTATTTTTATCCCCGTTATCATTGTTATCGCAAGTGGCCTTTTACTTCAGGTTAAAAAGGAATTTGACTGGATCCAGCCGCCTACGCAAAAAGTGCAGCACACACAACGCGGCATTCCAACCATCTCGTTTGAAACCTTACTAACCTCAGTGCAGCAAGTCTCCGAGGCAAACTGGAAAACTTGGGAAGACATTGACCGGCTAGACGTGCGTCCCGACAAGGGCATCATTAAGGTGCGAGGTAAAAACAATTGGGAAGTACAGCTTGATGCTCAAACCGGTGCAGTGCTTCAGGTGGCATACAGACGAACAGACACCATTGAAGCTATTCACGATGGAAGTTGGTTCTTTGAAGGCGCAAAGCTCTGGCTCTTCTTGCCAGCGGCCATTTTACTTTTTGTACTTTGGATAACAGGGCTTGTGATGTTAATCACCACGTTGAAAAGCAAATACCGCAAAAAGACACACAGACGACCGCTCAATAATCTATAGCGAATAGGTTATGGCTAGCTGAAGGCTATCGCCTTGTGCAAATGCCGCTCTGTCATCTGCGCTGGTATAATATTGCTGGTTCGTGAGATTGGTCCAACTGGCTTGAAGTTGTACGCGCTCACTCACTTGCCAATGGGCGCCAAAATCTACTGTAAATACGCTATCAAGCACCCGTTCTCCGTTTGCTACATCTGTTTTACTTGCACGATACGCTAGCACTGTAAAAAAGCGCACATCGCCCCAATTTATGCCAATATCGACTCGCTGATTATGGGGAGGAATATCGGCAACCGTATTCCCTAGGTTATCTTCGCCCGCTATCCATGCACCACTTATCCTTGCGTCAAACCTAGCATCTTTCGATTGCCAGTTAAGCTGATAGCTCGCCCCTTTGATCGTGGCAGTATCAAGATTTACGTATTGAAGAATATCTTCAAAGACCGTTAGACGTTCAATGTAGTTATCTATTTGCTGATAAAAAAGCTCCACCGAACCCTGCATTTGTTCGCTACGATAGGCCAGCGTAGCTTGCGTATTAAGCGCTTGTTCTGTATCCAGCGACGTATTTCCTAGTACAGTACCGCGAGGTGTTTCCCCGGCGAAAAAACGCTCCGTAAGCGTTGGATTTCTAAATGCGCTAGAGAAGTACAAGCTTGCGTTCCAGTGAGCCGACAACCGATAATTAGCGCCCGCATAGGCACTTATATTTTTTGCAGTTACGCTGCTTTTTACACCTGCGTCATCCGACTGGCGCTGCCAGTCTATCCTTGAGCCTACTGCAAACGAGGCCTTTTTGTACTGCCGTGACGCATCGAAAATACCTGCTATGTTTATCTCGCTGGCATCTAGCGTTCGAACCTCATAGGCTAGTTCGGCTATTGGCGAGGCCCCATTGGACGCAGATGGAAGCGCGGTAAGACTAAACTCCTTTTCGTCTGCCACCACGCCTTCACGCCCAGTAACTTGGAGTTGAAGGTTGAGCAACCAGCGCTGCCATACTATGTCGCTTTTTACATCAAAGCCATAATCGAACGCGTTATTTTCGCTGTTATTAATTCTGCTGAAGGGGCGCAGTACAGAGGTATCTAGGCTTGACTGATGCCACCATAGGTTGCCTGAGAGATCGCCGGTTGCAAAGGCGAGTTTACCCAACCAATGGCGGTTATCTGGGTAGGTTGTTACCCTGTTTTCTGGATAATCACTGCTGGATTTTCCTATGTTGTTGTTATCTGAGTAAAGCGTCCACGCGTCTTTGACGATTCCGCTTGAAGGACTATGGCGTATAAATAATGCGGTTTGCTCGAACTGATCGTACAAGGTGTTTTCTCTAGCATCAGTGCCATTGTTCGCACTACGATGGGCAATATTCCAGTCGGTGTTCTCGACATTACCTGCATAACTCACCGACTTCATTTGTTGATTACTGCTATAACCACCTTGTACATAGGAATGTTGAGGTGGATCCATATGCAGGTTCACCGCACCACCTAATGCACCCGAGCCAAAATAGGTAGAGGCAGCACCAGGTAAAACAGAGACAGAGGAGACAAAGCTTGGAGGAATAAAACCTATGCTTGAGCCTGCCCGTCTGTCACTCACAATTGGCACACCGTCTAACAGAGTTTGTATGCGCCAGCGAGAATAACCGCGAAGGCTGATACTTTGGATTTGCCCGCCCTGGCCGTTTAATGAGATGGATGGAGATTGCAGTAACACGTCATTGGTGTGCAGTGGTGTCACTAGGCCCCGTTTATCGAACTCATACTGCGGAAAAATGTTTGACAGCGTTTTGTCATAATACGGTCGCACAGCGGTAACGGTATAGCGCTCTAGCGTCTGAGGTTCAGCGCTTTGCGCGTAGCCTGAAGGTGAGGCGATAAGCAAAATAAAGCCTGCGCGCAAATAGTAAGATGACAACGGCGCACTATAGAATTTGGAAAATTTAAACGCGTGGATAGCAAGCCCAATAAAGAATAACGAAGAAAACGTTGAGAAAAACAAGAGCACTCTCATCAAGTAGCAAAACGGAAAAGTAAAAAACATGCGGCAGACAAAGGACTACCGCATGTCATTTAAAATAAAGAGAAGCGCTTGTTTCCTTTTTCAGCTTTATAAATGGGCATAAAAAGAGAACGCGCTTCTATAAAAGGCATAGAAACTATGCCCTAACGGCGAATCAGCTATTGAGCTACAACTGGTAAACCCGGTGTCCACGGGCCACCGGCATCAACAACAGCTTGCTGTAGGGCTGGCACCGCGCGACTTTGAAGCGTGCTAATTCGTGTTACCGCATCGTCCAGACTATCGTTGGCGTAACCAAGCTGGTCTTTATGCTGTGCGGTAGGGCCGTATGATGAACCCAGTGCAGAACGTGCATAGCCTAAACGGCTCATCACGTTTGCTGGCTTAATACCCATTTTATCGCGAGACTTAAGACCAAAGAACACCTTGTTCAAGGCGTTTAGTTCATCTTGAATCGCCGCATACTGAGACTCAAGATTGCTTACGTCATTAGGTGTGCGTTCAATGGCCGTGCGCAGTAACGCCATTCTATCTGTCAGCGTTTTAAGCACGGTGGTTGATGAAATAGCCCGTTTTTGCGCGTCGCTTACCGCTTTACCATAAGCCTCGATTTCGTTATGGGTTGCTCCTTTAAGTGCTCCCTCATATATAGGCGTTAATTCAAACGACACTGGCTCAGAAAGTGGCGTCACCTTCGCACCTACGCGTTTAAACAGGGTAGCGGTGTACTGACCAGGCAATGCCATCAAACCTCTATCCTTGCTGTCTTTGTCGGTAAGGGGGTTGGTCGATGAAAACTTCATGTCCCATGTTAAACGATGCAGGCCTTTCTTTGTCTTACCCTCAACGCGTTTAACTACGTCACCTTCGCTATCGCGAACCTCAACGTAGACAGCGGGCGCAGCTTCTTGGTTTTCAGCTTCAACCGCTTCCCAACTTGGATATTTAGGGTACTTCTTATCTTCTATTAATTTCTTCTCTGCTTCTTGGCGCTTTTCTTTTGCCGTTAGCAAGCTGTCTTTCAGATAATAAGTAAAAGTGGCACCGTGCTCGGGGTTTTTGGCAACAAAGCGGTCATCGCCATCAGAGTCGGTGTGATTATCATCTAGCTGGAACCACTTAACCGGGCGGCTCGGCCCAAATAAAATGGCGTCTTGCTGCATCGATTTTTCAGTTAATGAACGAAGTGGAGCATAATCGTCAAGTATGTAAATACCGCGACCAAAGGTTCCAGCTACCAAGTCGTTTTCCCGGCGCTGAATTTTTACATCACGGGTTGAAATGGTTGGCATGCCGCCATCTAATTCTACCCAATCCTTACCACCGTCTACCGAGAAAAACACACCAAATTCAGTACCAATAAACAGCAAGTCTTTGTTTACGTGGTCTTGCACAATACGCCAAACCAGATGTTTTTCAGGTAAATCTTCAGCCAGCGAAGTCCAGCTTTTACCCAAGTTTGTCGATTTAATTAAATAAGGCTTATAGTCGCCATATTTGTGGTTATCAAGCGCCACATAAACGGTGTTAGGGTCGAACAAGTCAGCGCGGATATCATTGACGTATGAGTTAGCTGGAATGCCTTTAATGTCGTCTAGTTCAATTTTCTTCCAAGACTTACCGCCGTTGGTGGTGACCTGAATGATCCCATCGTCAGTCCCTGCCCACAGAATGTTTTCATCCACTGGACTTTCGGCGAAGTTTGCAATGGTGTGGAACTCGGTCATGGCATACAAATCCCATCCCGCTTCTACCGACCAGGTACGTCCCATCAATGGCGAGTGCATTCTATTGCCATTTTTTGTGAGGTCACCAGATATGGGGGTCCAGCTGTCGCCGCGATCGTCGCTTCGCCATACGCGCTGTGAAGCAAAATAAATACGTGCTGGGTCGTGCGCTGACACATTAATCGGCGCGTCCCAGTTATAACGCTCCGCCGGATCACCAGGAAGAGGCTGCGGTTTAATATAAACCCCTTCTCGGGTTTTCATATCAATACGGGTTAAATTACCCTGTTGCCACTGAGAGTACATAATATCTGGGTTACCTGGCTCTGTAGCAGGGCCATGTCCGTCACCACCAAGGGTTAAAAACCAATCTTTGTTTTTAATACCCTCTTCTCGTCGAGTACGCGACGGGCCGCCCTGGGTAGAGTTATCCTGTGCACCCGCGTAAATCTTATAAAAAGGTTTCGAGTCGTCAGGCGCCACCTTGTAGAACTGTGTTAGTGGCAAGTTGGCCATAAAGCGCCAGTTCGCCATTCTGTCGTGTGACATATAAATGCCACCGTCAGACCCCATTAAAACAAAGTCTGGGTCAGTGGGATGAAACGCCATGGCGTGGTCGTCTACGTGTTTGCGTTTAGTATTAATGGGCGTCCAAGTTTTTCCGCCATCGTCCGACACTTTACTGTAGTTACTGGCGATATAGACACGGTCAAACTGATGTTGATCTGCAAAAATTTCTTGATAGTAATGAGGGCCGGTTCCGCCGCCCACTTCGTCAGACATTTTAGTCCAGCTAGCGCCCTGGTCCGCCGAACGATAAAAACCACCGCCGCGGTTGTCCGTTTCAATAGTGGCATAGATAACATCTGGGTTTATGGGCGATATGGCCATACCAATTTTACCCATATTGCCTTCCGGCAACCCGGTTTTAAGCTCTGTCCAGGTTTCGCCACCATCGTTTGACGTATGAATACCTGCCCCTTCATTGGTGCCGACATAGGCGCCAATTGAGCGTTGACGAGCCCAAGTAGCCGCATAGAGTTTATCCGGGTTGCGCGGGTCAATTAGAAGAGACGTTACCCCAGTCCACTCATCAGCGGGCTTAAGTACTTGCTTCCAGGTTTCACCACCATCAGTAGTCTTATATAAGCCGCGCTCGCCGCCACCGCTCCACAACGGACCTTGCGCCGACACCCAAACAATATCAGGGTTGGTTGGATGGATAATAATGTCGGAGACGTGTTCTGATTTCGACAGCCCCATATTTTTCCAGCTCTGGCCGCCATCTAATGACTTATAAACACCATCGCCGAAACTGATGTGTCTACCACCATTATTTTCACCGGTGCCCACCCAAATAATATTTGAGTTACTTGGCGCTATGGTGACATCGCCCGTTGAATAAACGGGTTGGTCATCGAAGATAGGCTCCCACGTTGTGCCCGCGTTAGTGGTTTTCCATACGCCACCCGAGCCAACCGCGGTGTACCATGTAGAGGGATTATTCTGATCAATCGCAATATCAGCGATACGCCCAGACATGTAAGCAGGCCCAATGTTTCTAAGCTCCATAGCTTTAAACGTTGAACTGCTGAAGATTTCATTTTTGTCGTTTTTATCTGCGTAGGTGGGAGTGCACGAAAGTGCAACTGATACAGCAACTGCCGCTCTTAGAAGCTTTCTCATTATTATTGTCCAGTGTGTTTATTCGGGCAAAGCCCGTTGTGAATTTGTAGTATTACCACTGTATAGCATTACTAATAAATGCTTAAAGTTACAATGTAGCACACGACCAACTGCCCATTACAAAAGTTAAAAAATTAGGAGAGGTTATATGCGCTAGTCACCACCTTTCACCGACAATAAAAGATGGCGACAATTTATGGAATTTAATTTTTACTGTTCTCAGTCAAATCCCACTGAGTTGTTATCAGGTGCTAAAACGTGACAATCTCATCATTGATTAGATGACCGACCACAGCGCTTTGTTCTGCATCTTCAAATGCGCTATCAATCGCTTTAAATCGCCCACTTGTGACCTTACGATAATTTGGGTGAGTGTAAATATAGGTTTGCTCAGACTGAAGAGCCTCAACTACCCGCTCAGCAAGCATGGTTGCCGGGATACCGGATTCAACCGCCTTAGTGGCTGCTTGTGCTCCAACTTTAAGTTTTTCTTTATCGATGCGCTTTTCAGCCGCCACAGCATACTTTTGCTGTCTATTTCTGTACGACTCATGAATACGGGTTTTCACAAATGCAGGGCACAACACAGAGGTATGAATACCAAAGGGTTTTAGCTCAGCCACCCAACTTTCGGTCATAGATACCACTGCGGCTTTCGATGCGCAATATGCACCGGCATATGGCATGCCCATCATCCCAGCCATAGACGCTACATTTAACAGCCAGCCTCCTTCACCGTGCTCTTTTATAGCAGGTACACATGCCTGCGCACCGTATAGTACGCCCATTACGTTAACATCCATAACCCAACGCCACGTTTCATGCTCAGCGTCTTCTACTTTACCTGGCGAGCCTCCCACGCCAGCGTTATTAACCACCATGTGCACTTTGCCAAACTTCTCTTTCGCACTAGCAACAATATCTTCCCATTGGGAATAGTCGGTAACATCGAGAGCGCAAGTCAGGACATCAAAACCTTGCTCTCGCAGCGCGCCACCAGATTCTGTTAGCGCCATGTTATCAATATCACCCATGACAATATTCATGCCCTGCTTTGCCAATGCTTCAGCCAGTGCAAAACCTATTCCACCTGCGGCACCTGAAATGATGGCGGTTTTTCCCGCAAACTCGTTAGACATTCTACTCTCCTATTATTGTTGTAGCGCCAAAAGGCTTATTGCTTGAAGCCATTCATAACAAGGTTCCGAGGCTTTCACACCGCTCTGTCGGCTATGGCCTATGTGATTTGTTTGACGCTTTATTAGACACAATCAGATTAGGAGCAATACAGTGAGAAAAATACTTTATTTGGCTAATTCGCATAGCTTCATGAAATTAATAGGGAATACGCAGGAAAGACAACTGAAAGGAAAAACGATATGGTCAATTATAATATTCGGTAAAAAAAGACAAAAAAGGGGCGGTTTCTATCCCAGCCCCTCCTTTTTTTCAATTTTTTCGTTTGCGTAAAAAACCTGACTAGTTGGCAGGCATGACATAGACTTCACGCACACATGCCGAATCTTCAGCGCTTAGTGCAAACAGTACTGATTTCGCAATATCTGCTGGCTGCAATTTATCTTCTTTCGGCTCGTCGAAAAATGGCGTATTGACCATGCCTGGACATATTGTTGTGCATCGCCCGCCCCACTCTCTCATTTCTTCAGCTAAATTCTGCCCAAAGCCATAAGCGAACCATTTGCTTGCACCATACACAGAACCTTTTAGTGCTATACGTCCGGCGACCGAACTTGTAATAATAAAGTGGCCTTTGGTGTCGCGAAGATAGGGAAGACCAGCTTTTGCAGTATAAAGGAGGCCATTAACGTTAGCGCCTAACATGCCGTCCCAATCTTCTACATCACCCTTTTCAATACCTGCGGCTTTTGCCCCGCGCCCAGCATTTGCGAAAATACCATCAATGCGGTCAAAGTGTTTGTTAACATCTTTAAATGCCTTTTCCACTTCGTCAAAATTGCTCACATCGGCTTTAACGGCGAATGCGTTATCTTCGCCAAGCTCATCTACGAGTGCTTTTAGCTTATCTTCGCTTCGCGCCAACAGCGCAACCTTAAAGCCTTTGCCCACAAGTTGCCTCGCGGTTTCTTCACCAATACCACTAGATGCTCCGGTAATCGCGATAACTTTGTCATTAGTTTTTTCGTTCGACATAAATCCTCCTAACTTACTAAGCGACAGTGACGAACGCTGAATGGCAGCGTTACGAATACCATCGCTTATTGCCTTTCCCGCCTAGGGTTAATTCAAAACAGTTCGCTAACGTCGCTTTATCGTTAATTTGCTTGATTAGTAACTACTGCAGTCTTTCAAACACTACTGGATGAGCATTTCGCTAATCTTGTTAACAAAAGCAGGGATGTCGTTTGGGTTTCTGCTAGTCACCAATTTTTCGTGAACAACCACTTGCTCATCAACCCATGTGGCACCAGCGTTTTTTAAGTCGGTTTGAATACTTGGGAAAGATGTTAACTTAGCGCCTTTCGCTAAGCCAGATTCCACCAACATCCATGGCCCATGACAGATTGCGCCTATCGCCTTGATGTTTGAAGCATCATTCGCCTGCTTTATAAACGTCACAGCATCGTTGTTCATACGCAGTACATCGGGGTTTATTTGCCCGCCCGGTAACACAAGAGCATCGTAGTCTTGCAAGTTCGCTGACGTAACTTGAACATCAACCTCGACGTCCTTTCCCCAATTATCTTCGTCCCACGCTTTTATCGTAGACTGGTCATCGATGGATAAAATGTCGACCCGAGCGCCTTGCTCAGTCAACATGTCTCTAGGCTGAATTAGCTCACTTTGCTCAAAACCGTTAGTTGCAAGAATAGCGACCTTTTTACCTTTAAGATTATAGGTACTGCTCATTGGTTTACTCCTTTTTAAAACTGAACTCAGAACGGCAAATCAGACACTTCAAACCCTAAATGAAAATCTAATTAAAAGTTTGGGCCAATTTGCAACATGTTATTGATAGGTGCAATTAGCAAACCACCAACAAGAAATTAGCTTAAACAACTGTTTTAATTGAATATTCACAAGGAAGGAATAACGAAAACCTAACTTACTG